>CAJTSE010000013.1:0-27009 GCA_910578815.1 uncultured Acetatifactor sp.
AGATGGGCTGTCTATACATCCGATTCCTAAGATCACCAGTACAAACCCTCCTGCGCCCATGAGTTTATGTATCATCTGGTCCTCCTTCCACATGGCTTGTCCATCGAATTACCGCTTACGCGGTTTTTTCTTCTGTTTTCACTTTTCTGTACCCGATTGCTTCCAGCGCCTGACTGTTCAATGCCAGCGCGATTTCCTTTTTTTCTGCTGGAGTCATCGTATCCAGGTTTTTCACTTCATCACCGATATGTATGAGATTTACAATATTCATGCGTCATCCCTCCTATCTCAATTTATGTCCATAGGAATGTCCATGTTTACTCTATTTCCAGACAATCCAGATCTGCATTAATTAGCCGATCAAGCACTTCTACTCTTCCATTTCTGACCACTACAACACAATTCGGGCTGCAGTTTTCCTTTAAATAATTAATTAACGGTTCCGACAGCTCTTTCAGTTCATCTGCATTTACTATTATCAGAATCACCTCCCTATACTGGAATCTGTGGCTTGATTTTCCGTCCCATCTTCTCTATACTGTACTTACAGGGTACTGGCATACCTGCATACATATGAAAGAAGAAAACTATGGAAAATCCCCTTGCAGTAGACTTTGATGAAGATCACTTCCTTATGTCGCTACCCCAATTAAGCCTGCTCCCAACAATGTTGACTATTGAAAATACTTTGTTAGCATGATAAAATATCTTTGCAACATAACAAAAGAAAGGAAAAATCACTATGCAAAAAGTATATGCTTGCCTTGTTGGAAATTGGGTCTGCTTAAATGATGACCCTGAATGTGTCATGGGTGAAAATCTTGTAAATCCCAGCCAATGGTATGAAGAAAATGCCGTAATATGGGCACCAATCCAACGTAAAAAAGAAAATACATATTATCAATTAGATTATGTCCGAATTTCATACCAAAACAAGGATTACAGAATCAATCCAATATTCATTCAAATTGTTTCAGAATAACCGTTTGTACGAATTAATTATCGTTTCGGGGCTTTCCATTTTAATTTCTTTCTCTCGCATGGAAGCCTCGGAGACGAAATAACAGTCAATAACATGGGATAACTTTTTCCACTCTGGATATGTAATCCCCTGCATGTCTTTAAGAATTAATTGCAGTTTTTCTTCCTTCATTCTTCACCCCCCTCATTACGTGTCTTTTTCTGCAAAATCCAACGGATTAGCAACCAATTTGTTAAAGCGATTGATAGAGGCACTTATGGGAATGACTACTATCACCGCAAAATAAATGGTGTGGAAACTCCTGTTTCCAAGCCGGATGGAAACCCCAAAAACAACCTCGGTTAATCTTCAGCAGGCACGCACACGACTTTGTACCCGGACTTTCCGATAATGTCATCATCTGTAATGCTGGCTATCAGTTCGTTGTCATCTGTCACTATCTGGATTTCCTTAGCCTCGTTTTCTCCGATTTTCACGTTGCCACCTCCTGACGCTGCTCTGCAAAATCCCGTGGGTCAACCTCAAGAAAGGCGCAAACAGAAAGCGCCTCTCCCAAACGCAAGTCTCTATTGCGCTCGGAATTGAGCAAACTGTCATAGAGTGCCATGTAGGGGATGCCAGTTGATTTTGACAGCTTCGTTACGTTAATACCTTTATCACGTACATACTTTGCTATGTTTCTTGTTGGTATATCCATTCATATCCTCCTTTCTTAAAACGAACTGTTCGTTTTTTATTATAATAATACCGATTTTTTCGTTTGTCAAGAACTTTTAACGAATTTTTCGTTATTTTTATTGACACGGTAATTTTTTTTGATATAATGAAAATATGACAAGAAAGGAGGGAGTGTATGCCGGCAAAAAACATTGGCAAAACCTTGAAAGAATTACGCTTGAAATCTGGGCTTACTCAAAAACAAGCATACGAACATATTGGGGTAGCGCAATCAACTTTTAGCTCTTGGGAAGTTGGAAAAGCAGAGCCGCCAAATGACGTTTTCATGAAACTCTGCGATTTGTACAATGTAAAAAACATTCTGCAAACTTTTGGATATGACGGTTACAAAGAAGATGGAAGTCTACAACTCAATATGAAAGAAGTTGATATGGTAGAAAAATACCGTCTTATCTCCACCCATTCCCCGGACGGAGCAAGCGTGGTTGATACGGTACTGGATAGGGAGTATGCAATAGCAGAAAAGCTAAAAAAGCAGAACGAAAAGATTATAGAACTAACACAAGTCTCAAAATATACTCAGAAAGATACATACGTCAATGCAGCTCATATTGACGAAGATAGCACACCAGAAGATCGGCAGGCCGGTGACAACATGATGATGGATGATTCGGAATGGGAGTAATTTATCATGGAATACGAAGATTTATTAAGGGAAGCAGATAAGCAGGAATTAATGGTAAAAGAAAAAAACATACCTGGATATAAGGGACGTATCTATAATAACAGAATCGCCATTCGAAAAAATATGACCTCCGTCGAAAAGGGATGTGTCCTTGCGGAAGAACTTGGACATCATTATACTACTGTTGGTGATATTTTAGATCAGACTTCTGTCAATAGCCGCAAACAGGAATACCGTGCGCGGCTCTGGGCCTATAATAGACTAATCGGCCTGCACGGAATAATTTCTGCTCATAAATCAGGCTGCCAGAATATTTCTGATGTAGCTGATTATCTGGACGTGACGGAATCCTTCCTGCAGGAAGCACTGCTGTGTTATAAGCAGAAATATGGTCTATATGTTAAGTTAGACAATTATGTCATCTATTTTGAGCCAAGTATCGGTGTATTTGAAATGAATGGTAATACTGCATTTCAATTTAACAAAACATAACATAATTTTACACTTATTCTATATATAAATTGCATAATTGTAAAATGTTGGTTAAATCGCTTTAGCGTTTTAATAAATATCTAAAGAAAAGAGGAATTTTATCATGAAAAAGTTTTTTTATCATCTATCTATTTTTGTAACTGCTTTATTTTTATCAGGCTGTTCATCAACTCAATCTATTCCGGGAGATAATTCCGCAGAAGTGGCAAGTTTGCAGGCACAGGTAAAGGCGCTACAAGACGAAAATGCAGCATTAAAGGAACAAATTAGTTCAATCACTGCATCTATACCAGAAGAAACATCCACACCTCAGCAAGGCACAGCAATTTCCGAGGGTGATACTATCACCACGGAATACGCAGAAATAACAATTAACAAAGTTGAACTCTCCTACGATGTGCTGCCAGATAACACCTCTGGTTTTTACACACATTATGAAGCAGATCCTGGAAACGTTTACATCCATCTGGACGTTGATGTTAAGAACATAGGGAAACATAATTTAAAATGCGATGATATTTTATCCGCGACAGCTGACTATAATAATGGGTATACTTATTCAAGTTTTGCAGCTCCTGAAGATAGCACTACGGGATTTACTTATGCAAATATCACTTCAATAAAGCCTTTAGACACTCGTGGTATTCATTACCTGTTTAAATGCCCACAAGAAATAGCAGAAAATGAGAATCCTCTTTTTATAACTATTGAGCCTGCATCTTCTAAGGATAGTTATATTTTTACGATTCGCTGATCTAAACAAATGTTTTAGTAAATCTATCAAACACAACATTTTGACCATTCCGGTAATGGCAACGGAATGGTCAAAGAAAAACCGCCCGGTGTCCCCACACCGAACGGCTTTAGATATATCCCCGGAGGGATACCCAATCTTGCAAAATCATTGTATCATCTCCGGGGACAGCCTGCAAGCGGAACTCATGTTCTGCCGGCTGTTATTTTTGTACCCAAATTCCAACTACCGATTTTTTTCGGTAGTTGGAATTCCGCTGCATTTTTCATAAATGGAAACATACTTTTATACAGGAGATGATACCATGGCACAATTTAACAACACCTCAAGCAACGTCGAGATCAGGACCGGAGCCGCCTATATCCGCGTATCAACTGATGATCAGCTAGAACTGTCCCCGGAATCACAGCTGTCCGAGATTCAGGCCTATTGCCTCCGGGAACGGATTATTCTGCCCAAAGAGTATATTTTCATTGAGCAGGACGGAAAATCCGGAAGGAAATCCCAAAACCGAGATGCTTTTCAGATTATGATCGCCACTGCAAAGCAGACGCCAAAACCTTTTGACGTAATCCTGCTCTGGGAGTTTTCCCGTTTCGCCAGGAATCAGGATGAATCAACCTTTTATAAATCCGTTCTTCGGAAAAAACTGGGAATTGATGTTATATCCGTTAAAGAGCCTATCCCACAGGGCATGTACGGGCGACTGATCGAGATGATTATCGAATGGCAGGATGAATTTTATTCGGTTAATCTCAGCATGGAGGTTACCAGATCCATGAGGCTTAAAGCATCCAAGGGACAATATAACGGCAAAGCCCCTCTGGGTTACTATAAACCGCAAGGCGAAACCCCTGTGATTATCCCTGAAGAAGCCTTTATCATAAAAACCATTTTCCAGCTTTATACCACAGGATATGATAAAAATTATATCGTACATCATTTAAATGCTAAGGGCTTCAAAACAAAATCGGGCAAAGTCTTTGATGCAGATGCAGTGAGTTACATCTTGGAGAATCCATTTTACATCGGAAAAATACGGTGGAATCGCCGGGAAAACTCCGGCACGTCAAAGTGTAAAGATGAGTCAGAATGGATTATTACAGATAGCTTTCATGAGCCGATCATTGACAATGATACCTGGGAGCGTGCGCAACAGCGGATCCAGCAAACGAAAATCACGCGTCAGGCATACGCCCATCCTGTTTCTCACGGAAAACACTGGCTATCGGGCATGGTAAAATGTTCCATCTGCGGTAAATCCTTATCCTTTAGAGCCGGAACTAAGACAAACTCATTTACAAACGGCTTTCAGTGCCTTGGCTACCGGCGCGGCATTCATATTGAGTCTCAATATATAAGCGAAAAGAAACTGACTGCTGCCGTCCTTGCATCCTTACATAAAGTCCTTGACGGTACAAAAGACGTAGACTTCGAATTAGTACATACTACCCTTACAAATACCGAAATCGAACGAACCATCTATGAAAATGAGCTGAATGGACTGGATACTAAATTAAAACGAATAAAGGAGGCTTATCTGAACGAAGTTGACACACTGGAAGAATACAAAAGAAACCGCGAGCTTCTAAATCAACGAAAGGCTGAATTAGAAGAATTAATTGCCGCTCTCTCCGTACCGTCTGACAATCCTGCAGACTATAAAGAGCAGTTTTTGAAACAAGTTCATTCCGTTATTGAACTGATCGAGAGCGATGCCCCGTATGAACTAAAGGGAGAGGCCCTGAGAACGATTGTAGAAAAAATTATATTTTATAAGGCTGACAGTACTCTTGAATTTCATTATCACCTGGCATTATAATCCATACATGCCCTCAAAAGTCGCATAACTAAAGGCTTTTGAGAATATTGCCCTATTTACTGTCATGGTCCACCATGTCCTGCATCGAGAACTACCAATGCCATACAGTACCTCGCAATAAGGTTTTGTATATTATATGCGGAAATCTATAATCGGTGTCAGTCCGCAGGTAAATCTGCATTTACAGCCGGCAAACCATCTTTGTACCGCAGGGCGTTCCGTGTCCCGTAAACAGTTCAGGCTTGTAAAAACCTCCGGAATAGGGTAAAATGTCATATTGAAACTATTTACTGCCCGTAGGCATGCAAAAAGGAGCGCACAAATGAAGTCTCGTTGGAAGATTTTTCTGCAGGCAGGAATCAGCCTGTTTATTCTTTATCTTTGTATCCATTACTGGGACAGCTTGATTCATTTACTGAATCTGCTTCTGGCAGCCGGAACACCGCTCATAATGGGATGCGTCTTTGCATACATTTTCAACATTCCCATGAGCTTTTTTGAGCGCCATTATTTCCCCAAAAGCAAAAAGACCGGAATCCTAAAAAGCCGCAGGCCGGTCTGTATGCTGCTAGCGTTTTTGAGCGTGCTTGCCGCCATATTACTGTTGCTGCGGATCGTGATTCCGGAGCTCAGCAGCTGTATTACGCTTTTGCTCACCAGTGTACCTGCAGCTCTGTCCGAAATCGGAGAATCCCTGGCGGAGCAGCCCTGGATTTCCGACTCTATTCAGGAATTCTTTGACACGGTGGACTGGCAAAAGTCATTGACAAATATTGTATATTCCGTTTTGGGGGGACTGGGAAGTGCGGGGGACTATGCAGTGACCATTGTATCCAAAACGGTTACCACTGCCGCAAACCTCATGATTGCCTTTATCTTCTCCGTCTATATTTTAGCCGGCAAGGAAACCCTTGGCAGACAGCTGAGAACCTTAAAAGACCATTATCTGAAATCCAGGTGGTTTACAGGAATTTCCCATATACTGTCCGTTGCCAACGATTGCTTTCATCGTTATATTGTAGGACAATGTACTGAAGCAGTCATTTTGGGTTTACTCTGTACAGCAGGAATGCTGTTATTCCGTTTCCCCTATGCCGCAGTAGTGGGCGTCACCGTCGGCTTTACCGCTCTGATACCCGTTGCTGGAGCCTATATTGGAGGTGCCGTAGGTTTTTTATTAATCCTCACCTCATCTCCCTTAAAAGCAATCCTGTTTGTGGTATACCTGGTCACTCTCCAGCAGTTAGAGGGAAATATCATTTACCCCAAGGTGGTAGGAACTTCCCTGGGGCTGCCGGGAATATGGGTGCTGGCAGCAGTTATCATTGGCGGCGGAATCAGCGGGATCGGCGGGATGCTGGCAGGCGTGCCCTTAAGCGCATGTCTCTATCGGCTGATCCGGGAGGATGTGCACAGGGAGAATGTCCCTCAGGAAACTATCCCCTGCGAAGCCGCCCCATCTGAAAAAGGCCCTTATGCCGATGCCGATTTTGCATCCGCAAAGGGAAACAACAAAAAGCATAAATAAGCGCGGACAGGCACACCAATATTTCAAAAGGCCGATACGCTGAGGGTTATATCCCCCTGCGCATCGGCCTTTTTTCAGAGTAAAGCTAGTTCTTCTCACACTACAGACTCTCGTCCACTGCCGCGCCCTTTATATCCTCTTCCAGCAGGTTCATCTTTCTGAGTATATCCTGCACTTCCTTCTGCACATCATCCGAGGACTTTGTAAGGTCGGAAAATTCTTCGGGACTCAACTCTTCGATCCAGATTTCTTCCTCTTCCCGCTTTTCCTTCTGCTTCTCCAGCAGTTCCTCCTTCGCTTCTTTTTCCTCTTTGATCTCTTCTGCCTGCTCTTCTCTCTTCTCCGTTTCCTCGTCCACATGATCCATGCCCTCCTGCATGGCCATGCCGGCAATTTCATCATTGGCGGCCTTGATAATATTATCCGCGTCATCCCAGGCATCCACCATGGCATGATGCTTCAGCCGTTCCAGACGGGTACCTCGAATAGACGCATTCTCTCCTTGAATCTGGCCCTCGCATCTACCCAGCTTTTGTAACTGGACCTCAGCTTCCCTATTTAAATCCTCCAGTTCTTCCTGATACGCTTCTTCTCCGATTTCCCCGTTTTCTCTGGCAGCATCAAGAGATTCCTGACGCTGATTAATATTCTCCAGTCCATCCTGAAGCTCCGAATGTTCTTTTTTCAGCTCTTCTATATGCTGCCTGCTTTCCTCTATGCCCTCATCTATTTTCATATCGCCATGAAGCGCCTCACCCACAAGCTTCATAGCCTTCTCCTGCGCTTCTGCTTTTCGTTCCGCAATTCTGTCCCGCAGGGGGCTTTCCTGATTACAATTCAAATTTCCCGCAAAAATAGTCTTTCGGTTTTCCCGGTCTTTCTCCGCGCCTTCCATGGCCGCACTGCTGCCGGGCTGCGCCCCCGCATACAGCGTAATATTGTTGTCTATCTTCACCTGTCTACCTCCTTGTACGGTTTTGCTGGTTCTAAATACCTGTCTGTATTGTATATCGGCCCCTCTTCCCCTCCACTTTAGTAATCTCATGATATTTGGATTATTTCGACAGTATTCTTTTTTACAGCTCCAGTTCCAGCTGACAGTCGAAAGGTTCCTCTTCCACATGCTTTTGATGATACAGTTTTGCTTCCACACAACCCATTATTCGGTAAAACGCCTGGCTTTCCGCGGCAGAATGGGCGGATATATACAGCTTTCCCGCACCCTGCTGCCTCGCCCATTCCTTTGCCTTCAGGATAAGAGTCGTCCCGATTCCCTGCCCCCGCATGTCCTGGGATACATGGATCGACGCAAGATCCACATAACGGTTTTCCCCTCCGAATATTTCAGGCAGGACTGCCACAAAACCTTTCAGCCTGCCCTCCACAAAGGCCCCTTGCACAAAGCCTCCTGCCGTAACCGTATCTTTCAGGCACTCGATCAGCACATGATAGTCCTCCGTTGACCAGTCATCTATAAAGGGCGCATGTCTGATAACCCACTGCCCGTTTTCCCTGCGCCAGCAGTCCGTAACCACCTGCCTGCGGTTAAAGCTGTCAAACAGTCCCATATTTATTTCCTTTTCCTTAAGGTCCCGATACTCGATGGCCCGGCCTGTTTCTTCCGGCGTTCTCCCCGATATATTTCCCATCATATCTCTTTGTTTACTCCTGTAATATTTACTATCATGCCGCCTCCGGGCTGGCCCAAAAATATTAGAAGTACTTTTCACGCTATCCCGCAAACTGTGAATGATACAGATTTGCATAAAAGCCGCCCTTTGCCAGCAGGCTCTCATGGCTGCCCTGCTCGATGATATTTCCATCCTTCATCACCAGAATAATGTCCGCCTCCTGAATAGTGGAAAGTCTGTGGGCCACAATAAAGCTGGTCCGTCCCTCCATCATAGCCGCAAAGGCATTCTGAATCTTTAATTCCGTTCGAGTATCTATGGATGAGGTGGCCTCATCCAGAATCAGCATGGGCGGAAGGCAGAGCATGACTCTGGCAATGCAGAGCAGCTGTTTCTGGCCCTGGGACAGGCTGCCCCCGTCCTCCGTAATCACCGTATCATAGCCTTGGGGCAGACGCTTGATAAAGCTGTGGGCATGGGCAGATTTTGCCGCTGCAATCACTTCCTCATCCGGTGCATCGGGCTTACCCATGCGGATATTGTCGCGAATGGTCCCCGCCCGCAGCCAGGTTTCCTGAAGCACCATGCCATAACTGGTGCGAAGGCTCCCCCTGGTCAGCTCCCGTATATCTATACCATCTACGCAGATTCTGCCGCCGTTCACATCATAAAACCGCATCAGCAGATTAATCAGCGTTGTCTTGCCGCAGCCGGTGGGCCCTACAATGGCTACCCTCTGTCCCGGCTCCACCTTAAGGTTAAAATTCTCAATCAGCTTCTGACCCGGTACATAGCTGAAATATACGTTTTCCAACTTTACATTGCCCCTAGCCGCCGTTAACTCCTTCGCGTTCTCTCCGTCCGGAGTCTGCGGCTGCTCGTCGATCAGCTCAAAGATCCGAGCCGCGCAGGCCAGGGCATTCTGCAGCTCCGTCACCACGCCGGATATTTCATTAAAGGGCTTTGTGTACTGGTTTGCATAGCTTAAGAAGCAGGACAGCCTTCCCACACTGATACCACCCCGGATCGCCAGAAAGGCACCGAAAATCCCAACGCCTGCATAGACCAGACTGTTGACAAAACGGGTGCAGGGATTGGTCAGAGACGAGAAAAAGATGGCCTTGAGGGAGCATTTCTCCAGCCTGCCGTTAATTTCCCGAAACTGCTCCTTTACTGCCTCTTCCCTGGAAAAGGTCTTTACGATCTTCTGGTTTCCGATCATTTCCTCAATTAGAGCCGTCTGCTCTCCCCTGGTCTCGGACTGCAGCTTAAACATGGAAAAAGTTCTGGTAGCAATAAATTTTGCCACCAGAAAAGATACCGGTGTAATGCACACCACCACCAGGGCAATGGGAACATTGGTGACCAGCATAAAGATCAAAGTACCAAAAATGGTAAGCACCCCCGTGAACAGCTGTGTAAAGCCCATAAGCAGGCCGTCCGCAAAGGTGTCCACGTCCGCTACCACCCGGCTCACGATGTCGCCGTAGGCATGGGCATCCAGATACTTTAAGGGCAGCTCTTCCAGCCTGTGAAAGGCATCCTCGCGAATATCCTTCACCACATGATAAGTGATATGATTATTACAGGTATTCATAACCCACTGGGCCAGCGCCGTAATTAACACCGCTATGCCGATCTTTATCATGATGGCAGATACCCCGTCAAAGTCAACGCGTCCCTTTCCCAGAAGCAGGTCCACCGCATCCCCCGTCAAGATGGGTACATATAGGGTAAGCGCAACGGTTACCGCCGCCAGAATCAATGATAATCCCACCAGAAACCAATATCGCCTGATATAATTCAGGACCTTTCCCATGGTTGCCATTTGTCCCTGCCTTTTTTCAGTCTTTGACTTATCTGCCATTTTCCGTGCCCTCCTTTCCGCTGTTTTCTGTCACTTCCAGCCGTACCTTAGAATCTTCCGTTGGGCCGAAAGTTTCCGCCGCTGCGGAATTTCGCTCTCTGCTTCCTTCCGTTTCCGAGCCCTGCATCCCGCCCCGCTCTCTGGCCGCCTTCAACCGCTCTTCCGGATACTGCGAGAAATAGATTTCCCGATACACCGCGCAGCCTGCCAGCAGTTCATCGTGAGTTCCGGCACCGGCAAGCTCCCCGTCGTCCAAAACCAGTATCTTATCCGCATGGCGGACGGTGGAAGCCCTCTGGGAGACAATAAAAGTGGTCGTATTGCCCTCCAGGTTTTTCAACGCTGTCCTCAGCTTTGCGTCGGTCGCATAGTCCAGCGCGGAAGCACTATCATCCAGAATCAGGATCTCCGGCTTCCTCACCAACGCTCTGGCAATGGTCAGACGCTGCCTTTGTCCGCCGGAAAGGTTCTTGCCGCCCTGGGCAATCTTTGCGTCCAGCCGGCCCTCTTTTCCCTCCACTACGTCCCTTGCCTGAGCAGTCTCAATCGCCTGCCACATTTCTTCCTCGGCAGCATCCGGCTTCCCCCACTGCAGATTACTGCGGACAGTTCCCTTAAACAACACCGCTTTCTGAGGCACTACGCCGACAAGGCCTCTGAGTTCGTCTTCCGGAATGGTTTTCAGATCCCTGCCTTCCATGCGGATGGCTCCTTTTGACACGGAATAAAGTCCGGGAATCAAATTCACCAGCGAAGACTTACCAGAGCCTGTGCCGCCTATGACGCCCACCGTCTCTCCCCGATTTACCGCAAAACTCAGATCATGTAAGGTATCCGCTCCGGCTCCCGCATATCCAAAGGAAACATGATCGAATTCCAGGAACGGAATAACGCTGCCGCTGCCGCTTTCCGCAGCCTGCTCCCTGTCGCCTGCATCAGTCAAAAGCACCGCTTCCTCACCGTTTTGTATCCCAAACACTCCTGCCACACGATCCGCGCAGGCCAGCGCCTTGGTGATGGTAACGATCAGATTTGCCAGCTTTACCAGCTCCACCAGAATCTGAGACATATAATTGATAATGGCAATGACCTCACCCTGGGTCAGACTGCCCATGTTGACCTGCAAAGCCCCTGTGTAAATCAGAGCAATGATGGCGCCGTTTACGATGATATAAGTAAAGGGGTTCATTATGGCACTGATCTTACCCACAAAGATCTGACTCCGGGCCAGCGCTTCCGTGTGCTGCCGGAATTTCCTCTCTTCCGCCGCTTCCCTGTGGAAAGCCCGAATTACGCGAACGCCGGTGAGATTCTCCCTAGTGATTCCCAGCACCTTATCCAGTCCTGCCTGCACTTTTTTATACAAGGGCATGGTCCAGGCCATGACGCCGATCACTACGATCGTTAAAAGGGGAATTGCCACCACAAAGATCAATGCGCTCTTTACGTCTATGGTAAACGCCATGATCATAGCGCCGAACACAATCACCGGAGAACGCAGGAACAGCCGCAGCACCATGTTCACACCGGACTGCACCTGATTTATATCGCTGGTCATACGGGTGATCATGGTAGAAGTTCCCACCCTGTCGATATTGGTAAAGCTTAAGGACTGAATATGGTCAAAGAGTGCCTGCCGCAGTTTCGTGGAAAATCCCACCGCCGCCCTGGCTGCGAAAAACTGCGCCGTCACCGAAGACAGCAGTCCTACCACGGCCAAAATAAGCAAGCAGGCTCCCATCCTGCCGATATGCCCCATGTCTGATCCCGTCTCCGGACTTCCAATTCCCCTGTCAATGATGCTGGCCATGACCAGAGGCACCAGCAGCTCAAAAAAAGCCTCCAGCAGCTTAAACAGCGGCGCCAGCACGGATTCCTTTTTATAATCTTTAAGATATTTCATCAAACGTCCCATATTCACCCTCATTTCTGCAGTTCTGTTATTCTACATACTTTATATTCCTGCTGTCTGCAATTCCGACACTTTTTGCACTTCCTGCATTTCCTTTAATTCAGCACTATACCGGCATGAACCTTCCTTGCTGTCAGACAGAATGTTTCCGTCGCACACACGCTGCCACAGTATACCCCTCCGGCGGCGAAGCTGCAGCCCACTCTATGTCCTGCACCGCCTTTCCGCTTCTCAGGTCCTGCCCAAGCACCGCGGCGACTCCCTTCCCCGTCAACTTCCCCCAGGCTTCCTTCCTGCTCCATAGCTCAAAAAAGAGCCTCTGCATCTCTTTCTCATCTGCACAGCGCTCCAAAGCAAGGCATTCCGGCTCCGAATAAAAACGTCTTGACAGCTTCAACACATCCACCGGCTGAAGCTTCTGAATATCTGCCCCAATCTCCCGTCGGGACACCGCGCAAAGCACATAATCCCCTGAATGGGAAAGACTGAAAAACAGCGGAATTTCCTTAAAAAACGGCTTTCCCTTCTCCCCATAGCGATAAGTCAGGGCAAGGGGTGCCTTCAGTTGTGATGCCAGACCGGATACCGTACAAAGGACGCCGTCCAAGGATTCTCCCCAAACAGCGCCATAATCTGCTTTCTGATCCAACCGGTCCTGCACAGCCTTTTGCAGCAGCAGACCTGCACCCAGCTCTGCACCCCTTGTCCCCGGCGTCTTTGCGGTCAGAACCTTTTCCCTTCTGGCCTCGTCCAGCTTAGGCAGCAGCTCCGTAATCCTGCTCTCATTACTTTCCCGGATCAGCTCCCCCACATTTAAAAGGTATATTTTCATCGCCTCTCTGCGGTCCTCTCCCTTACTGCAACACCGCTATTATCAGCTAATTTCCTGTATTTGTCAAGAGGCTGCAACGGAATGTATCAGTTGGTTATATCCGTGTGTAACAGTTCAAACAGGGCACTGAACTGTTACAGCCCTGTATCCTAGTCGGAAAAAAGTACAAACGGATAAAAACAAATTGCCGTGAAGTCCCATATGATGTATAATGACCCTATTCAAGGCAGGAAACGGCCAGATGGCCATTCCAGCATGAATTAATAGTATAAACAATAGGTATAATTCAACGGAAAAACAAGATTATTTGATTGAATGCAAAAACAGCGAAGAATTTTGGTGAATGTTTATGAAAAGAAAAAAGCATAATAATGGGACAGACAAGGGATTATCGTTACTTCTTTCGATTTTGCTTGTCTTTTGTATCCTTGGAGTTGTAGTATTTTCTGTTTCTCAAAAAATATCGAAAGAAATGTCCGAGTCAGCCGTACAAAACCTGAATGAGAGTCTGAATCTGATAAAAAGCACCATAGAGTCCGTTCTGAATAAAGAAGCAGAGTTTCAAAAACTGATGGCACAGGAAATTGCTCTGCTGGAAGATCCAGAAGCCTATATTACTTCTTATCAGCCGAATCAGACGATGGTAAAAGTTTCGTATATCAGGAAAGGTGAAGCGGAAGGGATTTCCAATACAGGGGATGTTTTCTCCGAAGAAGAACTGGACTTTTCAGGCGGTATAATAGCGGGACTGGCGGTTTCCCATTCTTATATTAATTATATGGGAACCTGGGCATATTCCCTCAAATGTCCGGTGGCGAAAGCTGGGCAGGAACTCGGAACCCTTTATGTGGAGTATACTTATGATTCCGTCGACAAATGGCTTCCTGATCGCTTTTATGGTAATCAGGCCATGCTCTATATTATGGATGCGAGGACGGAGCGATTCGTGCTGAAACCAAAGGGAATGGGAGAACGCAGCGCAGGACACCTGAACCTGGAAGACTTTTACAGGGCAAACGACATTCAGGATCCTGAGCTTCAGGCGGAAGTAAAAAACTGTATCCAAAACGGAAAAAATATGATGTTCCAACATAATATACGGGGAAAAAACGCCCTGAACTATATATGGACCGTTAATGGCGGTACCATTTATTTAATCGGATATGTGCCGATTGAGGCCATTCAACGGGAAGGTAAGGCCGTCAATCAGAATATCTTGTTTGTTGTAGCGGTTATGCTGATTGCATTTTTCCTGTGCTGTGTTCTGTATTATTTTAATCAGAGGCAGCAGAGAAAAATCATGCGGGATCGGGAAGCGGAACGGGAGCTGCATAACAAGCAGCTGGCGGAAGCGCTGCACGCGGCGCAGCTGGCCAGCAGCTCCAAAACCATGTTCCTGTCCAACATGTCCCATGACATCCGTACGCCGATGAACGCAGTGCTTGGGTTTACCACTTTGCTTGCAAAGGATGCCGAAAATCCGGATAAAGTGCGGGAATATACGAAAAAAATAACGGCATCTGGACAGCACCTGCTCAGCCTGATTAACGATATTCTGGATGTTTCCAAGATTGAGAGCGGGAAGGTTGTGCTGACCGTAGAAGAATTTACACTCAATGATCTGGTATCCTCCATCGATGCCATCATCAGGCCCATGGCAAGTGCAAGGGCACAGGAATTTCATGTGGAAGTAAGGGACATTAAACATGAGCGTCTGTTGGGAGATGAGACAAGGATCAATCAGATTCTGATCAATCTTCTTTCCAATGCCGTTAAATATACCCCGGAGAGTGGAAATATCTGGTTTCGGATCATCGGCCTCAAACAGCGTTCCAGCCAATTTGAACATATTCTCATCGAAGTGGAAGATGACGGATATGGGATGACAAAGGAATACTTAAAAACAATCTTTGACGCGTTTACAAGAGCGGAGAACAGTACCACGAAAAAGGTCCAGGGAACGGGCCTGGGCATGGCGATTACCAAGAATATCGTTGAGCTCATGGGCGGAACCATTGAAGTTTCCAGCGAGGTCGATCAGGGAAGCCTGTTCCGGGTAGAATTGGAATTTCGTATCCCCGAAGGACAGGCGGATAAGCTGTTTTGGAAGCAGAACGGCATATGCCGGATTCTTTTTGTGGGAAATGATCAACAGGAAGGCAAAAACATTCGGACACTCATGGAGGACATGGATGTTACGGTGGACATCGTGCCTGCCGATCAGAGCGCTCCCACCCTGTTACAGGATTCCGGAGATACGCAAAAAGTTTATCAGCTGGCGTTATTGGATATGGACGGATCTGTTATGGCCAACATTCGAACCTTAGAGGAAATCAAAAGTCTTCTGGCCCCCGGCGCACCTCTTCTTTTTCTGACTGACCCTGACATAGCAAAGATGGATCATGAAAAAATGGATTATGAGAAAATGGAATATGAGAAGATGAAGCAACTGGATGAGGCGCTTCATCCGGGATATACGGGAACACTCACAAAGCCGTTTTTCCTATCCGCCCTAAAAGAAAAGATCATGGATATTCAGGCAGAAGAAACCAGTGAGAATAAAACGCCGGAAGCCGAAGAAGCCGGAAGTCTCAAGGGGCTGTATTTCCTTGCGGCGGAAGATAATGAAATCAACGCGGAAATTTTATCGGAACTCCTGGCGATGGAGGGCGCCAACTGTGAAATTGCCGAAAACGGCAGACTGGCCCTGGAACGCTTTGTGAATTCCAAAGAAGGAGAATTTGACGCGATTCTTATGGACGTTCAGATGCCGGTAATGAACGGCTACGATGCCACAAGGGCCATTAGGGCCATGGCACGGAAAGATGCAGGCGAAATCCCCATCATCGCCATGACAGCAAATGCTTTTGCAGAAGACGAAAGAGAAGCCTTGAATGCCGGAATGAATGTCCACCTGGCAAAACCAATCGACATGGAGCAGTTAAAGCAGGTGATCAAAAGATGGGTACATGAAAAAGGAAATAAAGCGGAATAAATCAGGTTTCAAGAAGGAGTAAACGGAAAGTGGTAATAAAAAAATCTAAGAAGGCTTTTATCAGGAAGGCAGTGGCGGCACTTTTGACGGGGACGGCGGTTCTTATCATAACGGCCTGCGGGAACAAGAACGGTTTCAATCTGGCGGAGTCCGATGAGGCCGATGTACGAGTTGTAACGCTGTTCAGTCCCATGGAAAAAACAAATCCGGATGCGGAAAACGTGGCCAGAAGCGCCTGCGATAAAACAATCGTGATGGCGGAGGAAAAACTTGGGGTGTCCGTTGGCTATGTCACATATACGGCAGAAAATTATCAGGACAGGACTTATGATGATGTGGCCCTGGATCGGGCGCGAAACAATATGGACGATATTTACCTGCTGAATCCAGATGTGATCAAGACTTTGGGCGAAGAAGGCCTGCTTATGGATCTGTCGGGACTTGCGTGCGCGGAAAACCTGCGGGACGTTGTGAAAACCGCGAATACAATCGACGGAAAGCTGGTGGCCATTCCCCAGGAGGTGGTGGCCTATGGTCTCTTTATCAACAAGGATATGTTCGATCGCTATCAGCTGGAGCTGCCGGAGACTCCGGAAGATTTTCTGGAATGCTGCAGGGTATTCAAAGAAAACGGAATCGAAACACCGGTGGGGGCAAACCGCTGGTGGCTGGAAACCTTTGTTCTGGCTTTAGGCTACGCGGATTTATATAACGGCGGAAACACGGAAGCGGAAATTGCGGCCTTAAACAGTGGAGAAAGAAAATACAGTGACTATATGCGCCCCGGATTTGAATTCCTTCAGGAGATGATCGACCGTGGCTATATCGACGCCGAAAAGGCTCTGGTCAGCGAAGCAATCGAAGGCGAAGGAGCGGACTTTCTCGCGGGGAAAACGCCCATTGTCATGGCATACTGGGGAGCAGCCAATACCAATACCGCCTACGGAAACCCGGATTTTAATATGCTGGTCATTGGTTTTCCCAGCAGCAGGGGGCAGATGCCCGTAATGCCCATGACGGGGTTCGGCGTCGGCGTAAGTGCGGAGCACGCCGGGGACGCCATGGACGTGATGGACGTGATTCTTTCCGACGAGGCCCTTCAGGTATATGCAGAAACAAATAAGGTTATTTCCCCGTCCAAGAATGTAGAAGTAGAATGTATTCCCGCCCTAAAGCCGTTGTACGACAAAATACAGGAAAATATGTACGTTCTCGGAGCCAATGCGAACATGAATTTGGAGCAATGGGGAAATATCTGTCTCATTGTGCGGAAGCTGTTAGGCGGCGCTACGGTGGATGAGTGCATGGCAGAATTTGACAGGCTTCAGGAGGAAACGCTGGCGAAGTAGGGACTGCTTCGCCGCTTCACTCCTTTACATAATTACCAAGCCGCCTTCCCAGTCTTAACCAGGCTGTCTATGTCTAAATAAGCGTTTTCCATACACTCTGTATGATAAATCCAGTAATTATCATATATCTTCTGCGTAATGCCGCACGCCTCCCATTCCTGCAGGACATCGCCCGTTTTCCTGTTTTTATAAGCGGCATAATATTCCAATAAATACATAAAATATTTCATCTCTTCACTCATTTCATTCGCCTCTGATATATACTGAGTTTTTTGGTTCACCAGTAATTTTTTCACACTCCCAAATCTCGAAGATTGCTCCTGCACCGAAATCTGTCATGCCAAAATCTTCACTTTCCAGCATTTCATGCGTTTTAGACATCACAAACTGCTTCAGCGCCTCCATTTGGTCCAAGCCATATTTTTCAGCAATCATCATAACAACTTCGCTGTTATAATAGTCAATAATTTCAGGTTCTAACCGCCTCATACCAATTTCACCTCATGAAACTCCAAGACCGACAATGCTTTATCAGTTTTAAACACATACTGATCCTTTAAATTCTGCGGACGCAATAATCGAATGGCAATCTCTTCATCAAAATAACCCTTCAGATAGTTATTAACTGTACGAACTGCCTGATCGTTTGCCACCGGTCCCCCCATGGATTCTTTCTTTTTATTTGGAATCTTAGGCACTCCTGCAAAGAATCTCTTAATTCCATCCCTTACTTCGGAATCCTCCCACTTCTGTTCAATGGTGTTTCTGGTAGAAGAAAAGTCCATTTTAAACGGAGGATTTGAGGTAATGTAATCAAACTGTTTCACTCCTGAGCCGGGATCATGTGCCACCTTATAATGCGCCGGCGTCTCCAGCGTATCTCCCTCAATAATGTTGTCCAGACTGTTAGTCAGCCCGTTAAGCAGCATGTTGGTCCTTAAGAATCTGGATGATTTACCGGATATATCCTGCGTATATACCTGTGCTTTATCTCCAAAGCTTCCCTTTCCCAGCGCATTTGCCAAATGAAGTACCAGCGAGCCGGAACCCGCCGACGGATCATATACGTCATATATTTTATCTTCTACAGGTGACATTTCTACCAGAATCTTTGCAATAATGGCGGAAATAGCCTGCGGTGTAAAATACTCTGCATACACGCCGCTGGCAACATTATAGTCCTTGATCAGATACTCAAAGATTGCGCTGTAAAAATCAAAATTATTTTTAAACGCTTCTCCAAAATCAAATTTGTCCTGACTGATAATTCCAAAGATATTTCTTGCAAAATTATTTCTTTTTGATGCTTCTACATTCTCTGTAATTCTGGTAAATAAAGGTTTTCTCCCGCCTTCCGCCGTGTCGATGCTGAATTCTTCATTTTTAGGATAATTAGATATTCGCTCCAGTGCATCATCAAAAAGCCTGTAAAACTCATTATTGCCCACCCTGTTAATTAAGCACTCGATTGTATCTTCATACTTAAAAGCCACATCCTGCGGATATGTGTCATAAAAACCTGCCAACATATCTTCATCCTGCAGGACTTCCTCTGCATCCATACTCATTTCATTTGCAAAATCTTTCATATTTGCCATGAATTTATCGTTTAAAAATTTATATAAAAATACAGAAGTAATCACTACCTCTTCACTCGCCTGATTAGATAAGCCGTTGGTCTGGCAAAGTCCTTTCAACTCGTCGATCATCTGCTTTATCTTGTTTTCCAGTGTAAAAATATCCGGCATTGTATCCCCCTTATTTGAATAACTGTATATTAGTGTAAAGATCGTTTAACAGCGGTGTATAAAATCCTTTGATTTTACCGTATAATTTTTCTTTTAACAGCGTCTTGGTTGCTTTTGATTTTATGGAATCGGCAAAATTTTTTCTACCCTGAATCATCACAATCTCTTTTTCCAGCACATCTTCTATAGCCTGATAAATAATCACCAACATTCTTTCTATCTCTGATCTGTCTGCAGGATACCTTTCAACTGCATCCTGATAGGTTTTTACAAAAGCGTAGCTGCCACCGTAAATCTTTGAAAGTCTTTCATTTTCATAGTTGATATTTCGTGCTTTTTCAAGAGCCTCCAACAATTCATCCGTGATAGAATCCAAATCATTTAGATCAGAGATGGACAGGTCATTAAAAATCTTCTGCAATAGCTCATCCAGTTTTCTGATTTTAATATCACCTTTGTTTTTGTTCTTCTTTATTTCGTTTTGAATATCTCTAACAACCTTTGAAAATCTTTGGAACTTGGGATTATCCTGCGTCATTTGTCCAAGATCCATTATAATAATTTTAACTTTTATAAATTCATATAAAATCTCCACAACTTCCTCATTGGAGATAACATCCATCATTTCCACCGTATTTCGGGAAAGATTCATAAAGTCAATTCTATCCTGTGTCAATCTCAACAGCTTCTTATTTCTTTCGGCATCAATCTGCGCTGCATAGTCCATCGCTCTTGAAAGAATAAATTCTGTCTGACACTCTTTGATGCCATTTAGCAGGCGCCTGATTTTAAGCAATGCCTCTTTATTATATAAAGTCAGCTGCTTTGAGAATCTCTCCAGATTGTCTGTTGCAATCATATCTTCCAGCTCATCTACATACTTGTGATACTTCCTGTTTATATCCTCTTTGTCAACTACCAGGCCTGCAAGAGAGCCTTCGTTTTCACCATTCTCGTTAAGATCCGCCTCCAGCTCCTTTATGTAAGCTTCTATCGTTTTGTCATATTCCTGCTCTATATCAACAAAATCAACAATATAACCATATCTGTAAACCTTTCCATTTGGTGACTTATAGGGTCTGTTGACTCTGGAGATCGTTTGCAGTAGTGACTGTGCATGTGGACCTCTCAAAAGATACATCTTTTTGAGACGCTTTACATCATAACCTGTGGTCAGCATAAAATTGACAATTAAAATATCCGGCACGAGTGTATCTCTGAAGTCGATCTGATGATTACGATTGATCTTCTTCTGCTTTGGATCATCTGTATCCGTAATCACAAGGCCGGTGTTTAATTTAGAGTTTACTTTAAACCACTCCTGAACCTTTTTTGCCTGCGGGTTTGTCCTGCATACAATCATACCCCCAATAGACATATCTGAATTTTGCAGCCTGAAATTGACAAAGTCCTTTTCTATAAAAGCCCCCAGCGCATTTACATAAGCATCCGATTCATAAACATCCCTGTCTTCCAACTGCCTGTCTTCTATTTCCAAATTCTTTTTGATTTCTGACTTTGCCACTGTATCAATATTTTCTTTTTTGATTCTAAGTGTATATCCGTCAGCTATTGATTTATCATAAAAATACTTATGGATATAATCGCCAAACTTCAGATTAGAGCGCTCTTTTCTGGAAAGCAGGGGTGTGCCGGTAAGTGCAATATATACAGCGTCCAAATCACAGGTCATAAGATTTTTAAAAAATTCTCCTGTGGAAGAATAGCTCCTATGAGCTTCATCTACAAAGAAAATACGCTGTACCTTTGCTTTATAATCGTTCTTTGCCTCCGGCATCTTCCCCTCAAATTTCTGAATATTTACGACACAGATTTCACCGATTGCTTTACTCCCCACATCCGTTGACAGTGTCTTATTCAATTCATTGGTAAATCCGGCCTTATCCTCACAATTAACGGTTTTCAATCCTCTGGCGGTAAACTCTATACTGGCCTGTGTCAGCAGATCAAGTCTATCCACCACGAAGAAAAATCTGGTACTGATATTCTTTTTGGAATAGTAATCTCTGATCACGCGATTGGAAAAAGCAGCAATCGCCGTTTTGCCGGAACCCTGTGTGTGCCAGATAATACCCCCCTTACCACCAGCCTCTAACCTTTCAACAATTTTTCTGGTTGCAAAGAACTGAGGATAGCGCATAATGTGCCGCTCAGGAATCTGACCACTGATAAACATGATTCCGTACTCTAAAAAATATAAGAACCTTTCCTTATCAAAAACAGAGGTGACGAAGCTGTTACAGGGAGTCCCTGTCTTTAAGTTCTCTGCAAATTCCGGTGTATCTGCCTCCGCAGGATTATATCCGCAATCCTTCATCACATATTTAACTGTGTCCATATCTATATCTTTGTATGAATATGTTATATGATACTGCTCGTCATCCTCTCTGAAAAATGAAAAGCTGGTATTATTTCCGTTTGGTGTCGTATAGAATGAACCTGCTTTTACATCCTCTGCATCATCATCTTCCTCATACTCCATATTATTCGAAAAAGAGACAAACTGAATCAGATTGAAAAATCTCCTGTAATCCGGATTCTGCAGTCTCTTGTTTATCATTCTATCAAATTCTTTCTGAATACCGCCGTCATTATTTGGTTTCTTCACCTCCAAAAAGGCAAGCGGCATCCCATTAATTAAAATGTTAATATCCGGTCGGAAAGATCCCTCTTCTGTTCCCTCTACCACACTAAACGGCAGCTCATCCACTACTGCAAAATCATTCTTTGTTATATCTTCAAAGTCTATCAGTTTTACTCTGTCCTTCGGATCAACAAGCCAATTATAAAACTCTTTACCAAGATCATTATTTTTCAGAACATTATAAATATCTTTAACTACAGTCTTAATATCATCATAAGTAAATGTTCTGCCGTTGATTATTTCCAACGCAGGCTTAAATCTGTTTACAAAAATCTTTGTATTGAAATCTATATCCAGATCATCAGCCTTCAATGACTGATAATGATAATCAAGTCTCAAAAACTGAATTGTAGCCGGAATCTTCACTCTGGTATCTTCATTAAATACTGGCATCTGCTTGTCATCCTCCAATAGGTAATAAACTAAATATTTCTCTTTACATTCAGTACATTCATCAATGCTCCATTCTTATCCTCTACACTATTATACATAGTAATTACACAGCCTTCAACATTAACACTTCTGAATAACAGTATACTAACAGTTACAGCAGTCGCCAATCTTTCCGCGTTCCGGCCTTACTCAACAGCCAGCTCATCCCGCACTCTCATCAGTGTAAACCCAAGCAGATTCTGCCCCTGCCACTTTGTCTGATCCAGTCTGTCCGAATCCTTCATAGACAAGCCGATTCCCCATATGCAGTCTTTTACCGCGCACTCCGCTAAAACGGCATCCCCCGTAGCCTTAAGCAGTTCTTGCAGATCCGCATTCTGTGAAAATTTTGCCATCAACCCCTCATACACCACGCTCTGCCGGATTCCGCTCCATATGCTGTCAATATATCCCGATACATGCCGCCCAAGTTCCTTGATTCGGGCGACGTCATCCGTATGAAGAATCTCGATCGCCATTGTACTGTCATGAAAACAAAGCGCCTTGCGATACATCATGTACTGCTCCATTGAAGAAAATGTTACTCCGTCCAGCGTAAACTGCGAAAGATACCAGTTACTTAAGTATCCGTTTTCTTCGTCAGGATTATGGAAACAAATAATACTACTCATATAACCCTCCTTATCACCAGCCTTGCCTGCAAATTCCCAGATACTTCATTTTACCATGGCATTTCCGTAAATACAATCGTATTCCTGCGTCAAAAAAGCGAACAGGCTGCAATCTCCTAAAAAAACAAACACCCCGCCGAAGCGGGGTGCGTCATACTCAATATTCTTTTACCTGCACGCCTTCCCAGAGATGCCGAGCCCCGATGTCGCTCACCCGGCCTCATAATACTTCGCCTGAGCGTTCCAGAGAGCCGCGTAAACGCCTTCTTCCTCCGCCAGCAGCTCTTCATGGCTTCCCGTCTGCACCAGCCTGCCCTTATCGAACACCGCGATCTTATCGCAGAATCGGCAGGAGGACAGGCGGTGACTGATGTAGATAGCGGTTTTATCTCCGGCAATCTTGTCAAAGTTGCTGTAGATTTCCGCTTCCGCAAGGGGGTCCAGAGCTGCCGTGGGCTCGTCTAAGAGCACAAAGGGCGCTTCCTTGTATATGGCTCTGGCAATGGCCAGCTTCTGGGCTTCCCCGCCGCTGATTTCAACCCCTTCATCCGTATAATCCTTGTACAGAAAGCTTTCGATTCCCCTTTCACCCAGTTTTTCCAACCGCTCTGCAAATCCTACATCTGCCAGGCACCGCCGCACCTGATCCCCGTCGTAGTCCTTATCCGCGGCAATGTTCTCCGCCAGCATCAGGGAAAAGAGCACATAATCCTGAAATACCACCGAAAAAAGCTTTGCATACTCATCATGGCGGAACTTCTTAATATCCACGCCGTTCACCAGAATCTCCCCCTCATCAGGATCATAAAGCCTGCAGAGCAGCTTGATCATGGTGGTCTTGCCGGAGCCGTTCCTGCCGACAATGGCAAGCCTCTCTCCTACCTTAAACTCCAGGGAGAAACCTTTAAGCGCATATTCCTCGCTGCCCGGATATTTAAAGGAAACGTTTCGAAACTCAATGTGATATTCATTGTCGCTTCTCTTTTCCAGGGGCAGCGCACCCTTATACATCTCGTCGGAAAGCTCCAGCAGTTCTAAAATTCCCACCTGCTTCCTGGCCGCCAGGCTTAAATCCAAACCGGCTGTCACTACATACGTCGCCTGGATCATCATGTTGGCAAGACAGTCTGCATATAGGATCAGGGTCCCCACCGGCATACTCCCCCTCAGGGCCGCCATAATTACGATTCCGTATGCTCCGATCTGCGCCAATACATAAAGAGCTGTCTGAATACCATAACTGCCCGCTGCTCCGATACCTGGGCGCTTGATGGTATAATCAAAAAATTCTTTACCCTGCAGTTTGTCATAGGTCCATTTTTTCATCACCTCATAGCTGTTATAAATTCTGGCGTCTTTTCCGTTCCCGTAACGGTAATGCCAGGAGCCATAGGCAAAATCCCACACATAATTCCACAGGAATTTTTTCTCTTCCGCAGTAGGTACATGGAACATTACATAATGCTGCATATTCTGAAAATACCGATACAGCTTTAAGCCGATTCCCAGAAAGAGACAAAGCAAAAACAGCACTCCCCACAGCCAGCCCAGATCCTCTTTACCAAAATAGGAAAACATGGGAATGCCAATAACGATTGCTCCGATGATCCTGACCACCGCCTCCAGTACTCCCTTGCCGCACCAGAACACGGTAAAAATCCCGGCGCCCCAGTTGTTCTCCAGCCGAATCCTCTCCCGCAGCTCCTTCAGCCTGGGACTGTCGATCATGGAAAAATCCATGTTCATGATCTTTTCCTGCTGCAGCGCCAAATATCTTTCGGCGATCATCTGACTTTTCACATCTATCCGCCGGTTCAGTATGCTTTGCACGGACCACCCCAGACTTAAAAGCACCACTCCTAAAATGACCTTTTGAAACAGCTCGGCAAAGGCAAATCCACCTGCGATTCGGTTGAGCACATAGGCAGACAAAATCATTCCGCCATAGCTTAAAGCGGTAGATAACAGCACGGCAACCACATTCCAGGGTATATAGCTCTGATCCAGGCTCATCAAAAGCTTCAATACCCGCCTGATATTATGCAAATGCTGCTTTAAGGGCAGCTTTTCCAACAGCTTTGATTCCTCCAGCATCTCTAAAACGCCTCCTTTTCCAGTTTATCCTTGGCATAATAACGACTCTGCACCTCGAACATTTCTGCGTATGCTCCCTGCCGCTCCATCAGCTCCTGATGGCTGCCCTCTTCCAGAATGCCGCCTTCCCCCAGCAATACAATCCGGTCCGAAAATCGTGTGCTGGCCAGCCTGTGAGAAATAAAAACCGCCGTCTTTTTGTCGGAATATCTGGCATAATTATCATAAACCTCCGATTCCGCTATTGGGTCCAGCGCCGCCGTAGGCTCGTCCAGCACCAGAATGGGAGCGTCTTTATATAAAGCCCTTGCCAGCAGGAATCTCTGCTGCTCACCTCCTGACAGCTCGATTCCGTTCTCGTCAATATCCTTGTCAAAAAAGGTATCCATGGTCACGCCCTTCTCCCGGAATTTACCCGCCAGGCCCGCGCGCTCTAAGGCATTCCAGGCCCTGTCACTGTCGTAATCCACTTCAAAGGTCAGATTTTCCGCCACCGTTACCGGCAGGATAAACGGCTCCTGAAAAACGGCGGAAAACAGCCGGTAAAGCTCTTCTCTGGGAAATTCGTTCCGATCTACTCCGTTTATGAGAATCTTTCCCTCATCCGGCTCATACATGCCGGTAAGCAGCTTTACAAGGGTAGTTTTTCCCGCCCCGTTGACGCCCACCAGCGCCAGCTTTTCCCCGGCGTTGATCTTCAGGTTAAAATGATCAAATATCTTTTTCTCCGCCGTTTTATCATAAGCAAAGGACACATCCCTGAATTCAATGGAAATCGGCTGCGCCAGCTCATGAATATGCCGCTGTCCGGTCTCCCTGTCTTCTTCGGGCAGCTCCATGTAAGTCCTGTAATAATTGGTTTCCAATGAGCCGCTGCGCAGCTCGGCCAGACTGTCCATAATACTGCCCACAAAGCCCGAAAATCCAGTAATTGCCCCAAAGTACAGCACAAACTCTCCTGGCCCTACTGCTCCAGCAAGCACCTGGCTTAACAGATAGCCGTAGGCAAATATGTCCCGCCCCAGATTCAGCAGACTGCCCGCCTGCCAGAAAAAATAATCCGCCCGGCTCTTCTTCTGCTCCAGCTTTCTGCTCCTGTCCAGCAGCAGATCCTTTTCCCGGCTCAGCCACCGTTTCATGCCAAAGATTCGGATGTCCTTGGCAGCGGCCTGATTGCCCATGGCGCTGTATAAAACGTAAGATTTCTTTTTGTCCAATTCCGCTGTCTCCGTCCGAAATTTCTCCATATATTTGATCTTACGAAGGCTGATCACATACTGTACCAGTGCCAGTAAAATCAGCAATGCCGCAACAAGAGGGTGTAAAAAGCTGAGGACGGTACTGTACAGCAGGAAGCTGATCACGTTCCGAACAATATTGATGCTTCCATAGGTTATCTTGTGAAGAGCGCTCCAATCCCCCTGGTTAATAATTCCCATAGCCTTCCAGTACAGATCCTTGGTCTCGCCTTCTTCCACATGCCGATAGGGCACCCGGAGTGTTTTCAGAAACACACTGGCCAGCAGCTCGTTCCGTCTGGTATTATACAGAAAATATTTCCCGGTCTCACTGGCTGCTGCCGATACCTTGACACACAGGCACAGACCCCCGAATATGCCCAAAGTCAGCCACATCCGCTGCCAGGTAACCCCTTCCGCTGCCAGATCCACCGCCAGCTTGGGCAGATAAATTCCAAAGAGAGGACTTACCGCGCCAAACACAATTTCCACAAGGCTCAGCCACAGGAATGCCGGAATGCTCTGCCTGTAATACCTGAAATAATAGCCAATATTCTGAAAAATGTTGTAATGCTTCTCATACTGTGATTCTGTCTGCTTCACACTGTGACCTCCTTACAAGTGACGATACGTCACTTTGCGCTTTGTTTTCTTTTGCTTCCTCCAGACTCGC
>CAJTSE010000013.1:27109-104296 GCA_910578815.1 uncultured Acetatifactor sp.
CCTGCTGACGCAGGTTGCTTGCTCGTTAATGTCCACAGAAAAACAAATGCCGCTTTCAAGTGACGATACGTCACTTTGCGCTTTGTTTTCTTTTGCTTCCTCCAGACTCGCAAGCACGCGCAATGTGAACTTTGTTCCCATTGCGCTCCTTTCCTGCTGACGCAGGTTGCTTGCTCGTTAATGTCCACAGAAAAACAAATGCCGCTTCGCGTCGCTTGTTTTTCTTTTGTGGACATTATATCATCCTGGCCGCTTCATAACGAAAAAATGCACGAATGGTTTCATTCGTGCACCAGTGGTAACAGGATCTCCGTGGCAAATACATTTTCCTCATCCTGCCTGTCAATATACCCCTTATATCTTTCCACTACCCTGTCGATCCGCATCAGCCCGTAGCCGTGAGCCCTGCCCGCCTTGGTGGAGCGATATTCCACGGGCCGGCTTTCCTCCCGGAAATTTTTTTCGCGGCGGAAACCTCTCCCGCGAGGGGATTCCCGGCCCAAATCTTTGCCAAAAGAGGACTCCCGTACACATCCTCCACGAACAAACTCCCGACCAGACTTTTCCTGGTAAACGGCTCTCCTTACGCCTCTTCTCGGCCGCCCGTTTACGGCGTTCATCACATAGATATACAGTTGCCCCTTCATAACGTCAATATAGACCCGGATAAACCGCTTCTCTTCTTCTCTGATCTGCAGGCAGGCTTCCATGGCGTTATCCATCAGGTTGCCGATAATCAGCGACAAGTCAATCTCAGAAATTTCCAGATCGGCAGGTACGATAGCCTTGGCCTCCACCGCAATATTCCTGGCCTTTGCCAAAGACAGCTTGCTGTTCAGCACCGCGTCGATCATCACGTTTCCCGTCTTCACCACCGTGTCCACCGTCGTCAGGTCCTGATCCAGCCGGTCAAGATACTTCCCCAGCCGTTCCGTCTCTCCCATGGTAAGATACGCCTTCATGGTCTGGATATGGTTGTGATAATCATGCCGCCAGCCCCGGGTCTGCCGGTACATATGATCCACTTCCTCGCAGTGCTTCCGTAGCAGGTCACTCTGATAATTGCCGATCCGCCTGTCCACCAGCCGCACAAAATATGCTCTGCCTCCAAGCAGCAGACACAGAAGTACGGCAGCGCCTGCCGCCATCCAAAGAACCATCCTTTCTGCCTCCTTTTAAACAGCATAAGCCAAGGCCCCACAGATGCAGGATTCGGAACTTTACCCCATTCCCTGACAGGAATCACAGCTGCCTCCTGTAATACTCGATGAATCTTCGATTCAGCTCCCTGTAAAGCCTCCTGCTCACCGGCGCGGATGCCCCGTTGTCAAAAATGCACAGATTCTCCGCAATCTGTTTTACATTTTCCAGATTACACAGATAACAGCGGTGACATTTAACAAAAGCCTCTCTGATCAGCTCCTTCTCCAGCTCTGAAATACTCATCATTACCCGAATTTCCGATCCGTCTGCCAGCACAAGCCTGCTGTAATGCCCATCCGCCTCGCAATAATTAACCTCCCTGAGGTCCAATCTGGCCATGCCGTCTAATGTCCTTATGGTTATCAACTTTCTGGCGCCCTTTCGGCTGCAGATCCGGTCCATACATTCAAATACCTTCTCTTCTGCTATGGGCTTAAGCAGATAATGCAGGGCCTGCACCTCATACCCTTCCTGGAGATAATCAGACAGCCCCGAAGTAAAAACCACCGGCATTTCGCCGTCCTTTTCCCTGAGCCTGCGTATCATCTCCATGCCGTTCATTCCGGGCATCTGAATATCCGCAAATACCGCATCCGGCGCATTGTCCTCCAAATGAAACAGGAAGTTTGCAGCATTTTCATAGATATTCACATGAACTGACTTTCCCCGCGCCCCTCCCCATGCCGAAATATACTGCTGAAGCAGGCTGCTGTGTATCTCTTCATCCTCTACGATGGCTATCTTCATGGTTATACCCTTATGCGTGCTTTACACGCATACCAATCAACATTTGGAAGTTTATTCCGAACTTACACCTTCATACCCGCTTCCGGCGGACAAATGATCCATGAAACTTGAGGAAAAATTGCTGTTCTTGCGTTCTTCCCGGAGTGACTCACATTTTCTCAGCAGGCTTACTTTGACCGCCTGGAAAATCTTCATTCAGTTCGCACTTCAGATGCAGCTCCTTTAACTGTCTCTCTTCCACCGTCCCCGGCGCGCCCATCATCACGTCGCAGGCATTCTTGTTCATGGGGAAGGGAATGATCTCCCGGATACTCTCTTCGCCGCAGATCAGCATAATCATACGGTCAACCCCAGGTGCAATTCCCGCATGGGGGGGCGCACCATAACAGAACGCATTGTACATGGCGGGGAACTTCGCCTTTACGTCCTCTTCTCCCAGGCCCACCAGCTCGAATGCCTTAATCATAATCTCCGGATCATGATTCCGCACGGCGCCGGAAGACAGCTCCACACCGTTGCACACCAGGTCATACTGATACGCCAGAATCTCCAGCGGGTCCTGATTCTTCAAGGCATCCATGCCGCCCTGGGGCATGGAAAAGGGATTATGGCAGAATTCCAGCTCTCCGGATTCCTCCCCGATCTCATACATGGGGAAATCCACGATCCAGCAAAATTCATAGCAGTCCTTCTTCATATGCTTTTCATCTGCTGCGCCCAAAAGTTTCCGCAGCACGCCGGCAGTCTTTTTCGCCTCTCCCGGCTTTCCTGCCGCCAGCCCCACAAAGTCGCCCTCTTTTAAGTTTAAAGCCTCAATTACGGCTTCCTTTTTCTCCTGCAGGAACTTAGCAATCCCCCCTGTAAGCTCTCCGTTTTCATCCATCTTAAACCAGTAAGCCTTGCGGGCCGTCTGCACCTCTGTCTCGGCGCAGATAGCGTCAATCTGCTTGCGGGTGGCAGCAAAGCCCTCCACCACCACCGCCTCCACGGACTGCCCCTCGAAGGGAGCAAAGCCGCAGTCCGAAAGCAGCCCGGTAGCGTCCGTCAGCACCAGATCAATCCTTAAGTCCGGCTTATCAGAACCGTATTTATTCATGGCCTCGGAATAGGGAATGCGCACAAAGGGAGCCCGGCTGGCCGTTTTGTAGATACCGTATTTTTCAAAGACCGGCGGAAGCACCTGCTCTACCACGGAGAACACGTCCTCCTGGGAGGCAAAGGCCATCTCCATATCCAGCTGATAAAACTCTCCGGGAGAACGGTCCGCTCTGGCATCCTCGTCCCGGAAACAGGGCGCGATCTGGAAATAGCGGTCAAAGCCGGAAGCCATCAGAATCTGCTTAAATTGCTGAGGCGCCTGGGGCAGTGCATAAAAGCGACCGGGATGATTCCTGGCGGGTACCAGATAATCCCTGGCTCCCTCCGGTGAAGAACAGGTCAGAATGGGCGTGGTAATCTCCATGAAATCCAGGTCGTTCATTCTCCTGCGAAGCTCCGCCACAATTTTACTGCGCAGCACAATATTTTTCTTCATCTGCGGATTGCGCAGATCCAGATACCGATATTTTAAACGGGTGTTTTCATCCGCCTCCTTCGACTGGTTGATCTCAAAAGGAAGGGCATTATAAACACACTTCCCCAGAATTTCTATTTTTTCCGGCACTACCTCAATTTCGCCGGTGGGAAGCTCCTTGTTTTTATTAGAACGCTCTCTGACCGTTCCCGTCACGGAAATGGTGGACTCTTTGTTAATGCCGTCAATGATCTCCATGATCTCTTCCGTTTCCACCACTACCTGAGTCGTCCCGTAAAAATCTCTCAAAACCAGGAATCCCAGATTCTTGCTGACCTTCCTTATATTTTCAAACCATCCGGCAAGAACGACCTTTTCTCCTGCGTTTTCAATGCGCAGCTCATTACAATTATGTGTTCTGGACTGAACCATTTCCGTACTCATTTTGTATGCCTCCTTTAAATTAGCAGCCTGTTCATGACTTATGTCTGCACTTCCTGATATACTTTCTTCCCTATATTTCCCGTTGCATTTTCTCTGAATAAATTAAACCCCCTTCAGACCTTCCTTATAAAATTCCTCAAATTCCTCATAGCCTTCCGCCGTCAGCTGATCCTTCTGGAATTTCTTGTTTTTATTCATCCGGGCCACCAGCACCTGACTGCCGTCCTCACGCTCATTCTGGGCTTTGGCGATGATTTCGCACAGTCTTGCTCCTTCCACGCCCTTCTCCACCAGATAAGCCTTTTTCAGCGGTCTGTGAGGAATCTGAAATCCGTTCTCCATCAATAACAGCACAATCCGCTCAAAGCCGATGGAAAAGCCGCAGGCCGGAACATCGTTTCCCGTAAATTTTCCCACCATCCGGTCATATCTGCCGCCACCGCCGCAGGCCGCGCCAAACTGGGGCATGGAAATCTCAAAAATCGTCCCCGTATAATAGGACATACCCCGCACCAGCGTGGCATCAAACACCATCCGAAAGGCCGCCGTCTTCGTGGCACTGACACTGTCAATGATTTCCGTAAGCCCTTTTGACACCTCCGGCTCCAGCACTCCTGCCAGAGTTTCCGCCAGATAGGCCACGCCGTTCTCCTGCTGCTCCAGATTTCGGTACAGCGCCAGATACTTATCCACGCTTTCCTTGGCAAAACCTTTTTCCAAAAGTTCCGCCTCCACGCCCTCCATGCCGATCTTGTCCATCTTGTCCAGCGTGATAAAAACGCTATCATAAGCTTCCTCCGGAAAGCCGCTGTAAGCCGCCATGGCCTTCAAAATCTGACGGTCGTTGATACGGATTTCAAAATCCTGAAAGCCCAGCCTGCCAAGGGTAGTGGTAGTTGCCAGAATCAGCTCAATCTCCGCTAAGTTGGAGGGCTCTCCGAAAATGTCAATATCGCACTGCATAAACTGCCGGTAACGCCCTCTCTGAGGGTTGTCCGCCCGCCACACATTCCCGATCTGCAGTGCTTTAAAGGGTGAAGGCAGATTTGCTGAATTATTGGAATAATACCGTACCAAAGGCACGGTAAGATCATACCGCAGACCGCTGTCCACAATGCTTTCCTCTGAGACGGCCTCCGCCACGTTCAGCTTCTCCCCCCGCTTTAATATTTTAAAAATCAGCTTCTCGTTATCGCCCCCCTGCTTGTTGGTCAGGTTGGCAATGTTCTCCACACAGGGAGTCTCAATGGACGTAAATCCAAATCTGCCATAGGTCTCCTTAATAATGCCGATCACATAATCCCGAATCTGCATTTCCTCCGGCAGAATATCCTTCATGCCTCTCACAGGCTTTTTACTAAGCGCCATCTTATCATACCTATACCTCTCTGTGCGCTTTGGCGCACATACTAATCAATATTTGGAAATTTATTTCCAAACTTTCCTTCCGAAAGCTCCGAACTTTACGCCTTGCCCGGCTTTTCTTTTTCAACTCTTTTCCTATGATATATACTTTTTCCCCGGCTGTCAATCTTTTGCCACGCCTTTTCACAGCCATTCCATCAAATCATGCTTTTACAGCCGTATTATGCTTCCCGCTTGACATCTTTACTCTAATGTGTTAGATCGAAATTAGTCTAATACCTTAGAGTAAAGAGGGAGGGCTTATGGACACACCGAAAATTTTTGACAGTGAATATCGTTTCTGTCTGATCTTATGGGAGCATACCCCTGTAAAAAGCGGGGAACTTGTGGAGCTTTGCAGGGAACGGCTTGGCTGGAAGCCCACCACCACCTATACCGTGATCAAGCGCTTATCAGAACGGGGCATTTAAAAAAACGAAAACAGCCTTGTGTCCGCGCTGGTCACAAAGGATGAGGTGCAGGCGGCGGAAATTGACGAGCTGGTGGAAAAGAAGTTTGACGGCTCACTGCCGGCGTTTGTAGCCGCCTTTACAAAATCTAAAAAAATAACGCCACAGGAAATCGACGAGGTACAGCGGATGATCGACCGCTTCCGGGAGGGAGGCTCACAATGAGAGAACTGTTCCTGCAGATTGTAAATATGAGTTTAACGGCACTCTGGCTCATCCTGGCAGTAATGCTTGTAAGACTGCTCCTGCACAGAGCCCCTAAATGGATTCCCGTTTTGTTATGGGCAATTGTAGCGCTCCGACTGATATGTCCCTTTTCTATTCACAGAAGCATTGCCGCCTGTCCTCCTGCTTTTGGAGAAATCGGCGTAAAGGAGCGTGTAAAGTCTGTCTTAAGCTATAAAAAGCCCGCATTTTGGATGATCCTGGGGGCGGTGGCCGCGTGCCTTGACCTGGCTCTCTGCTTCCTGACAGATCCCGCCTCCCGTCAAACCCTCGCCTGGGCGCAGACTCTTTCCCCGGAGGACGTGCAAATCGTCCGCCTGGAGCTTCTTACCGGCTCAGGCCCGCAATCGCTTTCAGGTGAACTCCCTCCGGAAAGAATCCCTTCCATGACGGCTCTTCTCAATAAAAGCAGTGGAAAATATGTGTCACAGACTACTGATAACTGGGGCGGTGCCTCCTATCTTTTCCACATTGTATTACAGGACGGCAGCTCTCATACTGTGGGCAACGCGGGAAACCGTTATCTGATGATTGACGGAGACTATTATGAAGCCCCATACGAATATCTGGCCTCCTGGGAGGATGCTTTCCCCGAATTTGAAGAATTGTTCCGGAATGCACAGAACAGCGGCGATTCCGGGCAGGACTCGACAGGCGATGGAAAGAATCCTGAAGCAGACTCCAGGCAGCTCCCGGCAGGCAATGGCGAGAATCCCGATGAGACTTCCGGAACACCGTCAGCAGGCGATGACGAACTGACCGGAGCAGAAACCGCACAGCCAACCAATGATAACGACCTGTTCGATGCCATTATCCTGGATAACGTTGACCTGGACCATGACGGGGAAACGGAATCCATCCGTGTCTATGAAGAAATAAAAGGAGCGCTTTACCATCTGGAGGTTATCAGGCAGGATGGAACCGTAATCTGGAACCAGGAAGCCGGTTCTCCCCATATGGGGTGGACCTCCGTCTTTCTGTCGCCCTATGACGGAAAGGACTATCTGATGGAATATCTGCCCACAATTTATCAGGGCGCGGCAAGCTATCGCTACACCCGGTTTTCCCTGGAGGGCAGCCAGGTGACAGAAATAAACTCCCGAACAGCGGATTTCTCTCTGCCGGTTTTGGAGCTTACCGGCGAAATGGAGGTCTTTGGGGAGATGGCAAATTGCTGGCTGGCAAACAGCACCGTTCTGTTAAGCACGCTGGAGTTTAAGACAGTGATCGGACCCGCAGATCCCACGGAAATACCGGAGATCTACCCGGTGGTATTTGATTCCGGTGAGCCGGACAATTATTTCCAATATCCAGCCCTGCCGGAAAAGGGTCTGCCGCAGGATGTCCTGCCTCTTGAATTCATGTTTGCCAGCGGCGCCGGCGCCTGGGGCACGGAGCTGACCCTGTATCCTGACGGCAGCTTTGAAGGAATTTATTCAGACAGTGAAGCGGAGAGAGACCTGGAATATCCGAACGGAACTACCTACATCTGCAAATTTAAGGGTAAATTCGGGGAGATTACAAAACTCAATGATTACTCCTGCAGTATGCGCCTGGAAGAGCTGGTCTGTGAAACGGATGAGGATACGGAATGGATCGAGGACGGTGTACGCTATATCGGTACTGATGCTTACGGCCTAGCTGAAGGGGAAGAATTTATCTTTTATATGCCCTTCGCTCCCGCGGCGGCGCTGGACGAGGAATTCTTAAACTGGTGGCCCGAACGCATTTTATACCGGGACGGAAGCATTCAAACCCTGTTTACTTACGCAATCCAGAATGTAAACACCAAGCAGGGATTTTTCGCTTCCTGGTGGAATTAAGCAGACGAAAGAAAGCACCATCACTGTAATAGTTCAGCCCCCGCAATCACATGGCAGGTGACAGACTGCCGTTGTTCTCAATGAGGACTGTGCAAAGAGTGCTTCTCACTCTTTATGCTTGTCGGTACGAAACCAATTGTACTTTGCTTGCTTATGTACCGTTACGTCGAGCCCCAATCTCTGGCTTTTTGGTTAAAGGACAGCTCTCCCCTGATGACCACCGCTTATGACGTTGCGGACTTTGCAAAATATCCGGTAGAAATTTATGCGCGCCCGATTCGCATTGTATTGATGACCATACTGCCCTTTGCATTTGTGGCCTATATCCCCTCCACCTTTTTCCTGATCAGCGCCAATGTCTGGAAAACCATTGGAGCAGAATGCGGTCTGGCCGTTCTGCTCTGGCTGTTTTCCTACAATGTGTTCAAACGGGGGCTTACCCGCTATGAAAGTGCCGGAAATTAAGGAAGCGCTGACATGATTTCATCAGCGCTTCCTGCCTTGAATAAGGTTAAAGTGATTATACCTTAAACGACGCTACTGTCTGATTCAGCATTTCACTTAAGCGGAACAGCTCTTCCATTTCTCCCAGGACCGCCTTGGAATTTTCGTCGGAATTTTCCGCAGACTGTTTCATCCCCTGCATGTGCTCTGCAATCTCTCCTACAAGAGCCGTAATCTCGGCAATAGAGCGATTAATCTCATCTATACTTCCGCTCATCTCTTCCGATGCCGCCCCCAAATCACCTGAGACCTCACTGTAAAATACCGCATCCTGCTCATACATTCCTGCAAGCCGGGTCATGCTCCTGTAATCCTCCATGACTTTTCCGCTCACGAATTCCAGCAGCTTCTCCGAGCTTTCCGATAAAAAGGCAACGTTCTGCGTAACACCTTCCGTCACCTGACGGATCTTGTCCACCGCCTTCTTGGAATGATTTGCCAACTGGCGGATTTCTTCTGCCACCACGGCAAAACCCTTGCCGGCTTCTCCAGCCCTTGCAGCTTCTATGCTGGCATTCAGTGCCAACAGGTTGGTCTGGGAACTGATGGATAAAATTTCCTCCGTCAGGGTATCAATCTCGCGCACCCTCTGGCTGTCCGTAATTGCCTGTTCCAGTTCTCCTTTTGTTCTTTGATAAAGATCCACTGCTTCCTTGCCGGAAATTTCAGACTTTCGGTATTGTTCTCCGGCCCGCTCCATGATGTCAGCCGACTGCTCCGCCGCCTTTCCTGCTTTCCTGGCCACATCTTCCACAACAATGCCAAGCTCCTGACCAGTACTCCTGATACTTTCAGCTAAATTCCTTGCCTCCGTAGTCTGCTCCAACGCCTGCAGCGTGGAATCGGCAATGCCGGAAATATCCCTGGTCAGTGTCGTCATCTTAACGGACGTACCCTCTGCAATCCTGCCGATGCTTCCCGCCTCCTGCTTGGTATTTAAAATAATGCTTCGTATCTGATCCTTTACTTCCATGGTGGCCGTTTTGATCTGCTCCGTCTCATTTTTGTACTCCGCCGGAATTTCCTTGGGGACTACCGCGTTTTCCGAAAAATCTCCGGAAGCAAACTGCTTCAGCATCTGTATGGGCTCTAAGAGCCTGTGAATCAGTCCCGCCATGCTGAGCGCCGCCCCGGCAGTGATCAACACCGCAATCACTACGGTCATGGCGATCATGGCCAGCAGGGCCCCCCTGACATTAGCCGTGGGCACCACAACTCCCATTTTCCAGTTACAGCCTGCAATGCCCGTTGACGCAAAATAGCAGGAGCTGCCGTCATAATCCTGATATATCGCCGCCTGCCCCCTGCCTGCGTTGATAAAGTCCGCCAGCTTCTGATTGATGGATGCCACCGTTACCGCAGTGTTCTCCGAGGGCTCAAATTCTTTGTTCTTATGGGCTATGTACTGCCCGCTGCTGTCTACCAGGTATCCGTATACACCTTCTGCAAAGTTAATGCTGGCTGTCAGATCCGTCACCGTTCCCAGCGTCACATCAAGGCCAATGACTGCGCACAGTTCTCCCTCTATATAGACCGGTGCGGCAATGGTGGTACACATCTGATTGGTAAGCACATCCCAATACGGATCCGTTACAATTACATTCCCTTGTGCCGCCGCCTGCTGATACCAGCCCCTCTGCACCGGATCATACCCTTCTGGTATTTCCGCCTCCAGATTTGACTGAATGAATCTGCTGTCCTTTGTTCCGCAGTACAGATTCAAAAGCTCGCCCCTGCCCGCCGCATACGTATTCAAAATTTCCTGCAGCGTATCATCTTCTATGCTTCCGGCGGCTTCTATCCCGTTTGCCGTTCCTTCCGCAAGCATCTTTTCATTTTCGATCCAGGTATTGATTTCTCCCGCATACTTATCCGCATACAGCTGAAGCGTTTCCATCTGATCCTCCATCAGACGCCTGCCCGCCACCGTTAAAATAGCTGCCGTGGTCAGTAAAATACTCATCACCACCATAAAGATTACACTGATTGTCAGTTTTCCCTTGATTGTCCTGCTCATAATCTTTTGTCTCCTTAATTTTTGCCTGCAAATAATGACAACACCTTCCGTTTTTTCACAGTTACCTGATTTATACCTGACTGATTTTCAGCAGATTCTCCGATACACTGTTCACCTGAAGGAAAGTCTCTTCTACTTCTCCGGTAACATTCTTCTGGGTCTGCGTCTCCTGGACGATCCGGTCAGCCTGCGCAATAGTACTTTTTACGAGATCCTCCATCTGCCTGATCAATTCCAGCACCTGCTCGCCTTTCTGGCGGGTGTCGGTACTGGAATCTGCAGCAACACGTGCTTTCACTCCAGATTCCTCCTGCAGAACACTGATTCTTTCTGCCTCCTGCTCCACTTCCTGAAACTTCTCGATTTCTCTTGTCACATAATTAATATTTTCCTGATTAGAGCTTAACACCTCCTGTAACAGGTCAAAAATTTTACGAATGATTCCAGCAATGGCATCACTTGCCTGCTTAGAATTCTTTGCCAGCTGCCCTACTTCTTCCGCCACCACGCTGAAACCTTTTCCCATCTCACCTGCTCTCGCTGCCTCTATGGACGCATTCAGGGAAAGCAGATTTGTCTGATTCGTGATTCCCGCTATGGTATTTGCAAATTCAGAAATTTCCTTCATACCTGCTTTCAGGCTCTCCAGCAGCGCTTCCGTCTGCCTTGCCGATTGTTCTATCCCTTCCATTCCCTGCGCCGTATTTCGCATCATTTCAATATAGCCGCCCAGCTTGTTTGATGTCTCCCCGGATATTTGCAGCATCTGCTCCGTATTGCTCACCAGATCGTCCGCATTCTGATTCAGCTCATAAATAGAACTGCGGACGGAATCCACAAACCGGAAGCTTTCATTACAGTCCTGAAGCGTGGCCTGCGCTGCCTCCGTAATACTTCCGTTTGTGTCAGCGAAGCCTCGGATGCAGGTTTCCAGCTGCTCCACCACGCCGCCCAGCTCTTCCGAAGCCTTTTCACATTCCTCCACCATAGCCGCCGTCTGCCTCGTGTCCGCAAACTTAGCCAGCATCTGATGAGACAACTCCGCAATTTTTACACAGATCAGACTCATCACAACAGTCTCCAGTAAAAAGCCCAAGCAACGGCTGAAAAACCACATAAAATTTGTCTCGTACTCAATCTGCTGCACACTCAGCGACCTGAAGTACAGAGAAATCACCAGCAAAATAAAAGAAACCGCCGAAACCTGGATGGTAAACTTTTTATCATAATAAAACAGGCTGAATACCATGGCAAAAGCATATGTCATATAAATCCCCAGTGCCGCATTTGTGGCCATAAGGGCTATCAGCGCCGCAAGCGCAAAGGTCGTAAGATATTTCATGATATGTATTGGCATGTTCAGCTTATATGCTATACCCGGCCCCATAGTCACTACCAGCGCAATCGCCGTCAGGACAAGCAATTCACTTATCTTCGCCTGAAAAACACCCACTGCGGAAAGCAGAATCAGCAGCGGAAATACCAAAATCAGCCATGGCAAAACCTTGATCGCAGTTTTTGTTACCCTGACATCGTTTTCAAAAAATAAATTTTCTCCCTCGTAATTTTCTTTCATAACGACGCTTCCTCCTGCTTTAAGCCTGGCTCGGCCTGGCGCATATTCCGTATTCTTAAATTATAGCATGTCCATTTTTATTTTTTTATGTTAATTTTGGTCCTAAAACGGTTGATTTTGGTTGTTGGGTACGTTTTTCGGCGAACGGAAAAAAGTGCCACTGCCCGCATTTCTGCAGACAATGGCATTCCCTGATTGAAATCTTACCGTTCTCTATGCTGTTTCCGCTCCAATTCTTCAATGCGCTTTTCAAGCTGATCAATTTTTTTAAGCAACAGACCGACCGATTCCCGCTCCATCTTACAGGCATTTATTTCATGCTGCATAGAGTCCAGACGGCTATCTATTCTATCCATCCGATTCATTAAATTATTCTGCAGTCTGTCCATCTCTTCCAACAGCAGATTCTCGGATTCTGTTATCCGTGCATCTACAACAGATTCCATTCTCTTTTCGGATTCCGTTATCCTTGTATCAACTACGGAACCCATTCTCTTTTCGGATTCCGTTACTCTTGTATCGACAACAGATTCCATCATTTTCTGCAATAATTCGATGTCCTTTTGATCGAGCATTATATCCCCCCTTTGTCTACATCTTTATTATATCAGCTTTTACAGGATTTACAAGGCGTTTATATTTTGCCCCCCAAAAAATCAAAACAGGAAATTTACATATGGCGACCATTAACTTGAAAGAGTTTTTCTATTGGTATAAAGCGGACGTGTTCATCGAAGTCACCGAGGAAGCGGCGGAAGAGCTCCGGACCAATAAGCGGTATGCGTCCATCCACCAGCGACGCATGAAACGCAAAAAGGCTAACTACTGGCAGGATGCGGAAGACGAAATCAAAATGCGGCCTCCATACCCGATCTTTTTTATTGAAATTCTGAATTTTAATTCTCAAATAATACACGTTTTCTTTCTATCATTTCCTCGATCCTCTCGATATACTGGGCAACTTCCTTCACATTCTCACACCGCTCAATCCTACCGTCAGGATATACCCGTTTGGAAATCGATCCAGCGCCCAATGCCACAATGGTCTGCACTTCCTCCATAATCAAAATATTATACAGCCCATATTTTCCTTCCCGTGCATAGCCTACATTTTCAAAGTTGCCGGACATATTTTTCTGTCTGTAAAGATAATATGGGTGCATATCCAGCTTTTCCGCCCCCTCTGCCGCAATGGCCATGGTCTCGTCCGTGTTGCGCAGCATGGCAGTGCCGTTCTCCTGGATCCACTGACTTAAGCCCGAAGCACGCTTAACTGCAAGGGAATGCACCGTCAGACTGTCCGGGGAAAGCTCCGCGATCCGGTCCATGGTATGCCGCACGTCTCTTGAAGTCTCTCCGGGGAGCCCCAGAATGATGTCCATGTTGATATTGTCAAAGCCGATCTGACGGGCCAGCCGGAATGCCTCTTCCACCTGGACCACCGACGCCTTCCTGCCAATCAGGTCCAGCGTCTCCTGCTTCATGGTCTGAGGATTGACAGAGATCCTCGACACGCCGTGTCGGCGCAGGCTTTTCAGCTTTTCCTCCGTGATGCTGTCCGCGCGCCCCGCTTCCACCGTAAATTCCTGCACCGTAGTGAAATCAAATAACTGCCTTATGCCTCCCAGCAGCCGGTCCAGCTGCTCCGGTTCCAAGGTGGTCGGTGTTCCCCCGCCGATATAAACGCTGTCCAAAATTTTTCCCTGAAAGCGTTGCGCCACATATGCCGCCTCCCGCAGCAGACAATTCAGGTATTCGTCTACCTGTTTCCGATATACTGCTATGGGGTACGAGGTAAAGGAACAGTAAAGGCAGGTAGTGGGACAAAAGGGGATGCCGATATAAAGACTGCAGCCTCGGCCTTGTGTCCCCTCACAGTGCGCACCTGTCAACAGTTTGCGCTCCCGCTCCGCAATCTCCACAGCCAGCGCCGCCTTCTCGTCGCTGACAAAGTATCTTTTAATATAATGCTCTCTGATCTCCTGTCTGCTCTGGCCCTCTTCCAGCAGACTTAAGGCAATCTTGGTGGGCCGAATCCCCGTCAGCATCCCCCAGGGAAGCTGCCTGCCTGTAAACCGAGACAAAATGCCGTAAAGACAAGCCTTAAAGTCCTCCTTGCCGACCTTTTCCCCTGATTCCCTCCAGCAGAAATGCACCGCGGCCTTTCCGTTTTCCAAGGAATCTGTCCCAGCTTCATCTGCTTCGCTCGTTGCCACGCTGTCCTTCTCCGCGTCCGCTTCCTCCTGCCCGCGGATTCCACAGCCTTCTTCTGCCAAATTCATTCTGCCGCCAAGCTCCGATGCCAGATAGATCTCTGCACATCCTTCCCCTGACACCACCCGGACCTTTATATCTCCCGAAAGCTTTTCCCGCTTATCCGCCCGGCTCTCCGGGACAAGCACTTCCACCTGCTCATCCGGGAAAAATGCCTTCACCAATGCCTGTACGTCATATTCCATGTTTTGTCTGTCCAACTCTATTACTAACATCTTTCATCCTCTCCCGTGCTGTCCTTTTGCGTGCTGCCTAGCCAGCCTGTTCTGCCTCCCTTACCTGCCCGGTTTCCATGCCTGCTCTGCTTTCCATGGCTGTTCTGCCTTTTACCCGACGCCTGAAATTGGCACAGACCAAATCTGTCCAGCCCCAAAAACAGAAGCTTTTTATAAAATGGCAGCTCCCCATAGACCTTTTTCTCCAACCCCTGGCAAAAATTCCAAACTTTTCCCAGCTCTTCCTCCGTGGGCTCCTGTTCTCCAAAGGTGCATTTTTCCAACAGCCTGTTAAAATTCTGTCCTTCACTCTCTTTGCAGCTTATTTTCTCTTCAAAGCCTGCTGCCCACATCAGCCGCTTTGTATTCCCGTACAGCAGGAACACCTTTTCTCTGTTCCCTGCCTGTTTTAATCTTCTAAGATCCAAGCGGCGGATCATTTTTTTCGTAAACAGGAAAAAAGCCAATACTCCCGCGCTCATAAGCACACCCTTTGGCACCCTTATGGGCTTTTTCTGTCGAAATTCCTCCAGGCCGCCACTCACTCCCGGCCTGTCTGATTCAAAATTCTCCGCGCTTCCGGGCCCTTCCGACTGATCCCCTTCGGAATTCTCCCCGTTCCCGCGCCCTCCCTGCTTATCCTTTTCGGAGCTTTCCCCATTCACGGACTCTTCTAGCTCATCCCTTTCGGGGATCTCTCTGTCCCCCGGCTCTCCCGGCTGATCCTTCTCTAAGTTCTCCCCGTTCCCGCGCCCTCCCTGCTTATCCTTTTCGGAGCTTTCCCCATTCACGGACTCTTCTAGCTCATCCCTTTCGGGGATCTCTCTGTCCCCCGGCTCTCCCGGTTTATCCTTTTCATCGCTTCCCTCATCCACAGGCTTTTCGGCCTTCGGCGTCTCCACGGAAGACGAAGCCGGCCGATACTGCGGATTATCCTCCTCCGGCCTGCCTGTCAGTTCTCCCACCAGCTCCAACTGTTCCCGCCCGTTATTTCTGGGAAACGGAACCGCTCCCGGCGTCATTTCCACCGGCACCCAGCCAATCCCTTCCAGATAGACCTCCGCCCAGGCATGGGCCTGTCTGTCAAGAATCACCGTGGAATAGGTGCCGTCTTGGTTACGCTTAAAGCTCTCCGGAGCCGCCGCATACCCGGCAGCATATCTGGCCGGCACCCCCAAATACCGCAGCATAAGCACGGCAGACGAAGCAAAATGGGCGCAATATCCCCTTTTGCTCTCAAACAGAAAATACTCTACAAAATCTTCACCTTCAGGAGTATTGGGCACACTCAGATCGTATACCGCATTTCCTCTTAAGAAGGCCAGCACGTCATTTAAACTGTAATACACGCTGTCTGTCCGAAACTCCGACTGCTCCATAAAAGCCATCAGCTCTGGAAGCTGATCTTCAGGATACTCGCAGAAAGAATCATATACATAGGCACGGTATCCGGCTTCTGTCTCCGCTAATGTACCTGTCAGCGCCTGCTCCGGCCGGTAATCCTCCGGCGCACTGTACTGCAGCTCATATCTGCCCTTCGTCCGCTCCACCGTTCCGTCCCAGTGGCTCTTATAATCCTCCGAAATCCGGGCCCCGTAAGGATAAATCGTATAGCTTCCGGGCGCAGCCAATTCTTCCACCGTTACGCTTCCAAAATCTCCGCTGTGGAACACCTCATAAGTCAGGTTTATCAGCTCTTCTTCGTTTTCCGGCAGCTCCAAACCCTTCTCCCGATAATATTTCTCTAAGTCAGAGTCTCCGGCCGCCTCCCATTCATCTCCGGCATAATCCTTCCCCACAAATCCCCGCAGATAAACCGTGGATTTCGGAGCATGAGAATAAGTCACGCGATAAATCTGAGCCGCCGTATACATTGTTCCCGTATCTCTCGTCAGGCTTCCTGTCACATCCGTCCCCTCGCCAAAGCCAAATCCTGCAAGCATACGCTGCAGTCCGGGAATCCATTCTTTATTGATTCTTCTGTTCAGCTCTATCCGCGCCTCCAGAAGAGCCTCATATTTGCTGTCCAAAAAAGGCACACCAAAGCGATACAGAGGCGCCATAACTGCCCCCAAAACTGCCAGTCCGATCAGCACTGCCTGTATTCCCGCCCTTTCGTCATCCCGAAAGGATCGCCGGATCAATACTGCCGCAAGCCCCAAAACACATAGGACCAGCCAGACGTAGGCTGGGAAATCATCCATAATGCAGGCCGCCGCAAACCAGATACTGTCCGCCAGCACCAGCGCCAACGCTCTTTCCCGCACCACAGCATATCCTATCAGCAGCACATACAACAGCATAAAGACCAATACGCTCCATGTAGCCTTCCACAGGATACTGTCCCTCTCCTTTGAAAAATTCCAGATCAGATGAATACCGTACCGGGCGTTTAACTGTTCGAACACGCCTTGCAGTACCAAACCCAATCCTTCCGCCAGACTGTGCCAGAACAGCACAATTCCCACAAAGCAAACCAGAAAAAGCAGCAGCCACTGCACCGCCATCCCCAACTTGTTCCTTGTGCTCCAAAGAACGGCGGACAACAGGCACATCACAAACATTCCCCATAAAAAAGGTGCCGGCAGCAGTGTTTCTCCAAATACCACCCCCAGACTGTCAAGCAGCGCACCGGCCGCTCCCGTGACGTTTAGCAGTAAAAGCACTATGGAAAAAAGAAAGCGTTCCCTACTCTTCATCGGCACATTGCTCCCCCAGATACAGCTTGCCGTCTTCCTCCAGGTGACAGCCTGCCAGCATACATCGCACCGTCTTTTCCCCCGGATCCCTCACCCCCGTTTTCTTTGTGGAAATCACTTCCCGAATACAGGGATAAATATCCTCCGCCTCCCGGATCCGGCTGCGCATAAGCACACCGTCCTGCATCCAGCAGACCACGGCTCTGTCCCCGCAGGTCTCCGCTAAAAACACCATCAACGAGCAGGCTTTATCCAAAAATATGTCCTTTTGCTCCGGTTTTTCAAGCAATCCGTCCGTCATATTCAGAAACAGACTCACCTGCCCCTCCGGCTCGAAATCTCTGACATGCAATTCATCTGTCTTAACAGTCAGCTTCCAGTGAATGCTGCGGAGACTGTCACCGGGTCGGTATTCCCTGACAAAGGACTCTCCCTCATCAGAGGCGGAGGCCGCACGCGCCAGACGAAAGATCATGGCAGCTTCTCCCTCCGGTACAGGTAAAAACCTGGGTGTAATCCATATCTTCCTGCTTAGCCTTCCGGATACAGGTATAGAAAAAAGGCTCAGACAGTCATAAATCCTTATCTTTGCCACAGTAAATTCCGCCTGCCCGCAATGACCTGCCGGCAATTCGAATTCAATTTCCCGTTCGGTCCGACCGCTTAAACCCCATATCCTGCTTTCAACGGACAGACGTTTTGCACCGTGTACCTGCCAGGTACCCCTGACTTTTAAACCTGCCAGGGGAAGCAGGCTCTTATTTGTCACCGTCACCCGCAGCCGGATGTTCTCTTCTCTGGTCACATAATCAGGTATTTCGCTGATCTTAACCTCTGTTTTATGTCTCTGAAACACCAGTGGTACAAAGACCAGCAAAGGAATACACAGCAGAATCAGCAGCAAAAACCTTATTTCCTGAAAGGTATACAGCATTACCAGCCAGCTCCATGCGGCCAGAACGAAAAAATAAATAATCTTCCGTCTTACCATATCAAAAATACTTTTCACCGGGCCTAGGCTCCGGTATCTGTCTTAAAACCCCCTCCAGAATATCCAGGGCTGTCCTGCCGCCTAGCCTGGCCTTCTGATTTAGGCGGATACGATGGATCCCCACATCCATCATCGCTTTTTTCACATCCCCCGGAACCACATACTCTCTGTCCTTTAAGAAAGCATATGCCTTTGACATCTTTCCCAGCGCGAGAGTTCCCCTGGGGCTTAAGCCCAGCTCCAAAAACTCATTTTTTCTTGTAGCTCCCGACAAAAGTGCTATATACCGATAAATGCTGTCATGAATAAAGATCTCCTCCGTCTCCCTCTGCATTTCCTCCAGCGCACCTCCGTCCGCCACCGGACACACATCGTCAAGAGGCCTCGCCATATGACGGCTTTTGAGCAGTGCAATCTCGTCCTCCAGATCCGGATACCCCATGCTGATGCAGATCAGGAACCTGTCCATCTGAGCCTCCGGCAGGCGCTGTGTACCGTAAGAGCCCACCGGATTCTGAGTGGCCAATACAATAAAGGGTCTTGGCACCTGCCTGGTAACGCCGTCCACCGTAACGCTGCCCTCTTCCATCACTTCCAACAAAGCGGACTGTGTCTTGGGAGACGTCCTGTTGATCTCGTCCGCCAGCAGCAGATTACACATAACAGCCCCCTCATGATAGACAAAGCTGCCGGTCTCCTTTTGATACATGGAAAACCCGGTAATATCCGAAGGCATTACATCTGGCGTAAACTGTATTCTGTTAGACTTTAAGCCCATGGACCGGGAAAAGGCAATGGCCATTTCCGTCTTGCCCACCCCCGGAACATCCTCCAGCAGGACGTTGCCGCAGGCCAGAATTGCAGCCATCACCTTCTCAATACAGGCATTTTTGCCCACGATCACCTTTTTCACCTCATCCATTACCAGATGAGCCCTTTTGCTTTTTTGTTCCAATGCCTGCTTCCTTTCCGAAGTAATCAGAATCACCGTTCTTCACCATCAGCTCAGAAAGGGATTATACTCCTTCTCATGTCCGATGGTAGTACTTTCGCCGTGTCCCGGATACACTTTTGTATCGTCAGGCAGTACAAAGAGCTGTTCTTTGATGGATCGCACCAGCGTTCCCATACTCCCCGTAGGAAAATCCGTCCTCCCCACGGATTCCGCAAACAGCGTGTCCCCCGCCAGGAGAAAACCCGCTTCTTCAAAATAATAACAGCAGCCTCCCGCAGTATGACCAGGCGTTCCGATCACCCGGCATGTCATTCCCCCCGCCGTAATCTCGTCCTGGTCCTTAACATATTGATCTGCATAGGTAACGCAAGCCCTGCCCGCCTGTCTGGAAACATTTTTACCGGCATCCTGAAGCAATTCCTTCTCCGCCTCATGAGCATAAACCTTTACAGGCTCCAGACCTTCAGTTTCCGCCGCGGCGTTCACTGCGTCCCGCAGCGCGTCCAACCCCCAGATATGATCAAAATGACCATGGGTCAAAAGAATCGCCGCCACCCGAAAACCATTTTTCAATAATGCACTGTAGATGCTGACCCCCTGATCCGCCGGATCCACGACGATACATTCCGTTTCCCCTTCTCTATATAAAAAATAGCAATTCGTCTGACATACGCCCATAACCATTCTGCCGATCTTAATTTCCGCCATATCATCCTCCGCTTTTTTTTGTAACAACAAATCCTCTCCTGCACCACAGAACTTTTCCGCAAAGTGCATTCAAACTCTGGGTCTGGGAAGAATTGCCGCAAGGCAATTCTTCCAGGCAAAATATAGATTTTCTTTGGCGCCTCAAGCGCCTTAGAAAATCTTTTTGCCTTTAGCCCGTAGTCCGTTCAATATCTATCACACTCTCGATTGCCCTGAGTTTTTCGATAATCCGGTTTAACTCTTCCCTGCCTCTGATCTCAAAAGTGGTCTGCAACGTGGCCAATCCCTGCTTGTTCACACGGGTATTCATGGACAAAATATTGATGTTCCGTTCCGTCATCACCCTGGAGACATCCACCAGCAGCCCGCTTCTGTCATTGGCAAAAATCTTTACCTCCGCCACGTACTTTTCCTCTGCGCTGTCCGTGGGAGTCTGCCATTCCGCATCAATAACCCTCACCCTCTCGATTTCGGGCAGATTCATCACGTTTACGCAGTCAGTCCTGTGGATGGAGATGCCTCTTCCTCTGGTGACAAAGCCCACGATCTCATCTCCCGGCACGGGAGAACAGCATTTGGAAAACCGCACGGAAAGATCTGCAATGCCCTTAACTACAATACCGCTTTTGGTTTTGATCTGGACAGGTCTGGATGCCGCAATGGCTCCGGCCTCCGCTATACTTTGAAGAACAGCCTCGTTTGTCAGGGCCTTTCTGTGATCCCTGTCATACAATTCCTGCATTCGGGTAACAATCTGGCCCTCCTTTAAAGCGCCGTGCCCGATCGCTGCCAAAACTGAATCCCAATCCCTAAAGCCGTATCTGCGCATAACGGATTCCATATATTCCTGCTTTAAGAGATCACTCAAAACAATGGTTTTGGTTTTACAGTAGGCGGACAACAACTCCTTGCCCCTGACAATATTGTCCTCCTTCAGCTCAGCCTTGAACCACTGATTGATCTTATTCTTGGCCTGAGTACTTTTCACCACGTTCAGCCAATCCCTGCTGGGACCTTTGGAATTCTGGGAGGTTATAATTTCAATGCGGTCTCCGTTTTTGATCTCATAGTCGATGGTTACCAGTTTCCCGTTTACTCTGGCCCCCACCATCTTATTGCCTACCGCAGAATGAATATAATACGCAAAGTCAATGGGGGTGGAGCCTGCCGGCAGATTCTTCACCTCACCGGTAGGGGTAAAGCAGTATACATTATCCGAAAACAGGTCAAGATCATCCTTCAAAAGCTTCATAAATTCCCTGTTATCGGACATGTCCTGCTGCCATTCCAGAATCTGGCGCAGCCAGACCAGCTTTTCCTCTTCCTGGGTCTCCGCCTTTTTGCCGTCAGAGGCCTCCTTGTACTTCCAGTGGGCCGCAATACCATACTCCGCCGCCTTGTGCATCTCAAAGGTACGAATCTGTATCTCAAAGGGCTGACCGTTACTGCCGATCAGGGTGGTGTGCAGGGATTGATACATATTCGCCTTGGGCATGGCAATATAATCCTTAAACCGACCCGGAATCGGCGTATACATGGCATGGATGACTCCCAGAGCCGCATAACAGTCCCGCACCGAATCTACAATGATTCTCACTGCAAACAGATCGTAAATCTGATCCAGCGTTTTGTTCTGGTTTTTCATCTTCTTGTAAATACTGAAAAAATGCTTGACCCGGCCATCTATTTTCGCCTTGATGCCTGCGCCGCTGATATGAACACTGACCTCGTCCACAATGCTTTGAATATACTGCTCCCTGGCACTCTTGCGCATGGCAATCTGATTTACCAGATCATAATAGACCTCCGGTTCCAGATATTTTAAGGACAGATCGTCCAGTTCCGTCTTTATTTTACTGATACCCAGCCTCTGGGCAATGGGACAATAGATCTCAAGGGTTTCCCTTGCGATCCGCTGCTGGCTCTCCGTACTTTTGTATTTCAGAGTCCGCATATTATGAAGCCTGTCAGCCAGTTTAATCATAATCACACGTATGTCCTTAGCCATGGCAAGAAACATCTTCCGCAGATTTTCCGCCTGCATTTCCAGCTTTTCGTCGGACTGGTTCACGCCGGTTGACAAAGGAATTCTCTCCAGCTTTGTCACACCGTCCACCAAAAGGGCCACATCCTCCCCGAATTCCCGCTTTAGGTCTTCCTCCGTCATGATCGTATCCTCTACCACATCATGAAGGATACCTGCCACAATAGTCTCCTTGTCCAGCTCCAGATCCGCCAGAATAATGGCAACGTTCAGCGGATGAATAATATATGGCTCCCCGGACTTCCTCTTCTGGTCCTTATGGGCTTCCCTTGCGGTTTTATATGCCTTTTCAATCATGGAAATATCAGTGCTGGGATGGTATTTCCGGACGCGCGAAATAAGCTCCTGATACAGGTCTTCAGGATCTTTAAATTCCAGTGCTTCCTCCATTTTTCCGTCGTCAAAGACGACCTCGTTTTTTTCTTCCGCCATATCCGTCCCACACTTTCAGACATACCGCTCTTCGCAGCACAGATAACCCGCTTTCACCGAATCATATCGTAAAAAAATTCCAACTAATTACCCGGATAACAGATCGCTGATTCCAGACGATAATTTTTCAGCTTTTCCCTGCCCTTTAAGCCTGCCAGCTCAATCAGCACTACAATCCCCACAACCTTACCCCCAAGACCCTCAATCAGCTTGATCATCGCCTCGGTAGTTCCGCCGGTGGCAATCAGATCATCCACAATCAGCACCTTCTGACCCGGCCGGATACTGTCCTTGTGCATCTCAATCTGCGCCTGCCCATACTCCAGCTCATAGGAAATGGACACTGTCTCTCTGGGCAGCTTGCCTGCCTTACGGATTGGCACAAAAGGCTTTTTATTATTATAAGCGATAGGTGTGCCAAATATGAATCCTCTGGACTCCGGCCCGACCACCACATCATACTCTATATCTCTTATCTTTTCCTGCATGGTATCAATAGCCAGTCGAAGGCCCTCTCCATCCTGAAGTACGCTGGTCACGTCCCGGAAGATAATGCCTTTCTCAGGGAAATCCGGAATACTCACTACATATTCTTCCAATTTTTTCATCATGTAATACCCCCTGTGTTTATCTGCCTGTTTTCTAATTATAATGCCTTTTTTGCAGAATGTCAAAAAGTCGCTGTTTCGGCTGTTTTTTCGGCTTCTTCAGGAAGCTTTTCTGCTGCTTGCGTTTCCAAAGCTGATTCTGTCTGCGGTTTTCCTGCTGTCTCCGCTCCCGAAACGGATTCTGTCTGCAGTTTCCCTGCTGTCTCCGCTCCCGAAACGGATTCTGTCTGCAGTTTCCCTGCTGTCTCCGCTCCCGAAACGGATTCTGTCTGCGATTTTCCTGCTGCTTCCGCTCCCGAAGCAGATCCTGTCTCCTGCTTTCCTGATGTCTCCGCCTCCCGCATTTCCACAAAGGTACTGTCAACAGCCTCCAGCCCATCCAGATACTCCCTGATCCTGCCGGCAAAATAAAATGTGGAAACACAGTCTATAATGCCGCTGAATATCAGTCCTGCGCCAATAAAACGAAATAGCAGTGTGGTCCAGGAAAAGGGATTGCAGATCAGCAGAATACCGAACACCACATTTATTACCGCAAATATCAGCATCACAATCCAGTTTCCGCACTCCAGCCGCTTCATGTCGATTACGTCCTGAAGCTTGCTGCAGCCACTGATCAGCACCAAAACTCCCAGCAGAAAAGAGATCAGCCCAATAACCACCTCTATTTTTGCCAATACAAGAATCCCGGCAGCAATTCCAATCAGACCGTGCAGAAAATCGTTATGATAATAATTCTGATGGGCATCCCTAATCAGATATGCGATCATAGATACCGCGCCGCCTACGATCAGCACAACACCGATCATATAACCCAAGATTTTTTCCATGGCCTCAGGCAGCGCAAGTGCCATCACTCCCAGCACAATATACAGAACACCCTTGAGCAGCGCATCCCACTTCATCTCTTTTAATATTCGTTTCATCCCGGCCTCCATTCCTCTCATAACAAAACAGGACCCCTTTTTATAAAAAGAGTCCTTGTCACCGATTCTGCCTATTTTCTGCCGCAGCACTTTTTATACTTTTTGCCACTCCCGCAGGGACAGGGATCATTTGGATATACTTTTTTGTCCTTAACAATGGTCGTCGAGGATTTCTGCTCTTTATAAAGGGCTTTCCTTTTTTCCTCGTCAAAAATATCCTTCCACTCTTCCAGCTCATAAAGCCAGTCTGCCTCGGCAGCTACCATATTCTTATACAGCAACTCCTTGTCAAAGCCTAAGTTTACTTCCGTGTTCTCATCCATCTCTTCGATTGGATTTTTCTCAAGAAGGCTGTCATTGATGCCGTCCAGAAATCCCGTCATGGTCAGAACAGGCACATTGTACTTTTCAGCCAGCTCCTTTACTGTTCCCCGCACGACCTCATCGGGATTTTTTAAAAGCTGCGCATAAATTTCCTTCTCCGTCTGGAAGTATGCCCCCCATATCTTCTGGAGCTGAGCCTGTCCCACAGACTCGTCATAAGCCTCTTTTTTCCATTGTTCCAGCAATGTCATAGATATTACCACCTTTACCTTATTTCAAATTTCAATGTCAGAAACATTATTGTCTAAGTATATACCAGATTGAAGATAAAGACAATAAAAAATTTTTATAAAAATAGGCATATTTCATGTATATCCTTTCTTTTTTCGGTTACAATATTCAATGTCAAGGAACCCCCTCCTTTGATATTTACCAAAGATAAAGATAATACTTAATCCTCCCCTTTAAGAATCCCGGACTTAAGAAATGGCTTAGGTCCGGGGTTTTTGTATGCACACAGCCGGCTTTTCCCAGGCTGCTATATTTTATAAGCGGCTGTCTGGCATTTTCAGGATCATAAAAAAGGAATGATCCATGAAAAATTATAAAATATTGACATTTTTGCGAAAAGTAGTATAATTTTATTACAAAACAAAATTAGCAGCATCTGTCAAAAAAGGTATACTTGAAGTTACACTGTACCAAAATTTATATCCCGGCCCATGAACCATCTGAATTGATTCTAATGCTTTCTGCCGCAAAACATGATTCACGCTCTCGGAAAATAAATTTCCCAGCCTACTGAAAGCAATCTCTGCCAGAAGCTGCTGTTTAAACTGCCGGTACAATATCGGTTATTATGCAATGGATGGGGGATTTTTCTATGAACAAAAACGAAAAAATCGAGAAGAAACTGACGGTATCCATTTTTAAAATTTCAGCCGTGATGGCTGCGGCGGCATTGCTGGGAGTGATTGCATTAATCGTTATCTCTGCCCGCTACGCTTACGCCTTACAAAATTTCGGCTTTGCCCAGGGCGATATTGGAAAAGCAATGTTTGAGTTTGCCGATATTCGCTCTTCTCTCCGTGCCGCCATCGGCTATGATGACGAGGAAGCCATTGCCACGGTAGTGGAACAGCACGACACAAAAAAAGACCTCTTTCATCTCTACTTTGCGGAAGTGGAAAACACAATCGTATCCTCCGAGGGCAGGGAAACCTACGATGAAATCAAATCAGAGCTGACAAGCTACTGGGAATTAGATTCCAAAATCATGGAACTTGGAGCCACAACAGACCGTACTCTCTGCGTGCAGGCTCAGGAACTGGCTCTCACAGATTTAACCGGCGCCTATAACAGCATTTATGACAAGCTGGAAAATCTTTTAGATGTTAAGGTAAACGAAGGAAATTCCCTTGCCAGGACCCTCCTGATCGTAGAGTGGTTTCTTGTAGCCGCTATCGTGGCAATCATCATAACGGCTTTAACCGCTTCCACCAAGACCGGCAGAAAAATCGCCAGAAAAATTTCCGTACCCTTAGAACAACTGGGTACACGTCTGAAAACTTTTGCGTCAGGCGACCTTGCCTCCCCTTTTCCCGCAATCGAAACAGGAGATGAGGTAGAGCTTATGGGGATAGACGCCCAGGAAATGGCCAAAAACCTGCAGACTATTATCTTTGACATCGAAGAGATTCTAGGCGAAATGGCAGGCGGAAACTACGCCGTTAAATCGAAAGCGTCCAAACACTACACCGGAGATTTTCAGAAATTGTATGAATCTATGCGAGGTTTAAGAAATCAGATGGCAGAGACACTACTGTCCATCGGTGATGCTTCCAGGCAGGTATCCGCCGGCTCTGATGACCTTGCAAATGCGGCTCAAAGCCTTGCGGAGGGTGCCACGGATCAGGCTCATGCCGTGTCCGAGCTGCAAACAGCCATCTCTGCCATTACCGAAACAATAGAAAACAGTGCCCAAAGTGCCGACGAGTCCTGTACCATGTCTCAAGAATATGCCGATAAGGCTGACCAGAGCCGCCGGGAAATGGATACTATGATGGAAGCCATGGAGCGGATCAACGAAACCTCTACAAAAATCGGAAACATTATTTCCGAAATTGAATCCATTGCCGCGCAAACCAATCTTCTGTCCCTAAACGCTTCCATAGAAGCCGCAAGGGCAGGTGAATCCGGGCGGGGTTTTGCCGTTGTAGCGGATCAGATCAGGGATCTTGCGGACCAAAGTGCAAAAGCAGCGGTGGATACCAGAGAGTTGATCGAAGCCTCCATCCGCGAAGTTACCACGGGAAACAGTGTGGCCGATCACGCATCTGCCGCCATTGAATCCATCGTAAGCGGTATCAAGCAGATTGCCGATTCCTCAAGAGGCTTAAAAGTAGTTATGGAAGAACAGGCGGAAGCCATGCGACGGGCAGAAGCGGATGTCAATCAAATTTCAAGCGTAGTTGAGAGCAACGCCGCAACTGCAGAAGAAGCATCCGCCACCAGCGAAGAATTATCTGCCCAAGCTGCAATGCTGGACCAGCTTGTAGGGCAGTTTATCCTGACAAAGTAAACCTTTAGAGTCACCCCGGACTTTCCTCACTTCCGAAAGTCCGGGACTTTTTTGCAACCGTCTTCTGAATCTGCTCCATCCGCTTATCCAAGGCAGCTGCTGCTTCCGCGCATTGAAAAAGCTCCAGTGCGATTTCCTTTGGTACCTCCACATCCTTTTTATAACGAATTTTGTGTTCCAGACTGGCCCACCAATCCATGGATATGGTACGGAACTGCACTTCTACTTTCATCGGCCTTTTCTGGTCATGAAGAAAAATAGGAATTTCCACAATCAAATGCAGACTGCGGTAGCCGTTGGGCTTTGGATTTTGAATATAATCCTTCCGCTCAATCAGTTTAATATCATCCTGATTTAAAAACGCTTCGGAGATGGTATATATATCTGAAGGGAAACCGCAGATCACTCGGATCCCCGCCACATCAAATATGTGATTTTCAATATTGTCCACCGTAAACGTCATTCCCTTAGAAAGAAGCTTGTCCGTAATACTGTCCACGGATTTCAGCCTTGTCTTTACGGTTTCAATGGGATTGCGGTCATATTCCAGGGAAAGTTCTTCGCTGAGTACCTTAAATTTGGTTTCTACCTCCATGATAGCGCATTTATAATATGCCATCAGCTCCCGGTAGGGCATGGTATACTCCTGAATCTTCCCCTTTAACTCCTTAACCTTGCTGTTTTCTCTCATCTTCTTACAGAATTCCTTTATTTTTTCTCGCAAAAATTTCAATGATTGCAAAACGTTTCCTGCTGTACCGGTCGACCCATTAAATGATTGTACACGGCAGGAATTACACTGTCAACCTGATACGGGAAGCATTTTCTTGACGTACCCTGCAGATCAGATTATAATCTGCATAAAGACACCGCTTCAAAGCACATAATTCTGCAGAATATGAGGAAATTGCTTTATGAAAAAAACAGCCGAAACATCCGAAACCAAAAAGAAAATAACCTCAAAGCAGGTGGTTGCCGTCATCGGCATCGTTCTGCTGGTCCTTATGTATATCGTAACGCTCATCACAGCCATTGTTGACAGTTCCGCTTCCCAGCGGCTGTTCTGGACCTGCCTCTATGCCACCATGGCCATTCCCATCCTCATCTGGGTCTACACCTGGATGTACGGCAAACTGACCCGGAAACACACCTTTGCGGACTTTGATCTTTTTCCCGGCGACGCCGGCAGAGCCGCAGAAGGCAATGTCAATTCCGGCTCTGCTGAGGAAAGTGCTTCCGGCCCGGACTCTGCCGCAGAAAGCGATGTCAACTCCAACTCTGCTGCGGAAAGTGCCTCCGGCTCAGGGCCGACGCAGAATCATCCGTAAGATCAAACTGCCGGCTATCGCTTACGATTAACCTCTGCCGGCTGTATAGAGAGCTGTTCCGGCATGATTTCCAACAGCTTCACTGCGGCTGCCGGCATGGAAGCCCGGCGGCTCTGTACCACGCAGAAGTTTCTCTTCGGTATCAGCTTATTAAACCGTAGCTCAAATAGCAGACCGGACTCCAGCGCTTCTTTTGCGAACTCCCTGACCACACATCCCACCCCTAGGTTTCTTAAGGTAAACTGCACAATCATGTCGCTGGTTGCCAGCTCGAATTCCGGCTGTAAGACCACTCCGTTTTCCCGCAGGAAATCATCCATATAACTTCTGCTGCTGGTATTGCTTTCCAGAAAGATCATGGGCAGCTTTTCCAGCTCCTTAAAATCCAGCATTTTGTTTTTATAGGGCAGAAAACGCCTCCCGGCTACAAATACATCCTCAATCTCTTTTACCGGTATGGCCTTCACGCTTTCTACAGTCTCAAAGGGCGTGCTGACCACCCCGAAATCAATTCTGCCTTCCCCCAGGGCCTTCAGAGTCTCCGGCGTGGGACCGTTGGTGACACAGACCTTAATCTCTGGATACCTTTCGTGAAATTTTTCCAGAAAGGGCAGCAGGTAAAACTGCAGTGTCATGTCGCTTGCGCCAATCCGAACCTCTCCCAATTCCAGATTCCGCATCTGCAGCACCTTCTCCACCCCGATCTCCATTTGCTCATAGCCCTGCTTTACATAAGAATACAAAAGTTCTCCCTCGGCAGTAAGCTTCACGCCCCTGGATGCTCTGGCAAACAGGGTAACGCCCAGGCTGCTCTCCAGCTGCCTTAAGGACTGGCTCACGGCGGGCTGAGAGATGGAAAGCAGAGCGGCAGCCCCGGTGACGCTGCCGCTCTTAGCCGTATAGTAAAATACCTTAAAATATTCCAGATTACCGATCATCTTAAAGAGCTCTTTCTGTAAATAATATCATCCCTGCCTGGACCGTTACTCACCATGGTGATGGGATACCCGATCCGGCTTTCAATAAACTCAATATATTTTTTGCAGTTTTCGGGCAGTTCCTCATATTTTCTGATCCCTCTGATCTCACACTTCCAGCCGGGCAGCTTCTCCAGCACAGGCTTTGCCTTATCCAGCCTGGCCGTCACAGGAAACTCCGTAGTAATCTCTCCGTCGATCTCATAGCCCACGCAGACGGGAATCTCATCCAGATACCCCAGCACGTCCAGCACCGTAAACGCTACGTCCGTAGTACCCTGCAGGCGGCATCCGTATCTGGACGCCACACAGTCAAACCAGCCCACACGCCGGGGCCTTCCGGTAGTAGCGCCATACTCTCCGCCGTCACCGCCCCGTCGGCGCAGCTCTTCCGCCTCGTCTCCAAAAAGCTCCGACACAAACGCTCCCGCGCCCACCGCCGAGGAATAAGCCTTGCAGACCGTGACAATCTGCCGGATCTCATAGGGAGGCAGTCCTGCACCCACCGCACCATAAGCCGCCAGGGTGGATGAGGATGTCACCATAGGGTAGATCCCATGATCCGGATCCTTCAAAGTTCCCAACTGTCCCTCCAGCAGCACGGTCTTTCCTTCCTTGATGGCACTGTCCAAAAAAACGGACACATCTCCCACGTAAGGAGCCGCCAGCTCCCTGTATTCATGCAATGTATTCAAGAGCTCCCTGGGATCAATGGGCGGCTTATGGTACAGATGTTCAAACAGTACATTCTTGATCTCGCAGATCCGCTCCGTCTTTTCCCGCAGCAGTTCTTCGTCAAACAGTTCGCTGACCTGAAAACCGATCTTTGCATATTTATCTGAATAAAAAGGCGCAATGCCGGACTTCGTTGATCCGAAGGACTTGCCCCCCAGCCTCTCTTCCTCATATTGATCCAGTAAAATATGATAAGGCATTACCATCTGGGCCCTGTTGGAGATAAGAAGCTTCGGCCTGGGAACGCCTCTGTCCACAATGGACTGAAGCTCTTTAAACAACAGGGGGATATTCAAAGCAACCCCGTTCCCGATCACGCTTGTGATATGGCTGTAAAACACTCCCGAAGGAAGGGTGTGTAGCGCAAACTTCCCATAACTGTTTACAATCGTGTGCCCTGCGTTTGCCCCGCCCTGAAAGCGCACCACAATATCCGCTTCCTGCGCCATCATATCCGTAATCTTTCCTTTACCCTCGTCGCCCCAGTTGGCGCCTACAATCGCCTTAACCATATGAAATCCTCCATTCTGCCGCCCCTGTGCCAAGACGGCTCTGCGGCGCAGGCTGCACACACGGCCATGCCGCGGAGCTGGCAGGCTCCCATATGCGGCCCACGCATATAAAACGGGCGGAAAACGTTACTTCCGCCCGCTCTTTCCTTATACAGCATAGCACATTCTTCTGTATAAGTAAAATCAATATATTTTATATTTTACATAACCTCCATTTATATCTCTTGGCATAACCTGAATGATAGACAGGCAGCCGATTCACCACAATACTGCCGAACAGCGGAAGAAATCATCCACTGATTTCAGGCCTGATATACAATCGTCCTGATGGTATGGGCCTCCGCCGTAAAAGCCGTCCCTTGCTCGGCTTCGCACAGATATACCGGCAGATCCTTCTCGCTTCTGTTTAAGATCACTGCCACCCGGCTCCCGTCCGGATTTACAAAGGATACTGTCTCCAGGGCATCCGAATAGCAGGTGTTCATAACCTGTCTTGCCCCCCGTCTGATATACCTGCTGAAATGGCCGATATAATAATAAGATAATCTTTTTTCTATTCCGCCTTTACCGTCACACATGACCGGGGCCGCACAGAAATTACCCACATGATTAGGCCCTCCCTCCGCACTCAGCAGCAGGTTCCAGTCAAAAAAGGCCACCACCCCCGCCTTAAAATTCCCCAGCATGTCATGAGCGTACATTTCCGCCTTCTGAATCTCGCCGGAGTCTGCAAAACGGGAATACTCCACGCACCCTTCCGTAAAAAATACCTTCTTCTCCGGAAATGCCTTCTTTACCGCCCGGATTCCGTCAAAGTGATCCCCCGTATACCAGTGCATGGCAACGCCGCTCACGCCCTCTCTGCAGCCTTCAACGGCAAAGCTGCCCCGCGCCCGGTCATACATGTTTTCCTTATTGTGATCCCAGATGAAAACCTCTATGTCCCCAAGACCAGCCTTCTTCAATGCAGGGATCAGGAAATCCGCCGCAAACCGTCCCTCTTCCTCCGCGGTATAAATACAGGAATCCCAGGTCTGCACTGCTTCCGGCTCGTTTTGGACAGTAAGGTAACGGATATTCAGCCCCTCCTTTCGGACCTCCATTAAAAACTTCACATAGTAGTCCGCCCACGACCCGTAATATTCTTCCTTCAGCTTCCCGCCATGATTCATTTCCCCGTTGGTCTTCATAAAGCCAGGCGGGGACCAGGGTGAAACCAGAAGCGAGAGTTCCTCGCCTCCATGGCAGGACATGGCCTTCTTGATCAGAGGAATGATCCGCTCTCTGTCATGTGCAATGTTGAAGGTATGCAGATCCGTATCCCCTTCCTCCACATAAGTATAATTTCCCAGAGCAAAGTCACAGCTGTTCATATGAATTCTGCCCAGATTATACCGAAGTCCCTCTTCCCCGAAGCAGCCTTCCAGAAATTCCTCCCCAGCTCCCTCCGAAAGACCGTCAAAGCATACGGCCGCCGCTTCGGTAAAAGCGCCGCCAAAGCCCTCAACCACCTGTTCCTGCAGTTCTGGATATACCTTAATCACATGGATAAAATCATCCTGGGGCTTTACCTGAGCGGACTGCTCCTGCCAATATTTTCCTGCTTTCCCGTCAGTGACATACATCTTTATCTTGTTCATCTTTACCTCCATCTCACATTTCAAGCATTCTTCCAGCTGCCCTCAGCAGCTTGTGAAGCGTAGAATTTCTTTTCACGCTGTCAGCTCTGTTTCTGATAGACCCTTACATAGTCAATCTCCATAGTATAAGGCAAATCTTCTTCGCAGACAGGGCCGCCCATAAATCCTCCCGCCGCAATGTTTAAAATCATATAAAAGGGCTGATCATAAGGCCAGGAATTCTCCGTTTGATCTTCTTTGTCGTCCGTCTTACAATACCTGCAGACGCTCTCTCCGTCAAAAAAGTACTCCACATATTCCGGCGTCCACTCCAGTCCATATACATGAAATTCCTCAAACAGCCCCTCTCTGTACACGCTGGTACTGTACTGCTTCACGTCATTTCTGGTGTGATTATGATTCAGAGAATGGAGGCTGTAAACCAGATCTCCCTTCTGCACATGCGTATGTTCCATCATGTCAATCTCGCCGCAGAGCGGCCAGCGGACTCCCTTCCTGTGGGCGTCCGGCATAAACCAAAAAGCCGGCCATGCCCCTCTGCCGTCCGGCAGCTTTGCCCGGATCTCAAAATATCCGTACTGCCAGGACTGCCGCTCCCAGGTAGTCAATCTGGCGGAAGTGTACTCGGCAGTTCCGTACTTTTCCTTCAGGACCCGCAGAATCAGCTTTCCATCCTGCACATAAGCATTTGCCGCCTGGTCCGTATATGCCTGTAACTCATTGTTAAACCATTTTTCTCCCACATCATAATTCCATTTCTTAGGGTCCGGTTTTCCCTCATACTGAAATTCATCCGCCCAGACCAAGTGATATTCCTTCATTCTGCCAAACATGCTCGTATCCTCTTTTCGCCTTTTATACTTCCAGACTTACCGGCGCAGCCGGCACAAACAATCCGTGAACTCGGTGCAATCTTGGGAAGAATTGCCGCTGGCAATTCTTCGAGGCGAAACTTAGATTTTCTTAGGCGGCGTTCAAAGAGGGGTGTTTACACACCCTCTTGACGCCTTAGAAAATCTTTTCGCCTTTTATACTTCCAAAACAATTTCCCGCTCCGTCCTCACCGCCTGAAGCACGTCTCTGGGGATTACATTTCCTTCCATCCCCTCCCCGTCCAAAGTCACGCCCTTTACTTTCGTGTAAAGATCCTGCTCCTGTCTGGCCCGGTAACAGATATGCAGGGGCACCCCGGCAAACGTAAGCCAAAACTCCAAACGGCGGTTTTCATCCAAAAGCTCCCGTACCAGCTTAGGTTCAAAGCTCAAATCTCCGTAGACGCCCTTAACGCCACAGACTTCTGTCACCATGGTCATCAAAAGCCAGCTGGCTGATCCGGTAAGATAGGGATACATTCCCCTTCCTCTATCGTCAAAATACTCCGGCAGCCCCGGATAAATGCGGCTGTGTTCAAAATCCGCCGCCTGTCTGTACAAAGCATCCAGCGCTTTATAGCCCTCACGCACAAAACCTCTCTGCAGCAGGGCATTGGCGTACATTACCGCCATATGGGAAAAGACGGCCCCGTTCTCCTTATGCCCGTATGCAAAGCCAAAGGCTCTCCCCATATCCTCCTTGACCTCGCCGAAATCCGTATTCAGCTTATATCCTCCCAGCTTCGGCTCATACAACAGTCTGTCAGCCGTCCGGGCGATCCGCTCCACCTGCTCTGCGTCAGCCGTGCCGGACATGATGGGAAATACCTGGCTGGTCAGGGTCATGCGGGTTCCCCCAGGAAAACTGCCCTCCAGCCTGTTTTTGTGATTATCATAATAGCCGTTGTAGAATCCGCCCTCCGGCGTCTCCAGCCACTCCGTACTCCTGATATGCCTTTTGATCCAGTCCGCCATGCCGCGCAATACTCCGGCAGCCTGTTTTAAGGAAGCCTGTGCTTTTTCTCCTGACAGCTCATGCCTGCAGGAATCATAAAAGCCTCTTATAAACTCCTGCTTTTTCATCACCGAATCGTAAATCTCTTTCCGGTCCTGGAGCAGACACAGGATTTCCTGCTGAAACTCCATGGTTTCCGATACATTGTCCGCATAGCGTTCCATCAGCTCTGCAAGCTGCTCCAGGTTACCTCCGTAGGCCGCGGTAAAGGTTACACTCTCTCCGTTTTCCGCCGCCATGTCATAAGCGTCGTTCCAGTCTGCCCCCCGCAGTCTGATATGGTTATGCTCCCCCACATCATAAAAGGCGGTAATGTTCTGCAGCAGGATATGTTCCAGCACCGTGCCGGTCACGATTCCCCCCGGACTGCGCTGCAGGGTTCCCTGTTCCGGCGTCCACAGTTCATCTCTGCATTCCCCCCGGCAGCTCTGCCTGTCCTTAAAATAGGACACCATCTCGCCCAGAAGAGAAAGATCTCCCGTCTGCATAATATAAAGATAAGTAGTCATAAAGGGCCAGACTCCGTGGTCCATCCAGACCCGGACAATATGATTCCGGTCCGCCAGGAACTCTCCCCTGCCTGCACCAATAATGGTGGCGTTGGTGCCGTCCATGCGCACGCCCCCGTAATTTTCCAGCAGCATCTGCCGGACGCCCTCCGGCTCCATAATCAGCAGAGCAAGGCAGTCCTGCCAAAGATCCCGCCAGCCTCTGCCCCCCTTGCCGTAATCATGATAAGGCAGGAAGGAACAGCCGTACATTCGCCTCAAAATTGGCTGAAAAGCCACCCAGTACAAGTACCCGTCCAGCTCCTGATCCCCGGTCGCAAAGCGGACGTTAATCTTATCCCGCCAGTATTCCTTCATTTTACTCATCGCTGCTTCCGCCCCGGAACGAAACCTGTATTCCTCCATCAGGCACCTGCGAAACTGTTCCCTGCCCTCACTTTCCGTAATACCCATGCAAATGCAGAAAGAGACTTCTTCCCCTGGCGCAAGATTCCGCTCAGCGAAGGCCAACGCGCCTATGGCCTCCCCGCCTGCCATTTTTGCTCCGGCTTTCATCCAGCAGCTCTGCTCCGAAAGCCCCAAAGGCCTGGCCAGACTGCCTCCCTCACCGATAAAGTCCTCCGTCCGTGGGCAGCACCGTTCCGGTCCCTGCCCGTCTTCGTCCACGCCATACACAAAATAGGTCAGCCGATTTTTCTTATGGCCCCGCTCGTCAAAGGTCAGGGTTGGCGTCACTTCCATCCCCCACTCATTGACACTGATCCGATGCAGCAGGGATGTGACATGACGGTGATCCCGGATATTGTCCGCGGAACGGGCATACACGGGAATCGCCGCCACGGGAATAAATCTTAGTGGTTCTTTCCCCGAATTTTTCACGGTCACGGACATAACCTCAAAGGTACGGGGATCACAAGGCACGAAGGAAGTGGTCTCAGCAGCCAGAGAATACTTTATCGACCGCCTTTTCATCCGATGCCACATCACTCCGGCCTCCAGGATACTTTCTTCCTCTTCCGGCTTTCCCCTCAAAGACTCCGCTTCCGCGGAAGCGCCTGTGGCAGACCAGCTTTCCCCTCCGTCCAGAACACACCAGAAATTGCGGGTACTTTTCGAATCATGCAGGTCTTCTACGCTCACCGGTTTCAGCAGGAAGGTATTCTGGTCGATCTTACTGTCTCCGCCCAGCAGAGGCGTTATGCTTGATTTTAAGCCTGACTCCCCCGCCAGCGGAAAATACAGATAGCTGCTGCATTCCGGCTTTCCCATCTGAAACGACCCATATTTATCTATATAAGAATATCCCTTCATGCTTTTCGTTCCTTTCGCTCATTTCATCATGCCGCCACCGGCAGCAGTGCCGATTTCTTCGGCACAAATCAATCCCATGGAACAAATGTTCCTGGAAGAATCGCCAGACAAACCTGTTCGCCTTAAGATTCTTCGGGGAATGATTTAGATTTTCTTTGACAGCGTATTCTGCTGTCTTTAAAAATCTTCAATTCCTTCACGCTTAGCCAAGTTCAGCATAAATCTCCGATATTTTACCCTCTCTGAGCTTACGCGCCTGCTCTTCGCCCAAAACGCTGCCGTCTACCGTTACACAGCCGTCTTCCGCTGTCAACTTCATGCGGCATACCTTTACGCCGTCTTCGCCATAGGTATTTTTCCCGGACTCGTTATGGTAAGTAACCTTACAGCTTCCCAACAGCATAAAAGATGCTTCCTTTTTCCCGTCAAACATATCCCCTGACAGCCTGGGCACAAGCGTGAATCCAAGCTTTCCCTCTTCAAAGGTAAAGCCGCCCTCTCCCAAAAACATCCCCAGCCACATGGAAAGCATCTCCACCGTGGAGCCGGACAGTCTGGCCACAAAGCCCTGACCGTGTACGGAAGGATCCGGATTGGCGCTGGAAGCCAGGAAAGAGGAATTTTCCAGAATGCTTCGTCCATAAACCTCCGGATTTTGATAAGGGATCAGCGCATCCTTCACTGCCTGATAATAGCGTTCATACAGGCCCGCCTTCAGCATCCCCAGAAAATACTTGTATTCCATATGCAGGAACACGCTTTCCCGCTCCAGCCATCCGGGGGTAAAGGCCCTTACCCGCCCGTTTTCCATGGAAATCCCCTCGATGGATTCCGAGGTCTTATACATTTTCAGCTTCCTGTCATATATATCCGTGCTGCGGATTTTTTCACACATTTCTTCCGCGGCCTTCCGATCCTGTTTCCCCTGAGCGGAAAGCATCCTTGCCGGACCCTCTAAGAAGAAGGGCAGCTGCACAAGGCTGAACTTTTTCACCTGGGCGCTGGGCAGCCCGTAAGGACTGATCTTTGCAGTTCCGTCTTCGTTTAAAATCGGCTCATACTCCTCCGCCTCAAAGGTAAAGTAAGTAGGCATGATTCCCTGACCGTACGCAAATGCCCGGTCAATACCTTTCTCCAGCTTTTCTGCAAATGCTTCCAGCACTTCTTTTGTTTCCCGGAAGGATAGAACCGTAAAACTTCCCTCTACCTCAAATTTGATCTCTTCCCTAAAGCGCTCCCTGCGGGAAGCCGCCCTGTCCCAATAGTCAAAATCGGGAAGTCCTTCCTGCAGAAGGGCATATAGATCCTGCATAAAGGCAGACAACTCCATAGGCAGTCTGATCTCTTCCTCAGGAGCGTGCCGTTTTGTCTCTTCCAGCAGGAAATCCACCAGCCGCTTTAATTCCAGCGTCTCCGGCATACCGCTGCCAAACAGCCCCGGAAGGCCGTTCATGGCGTCGTTCCAGCCGGGCTTTCCGCCTTCCATCTCAATGCCCATGCCAAAGGAATCCAGCAGGGCAAACTTGTTCACCGCCAGCGTCATCATCTTGCCGAACAGATTTGTGGTCACCTTATTTCCCTGTTTATCCTTTAACCAGTTGGTGCCGTTTTCCACAAAGCCGGGACTGGCCGCTTTTTCCTTACAGTGATATAAAGATCCGTACTGCCGGACTTTTGCTTTATTGATAACATAAGTTTCGCTTCTGGGCCGCACCACTCCCACACTGTCGTAAAATCCATAGCTGTCGTCCCCAAACAGCAGGCTCTCCCGCCTGTCCGGATATACCAGCAGATAATTTTCCACCAGATCCAGATTATAATCCCAATGATCGCTCCAATAGCCCTCGCCGAAGCCGGCCTCAACCTGCTCCCGGCCCAGCTCGATCAGCCCGTTTACCAATTCTTCCTCTTCCCCTGTTACCTTCAGCTGATGCGCCGCAATGGTATTGGTAATCTGTCCGGGCGTAAAGGACCCCCCCAGCACTCCGGCAATTCTGCCCTCCGGATCCTCCACATGTTCTGCAGTCAGCTTCTGAGCCGCCTGCCTGTTTTCCTCCGGGATCACGAAGGTACAGGGTCTGATCTCCAACGGATTGTATCCATCCATCTGCACCAGACTGTAAAAATGGCGCACATTAAAGTCCTCAATGGCAGGATTGAAAAACACATCATTTCTGCGATTCTGACACACATCCCGGTAATTACCGTTGCCCTGGGAATAATACTCTCCCGCAATGGAAAAGAAATTATAGTCCCGCTCAGGATCTCCGTGCTTGCGGCTGAACAGATGCACCACCGCCTTATGCTCTCCCTTTCCCATCACGAAGGGAATGCCGCCGCGCAGGAAATTATCCAGATAACACTGCTCCATATATTGATCAAACAAAGGATTGGCAGACTTAGTCCACACGTCTTTGGTAAAGGATGCCACCAGTTCTCTGGCCTCCTGTACCTTCCGCTCCACATACCCTTCCGCGCAGAAGCTCTTTGCTTTTTCATTCAGCAGGTCGATGGAAGCAGCAAAACCGGAAAAGGCCGCAAACTCACAGCTTTCCCCTGCCTCAAGAGTAACCTTAACCGGGATAAAGCCGCAGGGCACTTTATTGGCAAAGCATTGCTCCTTTGCAAGCACCCCCTGTAAGTCCTCTTCCCGGAAGGTCACGGCATTGACCATGGAATTGTCCCAGTCAAAGATTACATTTTTATCATACAGCACCGGCTGCAATTCTCCGTTCCGGACAGCCAGATAAAAATAGCCTCCCTGAATCTCGGAAACCTCCGCCGAATCATCGCTGGAAGCCCGCATGGTATAAAGGGGCGCCTGGTTATCTATATTTTTGATGTCCGCCCAGCTCTTGAACAGATTGGACATCTCTTTGTACTGCCCGTTCTGGATTCCGTAAGGGATGATCTGTGGCATACCGTCCAAAATTTCCAGTTCATGAGCCCTGCCGTCCATATTTTCCACCGTAACCCTGCGCACCAGAGCGCCGATATTTTCCCCCGGCAGAATGATATAGCACACCGTTATCCTCAGGCCGTGGCTTTCCTCTATAATGGTAAGCACGTTTTTCTCGATCTCCATCCGGCGTTTTGCCTTGGGATCATAGGCACAGAAGGGCTCATAGTATTCCCCGTCTACCCTGATAAAGGTACGAAAGCCCTTAACCGGCGTATTTTCATATGCGGTATTGGCAGAATTAAACTCCATGATGGCATTTCCTTTATGGTGAATACCGAAACTGTTAATTCCCTGCCCCCTGTTGGTATAAAAGGACCACACCGGGATCCCCTTCACCCCGGAAAGTCCGGGCAGAAAGCTGGAAAAAGGCGGCACCTCCGTATAATTATCAATAATAAATTTATCACCGTCTAATTTATAATTACTCATCTTCTCCATTCCTTTCAGATATGCCGCTAAGAGTGGGCAATGTCCACCTCTTTGTGCCGGCACAAACAATCCATGAAACCAAAGCGCATAAGTCGCGCTTGGAAGAATCGCTTCAGCGATTCTTCAAGGTGAAACTTAGATTTTCTTAGGTTGAGTTCTTTTCAACCTTAGAAAATCTTTTCACCTTTCACACTTGTCAGCTCCAAAATCTCCGGGCTCTGATACACCCGCACGTAGTCCACTTGATATTCCACGGGAAAATAAGAGTCATCCGTCCCTCTCGCGCCGCCCCAGTCTCCGCCGAAAGCAAGATTAAAGATCAGGAAAAAGTCCCTGTCAAAGGGCCAAATTTCACAGGTAGGCCGCTGACTGTAGTCAAAGGGATCATAAATAAACTTTTCTTCCCCGTCAATGCTGAAAATCATCTTGTCAGGAAGCCATTCCACCCCGTATGTATGGAAATCCTCACTGACTCCCGCCGTAGGGAAGCTCTTGCCCTTTCCCTGACCGCCGTGATACTTCTCGGTATGTACCGTCTCCACAATCACATCCTGATCAAAGCCCACATGCTCCATAATGTCAATTTCACCGGACTTGGGCCAGCCGCCGTAAGCGGAATCCGTGGGCATCATCCAAAATGCCGGCCAGGTACCCAGACCGGAGGGCAGCTTTAAAGAGGCTTCCACCTTACAGTAGGTCCAATCCCCCTTGCCCCGGCTCACCAGTCTGGTGGAGGTATACTGTCCGTCCTCTTCCTTCCTGAGTTCGATGGTCATCAGGCCGTCCGCCACCGTCACGTTATCCCCGGCGGTATAATTCTGCAGCTCGTGGTTTCCCCAGCCGCCGGCTCCCGTCTCATAGCTCCACTTTTCCGGGTCCGGCTCCCCCTCATAATCAAATTCATCGGACCAGACCAACTCATAGGTCAGGCTTTCTCGGTCATAGGTAAAGCCCGCCGCCTTGGCTTCCTTTTCCGGGGGCTGTTCATTGGGATCCACATAGGCACCGGACAGGGAACTTCCTACCCGGTAACCGCCTTCATTCTTCTCCACCCCGCCGAACTCTCCTGCACTGCTGCCATCGGTACTGCCTTTCCCGGCAGAGCCGTCGGTATCGGCGGAATCCGACGCGCCGCCCGCATCTTTTGCCGCTCCGTCAGCTCCCGCAATCCCGCTCCCATCCCCGGACATCTGCCCGTTTTCCACTTCCGGGCCCGCCGGACCGCCACAGCCTGCCAGGGCCAGCGCCAGCGCTGCTGCCAGAATTCTTGTTTTTAATCTCTTTTTATGCAAATCCATACCTCGCAAATCCATACCTCCGCCAGCTATGATTCCGCTCCGCGGAATCCCGCAATTCAGGTCCAGCAAGCTGGCCTGTAAAAGCACCCCTATGCTGTTTACAGCACATTGTTTACCATACTGTGGTATCCGGGCTCATACCCTGCTGCTCCCAGGTGGGCTTAAATACACCGTCTTTGTTCAAATCATCCATCTTTCCCTTCATAATCTTACAGCCGTCTCCGTCATCTGCAGAGCATCCCTCACAGCCCCGTCTGACGATTACCGATTCCTGATCCATTCCGAGCGTATAAGCATTCGGCCTGTGCCAGACTCCCTGCATATACTGGCTTTGACACACGATCGCGCCGCTGGCTGCATAAACACCTTCACACAAATCCGTTGCTCCGATTACTTCCGGTTTCTTATAATCTCTCATGTTTAATCTCTCCTTATCCTCTTGGACAGTTAGATTCTCTTTCCGCTCTATTCGCCGGTAATTCCCGTATTCTCAATGCCCTGTATGAACTGCTTCTGCACGAAGGCATATAAGATCAGCAGCGGCGAAATAGAAATCAGCGTAGCCGCCATCTTATAGGCCTCGTTCAACTTAAATGCGCCGCCCTGGGCGGAAACAAGACTGTCAAACTCACTGTTGAACATATTCAGTTTCGCCGGCAGCAGCTCAATGTTGTTCCGCATCAATGTACCTGTGATGTAGGTCTCGTTCCAGTTCCACACAAAGGAAAACAGGAACACTACCAGAATCGTAGTAGCCGACATCTTGACCACGATAAACCAGAAGACCTTCATGGCGGATGCGCCGTCGATCTGTGCGGCTTCGTCCAGCACTCTGGGGATCATGTTAAATGCAGTGTAAAACACCAGGATCAACACCGTGGAGTAAACACCCTGTCCCAACAGCGCCATCATGGCCTGAGGAAGCGCCGTTCCAATTAACTGGATGGCCGTAACTTCCTGGGCTGTAACGAACATCATCAGCCTGGGCACCATGGTCACAGGCGTGGGAACAATGAATGCCAGCACAATCATCACGAACCAGAATTTCTTAAACTTGAAGTCATACCGGGAAAGGGCAAAACCCGTCAATGCAGACACAAGCGTCTGCGCCACCGCCATCCCCGCCGACCACAAAATGGTATTACGCAGTGTAGGTCCCACCTTCAGCACGTTGGAAGCTACCTTTAAGTTGTTCAGTGACAAACTTCTGGGCAGCCAGTTCACGGAAGGGTCGATTATGTCCTCCGCCGACATAAAGGTCTTGGCAACGATCTCAAAAATTGGCTCCAGATACACAAATCCCACACAGATCAGCACAAAGTAGATCGCAAACCTGGCAATGCGGTTACGCCACCATTTAAAATCGTGCCTGACCTTTACTTTGTTTTTGTTTTTTGCCTTACTTACCATATGTCCCGCCTCCTTGGCTGTCTCTCCCTAAAGATCAGGCATCCCAGCCCGATGATGATTAAAACGATGATACAGTAAATCCAGGAATAGGTAGCGGCAAAGCCAAATCCACCGTTGGTATTGGCTGTAGCCGTCTTGATCAACGCATAAATTGCACTGGTATCATAGGTCCCCAGCTGAGCGATGGTAAAAATCGTAGCCACCAGCGCCGTAGGCTTAATCATGGGAATCGTGATCTTCCAGAGGATCTGCCATTCGTTGGCCATGTCGATTTTTGCCGCTTCATACAGAGATCCGTTTATACGCTGCAGCCCGCTGACAAACAGGACAATGGGAATGCCCGTAAACCACAGGATCATCGTCAGCTGATCAAACACATTCCCCATAAACCCTGCAATCTTGGGAGAATAACTGCGGATCATCTCCAGAATAAAAACCCCTTCATATCCGCCGTTCATGCCCTGCGCCATCTGCACCGCCTCATCCGCCTGATCCAGAATCTGACTCATTACAGGGCCGGACATAATAATCACCGGCAGGAAGTAAATGGTCCTCATCAGTCCCTTGCCCACCTCGATCTTGTTCAGCAGATAAGCCATAAAGAAGGACACAATGATAATCACAAAAGTATAGGGCACCACCATGGCGATAAACGCACCCAGCGCCGGCACAAACTCCGTATTCCGGAAGAACGCCGTATAATAATTGCTGCCTCCGGCAAAGGTGATGTCATAACCCGTGACGTTGGTGCTCACATTGCAGAAGCTTAAGGCAATGGTAGCGCCGAAGGGAATCAGGGTAAAGACTACAAACCCGATGATCCAGGGAAGCATGAACCCATAGCCCAGGCGGTTTTGGCGCTTCTCATAGCTGGGAGCCCGCCTGCCCCTGCGTAGTGAAATTTCTTTCACGGCCTTTTCCTTCACTGCCTTTTTTCCAGCCTTTTCAGCCATTGCTCACACCTCCTTTTCCAGAGTCTCCTGTCACCGCTGCACTCTCCGGCGCAACGGTAATTCCCTGATAGGTTACTTCGTTTTCCGTATAATTGATAATGACATACCTGGTATCAGAGCCTTTCTGATAGGTATTGATTACCACCCCGTTCTCCGGCACATATCTGTAGGTCCATTCATAACCCTGAACCTGACTTAAAACCTCGTTCACCGTCCCGTACACCTGCCCGATCAGTTCCTCATACAGCGAGTATTCCGTGGAATAGTAATTCGCGGAAAAGGTATCCGCCAGCTTATAGGAAGGCTCTCTGGAAAGGATAAAGGAGGGTGAAATATTGTAATCTATCATTCTTAAAATGCTGTCCTGGGTATAAAAGGAGAAGTTCGCATAAGGAGCGTACAGTTCCATGGTCCCATGCAGCACCATCTCCAGGAAAGGCACCGAATCCGTCTCAAATACATACTGGGAGCTTCCCACAGGGATCTGTAGATAACGGTCCGTATACTTCCAAAGGTAACTGTGCGGATTTTCCAGGTTTAACAGCATCTCTCCGTTTACCTTTTCCAGCGTGTCCCTGTACAGCGCCGCCGCATCCGTAAGGCTGGTCACCACCCCGTCCCTGCTCCAGTTGGAGGTAAGCACGTGGGGCATTTCCGCCAGGGTCAGACTGCCCGCATAATCTGAGGTCTTGTCTGCCAGAGTTTTAATCCAGGACGCTGCCTTCGTGGGCGTGGCATAACTGAACAGACTGGTGGGCACGTTCTCCGGCAGGATCGCCTCCTTGTCGATGCTTAAGTACCAGTTGCTGATACATCTCACTGCCGTGTTATAGTAATTGATCATATCCTTGTTGATGGTGATCACATCTCTGGAAAAGGAAATATCCACTCCCTTTTCCCGGAAGTCCTGAATCAGGCCCTTAAAATCACCCTTACTGCCGATGGCTCCGGAAAAGCTCATCTTATAGGGCTTGGAAAGGCTCTCCCCCTTCTTCTGCCAGCCGATCAGCCCGGAATTGATATTGGTAATCCCCTTGGCCATCACCTGATTCAAAATGTCCTCCACGTCCTTTGCCGTCGTTACCTGGACCTGGGTATTGCCCACAATCCCGCTCTTGGAATCCGCCATGATAAAATCCAGGCGCAGGGGAATGTCTCCAGCCTGTGCCCCAAGGGGTGTCAGCTCGCCGGTCGCAATCAGATATTCCCTGTAAGCCCTGGCCATGCCGGTATAATCCGCTGCCGGCGTGCCGTCGCTGCCGTCTCCAAACAGAAAGGCATAGGTCATATCAATGTCATACTGATAAATCTCATCCATCTGCTTAAAGAAACCGCTTCCCTTTTCGTCGTAAAGCTGATAGTAGTTAATGTTCAGCTCAAATCTGGGATAAGCCCAGGTGTAGGTAGTGCCTCTGGTGCCGTCGGGATTGACGATGATCTCCATATACTCCGCACCCTGATTGGCCCAGGCCGCAAAGGCCATCTGCCCGTCTCCGTGGGCAATGCCGAACACCGGCATCACCGGCTCCTTCACGGGAACATCGTCATAATAAGCAAAATTGTAATAGGTCTCCGTGGCATAATCCTTTCCGTACACATCCCCCACATAAGAATTGAAGGTGGAGGTATTGTCCACAAAACGGATCAGGCTGCCGCTGCCGTCCGGTACCAGCACATAGCCCGGCACCCGGTAATTATCCACCGTTTCCCACTCCAGGGTCTCCGGATTCATCACGTTCATCCGTCCGCCGCTGGCTCCCAGAAAGGGCGTAATATCAATGGCTGCCAGCTTGTTCAAGCCGGTCCCGCTCATCTCGCCATGGGGAATATAATAATCCACACTGTCCTCTCCCAATGTCAGGTAGGCCTTGATCTGTACGTCGATGCCGGTGAAATGAATGTCCAGACAGTATTTCCCCTCTGTCACCTTGCTTAAAACCGACTCCACGCCGGATTCCGAAGCCGAGGACAGATACTTGATCTTGTCGCTCTCATAGTACTCCACCGTAATCAGGGAATTGGCAATGCCCACATAGGTAGCGTTTAAGTCATCCGGATAGCTTTCCGCCGCTGCCAGAATTTCCGCCGCCTGCGCATCCGCCTTCTCCAAAGCCTTCACTGCATCCTTCACGTCGCCGGAGAAAGGCAGGTCCGCCCCGGTCTTGATGCAGAAGCCCGTCTGCTTGTCAACGATAGCCAGAATATCCCGATCCTCCCGCCAGTAATACCTGACCGTCCCGGTCTCTGACAGAAGCTCATAATCCGAATATTCCTCCGGCGTATATTCCGCCTTTTCCGGCGCCACCTTCGTATCCCTGTTGGTAGGCACATAGGCCTGTGCGCTGATAGAAGCTGACCCGACACTGCCCGCAAGGACCAGAGCCGCCAGACTCCGAATAATTCTCTTTCCTTTCTTATAAGACATTCTGAATCATCTCCTTTCCCACTGAGGCGAGGAAGGAATACAGGCTATCCCACATAATGGAGATAATGATTCCGATCACCGCCACGATGATCATAAACACGACCGTCAGGAGGATACTTTTCACAGTCTCCCCAAAGGTATAATCGTGTACCGTCTGCAGCCCCAGGAAGATGGTAATCACGCTCCAGGTGATGCCGATGATCAGCACGATGGTCAACAGGAACGCTTCATTATAGGTCAGCACATAGGAGACCACTGTCACGATCAAAAGTGAAATCATGGCCGGCATCAGCCCGTAAGCGGGAATCATGTAGATCTGCTTAAAGGTGCCGTCGCCGTCGTTGATGCTGGTCACCAGGTAGTTACAGATGATAAACAGGCCCAGCAGGATAAAGAAGCCCAGCACGATGGAGCCGATGTCCATATCCTCCACCTTCACATTTTGATAGATAAAGCCCTTTAAGGTCTTAAACGCCATAAAATCCAGGAAAAACAACGCATAAATCACTGTGGCTGAAAGCACGGAGCCCTGCCTGTACTTACGGATTTCATAATAATTGTCCATGGGATGTCTGGGCGTCTTTAAAGCATAAATAATATCCTTCAGCACCGGCAGATTTTTTACCTTCTCTCCCGCCTGCTTCCTTGCTGCTGCAATATGTCCGCCCCGTTTCCCGTCAATGATACCGATGACTTTCTTTAGGACAAGCAGGACGATCACAACAATCAGAATGGGCCCCAGCCACTTCTGCAGCCACTTATTCCTTACCTCCCAGAAGCTCTGGGAATAAAAATCCTTATTGTTGGCCACCTTGAAATGCTCCAGGGAAGCCTCATAATCCTCCGCGTGAAGATAAGCCTTTCCTACCCCGTTATGAGCCAGGATAGACATCTGGTTTAATTTCAGCACCTGATTCCATTTCTCCATGGCTTCGTCGTAGCGGCCTTCTTCATAAAGATCCATGGCCGCATAGACCGTCTGCGCATATTCCGTGGGCTTAAAAGATTGCAGATACCCCTTGCTGCCGTCCACTGCCCAAACGTTTCCGTCCCTGTCCACCGCAATGGAGGGAAGGGTGGTAAAAAGTCCGGAAATATCAACGGTGGTCACGTAAGAGCCAAAGCTGAAAATTTCTTCCCCGTTCTTGGAATAAATATTGATATATCCTTCTGCAGAACAGGTATAAATCAAGCCGCTGTCGTCCACATACAAATCCGTCAGCGTATCGTAAGACCATACATTGGATTTGAACATATTGCCGCCGTTGGTGCTGTGCTTTTTCATCCCGTTTTTATGGGTTCCGCTGGTGGCTGTGTACACGATGCCGCTACGGTCCACAAACACGTTTGTGAAAACCGTGGGATTAATGTCCACCAGGTTTGCCAGCTGGGCCCTGGTGAAAATCATCTGCTGCAGCCTCTGGGCAAAGGTCAGATCCGCGTCATTTACCGCAAAGTACCCCAGAAACTCTCCCGTTTTCGCCAGCTGGATCACACCGTTATAAACGCCCTCGCCGATCAGGTATACGTTCCCGCCGCCGTCCACAGCCACGCGCTTTGGCTCGTAGTTGGTATCCGCAAAGATGGGCGCATCCGGCCTTCCCAGCTTTCCCTTAAGCTCAAAGTCCGCGTCAAATATCAATACCGCCTTGGCGCCGGAGTCCGCCACATAAATATCCCCGTCCTCCGTCACATAAACGCCTCTGGGCGCCGTAAACTCATCGCTTACCAGCTCTGCCGTCACCTCTCCTCTGGCAATGTCATATTTCACGATGCGGCGGTTACCTGTATCCGCTATGTAAAGTATATTGTTCTCGTCGATAAACAGATCTTCGGGAGCGGAAAGCCCCAGCTCCGTCACTGTCTTATCCGGCAGATAGGCATCCTGGGTCCGCACCCAGTAGCCGTTTTCGTCCGCCGCATAGGTGTAGGATGTGGCCTGATTTGCACTTACCCGCATGGGGAGCTGCAGCGTCAGACAGACAACAGCCAAAAGAAGCAGGCCCCGCCTTATTTTTCCATGTGTTCTCATCGCTATCCTCCCCTCCTACTTGATGCCGGAATGGCTCATGGTATTCATCACCTGAGACTGCATACAGATAAAGATCAGCAGATTCGGCAGGAACAAAAGCACGGACGCCGCCGCTGTCATGCCTGCCGCTGCAACGGTGTTGTTGGTGGACAGGGAATTCAGGTAATATGCCAGCGTTCGCATGGTATCATTGTTCACATAATTATTGGATGCTTCCACCGCCATCCACACCTGCTGGAAGGTCAGCACCACCGACGTGGCAAGGGCCGGCCGGATCAGAGGTACAATAATCTTGCGCACAATGGTCAGCTCCTTGGCACCGTCCATGACCGCCGCCTCAATCAACGCATCCGGTATCTGGTCCGTAAACTGCTTCACCAGGAACAGGCCCACCGGCATAGCCGCCAAAGGAAGCACATGCACCAGCCAGGTATCCGTCAAGTTCAGCTTTACGATCACCAGGTATCTGGAAATAGCAACCGCAGTAGGCACAAACATCAGCGCCAGCTGGTTGATTTCAAATAAAACCGCCTTGCCCTTGAAATTCTTCTTGGCGAAGGTGTATGCCCCCAGGATGGTAATCACCAGATTCAGCAGCACCGTCAGCACCGTTACGATCACCGAATTCAGCAGATACCTGAGCATGGGCACTCCCGTGGTACTGGAGAGGGCAAAGAGGCTCTTAAAATTGTTCATGGTCGGGTTACGGGCAATAATGTGGGGCGGGAAGGCAAACAGCTCGCCCAGGGGCATGAAAGCCCGGTTAATCAGCATAATCACCGGCAGGATCATGAACAGCGACAGGGGCACAAGGATAATGTAAAACTTGAGCTGTCCCTTTGAAAAATGTCTGGGATTAATGCGGGAGCCCTGAAAGTTACCGCGTTTTTGCTTCTTTTTCCTACTCATTTATGCTCCCCCTTTCAGTCCTTCTCGCCGAACAGCCTGTGTGCCACCACATTAAAGGCGTACACGATCAGCAGCAGGATCACGGAAATTGCGGCGGCATATCCCATCTCATAGCGGATAAAACCGTAATCGTCAATGTGGTTGGTAATCAGCTGTCCGGAATATTCCGGCGTGGGATTGGCACCGCTTAAGGTAACGCCGATCCAGCCCATATTAAAGGCATTCACAATCGCCATCACCGCTCCGAAAAGCATCTGCGGCTTCATGGAAGGAACGGTTATATAAATAATCTCCTGGAAACGGTTTTTCAGGCCGTCCACATAAGCCGCTTCGTACAGTTCCTGGTCAATATTTAAAATACCCGAAATCATGGCCAGGAAGCCGATCCCCATGGCAGACCACAGGGAGACTACAATCATAATCAGCATAAAGTAGTCTTTGGTCAGCAAAAACTGGATAGGCGTATCAATCAGTCCCCACTGTAAGAGAAGACTGTTCACCCAGCCCGACTGGTCACCGGAAAAGATCGTCTTCCAGATTACGCCGATGAACACCTGCCCCAGCATGGAAGGAGTATAGATGCACAGCGCCAGCACCGTCCGGGGAATGGGCTGGATCTGGGCCAGCATCCAGGCTAAGAGGAAGGACAGCACATAGCCGCCGGGCCCCACAATCAGCGCATAGAGGAAGGTGTTTGGAAGTACATATTTTAAAAACACCTCATCCTGAGTAAACAGGGTAATGTAATTCAACAGTCCCGTAAAGTCAGGCTTGTTGATCACGTCGAAATAAGTAAAGGAAAGATACACCGCAATCAACACCGGTACTAGTATAAATGTGGAAAACAATAGGATGTATGGCAGCAGCAACAGATACGCCCTGCCGTCCTTCCTGTGAAATCCCTTTTGCCGCTTTGTTTGCCGCATGCTTACTCACCCCCCTTTTTTGCTTTATCCATTTGCTCTTGTATCCAGTCCGCATCCCGGATAATATAGCTCTTTATTATATTTCCCTCGTCGTCGTAGAAACCAAGCTCCTGCATTTTCTTTCTGATCTCCCGGTTGATGGCAATCACTTTCTCGTCTGCTGCCACCTGAGCCGAAGTGCCGTCAAAGACCATGGTATTCCAGATGTCCGAGATGGAACGCTCCAACAGGTACTGTCCCGGCGTCCTGGGCACATCCCGAAGCCAGTGCACCATGTCCAGAATGACTTCCTTGTCCTCCTGGTCGATGGGGGCCTGTTCCAGGGCCTCCACGTTGGAGGGCAGCCAGAAGTAGGTATCTCCGTAGGTAGAGCGCAGGGTATAGGTATATTCCACCTGGGTTTCCGTGTCCGTCCACCATTTCATGAATTCCCAGGCTTTTTCCGGCATCTGCGTATCCGCAAAGATCACTCCCCCCGTGCCGTTGGCAATAAAGCTGCGGTCGATGCTGCCGTCCTCCTTAACGGTTCCCAGATAAGGAGCCAGGGCCCACTGCCCTTCCAGCTCCGTAGCGCCGTTCTTGATCAGCACGTAATTGTTGGAATCCACAATGCCGATGGGAAGCACGGAATAGCGGAAAGAATTAAAGAACTCCTGCACCTGCGTATCCAGGGAATAAGCCACAAACAGATCTCCCAGCTGCTTTAACCCTTTCACGGAGTCAGGGGAATCAATGGCCGTGGCCGTACCGTCCTCCAGATAAAGGCTGCCGCCGTTTTGGAAAATAAGAGGCGTTGTCTGATAAAACCACTTATACCCAACCCCGGAGGAAATATTGTGGTAAAAATTCATACCGTACCGCTGCAGTCCGGGAAGCAGCTCAATCAGTTCATCCCAGGTATCAGGCACCTCCAGTCCCAGGTTTTCAAAAATATCCGTGCGGTAGATCACCGCGTCAAAATCCAGTGTCTCCGGAATGGCATAAACTCCCTCATTATAGGTATAAGGCACCATAGCCCCTGCCACAAAGCGGTTTGCGGTTTCCCAGAAATCCTCAAACTGTGTCAGATCATAAAGGGCGTTACGACAGGCCAGATCAAAGGGCATATGGGAGATCAGACCCAAAGCAATATCAGGCGTCTGGTCCGCCGCGGATGCAAGGGTCAGCTTGTTTGCATCCGGCATCACGGAAATCTTAACCTTAATTCCCGTCTTGGGCGTGAATCCCGTATCGGCCAGCTTCTGCAGCAGGTCCACATGGGTCAGCGCCCTGGAAACCCAAATGTTCAGCTCATCTTCGTCCTCCGAACTGGTCTTATATTTATCGGAGGTAAAAGAAAAATACACGGTAGCAAATCCGTCGCCAATGCTTTTAAAGATACCGGCCTTAGGCGCAGGCATCTTATCCTCCCCGAAGGCATATATCATATCCAGGGAAAATTTAACGTTCATAATGGAAGAAGTAAATTTACTTACCGCCACCAGCACCGAATTGTCCGCCCCGGTGAGACTGGTGGTATAAAGTGCGATCTCATCCGGATATTCCGCCATGTCCTTAATAAACACCTCTGCCTTGTCCAGGTAAGAAAGCAACGCGCCGTTGATGCCGTATTCCGACTCATGCTGAAGGAGGTATCGTATATGCTGGATCAGCGTCATATATGCGTCCAGATATTCGGGAATCTCCGGTATGTACTGCGTCATTTTCCAGGTCCTGTATTTGTCTGCATCCTGCCCTGAAATCTTCTTAATGTCCAGCGAAAACTGGGTCACATGCTCTGCAATCAGCTGGCCATAGCGCCAGGCTTCCGTCACCGGCTCCATCTCTGTCTTTATGGTCAGGGTATGAAGGCCCTCAGAAAGATAAATATAATATGGATTTCCCTTTTCGTCGGAAAGCACTTCATTTGCCCAGCCCCCGTCACTGTAGGGAAAAGCGTAGCACTGCAGCTCTTTAAAGGGCACTACACCGTCTATGGCAATGCTTTCATAAGAATTAAATTCTTCCTTATCATTCATATAATGGAAGCCCAGCCGGTAAAGCCCTTCCGTCTGCACCCCAAATTCATAGGTAATCTCATTACCCGGTTTGGTCCAGGATAAGGTGTTCAGCTTCTTATATTCCGCATCATAAGGCGTCATGGCCGGATTGGCCGTAGACTGGTAAATAATCTCCGCTGAGTTTTTCACGGTGTAATCCGTAGCCCCGATGGGAATCATCGCTCCCTGTTTTGCCACATCAACGCCTGCATACTGTGCGGAATATTCTTCATAAGAAGGGCATTCCTCCACAGGTGCCTCCACGTAAAGCGTGCCCAGGGCCAGGCCGTCATTGGAACGGTTGGTCAGGGTAATCACATTCTCTCCCGCTTCCAGTGTCATGTACAAGGGATGCGTAGAAGAATAGGTATTGTTAAAAAGCCGGATATGGTTCCACTCATTCAGACGCTCCTGTGCAGGCGCAATTTCATCCCCGTATCTGTCCACCAGATATTCATCCACCGCATCCTGCCAGTACAGAGGCAGCTCCACCGTCTTCCATTCCTGATACTGGGCCTCCCCGTTCAGAGCCACATCCACTGTATAATCAAGGTAAGAATTACCTGCCGACAAATAGTCTACTGCCAGATAATACACTCCCCTTTTTTCCACATTTATTATGTATTCTGCCATCTGCTCATAATCCAAAACTACTGCGCTGCCTTCATAGGCAGGCAGCTCCCCTTCCGCTTCGAAGCTTTTTACTTCTCCCTGCTTCGGGGAGGCAGAATAATTTCCCTCTCCATATCCCGCGTCAAGATATTTCAGGTAATCCGTATAAGTATAATCCGAAGAGACAAGAGAGCCCGCCAAAAGCTCATAGGCCTCCTTCAGTTCTTCCGGACTGACATCCTCCACATACTCGGCATGATTCATATTGAAGATCAAATAAACCCCCGCAGCACATGCTGCCGCTGCAGCAGCGGTAATGATTACTTTTTTTAAAATCCCGGTCTTCTTCGACTTCATGAGCGTGCTCCTTTTATAAAAAGAGGGCTTATTATCTTAAAACACTTTGTGCCTCCAATAATAAGCCCTGCCTTTCTACATAAATTCTGTCAAATCAGTTTAAAAATCAGCATCGGTAAATCCATAGTAGGTCTTCAGGCCGTTCTTCAAGGAATTCTGTGCCTCAGTCAGCCTGTCGTTCATCTTCTTGTTCCATTCAGGCAGATTAGCCTTTACCGTGTCAAGCCAGCTGGCATTGGTCACAGGAACGCCAACCACTTCTTCGTTGGTCAGATTCAGCCACTCATAGATGCACTCTTTCCGGGTGCCGTCCTCATACACATACCAGGGATAGCACTTATCGGATACGTCCCAGATCTGGCCTTCCTCCCAAAGCTGTACGACATACTGGAAGCCGGGCATCTTCTCTGCATCACCGTAACGCGCATGGTTCACGGTTGAATACCAAATCTTCATCTGCGCATCAAATTCGTCTCCCGTTACCAGAGGGAAGGAATCGTTTAAGCAGCTCTGCATAACACCTGCGTTGTTCCACTGCTGATCCGCTCTCGCCTGCATAGCCTCGGTAGCGCCGCACCAGTAGGAGCCGAACGCATAAGCCAGATCCAGCTGTGCTTTCTCCGCATCACTCCATGCCGGATCGCCGTCATCCATAGCATAATTGTGGATCGCCATGGGGTCGATTACGATACCCACGGTATTTCCTCTATAATCCGTTGCCGGTCTGGGATAGATGTCCCAATCACCGGATTCCACCGCATTGGTAGGCCATGTGCCGTCCTCATTCTGGCCCATTGCAGAGTCGGTCATCATCCAGGGGTCACCTGCAGAGGTCAGGCAGTAATTACGGCAGAAGAATCTGTAGCTCCACCACCAGCCGTCATCCATGATTGCCTGATCAACGGCACCCTGTCCCTGCTTGGTAAAGATTTCATACTCGGACCACTGAGGAATATAATCCAACAAGCTCATAACCTGATCGGATGCCATATTCACCTCAGCGCCTTCGTTCATAGCCTTCACCACCGTGTCTGTACCGGTCTGAATAAACTGAGTAGCACTGCCGTAAACCAGACCCCAGAAATTGGTGTTATCCGCGGAGGTAACAAAATCTGTGTAATCTTCGATGGTCCAGTCAGGTCCGGGAACATCTATATTATTGTCCTCAGCCAGCTCTTTGTTTACAAATACGCCCCAAGGCTGCATAAACTGAGGCAGGCCTGCCTGAAAACCGTAGTAATTCATCTGAGACATCAGGGATGTATTAAAGGATTGATACAAGGGATCGTCTGCATAGACGGACAAGTCTGCCACCATACCCTTGGCCGTATCATCAGGCAGCATGGTAGAAGCATATATATCAGGATACTTTCCATGCTCTGCCTTGAAATTCTCCAGCTCCTGATCCCAGGAGGTATCGTTGCTGTCCGGATCGTCGGTCTTTGCATACAGATTGATTTTCAGATTCGGATAAATCTCATTAAATTTTTTAGCCATAGCATAAAGCATAGCCACGTTTTTGGAGGTAAGATCCTCATCCGCGATGGTCATATGTCCCAGATCGCTGTAGTACACACTGTCACCGGACCAGCACATTACGTCAATGTTTCCGGAAACTTCCGGATCCAGGGTAAGGTAAAAAGGCTTGGTATTAACGGTCTCGCCGCCGTTGGAGTCTCCGGTATTGGCATTATCACCGCCCGAATTTCCACCGTTGTTCGTCTCTCCACTGCTTTGAACACTACCCCCCCCATTTGAAGAGTCGCCGCCGTTATCATTACCGCAGCCAGTCATCAGGCCGGCTGCCATGGCAACAGAAAGAAGCAGTCCCAATACTTTCTTCGCTTTCATAATTTTCCTCCGTTTCTTTTTTGATCGAGCTTCCGACACGGATTTTAGATTTGTGTCAGAATTTACCAAAACGTTTTTCTTCCCTTAAATTTCAGCTGTCCCGGACTTTACTCTCTTCCCTGATACCTCCAGGCCCAGCTTCCGACTTGCGTAAAGCGTGACACTTGGCTGAAGAGCCTTATCCATTGGCAGCTTCAAAAGTCTTATGTACAAAGTGCTGATCACCATTACACTTTTTACTTTATAGCTTTCATTAGAAAAACGTTTTTGTACCGCTCACCTCAACTACAATTATATGATATTCTATGTAGTTCAATTTGTCAACAAAAACCTTGCTTTCCTATTTAAAATTGTTTATATTATACAACACAGTCATTTCTTTTTTGGTATTTATTCCTAGTATGCAGCTTTTCAACACTAGATTACTGCATTTCTTCCCTGCCTGTCCGTTATCAAGTAAAGCATTCAAGGAAGGTAAGAATCCGCTATTTATATGTTACGGTTCTAAATTTTTGCTCTATCCAAAAGGTTGCCTCTAATGCATGAAAGTGAATGAATCTTATTTTGGGATCGTCAATCCCCTTCGGGAAAAAGCTTTTATCACCATCATCCCATAGCTCCTGCATTTCTTTTCTGTCCGTGATAAACTCAACTTCTCCCACCAGGGTTAAGGAATCACCTCCCTGTTGAAAGCAGACGCTGGACTTTGTATTGGTCTCAAAGTGCTTTGCCTTGCCCTGCTTTTCGCTCCTTTTGGATGTGACAAAATATATTTCTCTAAATCCCTTATTGCTTAACTTCCTGACACAACAAGTTCTCGGATAGCCTTTTTCATCCACAGATGTAACAAACATAATCTCACACTTTTGCACTAATTCATCAGCTTTTCCTTCTATTTCCTTAATCCTTTGTTTCTGGATGTCACTCGCTTTCAATTCCTTATCATACCCTCCGCTATATTATCCTTTGTTATTCTGCACACAGGTTTCAAAAACTGACCGTATATCCGGCTTTGTTTCCATTCCTTCTTCAAATCCTAATATAACAAAGCACTCGTAAGAAAACCACCACGTTGAAAATGCTGTTCAAACAGATCATGTCACGTGACAGTTTGCATTTTCCCTGATCGCAGCTATTCAGATTATGATTCAGTTAGTCCTCTGAAAAATAACTGTCTCTTCCTTCATGGATATTTTCCCGACCTGGTAACCGTATTCCAAAAGCTCCTTTTTATATTTCAGAAAAGAATGATCCATCGGTATTCCTGCAATATTCTGTATTTCCTCAAAAGTCAGCAAAACGGATTCCCTGCCGTCTCGCTGCACATACTCCCATAAAATACTGTACTTACTCATGATTTTTCCTTCTCTTTCCTGTAATTCTCTGTAATTTTCTGCAGCACCTGCCTTATGCAGGCAGGCGCTTTGTACTCTCCATTTTCACCCGGCCTTTATCCGATTCGCTCTACCAGCGTATCCGCCTGGAAGGGCTTTACCACAAAGGCATCCGCACCAAGCTGCAGCGCCAGCTCCACATTTGCTTTGGCGGACAATGCGGAAAGCATGACCACCCTTAATCCGGGATAGTCCTCCCTTATTTTTTTCAGGGTCTCGATACCGTTCATCTCCGGCATCCCAATATCCAGCACACACACGTCCACTGCCTCTCCGCCCAGTATCTTCAGGCATTCCCTGCCGTTTCCCGCCTGCAGGACCCTATGGCCCTGCTTGGTCAGAATATCCTCCACCATCATCCGCATAAAATCCGAATCGTCCGTGATCAGAACCCTTTTGCTTTCTCCCTGTGCGGCAGAGGGAACGTAATCAAAAATACTGTCTGCCTGGCTTTGATTCAATATGTCGGCAATATCGTTCTTATCCCAGTTCAAGTCACTGCCGGAGCTGCCAAAAGGGCCGATCCCAAGCAGATCGTCTGCCGTCACAAATAAAGCACTGCAAATTTTAGGTATCATGGCGATGTCCGGATAAGAAACTCCCATCTCCCATCTCGAAACCGCCTGGGGCGTAACATTCAGTTTTTCAGCAAGCTCCGCCTGAGTGAAATCCCGTTTCAGACGACAGCGCTTGATCACTTCTCCAATATTCATAGCTTTCCTCCGTTTTCACAATGTTTTGTCCGGACATCATTAGCTTACCACGCAAAAAACATCGGCGTCAAACAAGCGCTGCTTGTGATCGGAGGAAGCCTTCGGCTTATCCATCAGATCAGCTTTGCCTTACAGGACATTTTTTCCACCTCCAGCCGAAAAACGGCTGTTCTTTCCAGCATCCTGTCGTCATAGTCCCATTCCGCTTTTCCCGTAGCCTGCCTCATAACGGCACCAAGTCCCATTTTCTTCTCTCTCCGATCCGCAACAAGGCATAGCCTCCCCGTACCGATCACGCTCTGAAATTCTGCAGAAAAGCTGCATACATTTTTTCCCTCCAGCAGCTTATACCTTCCGTCGATCTCAAAGCCCACGGAAGGCTCTGCCCCGGCAAGTTCAAATTTCCGGCCCGCACATGCGCCGTGAAAATAAAAAAGTATTTTCCCGCCTTCCATTAGACAGCCGTAATTTACAGGTACAATATAAATCTCGCCCTTATCGTAAAAAGCCACCCGCAGAATCGTCTCCCGCAAGATAAACCCTTCTATTTCTTTTTGATCCGTAATTTCTCTGTCACTTCGTCTCATTTTATAAGACCTCCGCCAAATACTTTGCAATACCATCCTCGTCATTGGTGCCGATCACGAAATCCGCTTCCCTTTTAACCTCATCTATGGCGTTCCCCATGGCAATCCCCATTCCGCAGATTTTAAGCATCCCCATGTCAGCGTAATCATCCCCAAAGGCCATCACCTGCTCCGGTCTGATCCCGCAGACAGAACATGCCGCCAAAACAGCCCGCTCCTTTGTGGCTTCCCTTTTGGTAAATTTATACCAGTAACCATCAGAAAAACGCACGCAGTCGCACTCCCCAAGCTGTTCCTGCAGCTGTGCAGCCTTGTGATCCTCAAAAATCTCCACACACATTTTTAAGGAGCTTTCCTGAAAATCCTGAAAATCCGTATAGACACTCTCTCCCCAGCTCTTATCGTTATTTTTCGGATCAGTCCTGTAATTCCAGTAATGCGTGCTTACGGTGTCGATGGTAATCTGGCAGTCAGGGCCGCAGACGTTTCTGGCCGTTTGGATCATCCGGCAGGTTTCTTCCCCTGAAAATTCTGCCCGGTACACATACTCCCCCTTAAATTTCACCAAGGCCCCGCCGCTTACAATCAGCAGGTCAGGCTGCAGCTCATCCAGGAACGATAAGGTATTCTGCTCTCCCCTGGATGTGGACACGCCGATCAATATGCCCTTCTCTCTGCATTTCTGTAAGGCCTCCAATGTTTCCTTATGAATCGTCTTATCGCTGCAAAGCAGCGTACCGTCCAGATCAAACAGCATCAGTCGATATATCATGATCTTTCTCCCTTGCCAGCATCGTTAAATGTTCCACAATATCAGGATTCCAGTGTATAAGCGCCGGCAGCTGCTTACAGGGGAACTCATCACATAAACCGCAAAATGGAGCATTGTGCTTTCTGGCACACTCATGCACCTTACACCTGCCGGATTCTGCCCATTCCGGAACATAGCCGTCTGCTTCTATGCAGCCCTTGCAGATACCCTCTTTCTTCTTCCGGCAGTCCGTACAGCATTCGCCGCAGGCTGTAATTGTGTTGAAATCTATCTTTTGCTTTTTACTCATTACTGTCCCTTTCCATTCTCAATCGGGCTGTGTGCAATTACCTTTTGACACTATGATTGAAGTGGGACAGAAACCTTTTCAGACCCTGTCCCACTTCCTTTAAAATGCACCTGAAACGCAGACGCCGAATTGGTTTTTAAGTCTGCTTAAGTATTCTTAAAAACCTGTTTTCGATAGCGGTATACCTTTTGCCCCAAAGACCCCTGATAACAGAGCTCTTCAAAGCCCCGCTGCAGAAGCTCCCTGCTTGGCCTGCACTCCCGGCTCTGATCTCCGGGGCAGTCCAATACCCAGCCTCCGGATTTCACCACCCGGAAAATCTCGGCCAGCTCCGCCTCATAATCATCCCCCACCACATGGCCGGACATGACGATGTCGAAGGTATTGTCCGGATATGCCAGGCTGTCCGCCATTCCGTCCACGACCCGGATATTACCAATCTGCTCCCGCCTGATCCGATCCCGCAAATATTCCCGCAGGGTATCCACCGGCTCGCTGGCATAAACCTCTGCCGCCTGACAGGCAGCGGCAAAGGCCAGCCGCCCTGATCCGCTTCCCACGTCAAGCACCGTTTTTCCATGAAAATCAGCCAGCTCAAAAAGCCGCTCCCTGTCCCATGCGTAAATGAAATCGCACTTTGCCTGCATAGCCTCCGGCGTGGTATAGATCACAAAATCCTCCACCGCAGAAAGCACATACAGCTCTGCGGCGCGGACGTCCTGCGGCCCTTCCGCTTTTTGAGCCTTCTCTGTCAGAGCTTCCACAACGGACCGGCCTTCGGGACACTTATGCAGGAAATACCAGCAAACTGCCGGATTTCCCTTAAGCGCAATCCCAAGCTGCCCTGCCAGCGCTTCATCCTGCTTCGCCGCCCTCAATAAAAGTCTGAGCTGAAAACGCTCCATCATTAAAAAGCTGTTGAATGAGTATTCTTCTACCTGAATCCAGTTTAATGACATATTGCCCCCTATGTACCTGATTTTTCGTCAGGTAAAGTCTGCAAGGAGGGCAGTATTTCTATCGCTTACATACCCTCCCATTTACAGTAACCGCCATATTCCTCATATGATAACACCCCTTTCTCTTTTCTTTTCAGCAACGCTTATCACTGACTGCTTCTTTCCTCGCAGCCTGTAACGCCATTGCCGCCCGCCGTTCTTCGAAATCAATAAAATCATCCTTACGGCTGGTATTTATTATATCTACACCACCATGCGGAGTCAACGAAAATCTGACAGAAAAGTACACCCATTGGTGCAGAGCGCAAAGTGGCAAACACCGCTCCTTTCCCATCCCTTCTCAATCATCCAATATCACCGCTCTGGCTCCCGGTGTCACTACTGCGTCCCCCCGGTCATTGATAATGTGAGTGATGCCTGGATTTCCCGTAATCATCACCGTACAGATATGATGAATGCGGATATTCTCTGCCGCCTCCGGAATTTCCATGGCACTGTACAGCTCCACTTCCGCATCCCGATTATACAGATAAATGCCAAGGCCATACGCCTCATGACTTTCCACCGTATCCCCTATCTTTATGGACGCAAACCCGTTCACCGTCCCGTCGTGACTGCGCCACGCCTCCTGATTTGGCACATCATAAGGGATTTCGCACTGGTAAAAAACGATCTTCCCGTCTTCTCCCTCCCAGATTGTCTGGTACTCCTGAAAATGCTCCACCATCAGCGCATAAACAGACACGCCGTCTCCCGTTACCCGGATTCCGTTGCGGGCCCTGTTGCGAGTCCAGCCCACGCCGCTTCCATGGTCCGCCCGCCATACCCAGAAATTATCACCGATCACTCCGTCCTGGTGAATCTCCACACAGCAGTCAACCTCCGTATTATAATCCTTAGCGCCGCCCACGCGGAAAAACAAATCCGCCAGCAAGGTGTTCACGGGTGCCTCCGCGCCGCATGTCTGATCCTGACGATCTGTCTCTTCCTGAACTCCTGCCTCTTCCTGGCCGTCTGCCGTTTCCTGGCCTCCTGCCTCTTCTCCCACTGACAGCAGATGATCCGTTTTTTCCGGTCCTGCATCAAACAGGATGCCTGCTGCCGTGGCGCCTCCGCCTCGCACCTCCAAACAGGAATTTCCCTTCATGGAGCGAAGCGTGGCAAGTCCCGAACCCAAAATTACCGTATTTTCCCTGTCAATTACAAGCGCCGCCTCCAGCTCGTAAATTCCGGGCGTCAGGAACAAATTTTTTCCCTCCTGCAGCGCCTGATTCATGGTTTCCGCCGTGTCTGCCTCCGCTTTGGCAATATAAAAGGCTTCTATCGGTAAAAACTCACCCGGATTCCAGTCCGCCCCCACCACCTCCGTTCTGATTTCAGGAACATAAACCCCAAAGCCCTTCTCCCGATCATAAGTCAAAAAGGGCTTCTCCCTGATCCGATCCACCACAGGCACATTTGTATAAGCATGCTCCGGCCAGGTCCCCTCCGGCGCCTTTCCCTCTTCTATTCCGGCAAAAACCATATTCCAGTTTTCACCGATCCAGGTACTCCAATCGCAGTTTCTGGACAGCCATTGCTGCTGCGTTCCCGAATGAACTGCCAGCTCCACCCGGCTGTCCGCCAAAAATCCACCGCTGGCCCAGCCGTTGCTGTCGTGGAGATAAATTGTCTTTCCGATATGCACACGCCGCATAAAGGTCGCCTGGGACACTGCCCAGGTTACATATTCGCGGACGGATAAATTTTCCACTCCCCGCCAAAAATTACAGGTAGCATTGTGATTTCTGTTGTCTCCCAGCCATCTGGCATCGCAGGTCAGATTGTAAAGCGATACCTCTTCCGGCGAAGCACCCAGACCTGCAATCTGTGTGTAAAATCCAACCCTTGCCTGAATCTTTTCGTCATAGATACCGGGGAAAAAATAAATGGCATACCGATCATCTCCAAACTGGTTTTTCTCCTGTTTCTTCCAGATCTCTTCCAGAATCTCCTGCACCTCTTCCGGGTCGTCCTCCGGTGTAAAAAAGTATACGTTACTGCCGAATGCCTCCAGATGGTAGTTTTGTCGTAAATCTTTCATTTCCGAATTCTCCCCTGCCGTTTGGGGGCCTGCTTCTCGCTGATCTGCTGCGCCCTGCTCCCTGCTTTCCTGATCTATCCACTGCTCTGAAGATATATCTGCTGCTTTCTCTCTTTTCGTTGTGCCGCAGGCACATACTGCCGCACAGACAGCAGCCGTAATACAGAACACACGCAGAATGTGCAGAATATGTCTGGCCTGCCCCTGCAAATACATGCCTCTGCCGCTTTTCATCACTTTCCTAATCCGCCCTTCTACAGGATGCCCGTTCTATCAGCTGACCCTTTATCAAATGAAGCTTTCCGCTGCGATTCCCCTGCATTAACCCGGTCAGCTCCTTCACCGCAGCAATTCCCTGATCCGTAATATGCGTATAAATGGTAGAAAGCGCCGGCACATACCATTGACTCAATTCAATATCGTCACAGCCTAAGACACTGACATCCTCCGGCACGCTGTAACCGGCCTCCATCAATGCTTTAATACAGCCAAAGGCGCTGTCGTCATTGGACGCGAAAATCGCATCCGGCAGCGGCAACTTTTTCTCCAGAAACCGATTCATCTCGCTATACGCCGTCCATCTGTCAAAACGGCCGTTCAGCAAATAGTCCTGCTCCAGCGGATACCCCTGCTCCTGCAAAAAATCTTCAAACCCTCTCTGCCTCTCAATACCGTCAAAAATATCCTCGCCCCTGATCAGCATTAAACGCCGATGGCCCAGAGAAAATAAATACTCCCCTGCTCTCCGCCCTGTCTGATAGGAGTCAAATACCACGCTGGAAATATATTTTGTCTGTATTTCCCTGTCCAGAAAAACCGTGGGCAGCTCCGAATCCTGCAAAATCTTCTCATGCTTTTTCTGAAAGCCGCTGTGCAGAATGACCGCGCCGTCAACGCGCCTGCTGAGCAGCATCCTGAGCAGACTGTCTCCGCTGTCAGTGATGAATACCTCCATCTCATATCCGTTCTTGCGGCATTCCTCATACATTGCATCCACAAGTATGCCGTAATATCCCCTGATGGAAAGAGTAAAAAAGCCCACCGTCCCCGTCTCGGAAGCCTTCAGGTTCCTCCCGTTCCAATCCGGCATATACTGCATCTTTTTTGCAATTTCTATCACCCTGTCTCTGGTCTCCTGCTTCATCACTCCCTGACCCGACAGGGCATGTGATACCGTAGTGATGGATACTCCGGCTTCTCTCGCAACATCCTTGATGGTAATCCTTTTCATATTCCGTTTATATTTCCTTTCTCCTGCACGAGCTTCTTTCAATCAGCTCGCCCGCTATGGAGTACGTCTCTCCCTCTTTCTCTTTTCTGACCAAGGCCACCAGCTCATTCACGGACAAGCTGCCCTGATCCCTTATGCGGGTCCTGATCGTAGTCAGAGCAGGCGAATACCACTGGCTCAGCTCTATATCGTCACACCCTAAGACGCTGACATCTTCCGGCACAAAATACCCTGCTCCCTGCAAAGCCTTAATACATCCAAAAGCACTGTCATCGTTAGCCGCGAAGACCGCATCCGGCAGAGGCATTCCTCTCTTTAAGAACGCACTGGTCTCATCATAGGCTCTCTGACGGTCGAAATAACATTTCAGAATATAATCTGGATCCATAGGACAGCCTATTTCTCTCATGCGATCCTCAAATCCTTTCTGCCTCATCTCACCGTCATAGGTGTAATCAATGCCGCACAACTCCAGTATTCTTCGATGCCCCAGGGAAAGAAGATAATCTGCCGCCAGCCGACCGCTCTCATAAGATGCAAAAAGCACACTGGAGGCACATTTCTCCCGAATCTCGCGATCCAGATACACTACCGGAAATTCCATCTCCCGCAGCCACTTTTCATGCTCTTCCTTCAGCCCGCTGTGCAAAATTACCGCCCCGTCCACTCGATTTCCCATGAGCAGACGAATCAGATCTCCGTCATCCAGAATAAATATTTCCATTCCGTAGCCGTTGGCCTTGCATTCATTATACATTGCATCCATCAAAATACCGTAAAATCCCGAGATGGAAGAGGTAAAAAAGCCAAGCATACCCGTCCCGGAAGCTTTCAGATTCTGCCCGTTCCAGTCCGGTATATACTGCATCCTGCGTGCTAGTTCCACAATCCTGTCCCTGGTTTCCTGTCTCAACGCTCCCTGTCCCGAGAGCGCATGAGATACCGTGGTGATGGATACTCCTGCCGCTTTCGCTACATCCTTAATCGTAATTCGCTTCAACGCTGATTCATTCCTTTACCTGTGCTTTGCATTCATTATACCAAAACGTTTTTGTTCAGTCAACCGCCCGATTTCCGTGCATGAATTCCGAAACACCTATGAAGTAAGTCCCGGCAGCCTTAGATCCACTTCAAAGCCGCCGCATTCACTGTGCTTTATCTGCATTTCTCCGCCGTGTGCAAATAAAATCTGCCTGACAATCAGCAGCCCCAGGCCATGGCGCTGTTCGGTTGCATTTTCGTCACAGACCATATAATGCGGCTCAGATTTAAGCTTTTCAATCTGCTCGTCCGTAGCCCCGATACCGTCATCGGCAACCGCAACCGTATAAGCATTATCTTCCACACTGACCCGTACATGGATATGGCACCCCTGATCGTTATGATTTATGCTGTTTTGAAGCAGATTACTTACTGCCCGCTTAATTAAGTCTTTGTCAATATTTACAGGACAGAAGGTTAAAGCCTTGTCCGTTTCCCACTCAATCACATACCTTTCATCAATGTTCGTATTGATAAAATCTACCGCCACCTGACGGATCACGGCGATCAGATTCTGTCTTTCGGGATGAATCGGCTGCATATTGTATTCCAGCTTGGACGCAAGATTCAGGTCCTGAATTAAATTTCTCATGCGTTCACTTTGACGGACAATGATCCCTGCCTTTACGCGGTCCTCCTCCGGCAGACGCTGATCGTTTTCCAGCTGGCCCGCGTAACCCATTATCATTGACAGCGGTGTACGTATATCATGGGATACCCCGGCAATCCAGTTTGCTCTTGCAGCTTCTCTTTTTCTGAGCTGTCTGTTTTGCGTCTGCAAAATATCTGAGGTCTTGTTAATACTTACCGCCAACTCCGACAAAAGCCCTTTTTCTCTGACATGGACCTCTTCGTTTGCTGATAACGCCTGTATTCCGCCGACAATCGGCTTGACGGATTTCAGTAATCCGGAATTAGCGCTCATGTAGATAATAAAAATTAATATTGCGTTTATCCCCAGCACGGAAAGGATTGTTTTCGGCAGGTTGGCAATGAAGTGATAATCCCAGCTGGGCCACCTATGTTTCCAAAAGCTGTCTCTGGGGCAGCCGAGTACCACCAGCCCGTTTTCCGCTTCTCCCGTAAATGTGGGATACCCGTCTATATAGCCACGAGTCAGCCGCGCTATATCCGACGCAGAGTATGACATCGGGACCGCTTCGGGAAGGTTATCCGTCTGCCATACCACCTGCAGGGTTGTATTATCAATAAAAACTGCCCACGCATTTGATTCCTGCAGCTCATGCGCCGCAGCTTCGTCTAAAACATACCCGCTTTCCCATTTTGACAGCTGATCTGCAACCTCCTGCGCCGTCTTCCAAGGATAAGCATTGGGGGCCTGATTCAACGTATACATCCCCAGTAAAACAAAGTTTAAAATAATCAGCAGTATTAAGGACAGAAGCATAATGCCCACAAAACGACGGATTAATTTAGGTATACTTTTCATATCACCTGCCCTCCACAACAAGCTTATATCCCAAGCCCTTAATGGTGATCAGGGAAACCGGCTGAGACGGATTTTTTTCAATCTTCTCTCTGATCCGGCGAATATGCGCCATCAGTGAATTTTCATAACCGAAGGGATTATCTCCCCAGGCCGCTTCACACAGAGCGTCAATCGTAACGATCCGCCCTGCGTTCCGATACAGCGCGGCAAGAATTTCGTATTCTTTCGCCGTAAGCGCAATATGCTCTCCGCTCTTGATAACCTCTGCCCGCTCAAGATCAATTTCACTGCCACTGAGCCTTATGAGTGGATTTTCGGTCTTGTAGCTTCTGCGGAGGATGGCGTTTACACGGAATAAAAGCTCCTTTGGCAAAAACGGTTTTACCATATAATCATCCGCTCCAAGGCCAAAACCACGAAACTTATCCTCATCCTCCCCGCGGGCCGTTAAAAACAATACCGGATAATCCGCGTCTTTTTTTAGCTGCTCCATCAGTTCAAATCCGTTCCCGTCAGGAAGCATTACATCAAGAATTGCAAGCTCCGGCCGGTAATTTAAGGCGACGTCAATCGCTTCCCCTGCCGTTTTTGCCGTTCTTATATTTTCGAATCCGTCTTCCTTCAAAATGGAAACCACCAAGCTTAAAAGCTCCTGCTCATCATCCACAAGTAAAATGCGTTTTTGCTTCAGATAATGAAAACTCATACATGCCCCTTCTTCCTATAATATTTGAGGCCATTCGGCCGTTTCCTGCCTCGAATAAGGTTATTATATCATAGATTTTCAATTTTTCCCTGACAGGGATGAAATGTAAGGTAATTGTAAGGACAAGAGAAGGTTAGCACAAGGCTGCGCTGTTACAATGTATCTGCATGGCAGATAATTGCCAGAAAGGAGCCAATACAATGTACATGATTGAAACCCAAAATTTAACGAAGTCGTATGCGGATTTTACCGCCGTTTCCGGTATTAATCTGCATATCCCAAGGGGCGCCGTCTATGGCTTTCTGGGGCCCAATGGGGCAGGAAAATCCACTACAATGAAAATGTTTTTGGGCCTTACCAGGCCAACCGACGGGACATTTACGATTGACGGGAAAACGTATCCCGAAAACCGGGTCCAGATCTTAAAGGAAGTCGGCTCGTTCATTGAAGCCCCTGCCTTCTACGGAAATTTAAGCGGAGAAGAAAATCTCGAAATTATCCGTAAAATACTGGGGCTGCCCAAAGCCTCCGTATCGGAAGCTCTTGAAACTGTAGGTCTAACCCAGTATAAAAAGCGGCTGGCAAAAAAATATTCTCTTGGAATGAAGCAAAGATTGGGTCTGGCCGGTGCATTCATCGGAAAACCGCCAATCCTCATCTTAGACGAACCTACAAACGGGCTTGATCCGGCAGGAATCCACGAAATACGAACACTGATCCGCTCTTTGCCTGAAAGGTGGGGCTGTACCGTCCTGGTCTCTTCACACCTGCTGTCCGAAGTAGAACTGATGGCTGATACAATCGGTATTTTAAATCACGGGCACCTGTTGTTTGAAGGAACGCCGGAACAGCTCAAATTTGACGCTGCTTCCCGTATGCTTCCCACGGATAATCTGGAAGACACCTTCCTGGCCTTGATTGATGCCGACAACAAGCTCAGGAGGTGAGATGCTATGAGTATTTTGACAAGCCTTTCTCTGGAATGTAAAAAGATAAGGAGAACCGGATTTTTACCGGCATTTTTATGCGGCGGTATCCTGGCTGCGGCGGTCCCGGTTGTCAATATGGCGGTCCGCTCGGAAATGTATCTTGGGAAGCCAGGAAATCCCCTGCAAATTCTGCTTGACGCCAACTGGCAGTTGACTGCAATGCTGAATGTTCTGCTCGTTGTCGCCGGAGCCTGTCTTTTATATCATATTGAATATGCCGATCATGCCATGCAGAAAATAAAAGCCCTGCCCGTCCGTGAAAGCTTTTATTTCTTAAGCAAGGCCATTATACTGATTATGATGAGCTTTTTTGTGATTGTAATAGAAGCCGGAGCAGTTTCATTTTGTATCTGGCATTGGTTTAAAAATGCAAGCTTAAACCCAAGTGAGCTGTGTAAAAATTTCGGATATTTGTTTGTGCTGATGCTGCCCTGCATTGTCCTTTCGCTTCTTATTTCGGAAGCCTGTAAAAATATGTGGGTATCGCTGGGGATTGGCGTGATCTGCATATTTACGGCAACGATGCTGCCGGCAGACAGCTTTACGCTTTCGCTCTTTCCCTATGCCATGCCGTTTCACATATATGCGGATGCCGACATCACACAGTCCCTGCACTATATCCAGGCAGCCGCCGCAGAGCTTGCCGCTTTGGGACTGGCGCAGTTATTGTTTATCAAGATAAGGAGGTCCTTCGAATGAGTTTTTTATCACTGATCGGCGTGGAAGCGGTAAAAATACGCCGCTCTAAAATCCTGCTGATTTTAGCCGCAGCTTCCGTTATTCTCTGGCTGCCCTCTATTTTAAACGCCAAAATGAATTTCAATATGCAGGCTGAGGGAATTTCTCCGGAAAATAATTTCTTTATTCAGGGCTTTATGGGAATGTGTTGGTTTATGTTTCCCGCAGGCATGGTAGTGGGCACCGTTCTTTTAAGCCAGACGGAAAAAGCAGACAGAGGACTTTTAAAAATGCTTACCCTGCCGTTAAACACAGCAAAGCTTATGTTTGCCAAGTTTGTCATACTGCTGATGCTGGCGGCCGTGCAAATCCTGATGATGACCGGTATGTACTATATCAGCGCCGCCGTCAGCTCAAAGCTGCTGGCCTATCATTTTATCCTGCCGCCGCTGTTTGTTTTGAAGGAAAGCTGCTTCCTGTTTCTGTCCGCAATACCGATGATTGCTGTTTTCTGGATGTTATCGGTCTGTATCGGAACGCCCATTTTTTCCGTCGGCATCGGCCTGGCTTCCATCGTGCCATCGGTCTTAATCATCAATACAAAGCTATGGTTTGCCTATCCGATGGCGTATCCGTTTTTTGTGATTACCTCGGAATACGGAAAGCTTGCCGCAAATCTTGATACGGCAGAGCTTGAACTGATCCCGTGGATACCGACAGCCATAATCATTACAGTCTTAAGCTTAAGCATTTCCTGCCTTTGCTTCGGGCAGGCCGAAAGGAAATAAGATGTGTGTTCCAAAGTTCCCGCAGATTGAAATGCCGCTTACGCGGCGGAAGGAGAGGAAAGATGATGAAAACAAAAATTTTAACTGCTGTCAGCACAATAATGCTCTTTGTACCCTGGACGATTTTACCGCTCAGAACCTTTTCCTGGGCATTGGAATCCCCCGCAGCCGAAATCATAATTGCCTGTTACGCCGCATTTATGATCTTCAGCGGAATCTTCACCATTCTCTCATATGTCATGGCAAAGGCTCAAAGCAATTTGATGAAATTCTGTCTGGTTGTAAACAGCCTTTATGCCGTTGCCGGAGCCGCTTTTCTGGCAATGATGTTCCTATCGAGATGATTCTTTGTGAAAGGTAACGGAAAAGCCGCCCGCATGGTCTTTTCCCGTAAACCTTATCCTTGCGGCGCCGGATAACTGCACCTCATAAACCCCCGGCTGCAGATCCGTATCCGAAAATATGATGTTTCCGGCGCCGTCAGTCATTTCTACCGAAATGCTCCCCTTTGTGGTCTCTATTTCCAGGATGCAGATTCCCGAATCGGCCGGGGCCTGAACCGTCCTGCTCACCATTCCGTTTAACAGCCGATAGGAGGCTGACCACTCCTGCGAAGTATACGACTGTACATACCCTATGCGGACTCCGGAATATTCCGTCCCCAGGCCGGCAATACGGACCGCATAAACGATCAAAAACACCGTCAGGAGTACGGCCACTGATAAAATAAGTGACACAGCCATATTCTTGTGCCCGGCGTCCTTTGTCTGCTCCCTGGCCGCCTCCTGCTCTGCCGCTGCCTTGCACTCTGGCCGCCCGTATTTTCGATTTACAATATAAAGCGGAACAAACATTCCCCCCAGGTACAGACCAATGGCTGTCATATGCAGAAAAAAGGGAATCCATCCGGCAGGAAACAGCTTGTAGGAAAAGGCAATCAGCAGGCATGTGAGCGGCGCTGTTGTCATGGTAACGGCGGACCAGATCCGCAGAGCTTTTAACATGTGCGGCCAACTGCCATTGTGAAAGCTAATCCCCGGCATACTGAGGTTAAAATAACCCTGACTGTATACACATATCCTGTTTTCATCATAATATCGCGGAAGCCGTTCCCTGATAAAAAACCAGAAATAGATTCCAAAGCTGAAGCTCAGTGTGGAAAGAACCAATATGGAAATAATCCCTCCCAAAGAAGCCATAAACGCCGCCGGATCTTCGCTTTCAGACTGCCATTTACTCAGCATCCATAATCCAGCCCCCGATTCCAGTACCATAAAAAGTACACAGCTCCCAAAAACCATCATGTCCCGCTTGCGGCGCTTACCTCTTTCCTCTGGTGACTCAAGATTCAGAGCCTTTTGCACCAATTCCTCCACCTTTCTCGCATTCATTTCGGATTTGGGATCTATTTTTCGGCCTTCCAGAAGCTCCGTAACGGATACCTCCAATGCTTCCGCAAGGGGAATCAATAAAGATATATCCGGCATACTCAGGGACCGCTCCCACTTACTTACCGCCTTGTCAGAAACAAAAAGCCTTTCCGCCAGCTGCTTTTGCGTATATCCTTTAAGCTTTCTTTGTTCTGAGAGAAATTTAGAAAAGTTTTCCTTGTCCAATTCAAACATAATTTGTAACCGCCTTCCTTTTCGCCTCATCCCGGATCTCCCGCCGGCTGCTGTTGTATATATACTCTTTTTCATTTGTGTTCAGGCATTGCATTTCATGCCTGTATAGGAGATGATTTCATTCTAACGGTCAAATGCAAAACAGACAACCGACCATTGGTAGAATTCCTCATTTCAACGCATATCTGCTTATTTTTTCCACACTAAACAGCGGTATCCGTGCTTTCTGTTTTAAGCCAAAGCCCGAATACCGCCGTCTTACTACCGCTGATTTATTTATACCTAAAATCTAAGCTCTAAATTATACAATGACATTTTTACTGCGTATCTCCCGCTTATTCGGCAGAGCCTCCCGGCACTTGCTGACCATTTAGCACGCCCGTGATCTTCTCGATCATCTCGTCTTCCTTCAGGCGGAACTTGATCTCCACTCTCCTGGATGCTTCCATATCCACCTCCGAAGTAGGATTTCCTGACCCGTCTTTTATGTAAACCGGACTGCTGAAGGATCTGCCGTTCACCGTAAGCAGCTGCTGCAGCCTTAGGATCTGTTCCTCACTGAGACCGTTTTCGGCATCCAGACAGAACTCTGCTACCGCCTCAGCACGGTTACAGGACAGCTCCATATTGGTACGGTAACTGCTCTGCGTATCCGTATGCCCTTCAATGATGATCTCCGCAATGTAGCCCCGATACTGGTCCTGCAAAAGCACCCCCAGATATTTGGGGATCATCTCCTGCAACACTGCCTCACTCTCTTCTGTCAGGGCGTAACTGCCAAACTGAAAAAGCACATCTGAAGAAAACGTGATGGACCCAGTCTGAGCGTCCACCTTCATGCCTGTATTGTTAAACGCCCCCTGCAGTGCCCCGATTATATCCGTGCGGATGCCCACAATATCCTGCAGCTCGCTTTTCGTGGCCGCCAGCTCTTTCTGCGCATTCTCAATTTCCAGGTAAGCGTTGTTTAATTCCTGCCTGGTCAAAGCCGCTTCATCATATGCGGTCTGCAGCTCTGCCAGCGAAGCCGCCAGCTCTTCATTGGCTTTTTCAATCTTTGACCGGAACTCTTCCAGATCCGCCTCCGCCGCAGACAGCTCCTGTCTGGTAACATCCAGATCATGCGTCTTTTGTTTGTAAATTGCCAGTGTAATAGCTATAATTAAGATAAACACCAGCAGCAGCGCCGCCATCATATCGGAGTAAGACTGCCAATAGCTGTGCTCCGAAAACGCTTCTCTGCCTTTTCTATTGTTTCTCATACAAATTCCTCATCTGTCCAAAAGTGTAAAGCTGACTGCCTATATCCTGGCAGGTTGCAGACATCTGCTCCTTCTGCGCCGACAATTCCTCAAGAAGATTCTTCTGCTCCTGAAACAGTAAATCCAAATCATTTAACATATCGTTATTTATTTTTGCCATATCGCTTACGGATTCCATTAATTTTCTGCAAAGCTCCGCATTGCCAGCCTGGGCAGCTCCCGCATCCTTTAAAATCAGGCCAAGCTTTTGGAAATTGGCTCCCAGTGAAGAATTCATCTTCTCCATGAACTGATCCACAATGCGCTCCACCCCTGCCGTCTGTTCCTTGCTTACGCCCTGGGCAAGCTCCAGCAGCCGCTTCATGGAATTCGCCATATTTGCCTGATATACCAGCATGGCGGTTTCATTGCCGCCGCTTCCGGCAACAGGCTGAACACACTGCCGGAACACATCCAAAAAGAACTCTAGCCGTTCGTAAGCGTCTGCCATAATGCTGCGGTAAATAAAATTAAATACCAGTGAAAAAAAGATACCGTAAACAGAGGTATGGAACGCCACCTTCATACCCATCAACAAGGGCCCCACATTGTCTGAGATAGTGTAAATGTCGTCTCCCTGAAAGGATCCCAGCCCCAGGGCCAGTCCCAGGAAGGTACCCAAAATACCCAGACCCGTCAGCGTTCCCGACATGCCGGAATTAAAATGGGTCTTGCCCACCCGGTCCAGCAGATCCTCGTTAATATATTCTTCCAGATCGCAGGTTCCCATATATCCGTTATTGGTCATAAATCTGCGCATTCGCAACCGGTATCTGCGGAAAGCATCCGCTAAGGGCCTTTCATAAAAAACTTCCTTCCGGTCCCGATAGCTGTTCCAAAGATTTTTACCGCCTGCCTCCTGAAAATCCTTCTGGATCTGCATCGTCAGCTCCGAAAGCTCATCTGTGCAATGATTCAGCCTGATAAAACTGATCATGGAGATTAAGAACAATACTCCGATCACCGCCAGAAACGCGACATTAATCGTCAGATTTCCCACGGAGCTGATCTGTCCCGAAAATACGCCGTTCACAAACAGTACAAAAAAAACGGCAACCACATAAAGGGGAAATAATAAAAAATACAGCCTTCTTCTCATTTGTAGCCTCCATGCTGCGACTTGTTCTTAATCAACCTTCCATAAATACCAAATGCCGCGGCCGGCAAAGGCATACGCAGCGTTCCTCTGCACGGCAGCCGATAGATTAAAGTCTTCTACCCCACAAAACCAACTTACCATAATTGCGCCTGCAGTTCAATCGCATCACAAGAATCTTAAAAAAAATTTAATTGATATGAATTGAAATGTTTACTTTTGTGCCTCAATAAACTGACGCAGTTTTTCCTTTGGCTGGAAACCGACACTCCTGTCGGCCAGATCGCCATTTTTAAAGACAAGAACGCTGGGCACACCCTGGATGCCATATTTCCCCGCCAGCTCCTGATTTTCGTCCACATCGACGTTAAAAAAATCCACATCTGCCAGCTCTTCCGCCAGCTCGTGAAATATCGGCGCCAGCATCTTGCAGGGGCCGCACCAGGTTGCCGAAAAATCCACTACCGCCAGTTTACTATTCATTACTTCCGCCATATCGTTGTTTACAACTTTTTTTACCATTTTCTTCCATCCTTTCGCCTGCTTCTGCAGTTGTTTTTGTTAAAGTCATTTATTTTTCGTTTAGTAATCCTAATGCTTTCAGTCGTAATCTGCCGGCCATTCTTCCTGCCTTTAAGAACAAGAAGCCTGTTTATCCTGCTCCTGATCCTTCGGCGTCAGCAGTATGTCATGATTAACCGTCTGATAAAACAGTCTGCGGAACTGCTCTCCGTCCAGAGTAAGTCCCATGGCCCACATGGCCTTGGTCACCGTGGCCTCCAGCGTCATGTCATAAGCCTCCATCAGGTGAAAATCTTCCTTAATAGCCCTGCCCACCTGATATACCTCCATGTCACTGCCCTCATGGGTCACCTGTGTTGCCAGCAAAACAATTTTGCCCGCATCCGTCCAGCGCCGGATCTCAGGATAAAAGGGAACCTCCCCATACTCCGGAAAGCCGCCTACGCCAAATGCCTCTATGATCACACCATCGTAATAATCAAATAGCCTGCTCAAGATACTGCCGTCCATCCCCGGTACCAGCTTCAGCAGCAGTACCCGCTCGTTCAGCTCATGGTAAAAGCGTACCTCGCCCTCTGCCTTCTCCTTGTCGTCAATGTAAAAGACGATCCTGCCGTCCCTGATCACTGCTACAGATGGATAATTAATGCTGGAAAAGGCGTTATAACTTTTGGAGCGCTCCTTCTTAGCCCTAGTACCGGCAATGACATTGCCGCCAAAAACAATATTGACCCCATGAGCCCCATCATCCGAGGCAAAACGAAGACTGTCCAATAAATTGGTCCTGGCATCCGTCACAGGCAGATCAATCGGCTTCTGAGAGCCTGTGACAATAATGGGCTTGTGGCTGTTCTGAATCAAATAGGACAGGGCGGCGGCAGTAAAAGCCATGGTATCCGTCCCATGGCAGATCACAAAGCCGTCATAATCCGCGTAATGTCTTTCGATCATATCCGCAAGCCCCAGCCAATGCTTCCCACAGATATTGGTACTGTCCAGATTAAAGGGCTGCTGTACCTCCACCTGACAGAATTCCCGATATTCTTCTACATATTCCAACAGTTTAGAAGCCTCAAATTTAGGAGCAAGCCCTTTTTTTGTATACCCGGAAGCAATGGTGCCTCCGGTGGCGATCAATAATATCTTTTTCACCTTAATAATTCTCCGCACTCACTTCAAAATAGCTTTGAGGATGATTACAGGTCGGACACACCTCAGGCGCCTGGGTTCCCACCACAATATGACCACAGTTGCGGCATTCCCAAACCTTAACTTCGCTCTTTGCAAACACCTCTGCCGTCTCAATATTTTTCAACAGAGTACGATACCTTTCCTCATGATGCTTTTCGATCGCAGCCACCAGCCGGAACTTCTTCGCCAGCTCAGGAAATCCTTCCTTTTCGGCCGTCTCAGCAAAGCCTTCGTACATATCGGTCCACTCGAAGTTTTCGCCCTCTGCGGCCGCCTGCAAATTATCTGTGGTACTTCCGATTCCCTGAAGTTCCTTAAACCACATCTTTGCATGCTCTTTCTCATTTTCCGCAGTCTTTAAAAAAATTGCGGCAATCTGCTCATAGCCTTCTTTCTTTGCCACCGACGAAAAATAGGTGTATTTGTTTCTTGCCTGAGATTCTCCGGCAAAGGCTGCTTCCAGATTCTTCTCTGTCTGTGTTCCTGCGTACTTATTCATTTTGTTTCCTCCTTTGTGTTTGTTGTTATCGCTCTCGCATTGCCTCGCTCACGGGCTTTCGCTCTGCTGCTCGACACTGCTCTCGCATTGCTTACGTGTACATTATACCACATCTGGTATGTAAATAAACAGGGAAACATTTGAGTCCCTTAAAGCGTACAGCTTAATCGCCATTTTTTATGGAATTTCCTTTACAATCCCCTCATCTGTGATTTCCACATTGACGGAAATGTCTTCCAAGAAGTCAAAAATGCGGCGCCGTTCTTCTTCCTCCGCCGCATAAACGGTCCGGCAGCCGGTCTGTGTGGCCGGAATAATCTCTACCCAAAGACTGCTGCCCAGATCGTCACCGGAAAAATGCAGCTGTACCAGCATGGTGTCCAATGTTTTCTTGTTAAACCAGTAATTGCCCAGGCTGTAGCAAATAGGCTTTCCCTGGTAGTATTCCAATCCCTGCAGACAATGAGAATGAGCACCGATCACCGCATCTGCCCCAGCATCCAGGTATTCCTTCCCCGTGTCCAGCTGTACTTGCTCCAGATCAAAGCTGTACTCCGTTCCCCAATGCACAAAGGCAATACAGAAATCCGCATTTTCCTTGGCCTCCGCAATCGCCGCCTTATAAAGCTCGGTATCATAGCACCGCAATATTCCCGGCTCTGTCTCCGTGGCCTGCGGCGTCATTTTGTATTTTTCCGCCCTGGAAGCCCCCACCAAAGCTACCGTCCTGCCGTCCGCTTCTATATAAAGCGGTTTTATCGCATCTTCCAGTGTCCTGCCTGCCCCAAAATAAGAAATTTCCGCCTCTTCCAGTACTGCAAATGTATCCAGCAGCGCTTCCTTCCCATAATCATAAACATGATTGTTGGCCAGAGTCACCGCGTCCACACCCAGCAGCTTCAAAATTTCAACCCTTGCCGGATCCGCCCGGAAGGTATATTTCTTCCCTTCTAAGGGCGCTCCCCCTGTGCTGTAGGTAAACTCATTGTTCAGGCACATAATATCCGCATCGTTCATATATGCTATCAGCTCCGGGGAAATGCAGTCGTAAATGCCGTCCTCCTGGCTGTCCATAAAAAGCGTAGTGGCGCTGCTTTCATCCAGATTTATATCTCCGGCAAAGCAGATTGTAAACTCAAATTCGGATGATGCCTCCGCCTCTTCTGCGAGAGCTTCAGCCTGACCGGCTTTCGAGGGCTGATCTGCCTGCTCTTCCGAGGTCCGGCTCTCTGTATTCGGACTCTCCGCGCTTTGGCTTGCTGTATTTCCGCTCTCTCTTTCCTGACTCTCTACGCTTTGGCTTGCTGTATTTCCGCTCTCTCTTTCCTGACTCTCCGCGCTTTGTTTCTCTGCATTCCCGCTCTCTCTGTTCTGACTCTCCGCACTAATGCTTTCTACATTTGCAGACTCCTGTCCGCCTGAACTTCCGCATCCTGCAAGCAGCAGACAGCAGCAAGTCAACAACCCCGCTGCAAGCAACGGAGCATCAAGCTTGATGCGCTGCAGAGCATCGGGGTTGTTGATCCTCGCGGCATTCGCCAAATGGATGCTGTCGCATCCGCTTGGCTCATTGCTCGCGGGAATTAACGCGCCGTATTTTCGCAGTCCTTTCCTCATGCTTATGAATCTCTCTTTCTTTCAGTCTTTAAAACTCCAACCCTGCTTCCCTCACGGCTTCGTCTTGTCATTATTATAATGAATTCAATAGGCCCGCAAGTCCCTGCTCTTCAAATATTCTCTTATAATGTCCGATCTCTTCTCTAATAATGCTGTCAATCATCTGCATTCCCAGCAGCTCCACCGGTGCCTTGTCGTCTGTCAGAATCTTTTTTCCCGCCTCGTATGCCGTCAGGCCTGACCGGACCTCCTTCAGCAATGTCCGCAGTTCTTCGTTTTCCTGTACATCCGCATTCATTTCAAGATTTTCCGGCATCGATGGACTCATGGAAGCAAAAAGCTCCCTGTTTGTACAAAACGGCACATCTACGACATATACTTCCGGGAACACCTGAGAAATTGTATCCGCCAGATAAGTATTAATATCCTCTTCCAGGTGTTCGGATACGTGCATGTTCAGATTGACCACCATCACGCCTCCCTCCTTTAAATGCTCCCTTACCAACGTAAAAAACTCCGTGGTTGACATCTGAAAGGGTATGGTAATGTCCTGATAGGCATCCACCATGATGACATCATACTTATCCTTCACCGCCTGCAGGTAAGCCCTGCCGTCGTAGGTAGTTACTTCTACTTCTTCGGGAAGGGAAAAATATTCATAAGCCAAATCACTTATCTTACTGTCAATTTCCACCCCCCCTGCCTTCACTCCGTCAAGATAACGGCAGCACTGCCCGGCAAAGGTTCCGGTGCCCATCCCCAATATGAGAATATCCAGCCCTTCCGTTTCCTTCACCATGTACGGCGCCGCAAGGGCATAATCATAGTAAAGCCCCGTCAGGGAATCCCCCTTCATGGCCACTGACTGCACTCCAAACAGTACATTGGTGGAAAGAATAGTGCTTCTGGCTGTATCCCGAACCTGCAGATAATTATAAATGGACTCGCCTTCATAGGTCAAATCCTGTTCCCAAAAGGCAAAACTTGTGGAATGTCCAAATATGCTGCACAAGATAACCAACAGTACCGATACCACCGCTTTTGTAAACTTACGCTTCTCACAAATAAAATAAATCAGTCCTAGAACCAGAAGAATGGCGGCAAAAATCAGGAAAGTAACGGAAGTGCCCACCGCCGGTATGGAAATAAAAGTAGGGACAAAGGTCCCGATAATGCTGCCGATGGTGTTAAACGCCCCCAGCGCGCCTATGGTCTTGCCGCTCTCGTCCAGATTTCCCACCGCGTACTTGGCCAGAGATGGCGTTACCGTGCCCAGCAGAAACAGCGGAAACACAAATATTACCATACAGCTGATAAACGCCGCTATAATTAGGAACTGACTGCTGACTGTAATAATCAAAATTCCCGAAACCGCCACAATAACATATTTTCCAAACACCGGTATGGCGGCAATCCATATAGCCGCAATTAAAATCCTGCCATAAAGCCTGTCCGGATTCGGATTCTTGTCGGCACTTCTCCCGCCCCAGACGTTTCCCAGCGCCATGGCGATCATGATGGTGCCAATGATGATTGTCCACACGATCTGTGACGAACTAAAATACGGCGCCAAAAGCCTGCTGGCCCCCAGCTCCACCGCCATCACGGACATACCTGCAAAAAATTCCGTCAGATACAAATAAACCTTATTTCCCAAAATACCCTGCTTTTTATCCATTTTTCTTCTGCCTCCCGTTTTGTTCTTTTTCATATTTATTTATGTTTTGTCAGTGAAATTATGGTGCTGAAAGCTATCGTTTCAACCTGCCGGATGCCTGACTTATTCTACTCTTCCAAAGGCAAACATAAGATTATCAACTCAAACTTCCCACACCGATTGGTGTGCTGAACCTTGAAAAATCAATACTTTA
>CAJTSE010000014.1:0-15308 GCA_910578815.1 uncultured Acetatifactor sp.
GCAGACGTGAACTCGAATGGCTTCGCCTTCCTCGTTCGCTTCACGCTCATTTCATTCTGCCGGCGTATAAGCAGACGTGAACTCGAATGGCTTCGCCTTCCTCGTTCGCGTTGCTCGTCAGATTCGGAAGTGCATGTTCGATTATGCAAGCATATCGCCCATGCACTTCCGAACCTGACTCTGCTTATACGCGGAAAAAGTCCCATGCGCATTGCTGCACATGGGACGAAATCATCTCCGCGGTACCACCCAGTTTCCCCGCTTTTTAGCGGGACTCTTATTTTGCGCATAACGCGCGCCGCACGGCCGAAGCTACTCTGCGCCGGAAACTCCGCGCATTCACATCCGGCAGCTCCGGTGAGAAATTCAGGAACAAGTCTGAACCCGGGGAAGTTTGCAGCCAACGGCTTCCCCTCTCTGTCGGAAAACAAGTCCTTACTGTACACCATCAATGCCTTTACTGTTTCTTTTACTAATTGATAAGTTTAACCACATTGTCTGAAAATGTCAAGCGTTTTCTCGCCGTTTTGTTCCTGCCAGCACTTGATTTACCGGTCTGAAATACCGATTCAGGTAAGCCCCTACCATGATGATATACATGCAGAAATACATCCACAGCAGAATAATGATAATGATGGCAAGGCTGCCGTAAATACCGTAGGAATTACTGTAATCCACATAAATGGAAAAGCCCCAGGAAAAAACGCTCCATACCACTGCCGAGAAAGTTGCTCCGGGAATCTGCTCCTTGAATTTCAATTTATCATTGGGCACATATGCGTATATGGCAGCAAAGAGCAGCGTCAATACGGCCCAGACCACCAGAAAGCGAAAATTCATAACAAATGCCGCCAGCTTCTGCAGTGGAGGTATCCTGTGCAGGGTAAGATTCACCAGCTGATTGCCAAACACATTTAGAAACAGGGACAGGATTACCACCACCAGCATGACTACCGTATACAAACATGCAACCCCCCGCACCACGAAATAATTCCTCTTTTCTTCTACACCGTTGACGGCATTTAAGCCGTGCATCAAGGCCATAACCCCCTTTGCGGCAGACCAGAGCGTGGCCAATACAGCGATGGACAAGCTTCCTGCTGATTTATCATACACCTCTGCAATCAGACTTTCCACCAGCGGCTCCACTTTATCGGGAATAATGTCCGCTACCGTCTCCGTCAGGTTTTCCTCCGTGAGAGGCGTATAAGGAATCACCATGCTTAATACCATCAGCATGGGCACTATGGAAAGGAAAAAAAAGAAGGCAATACTTGCCGCATGGGCACTGATATTCTGTTTTTTCATCTGGGCAGAAAAATCCTGCCCGATCAGGAACAGCTTACGAAGCACTTATATTCTCTCCTACTCATAAATACATTTTGTGGTACAATTATTGTAAAAATATAATAAAATATCTCCGGCATTCCAACCGCTCTTTGCCATTTCTTTTGCTCCGTTCTGGCTCATTCCCACACCATGACCAAAGCCGCCGCCGGACAAGCTATATCCTACCACATATCCTCCCTCTTTGCTAGTCGATATTACAAAAAAAGCGCTGGGCAAAAGATTTGCACTCGCCACCTTTTTCCCGTCCTGCCGCAAAACCTTCGATTTCCCATCGTTTAAAACACATCGGATATTATGTTCGGAAATCACCTTTATCGTCCCCTGCTCCGCCTGGATCACCAGCTCATCCGCCACGCCTCCCGGACCGCGCTTTTCCACATAAATCTCCTGAATCTTCCCCAGCTTATCAATTTCTTCACTCACATATTCTCCGTCCTTATACGTCAAAACCAACTTACTGTTGGCCGCATATCGTTTCTGCAGTATCTCCAGCATATGCGTGGAATCCAGCTGCTTCACCTCATAACTCCAGCGATACCAGCTCTCATTAACCTCAAAATCATCCGGATCCTTTGACAAGATAAATTCCGCAAAGGTTTCCTCATTCTTAAGATTTTCACCAAAAGACTGACCTTCTGTCTGCAGTCCTCCCAAAGCCTCCTGCGACAAGGCCTCCGCCATGGCAGTCCTGCTTAAATGTCTGGCAGGCAGATAGGTAATCGCTGCCGCTGCTTCCGTTTTCCATACATTGGCGTCGCTTCCCGCTCCGCAGGAAGTGGAATAATAATAAGTTCCGGCCAAATCTCCGTCTGCCGTATAAAGCAGCTGCCCGTAAGTGTCTTTAACGGCCGTGGTGGTGCTTTCCTGCTCTAAAATATTATTATATACCTGATAAGAGGTACTGTCGTCTACATGAGCGCCGTATTTAGGGTATCCTGCATGTTCCATATGCCCGTAAGCATAAGTTCTGGCACAAATCGCCTGGGCTTTCAGCGCCTCCTTCGGATACCCTGCCGGCATCTCACTGGGCACCACGCTGAACAGATACTCTTCCAGCAAAACTTCGTTAATCACGGCAATCCCGTCCTCTGTCCGAAGCAGCTCCATCTTACCCCGGTAAGAGGGTGTTCCCTGGCTGCGGCTCACACTTTTTAATATCACCTTGCCGGTCAGCACATCCGGCACCACTAATACCCTGTCACTTTCAAAGTACGGGCTGTCATAAGAAAAGACAATCTCTTCCCCCGCCTGATGTGCCTCCGCCTTTCGGTCTGTATAATCTCCATATATAACGGTAAATCCGGTGTCCGCGGTGAGGACCGGGGCGGTATGAAGAAGTCCTGTGTAATCCTGCGCCTTTAAAAGAACTCGTATGTATTCCATAGCTTCTTCCTTAACCATAAGGATACCGCAGACAGATCCGTTTTCCAGACAAAAATCCGTAAAATCATATCCTATGCAGATGTCATTTACCGTACACATCTGAAGGCTGTCAAAAAGCCGATAGCCTTTACAGTCATCTGCAATAGGCAGCTTCCCGTAGCCCTCCACCTCGATCCCCGCTTCATCTATCCCCAAGATCCGTCCATTAATCTTTTCCTTTTTCAGAACGATTCCGGTAACACGCCCGTCCGTCAGCGTTACATCCGCCAACTGTTCCCGCACCGTCTCTTCCGGCCGAAACAACGCTCCGTCCTTCCCGGCGCTTCCCCAGTTCAATTTTTTCCTATCCCCGTCATAAAAGACCAGTATCCCTTCCTCGTCTTCTTCCATAATCCATATATTATGTATGGTCTCCACTATGGGAATATGCACCTCCGGAAATGGATTCTCCTTTTCCGGCTGTTTTCCCTTATTCAGAAGCGCCCCCGTCAGCTTCCCAAGCAGCAATACCACAATCAAAAGAAAACCCAGCAGACAGATAAATGCCTTAATCTGCATCCGCTGGGACCTGTTTAATTTAGACCGGTCTTTCTTCAATTTTCATACCCCCACACCTGCAGTCTGTCCATCGGGCAGGGAGCATTATCTCCCTGCCCGCCGCGCAGCTCGTGTGCCGCTTTTGCGGCATATTCCTCTGTTCGGACCTGCGCATATTAAGTAGAAAAGAGCAGCCATCAGGGCTGCTCTTTTCTTTCGTATGGCAAACCTTGTTTGCATTTCCCCGAAGATGCCGCCTCTTGTCTTTTGACTCCTAGCAATGCTAGGTGGGTGACCGCAACCGGATTTTTGCCTTCCCTTCCGATCCTCCATAGGAGTGAGGGCCTGACAGCCGCCCGGCGATATAGGAATCCCGTTTAAAGTAATGTAGGTTCAAAAATAAACAAGAGTTATCGGGCATCTCAGGTTACTATTATTATAGCCGATTCCCCATGTGTTTACAATAGAAATATTTTACAAACTTTCAGATTCGTGCTATAATCGCCTTGCTTAGTTAATCTGTTTCCGTAGTCAACGGAGGCCGGTATGAAAAATAATTTTTCAAAGACGAACTTGTTCGTCTTGCAAATATTGTGCCTGCAGCCTATACGACAAAAAGCTTATGTCTTTCGTCGTCAAGAATCCGCAGGTTACGGAAAGGTATGGTAATTCATAATGAAAAAAACAGCAGCATTTCGAAAAATCGTTTCCATACTTACCCTGTCCCTGATGCTTATGATGAGTACCACAGCCTGCGGTGAAAAGCCTGCTTCCGGAAACGTTTCCTCGCAGGATAACCCGACAGGCAGCTCCGGTACGGCGGACGATTCCTCCCAAAGTACGCCGGACGGCTCCGATCCGGCGGGAGAGCCTTCACAGAATATACCAGACGGCTCCGATCCGGGTGTCAATATCGCACCTGGTGCCCCTAATGTTCCCGGTGTAGGCGATAATTCCTCCCTCTATACACCAAATATTCCCAGCGCGGGTAATGATTTTTCTCCGTCATACTCGCTGGAAGATGTATTTAACGGAAATCTTGACGGCTTTGGATTCGATGCTTTCTCTTCCGTGACGGAATTTTATAACAGCAATGTTCGGGTTATATTGGAAGAGCTGCTGAACCAGGTATTTGGCGAACTGAATAAGCTGGTCGAAGCCGACATATTTTCTTCTTTCTCGATCAGTGTAGAAGAGCCAAACATTCTTATATACAATTTCCAATATGGAGAAATTCTGGATACCGCCGCTATTACTGCCAACCTGGAATCAAACCTGGAAATGGTTATTTCGTCAGCGAAAAATGATATTATAACTTATCCGTCCTATGGAATCCCTGTAAAGGTCATACGTCTGAATTACCTGAATGCGGATGGTGAACTTGTTTATACGTTAGATGTTACGGAAAACTTTGATCCCTCCGTCCTCCCTGACAGTCCAGGCTCCGGCAGTCTGAACGACAGCGGAAATCTGCAGGAATGGCTGGATTCCGACGAAGCGGCGGAAACACTGGAAACAATCAACAACCTGATTGCTTCCACCGGCTTTACTCTTTCCTTTGCCATGGAAGGAAACACCCTGATCTATCAGTATTACCTGCCGGCCGGCCTTTCCTTCGACGACTTTACCGAAGAAGAAAAGGAGGCAACCTTTGACGCCATGGTAGATGCCAATGCAGACTCTATTCAAACATTGTTCACCATGTTTGAAGCGGAACGCGGCCTGACCTTAGACGCTGTGCGCATTGTTGTCTGCTCGGCGGACGGTACCGAGCTTTACCGCAGAGATGTTACGCCTTGAAATACTACACAGACTTTCCTGTTAAGTGAAAAATCCGGAGAGCGTTTATCATTCGCTTCTCCGGATTCTTAATACCCGCCGCAATTAACATTCCGCCGCCTTTTTCAGCCACTCCGCTTCCTCCGGTGTCAGGTAAGGCGAAATTCTCCGGCATACCTCCTGCTGATACGCTTCCAGGTAATCCTTCTGCACCTCGTTCAAGTGCTTCATTTCAATGGCTTCCATGTCAATGGGCACCCAGGTCAGCGTCTTGAAGTGCATGAACTGCCCGTATTCATTTTTGGTATCGTTCTCGGCTACCATTACATTCTCAATGCGAATCCCGTGGCTGCCTTCTATATAAATACCAGGCTCATTGGTAACATCCATACCTGCCTCAATCAGGCTTTCCGTCTGCCCTTCCACATACCTCCATCTTAAGCTCTGGGGACCTTCATGCACGTTCAGAATATAGCCAACGCCATGTCCCGTCCCGCATTTATAGTCCAGCGCCATATTCCAAATCGGCTGCCGTGCCAAAATGTCAAGATTACGTCCGGTACAGCCGTAAAGGAAACGGGCGTTAGTCATTTGCAGCATTGCCGCCGCAACCATGGTATAATGCAGCTTCTGCTCTTCTGATACCGGCCCTAATGCAATCGTCCTGGTCACATCTGTAGTACCCCCCAGGTACTGTCCGCCGGAATCAATCAGGTACAACCCCTCCGGTTTTAGCACCGCATGACTCTCAGGCGTAGGCTCATAGTGCATCATGGCCGCATTGGCCCCATATGCAGAAATAGAGGGGAAGGAGAGGTCAATACACTCCGGAATCTCCCTGCGAAGAGCTTCCAGTTTGTCTGCCGCCGAAATTTCCGTAATCTCCTGCTTACCAATATTGGTTTTGAGCCAGTAAATAAATTTTGTCAGCGCCACGCTGTCTTTTAAGTAAATCTGCTCCATATTGGCAAGCTCTGTGGGATTTTTCACCGCCTTTAAAAGCTCTGTAGGATTATTTTTTTCCACAACTGACTGCTTCCCAGACATCGTCTTATATAAGGCATAGCTGCAATGACGCTTATCCATCAACACCTTATTCCCGGAAGGCAGGCTCTTTAAATAATCCACTGCCGTATGGTATTCCTTTACCTCCACCTGCTTTTCTAGAAAGTAATCTTTTACGTCCTTACCCAAAGCCTGACCCTGGATAAACAGCACCGTTGCATCCTTTGTCAGCCAGGCATAGGACATAGCCACCGGATTGCACTCCACGTCACAGCCCCTGATATTAAAGAGCCACATAATATCGTCCAACTTGGTAAGAAGCAGACTATCCGCCCCTTCCTCCCCTGCCTTCTTCATCACTTCTTCCCGCTTTTTCTCAAAGCTCATGCCTGCCAGCTTTTCGTCTAAAACCGCCACCTTTCCTGCCGGAAACTTCGGACGATCCGCCCAGATTGCTTCCGCCAGATCCTGCTCATAGGCAAAGCACATTCCTTCCAGCTTTTTTTCATAATTTATTCCCTGAGACATGGGCACTACCCTGCCGTCAAAACCAAGGGTCTGCCCCTGCTTCATGTTCTGCTGCAGAAACTCCAGTATGGTGGGCACCCCCTCATCCTGCATACGAAACAGCTCCACCGTGGTGCCCGTCAGCTCCTTTTCCGCCTGAATGAAATATCTGCCGTCTGTCCAAAGTCCTGCGCCTTCCTGCCACACCAGCAGCGTACCGTTAGAGCCGGAGAAATTGCAGAAATACTCTCTTACCTTAAAATAATCATTTACGTATTCGGAATTGTGGAAATCCGCGGTAGGCATCATGTAAAAGTCGATACCTTCCCTTTTCATCGCTGCCCGCAGTGCGGCCAGCCTCTCCTGAATCACCTTATTATCCATGTCCGTTCCAACCCCTACGTAACAATCCCGCCGCCTGACCATTCGCAGACACTGCCTGTTACGCCCTTTCTTCCATACTGATTGTAACAGTTCAGACACCCGTAATCAAGTAACAGAAGACAGACGGCCGTTGTTCTCAATGAGGACTATGCAAAGAGTGCTTCGCACTCTTGTGAGATTTGCTTCGCAAACTCATGAATGCTTGTTAGAACGAAAGCAAGCGTACTGTGCTTGCTTAGGTACCGCTACGTCAAGCCTCAAGCGAAAGCGTGTCCGAATGAGAATGATGGCAGTCTGTCACCGTCTGGCTGTGGGTGTCTGAACTGTTACTAATAATATCCAGATCACAGCTTTGATGAATCTAAAATCTCTTTGCATCTTGAGGTTCCTACCCGGTCACAGCCAAGCTCCAGAAACATTTCCAGGTCTTTCGCCGTGGAAATACCTCCTGCCGCCTTGATTTTCACTCCGGCCCCAATATGCTTTTTAAAAAGCTCCACGTCCTCTCTGGTGGCACCGCCGGTGCCGAAGCCGGTGGAGGTCTTAATATAATCCGCCCCCGCATTGGTCACTGCCTTGCACATGGCGATTTTTTCTTCTTCCGTCAAATAACAGGTTTCTATAATCACCTTCAATATATGGCTGCCGCACTGTTTTTTTATGGTTCTAATTTCATCTTCAACCTTATTGTATAGGCCGTTCTTCACGTCACCGATATTGACCACCATGTCAATCTCATTACAGCCATCTTCCAAAGCCTTTCTCACCTCTGCTGCCTTGGCCTCCGTCACGCTATAACCTAAAGGAAAGCCCACAACGGTGCAGATATTTACTCGGTCCTTGTAGGTGTCGTGTATCCTTCTTATGTATGCCGGCGGAACACAGACACTGGCCGTTCCATATTCTATCGCCTCTTCACACAGACGCGCAATATCTTCCCATGCAGCAAAGGCCTTCAACTGCGTGTGATCCACATATTTGAGCATTTCCTGTATTGTCATACTACCTCCAAAATCCTGCATGTCGCAGCTTTACTGCTTATTTTCTGTTCAAGAACCATTGGGATTTTCATTCCCGCACATCAGTGCGGCGGAGCATTACGCTCCGCCGTATTGTCTGCTGTCATATGCTGTTTTCTGCTGCGGCCGCCCTTCAGGGAACAAACGCAGCCAGGGACACAACCTTCATTCCCTGCAACAAACCTGCCAGCTCACGCTGCTTCAGGCCTTGGGACCTGCCTCAACAAGTGCTTTGCCAGCATCATTCCCCTCATACTTTGCAAAGTTCTTAACGAATCTGCCAGCCAGATCATTTGCCTTGGTTTCCCAGTCTGCCACGTTTGCATAAGTGTCACGAGGATCCAGAATACCGGTATCTACGCCGGTAAGCTCGGTGGGAATCTCAAAATCAAAAATCGGTAGCTTCTTGGTGGGCGCATTATTGATGGCACCGCTTAAAATAGCGTCGATGATACCACGGGTATCCTTGATGGAGATACGCTTGCCCGTGCCGTTCCAGCCGGTATTTACAAGATACGCCTTAGCGCCGCTCTTCTGCATTCTCTTCACCAGCTCTTCCGCATATTTGGTAGGATGCAGCTCCAAAAATGCCTGACCAAAGCAGGCGGAGAAGGTAGGCGTAGGCTCGGTAATTCCACGCTCCGTACCTGCCAGTTTAGCCGTAAAACCGGACAGGAAATAATACTGGGTCTGCTCAGGCGTCAGAATGGACACGGGAGGCAGTACGCCGAACGCATCTGCGGAAAGGAATATCACGTTCTTTGCCGCCGGTGCGGAAGAAACGGGACGTACAATATTCTGAATATGATTGATCGGATAAGAAACACGGGTATTCTCCGTTACGCTCTTATCATTAAAATCAATCTTGCCTGCCGCATCAACGGTAACGTTCTCCAGCAGAGCGTCACGCTTAATGGCATTGTAAATGTCAGGCTCGGAATCCTTGTCCAGATTGATTACCTTTGCATAACAGCCGCCCTCAAAGTTAAATACGCCGTTATCGTCCCAGCCGTGCTCGTCGTCGCCGATCAACAGTCTCTTAGGATCGGTAGAAAGGGTGGTCTTTCCGGTTCCGGAAAGTCCGAAAAAGATAGCGGTATTCTCACCATTCATATCCGTATTTGCAGAGCAGTGCATGGAAGCAATGCCCTTCAGGGGCAGATAGTAATTCATCATGGAGAACATGCCCTTCTTCATCTCTCCACCGTACCAGGTATTGATGATAACCTGCTCGCGGCTGGTAATATTGAAAGCTACGCATGTCTCGGAATTTAAATTCAGCTCCTGATAATTGTCAACCTTTGCCTTGGAAGCGTTATAAACAACGAAATCCGGCTCAAAGCTCTCCAGCTCTTCATCCGTAGGCTGGATAAACATATTCTTGATAAAGTGAGCCTGCCATGCAACCTCCATGATAAAGCGAACTGCCATACGGGTATCCTTGTTGGCACCGCAGAAAGCATCTACAACAAACAGTCTCTTATCGCAAAGCTCCCTCTTTGCAATTTCCTTCACCTTTGCCCAAGTATCCTCCGACATGGGATGATTGTCGTTCTTGTACTCATCGGAAGTCCACCAGACAGTGCCCTTGGAATTCTCATCCATAACGATGTACTTATCTTTCGGAGAACGTCCTGTATAGATACCGGTCATAACGTTCACCGCGCCAAGCTCTGTCACCTGGCCCTTCTCAAAGCCTTCCAGGCCGGGCTTTGTCTCTTCCTCGAACAACATTTCGAAAGAAGGATTGTGTACGACTTCCTTAACTCCAGTAATGCCGTACTTGCTCAAATCGATCACTGCCATATCTTTTACCTCTCTTCCATGATTCTGATTGTAAATTAAAAAAATTTACTGCTTATAATTCTAACATGAATTTGTATATCCGTAAAGTGTTCTTTCTCAGGATTATGCCAGAAATTCCAGCACAATATCTTTCATGTGTTCCGTCTCGCACTGTTTATCATGCAGCACCGGCGCAGTCCTGATTTCTTCGATGGCGGGCGGCACCGGAACATTGGAAAGCCGGGAAAGCTCATCCACCAGCTCAAAATCACTCATGGAATCATATTCTGCATTTATGGCGTTCATAACACTTCTTGTAAATTTAAAGGGACTTGCCGTAGATGCAATGACCGTCTTTGTCTTATCTCCTGTCTCCTTTACGTACTTTTGGTATACCGCACTGGCTACGGCAGTATGTGTATCTATTACATAGCCGCAAGCATCATAAAGCCGCCTGATTTCTTCGAAGGTTTCCGATTCACCCGCATATGCGCCGTAAAAATCCGTCAGAGCTTCCTTCATTTCCGCTGTGATGGCATATTTCCCTTCTTTGGTAAGTGCGTTCATCATCTCCTGGTTTATGTCCGCGTCATTCCCTGCAATCCGGTAAATTAATCGTTCCAGATTGCTGGAAATTAAAATATCCATGGAAGGCGAGCTGGTCAGTACAAACTCTCTGTTTCTGTCATATGTACCCGTACTGAAAAAATCGTACAGCACCTTGTTTTCATTGGAAGCACAGATCAGTCTGCTAATGGGAAGCCCCATGTTTTTTGCGTAAAATGCAGCCAGAATATTTCCAAAATTCCCTGTGGGCACAGTTACATTGATTTTCTCTCCTGCCCTGATCTTCCCCTCTTTTAACAGAGCTGCATAGGCATACACATAATAACAGATTTGAGGAACCAGTCTGCCGATATTGATGGAATTTGCGGAAGAAAACTGAAACCCCCTGCCGTCCAGCTCCTTTGCCAGCTCCTTGTCGGAAAAAATCTTTTTTACTCCTGTCTGGGCATCATCAAAATTGCCGTGAATGCCCACCACCAGCGTATTGCCGCCCTTCTGGGTCACCATCTGCTTTTCCTGGATGGGGCTGACACCATTCTTGGGATAAAACACAATGATCCTTGTCCCCTTCACGTCCGCAAAACCTGCCAGCGCCGCTTTTCCCGTATCCCCGGAGGTAGCCGTCAAAATAACGATCTCATTTTCAATGTGATTCTTTCTGGCAGATGCAATCATCAGATGAGGCAGAATGGACAAAGCCATATCCTTAAAAGCAATGGTTGCACCGTGAAACAGTTCCAGATAGTATGCCCCCTCCGCTTCAACCAGCGGCGCTATGGTCTCGGTATCAAATTTTGAATCATAGGCCTTATTGATACAGTCCTTTAGCTCTTCCTCCGTAAAATCCGTAAGGAACAGCTTCATGACCTCATACGCCACCTGGCGATAGTCCATCTGGGACAGTTCCTCCAGGCTTTTATCCAAGGCTGGAATATGATCGGGTACAAACAGACCTCCGTCCTCCGCCAGACCCTTCAATATAGCCTCCGAAGCCTTTACGGGAGTGCTTTTGCTTCTTGTACTGCTGTATAATACGTCCATCTTTTTCTCCTTAAATTTTTCATTCAGTAGTTCATTATAAAATATTCCCCTCACCGTCAGACCTTCTCGGCTATCTGCTTTCCTCAGCGTGAGGTACTAAGCTCCAGCAGCTTGTTACGCATATCACTTTCCAGCTTTTGCAGCTCCACCTCCGCGTTTCTTCTCTTTTCCCTGCCCTCCTGCTGAATCTTCAGCACCTCATCCAGGGTGCTGATCAGGGTCTGATTGGTGGTTTTTAACGTCTCAATATCCACAATCCCCCGTTCACTCTCTCTTGCAGTCTCCAGTGTAGCCACCTTCAGATTCTCGGCATTCTTCTTCAGCAGCTCGTTGGTCATATCACTGACCTCCCGCTGAGCCCTGGCCGCATCCGTAGAATGGTCCAGACCGATGGCAATCACCATCTGGCTTTTCCACAAAGGGATCGTATTGACCAGCGTAGACTGAATCTTATCACTCATCACTGTATCATTATTCTGTATCAGCCGAATCTGCGGTGCCATCTGCAAGGATACGGTTCTGGTCAGTTCCAGATCATGAATCTTCTTTTCAAAGCGGTTGCACATTTCCGCATAATCCCTTGCTGACTGCGTATCCTCTGGCAGGCTGCTTTGCTCCGCCTTGGCCACCAGCGCTGGCAGCTGCACCTCCTGTGCCTCCTTCAGTTTCTTCTTACCGGCGAGAATATACATTGATAGTTCTTTAAAATAGTTCAGATTCAGCTCGTACATTTTATCCAGCATGGCTACATCCTTCAACAAAGTAACCTGATGGGTTTCCAAGGCACTGCTGATTTTATTTACATTTACTTCTGCCTTATCATACTTCGCTTTCATGTCCGCCAGCTGGTTCGCTTTCTTTTTGAACATTCCAAAAAAGCCCTTATTTTCATCCTCATCTTCAATGGATCTCAACTCGGAAACCACCCTGGTAAGCATCTCACCCACCTCGCCCATGTCCTTAGTCCGAACATTTCCCAGCGCCGTCTCTGAAAAATCCGCAATCTTTTTCTGACATCCTGCACCGTATTGGAGTACCTGCTGCGTATTGGTAATATCAATCTGCGCGGCAAAATCATCAACCATTTTTTGCTCTTCCGGCGTAAGCCGCACAGTCATGTCTTCCCCTGAATCCGCAGCGTTAAGAGCCCTGCTCTCCGACGTTTCCGCCGGTGTCTGCGGCTTTATGTCAACTACCGGCTCAAAGGTAAGCGCAGGTGCTTCCTTTAACATTTCATCAAGATCGTTCATTTATGTATCCTCCTTAAAGTTAAGAAAACTTCTCTCCTGTTATCTGGGAACCTTTTCCGGCTCTTTTGTCTTTGCAAAAACACCCTGGCCTGCCAGCCCTTCCTTTACAAGCATGGTTGTAAGCACCTGGGCATCCGTAGTCACATCAAAAGCCGTATCCCTGTACATCCTGGCCAACAGCTCTTCAAAAGCGCAGTTAATGGTATCCAGCGTTTTTTCGATTTCCTGTTTTGCCTCTATGATCTCCTGGCTCTGGGCTTCCATCTCGTCAAATTCCTTATATGCCTCCACCAGCTTTAAGGTGGTAGGCAGGTAATAATTCATAAATTTTTTCATCTGATGCCGCTGCTCCCGGTGATCTTTCAAACCTTCAAAGATCTCCTTCAGCAGGTTTTCAAGGCGAAACAGTTTTGCCGAAATCTCTTCTCCCGGAATACTATCGTTCATATCACGCAGCTTTCGGATACATTCCTGGCCCTCTGTTATCATGGCATTCAATTCCGCATCGGCGCTTTCCGTCCCTGAAACCGTCTTCGTTTCCGCACTGGCATTTCCCTTTTTTCGGACACTTAACTCACTGCGCAGCTCCTGGGCCTTCTGCTCTCTCTCCTGCAGCCTCCGCTGCTTCTCAAGATCCAGATATTCCCTGTAAATTTTGTCATCCAGCATCAGGCAGCTTTCCTGATTGTCCAGATGTCCCTGTGGAAAATGGCCGGCCTCCAGCATCTTCCGAATCTCTTTTAAGACAAATTTAAATGGCTTATTGGTATAAAGGGCCAAATCACTCAGGTTGATATAATGATTGTTTCCGGCCAGCTCCAAGTATTTCTGTGCCCGATCCAGACGCTTTTTTTGCCTGCAGCCTACACCAGTCATTATTAAGAATACCAACAGGACCAGGGACAGCACGAAAAAGGTGACCCACCAGCCGCCTCCGTTACTGATTCCAAGTCCTAAAAAAACCGCCGACAGAATTCCCATAATACCAGTTCCAATGCCGCCGAACACTTTATAAAGCACACTGGATATGCGTCCGACCTTCCGAAAAGGGGCCCGTTGCATGGCTGCCTGAGCTTCCCGAAACCGTTGTTCCTGCTGCTGCTCTTCCTGTGCCCTTTTGCGCTCTCTTGTAGCGTTTTCCCATTTTAACGTCTGGTTTTCTCCTACAATGCCGGAAACGGCTTGTCCTACCTTCGAGGTCACACCCTTCACAGTATCTGTCACCGTATCTACTACAACGTCTCCCAGATCCTTGAAATCGCCTGTTGTCAAAGCAGCCTCAACAGCATCCCGGATTTCCTTCCCAATGCTATTCCATGACTTGTTATTGTCCATTTCTTCGTCCCTCATCCATTGGGCCGCCTCCTGCCCCGAATAAGGTCATTTTTATCCTTTAAATGCTTAGCATTTTCAGGATGGATGGCCATTCGGCCGCTTCCTGACCCGAATAAGGTCATTATCCCATAAATCTCCCCCCATGGCAAGTATTTTTCTTGCGGTTTATTTATAGAACTCATGCCCGCCATGGCGGAACAAAAAGGTGAGTTTTTCGTCAAACCACCTCATCTTTTTGCTGCTGGCATACTTTCTTGCCGCAAAATACAATGCTCCCTGAGAAATATCCTCTCCTGCAAGCGCCCGCTCCACTGCCGCTACAGTCTCTTCGCTGACCTCCACGGTATGTATCCTGCCGCTGGCCACCGGCGAAAACTGGGTAACTCCCTTTGACTGCTGAAAGACCACCTCCGTAACAGTATCCGGAAAGCTGTCGCTGTCCACACGGTTCAATACCACATTTGCCACTAACAGTTTTCCGTCCTCATCCTCGTTACCGGCCTCTGCCTCTACAATCCGCTGCAGTACCTCCAGCTCATCCTCTTCCAGAAAACGGTAACTCTTGTGCTCCATCAAACTGTATCTGACCACACGCTGTCCAGATGCAGTCATATCTGCAATTCCGATTCCTCCGCTGCTATTCGCTTCTGGCCGCTCCGGAAATAAATCGTTTTCCGCTTCCAAATCCTCCAGCTTCAGCATCAGCGCCGATTCGGCTTTCGGTGCTGCATGCTCGATCTCCCATACACAGACGCCGCCCATTAATATAATCAGATTACAAAGCAGCAACAGGCTTAACGCTTTTTTATACATAGATCCGCATGTCCTGTCCTTTCACAAAAACTATCGGACCTCTGCCTTGTCCGACATATCAATATATATGAAAGTATTGCCTGTTATATGACTTAAATGATATAATGTCCACGAAAGCAATGAGCACTGCGGAAAAAATCAAACATAAATTTTCGTCGTGCTTGCACGTAAGAAAAATTATGTTTGACTTTTTCCATAGGGCGAAGCCCGTGAACGAGGGAAACCGAAGGTTTTCCGAGTGCGCAGTGCGAATGACGCGGTACGAGTGCGCAGTGCGAATGACGCGGTACGAGTGCGCAGTGCGAATGACGCAGTGCGAATGACGCGGTACGAGTGCGCAGTGCGAGTGCGCAGTGCGAATGACGCGGTGCGAGTGCGCAGTGCGAGTGCGCAGTGCGAATGACGCAGTGCGAGTGCGCAGTGCGAACGACGCAGTGCGAGTGCGCAGTGCGAATGACGCGGTACGAGTGCGCAGTGCGAACGACGCAGTGCGAATGACGCAGTGCGAATGACGCGGTACGAGTGCGCAGTGCGAATGACGCAGTGCGAATGA
>CAJTSE010000014.1:15549-41067 GCA_910578815.1 uncultured Acetatifactor sp.
GCGAATGACGCAGTGCGAGTGCGCAGTGCGAATGACGCGGTGCGAGTGCGCAGTGCGAATGACGCAGTGCGAGTGCGCAGTGCGAATGACGCAGTGCGAGTGCGCAGTGCGAGTGCGCAGTGCAGGTAACAGTTCAGATACCAATAACTTGACGTCGACAGGTGACAGTTATTCTCATTCAGACACGCTTTCGCTTGAGGCTCGACGTAGCGGTACATAAGCAAGCACAGTACGCTTGCCAAATACCGACGTCTTGCACAGTCCTCATTGAGAACAGCTGTCACCTGTCACTCGATTACGTTGGTGTCTAAACTGCTGCCACTGCGTCAACCCCCACTACAAAGAGGACAAAATATGACAGCAGATTCAACGCCTGACAATATCACATATCCGCGCCCGGAAGGCGTCTTTCCGGCATTCCGCAAAGACGGAACGCCTTATTTCCGTGCTTCCCTTACTTACCGTACAAAGCATATCAGCCTTGGCAGCTTTTCTACTCCCGGCGATGCACACAATGCGTATCTTGAAGGGCGGCGCATCCTAACGACTCACTTCTGTACACCGGAAACCTACCAGGAAGAAAGCGCACTTCCTTTTGAAAAATGGGTCTGCCTCTCTAATTTTCGGGATAACGGCCTTTATTTTTGCAATCCCATCTATATGGGGAAAAAAATGTTTTATTACTACCTTTCCCCTTCGCTGGTGTTAAAATTTGATCCTGACGATCTGTTCTACTATTCCTCCCACAAAATCATGCAGCGAGGCAGTCACTATTTTGTAGCCGATTACGGTCTTCAAGTCAGTATTGTTTCCAGATATGGTATCAAGCCCTACGCCAAAGAAGGCAGAGATTACCGTTTTATCAATGGTGATAACAGCGATTTCCGCCGGGAAAACCTGGAAATACTCAATCTCTATCACGGGGTCACCTCAGAATATAAAAACGGACAGCTTATATTTACTGTCCGCATTCATATTCGTGGAAATTATATTGTAGGACGCTATAATGATGAAACCACTGCAGCAATCGCCTATAACAAGGCCATAGACGTGCTCCATAAAAATGGGGTAACCAAAAAATTCCTGCCAAATTATATAGAAGATCTCTCCCCCAGCAGATATGCCGAAATCTATTCTGCTCTTGAGGTTTCTCCGAATGTAACGGGTTATCACCCCTGAAGACAATTCATATTATTTCTCCGAATAATCAATAAAGCTGACATTCAGGTTTACCGGCCCGGCAATGCCATCCACAGAGCCCTGGGTACTGTATTGCCACATAGCAAATTTGTAAGGATAGTCCGGAATGTCCGCCGCCTGGGAAAGCCATACATCATACGCAGTCAGCTTGGACATGTCAATCTTTTTGATCAGCCATTCCTTATTGCCGTACAGAATTGTTTTATATCCTGCATTCCCGACGGTGTCCAGAAATGTCTTGGTAATCTTTGTACGCTCTGACTTGCTTAAACCGTCAATTCTGGATGTATCGTTTGGCACCAGCTCCATATCATAGGCTACAGGATATGTGATCTCATACTCACCCAGACATTCCAGCACCAGATTCGCCTCTTCTATAGCTTCATCCTCCGTGATTGCCTGAGAATAGAAATATACCCCTACATCCAGCCCGGCATCTGTAGCCCTTTTGATGTTTTCGCTGAAATACTCGTCCACAATCAACTGCCCCGTACCGTAGCCTCTTGCCCCTACGCGGATCATGACGAAATTAATCCCTGCTTTTTTCACCTTTACAAAGTCAATATAGTCCTGCTGTTTCGATACATCTACCCCCACATAAGAAACCTGTTTCCCGTTCTCATAATATTTCATCCGGTCGGACTGGCAAACCAGCCTGGTAAAATCATATTCATGCTTTGGCAAATAGGGACTAATCAGCACCCATTCTTCCTTGCCGTCCGCACTCACCACCAACGTATGCTTTCCGTCAGTGGCAGGATCATTTTCCACCTTCTCCTGCTCTGCCGGCTCCTGGGGCCCCGGCGTTTCTTCCTCCTTCGGAGGGTACATATCCCAAAAGTCAAGATCCTCCGGACGCAGTCCGCTTCCAGAAGAAATACTGTCCGGCTCCGGCGAAAGGATGACGGGTGATGTTCCTTCCGGCGGCTGTTCCGTATTTCCGATTCCGCGACTGTTCTTTCTGCCGCTGTTTGCCATAAGAACCACTATTAAAATAATTGCAATAAAAACCGTCACCGCCACAATCGTCATCACCACTGTCGGCGTCATGCCGGAATGCTCATCAAAATCATCATGCAGTTTCATGATCCGTTTCTCCCGCCTCCTTCCTTCTGCTTTTAAAATCCTTACAAAGCAGTCTACGCTGCTAACTTACATAACTTGCACTTTTTTACAATGTTATGATCGCCTTCTTGGGACACTTCTCCACACACACACCGCAGCCCGTGCACTTTTCCTGATCAATAGTGGCATTAAAATCCGTAACCGTAACTGCCTGACTGGGACAATTCTTTACACAGATACCGCAGCCGATACATCCCACCTGACAAGCCTTCATGGTAACCGGCCCCTTATCCTTGGAGCTGCATGCTACTGCCGTCTTTGCATCATAAGGAATTAAGGAAATCAGATTTTTGGGGCATACGGCAATGCACTTGCCGCAGGCCTTGCACTTCTCCTTATCCACCACCGCAACACCATTCTCTACCCGAATGGCATCAAAGGGACAAACCTTTGCACAGGTTCCGAATCCTAAACATCCGCTGTTACAGGACTTGGGACCGCCGCCGGGTACAAAACTCATCATCCTGCAGTCCTCAATGCCATAATAATCGTAATCCTTATTTGCTCTGTCACAATCTCCCTGACAAGCCACAAAAGCCACCTGTCTCACTTGGCTTTCTGCTTCCACCCCCATGATTTCCGCAATTTGATTTCCCACTGCCTCACCGCCTACAGGACAGGCATTGACAGGTGCTTCGCCTTTCGCGATAGCCGCCGCCAGGCCAGAACAGCCCGCATACCCACAGCCGCCGCAGTTATTTCCGGGCAGTGCTGCCAGCACTGCCTCTTCCTTCTCGTCAACCTTTACCTTAAATTTGATACCCGCAACGCCCAGAAAAAGGCCGACGAAAATACCGACCACACCCACCACTGCCGTAGCCGTAACAATTCCAATTCCGCTCATGAGTTATTTTCCCCTTTCTAACCTCAATGATTCCGCTGCACGGGATCCTTTCATGCTAACCTCCATGTCGCTGCTTCACTGCGACTCACAATCCCAAGGCCAACTTGCTGGTCTTTGAGCTAAAGCTCCGCTGAAAATGCCGCATTTCCGGCATTCTTAGGTGTAAAGCATAGAAGTTCTTTGCGAAACAGCCAAGCCTGAGAGTCAGGCAAGCCGATAAAGCCGGCTTTGGGCTGGTGAGCAAAAACTGCCGCAGGCAGTTAGAACTTCTCTTCACACTACAGCGCTCCGGCCAATCCGGAAAAACCGATAAAAGCGATTGCCATCAATCCCGCAGTCAGCAGCACAATCGGCATTCCTTTAAAAGATTGCGGCACATCGTTATATTCAATCTTTTCACGGATACCTGCCAGAATTACAATAGCAACGGTAAATCCAGCCGCCGTGCCAAAGCCCACCAAGGTCCCCATGCCGATCCCATATTCCGCCTGCTCATTGCTGATGGCAACGCCCAGCACCGCACAATTTGTAGTAATCAGAGGTAAGTACACTCCAAGTGCCTCGTAGAGAGAAGGCATCGCTTTTTTTAGGAACATCTCTACAAACTGAACCAGCGCAGCAATCACCAAAATAAATACGATAGTATCCAGGTACTGTACTTTAAAACGAATCAGCACAAACTTATTAATAACTCCCGCCACGGCACTAGCCAAAGTAATGACAAAAATAACGGCTGCTCCCATGCCTCCTGCAGTCTTTACCTTCTTTGAAACTCCCAGAAAGGGACACAGCCCCAGAAACTGGCTGAGGACAACATTACTCACCAGAGAGGTGCTGACCAGCAGCAGCAGAAACTCTCCTATCTTATGAATTACGGCCGCCATCTACTTCCCCTCCTTTTCCAAGTCTATGATCTTTTCCTTATCATCATAAAAGCGCTTACTGCAGCCCTTTTCGGAACAGTTCATACAATCCTCGCTACAGCCGGAGCCAATCTTCTCGTAAGGCTTTCCTGCCTTTTTTCGCTTTTCTTTTACAAAGTTTTGTAATGCCACCAGACATGCCAGCACGAAGAACGCACCGGGCGCCTGGCCGAATATCAGTATAGGCTTAAAAGAACTTGGCAGCAGTGCAAATCCAAAAAGCTTTCCCGCACCTAACAGCTCACGCACCGCTCCGATGCAGGTCAGCGCAAAGGAAAATCCCAGCCCCATGCCGATCCCGTCAAACAGGGAAGCAATCGGCGTATTAGAATAAGCATATGCCTCCGCCCGGCCTAAAATGATACAGTTTACCACAATCAGAGGAATATAGACCCCCAGTGCCTTGTTTAAAAAAGGCAGATACGCTTCCAGCAGCAGCTGCACAATGGTCACAAAGGACGCGATAATCACGATAAACGCCGGAATCCGGACCCGGTTGGGAATCACCTTCCGAAGCAGGGAAATAAACAGGTTACTTAAAGCCAGTACCACCATGGTGGTCAGTCCCATCCCCAGTCCGTTAATGGCTGAGGTTGTCACCGCCAGGGTGGGACACATACCCAGCATCAGCACAAAAGTAGGGTTTTCCTTGATAAAACCGTTGTAAAGCCTTTCAACCGCTTTATTCATTGACAGCACCTCCCCCCAACAGTCCTAAAGCCACTTTAAGCCCGCCATTTACCGCGTTCGTGACGGCTTTTGTAGTGATGGTAGCGCCGCTGATTGCATCTACTTCGTTTTCCGCTGCCGCTCCCGTCTTGGTATATACGAAGCTCTCCACCTTCTTGCCCGCAAACTCAGGAATCAATACATTGGGAGCTTCCATCCCAAGACCTGCCGTCTCGGAAATTTTTGTGATAGACACACCGTTCACCGTTCCGTCCGTGCCCACACCCACATAAAGCACAATATCGCCGCCGTAGCCCTTTGCAGAAGTGGATTCCACCACATATCCATAGAATGTGTCATTATTATATGCTGCAAATACGGTGCCGATCTCCACACTGTTTTCCGCCAGCTCTGCGGCCAGTGCCGCATCCGGTACATAGCCCGTATCCTTAAAGGTAAGCTCAATCCCCTGCTCCTTTGCCTGCGGGAACACAGCGATGCAGGCTTCCTGAACTGCCTTTTCCTGCTGAATTCTTCTGGGCTCCTTGGTCAGCTCGTAGACAAATCCCAGCGCAAGCCCCGCAAGCAGGGTGATGCAAAACAGGATTCCCGCTTCCTTGAGCATAGTGGACACATCACTCTTATTTTTCACCGCGTCTGCCCCCCTTCTCATAGCCGAAAGCTGTCGGTCTTGTAACCTTTTCAATCAGCGGCACCAGCAGATTTCCCAGAATGATGGCATAGGAAACGCCTTCCACCCCTGATCCAAAGACACGAAACACTCCTGTCATCAGTCCCAGAAAAATTCCAAACAAATACTGCCCCTTGATCGTAATGGGCCTTGTCACATAATCCGTGGCCATGAAAAAGGCCCCCAGCATCAGGCCGCCGCCGGCCAGCTGAGCCGTAAGATAGGCAGGTGAAATCCATTGACCCTTAGCCAGATCCACTACCACCAAAAATATCACAAAGGTTACTATGTAGCTGCCAGGAATTCGAAGGTCAATGATACCCAAAAGAATCAGTATGCAAGCTCCGATCACCAATGCGATGACGGAGGTTTCACCGATCGTACCGGAGGTACGTCCAATGACCATATCCATCACGTTGACCTCACCGCCGTTTTTTAATATTTCAAGAGGTGTGGCCCCCGTGTAAGCATCACATTCGAAAGCCTTGCCTGCCATTGCGCCGGGAAAAGAAATCAAAAGAAAACATCTGGCCGCCAATGCCGGATTCATAAAATTCTGCCCCAGCCCACCGAAAAGCATTTTCACCACAAGAATTGCAAACACGCCGCCCAGAGCTGCCATCCAAAGGGGAATGGTCACCGGCAGATTCAGTGCCAGCAAAAGCCCTGTCACCACTGCGGAGAGATCGGTGATGGTCAATTTCTTCCTGTATATTCCATATAAAAACTCTGTCAATACGGTACTGGCAATAGTTACCAGAATCACCGCAATGGCCCTGGGGCCGAAGTTATAAATTCCAAAGCCGGTGGCAGGCAGCAGCGCAACAATGACTGCCAGCATGATACCGTTCGTCGTCACCTTGGAACGAATATGTGGATTTGATGATACCTTGAACAATTCGCTCATGCCTTTCCTCCTGTTTTTTTCTTTGCCAGCTGTATCTTTCGCATGGACTTTATTTCCTGAGTCAACGGCCGCTTTGCAGGACAGATAAAACTGCAGCACCCGCATTCACAGCATTCCATTCCATGATTTTCCAAAAACGCTTCCTCGTCAAAATGTTCCGCATAATCCGCCAGCCTGCTGGGTATCACTCTGCCGGGACATACCTCCACACATCTCCCGCAGTTGATACAGGGGCCTGGCTCCATAGCCGCAACATCATCCTTGGACAGCCCCAGAAGGGCCGTGGAGGTCTTTGTGGAAGGAACATTCAAATCAAACATACCGAAGCCCATCATAGGGCCGCCGCATATTATTTTTTCCGGCGTAGTCCGGAAGCCTCCCGCCGCATTCAGTATTTCCTGATAACTGGTACCGATCTTGACCCTGAAATTTCCGGGACTGGCCACGGCGTCCCCCGTGACGGTTACGATCCGCTCCATTAACGGCCTGCCTTCCATGACGGCACGGTACACCGCCACGATGGTATCCACATTGTTTACCACGCAGCCCACATCCGCAGGAAGCATGGTGGAATTAATCTTTCTGCCCGTGGTGGCATAGATCAGCTGCCGTTCGCCGCCCTGAGGATATTTGGTTTTTAATGCCTTGACGCTGACCTCCGGAATATCCTTTGTCAGCTGCCGCAAAAGAGAAATGCAGTCTGGCTTGTTATCCTCCACTGCAATGATCCCATGAGCGTATTTCCCCGGCGCGTTTTCAAAAAGACGCATCAATATCTGCAGCCCTACCACCAGCTTTTCCGGCTCTTCCAGCATCCGGCGGTAATCTGAGGTCAGATAGGGCTCACACTCCGCACAGTTTGCGATCACATACTCTATTTTTTCCGGCTCCTTGGGCGAAAGCTTCACATGGGTAGGAAAACCCGCTCCACCCATGCCCACGATGCCCGCTTCCCGGATGATGTCAATTATGTCCTCTCTGCTTAAGTTTTCATACGGCGCCGGAGGGTAAAATCCCACGTCTTCATACAGGCCGTCGTTTTCCAGCACAATACTCATAATCATGTCTCCGGTAACTACACGCCTGGGTTCGATCGACTTGACCGTCCCCGATACCGAAGCATAAATCGGTGCGGAAACAAATCCGCCTCCTTCGGCTATTTTCTGCCCGGCAAGCACCCTGTCACCCTTGACCACTATCGGCTTTGCCGGAGCGCCGATATGCTGGGAAAGCGGATACACAAGCTCATTCCCCGGAAGTATGTCCTGAATCGGTTTATCCTTGGACAGGTCCTTGCCATCATATGGATGTATGCCGCCCACAAATGTCAACTTTGCCATACCTTTACTACGTCCTTTCCCCATTGATACTGTTACCCGCGGATTGCTGTCGAATTTTGCAAAACCACTCCCATTAAATATACTATTTTTTTCTCAAAAATACTACTGTTAAATTAAAATTTATGATATAATGTAAACATCACAGCAGAAAAACAAGCGGCTGCGAAGCAGACATTTGTTTTTCTGTGATGTTTAACGAGCAAGCAGCCTGCGACAGCAGGCAAAAGGTGCCATGAGGACGAAGTTCGCAAGGCGTGTGCTTGCGAGAATTAAGTGGAAGAAAGAAAAACAAAGCGCAAAGTGGCATGCCACTTGAAAGCAGACATTTGTTTTTCTGCGATCATTAACGAGCAAATGTAAGCGCTATTATATGACAATAGGAGATTTGCCATGAGAATTTGTGAGGAAACCCTGGAAAATTTTTCTATTTCCTACCCTCTTGAGCGGCTTGCGCCCCTCGAACGAATTTTATTTTTTGATATAGAAACTACCGGCTTTACGGCCCGTTCCTCCAACCTGTATCTGATTGGCTGCGCCTACTACCTTGCCGGAAAATGGCGTACCACCCAATGGCTGGCCGAAAACACAGAACAAGAGGCTGATATATTGACGGCTTTTTTTGAATTTGCAAAACTTTATCGCTATCTAATTCATTATAACGGTAATAATTTTGACCTGCCTTTCATCACCCAAAAGTGTGAACAGCTTTCCCTTCCTTTCACCTTCGAACCGTTTCAGGGTATCGACCTTTACCGACGGATCGCGCCCTACAAATTTTTTCTCAGGCTTCCCAACTGCAAGCAGAAAACAATAGAGCAGTTTCTGGGAACCGAACGTAAGGATGTTTTTTCCGGCGGCGAGCTGATCGGCATTTATCAGGACTATGTTAAAAATCCAAACGAGTTTTCTGAAAATGCCCTTTTCCTGCATAATGCTTCCGATCTCAGAGGTATGCTGGAAACGCTTCCCATCTTGGGCTATTACGATCTTTTTAACCAGCCGGTAAAGGCCAAAAAGGTACAGGCAAATTATTACAAAGACGTAAACGGCAGCTCCAGGAAAGAGCTGGTTATCACGATTGTGCCTGACACTCCGCTTCCGAAGGAAGTGCTTACCTCCGCAGGCGGCTGTTTCTTCCGCGGGAAGGGAGCCGAAGCCACCTTGAAAATCCCCATTTACGAGGAAGAACTGAAATATTTTTATTCCAATTATAAGGATTATTATTATCTTCCTACAGAAGACGTGGCACTCCATAAATCCGTAGCAGGCTTCGTGGACCAGGAGCACAGGATTCCCGCTTCGGCAGCTAACTGCTACACCAGAAAGTATGCCTGCTATCTTCCTCAATGGAATGTTGTGTTTGAGCCATTTTTTAAGCGTGATTATAAGAGCAGAGAGTTGTTCTTCGAGCTTACCGATGATCTGAAGCGTGACCGCCAGGCATTTTCCCGGTATGCGGCTCATGTTTTAACAATGATGGCCGCCACCTATTGACACTAAGCCATAGGCTCACAACAAAAGGGGCTGTCATTTGACAGCCCTTAAAATTTTTTGTTTTATCATTTTATGTATTACATAGGCTTTTGATAGAAAAAAGAATTTTTCCTCTCAAATCCTATCTCCTTATAATTGACAATCTGCTCCGTACTTCCGATAAAGAGCACGCCGCCTGGAGCAAGCGCTTTGAAAAACTTGCGGAAAACTTCGTCTTTTGCTTCCTCGGTAAAATATATCAGTACATTGCGGCACACGATCATGTGATAATTCGTCGGATAAGCATCCTTTAACAGATTATGCTCCTTAAATTCCACCTTGGCCTTGATTTCTTCCGCCACCTTGAAAGACGGTCCAACCTGAGTAAAATACTTTCTTTTCAGATCAGCGGGCACAGCCTGAATACTTTTACTGTTGTAAAGCCCCATCTTTGCTTTTGCAATGATCTGCTTATCCAGATCCGTAGCAAAGATTCTGACACTAGTAAGCGGTATATGACCGGACAGCGCCATTACCAGGGAATAAGGCTCGTCGCCGGTAGAACAAGCGGCGCTCCATACCTTAAGGTTATTCCCGAATCTTTTGATCAACTCCGGAATCACCTGCTCATCCATCAACTTCCACTGCTCTGGGTTCCGGTAAAACTCAGATACATTGATTGTTATATAACTGACAAACTCTTCAAACAATTCCCGGTCTGTCTTTAATCCCTGCACATACTTATCATATCCGTCTATCCTGTGCTTGGCAATCAAAGTGTCGATACGACGCTTCATCTGCTTTTCCTTGTAGCAGTTTAAATCAATCGAGGTCAGCGCCAGCACTTCTCTTTTAAAATACTCATAATCATACGTCATGGCACACACTCTCCTGCTCTGTTTCGTACAATAAATGCTTTGCATTTCATTGTCGGATACCGGAACTTACTCTTCCTGCGCCGCGATTACCGCATCAATATCTACGGAAACCACATCCTCATCGGATTCCTCCTGATCTGCTTCGGGCGCAAGCATTGCCTTGATGCTCAAAGAAATTTTCTTCTCGTCTTCATTAAAGTCCACAACCTTCGCCGTCACTTCCTCACCCACACTCAATACGTCTGCAGGCTTCTCCACATGCTCTTTGGAAATCTGTGATACATGAAGCAGAGCGTCCACACCGGGCTCCAGCTCCACAAAAGCGCCAAAGTCAGTCATCCTGGCTACCTTTCCGGTCACCACATTGCCTACGGCATATTTATCAGCAGCGTCCCGCCAGGGATTTGCATCATCAAACTTCAGGGAAAGCGCAATCTTACTGCCGCTGATCTCCTTAATCAGAACCTTCAGCTGATCTCCTACCTTAAATACCTTCTTCGGATGCTCTACACGCCCCCAAGACATTTCAGAAATATGAAGCAATCCGTCAGCACCACCCAGATCCACAAACGCGCCGAAATCGGTAACGTTTTTAACGGTTCCTTCCACAACGTCTCCTTCGTGGATTCTTTCGAAAAGCTCTTTCTGAAGCTCTGCCTTTCTGGCTGCCACAAGCTGCCTGCGGTCACCGATGTATCTTCTTCTCTTAGGATTATACTCGCTGATTACAAATTCAATCTCCTGCCCCGCATACTTGGACAGATCTCTTTCATAGGTATCGGAAACAAGGCTGGCAGGAATGAAGATCCTCACCTCATCCACGATAACGCTTAAGCCTCCCTCCAGCACCTGCGCCACAGTTGCCTTTAAGACCTCTCTGCTATTATATGCCTCTTCAATTCTCTTATTCCCTCTGTCTGCGGCAAGCCTCTTATAGGTCAGCACCACCTGACCCTCACCGTCATTCACCTTCAGGACCTTAACCTCCATGGTATCGCCGGGCTTTACCAGTGTAGTCAAATCAACACTGGAATCATTGGTATATTCGTTTCTTGTAAGAATACCGTCTGACTTATATCCGATGTTTAAAACGATCTCATCCGCTTTGACATCAATGACCGTGCCCTCGACTACCTCTCCTGAATGTATTGTCTTAATTGAATCTTCCAGCATTTGTTCAAAAGTTAATTCTGACATAATTTTGAACCTCCTCGATTAATTTATTTGGGGTGGAAGCCCCCGCTGTAATACCCACCAGGCGGACAGATTTAGGCAGTTCTAAATGCAAGTCATCCAGTGTCTGTATAAAATAGGTTCTGGCACACTTCTCACTGCAGATTTCATACAGCTTCTTTGTATTGGAACTGTGCCTGCCTCCTATTACAATCATAACGTCAGCTTCCTCCGCAAGAGCTCTTGCAGAGCGCTGGCGCTCTTCTGTCGCGCTGCATACCGTATTCGCAACACTAACATTGTAACCTTTTTTTTCAAAAATTTCAACTATATAATAAAATTTATTGTAGTTAAATGTCGTTTGGGAGACAACAAGGACATTCCGCCCTTCTGGCGGGACAAATCTTTCGGCTTCCTCCACGGTTTCCAACACGACAGCATCCCCCTGACACCAGCCCAAAGTCCCTTTCACCTCGGTATGGTCCGGGTCGCCTGCAACAACAATATATTTTCCTTCTCCGCTCTCTTTCTCTACAATGCCATGGATACGCTTCACGAAGGGACAGGTGGCATCCACATACTCCAGGCCCTTTTCCTCCAGAATATCATAGACCTGCTTTGATACGCCGTGTGCGCAGATAATCACCATTACCCTATTTCCGGCTTCTCCCCCGGTACAGGCCTTTCCATTGGGAAGTGCCTCCAGTGCCCGCACATCCTCCAGTACCTTGACCCCCTGTTTTTCCAGCTCTCTGATAACTTCCTCGTTATGCACGATGGGACCATAGGTATATATAGTCTTCCCCGTTTTTAACTGTTCATACACCGTTTCTACTGCCCGTTTTACCCCAAAGCAGAATCCGGTGCATTGATCAATTCTGACCTCCATCTTAATTTCCCCTTCCGCCCTAGAAACCTGTAATATTGAAAATATAAGAAATACCGCATACATTACCGTTGAAAATCAGCGGCTTTCCGATGACTCACTGCAAATTGCAATAATCCTTTCCACGGCTTCCTGTATTGTCATATCCGAGGTATCCACCAGAACGGCATCTTCTGCCCGCCTTAAGGGTGAAGTTTCTCGATTCATATCCCTGCGGTCCCGCTCTTCAATATCCGCACGGATCTTTTCCAGATCACAGCGTTCCCCCTTTGCCGACAGCTCTTCAAAACGGCGCTTTGCCCGCACGCTACTGCTGGCAGTAAGATAAATTTTTGTCTGTGCTTCCGGCAGCACGCAGGTGCCAATATCCCGCCCGTCCATAATGCAGTCATTTCCAGACGCCAGCCTGCGCTGCAGCTCTACCAGCTTCTTTCGTACCTCCGGTATGGGACTGATAACAGACGCGGTACTGCCCACCTCTTCGGTGCGCAGACAGGCGTTCACGTTTTCCCCGTTTAGGTAAACCACCTGTACGCCGCCCTCATAGCGTATGGTAACATCCGCTTTCCTGCACTGTTCCACAATTTTTTCCTGATCCTGCAGATCCGTTTTCTCCCTTAACAGGTACAATGCTATGGCACGATACATCGCCCCCGTGTCCACATAAATCAAATTCATCTTTTCCGCCACCGCCCTGGCGATGGTACTCTTTCCCGCGCCTGCGGGTCCATCAATCGCAATATTATATGCCATATTTCCTCCTGTCTGCCGACGGACACTCTTTCCTTTGCTTCCCGTTACGACATTTCCTTAATCAGCAGCCGCATTCTTTCCCGCCAAATACCCCGTAGACCAGGCGATCTGCAAGTTAAAGCCGCCGGTTAAAGCGTCCAGGTCCAGCACCTCTCCTGCAAAATAGAGCCCTTTTACTTTCTTTGATTCCATAGTGGACGGATTAACTTCCCTCACGGCCACGCCGCCCCTGGTAATAATTGCCTCTTCAAATCCCCCGGTTCCCGTAACCGTCAGCGGAAGGCTCTTAATCAGACCAGCAAATGTACGTCGTTCCTTTGCGGTAACCTCATTCATCTTCTTTTCAGGATCAATACCGGAGAGCGATACCATAACCGGTATCAGCTTTGCGGGGAACAATTTGCCCAAAGCGTTTTTAAACTGTTTATTTTTGTTCTCATCAAAATCTCGAAGCAGCCGTTTATCCAGCTGCTGTTCATCCAGCGCCGGTTTAAGATCGAGAAACAGTGTTCCCCCGCCCTCCCGGTAAAAACTGCTGGCTGTCAGCACCAGCGGTCCGCTGACCCCGAAATGAGTAAATAACATCTCTCCGAAGCCCTCGTATACTTTCCTGCCGCCGCACATCAGCCTCATAGACACATTCCGCAGGGAAAGTCCCATAAGCTGCCGACACCAGGCTTCCTCCACCCGAAGAGGGACCAATGCCGGTTTTAACTCCGACACCCTATGGCCCGCCGATTTGGCAAAGCGGTATCCGTCCCCTGTAGAGCCGGTAGCAGGATAAGACATGCCGCCGGTACAAATAACTCCCCTGTCCCCATGTATCACGCGTCCGTCCGAAAGTCGAACGCCTGCAAATATCATTTCCTGATGGTCCTTTAAAATTTCATCCACTTTTGTATTCAGCAGCACTTCCACGCAGTACTTTTCCAGTTCCCTCTGAAGAGCTCCTATCACATCAGACGAGTGATCAGATACCGGGAAAACTCTGTCTCCCCGCTCAATTTTTAATTTGCATCCCGCCTGCTCCAGGAAATTCATAACAGCCGTATTGTCAAATCCATAAAAAGCGCTGTATAAAAATTTTTTATTAGTACAGACATTTTCAAACAGCACGTCCACGTCCCCGGCATTGGTTACATTGCAGCGTCCCTTCCCTGTAATAAACAGCTTTTTGCCCAGTTTTTCATTTTTTTCAATCAGGCAGACGCTGCTCCCTGCCCTAGCTGCCGCCACCGCTGCCATCATCCCTGCGGGGCCGCCTCCTATGACGATTACCCTGCCCATACAATCACCTTGATCCCTCTCAGTGCGTCACCCATACAAAAACATGTGACAATTTCCTTGAAGCCTCACTCGCCATCATCCCTGCGAAGAGAATAATTCAGCATTGGCTCGTCGTCAATAAAGTTTATCTCGTCATTTAAGTAAACCTGATAATTATTCCATGTTTCTTCCAACATCTCCAGATTCCGTTTTACCTCCTGAGGACACTTCAGGCACAGTGCCACCACCAGCGCATTGATCACGCTCAAAGGGGCCACCAGGGAATCCACGATGGAAACCATATCGCTCCTTGCCAGCAAATTACAAGAGGAATACAAACTCATGGGGGAATGGGTGGAATCGGTTATGGCGATCACCTTGGCGTTCCTGTCACTGGCAAACTCCATAGCCTTTAAAGTACGCATGGAATACCTGGGAAAGCTAATGCCGATAAAGCAGTCCTTCTCATTAATTCTGATCATCTGCTCAAAGGTCTCGCTGACGCTGGTGGTCTTTAACAGCACCACACCGCCTCTGACCATGTTGAGGTAAAAATGAAGGAATTCCGCCAAAGGTTCATTGCTGCGCAAGCCCATAATATAAATAGTTTCCGCCTCCAGAATCGTATTCACTGACAACTCAAATGCTGTGGGGTCCAGGTTGTCTATGGTATGCTGAAGTTTTTCAATATCAGCTGTTATTACAGATGTAAGCACTTCCGACTGTGAACTCCTGCCGTACTTTGCGTCCATCTTCTGCACACTGCTTAATTTTCCCTTTACACATTCCTCCAATGCCCGCTGAAACTCCGGATAACCATCATAGCCAATACCAGAAGCAAAACGCACTACCGTGGACTCGCTGATCCCCAAAAGCTCCCCAAGCCTAGCGGCAGTCATAAACACCGCCTGGTCATAATGCTCCATAATATATGTTGCAATGGCCTTATGGCTCTTGCTCATTTTATTATATTTGTCCGATATTCTGCCCAGGACATCATACTCTTTTCCCACATCCGCCTCCGTTCAAATCCCCTGCTTTTCCGCTGAGGACCTGCCGATCCTTAAAATCACACATGTTTTTCGTTTTTGCTTCATCCAGCTGCCAAAAACATAAATTTTAAGATTACTCCTGCCGTGTTTCTGCCAGAAACGCCCTGCAGGAACGTTCCAGTAATTCAAGCGTCTCCATATCAGACAGATCATAGTCTCCTGTCAGAGACATACAAGCAGCACCATGTATGAAAATCCACATGCGCATGAACAAGGCGCCCGGATCAGAGCAGCCTGCCGCCTTTGCAAGATTTATCTCATACACCACATTACCTTCTCCGCCGTTTAAAATCTCATACATACTTTTCCGGCCGGGCGTGCTGTTTACAAATAACAGCTCAAACAGATGCTTTTCTTCTCTTGCAAAAGCTATGTATGCCATACCCAGATTGGAAAAGGGCGCCTTTCCCATCCTCGGATACAGACTGTAATAATCTTGAAAAAAACGAGCTGCTTTTTGATATACCGCATCCCACAGCTCATCCATATTCTTGTAAACTCTAAAGATAGGCTGGGTAGAACACCCCGCTTTTGCAGCCACCTTTCTGGCCGTCACATTTGAAAACCCTTCTTCCCTGGTCATCGCAAATGCAGTGTCCAGAATCATCTGTAATGTTATTGTTTCCTTGCGTGCCATCGCACTCCCCCCAATCATCCAAACCTGTCGGTAAAGCCCGTCCCCACTTCTGCAAAACCAGTGTAACATATGTTATGTTACCGGAATATCTTCCTTATGTCAAGCCCCTCATACAGGAAAAAGGTAACAGTTCGAACACCCCGCAGTCAAGTAACAGGCGACAGCCGGCCATCGTTCTCAATGAGGACTGTGCAAGCCTCAAGCACAAGCGTGTCCGAATGAGAATAATGGCCGGCTGGCACTATCAAGTTGTCGGGGCTGAACTGTTACAAGAACAGGGGCATTCCCTCAGGAATACCCCTGCCCATAGCTTTCCAGAAATCCGTTTCAATTCCTTACTCATCCAGCACCGTGGAAAAATATTGTATCGAAGTTACCACATCATTTTCAATCATAACGGAAAGCTTCATACCATCTTTTGTATATACCAGCATGCTGCCCTGTTCCGTATACTCCGTTCCATATACTCTCGTCACGTCATCCCTGGTACAGCCAATGTATATATTTTCCGGGGTAGATACGGCATCATCCGTCAACCTGATCACTGATATAAGATCCTTGTCCCCTTGAGGATAGGTCTCGATCACAAAACTGCCATAAGTATAAACCTTGTCCAATCCTTCGAAGGCACAGCTGGCTGCCTCATAATAGTTTACAGGCTCACCCAGAGCTTCCAGAACAGGAGCCATGTTCCCATCCACCGAAACCGTCACCCCGTTATATATAAATACATAGCCCTTGGACTGCGTTCCCTGGCTGCTTCCCGTCTGGCCTCCGGCATTACTGCCCGTACCCTGAACGGTACTTCCCTGATTATCCTTCACCTCTCCGCTGATGGTATTTTCGCTGTTGCCACAGCCTGCCATCAGAATCATACCTGTTGCCAATAAAATACTGATAAATCTTTTCATAAGTATCCTCCTGTTATTTTATTCCATATTGAACATATTGCTGTTGTTTCTCTTCCTCATACGCTGCGAGCTTTTCCTGCCACCGCCGCTCCAGCTCTGCCTCGTTCCGCCTGTCCTCCACTGCCGTCTCTTCCGTGAGAATTCGTCCGAAATAAGCACTCATCTTTTCCGCTCCTGACAGATTCAGGTGCAGTCCAGCGTCATAGGTATCCGTCTGAAAGTCCAGTCCTATCTCATCTAAACATTCCAAAAAATTAAGATAAAGCAGTCCATGAGCCTTTGCATACTCTTCCATCTGCACCTCCCACTGGTCATACCAGTGCGGATAGAGACTTGGCGCCTTGATCAAAATCAGCTGAATCTCTTTTTCCTCGCAGAGTTCTACCATCTTGTCAAGATAGCAATACGAATTTTTACCAAATTGGTAATCTCCCAGAGGCCGAGGTTCGGGAATATTTTCCGCCGCTTTTACATCCACTCTCATATAATAACCATTATGGGAGACTTTTGGAGCAGCAAACATATTTTCAAAATCTCCTGCACTCAATTCACTCCATCTGGAATGGTATCTGAGAATGGGAAAAAGATAATCTTCAAACTTTTCCTTTGACGTCATGGAGGCAAAAATGGATTTCACCTTAAACATTGACCATTCCATACCTTCCAGTGTCATACGGTTGTAAGCTTCTTTCTGAGGCTCGTCATACTGCATGGCCAGCACATTAAACACTACTACCTTTGGCGTTTCATACCGCAGGGTATCCTCCAGTAAATAATAAGACTGCCAAATCAACTGCTGTGCACTGCCCCGGATATAACTGTTGATTCCGTATTCCTCCCACAGCACTGCAGGAGAAAAATTCTCATATACTTCGCAATCCCCAATGAAAATCACATCATGGTCTTTTTCTTCCCCATAATATTCGGCGATCAACGCTCCTTCGATTATACCGTCTACATACTTTGGTGTCAACATTCTTTGCAGCAGCGCCAGACTGCACACGACGATAACAACCGTGGCTATGGTCCTGCATATTTTTTTCCCTTTCATTCCTGCACCCTCTTCAAGCTCTAAAACTGATTATAAATGAACTGGCTGGAATCATAGCCCACACCGTAAGCTCCCATCAGCAGCACCGCCAGAAACAATCCGTACCAGAGTGCAAAACGCCCCCAATAAGGCAGGCGCCCTATTTTCTCCCTCACACTCCCTTTACGCTGTACCAGGCTTACCGTAATCAAAAGTACCAGCCCGATCAACAAAACAAAGTAATCAACGCCAGATAAGCCGATATTCAACAGCGCACCGTTCCACAAGATATTCCAGTTCCCCTCACTGAACATGCTGCCAAACATCCGAAATGTCAGCGGCACGTCCCTGTAGCAATCAAACATGCGCAGGCAGCTCATCAGCAGAACCGTGCGCACGACCTGAAATAATCGAAAAGCAAATCTCTCCCTGACATGAAAGGTATCATGAAATTTTTGATACAACGGTTCCAGTTCCTGGGAAATCATGATTACCAGCCAGTTCCCCAATCCCCAGACAATAAAATTCCAGCTGGCTCCGTGCCAGATTCCCGTGGCAAACCAAACCACAAAGGAAGAAAGATATACCGGCACCCTTTTGCCAATAACCTCCCCAAAATGATTTCTGGAAAATTTTGATAGCTTCAGCATCGGTTTACACACGGATATGGGATAAAAAATATAATCCGTAAACCAGGAACCCATAGTAATATGCCAACGATTCCAGTATTCCTTGATATTCTTGGAAAAATAGGGCCTGTTAAAATTCTCCGTCACCTTGATTCCAAGAGCCTGGGCAACGCCAATCGTAATGTCGATTCCGCCCGTAAAGTCCGCATACAGCTCCAGGGCGTAAAACAGCATCCCCACAAACACATAGGCACCGCGGTAAGCATCCGCGTCGTGAATCAGCGTATTAACCCCTGCCAAAATCCGGTCCGCTATTACCAGCTTTTTAAAAAATCCCCACAGGATTCTCTGCAGCCCCAAAGCAACTGTCTGCCTATCAAAGGGATGAGCTTCAAACAGCGTCTTCTTCAGATCGCCGAATCTGCTGATTGGACCCTGGACCAACTGGGGAAAGAAGGATACAAAGAGCGCAAAACGAAAAGGATTTTTCTCCGCTTCTACGGTCCCCCGATATACATCAATGATATAACCCATACTTTGAAAAGTATAAAAGGAAATTCCCAGCGGTACGATGATATTCAGAAAATCAAGAGGCTTTCCACTCCCGGCAGCCTTCAGCAGTCCGTTGATATTAGCAATCACAAAATTCGTATACTTGACTACCGCCAAAATCCCCAGATTTAAAAGCAGACAGCACAAGGTCCAAATCCATGTTCTGTGCTTTATTTTTGCCTTTATGCTCTTCTTCTCTTCCTTGCTTAAGCCTTCCTTATGCTCCTTCAGCCAAATGTCTCTCTTATCCCGTTCTGCCTCTATCCTGCGCCCCGCAAACCAAGTGGTAAGGATTGTCACCAAAATATAGACACAGTACACCGGTCCCGCATAAAAATAAAACACAAAACCGGCCGCCAGCAGAAGCTTCCACTGCCACTTGCCCGGAAGAAGGTAATAGAGCAGAAACAGGATCAGAAGGAATTCCAGAAATTCATAGGATGTAAACAGCATCTTAATCCTCATCCTCCAGCCGCTCGATCAAGGCATATAGCGCTTTCGCTGAATTGAAATATTCCGGCAGAATATATTCTGCGGAAATTACCACATCAAACTGCTCCGCGATCTCGGAGATCACGGATATAATATCAAAGGAATCCAGAATTTTATCGTCCACCAGATGCTCTTCCTTCTCAAAATCCACATCCGGGTGGAGATCTTTCAAAATATTCAGTAGTTCTTCCATCATTTTTACCTCTTTTCTTTCCGGGATGTTTCCTGGGAAACTTCCCGTGTACTCTCCTGATGATACTTCGTCAGCGTCACTCTGTCAATCTTTCCGTTTGCTGTTAAGGGCATCTGCTCCAGTCTTCTGACATAGTTGGGGATCATATATCTGGGAAGCTTCTCTTTTAAAAGAGCCACCAGCTCCTTTTCTTCCGTCTCCCCTACATAGTATAACACAATTTTTCCTTTCGCCAAGTCATAGATGCAGCCAGAGCTTTTGATCCCCTCCAGCATGTTCACATTAACTTCTATTTCACCAAGCTCAATCCGATGCCCCATATGCTTAATCTGGTAATCCTTTCGGGACACAAAAACAAGTTCTCCTGCCGCATTTATCCTTCCCAAATCCCCTGTACGGTAAATCAGTTCCGGGTATGCCGTATTTAACGGATTCTGGACAAATACTTCGCTGGTCTTTTCGAAATTATTGTAATAGCCTAGAGTAAGCGACGTTCCCCTGATACAAATTTCTCCGGTCTCCCCTCTACCTGCCGGCGTATTGTCCTCTTTCAGCAGAAGAATATCCGTGTTGGCAAAAGGCCGCCCGATAGGTATGACCTCGTCCAGCTCAAAATCACGCTCCACCTTATAATAGCAGCACATGCCCGTTCCCTCTGTAGGACCATACAAATTTGTAAATTTTGCATGGGGCAGCGCCTCCCGCCAGCGCTTAAACTGCTTTATGGGAAAGACCTCACTGCCAAAGGCCACCGTATGCAGATATTCCGGCACCACAGTCTTAAAAGTGTCAAAGGCTGAAATAAAAGTCAGCGCCGACACCACCCAGCAGACTGTATTAATCCGATAAGTATTTAAAAATTCCACCAGCTTAAGCGGCATCATAAAAAGCTCTCTGGGAATCAAATAGGTGGTAGCCCCGTACTTTATGGTCGGATACAGCTCCTTTAAGCAGGCGTCAAAGTACAATGGCGTCTGATTGCCGAATATGGTATTTTCATTAAATTCCAGCACCTCCGACAAATGCTCAATATAATCCAGCACCGAACGATGGCACGCCGCCACTCCCTTTGGCACACCGGTAGAGCCCGAAGTAAACACCACATAAATTGGGTCCGTATCAATGACCCTGTCATGAATTTCCCGTAAAGCTTCGTTGTCGATCTCTGTATTACAGATTTCATCATACAGCACGATCTCCATCTGCCCGGAAAAGCTCTCCGCAATCTCGGCCGTCTGTCGGTCGCAGAGAATCATTTCAGGCTGCAGATTCGATAAGATCAGATCAATGCGCACGCGGGGCATTTCCTCGTCTATGGGCACATAAAAGCATCCACCTCTGATCACTCCAAAAAAAGCAGTGACTTCTTTTGGATGTTTGTTCATAAATACCACCACCGGCTTCCTATAGATCCCTCTCTTATGAAGCCATGTCCCGACAGCCCTGCTTTCCCTGTCCACCTGCATAAAAGTCATATCCTCGGTACCGTTGGAAAACGCAATTTTCTCCGGTACTTTTAAAACCGTTTCATCCAAATAATCCAAAACATTATTCTGCATTTCTTTATGCCTCTCCATGATCCGGATCTTTCCGAATTTTATTTTGTAATCAGCTCCCGGTATTGCATGTCAAATTTGCCGCACTCCTGCACTGCGCACCTTGCCAAAACTTCCAGCACATCTAAAAAACCTGCAGGAAGAGAATAGTCCCTCTTTAACAGGGAAAGCTCCGTACAGCCCAGCAGATTCACCTGGGCTCCTACATGAAACAGTTCCTCTCCCACCTGAGTAAACTGATCAAGATTTCCCTTTTCACCGGATTTAATCTGACGGTAGATCAAATCCATGACCATCCGTTGTGACTTTTCCCCCGGATTTACGGTGGTTATTCCATATTGACTCAGCAAGTTTTCAAACAGCCTGCTTTTTACCGTTCCGTCCGTGGCAAGGATTCCGACCCTGTCAACTCCCGCATCCTGCAAATACTTTCCGGTTTCCTTCACTGCATGCAACACCTTCAAACCAATCCCCTGCTCCAGCTCATCATGAAAATAATGCGCCGTGATACACGGAATTGCCAGCAGCTCCGCCCCCATATTTTTCAACTCCTGCCCGATCTCAATCATCTCCGGAGCAGGATTTTCCGAGCTTAACCCCAGAATATAACGGGTACGGTCAGGAATGGACGGCTTACTGTGCATCAATATCTCCATATGCTCCTGATCCTTTTCCGCCAGGCTCATCTGCGTCAGCAGATACAAAAAATAAGTAGTAGCCATTGGCCCAAGTCCGCCGATAATTCCCAGTTTTTTCATTTACTTACTCACCTCTTATGTGCCTTTCCCCGTCTCAATCATAACACTGCCCTTGCTTGTGACGAAACTTAGATTTTCTTTGGCTGTATACAAACTGTATGCAGCCAAAGAAAATCTTTTCGTCATGCTATGGTACCTCCGGATACAGCTCATGGTCGTAATTGTGGGAATTTCCATGCTTGGCCGAATATTCCATCATCTGCGCCTCCGTCCAGTAAAAAATCACGGGATGATCCTTCCTGGGCGTTGTATCCAAGTGATGCCAGCCCTCTCCAATATCCACCAGATTCCAATAGTGTGTTGTTCTGGAGGGAATCTTTTCAATATCCATATTGGTGATACCTGCTCGATCCAGCAATACCTTTGTGGTACAGGCATAGACATAACAATCCCCCTGCTTCTGTACAAAGCCTTCATAAGCGGCCTTCACCCAGTCTCCCTTATCGGAATGGCTGATATAACCCACATTCGTTTTTACATAGTTATAGATTGCCAGAATTTTATCGTATTGGCTCATCCCTTCCGTAAAAATGGATGCCAGTACGGCGTCCGCATAACCGTATACTTCGTTCACGTCATACGTCATTGCCATTACCGTAACATTTATAGTAACAGATGCTGTGTTTCCCGCATGGTCCACCGCGGAATAGGTCACCGGATAAACCCCCGTCTCTTCCAAATTCACCTGACTGTTATCCACATTCAGCGCCAGTTCTTCTCCACTGTTGTCCGTAACCGTCACGTTCTTTTTATAGGCAATGGATGTGCCCATAACATAGGTTATATCCCTGGCTCCCGTGATCACGGGCGGCTCCTTGTCCTCTGTCAGCGTTAGCAAAGCAGACGCCTTAGTCGCATTACCGCTTCCGTCTGTAAACACCAGGCTGACCTCCTGGCTTCCTGCAAGGGTAAGATCCGGCTCTATGGCAAACGCAGCCGTCACCGGCGAAATATCCTGAACAGACAATATAAAAGCCTCCGCAGATACCGGAGTGTTCACGAATCCGTTCACATCCCGCACTTCCACCTTTGGCGGAACGGTATCCATGATGTTAAGGATGGAGTTATAAGCAATTCCGTCCACTTCTATACTCACTGTCTGCCGGGAGGGCTGAGAAGTATCAATTCCTGTGGTCAAAAGCTTTTTCTCCTGCCCGGCCAGCGTAAAGTCCTCCGCAACAGGCGGAGCAGCCCCAACCTCCCATTCCAGCTCGGCCAGAACCGGATTAATAAACAACGTTGTTTCCAGGCGTGTTATGTTCCCTCCCATATCACTCAGCAGAATCACCACTCCCTGTTCTCCCCACTTTCCGAAATCCGGTGCCTCTGCAAAAGTTACGGATACGGTTGTGGCATCCTGTATATCCAACACAAAATCATCCGGCCGGCAAATCTGCCCATACCCCAGTTCCACAGGACTTACACTCCCCTGAGGGGCTATGGTATCACTGACATAAAGAGTACATTCGTGAGAAAACAGACCGCTTTTAACATTAACCTGATATTCACCCGGTACGTGGGTATCAAGCTCCCGGCTTGCGCCGACAAAGACCGCATCCGGCGTGGGATTCTTAAAGAAGTCCTGAGGACTGATTTCCACCCCCGCCTCCACATAACTCACCTTATAGGTAAGGCTGTCCACATAAAAGCAGCCTGCCACAAGCAGCCCGGAAAGCAGCAAAATAAAGGTCAGCAAAAAGGAACCTTTTCTTTTTCCTCTCCTGCCGCCCTGACGTTTGCAATATCTTCCGCCGTTTAGCGGCCGCCGTCCGGCTCCTAAAATCTCTTCGTCTCTCATCCTGTGTTCTTGCCTCTCCAGTGCATACACATCGTTGTCATTTTAACTCTACACCGGAAAAATTGTCAATAGTAAGGATAGCACGAAAATGTGTCCGTTTTGTATCATGGGTGTAACGGCTGTTCGCCGGCACGCAAATCCCCGCCTGAAAGCTCACAGCCTTCAAGCGGGGATTTCATTTTCGTAAATCCATATTCCCGGCACTCTTTTGACACACTACACCTGCCGGCATTGACTCGCAGTTCACGCCTGATTATACGGGATAAGCACCGTTTGTGGTATCAGCCTGTGTCATATCCACCTTCTCCTGCTGTGCCTGGCGGTACTTGAAGAAGTCCATAGCAACCTGCGGGAATAAAGCGTAGGATAAAACGTCCTCATCCTGCTGCTTCCACTCCTTCATCTCATTCTCCAGCTTATCCATCTCATTGCTCAGCGTATCTGCAAAACGTCCCGTCAGTCTTTCCTCACCAGGAATAACCTTGTCAATGACCTCCTGGCTCATAGGCTTGACGGTCTGCCCGTACTCGCCGCGCAGCACTGCTTTGGTCTCCTTGGTAGCCATCTTGTATCTCTCGCCCATCAGCACGTTAAACACTGCCTGTGTCCCCACAATCTGGGAAGAAGGGGTAACCAGCGGCGGCTCGCCCAGATCCTTGCGGACCTGAGGAATCTCCTTCAGCACCTCATAATACTTGTCTTCCGCATTCTGCTCCTTCAACTGACTCACCATGTTGGAAAGCATACCGCCGGGCACCTGATAAAGCAGGGTCTTAATATCAACGCCCATAACCTTGGGATTCAGCAGGCCGTTCTTTAAGCACTCATCTCTGAAGGGACGGAAGTAATCCGCAATTTCCGCCAGCAGATTCTGATCAAAGCCCGTATCATAGGGCGTGCCCCGGAAGGTCTCTACCATCACCTCGGTTGCCGGCTGGGAAGTACCCATAGCCAGCGGACTCATGGCGGTGTCAATCACATCCACACCGGCTTCCACAGCCTTCAGGTATGTCATGCCTGCCACACCGGAGGTATAATGAGTATGCAGCTGAATGGGAAGATTGGTATTCTCCTTCATGGCCGCAATCAGCTCGCTTGCCCTGTAAGGAACCAGCAGGCCTGCCATGTCCTTGATACAGATGGAATCGGCACCCATCTCTTCGATCTTCTTTGCCATATCAGCCCAATATTCCAGGGTGTAAGCGTCTCCCAAGGTATAAGACAGTGCCACCTGGGCATGACCTCTGCCTTCCTGCTGCTTCATCCTGTTGGTGGCATTCACCGCCTCCTGCAGGTTGGGCAAATAGTTCAGGCAGTCAAAAATACGAATTATATCAATACCGTTTGCAATGGACTTCTGCACGAACGCGTCCACAACATCATCGGCATAAGGTCTGTAGCCTAAGATATTCTGTCCGCGAAACAGCATCTGCAGCTTGGTATTCTTAAAGCCGTCCCGCAGCCTGCGCAGTCTGTCCCAGGGATCTTCCTTCAGGAACCGTAAGGAAGCATCAAAGGTTGCGCCGCCCCAGCACTCTACGGAATGGTATCCCACCTTATCCATTTTCTCTACAATGGGAAGCATAAACTCGGTAGGCATTCTGGTAGCAATCAGAGACTGGTGTGCGTCACGCAATATGGTTTCCGTTATCTTAATCGGTTTTTTTGTGATTTCTGACATTGCGAATTTCCTCCATATAATTTTTTTGTGCATTGCTGGATCATTTCGGGCTTATTTCATCGCCGTATTGTCTCTTTTAAGCAATGCTATTCATAAGCCCT
>CAJTSE010000014.1:41167-101149 GCA_910578815.1 uncultured Acetatifactor sp.
CGGGCTTATTTCATCGCCGTATTGTCTCTTTTAAGCAATGCTATTCATAAGCCCTGACGGGCTTATTTCATCGCGCTATGCGCGATATACAGACAAGCTCGATCGCATGGCTTCTCGTGCAAGCACGGTCGCCATGCACCCGATCTTGTCTGTGCATTGCTTAAAAGACCCCGAATATGGCCATAAATGTTCCTGCGGCCACCGCAGTTCCGATAACACCTGCCACATTGGGTCCCATAGCGTGCATCAGCAAGAAGTTAGTGGGATCCGCTTCCGCCCCCACCTTCTGGGACACTCTGGCTGCCATGGGAACGGCAGATACGCCGGCAGAGCCGATCAACGGATTCACCTTGCCATGAGTAACCTTGCACATCAGCTTGCCGAAAAGGACACCGGCAATGGTGCCGAAGATAAACGCAATCAAGCCCAAGCCCACGATCTTCAGGGTATCCCAATTCAAGAACGCCTCCGCACTGGTGGTTGCACCTACAGATGTTCCCAGCAGGATAACCACAATATACATCATGGCGTTGGAAGCCGTCTCTGTCAGCTGTCTTACCACACCGGATTCCCTGAACAGATTACCCAGCATCAGCATACCCACAAGGGGCGCCGTAGTGGGAAGGATCAGACACACTACGATGGTAACGATAATCGGGAACAAAATCTTCTCCAGCTTGGACACAGGCCGAAGCTGTCCCATCTTGATCTTCCTCTCTTCCTTTGTGGTAAAGAGCTTCATAAAAGGCGGCTGAATCACAGGCACCAGGGACATATATGAGTATGCTGCCACCGCAATCGGTCCCATAATCGCCGTCTGCCCCAGCTTACTTGCCAGGAAGATGGAGGTAGGACCGTCAGCACCGCCGATGATGGATATGGCCGCCGCTGCCATATCATTGAATCCCAACGCAATCGCTCCAAAATATGCAGCGAAAATTCCAAACTGTGCCGCCGCTCCCAGCAAAAAGCTCTTGGGATTGGCAATCAACGGGCCAAAATCCGTCATGGCACCCACACCCATGAAAATCAGGGAGGGCAGAATCGCCCACTCATCTAATTTGTAAAAATAATACAGCAATCCGCCTACACCATTTGAAGCATCTTCCGCGTGAAGCATGATGTCGGGATAAATATTTACCAGCAGCATGCCGAAAGCAATCGGAACCAAGAGCAGCGGTTCAAATTCGTGGCGGATAGCCAGATAAAGGAAAAAGCATGCAACCGCTATCATGAGGTAATTTCCCCAAGTCAGATTAAAAAAAGCCGTCTGATGAAGCAGGTTGTTCAGCGTAGAACCTATATATTCCATTTGTTGACCTCCTGTTGTCGTTGTCTATGGTGGAAGTAATTCCAGTGCGCCATGAACATCAGTTCATGGTAGCCAGAACCGCTCCTGCCTCTACCGCATCGCCGACAGCGACATCAATACTTGCAACCGTTCCGTCCTGAGGCGCAACCACGGGAATCTCCATCTTCATGGCCTCGATAACAACCACCGGGTCTCCAGCCTTCACTGCGTCTCCAGGCTTCTTCTCCAGCTTAAATACCTTTCCTGCCGCACCTGCCTCGATCTTCACGCTGCCCGCGCCGCCTGCTGCCTTAGGTGCAGCCGCTGGAGCCGCCTTCGGTGCTGCCTTGGGAGCCGCCGGGGCCTTAGCCGCCACGGGAGCACCTGTGGACGCGCCCTCTTCTACTGTCACATCATATACATTTCCGTTTACCGTAATGGTATAATTCTTCATTTTATTTTCCTCCAAAATTATAATTGTCTTTCACTATCTGCCAGTTTTTCCCTGACATTCTATAAGATTTGGAACTTTTAGGAATTTTACCGTCTTCTGATCGAGCGTACCACAAACCCGTCCGTGGAAACGGCTCCTTCACTTGCCGCTATGGCCGCCGCTATCACAGCTGCCAGCTCCAGCCCGTCTGTTTCGTCCTCAGATGCTGTTTCCTCGATCTGCGCCGCGCTGTCGACACTTCCGCCGTCCCGCTCTGAAGCCTGCGCCGCTTTCTTCTTCGCCGCCGCATCCTGCGCTTTATTGATAAAGCGGAAACAGGAAATGATAAAGGAAATCAGAATCAGTACGATAAACACCGTTCCCATGCCGATTAAAGTGTTCAGCGCCGCTTTCCCCATCAGCTGTCCCATGGATGCGGTGGGATTTAAGGCTGCCGATTCCAGACGCATGAACAAATCGTTGGAGAAAATAATCTCCGCCACTGCATTCTGCTTTTCTCCGGTAACCGGAAGCTCCACAATAATCTGCTTTCCGTCAACCTTTACCTTCGCCCCGCCCGTTTCGGTAATGCTGCCGATGGTCTTCAAACCGGAATCGAAGGACTGTACGCCGGTTGCAACCGCGTTTCCGTCCACCATAATCCCGAAATACTGCTCACACAGATATTCGATCTCTTCGTTGGTCTCCATATCTTCAACGGCAAAGGGATTGCCCTGACAGAGGTAGTCAGAAAAAAGAGATACGACCACGGTTGCCGCGTTTTCGGCACTGTCCACCCTGCTCTGCTCATAAGCTGTCAGCTCTTCTCCGTCTCCGCAGGCAGTCAGACCGAAAATACAGGCGATCATACAAACATAAGCCAATAGTTTCTTTTTCATCTTACTCTAATCACCTCTCTATACTGTTCCGTGCTTTTTAGCGGGACGGTCCTCCCTTTTGGTAAAGAGCATCTCAAAGGCGCCAATCACATGTTTTCTGGTTTCGGCCGCATCTACGATCCTGTCCACATAACCTCTCCTGGCCGCGCTTACTGCAGAAAGCTGCAAAGCATCATATGCGGCTGCCTTCTCGTTAATCACATCCGCCCCCTGGCCGTCGTACATGATTTTTGCTGCCAGTTTACCCTCCATGGTGCCGATCTTTGCATCCGGCCAGGCAAAGGTCAAATCCGCTCCGATGGCCTTGGAATTCATGACAACAGCCGCTGTTCCCAGCGCCTGACCGATCACTACGTTCACTTTGGGTACCGTGGCATTGGCAAAAGCATAGGTAAGCTTTGCCGCCGCCTTTGCTATGCCCTTTTCGGAACACATGGTAGCCTGATAGCCCTTCACGTTGGTCAGTGTCAGCACCGGAATATCGAAAGCATCACAGAAGCTTACAAAATCCGCCGCCTTTTCACAACCCTGTTTGGAAAGAACGGCGTCCAGCTTCTCCACGGTCTTACCTTCAGCATCACAAATCTCGCTGCGGTTGGCAACTGCTCCTACGGTCACGCCGTCCAGCTTTAAGAAGCCCACCACCATGTCTTTTGCATAATTTGCCTTTATCTCAAAGAAATCATTGTTGTCCGCCAGAATGGAAAGCGCAATGGAGGTATCGCCCACACATGCTGCCAGATCCGTGCACAAACGATTTAAATCGTCCGTACACTCTACTATATCACTGCCCTCTTCATTGTTTGAAGGCAAAAATCCCACTAAATCACGAATTTTCGTCATCACGGACGCTTCATCCGCCACTACATCCACAATGCCGCTCTCTTCGGATTGGAAAGCCGCAGAAGAAGAATCGCACTTTGTAACCACATTGCCGTCCAAAGCGTTGGGCGCATTGACAAAAAGCTTTGCGTTCTTCTCTTCCATAAAGGTAAAATCCGTTAATGTGGGAAATAGGGCAAGTCCGCCGCCACAGCTGCCTAAAACCGCTGTGATCTGAGGAACGACGCCGGAGCATAAAGCCTGCTTTCTATAAATCTCGCCGAAAGCATTCAACGCATCCGTTGCCTCCTGCAGTCTCAGCCCTGCGGAATCAATCAGACCGATGACAGGTGACCCTGTCTTCATGGCCAGATCATAAAGATTGGTGATTTTTTTTGCGTGCATCTCGCCCACCGTACCGTTCATCACGGACGCATCCTGACTGTACACGTACACAGGCTTATCGCCTATTACTCCATAGCCGGTCACACAACCGTCCGAAGGAGTTTCGCCCGGTTTCATATTGAAATCCGTGGCTCTTGCAGTTACAAGTCCGCCGATCTCAACGAAACTGTTGTCATCGAGCAAAGCTGTTATTCTTTGACTCGCTTTTGATGTACTACTCATGCTTTCAGCCCTCCGTTTATATAAATAAATGCAGAACATTCTTAACCGGGAAACAAGCTTCCCCCGATTATCCATCAGTATACCACAAAAAATGCAATCCGCATAGCACGAATTGCATTTTCTGAAAATTTTCTTAAAATTCTTACTTAAAACAAAAATCGTCCCAGCACCTGCCTTAAGCACCATTCAAAACATATTTCATCCACCGTATCCACGGTAACGATCCTCTCCCGCTTATAGACCACACCGTCCACTATGTACCGGATCTCTCCCACCTGCGTTCCGCTCTCCACAGGAGCCGCAAGCGTCTTTTCCCAGCCGTACTCCACTTGGATTTCTTCATCTGCCCGCATGAGCAGACCCTCTACGTTCTGTCTCTTCCTTGCGACGCTCTCCGTTCCTTCCGGCTCCGGAATTGCCTCCTCGCCGCTGCCGGGCTTCCGCTCTCCGCTCTCCCGTGGAACAGCCTCGTCTTCCGCTACCGCAAGCTCCACATAAGCCGTCCCCCCCAGAATATTCGTCTGCCCATTCAGAACCCTGACCGGTTTTAACAATGTTTCATCAAAGGCAGTCCCTTCATCTTCAAAGCTCCTGAAAAAATAGTTCTCCACCCCATACTCCATCAGCTCTCTCGTATCGCTCCATTTCCAGGTTTTATGGTTAGGCCAGCCACAGGCCAACAGTGCCACTACGAAAGTCCTGCCGTCCCGCTCCAAAGCCCCCACATAACAGTAACCTGCCTTATTGGTAAAACCCGTTTTCCCGCTCAGAGCCCCATCCATCATATTCAGGAATGCGTTGTGATTCACACAGGAAAAGCTGCGTCCGTTGGCATAAAAGCTGTAGTTTGAAGTTCGTGTAATCTTTAAAAAATCCTCTTTCTTAGGCGAATCCAAAACGCAGTAGGACATGATCCTAGCCAGCTCCGCCGCCGTGGTACAATGCTCCTTTTGTACGACGGTGCCGTCCTGCAGGGTAAATTCCTGAGTGGCATCCAGGCCGTTTGGCGTGATAAACCAGCTGTCCCTGCATCCCAGTTCTACAGCCTTTTCATTCATCAAACGTGCAAAAGCAGCCACCGCCGCCTGACTTTCTTCCTGGGTATACTCTCCCGCCGGCTTATCCGAAAGCGGAGGCTCCAACATCCGCCTCCCCACATGCTCTGCCAGCGCCACCGCCGAGTCATTATGGGATTCCAACATCAGAGAATACAAAAGATCTCCCACCGTATATTGCTCACCCTTTTGCAGATTCAGCTTCACCTTGGGCATACCCGCCGCATAGGCGGACACCTCAAGCGTTTCCTCTAAGGAAGCATTTTCCAGAACCAGAATGCAGGTCAATATCTTAGTGGTGCTGGCCATAGCCATAGGCGTATCCGCCGCTTTTCCGTAAAGCACTCTGCCCGTATCTCCGTCCATAAGCACTGCCGCCGTGGCATACAGGGACAGATCGGCTTCCGGAAGCTGCTCCACCGCCGGGGATAAGCCTCGCCTCATAAACAACTCGCCCGCCGAGGACGAACTGCCCCCCGCTGACACCCCGCCCTTCGGACATACCTCCTGCGCTCTCACTCCCATCTGCACCGTCAAAAAAAGAGCGCAAAAAAGGCCCCCTATTATTCTTATCCGCATTTTCCCTCTCATTCCGCCGCACACACGGCACCATAACCGGATAGATTTTTAATAATATATGAGGCCTGCTTTCTAAATATCCAACTGCATTTGTACTTCCGCTTCCGCCTGCTGCTTAAACTCCTCCACCTGCACCGGATTCAGCTCCGGCAGCTCTTCCAAACTCTTTACGCCGAAGCTGCGCAGAAACTGTTCTGTTGTTCCGAACAGCAGCGGCCGGCCCGGCGCATTCAGTCTGCCCAATTCCGTGATCAGATCATATTCCAGCAGCTTATTGATAGCATGGTCACAACTGACCCCTCTGACACGTTCAATTTCCGCCCTGGTGATAGGCTGCTTATAGGCAATGATGGACAGTGTTTCCAGCACAGTATCTGTCAGCGCCATCTTCCTGGGAGCTCTGGCGATCTTGATCAGATACTCATACATCTCCGCCTTAGTGCAAAGCTGTACGGCATCGTCAAGCCAGACAAGAGCAATCCCTCTGTCCTCCTGTGCATATCGCTCTTCCATGTTCTTTAATATATCTCTCGTAACCTTTACGTCCTCTTCTATCACATCGGCCAGGCTTTTCACCTCCACCGAATCTCCCATGGTAAACAGTACTGCCTCCAGCACCGCCTCCGCTTTGGTTTGCTCCATATATCCCTCATTCCGCCCACAAACGGCCTTTGATGTAAGGTGTTCCCTTACTGCATATTAGCTAACTGCGAAGTAATAATAATATCGTCAAAAATATTCTCCTGACTGATGGATATTTTACCAATCTTCATCAGCTCCAGTATAATTAAAAAGGTGACGATCAGCTCCATCTTACTGGACTGCTTTTCCAGCAGCCTGCGAAAACTAAAACTCTTGTGCTCTCTGGCATATGCCTCCACATAAAGAGCCTTGGCCTCCATATCTACCTCTTCCTTCTCGATGTTACCATACCGGCTTCGGATGGGGTCGATCTTATCCTCCTGCTTTCTGACTATGAACTTAAACAGCTCATGCAGCTTATTTAAGGTCATATCTCCTATCAGCTCTTCGTAATCTATGGGCTGCCTGTAAGCCGCCACTTCCTCCGGCAGCTTCTGCGCACGATAAAGATTTCTTTCCGCATCCACCTGCCTGTCCCGCAGCTCAAAGGACATAAATTTGTACATCTTATACTCCAGCAGCTTTTGCACCAGCTCCGCTCTCGGATCCTCTTCCTCCCCTTCCTCGTTTACCTCCTTGGGAAGAAGCATACGGCACTTAATGTCGATCAATGTCGCCGCCATTACCAGAAATTCGCTCATCACATTCATGTCTTCTTTTTCCATCTGCCGAATATAGTCCAGGTATTGCGCCGTGATCTCCACAATGGGGATGTCATAAATATCTATTTTATTCTTATCAATCAGATGAAGCAGAAGGTCCAGGGGCCCTTCAAATACTTCCAGCTTAACAGGTATCGCCATATTTCCCTCACAAATTCGCTCGCATTTTCCTATTGTAGCAGACTTTACTCAGGAATCGCAAGAGGAACATGTGTTCCGATATTATCAGACATAACATCATTTTTCAATCTTCAACTAATATTGACAGCTTTCACAGCTCCCTCTTCCTCCGGCGAAAACTCCACCACCCACAGCTCTCCCGGATTAAATAACCGCACCAGAATAGTGTGCATTCCCAACCCCCTGCTTAGGAGCATAGTTTTACCTTCCTCTTTAAAAATTCCTCCGTCATATTTCGGAAACAATTTCATATTTGGTGATATGACCCCTCGGCCCCAAATGGGCACCCTGACCACACCGCCGTGTACATGCCCGGACACCGTCAGATCAGCTCCCCACTGCGCATACTCCGGAAAATACTCCGGATTGTGTGCAAGAAGTATTGTGTAACGGTCGTCATCCGGCATTCCCAGCAGCTGCTCCAAATACCCTTTTTCCATCTCCTGCTTTTTATAACGACTGTAATATTTTTTTGCAATCTCTGCACCATACACGGTAATGCCGTACTCATCCAACTTCGCGTGGCTGTTGACCATAGGGCAGATTTCCATTTCTTTCAAAGCCTGTCCGTATTCCCCGGCCATGTTCCCATATGTCTGGGGATACAGCTTCAAGCGGCATTCATGATTTCCGTTTCCATAATATACAGGGAACTCTCCTGCCAGCTCCCGCAGAAAGCAAATAGCAGGCTTCATACTTTTTCCCGGCTTAGCCGTCAAAATATCACCTGCTATTAATATTATATCCGGCTTTTTTAAGCGAATGGCCGCTAAAAGACTTTTATTTCCTTTACCGTAACACTTGTTATGAAGGTCTGCAAGTACTACTGCCCTCATCGGCTTTTTAATACGCTTATCACATATTTTAAGTTCGCGAACCACAAAACGATTACTGTCATACAGGATCACCCACATGAGCAGAATACAAATGATTGCCAAAAAAGTGATCATAACATCCGTCATTGTATTCCTCCATTATCATAAAGTTCTTTTGCAGATATTATATCATACTTTTTTCTATCATAAAAGGAAGAATCCGCATACTTTCTTTACATAATCCAAAAAACCGGCCTTTTCTACAGTAGCTCCATACAAAATGGGAACGCTTCCAATCTCGGCGCCATTTAGATAATATCTTACTCTGCCTGCCTCGCTGCCCTCTGTTGCAGGAGCCTTGGCTGATTCGGGAAGCTCCGTGACCCGCTCCACCGTCTCCAGATTACTGCCCTGTATATCCAGATAACGGAATTCCCCTTCATAGATCAGGGGCACGGTCTCTTCCACGCCGCCCTCCACCTTCAACGGCTCCAGTGCATCCTTATTTTCGTCTATGTAAATATTGCATACCCCGAACCCATAAGTCATGAGCGTCTGTACGTCTGCATTTCTGATCTTGGAATCCGGAGCCCCCATAACAACTGCTATCAAATCAATGCCTTCCTTACTGGCAGTAGCGGAAATGCAATATTTTGCTCTGCTGGTAAATCCGGTTTTAAGGCCCGTAGTATACTGATACTGCTTCAACAGCTTGTTGGTACTGGTTAATGTAAAGGTGCTGCTTCCCTGGGGCGTCACGTGGGTAATGTCCTCCATCCAGATCTTGGTATAATTAAAAATTTCCGGATGGTTTACCGTCAGTTCCCTGGACATTATTGCTATATCTCTGGCACAGGAATAATGATCCTCCGAATCGGTCAGGCCGCAGCAATCCACAAAATGAGTATCCACCATTCCCAGCTCCAGTGCCTTTTGATTCATCATCTCCACAAACGCCTGCTCGCTACCCGCCACGTGCTCCGCTACGGCCACGCTGGCATCATTGCCTGACGCAATCACTATACACTTGATCATAGTTTCCAAAGACTGTACCTCTCCCTGTGCCAAAAATACTTGAGAGCCCCCCATGGAGCTGGCATGTTCACTGGTCAGCACATCATCTGTCAGCTTCACCTTTCCCGTATCCAGTGCTTCAAAGGTTAAAAGCAGAGTCATAACCTTCGTAACGCTGGCCAGACTGCGGCGCTCTGTAGAATTTACTTCATAAATTACCTGCCCCGTAGAGCTTTCTATCAGAATGACCGAGGGAGATGTTACGGATACATTTGCGCTTGCAGGCAGCACGGTCGTGATCCAGACGACCATCGCAAGCAACAGTGTTGTCAAAGATTTTTTTGAATTCATGATGCCTCACTCCAATTTCGATTCCATATTTGTAACAGTCCGCCCACGCTGAACCGTTATCCATACTTCAAGATATGAGGCTATCACATTTGATAGAACAGGAAACCCCCGGTTTCTCACAACCGAGGGTCCACTTACGCATTTAGTTATATTTACGTTTTCTTGCCGCCTCAGACTTCTTCTTGCGTCTGACACTAGGCTTTTCGTAATGCTCGCGCTTACGAATCTCCTGCTGAATACCGGCCTTTGCACAGCTTCTCTTAAAACGACGCAATGCGCTGTCTAAGGTCTCGTTTTCTTTTACGATTACGTTTGACATCTCTACCCTCCCTTCAGTCCCTCAAGCATCTTGACTGATTGGGTTAATATTATGTACCATAGCATCTCTGCCGCGCACACACAAATTATTATAGCACAAAATTACACAACGTCAACTGTTTTTTTCATTTTCTCTGACGGATGCATTTTCTCTGACGGAGCACATCAGGCCAGCTGATCCTCCAGGACTTTAGCCGCTTCATCAATGGCCGCCGGGATCCCCCCCGGATTCTTGCCGCCTGCCTGCGCCATACCCGGACGTCCACCGCCGCCGCCGCCCACAAGTCCCGCAATCCCCTTTATCAGATTACCAGCATGAGCGCCCTTTGCCTGTGCCCCTTCCGTGGCCATCGCCACCATGTTTACCCGTCCGTCCAGATCGGACAGCAGGACGACAACGCCCTCTCCCAACTTACTCTTAAGCTGGTCTCCCAGATCACGCAGGCCATTCATATCCACATCCTGCACGCTTGTGGCAAGAAGCTTTATGCCCTTAACCTCCCGTACCTGGTCCATTACGTCTCCCAGAGCATCCTGCGCCGCTTTAGCCTTCATGGACTCCAACTCAGAGCCAAGCCGTTTAATATCCGCCATCAAATGCCCACACTTTTCCACCAGCGCCGCCGGTGTCGTCTTTAACACCCTGCCTGCCTCTTCGATGGTTTTTTCAAGATTTCCATAATAATTCAGAACGCCGCTGCCGGTAAGCGCTTCGATACGCCTTACTCCTGCTGCCACTCCGTTTTCAGACAGAATCTTAAACGCACCTATAAACCCTGTATTTGCCACATGAGTGCCGCCGCAGAATTCCACGGAAAAATCCCCCATTCTGACCACGCGCACCTTCTCGCCATATTTCTCCCCAAACAAAGCCATAGCTCCGGTTTTCTTAGCCTCTTCCAGACTCATGACCTCAGTCGCTACCGGAATATTTTCGGCAATCTTTTCGTTCACGATCGCCTCCACCCTGTCCAGCTCTTCCCTAGTCATGGCAGCGGAATGGCTGAAATCAAAACGCAGCTTCTCACCGTCCACATAAGATCCTGACTGCTCAACATGTGTGCCCAGCACCTCCCGCAGGGCCTTCTGCAGCAAATGAGTGGCACTGTGATTTTTACAGGTATTCATACGGTTTGTCTTGTCTACTTCAAGAGACACCTTGTCTCCCGTGCTGACCCTGCCGCTTACTACTTTTCCAACATGCCCAATCCTTCCGCCGGGAAGCTTTATAGTATCCTGTACCTCAAACAATCCTGCAGCAGTGCGTATCACACCGCAGTCCCCATTCTGTCCACCCATAGTGGCATAAAAGGGAGTTTCCCTCACAATAATCGTTCCGTTTTCCCCTGTATTTAGAGTAGATTTGCATTCTGTCTCGGAAGCCAGCGCAGTTATACTTCCCTCCGCTCTCAGCGTTTCATAACCCACAAATTCGCTGCTGATACTGCTGTCCAGTCCGTCAAATATGCCTGCATCCGCATTCAGCCTTGCCGAAAAGTTCTGATTATCCCTGGCTTTCTGCTTTTGCTCTTCCATAGCGGCAGTAAACCCTTCTTCATCCACCTTCAGTCCCTCTTCCTCCGCCAGCTCCACTGTCAGCTCCAATGGGAAGCCAAATGTATCATAAAGATAAAATGCCGATTTCCCGTCTATAATCTGCACCTTTTCGTCTCTCTTTGCATCAAGTATCTTACGGAATTCCTTCATGCCGTTCTCCAGGGTACTCTCGAAACGGTCAATTTCCTTCTTAAGCTCAGCAAGAATAAACTCCTGGTTTTTAACCAGCAGCGGGTAGCTCTCTGCGTAGACGTCAAGGATAAACATTTCTGCAATCCTCAAAATATCTTCCTTTTTTAAGTTCAGAATCCTTGCATGCCTCACCGCTCGGCGGATCAGACGTCGAAGTACATAACCTGCACCTGCGTTAGCCGGAAGAAGCTTGGCTTCATCGCCGATCAACATGACGCTGGTACGAATGTGGTCAGCCAAAATCCTCATGGACCGGGTCAGCTTTTCATCCTGCTCATATTTTGTGCCGGAAATTTTCTCAATATATGCAATAATCGGAGCATACAGATCCGTCCTGTACACATCCATGGTTCCATTCAAAAAGGCTAAAATCCGCTCCAGGCCCCAGCCGGTATCCACATTTTTCTGCTTTAAGGGCGTCAGCGTGCCGTCCTGATGCTTTTCGTACTGCATAAACACATCATTTCCAAGCTCAGTATATTTTCCGCAGTTACAGCCCGGTCCGCAGCCGGGGCCGCAGTCAGGCTTGTCCGCAATATAAAACATCTCGCTGTCAGGACCGCAGGGCCCGTACTCCAACCCCCACCAGTTATCCTCCGCCGGAAGATAATGAATATTTTCCTTCTTAAATCCCGATGCAATGCGATACTGTGCGCCCTCCTCGTCCCTGGGCGCATTTTCGTCCCCTGCAAATACGGTAGCGGCAAGATGATCCGCATCAAAGCCGAACACCTCCGTCAAAAGCTCAAAGCTCCACTGACAACGCTCCTTCTTAAAATAATCCCCCAGGCTCCAGCTTCCCAGCATCTCAAAGAAAGTTCCATGACTCTTATCGCCTACGGAATCAATGTCGATGGTACGAATACAGCCCTGCACATTGCACAGGCGATTCCCCAAAGGATGCTTCCGTCCCAGAAGATACGGCATCAGAGGCTGCATTCCGGCCACATTAAAAAGAACACCTGTAGAGCCATCGGAGACAAGGGATACTGCCCCCACATCCACGTGTCCGCGGTCAATATAAAACTGTTTCCAGGTTTTCCTAAGCTCATCCGCCGTAAATTGTCTCATTTTAATCTCCATACCTTTCCGCAGCCGCCTGCAGGCTTCGATTCAACACCCGCCGGCAGACTCCGCTGCTCAAACTGTGTCTATTATATTATCAGTTACTGCCGTTGTCAAACAGACCTTACTCATCTTTTCCGCAAGGGTAACAGTTCAGACCTCCCGTAATCAAGTAACAGGTGACAGACGGCTGTTGTTCTCAATGAGGACTGTACGAGACGTCGGTACTTGGCAAGCGTACTGTGCTTGCTTAGGTACCGTTACGTCGAGCCTCAAGCGCAAGCGTGTCCGAGTGAGAATAACGGCCGGCTGGCACCGTCAAGTCGTTGAGACTGAACTGTTACCCGCAAGGACAGACCTTACTCATCTTCTTCCTCAAGAACCTCGTTCAGATCTTCTCTGGTTTCCATGATTTCATCATGATCCCCTCTCTTTAAAGCCGCTTCAAAAGCCGTAATATAATGATCCAGCTTTTTTCTTCGATCTCCCAGGGATTCCTCATACATGCGCTCCGCCCGAAGCAGTACCAGCCGATTCTCTTCATAGTCTCTGGGTTGAATCTTTAAATAGGCCAGCTCTTCCATACGCTTTTTAATTTCTTCCTCCGTCATCTGGTTATCCTGGCCCTTTATAATCATTTTTTGGGAAAGGCCCGTAGATACTACCGTAACTTCCACCTCCAGCAGAGAGTTAATGTCATATGTATAAGTCACATCCACTGCCTCCCGTCCCTTGGGTCCCTTTGGTACTTCAATCTCCAACTCTCCCAGATATAAATTGTTTCTGGCAAAGCGGCTCTCCCCTTGAAGCACCCGTACCCGAACGGCAGCCTGGTTATCTCTGACAGTGTACAAACGCTCCGTATGGCTGGCAGGAATAACGGTATTTCTCTCAATGATAGGACAGAATCTGCCATCCTCGAATTTACCTTCTTCGTACTCTACCACAACTTCCGTGCCCAGAGTGAAGGAACAAACATCCGTGAGAATGACTTCCTTCACTTCCTCCCTGCGCTCTTTCATGGCTGCCTGAACAGCTGCCCCCAAAGCCACCGTCTCGTCTGGATTCATTTTTGTGTCCGGAAATTTCCTGAACAGTCTGATCAGAAAATCCCTGACAACGGAAAGCCTGGTGGCGCCGCCGATCAAAAGCACCTCATCTATATCTCCCAGTTTCAATCCGGCATCTGCAAGGCTCTTTTTCACCGGCTCCCTGATCTTCATCAGCAAGTCCTCGCAGGCCTCATCATACTCCTTATATGTAATCCGCTGCTCCAAGGTCTCTTCATGATACGGAAAAGACATGGTGATTTCCGTATTATCGCTGATGGCACATTTTGCTTTTTCTGCCTGGCGGTATAATCTAACCTGTTCTTTTTCCGTCATGGCCGCCAGCTGCAATCCTGCCTTTTGTAAAAAAAGCTTTGCCATAACGGCGGTAAAGTCCTCTCCGCCCAGGTAATTATCTCCCGCAACCGCACGGACCTCCAGTATATTGTGGTACAATTCCAAAATGGAAACGTCAAAGGTACCGCCGCCTAAGTCAAATACCAAAAACCTGGTGTCCTGCGTTTTGTCATAAAGACCGTATGCTACCGCCGCAGCCGTTGGCTCAGAAATCATTCTCTCCACCTTCAGCCCTGCGAGCTCACCCGCACGTTTTGTAGCCTTCCGTCTCTTGTCATCGAAATAGGCAGGCACGCTGATCACGGCCTCCGTAATTTCTTCCCCAAGAAAGGCCTCCGCATCCTCCTTCAAGGCACGCAGCACCATGCTGGAAAGCTCTTCCGGCTTAAAATGTCTTCCGCTTAAAATGTATTCTCTCTCCGTACCCATACTTCGCTTAAAGGTCTGGGCCACGGAATCAGGATACAGGCTCATACGCTCCCTTGCTGTCTCCCCAACATAAACATTACCGTCCCGATCTACACTGACCACCGACGGTGTCAGATTTTTCCCCAGCCTGTTTGGTATGATCTTCGGCCCTTCCGCCGTGAAATACGCGATCAAACTGTTTGTGGTACCCAAATCTATTCCTACTATCATATTTATACCCCTTGTCCGCCGCACAGCAGACTATTCACTCCTGCCCGGACATTGCAACACTGCTCCCGCTATCAGTCTTCGAACACCATATGCCTTATGGCAAGCAAAAACTCGTCGGAAGGCTGAATCTCCAAACTGTTATCCAGGCGTTCTCTGGCCTCTTTCCTTTTTCCCTTGCGGATTAGAAACAGAATACGCAGGGCTTCCACCTCCTTACAGACCGGACTGGTACAAAAATGGCAGGTGCCGCAATTTTCCTCTTCATCCAAAAGGGCCTGTATTCCTTCATCCGGCGTAATATACCAAGCCGCCAGAATCTTCTTTTCCAGCAGGCCCTTTTCCTGGTTAAAATATGTATTGTCTGTGGAAAACTTATCTTCCTGCAGACATTTTTTTAATTCCCTCGAAAATTCTCTGCCCTGCTTCTCCATACCACAGACAATACAGGAAAACACCAGATCCGCCAGCTTTCCATCCACCCTGTCAGCTTTCTCCTGTTCGCGCAGGTAACAGCTCATTTCCGCCGCGTAAGCTGCAACGTTCTTCTGTTCACCAAATAGAAGCTCCGTCCACAGTGCCTGTATATAAAACCGATTCAACTCCCGTGCCTCTTCCGCAGATGCCTTACGGCGAAACAGCTTTCCTAAGCTTCCCGCCCTTTTCTCTTTTTCTTCTCTGAAGTACAAAGATGAATATACGCCGCCGCACTGCTTTAGCTCCCTGGCCCACTTTTCCAGCATCCTTCTGGCATGAGCCTCTGCGCCGCATTTGCCAAAGGCATCTACCTGCTTCTCATAGCTCTTCCATTTATTTTTATCTGCATATCTGCCGTGTATCTCAGCAGCACGTTCCGCCTCGCCCAGATTAGTATAAGTATCTGCCAGCTGATTTAAATACCATATGCTTTGGTTTTCTTCCTTCTCTTCATATTGTCTGCAGGCGGCCAACGCCATCTTAAAGTCACCCAGCAGGGAATACAGATCCGCCATATCCGTATAAATCACAGGAGACATCTCGCTGTCCATATATAGGATTGCCTTCTTTATGTAAAACAAAGCCTTTTCAAAATCACCCATATATTTATAGACAAAACTCAGTCCGTTTAACGCATAGGGATTATCCGGATCCAGCATCAGCGCCTTCTCAAAATCTTCCTTCGCCTCTTCATAATGATGAGCCGATCGGTGAAAAATTCCCCTTTCCACAAACATATAACTGTCCGGACAATTATAGAGATACTCGGTCAGCTTTTCCAGTCCCGGCTCATAAAAGCAAAGCTTTCCTTCTTCCACAGGCTTTCGAAATTCTTTTCTGAACTCCTTCAGTTTTTTATTTAAAACATCCAGTTCCATAACCGAATGGGTTCTCTGGTATTTATATGCCTCCAGTATATCGCTTTTTACACCGTTTTTCTCTGCGTCCTGAAATACCTTTTCAAGATCCTCCGGCTGTTCCAGATCAAGATATACCTTTGCCACATATTCATACGGCTTCACAAAGGCAGGAAAATATTGTATACAACGACTGCCCGTCCGCACCACGCCCCCCGGATCCAACTGCCTCCTGTAAGCCTCCATGGAAGCTGCATATGCCGCATACACCTGATAATCCTCTACCAGCCTGCTTACAATTTCTTCACATTTTTCATACTCCTGCATTTCCGTGTAGATCTGAGCCATCTCCAAAAGAATTCCAATGTCTTTGGCATTCCCTTCCAAAACGGCCTCTCCCTCCCGGATGGCCTCCGCAAATTTTTCCTCATTTCGAAAACCCAAATTATGATAACACTGCATCCGGATCATGTGGGCCTGCTTTATGCGGTCCCTGTCCTTTTCCTGTTCTTCCTCGCTTTCGCCGGACAGCAGCTTTTTATTTAATTCATCTTCCCAGGCATGGGTCATGGTGACGGAATCCTCATATTCACCCTCTTCCACATAAAGTTTGGCCATGAGGCCGTTCCATTCCGCCTCTTTTTCGGGAGGCAGCCTTTTTTCGATTTCCAACGCAAGCCGGATACCCCTGAAAATTTCTCCGTCCTGTAGATAACACCAGCACAATTCCAAAGCCGAATCACAACTGCCCGTTTCCTTCCATTCTGCCTTCAGATCCTTCTCAATCTCCCGATTTACCTTACAGAGAAGCTCTAAAAATTCGTCCCCGCTGCCAGCAGACAATACCTTCTCGGCACACTTTTTGGCTTCCTTAAACTGCCCGCGCTCATAATACCACTCCGTCAGGCGCAGATTGGCCATATAATGAGCATCATTTTCTTTCTTCAGGCTCTCAAAGATCTCCCCGGCACGCAGACGGAAACTTCCATTTTCCGCCTCTCCCTGCCTCCAGAACATCTCTGCCGCATTATAGCCGATCATGGCATTCCCTGGATACTTGTTTATCAGTTTTTCAAAAAGCTCCGCCGCTTCCCTGATCCGGCCCTGCTTTTCCATCAGCTCTCCCCTGCAGACCTCCATCACGGGATGACGGATTCCTAAGTCATCCGCCTTCTCAATGCTCTGCCGGGCCTGTTCCAAATCACCGCTCTGCAGCGCCTGCCAGCACCGGTCATAATATTGCAGAAACAGGTCATACGGGGCTTCGTCCTCGCCTTCAAACTGGTCAAATTCCACGTCCTCACCGCGTTCACATTTCCCCAGTATGTAGCGGATAAAATCAGCCGGAAATTTCTCTCTTAAAACCGCGGCATCGGCAGTGAGCCCCAATTTCTTATCCAGAAGCTTCCATACATTCCCTGGCAGCCTAAAATGGTCCATCATAAAGCGCAGCAGCTTAATGCGGCAATTTTCCTCTTCCTCAAGGGACAAAAAACATTCGTCTGCAAACAGCTTTTCCCAGGCTGCCGTATCCTGTCTGCTTCGAATATTATTATAAATTTCGACCGCCTTTCCCATCCAAATTCCGGACACGGACTCGTCCTTTTGTTCTTCCGCCGCCCCTTCATCGGATTGCTTTGCCAAACGACATGCCGCCTCATATGCCGTTCTAAGCTGTTTAAACCCCTCTGGATCATCTTCGGGATTGGTCACTGCAAGTCTCTCTCTGTATGCGTTTTTGATAGCTCTTTCATCCACTGTCGGTTCAATTCCAAGTATTTGGAAAACCTCAATTCTTTCCATGCTGTTGTCCATCCTTACCACACAAAGGTTTGATTTCAAGACAAAGGAGCAGAATATAACTCCCGCTCCCCGACTTTCAAAGGTTTAAAACGTAAACTTATCTGCAAAATATGCGTCCAAGTCCGCAATGGCAATTCTCTCCTGCTCCATTGAATCCCTGAATCGTACTGTCACACAGCCGTCTGTCTCGGAATCAAAATCATAGGTGACACAGAAGGGAGTTCCGATCTCATCCTGTCTGCGGTATCTCTTACCGATATTCCCCCTGTCGTCATATTCGCAATTATATTTTTTAGAAAGGCTGGTAAAAATCTTTTCCGCCCCCTCACCCAGCTTTTTGGATAAAGGAAGCACCCCGATCTTTACCGGTGCAAGGGCAGGATGAAAATGAAGTACCGTACGCATCTCGCCGCCCTCCAGTTCTTCTTCATCATAAGCGGCGCACAAAAACGCCAGCACTACCCGGTCAGCTCCGAGGGAAGGCTCAACCACATAGGGTATGTACTTCTCGTTTTTCTCATCATCAAAATAGCTCATATCTTCGCCGGAGGCATTAGCATGCCGAGTCAGATCATAATCGGTCCTGTCCGCTATACCCCAGAGCTCTCCCCAGCCAAAGGGAAACAGAAATTCTATATCAGTCGTCCCCTTGCTGTAAAAGCTAAGCTCTTCCGGGCTATGATCCCGTAGACGCATTTCTTCTTCCTTTATTCCTAAAGCCAACAGCCAGTCACGGCAAAATCCTCTCCAGTACTGAAACCACTCCATATCCGTACCGGGCGCGCAAAAGAACTCCAGCTCCATCTGTTCGAATTCTCTGGTTCGGAAAGTAAAGTTACCCGGAGTAATCTCGTTTCGGAAGCACTTACCAATCTGTCCGATACCAAATGGAAGCTTTTTTCTTGATGTCCTCTGAACGTTTTTAAAATTCACAAAAATGCCCTGGGCTGTCTCCGGCCTGAGATATACCACATTTTTTGCATCCTCGGTAACCCCCTGGAAAGTCTTAAACATCAGGTTGAACTGTCGTATATCAGTAAAATTATGCTTACCACAGCCAGGGCAGGGAATATTATGTTCTTCAACAAACGCCTTCATCTGCTCCTGACTCCAAGCATCCACGCTCTCTTCCAGAGTAATCTCCTTTTCCTCACAGAAATCCTCTATCAGCTTATCGGCCCGAAATCGTTCGTGACACTCCTTACAGTCCATAAGCGGATCGGAAAAACCACCCAAATGCCCGCTTGCCACCCAGGTCTGGGGATTCATCAGAATTGCGCAGTCCACTCCCACATTATAGGGATTCTCCTGAACAAATTTCTGCCACCAGGCCTTTTTAACGTTATTCTTCAGCTCAACACCTAGATTACCATAATCCCACGCATTTGCCAGACCGCCGTATATCTCCGATCCTGGATACACAAACCCTCTTGCCTTGGCCAATGCTACAACTTTATCCATTGTTTTTTCCATTTTGTCTTACCCTCACATTCTTTTATTATTTGTAATGATTCCAGGCTCTGTAATCTTATCCTATTTCAGAAGAATGTATACTGTTCCTTCCGCAGCAGAAGCGTCAACGCTTCCATCCTCTCTCAACACAGCTCCGTCGCTGAGACAAATTACCTTTTCCGGACAGTAGATAATCACCTTTTCATCCGAAATAATCAGTTTTTTAGTATTGTCCTGCCTTAACTGTTCTTCTGTTATCAGACTTCCATCCGTTACATTCTTTAACGCTGAACAAGTATATCCTAAGTTAAACGCCTCTTCCACAGTTCCGTAATAAAGTGTTCCCTCTCCTTTATTAAATTTTTTAACAAAATCGTTAAAGCTTGCATATCCGTCAAACTGATAAACGATTAATGCCCTGCTTTCGTTCTCCGGCAGCGTCTCCACCCTGTCCACCACGGCGGCTCCGTCTATTCCCGCGCTTTTATTGAATCGGGCCGTCTCATCCGCCGCCATGGCGGACAGCTCTGACAGGCTGTAATAATCCCTGTCCAGATCTCCCACAAGATAATAAGTTATCCTGCCATTCTTTTCCACGGAAATCGTTTCAGACTCCACTGCTTCCATCCCCCCGGCCTGCCCGCATCCGGCAAACAACACCGTAAGCAGACTGGCTAAAACCACAAACCTCCTGTTTCTTTTCATAGCATAACTCCTCATTAAAATATCGGGTCAGGTAATTAATTGTATCAAAAACGTCCTTCTTTTTCAACAAAGAGTTTGCAGAACTTCCAGACTTTTAAATTCCTTTCCCACAAATCTTTTCATATAGTCCTTCGCCACCTGTCGAAGTTCCGCCAAACAAGAGTCTGATACCACGAAAGTATAAAGCCTTTCAATAGAACTTGCTGCTATGTATTGCAAAGCATACACCGTGGATTCCTCTAATTGTCTGTCTGCAGGCGGCCCCGGAAATTCTCCGCTTACCGCAATCGCCTTGCATTCAAAAACACACTGTACCAACTGATTCGGCAGACTTTCGGCACATAGCGCCCGCAGGGACTGATAGAGCAGCTTCATCATTTCCCTTTCGTCATTATTTTCTCTGGTATAATAATCTGCCACCTCAGCAAAATACATGCCATAACATGCGCCTTCATAATCCGAGCGAAGCTTTTCAAAGTAATTTTGAATCTCCGCCTCCACAAGGGTATAAGAATTCTTTCCCTCATATAGCTTAAACCTGCCAAAGGAAAAAGGAGCTGCCGCAGCAGCCAGTTTATTTCCCGGTTTTCTGGCACCCCTGGCAAATGCGGAAATTTTCCCCCGCTCTTTAGTCAAAAGGCTGATATGTCTGTCGTACTCCCCTGCGGGCGACTGTTTTAATACGATCCCCGTTACCATGATATATTCCTGCATTCAAGGCTTCTCCTGATGCACTCTTCATTTTGTCTGTCCCGTCCCCTCTGCCGGAGACAAACGATAAATAATCCTCTATTTTCCCACTGTTCTCAAACCGCTTCCAGTATTCCATGTTCATCTGCAAATCCCCCGATCCCATTTGTATGAAGGCTCATGCCTGAAAATAGAATTTGCAGATTTTCGTTTTTTATACCCCTGTCCGCTTATAACCATGCCTCCAAACATGGTACACTACACGAGAAGAACGCTGCCCTTGCGTTCTTCGGGGAATGACTTAGATTTTCTTTGTCTGCGTCTTTTGCAGACTTAGAAAATCTTCATTCCCTTCACACTTCTTCCTTAGGATTATATCCAAAATTTTTCAGCAAATAATCACTGTCGCGCCAATCTTTTTTCACCTTTACCCAAAGCTGCAGATTAACCTGCATTTCCAGCAGTTCCTCCATTTCCTGCCTCGCCAGAGAACCTATTTTTTTAAGCTTGCTGCCGCCTTTTCCAATGATAATTCCCTTGTGGGATTCCCTCTCACAAACAATCGTCGCTTCAATATGGCAGATCCTTCCTTTTTCCTTCATGCTTTCCACTGTCACCGCCACGCCATGAGGGATCTCATCCTGCAGCAGGCGCAGCGCCTTTTCACGGATCAACTCTGCCACTATCTGCCGCATTGGCTGATCCGTAACGGTATCCTCATCATAAAAAGCCGGTCCATAGGGCAGATATTTAAAAATACACTGTACCAGTTCTTCCGTGTTATTCCCTTTCAGGGCAGACACCGGTATGATCTCCTGGAAGCCCAGCTCCCGACGATAAACATCAATGAACGAAAAAACCGCCTCTTTTTTTACCGTATCTGTCTTATTGATAACTAATATAATTGGTGTCTTTACCTTTTTTAACTGTTCTATAATATGACGTTCTCCTGCGCCAATATAGTCCGTGGGCTCCACCAGCCAAAGTATCACATCCACCCCTTCCAGCGTTCTTTCCGCCACGTGCACCATATAATCTCCCAGCTTGTTCTTTGCCTTGTGAATTCCAGGAGTATCCAAAAACACAATCTGACCTTCCGGCCTGGTAAGCACCGTCTGAATCCGGTTTCTGGTCGTCTGGGGTTTATTTGAGGTAATCGCTATCTTCTGCCCGATCAGCCGGTTCATCAATGTAGACTTTCCCACATTAGGTCTTCCGATCAGGGTTACAAATCCTGCTTTGCAGGAATGTTCATCACTCATTTGCAGTCTCCCTTAAAAAATTGTCATTTTCTCTTTTGTCAAATACTTTTGAAAACCAAACAGCCCTCACATATTAAGCCTGACCGTTAGTTATGAAATTCGTTGAAGTTTTTCCGAATGTTCGATTACCGTAGATTTCAAGACATCAATATCCATCTGCATGGAATCTATCTGCCCTGCGCCTTCAGAATAGCGCTGATACGTAGATAAATAACAGGATTCAATATTCTGCAGCCTTGGCGAAACATCGGACTCCATCCGGATCTGCATCTTTTTCATGCCGAATTCCAAATTCTCCATTTTCGCCTGCATAACCTTCATGTCTGTCTGTAGTTCTTTGACGTCTGTCTGCAGCTCCTTGATGTCCGATTTTACACCTTTCATATCCGTCTGTAGATTTTTTACACGGACCTCCAGATTTTCCACCTTGACCTGCAATTCCCTGACATCCATTTTCAACTCAATTATGTCCGCATGTATTGGCTCCAGTTTCCTGTCCATCATTTCAGAAATTGCTGACAATAGTTCGTTATCTGACATTGACATTCCCCCTTTCGGCTAAGTAAACCGACCATGATCTTCCATGTGAGAGCTGTTTGGTCTCCAAATAGTACCAATCTACTTATCGTTATTTCGCATTTACCTTTTCTCTAAATAAATTCTATTCCAGTCAGGGGGGAATGTCAAGTATATTTTATATAAAAATACTATTGTTGTTTTGCATTTTTTGCACGCTCAATCACTTCCAAAAGCACCATCAGACCGCCGTACAGCAGTCCGCCGATGACCCAGATCAGCCAGCTGTGCTGAGGCTTTCCGTTGCCCTGCGGACCATAAGTATAAAAAAAGAAAACAGCCGTTACAATAAGCCAGTAAATCGCGCTGATTCCGCCCTTGATTCCCTGACGGGCCTTGTTTTTTCTGGTATAATCCCCCTCTTCCAACAGCTTCTCCATGGCCGCCTGATAAACTCCGCCATATACAAAAGCCACGCATCCCAGGCCTTCGATCAGCAGCATGATACAAAGCGCAAGCACCAGCACCACCTCATCATCCCCCGCGCCGGCGAAGAAAAACAGCGGCACCACTCCCAAAATACACAGAACAGTTCCCAGAATATTCAGGCGGGTATAGCTGCCTTTCCATGCCGCCTTTTTATCCTTTACCATTCCCGTCACTCCATACTCCGTCTCAAAGGCTTCTTTCTCCAGAAATCCGTACTCTGCCGTTCTGGCATCACTGGAAAGAAAAATTGCCACTGCTGCCGCCACCAGTATCAGCAGCACCACCATGCCGATTCCCCCTGCCGCATTCTCCGGCAAATACCCCGCAATGTCACTTAATCCCCCTAAAAAAAGCAGGCAGATCGGCGAAATGACACAAAGAAAGGTTGCAAATGCTATCCTGGGTGCCTCTTTTTTCCTCAAAGAAAGATATTCTGAGGCTTCCTCCATGGTGACCCGGCGTAAATCAGCTTTTTCCGCATCTTCCGCATATTCCGGCTCACCCAATTCTTCCTTTAATAAATAATCCGTTGTCACTCCAAAAATGCGGCTCATCTGAAGTATCCTTTCCAGATCCGGAACAGACTGGGCCCCCTCCCATTTACTCACCGACTGTCTGGAGACCTGCAGCTGCTCCGCGAGCTCTTCCTGAGACCATCCCGCTTTTTTCCTTAACTGAATAATTTTGTCTGCCAATATCATAATTTGACTCTCCTTTTCCGGCATGTATCTGCCATATTTTTAACTGTCATTCTATCTTTTCCGCCTATTACATACCAGAAAGCCGCCTTGAAAATCCGTCAACTGTCGGTTGCACTTACGCTCCGGCCAGCACAAATGCGCTGCTATTTCATAACCTCATATATATAACGCCCGATACTTTATAAATTCGCTGTGATTGTTCTTCAGCCGCTTTCCATATCAGACACATCGCATAAAGCAGCTTATGACACCACATGATACAGCGTATTCCTCTTTGTACCCTCCACCAGCTCTGCCGCAAAATTATCGGTATCTCCCTGCAAATACCAAAGCACTTTTTGATCTTCTTTCCATCCGCCTGCTGCCAGTTTTTCCGTCAGCTTGTTCAATAACTCCGCCAGCTCATTTTTGTCTTTACCGGCACAAATTTGTCCAAGGGCAACATACTCTTCCTCCGAAATCTGCTCTCCCGGCTGCCGTCCCAGCAGTCCTGACACCAGCACATGTCGCAGAACCACACTGCAGAGATTAAAAAAATTAATTCTATATTCCCCTGAAAATCGGGTCAAAATTTTTATCACCATATCTTCGGAGAACTTTTGTAAAAACCTTTGTTCCAGAACAATATATTCAACATACTGCTCAACTGCATCAATTCCCGTATCGCCCGAAACCGTACGCAGCGTCGGATAATCCAGGCTGATAATCGTTTCCTGTGGGGCGAACCGCGGATCATATTTCATAAAAAATATCGGCAGTGCCTTTAAAACCACATCCCGATAATTTTCGTTTCCGTATGCCTGAAAATCCACAATCAAATCATTATATGCCTTCTGTGCACACCCTGTCTTCTTTAATACCTTCTCATAGCCCTGCCGAAAACTCTCCGCTGCCGTCATTTGCCTTGTTTTCAACGGCTTATATACCTGTTCTCCGCTAATGTTCTCTGCCGCCTCATTGCTTTCACCGGCTTTCCTTTCACCGTTTCTTTTTGGAACTTGGCTGTGTTTCCCGGCCTCACTTTCTGTCTCTCTTCCGCCCTCCCGCTCGTTTTCCAAGATACAGTAACAGATTGATTCCATCAGCATATTTGCCGTTTCATAAGGTACGGAAGAGCTTTCTCCCGATGTATATTTAGCGGCAAGTTTCGCCACCAGCGGCAAAAGCTCTTCCATTTCATAGCCTGTAAGTTTCATACGCTCCCCTCCATGATTTGCCTGCTAGTCTATCTGATTCGCCAGCGCCTGCAGGTACAAGCCTTTATCCCACCTCTGCACAATATCAAACTGTTCAAACTCCCCCTTCCCTCCTGTTTGCTGATAGCCGCGGTAACCGGCACGGACTGCATCGGCAAAAAGCGGCAGGCAAGTTCCCTCAAGATAATCCAGGTCGCCAAAGCAGGTCTCGTCGTACTGTTCCCGCATAAAGGTAAGCAGCTCGTCATCAGTCAGCAGATCCATGGATTCGTTTTTGAACAGGTAAAAAATTTCCTGCAGTCTTCCCAGCACTTCCGCGTAATCCTCCCCCCGAATATAATCCGAATCACAAAACGCCTGCATCAGCTTCGGCAGAATACTCTCCCCGAACTCTACCCTGTGCTGCTCCCTCAGGCAGTTCTCCCGCTCCTGCATCAGCATCCCGGCCTCTTCCTCCGTCAGGCTCAAGCCAAACCGTTCTCCATAGCGACTGCTCTCCATCACCTTCGCCAGCTGATTCTTCTGTCCTGCAAGCTCCATCCAGTCCTTCTCTTCCATAAATACCTCCTTCGCTCTCGATGTAACCCCGGAAAGAATTGCTGCAGGCAATTCTTCGAGGTGAAATTTAGATTTTCTTAGGTTGAGTTCAAAGAGGGGTGTTTACACACCCTCTTGACACCTTAGAAAATCTTTTCACCTTTCACACTATACCCCTCCCCCCAGGGTATTACCAGACTTGATTTTCTGCAGGTTTTGTGGTATTATATTTTCAGGTTAAAAGGACAGATCATCTCTGTACATACCAAAAATTTCCCCTGTTCCTGCCCACAAAGGCAAAAACAGGGGAAACTAAAATATATTAATTTTGCTGTCATTTCCAGCTGAAAACTTTACAGCAGGCTCTCCACCTTCATGAATTTATCCTTCTCTGCCTGAATCTGCTGCTCATTTCCCACAACACATAGGAAGTCGTCCTCCATAAATGCCCTGATATACTTTGCAAGCGCGCGTATATCCTCAGGCTTTGCATCCAACACCTCGTTTCTGGCCGTCTGCACCATCTCCTGGGTCATACCGGTAAAATAATACTGTCTGGAACGATGTCCCTTACCGGCTGCAGTAAGCGGTACATCCAGCTCACTGACGGCACCGATAATGTACTTGGTCATAGTTCGTTCATCCGCCTCATAACCGGCAATAAAATCCGCCGCCTTTTCGAACACGTCGATGGTCTGTCCCAGATTGGGATCCCGGAAGGAGACAAAGTAACAGTTACCGTCCACTCCAAAACCGCACATACAGCCGTATGCGCCTCCTTTCACCCTGACATTCATCCACAGATATTCATAGCCCATCATTACCCGGAGCACGGTCAGCGCGCCGGTATAAGGAATCCCCTTCTTGCGGAAGTTGCCTGCCCGGCATACATAATCCACTTGTCCAGGAGTGGTAAGACCTTCGTTCTTTTTCACCGGTACAGGAGCATAAGCCTGCTTCTCCACTTCGCAGGTATACAGCTTTTCCTTCAGTGCCGTCACAGGGCCTTCCAGCTTCGCCAGCTCTGCAGCATCTCCCGTAAAGTCGATCATCAGATTTTCGGGACGGAATATCATCCTGCAGAGGGTCTGAAGCTTATGCACGATCTCTTCCTTCTTCTCTTCATAATTTTCTTCCATCCTGCAGATCAGACGATACTGGTCCACACCGCCCATGGCCTCATCCACTTCAGTCTTCACACTGCCGTAGGACAGTGCCCTCTGGAGTGCCACAATATGCCCTGCCTGATTTGCATATTCCCCGAATCTTGAATGATTCTCCGCCAGAATTTCCCTTAATCTCCTGGTATCCGTGAAATCCGTGGTAAGAATCAGCTCTTCCATCAGTTCAATGGCCCTGGGCAGGTTTTCATACAATGCCTTGGTACACACCTCCATGGTCATGGTATATTTGTCAGCAGAATCCACACTTCCATAGGTATTTTGAGCCACAAACATCTCGCCTGTAATCAGGTTTGTCTCATTACAAAGCTCCCCGTAGGTATAATGGGCTGTATTCATGTTGAAGAATACATTCTTCAGGAAACCAATATAAGGGAAATAAGCCTCCGGTATATCCTTGATCTTAAAGATCAGCCTGAAATACCCGATCCCGTTGGTAAGCACATCATGGTGCAGCGCAAGAGTATCCCCCAGCGTTTTCTCCTGATTGTATATAGGCGCCGCCTCACGCTTTAAATCCTCCCTGCTCAAAAGGGGAATTTTGGCAATGTCCTCCGGGGCATCCTCCTTCTCCCTGAACTCATTCAGCCTATCCATCATGGAACGCACATCCGCCAGCTCCTGCTCGCTCATGCCTGCCTTGATCCTTGCCAGCTTCTCCTTAAGCTCCGCATCCTGCTTTGCGGCCAGTCCCTCCTTCGGCAGAAGAAGTACCGTAGCGCAGTGAGGATTGTCCAATAGGTATTTACGGATGATTTCCTCGAAATACCCTTCCTTCGCCTTCCGCCTTAAAGCCGCGTAGGTCTCGTTGGCCTCAATATGGATAAAGGGCTTCGTATCGTCGTACAGCCAGCTTTCCAGCACCTGCAGCCCGTACATCAGTCCCTTGGGAGTCGTTCCGAAGTCCGCCTCCCTGTATTTGAATTCAAAACGGTTGATCGCAGACATCAGAGCCTTCTCATCAAATCCCTTTTGGACGATTCCTTCCAGCACTTCCCTGATGACGGCCTTGAACTCTTCCTCCTTCCCAGCGGAGGTTCCTTTTGCCACCACACCGAAGTACGGCTGTCTGACGCCATTGTCATAGATGCTGTACACATCCTTACCGATTCCCCTGTCAATCAGCGCCTGCTTTAAGGGCGCTCCGGGAACGGTACAAAGAGCAAAATCCAACACGGTCATGGCAATGACAAGCTCCCTGTCCAGACAGTCTCCCGCCGAAAAGCACTGCACCAGATACGCATTCTCTTCCGGGTTCTCCCCGGTTCCAAGAGGGAACTCCTTTATCCGGCGGACCGGCTTTTCAAATACGGGCTCCTCCGTGATCTGGGAATCCACCTCCAGATGGTCAAACTTTGACAGATACTGCTCGTCAATATAGGCCAGCTTTTCCGCCATGTCCATATCCCCATAAAGGTAAATATAGCTGTTAGAAGGATGATAATAGGTCTTGTGAAACTCTAGGAACTGCTCATAGGTCAGATCTGGGATGTTCTCCGGATCGCCGCCTGACTCCACACCATAGGTAGTGTGGGGATACAACGCCGTGGTAACCTCTCTGTAAAGGATGCTGTCCGGATTGGAAAATGCTCCCTTCATCTCATTATATACCACGCCGTTATAAGTCAGCTCACCCTCCTCACTTAATTCATAATGCCATCCTTCCTGTCGGAAGATCGCCTCGTTCTGATAGGTATTGGGATAAAACACCGCATCCAGGTAAACGTGCATCAGATTCTGGAAATCCTTGTCGTTGCAGCTTGCCACGGGATATACCGTCTTATCCGGATAGGTAATGGCATTCAAAAAGGTATTCAAAGACCCTTTCACCAGCTCCACAAAGGGATCCTTCACCGGGAAATCCTTGGATCCGCAGAGCACGGAATGCTCCGTAATATGAGCTACGCCAGTGGAATCCTTAGGGGTGGTACGGAAACCCACATAAAACACCTTGTTGTCATCATTGTTGGAAATCAGTGCCACCCTTGCCCCTGTCTTTTTGTGGCGGCAGAGATAAGTCACACTGTCAATGTCCTTGATCTCCCTTCTTTCCAATACCTCGTACGCAGTTAATTCTTCGACTTTCATCCTTCTTCTCCTTTTATGCTGATTTTTCTTTTCTCATACTAACATCCATGTCACAGCCTTAGAAACCTCTCTTCACTACAACCCCATCAATGCAAGCTTACTCACAGAAAGCTCCTGAATCACCAGCCCGCAGGCCTCCTTCGCTTCTTTCGTCATCCCCGTCAGCTGTTCTATGGTAAGCTGTTTTGTCACATACTCTTTTTTGCCTCCGCCAAAAGGACCTTTCTTCTCTTCAATAATATTAACCTTAATTCTGGTTTTCATCTGTTTATACAGTTTTACCAAAAAACTCTTTGCTTCCAGATAATACAAATGAGTTTCCAGGGTATCCTCTCCGTCCGCCTCCGGCAAAATATACTTCTGCACCACCAGACGGAACTTAAAACTCACTTCTTCCGCCTCCAGCAGCTCTGCAAAGGTATATTTGCTCCCCACATAAAGGCGGCCGGTATCCTGCATACTGTATTTATAATCTTCATAAACCGTTTGATTCATTATGAATATCCTCTATTTTATACCCGCTCATCCGACAGGCATCCAGAATTGTTCTCAGGGAAAGTTCCGATTCTTGGGCCAGTTCCTCCGGCGTTACTTTTCTGTGAAGCTCTTCTGCCAGCTCTCTGGCCTTATCTGCCACCAGATTTACCTTATCCGTTATTTTTCGATCCGTCTTTTCGTTTGCCGCATTTTCCCGAATATAATCCTCCATAGCATCCATCATCAGCTTTGCCAGCATTCCGTCCGCCTCGGAGGGCTGCTCCAAACTCCCCAGCATACTCACGCCCGCAGTAAGAGCCAGATTTCCCTCTCCGATCAGATCCTCCAAAAGCACTCCCTGCCCCGCATAAAGCCTGGCAATATCAGCCACCTCCCGAAGACGGCTCTGCACCAGCTTCTGTTGTGCTTCCGGTTCCCCAGCCATAGCAGATAAGGTAAAAGCCTCCATCTCCCCCTGGCTGTAAACCGGAAGCGCGGCAATATCATCCAGATAATCCTGCAGATAATTTTTTTCCCGGTCAGTGAGATATTCATCCGGATCCACCGGTTTCCCGATTCCAACCTTATGTTTCACCAAATAATCAAAAACCATCTGTAGCTGCTCTTCGCTCAAATTCTGTTCCGCAAAGGCCTCCCTCACCTGGTCCTCGCCGACGTATCCGCCCTGCTCCTTTGCTTTTAAACGCACGGCCTCCAACGTCTGTGCAAACAAAATTTCCTTACTCTGGCTCATACCGCCTCCCCCTGACATTTTCATCAGCCTGCTTTTACCCAACACCTGTGATGCCCGAAAAATCTGCTCTCAACATTTTAACCAACCCGCCACTCTTGGAAAATGCCTGTTTTTGGCATTCTTCGGGGTCTGATTTAGAATTTCTTGAATAACGCTCTTTGTTATCCTTAGAAATGTTCAGACCCTGTGTTGATGCGTAAACAAATGGTACTGGCAATACTCATAATTTCCGTTGCATTTGGAGCAGAACCGAAATTCCAAAGTGGGATCATCTTCCTCAGACCTTCCACAGACCGCACACTTGTGCTTTGTGATTTTAGGATTAGGGTTACGCTTTATGTCCTGTTTAAATTCCATCTTGCGCCGAACCTGCTTCGGATTTAAGTGCATATGACTTTTTGAGCGGAGCCAGAAAATCAAAAAATTCAAAAGTGATGCTGCGATGGCGGCAACTCCAAACCAGTACACTCCAAACAGAGAACTCCCTGCCCTGAAATATTCTACCCCCTGATACACCAGCATGGCACCATATACCACCCCTAAATACTTTACTTTGACAGGGATTACAAACATCAGCAGCACCTCTGCATTAGGGAAGGTTGCCGCATATGCCAGAAAAATGGACATATTGATAAAATAAGTACTGAAAAGACCGGCACCAATACTGCAAAGGTTTTTCATGGCAGAGGAAGCTGCCGGTCCATATACCAGATAAAACACCCCCATGCACACAAAGCTGGCAGCGACGGTCAGCAGAATTCCCGTAAAAATGTACACGTTATACTGCCATGTCCCCCAAACCCTTTCCAAAGTAGTCCCCAGACTTAAGTAAAACAACAACATGATAATAGTAAAAAGATCAAAGGAGGAAGGCGGCGAGATCACCCATGTCACCAGTCTCCAGACCTGTCCATGAAGGATCGCATAAGGATCCAGCGTCAAATACTTCATGAAAGAAGGAGCAATCCAACTGAAAAGATACCCGGCCACATAACAGCCTATCAGTATAAAAGTCAAATTGGGAATGGCATATTTCCCAAATTTTTTTTCCCATTTACTCATATCATTATCAGTTCCTTTCCCTCCGGCATCTTCCGAAAAAACATGAATACATTGTATCATGCCCCCCCTTATAAGTAAACCAGACATTTCCATTTTTAATAGAAAAAAAACTATTTTAATAAACATTTCATAACCTTTGTTCGTTGCTTTTTCGGCTTCCGTGTCGTATAATAGCTTCGTGTGTCGGACCATGTCACACGGACGGCTCAAATGACCAATGCCCACAGGAAGGACGTGTCTTTAATGGAAATAAACAACATTGTTGCGGCCCTTGGCATCGACATCGGATCCACTACGGTCAAGATCGCAATACTGGATGAAAAACATCATATTCTGTTTTCCGACTATGCGCGCCATTATGCCAATATTCGGGAAACTCTTTCTGCTCTGTTAAATAAAGCTTTTACAGCACTGGGAGATATGACCCTGCAGCCGATGATTACCGGGTCCGGCGGTCTTACTCTGGCCAATCACCTGGGAGTCCCGTTTACCCAAGAGGTGATCGCCGTGGCTGCGGCCTTAAAAGAACTGGCTCCCAAAACCGACGTAGCCATCGAGCTGGGCGGCGAGGACGCAAAAATCATCTATTTTGAAGGCGGTAATGTGGAACAGCGCATGAACGGTATCTGTGCCGGCGGCACCGGTTCCTTCATTGACCAGATGGCAGCCTTGATCCAGACGGATGCCTCTGGCTTAAATGAATATGCAAAAAATTATCAGTCTCTCTACGATATAGCCGCGCGCTGCGGCGTATTTGCCAAGACGGACATCCAGCCTTTGATTAACGAAGGTGCCACCAAGGAGGATCTATCTGCCTCTATTTTTCAGGCGGTGGTGAACCAGACTATTTCAGGCCTGGCCTGCGGCAAACCCATCAGAGGACACGTGGCATTTCTGGGCGGCCCGCTGCATTTCCTTTCGGAATTAAAGGCCGCATTTATCCGCACCCTGAAGCTGGATGACGAGCATATAATAGACACGGATAACTCACACCTCTTTGCCGCCATCGGCTCTGCGTTGAACGCCAGCAGTCAGGTATCCATCACCATGAGGGAAATGACAGCTAAACTCTCCGAGAATATTAAAATGGAGTTTGAAGTGGAACGCATGGAACCCCTGTTTGCGGATCAGGCGGCATATGACGAATTCAAAGAACGCCACAGCCGCCATCATGTGAATACCGCGGAACTTGCCTCCTACAGAGGCAGCGCGTTTCTGGGAATTGACGCCGGCTCTACCACCACCAAAATCGCACTAGTAAGCCAGGACGGCTCCCTGCTTTATTCCTTTTACAGCAGCAATGACGGCAGCCCCTTAAAAACCGCCATCCGCTCCCTGAAGGATATTTATGAACAGCTTCCGGAGGACGTGCATATTGTCCGCGCCTGCTCCACCGGCTACGGCGAGGCGCTGATGAAGGCCGCCTTCCTGCTGGATGACGGTGAGGTGGAAACCGTTGCCCATTATTATGCCGCCGCCTTCTTTAATCCCGATGTGGACTGCATACTGGATATTGGCGGCCAGGACATGAAATGTATTAAAATCAAGAATCAGACGGTGGACAGTGTGCAGCTCAACGAAGCATGTTCCTCCGGCTGCGGTTCTTTTATCGAAACCTTTGCAAAATCCTTAAACTACAGCGTTCAGGACTTTGCTCAGGCTGCTCTTTTTGCGGAACATCCCATAGACCTGGGCACCCGCTGTACCGTGTTTATGAACTCCAAGGTAAAGCAGGCCCAGAAGGAGGGGGCAAGCGTGGCGGACATTTCTGCCGGCCTGGCCTATTCCGTGATCAAAAACGCCCTGTTCAAGGTGATCAAGGTTTCCGATGCTTCGGAACTGGGCCGGAACATCGTGGTCCAGGGCGGCACCTTCTACAATGACGCCGTTCTGCGCAGCTTTGAGAAGGTTGCGGACTGTGAGGCTGTCCGTCCCGACATCGCAGGCATCATGGGCGCTTTCGGCGCTGCCCTGATCGCCAGAGAGCGCTATGAGGAAAGCACCCAAAGTACCATGCTCTCCTACGAAAAGCTCTGCGCCCTTCAATACGAGACCAGCATGGCAAGGTGTAAAGGCTGTACAAACAGCTGCCGCCTTACCATCAACAAGTTTTCCGGCGGCCGTCAATTCATCTCCGGCAACCGCTGTGAACGCGGCATCGGCGGCCGAAAAAATGCCAATAATGTACCGAATCTCTTTGAATATAAGCTGCAGCGGCTCTTTTCCTACCCTTCTCTGGAGCCTGATAAAGCTCCAAGAGGTTCAGTCGGCATTCCCAGAGTCCTGAACATGTACGAAAACTATCCCTTCTGGCATACATTTTTCACCAGACTGGGCTACCGGGTAGTACTTTCCCCCAGTTCCAACCGGAAAATTTATGAACTGGGTATTGAGTCCATTCCCAGCGAATCGGAGTGTTACCCTGCAAAACTGGCTCACGGCCATGTAACCTGGCTGATCAAACAGGGTGTGGATTTTATCTTTTATCCGGCTCTGTTTTACGAGCGCAATGAGGTACCGGAAGCAAACAATCATTATAACTGCCCCATTGTCACCTCTTACTCTGAAAATATCAAAAATAATGTAGAAGAGATCTCCGGCGGCGGTTTCCGTTTCCGCAATCCCTTTATGTCCTTCCGGGATATAGATACCGTGACGCAGGCACTTATAAAAGAATTTTCCGAACTGGATGCCAAGGAAATCAAAGCTGCAGCAAGAGCCGCATGGGATGAACTGGATGCAGTCCGCAGAGATATACAGAAAAAAGGGGAGGAAACTCTGAAATACCTGGAAGATACGGGAAAGCGGGGCATTGTGCTGGCCGGCAGACCCTACCATATTGACCCGGAAATCAACCACGGTATTCCCGAATTGATTACCTCTTTCGACATGGCAGTACTGACGGAAGACTCCGTTTCCCATCTGGGAACTCCGGAAAGACCGCTCATTGTCTCAGATCAGTGGATGTATCATTCCCGGCTGTATGCCGCCGCAAGCTATGTAAGGCAAAAGGATAACTTAGACCTGATCCAGCTTAACTCCTTTGGCTGCGGCTTGGACGCGGTGACAACGGATCAGGTAAATGATATTCTCTCTGGTTCAGACAAGATTTATACCTGCTTAAAAATTGACGAGGTGAATAATCTGGGGGCCGCCAGAATCCGTGTCCGTTCCTTGCTCTCTGCCATCAAGGTAAGGGAAAAAATGAACAAACAGCGCATCCTGCACTCTTCCGCCATCACCAAAGTGCCTTTCACCGAGGAAATGCGGGAAAACTATACCATCATCTGTCCCCAAATGTCTCCCATTCACTTTGAGCTTTTGGAGCCGGCCTTCAATGCCTGCGGTTACCGCTTCGTGGTTCTGGACAATGACAACAAACATTCTGTGGATATGGGTTTGAAATACGTGAATAATGACGCCTGTTATCCCTCCCTGCTGGTGGTTGGCCAGATCATGGAAGCCTTGCTTTCAGGGAAATATGACTTGAACAGGACCGCTATCATCATGACACAGACAGGCGGCGGCTGCCGGGCCACCAATTATGTGGGCTTTATCCGTCGAGCGCTGAACAAGGCAAACATGGGACAGATTCCCGTGATTTCCCTGAATCTGGCAGGTATCGAAAGCAATCCCGGTTTTCACCTGAACGCGGACATGATGCTGCGTGCTGCCATGGCAGCTCAAATCGGTGACATCTTTATGCGCTGTGTCTATCGGATGCGTCCATATGAGGCAAATCCGGGCAGTGTGGATGCCCTGCATCAAAAATGGCTGAAGACCGCCAGGGATTTTGTGTCTTCAAAACATCCCGGCTTCCTGCATTTCAAACGCCTCTGCCGGGCCATCATACGGGATTTTGATGCCATTCCCCTGTTAGATATAAAAAAGCCCAGAGTCGGCATCGTGGGTGAAATCCTGGTAAAATTTTCTCCTGCGGGAAACAACCACCTGGTAGAGCTGCTGGAAAGCGAGGGTGCCGAGGCCGTTGTGCCTGACCTTATTGATTTCATGCTCTACTGCTTTTACAATCAAGTGTATAAAGCGGAGAATCTGGGAACCAGTAAAAAATCAGCCCGTAACGCCAAGCTGGGGATCTGGGCCATCGAGCACCTGCTGCGAGGTACGGCAGTAAAGGAATTTAAAAAAAGCAGGCACTTTACGCCTCCCACCCCTATCCGAGAAATTGCGGGCTTTGCGGAGCCCATTGTCTCCATAGGCAACCAGACAGGCGAAGGGTGGTTTTTGACCGGCGAGATGGTGGAGCTGATCCACGACGACGTGCCCAATATCGTATGTACCCAGCCTTTTGGCTGCCTGCCTAATCATGTAGTAGGCAAAGGAGTCATTAAGGCTCTGCGGAAGGCATACCCCGCCTCAAATATTGTGGCCATCGACTATGATCCCGGTGCCAGCGAGGTAAACCAGCTGAACCGGATTAAGCTGATGCTTTCCACTGCTGCAAAAAATCTGGAATAGCATACGATATTTTAAGATTTTGACTCCACAAAAAAACAGGCGATACCTATCGTCTGTTTTTTATTTCCATATTGTCCAAAGGAATGCTTATCTACCGAATCTTCTGCAATTCCTTCCTGTATATTCAGCAGGTTTTCATGACACCGCTTCTTCTCTGCTCTCCAAATACTGCTGCAACACTGCAGCCACCTCTTCCGGCTGCAGCCCGGAGTCTTCAATCAGCTCACTGACTGCCTCCAGCTCTTTGATCCTTTTTTCCTGATACAGTTCTTCCAGCTCCCTTTTCTCTGATTCCACACGGGTCATCAGCGCGTCGATCAGTTCTTCCTTTGCCGTAATCTTTTCTTCCAGCGTTTTACGCTGCCCTCTTGCCATATGCCGTCTCCTTTCCCTGTAATGAGCGCTCTCGTAATCTGCATGCAGGTGTTTACGAAAGTAACCGGACTTTGGGTAATCACCTGTCATTTGCATATCTGCTTACATTATATGGACAAGATGGAAAAATATTCATATTTCCCGCATATTTTTCTAATGTTTTCCTATTGGGTCTCAATATACTGCTGGATCGCCAGATTGTTCTCCGCCAGACGACAGCCTAAAATGTATTCACCGCTTCCCCTCTTGCAGCGCATGATACAGGCTTGTACCGTACGGGCTTTGGGGATCGGCAGCTCCGGGATAGTAACGGTTATCATTTTCTTTTCCGCAGTCTCAAAAACCGGGTCAGTTGCGGTAAACGCCATTCCGTTTGCACTAATGTCCAGCATCTTTCCCTGATAGGTTCCCGCTCTGCCGTCAATCACGACCTGACAGGGACAATGTATGTCCAGCCTGGGATTTTTCTTCCGCTTCGTCACTTTGGGATTGAATCCGGCTGCCACCCGGCAATAGGTAACGCCTCCCTCTACAATCTCCGAAACCTTCACGTCAGTCCAAAGATACAACACATTACCCAAAATCATCTGCAGCTGAAAGCCTCCTGCACCCTCCGCAATTTTGGGCATGGTCCTGGGTCTCACATCTATTACGGCCTCCGTTCCCTGCTGACGTATCACCTGGCCGTAATATTCTTCGCTGGGTGTTCCATCTCTGTCCAATGTAATAATAGAGACCTTGCTGCCCGGCTTAGCATCCTGGATGCCCATAAATCCGCTCTCACCCAGCCGTACCACCAGATCACCCACAGAAGCCTCGATTTTCCCCACATTAACAGTGGTCTGCTCATATTTTTCCAACATACTCTTGGCATTGTCGGAAGCATTTTCCACATAATTGCCCATTACCGACATGGCTTCGGACATCTGCTGCATATTCTCCACCATGCTCTGATTGGACTGCTCCACCTCCTTGACCGCACTGTCGATAATGGAAATACTGCTGTTCAGCTTCCTTGAGTCCTCAGAGATGCTGACCACGCTGGTATCTACCTCTGTTATTTTTTCCAGATTCAGCTGAATGATCCCTATCACCCTTTCAATGGCTTCCGTCATTCTGGCTGAGGTCGCCTCCAACCGGTTTAAGGCGTTCATTATCCTGGTGGAAGAATTTTGCGTCTGGTCACTGAGTTTACGGATCTCATCTGCCACCACCGCAAATCCTCGTCCGGCCGCTCCTGCTCTGGCAGCCTCGATAGATGCGTTTAAGGAGAGCAGATTTGTCTGGGATGTAATATCCTCTATAGATACGGTTTCCTCCTTCACACGGGTAAACTCCTCCGAAAATTCTTCCACAATGCGGCTTACATCGGCGGACAGCTCCGCCATGGTATGAGTAGACTTCACCACCTCCGCCAGCTCTCTGGAGCTTGTCCCCGCATGGTCATTGGTCTCGTTCACCAGCAAAACCATCTGCGAAATCATGGCCGCTATATTTTCCACCTGCTTCTGAATGTCCCCGGTCATATGTATGGAAGATTCCGTTTTCCCGGAAAGAACCGCATTTTGTTCCGTCAGCTCTCCCATGTTTCCTACCACGGTATTGGCACTGTGTTTGTTCTCATCGGCCAGATCCCTGACAACGGTAACACCGTCCACAATCTTTGTACTGGCCGCCTTCACCTGCTCCACCGTAGAGCATATAACCTCCATATTCCGATCTGCCCCGCTTTCCTGTTTGAGTCGGTTATTTCTGGAGAATAAATGTTTCATATGTATCCTTCCCCTCCTGTCGTAAGCCTGCATTATTATGGGCTCGCCTATAGATTTCTACAGTTCGTAGGGCGTCATCTGGTACACGTAGTAATTCAGCCAGTTGCTGTAAAGATTATTGCTGTGGGAACGCCACTGAAGCAGGGGACGCTCCTTCGGATCGTCTCCTGGATAATAGTTGCAGGGAATCTGAATGGGTAATCCCTTGTCAAGATCCCTATGATATTCATTATTCAGCGTATATCTGTCATATTCCGGATGTCCCGTGACAAATATTTTCCTGCCTTCTTCCGCTATGGCCAGAAACACTCCTGCGGCTTGAGATTCAGCCAGCACCGTCAACTCCCCGCAAGCATGAATGGCTTCCGCCGGAGTCTCTGTATGGCGGCTGTGAGGCGCCAGAAAAATGTCGTCAAACCCGCGAACCAGGGGGATTTTTCGGTTAGAGACCTTATGCTCATATATACCGAAAAGTTTTCTTGGTAAAAGTTTTTTATTGATGCCGTAATAATGATAAAAACCGGCCTGTGCCGCCCAGCAGATATGCAGGGTAGACGTCACATGAGTCTCAGCCCAATCCAGAATCTCGCAGGTTTCCTGCCAATAATCCACTTCTTCAAAGGATATGTCCTCCACGGGAGCACCAGTGACGATCATTCCGTCAAACTTCTTATCCCTGATTTCGTTTAAGGAAGTATAAAATTTGTTCAAATGACTTGCCGACGTGTTTAAAGATACATGGCTCTGCACATTCATAAACGTAACGTCCACCTGCAGCGGCGTGTTAGAAAGCGCCCGCAGCAGCTGCAGCTCTGTATCCTGTTTAATAGGCATATTGTTCAGAATCAGCACCTGAAGGGGACGTATGTCCTGATGTATGGCCCTGAATTCGTCCATGACAAATATATTTTCGTTTTCCAGTATTTCCTTTGCCGGCAGATCGCTCTGTGTCTTAATTGGCATTATTCTTTCCCTCCTTCAATGTCCGAAAATCCTGTCCGTGCTAACCTCCCATACAAAGGCTTCGCTTTTACTCAAACGATCCCATAATCCGCCAGGAAATCATCCTCCGACAAAATAGGGACCCCCAGCTCCTTCGCCTTTTTGTTTTTGGAAGAATTTGAGGTAATATCATTATTAATCAGGGCTGTAGTCTTTCCCGTGACGCTTCCCGTCACCTTACCGCCCTTGCTTTCAATGACTTCCTTCAGATCATTTCTGCTTCCGAAATGATTCAAGCTGCCGGTAATAACAAACTGCAGCCCCGCCAGAGTCTGACTGCCCTCTTCCACCACAGGTGTCTCCACCTCCAGTTCTGCCAGCAGATGATCTATTTTCTGCAAATTATCCTTATCCTGCATATATTCCACAAATGCAGTGGCAATAACCTCCCCGACCCCCTCAATGGTGCTTAAAGTCTCCACATCCGCATTCCGCAGCTGATCCAAATCATAAGAAAAATGCCGACAAAGCATCTTGGCATTGGCAACACCGATATTTGCAATGCCAAGTCCATAAATCACTCTGGGCAGAGTGGTGTTTCTTGAAGCGTTGATACTGTCCGCCAGATTATTATAAGACTTTTCGCCAAACCCGTCCATCTCTACGATCCGGTCCTTATATCTGTCCAGATGGTAAAGATCCGCATACTCCTGAATAAAGCCCATTTCCACAAATTTTTCCAGTGTGGCCTCGGAAAGCCCTTCAATATTCATAGCATCCCGGCTGACAAACAGGGTAAACGCTTTAATCCGCTTAGCCGCACATCTCTCATTGACACAATACAGGGACTGGACTTCATTCACCTGCCTGATCTCTGTTTCCCCGCCACAGACAGGACACTGCCGGGGGATCAAAACGCTGTCACTGCAGGTCAAATTTTCCGCAATCTGAGGAATAATCATATTAGCCTTATAGACCGTAATCCGATCTCCGATCCCCAGCTTCAACCCCCGCAGAATACTGATATTATGGACTGACGCCCGGCTTACAGTAGTACCCTCCAGCTCCACCGGCTCAAAAATAGCCACCGGATTAATCAGCCCTGTACGGCTGGGACTCCACTCAATTTCCTTTAGCGTGGTTTCACGCAGTTCATCCGCCCATTTAAAGGCAATGGAATGTCTGGGGAACTTTGCCGTTCTCCCCAACGACTGCCCATAAGCAATATCCTCATAGGTCAACACCAGACCGTCCGATGGAACGTCGTAATGTTCGATCTTTTTCTCAAAAAGCTCTATGGTATCCAAAATATCCGCTTCCGTTACCGTATAATGCTCCACCACATCAAATCCCTGCTCTGCCAGAAACCGAAACTGCTCATCTCGTGAATTATGAAAGTCCGCTCCAAAGGCACTGACCAGACTGAAAGCGTAAAACCGTACATTACGACCGGCTGTCACCTCACTGCTTAACTGACGCACGGAACCGCTGCACAAATTTCGCGGATTTTTGTATTTTGCTTCTGTGTCCCCCAGCTCCGCATTCACCTTTTCAAAATCAGAATAAGTAATAACCGCCTCTCCACGAAGCACCAGCTCCCCGGCAAAAGGAATCGTCAGCGGAATATTTTTAAATGTCCTTGCGTTATTGGTGACTACTTCACCAATCTCGCCATTTCCCCTGGTCACCGCTTTTGCAAGTTTTCCGTCATGATAGGTCAGTACTACCGTCAATCCGTCCAGTTTCCAGCTTAAAATCGCAGGATTACCCTGCAGCCATTCCCGCAGCTCTTCCCGGCTTTTGGTCTTGTCCAGAGAAAGCATGGGGGTCTCATGCCTTTCCTTTGGAAGCTCATCCACCGCCTCGTATCCTACCCGCGCGGTAGGGCTATTTGCCGGCTGAAAGCCGGTTTCCCCTTCCAGACTCTGCAGTTCGTCATAAAGAGCATCATATTCCTGATTACTCATGATCTCCCTGTCCTCAGCATAATAGGCTTTTGCCGCTCGATTTAAAAGGTCTGCCAAATATTTTATCCGCTCTACTTTTTCTGCCTGCTCGTTTTGTATCATATCATCCACCCTTCCCGCAATACCTTATCCTGCAAAACCTATAGAAACTCTTTTTGCCTTCCACACCCCCGGTATAAACTTTCTATCTCCTGCGCCGAAAGCTCCACATACTCCCCCGGTTTCAGATTTCCCAGAGTAATGTTCATAATTCGGACCCGTTTGATCGACTTTACCTGCCGCCCAAAGGCAGCACACATCCTGCGGATCTGTCTATTGACTCCTTGAGTCAAAACTATTTTGAAGGTATATGTACCTGTCTGCTCCAGCCTGCACTCCCTGGTCTTTATTTTCAGTTCTTTCAAATAGACCCCAGATGCCATTCCGGATATAAAATCAGGTGTTATTTCTTTGTCCACCCGAACAATATATTCCTTTTCATGACAGTTAGCCCCTCGCATCATTCCCTGAATCAGGTCCCCGTCATTCGTAAGGAGCAGCAGACCTTCGGAATCCTTGTCAAGTCTCCCCGCATACGTTACTCTGATAGGATAATGTACCAAATCTTTGATCATTTTTTCTGCATGAGCGTCCTTCTCCGTACAGGTAACTCCCACCGGCTTATAAAAGGCCAGCACTACGGTTTTTCTTTGTCCCTGCACCTGTTTACCGTTTACGGTGATCTCGTCCCTGTCACTTACCGTCCGGCCGGGATCCGGACGCTGTCCGTTCACCAGCACCCTGCCCTGCTCAATCAGTCTGTCCGCTTCGCGCCTGGAACAGATTCCGGCATGTGCCAGATATTTATTAATCCTTACTTCTCCGTCCTCAACCCTTGTCATACTCTTCCATTTCTTCCAACGGTCCCGTCTTGGGGACCCCGCTGCCCTCACGCAGCCCGGTTTTTGCCATTCTGTCTGCCAATTCATTATACCGCACATTTGTATGCGCGTCCACCTTACGGAATCTGATTTCAATGCCTCTGCTCCAGTCCCGCATGGCTTCAGCATACTTTTGGGTCAACTCCGTTTTGGAACGCCATTCCCCGGTAACCCATTTTTCAATTCCCTGATAATCATAGCAGATTTCTATCCCTCGAAATCCGTTTACCATAGCCGTCTTCACAGCATACATGGCTCCAAGCATTTCCCCCGTCACATTCCTGTGCCGAAGAGACTGCGGATTATCCCCATTACCATATTGGGTATAAATATGCCCGTCTGGCAGCAAAAATACACAGCCAAAAGCATATTTTTTAAGGGAATCATCATAGCTTCCATCCACATATGCCAGAAGCCACCCGGCCTCCGGCAGTTCTCCCTCTGACCGGAGCTGTTTCTTACTCCCCAAATAATCCTCTGCCTCCCTAACCGAAGCAAAACTCTTATATTCCGCCTTCGGATAGCCCTCTACGGAATCCCGGCATTCCTCCCAGGTTTTAAAAACACCTGTTTTTTTCCCTCGTTTTACGGCATAAATCTTCTTCCCCGCCATTTATTGGTCCCTTTCAATATACACGCTGCCTGACATACGGCAAAAAGACCCACCCTGAGGTGGGCCTTTACTTATCCTATATTTTTTCAAAATTCCTGCGCACTATAAAAAGCAAAATCGTTCTTACCATTCTTCTTTACCTGATACATGGCATCATCTGCACAGATAATCAGCTGTTCCACATCCTCCGAATCCTTAGGATAAGAAGCGATTCCGATACTCCCACATACTTTTGTTTTTTTCCCGTCCAGCGTAAAAGGACTTGTAAAAACCTGCCTGCACTGATACGCCGTCTTTTCCACAATCTTATACTGATTGCTTTCCAGAATGAGAATGAATTCGTCCCCGGCAAAGCGATAAGGAGTCAAAAGAGGAGAACCTATATCCTTCAAACGGGAAGCAACCTGCTTTAACGCCTCGTCACCTGCCGTATGCCCTAAGGTATCGTTAATCTTCTTGAAGTCATCTATATCAATCATAATTACCGTACAGGGCTTCTTTTCACCCACCAAACGCTCTATATCACCCATAAACTTACTTCTGTTGGGAATTCCCGTAAGAAAATCATGCTGTGAAGCAGATTCCATAATCTTTTTTGTACCTTCCAGCTCTACCATCAGGTGCCGCCGCTTAAAATTATCAAACAACGCCCAGCCCACCACAATCAGCAGTGCCACTACTAAAATACTGAAAGGAATCACCGCTTCCCTGTTTCGCTCAAAAAAGCCGGCCTCCCTGTTAATAATCTCCGTCCCCTTCGGCAGAACGGACATCCGGATGCCAAATTTCTCCATCACAAGAGCATCCACGCGATAAGTCTGGGGACTGTCCGTTACCAGTTCAAAGCTGTCTACAGAGGCTCCCTTCATAATCTCCATGGTCATCTTGGCAGCAATTTCTCCTGATTTATACATGGAGACCACATTTCCTCCCAGTAGTCCGCTGCCGATTCCGCCGTCTACCATGCGCAGAATCGGCACCGTGGAACTCTCTGTAATCAGATCAATAGCCTGCTTGTCTGTATACCTCCTGCCATCAATATCTTCTGTCATAACAATATATATCAGAATGGTATCCTTTGACAAACTTCCCAGATTATAACGGATCGTGAAATTCCTGGATTGAGATACATTGATCTCGTCAAATTCCAGCTGGGGATACTGCTCCGCACATTGATAATAACGTTTCCGCTCCGCCTGTCCGGTAATGGTATCGTCTAAAATTGCCACCACCCTCTTGGCTTTCGGATTAATCTTCAAACCAAGTTCAATATTTTTCTCTACGGAAAGCCGTTCCAAAACACCTGCTATCATCGGATTCTTTACCGCTTCTGCGGCAAGCTCTTCATCATTAACTCCCTCAAAGACCATAGGAATTCCAGCAAACAGGTCCTCCTGATATTCCATGGCAAACCTCAACGCAGCATCATCTCCCAGAATCACAGCATCATAAGGCTCCACCATGGAAAGCCGATAAGCCAGCCCCTCATAAAATAATTGCAAAGACTCTTCCGTGTTTACACGCTTCGTATCCATGAACTCATAGTCCAGTGTTACATTATCCTCCAGACCTGCACGGATCCCGTCTATCTGCATTCTTACCTGTTCCCAGGCATAGGAATAAGAACTGATAAACAAAACACGTTTCTCTGCTCCCGACGCCTGTACCGTCTCCCCAAACAGCCAAAAACAGGTAAACGAAATCAGAAGGAGCTGAAGCAGTCTCATTAAAATAGTTTTATGTATTCTTCTCGTAACGCTTTACCCTCCCCCGAACTTTTTTCTAGTACTATTGTACCACTTCCCATGAATTAATCAAGATAATTTTATCATATTTTTCATTGTTTGTCATACAATATATTTTATAAAACAAAAAATTTATCTAAAAGTTATCATTCGGGGGATAAACATCTCTAAACCGACGCGTCGATCATTCCACCTTCCACCAGCTCAGCAGCACTGACTGCCTGCGACTCCACGGGAATTTCCACTCCACCCAGTTCCAGGGATACACCGCCTGTGCCATAACCTGCCGGCCTCTCGCCATTATCCACACTGCCGCCCACGCTGCCTGCGCTGCTCTGCTGCTCTTTTGCCAGCTTTTCAAACATGGCCTTCAGATACTTCATATCTGCTTCCATGATCTTCCGAAGCTCTTCCGCACGGTGCTTCTTCTTCAGCTGTTCAAGATCCTCCGGATCCATCTCTTTTCCCGGACTGCCAAGAATCATATCTTCCAGATCGCTCAGCTCTTCCATGTCCTCCATGGCCTCATCCATCAACTCCTGATAGAGTTCCATCAGCTCCTGCAGGTCTTCCATGTCAAAGGTAAGCTCCCCTTCCCCGTCCATAACCTCTTCGTCCCAATCCTGCTCTGCTGATTCCTCCATCTCTTCTTCCAGCTCAGCCTCACACACTCCGCCCCGAAGTTTTACATTCTCTTCCTCTTCCAAATGACGCACTTTCTTTTTCGCCACCCGCGCCATAGCCTCCGCGTGACGGATCGCATTCAACAGGCCCTGATTATCCATATTGGACATCTTCACCTTTTTACGCAGTTCCACCACCTTCCGCCTGGCACAGTTCATCGCTCTTCTCGCATTGCCGGAAGTCTTTGCCTGCAGGATCCGGTTGGAAATCTGTTTAAAATTGTAATGAAGCTTTTTCTTTGCCAACTGCTTTCTCTGGGCTTCTTTCGCCTTTTTTGCCGCCTTGGCCCGTTTTGCTTCTCTTGCCTTCTGCTCGGCTTTCGCCCGCGCCCTGGCTGCTTCTCTTCTCTCTGCCACCTCTCTTGCAATAGAAAGTCTGGTTCCTGAGCTTCCGTCTGTGTTCCTCAGTCCATATTGATTTTTTACGGAGCCGCCTGTCCTTGTCATAATATTCATGTCGTCATCCTCCTTGATTCAGACAAATAATAACTATCCGTTAAAGCCATTATACCTATACTATTACTATATCGGCAAAAACACCTGAATTATTTATGAACATAGGAAAATCTCTTCGAATAAAAAAGTATTTAAAAAGGCTGTCGTTTTACGAATCTTTGCTCGTTAAAACGACAGCCTTAGTATTTTGCTCTTATACGATTCCCTGTGCCGTCATGGCTTCTGCTACCTTCAGGAAGCCCGCGATATTGGCTCCCGCCACATAATTCCCTTCCATGCCATACTTCTTTGCGGCACTGTCCAGGTTATGGAAAATATTCACCATGATATTCTTCAACTTAGCGTCCACCTCTTCAAAGGTCCAGGAAAGCCGTTCGCTGTTCTGGCTCATCTCCAATGCGGAAGTAGCAACACCGCCGGCATTGGCCGCCTTACCTGGACAGAACAGCACACCGTTCTTCTGCAGATACTCAGTAGCTTCCATGGTGGTAGGCATATTTGCACCCTCTGCAACTGCAAGACATCCGTTTGCCACCAGCATTTTTGCATCTTCCAGATCAAGCTCATTTTGAGTCGCGCAGGGAAGTGCCACATCACACTTCACACTCCATACACCGTGTTCTCCATTCTTTTTTTCATGATACTGAGCACTGGACCTGGCAGCGGCATATTCACTCAATCTTGCACGCTTTACTTCCTTTATTTCCTTCAGCAAAGCCACATCAATTCCTTCGGGATCATAAATCCAACCGGTAGAATCGGAACAGGTCACCGGCTTCCCACCAAGCTGCTGTGCCTTCTGGATAGCGTAAATAGCCACATTACCCGCTCCGGATACGGCAATCGTTTTTCCGGCAATATCCTTGCCGTTGCACTTAAGCATTTCCTCTGTCAGGTAAAGCAGACCGTATCCCGTAGCTTCCGTTCTTGCCAGAGAGCCGCCGTATGAAAGGCCTTTACCGGTAAGCACACCCTCGTAAAGTCCCGTAAGTCTCTTGTACTGGCCGTACATATAGCCGATCTCTCTTGCACCGGTGCCGATGTCGCCTGCAGGTACATCCGTATCTGCGCCGATATACTTATGTAACTCATTGATAAAGCTCTGACAGAACGCCATCACTTCCCTGTCGGATTTACCCTTGGGATCAAAATCGGAACCACCCTTGCCGCCGCCAATCGGCAGGCCGGTCAAAGAATTCTTAAAAATCTGCTCAAATCCCAGGAATTTAATAATGCCGAGATTGACACTGGGATGAAGCCGCAGTCCCCCCTTATAAGGTCCGATAGCAGAATTAAACTGTACTCTGAAACCGTTATTTACCTGTACCTGACCCTTGTCATCCACCCAAGGCACCCGGAACAGCAGCTGTCTCTCCGGAGTAACCAGTCTTTCCAGCAGCGCGTCCCTGCGATATTTTTCTTCATTTGCCTCGATCACTACGCGCAGAGACTCCAAAACCTCTTTTACTGCCTGATGGAATTCCGGCTGTGCGGGATTCTTGGCAACCACCAGGTCATATACCTCATCTACATACGACATTTCCAATGTCCTCCTTCACTTAAATTGATGCCTTCAGCATCACAATTCAAAAAACATTATAAACCATCCTTGTCTATTACACAATCACTTTATCCAATTAAACTACAAAAGTTTTTTTGTATTTTTTTATCTATTTTGTACAAAAATAAGCTGCTTTTGTTACAAATACTGCTTCAACCTGGCCACATTCTTTTCTTCACAGGCGATCAACTGGCGAGCCAGGGCGGTAGACCGCTCTCCGGCATTTTCGTTATGCTTCAGCGCCTTCTCCATCTCCAAAATCCCGTTTGTGCTGTTTTTAATCATCAGCTCTGCAATATGCCCCGTGCTGGTATTGAGCAGGGTATTATAATGAAGTCCTGTTCTCAGTACGGCGTCCGCCAGCGCACCGCTCCGATAATATTCCGCCTTACCGGCAATCAACTGCCTGGACGCCGCATTATGAATTTCGGAATATTTCAAAGTCTGTCTGGAAAGCTGCATTGCCAGCGCATCATCATAAACCTTGTCCGAAATTGTATCAATGGCTTTCATTGCCATTTCCGTATTTTTTTGAATTTCCCGGTAAATCGCTATTTCCTGAGATGTCATATTTCCTCTCATTCCGCCGCGCAAGCGACATCTGAAACTACATTTTCCGCAACAAAAAGGAAGCCTTTCCCTTTTCAGTAAAAGACTTCCCACTTTTTCCTTTTTTATTCCTTAACAGCCTGACCTATTGCTGGGTCACATAATCAGCCTTTACATATCCCACCTGACCGTTGTAATTCACCTTGCACCATCCGTTTTCATTGGCAAGCAGTTCAAGGGAAGAGCCGCCTGCAAGCACTCCCAGCCTCTCTGCGGTCTCGCTTGCCGAAACACGAACATTCAAGTTTGTGGTAGCCGTAACAGTACCGATTACCTGCAAATCAGCAGTATTTTCTTCAAACTGCAGGTACTCTGACTTAATATAACCGTCCTGACCCTCATAAAGAACTTTCGTCCAGCCGTTTAAGCGGACCTCCTGCACTTCAAGCCTGGTCCCACGGGATACCTTCCCCAATTTGTCGGCCTGCTCGCTGTCCGAACTTCTTACATTTACGGTAGTAGTAGAACTGGCATACTTAGGCCCTTCCGGCACAGGCTCCTGGGCTCCTACAGGCATCTGTCCGCCCTCTCCTGCCGGCTGCTCCGTACCTTCCGGTGTCTGAGGTTCTTCACTCTGGACTCTGCTGGCAAGTGTTTCTCCCACTTTGGTATTCACCTGCGTTTTCACTAAACTTGCATATTCCAGCAGCGAAGGATCCCGTTCAATCAATTCACTGTATTCCGCCGCCACCCGGGTATCAAGCTCCAATACATCCACCTGCCCATTAGCTGTCCGGATATATTGTTTTTCCTCCTCGGTAAACAGGCTGTTATCCTTAATATAAAGGCTGCCGTCTTCTTCGGTACAAACATAAAGAGCCTCATATCCCGGACATTCATCTTTGTCTTCCAAGCCCATCTTATAATACACATAAGCAATAGCTGTCCCTTCCACAGGCCCCTGCTTGGTAAAAATTTCTATATCGGAATAATGGTCAATATAGCCTGACAGCTCTTCATAATAAAGGAGCGTGTTTTCACTGATTCCATGACATATGGATTGAAGCGTAGCCATGTCGCCGGTGCCGATGGCATTATAATAAGTTGCCACCAGCGTATAAATATTTCCGTCCTCATTTGCCACCAGCGGAACCGTTTCTGCCTGAACTTCGCTTTCTTCAGGCAGGTCTTCCTCAGAAGAATCGACATCACCGGAAGCGATGCCGCTTTCCTGAATCTCCTGCTGTGACTGTCCGTCCGCCTGAGTTTGAGCCTCCGCCTTGTTGGCATTTAACGCTATAACCACCGTGACCGCACCTAGCACCACGGCTAAAACAGGGAAAACAATCTTGCAATTACCGACAAGAATATCGCGGATAGTCTTCCACTTATCTTTTTGCATATTTACACCTTCCTTAAACATGATAGAGCCGCATGCGGCCCTATTATGTTGGAATCTCGTGGATATGTTACAGTACAGGGTGATGTAAAATGCATCCGACAGGAATCGAACCTGCATTAAAGGCGTCGGAGGCCTTCGTTCTATCCGTTAGACTACGGATGCAAATTGTTACAAAAGTATTACATCACCCTGACTATAATATCATAAAATCTCCTGTATGTCTACCTTCAATTTTTGAAAAATTATAAAATTATTTTAATAGTTTTAGCCTGCTGATCATAAAAGTATAGATTATCCGACAGGATCTCTTCTGCCGCCACATGCTGCGCGTTCACTTCACGAATCATCCCTTTCATTTCTTCGAGCGTTCCCATCCCCGTCTTGTCCAGGATCAAAACCTCATGGATGGAGCTTGGTATAATGTAGAAACCGTCCTGTTTTTTCTCACCAATCCGATCCAGTAAGTCCGGATACAGCATACAGGCAGCGCCGTGAAGCCTCCCGTCGTTGGTCAGCACCATCAAAGGCACATCCTCTTCCGAAAGCTGTTCCTTTGAAGGATCTGTTACCTCATCCAGCATTTCCAGCATTGGCGTAATTCTGGCAGGAAAAATTCTGGGTGTATTTTCCTTTGCCAGCTTCATCAGGTCCGCAGTTCTTATATTCCAGCGTTCCAAATGGGAATTATGTATGAGAATTGTTCCGTCGCCCAGCTCTCCGCCGCTGTAAGCATAATAAAAGCATATGGCTAGATCCAGAAAGTCCACATAAGGAATATCGCGGAGAAGCTCCGCATTGTTGTGTCTGCCGATCAGGCGATAGCATATCCTGTTCCTGACCTGAGCAAAAGATTTAAAAAACTCCATGTCAATATCTTCTCTGGGGCTCTCTTCACGAAAAATCTCCAATATTCTATTCAGAACCTCCTTAAAGGTCACCCCGTCCTCATAAGCCGCATAAAAGTTGTCCAGATAGATGGTCGGCACCACATTTTTTCCCGGCTGTAAGATCAACAGACCGTGGAGTTTTACACCGTTATTCTTCCGTACTTCCTTCAGCTCTGCCCGATATTCTCCGCCTAGCTCTTTTTCTACTGCCTTTAGCACCTTTTGTGCAAACTCATTTATTTCCATACTTTACCTCTTTCTGTGCCGTCATTTGATGTGAACCAGATATGAATTTGTCCGGGCATACGGCACTATGCACCAAAACATAGAAAGGCAACAGCGCTCCCGATAAGCGCCGCTGCCTTACAAGTCTGACAGTATGAAAATAATGCAGCCTGTTATACACGAGACAAATATTCACCGGTTCTGGTATCAATCTTGATCTTGTCCCCCTGATCAACAAACAGCGGAACGGAAACCTGAGCACCCGTTTCCACGGTAGCAGGCTTGGAAGCACCGGTAGCGGTATCTCCCTTAAAGCCCGGCTCGGTTTCAATGATCTCCAGCTCCACGAAAAGAGGCGGCTCTACGGAGAACACACTGCCGTTATGGGAACAGATCTTACACATCTCGTTCTCTTTTACGAATCTCATCGCGTCACCGACGGCATCACCATTTAACGCGGTCTGTTCATAATTCTCTGTATCCATAAAGTAATACAGGTCACCGTCCTTGTACAGGTACTGCATGTCTTTTCTATCAATACGTGCCTGAGGGCATTTCTCGGTAGGGCGGAAAGTCTTCTCCACAACGCCTCCGCTCTTTACATTCTTCAGCTTCGTTCTCACGAAAGCCGCGCCCTTCCCAGGTTTTACGTGCTGGAATTCAATGATCTGATATACATTGTTATCATACTCAATGGTAATACCATTTCTGAAATCACCTGCAGAAATCATACTATATTCCTCCTAATTCTCTTCACAAAATAATTCTTTCTAAGTTTAATATAAATGCAGGCCGATTTCAACTGTTTTTTAAAAAAAAATATCTTTTTTTACCGTTTGCCGCAGGATAAAGTCTATGGCCTCCACATATCCGTCCAGCCCCTTCCCATAAATCTGACGGTCACAGACCGGTGCTGTCACGGAAGTCTTCCGGAATTCTTCTCGTTTTGTAATATCCGAAATATGGATTTCCACCTTTGGAACCGTGATGCTGGCAAGGGCATCCCTGATCGCATAACTGTAATGGGTATACGCTCCCGGATTAATGACGATTCCTTCCGTCCCGTCAAAATATGCCTCCTGTATCCTGTCGATGATAGCTCCCTCGTGATTACTCTGAAATACAGTTATGCAGCTTCCCGTTTCTTCCCCTTTTTTCTTAATCAAATCAAGGAGATACTGATAATCCTGGGTGCCATATACACTCTTTTCTCTGATTCCCAGAAAATTAATGTTGGGACCGTTGATCACAAGCAGCTTCCTTGTTTCCCGCTCTTTCGCAATCCTGTTTATAATATCTTCCATTTCCGTTTGATCCGCTTCTATTATAATATCCGCACAGGCTTCATAAGCTTCCCGGCGCTCTTCCATAAGCTGTCGAATCCTGTCCAAAGGATCCGGGCACTGTAAAAGCGGCCTCGTGGCATCCTCCTTTAGCCTCTCGTATACCGTTTCCGGAGAAACCTTCAGATACACCACCTGTCCCAGCTGCTTTAAAAGCCTGCGGTTTTCACCCCTCACCGGCGTACCACCGCCAACAGAATAAATCCTTGTACCCCCCCGGCCAATCAGCTCGCCCAAAAGTTCTGTCTCCAACTGTCGGAAGTATTCCTCCCCGTCATCCGCAAAAATCTCGCTGATACTCCTGCCCTCCCGCCGCTCTATCAGCTTATCCGTATCTTCCACCGGCAGGCGCAGCCTGTAAGACAGCTTTACACCCACGGAAGTTTTTCCGCTGCCCATAAATCCGATCAATATTATATTTTGTTCCTGTCCCATCCTGCTGTCTCCCAAATATTACCCGTTGAATTTTAATGAAGAATGCCGGCGCTCGCCTGCTTCATGGAACGATAAGCCTGCTCTTCCATGTCTTTCGTCACCCTGACTCCTGTCCAGAGCTCATAGGAGATAACCCCCTGATACAGAAGCATCTTCAGCCCGTTGAAAGCCCTGCCCCCCGTTTCCTGGATCAGTTCCATGAATCTGGTCTGCACGGGATTAAAGATCAAATCATATCCGGTATGTATCCTCTCATAAAAATCCCGGTCCTCAATCACCGCCTCATCCACTCGCGGATACATGCCCACATTGGTTGCCTGAATAGCAAGATAACGTTCCCCCATGGGAAGCTTCCTGTAATCATCGACAGAAATCACCCCGGCGAGCTCTCTGCCCGCCGCCGCGTTGACCTCATCCGCTATTTTCCGGGCTTTTTCCACGGTCCTGTTCATAATCAAGATCTCCGATGCCGTATCCGCCAGCATCACTGCCACCGCCCTGGCCACACCGCCGGCCCCCAGAATCAGCACTTTTTCCCCTGCTGTTTTTACACCGTCCGCTTCCATAGCCCTGGCCAGCCCTGGCATATCGGTATTATAGCCCTTAAAACCGCCTTGCGCCCGAACCAGGGTATTGACCGCACCGATCCGCTCCGCCAGCGGATCTATTTCCTTTAAATAAGGCAGAACCTGGCTTTTATAGGGAACCGTAACATTGCAGCCCAGCAGATTCAGAGCATATGCACCTTCCACCGCCTCTTTTAGAAGCTCTGTCTGCACATGAAACGGCACATAAACCAAATTCTGACCCATGGCCTCGGCCAGCGTATTATGAATAGCCGGCGACATAGTATGCTCCACCGGATTCCCAATCAGCCCGCAGGTAAGAGTATAGCCATTGATGTTCATGCTTTTTCACATTCCTTCATATGTTATCTTCTTTTCTTTTTTCTCGATGGTAAAAATACATTACGATGCGCTCCAGCTTACGTTTCAACACGATTTGAATCTCTTCTTTCGGATGAATGGGCCTGACAAGAAAGTTTAGGATCCCCACCCGTTTTGCTCCCCATACGTCCGTAAATAACTGGTCCCCTACAAAAATCGTGTTCTTTGCGGAGGTCCCCATGCATTTCATAGCCTTTTCATATCCTGCCCTGCCAGGCTTCCCAGCCTTGAACAGATACGGCGACCCAACCGCATCACAAAAGCTCTTCACCCGGAGTTCCTTGTTATTGGATAGGGCACAGGTCTGATAACCAATTTCACGAAGCCTTGTAAACAGCGCTGCCGCCCTGGCATCCGCCGGGGCGCCGTGAGGCACCAGTGTATTATCAATATCAAAAATAATTCCTCTGTACCCCTGTCCGTACAGTCCCCGATAATCTATGTCGTAGGCATTATCAGCCTCATTGTCTGGGAAAAAACACCGCAACATCCTGATTCGTCCCCTCTGCTTATTATCCCGATAAAAAAGTTTTTCGCATGCTCTTGATTACACGCGCCTCACGGCGCAGTTTCCTATAAGATAAAGAAACCGTTCCATTTCCTGTGCCGGATAATCACAAAATAATATCTGCCCGATCCTTGGTCTTATTGGCCGCAAAATACCTTTCTTCACGGGGAATCCACTTATCCAAAAATATAGGCAGGGAATTCTCTCCGTCCCGCTGCTTGATCCGAATGCGCTGCTCCAATGGCTTAACATCGCAAAACACTTTAAGGTCCATATAATTTCCAAATTTGGGATGGCAGCTATATGTCCCCTCCACAACCCTCAAAAATCCTGCCGGCACCCTGCGTATTGCACCAAGCTCCATTTTCTCGCAATCATAACGTTTATACTCAAAACCAACCACATTCCTCAACCCAGGCAGCACTTCCTCTATAAACCGTTCGTAATGAATATTTCCTCCCGCTTCCTTCAGCCTTGCATCCGTCTTCAGCTCCCCAGGCAGGAAAAAATCATCCATATGAATCAGACCTGCCCCCGTGACCCTGGCAAGTTCTTTTGCAAACGTTGTTTTACCGGCTGCGCAACGGCCGTCTATGGCAATCACCTTCACATCCTTCTGTACCGACTCCAGCGCCTTTAGTACTCTCTCGATCCCACTCTGTAATTCGCTGTCACTTATCATTTTTACCTCCATGCCGCTGCTTCTCCGCAAGTGCAGATTGCCGCAGATAATCAGAAATCTCTCTCGAACGATACCTGCCTGGTGCCCGCTAAGAAGACACCGCCTTCAAATATATATCACAATATATTTCCTTCCGCTTCTCGTCAAGTATATATTCAATCTGTTCTTTCACCGGCTTAACATGCAGCAGCTCACAGATATAACCGCTGTATCGGCTATCCTTCATGTCCTCGAATTCCTGTAAAAGCTGCTCCAGCGTCTTTCCCTGCCCGTACGGTCTGCCGATGTTATCCGTTGCCGCATCCACACTGTCCGCAATGCTTATAATATCCACGAAGGGCTGATTCGACGTGTGCTTTCCTTTTGGATAACCACCTTTTTCATTATACCACAAATGATGCAGCAATGCGCAATCATGAACGCATTCCACTTCCCTGCTCATCTTTCCTTGATATATCTTCGAAAAGTTTGCCGGATGCTCCTTAATAATCTCAAATTCATCATCTGTCAAATTCCGGGATGAGTTAGAGACGTAATCCAGGCAAAAAAACTTACCAATGTCATGGAAGAGAACACACTTCTCCATAAGATTCATCATTTTATCCTGATATTCCCGTCCCTCATCCAATTTGTATCCCCCCACACCGTCAACATAACGGGGATTATGTTTTAAGATATACGACAAAATGACACTGCTGATCTCCTTTACCATCATAGTATGGACATACAAAGCCTTGTTGGCATATATCGTGGCCCTCAGCACCGTACTCTGAAAGGAATCAAAATCCACAATGGCAGAAGCGGAATTCACCAGCATCAGCACGCAATAATTGGTCTGATAGCTCCCAAGATAACGCTCCATGTCCTTCGCCTTTCCAAGAACCCGCTCCACAATCTTCTTGCTCTTATTCAAAATAAAGGCTTCTTCATATCTGCTGCATTTGCACAAATAATCCAAATAATACGCACCCGACGTAAACAATGCGGAACATTGCTCCACCGCATTATATTCCTCATGGGGCTCCATGTATTCTTCCAGTTTCTTAAGCAGCTCTTCCAAAGTGATCCTTCCCAGATGGTAATCCGCTTCCGTACAGTAAAGCCCCGCCACCACTTTGTCTGAAATCATGTTTCGTTGTTCATCCGACTCCAGTACCGCCCGCAGATCATCGGTCAGCTCTTGAATATAGGGAGCTTCCTCTTTCAAATCAATCCCGCTCCCGTCCGCCACGCCGCCCTGCTTTCTTTCATACTCCGCCCCGCGGCAGGCCTCAAGCGTAAATCCAAGTGTGTTTTCCTTACACAAAGTATACTGGTGCCGCATAAAATCCTCACCCTTTTTACGGCGGATCTCTTCAAATTTGTTTTTTATCTCCTTATACTTTTTTAATCCGAAGGTCATATCCTTCCTATTTATCACGCTTAAAAACCAACAGTTTATAAGCGCTCTCTGGGACTGCTCGGAAAGATGGTCAAATTCCTCCAAGTATTGCTCGGCCATCAGCGGATATATACTGCCCTCATAATCGTCTAAATGTTCCTTTGTAATAATGTCAAATACCGAACAGCGCTCCAACATCAATAAAATCTGTTCTGCATTTCCTTCCTGCTGATAATACTTAAGAAGCAGCCTGGAAATACGAAGAGCCACGGGCACGTCCAGACATGCCCCGTCTTTTTGAATAAGTGTACTCATAAAATCCTGCAGCAGCTTTTCCGCATCCAGACGTTCTGGAGCCTTTTCATACTTCGTAATGTATTCCCTTATAATATCATTGTTCTCTGCCTGAATCTTCTTTTTCTCCTGGGAAACCTCTACCAGCCTGTCAATTACCGCTTTCCTTGGCTCGTCTCCCTTAAAATCCAGCTCGTCCAGCTTATTGTACCGCTCCAATAATCCTACATAATTCCTGTATTTCATCCGCCCCAACCATCCCTTGTAACTACTGCTTTCCCGCAGATACTATTATTTTAACACCCCGCAAAAACTTAAGTCAAATCTTTTTTATTTGCATCCTTCGGCCGAATTCGGATATTGTAAATCAGTTCGTATTGCGTCAAGACAACATAGTTGACTTTGGCATATGCCCATGATAAAATTCCCCAGAACAAAAGTAACACCCGAAAGGAATAAATATACTCATGAAAACTTTTGAAATGGATCTGTGCAGCGGATCTCTCTGGAAAAAAATCTTTCTCTACAGTCTGCCACTGATGTTTTCCAATATTCTACAGGTTCTGTTTAATATGTCTGATGTGGCCGTGGTCGGTAAATTTGCCGGTCCCATTGCATTAGGCGCAGTGGGCTCCACCAGCATACTGATCACTCTCTTTACCGGCCTGCTCATAGGACTCTCCAGTGGTGTCAACGCTCTTGCCGCCCTCCACATCGGTTCAAAGGATAATAAAAATCTGCGGCAGACGGTACATACCGCCCTGATCCTGTGCTTTACTACAGGCATCCTGATTATGGTACTGGGAATTTTCTTTTCTCACAATATCCTCTCCCTGATGAACACCAAAGAGGAACTGATTTCGGATGCGGTACTATATCTGCGCATTTATCTGCTGGGGATGCCAGCACTGGCGCTGTACAATTTTGGAAACGCCGTTCTAAGCGCCGCCGGAGACACAAAGCGTCCGCTGTACTACCTTCTTTTCTCCGGCATCATCAATGTACTGTTGAATTTATTTTTTGTTATTGTATGCGAATGGGATGTGGCCGGGGTAGCTGCCGCCAGCATCATTTCTCAATATCTTTCCGCTTTCTTAATCCTGTCCGCACTGTTCAAAAGCCAGGAACACTTCGGTCTATGCTTTCAGCACCTTAAAATAAATGGTGAAAAAATGAAACAGATCCTGCGGATCGGTATTCCTTCTGCTTTTCAATACGGACTTTTTGCCATAGCAAACCTTTTTGTGCAGACCGGTGTCAATTCTTTTGACCACATAATGGTAGAGGGCAATTCCGCTGCAGCAAATGCCGATCCGCTGGTCTATGATATGATGGCGGCCTTTTACACTGCCTGCTCCAGCTTTATCGCTCAAAATCTCGGAGCCGGAAAAAAGGAACGGATCCTGAAAAGCTTTTACCTTTGCCTTTTGTATTCCTTTTTGACAGGCTTAAGCGTCGGCGTGGGCTTCTATGTATTCCGCTATCCCTTCCTTGCGCTTTTTACCAACGACGGTGCTGTTGCAGAAGCAGGAATCTGCCGCCTGTCAATCATGGCCCTGTCCTATTCCGTGTCCGCCTTTATGGACTGCTCCATCGCCGCCTCCAGAGGCTTAGGAAAAAGCATACTGCCTACCATTATCGTAATTATGGGCTCCTGTGTGTTCCGGATTGTCTGGATCTACACCGTATTTGCCCACTTTAAAACCATACAGTCCCTGTATCTGCTGTATATATTCTCCTGGCTGATTACCGCCGTGGCGGAAATGATATACTTTTTTACGGCCTACAGAAAAACCTCGGCAAAACTCCCCATCACATCAGGGGAGCAATAAATTTCATCACGCTGCCCACCAGCTTATAGCTCATTTTCTCCTTTTGTATGCTCTCCGACGTAACCTGACGGCATTTTGCAAGAGTGTCCTGAAAGTCTCTTTCTATATCTGCAATACAGGCCGTTCGATACAGAAAAGTACCGCACTCAAAATGATGGTACAGGCTCCTGTAATCCAGATTGATAGTTCCCACTACAGCCTTTACGTCATCGCTTACAAAGACCTTGGCATGTACAAAGCCCGGCGTGTATTCGTAAATCTTCATCCCCGCCCTTACCAGCGACGAATAGTGAGATTTGGCCAGGGCATAGGCAGCTTTTTTGTCCGGAATACCCGGCAGAATCAACTTTACCTCCACGCCCCGCTCTGCTGCGTATTTCAGCGCCATCTCCATCTCTCCGTCAAGAATCAGATATGGCGTCATAATATGTACATAATTATTTGCACGGTTTAATATGTCCATGTATACGGTTTCGCCGGCCTTATCCTCATCCAGCGGACAATCCCCATAGGGCATGACGTAACCGTCTGCGTTCTCCGGACAATATCCATCATCTTCCAGATATGGCAAAAACTCCGGCGATTTCTCATCAATATTCCACATTTGAAGAAACAACAGTGTGAAGCTCTTGACCGCCGCCCCCCTAATCATAATCGCCGTATCCTTCCAATGTCCAAACCGTTCCACCCGGTTAATATATTCATCCGCCAGATTGACGCCTCCGTTAAAGGCAACTTTACCGTCTATCACCAATATTTTTCGGTGATCCCGATAATTATAATGGGAGGATACCACCGGCATGATCGGCGAAAAAGCCTTTGCCTTTATTCCATGCTTTGAAAGCCGCCTGACATAATCCGAGGGCAGCAAAGACACCTCGCACATCCCGTCATACATCACCCGAACATCTACTCCCACCTTTGCCTTTTCGATCAGCACCTCCAGAACCCGTCCCCACATATAGCCTTCCGCCACAATGAAATATTCCATAAAAATATATTTCTCGGCCTTCTTTAATTCCTCCAGCATTGCTGCAAATTTCTCTTCACCTACCGGGAAGTAATGGCTTTCCGTTCGATCAAAAACCGGAAAGCAGCCATTCCTGTTCAGATATTGGGACAGCGCCGCCACACCGGAGCCGTCTTCCTTCACCTGACGAAGCACATTCTCCGGCTGCACAATGGCGTCCTTCGTACTCTCAATCAACTTCCGAACACGTTTCTTAATCCTGCCCTGCCCGGAATTGGTCTTGGTAAAAAACAAAAAGAATGCCGTCGGCAGAGGGAAAACGGCAATCATAAACATCCAGGTCAGCTTTACCGTTGCATCCATCTCACAATTAAACAGATAAATCACCATCAGTAAAGTAAACACGCCCATGACCACGGATAGATAAGTAACATATTCCTTCAGCCACCAATACACGCCCACATATAGGGCCACCTGCAGCAACAGCAGTAGACGATAAACAGAAAGCGGCTGAACAAAAGCGGCAGCAAGCCTTTCCTCTTGGGCTTTGCCAGCCGGAATATGGTTTCGTTGTCCATGCCTTGGTCCTCCTTTGTAAACGAATTGTTGTCACTTAAAGCCCATAATTAAACTTTCTGCTGAATATTTTCTTTTAACAATGCTTTTTGCTTTCATGTCCGCATACACCTTATATCCGTTCTTTCTCTGGCTGCACAGACAAAAGTACAACCGTCTCCACATGTGTATCATTGTCCAAACTCATATCTTCTTCATTGATTGAAAATTTAAATTTAAAAACCTGATATAACTGCTCAAATATCTTCTTCTACAGTCGTATCAATATCATCTACAATTCCATATTCTGCAAACATATTTCTCAGGAACTCCATATCAGGAATCGAAGAATCATCTAGCCCGTTTTCAACAATATTGGTGTGTGGGCATACTGAACATAATGGATTATTCTCACTAACCCTTCTTCTATAACCACCATTATTTTTAATCTCTTTTACAATCTTTCCATTAATAATTTCGAAATGCAAAGAAGTTTCATCTGCATAGCCTGTTTCAGGAATTAGTCGTTCCGTAAAGGCAAAATACTTAACTGTATGTCCTTCAAGAAACTTATCAAAATAATCTTTGCGAATAAATACAGTTCCACCGATAGGATCTCTATAATATGAATTCTTATTGTTATTGCATACTATCACTTTTTCCTTATCTTGATTTTCCCATGATAAATCTGAGACATTCAATTTAAGATTGAAAAAACTAATTATTTCTGATGGTGGTAGGACCAATGAAGTCCCCTCAAAAACCTCAGACTGACTATTGATATTCTTTACATCCTTGCAAAGCCAAGGTTTTAAAGTATTGTACGGATACGACTTCAATTCACCAAGGTATTCTTCCAATTCAATAGTCATATAACGAGCATTGCCATCATCATTTATTGTTTCATTTTCCGAAGTGCAACACCATAAATCATATGTATCTTTCCATCTCGTATCATATTTGTCTTCCTCATGTAGCGATATTCTACAAGCCAACATTATCCATTCTTGATGCTTTAATTTTATTTCTTCAAGAAGATGCAATACATTTCTTCTTGTTAATTCAACATTTCGTGCCCAATGAACATCACGTAGCACAGGCAGTTCTAATGAGTTTATTACATAGTCCCCTAGCCTTTCTATAAAATCCTGATATGTTGGGATTGGTGCTGTAATAATAACATCTTCACCATACTCTAAAGGGTCATACACCTCATATCCAATACTGTTCTGATTATTATTGTATGTAGCAAACTCATTTGTATAGTAGTTACACATCAAACTCCCATAATATAAACCTGTTGCAATATCCACACACTTCATATATACAGAATGACAAAAATCTTCTTCCCGCATATTCATAGTTTTTCTCTCCGATGAAATGCTGAAATAATCAAAAACATATCTAAAAACAGCTTCAAAACTTTCCAAAAAGGAATTCATATCCATTGTTTCAATCTCTGCCATCGGCTTTATCTCTGGCATAATTCTTTTTTCAAATGCCATCCATCCATTACACTCCCCGTTAGAAACACAAGAATATTTTCCACAGAGATAGTCGTTTATCTTTTCTATATCATGCTTATCATTTATAAGAAAGCAAGTATACATATCGTAAACGGTAGATATTGCGTACCTCGACTGTGAGGAAAAAATATGTGACAATAGA
>CAJTSE010000015.1 GCA_910578815.1 uncultured Acetatifactor sp.
TCAAGCGGTTAAGACGCCGCCCTCTCACGGCGGAAACAGGGGTTCGATTCCCCTATCAGCTGTTTGCAAAACCTTGAAACATTTGTGTAATGCAGGTTTCAAGGTTTTTTTATGCTTAATGGCTGCTCAAAAGATCAGTTCCAAAATGGAAAAGAGATTCATAAAAAATGCTTAAATTCATTTGCCCATACATAATAATTTTCGGCATTTTTTTTCTTTACTTTTTTTTACAGTGTGCTAAAATGAATGTTGCATGTCAATATATTTTAGAAAAAGGAGAGGTACATATTTATGAAGAAGAGATTTTTTGCTTTGCTTACGGCCGTAATTATGGTATTTGCACTGGCAGCCTGTGGGGGGAGCACACCTACACTGGAAGAGGTTTTAGCTTCCGATGAGTGGCAGCAGGAAGAGAAAACCTGGAACGACAGCGTTGCGTCAATGGGGATAAGCATTAAAACGTCGGCTGACGGAAACACCCTTGTGTTTGAGTATCACTTGCCGGATGATGAGGCTTTTAACGCTTTTGGCGATGCAGAGTGCGCTTCGATGGCAGATGCTTTTCTGGGAGCTCTTGAGTCGGGAGATTTCCTGAGCATGTTCAAGACCGGATATGGCATTAAGCTGGATGCAGTGCGCTGTGCAGTATTCAAAGCGGACGGTACGGAGCTTTACCGTGATGAAATTAAATAAGAACCGATCATAAGAATCGGACGGCCCCTGAAGTCACAAACGGATTTCAGGGGCTTTTTTCATTCCTAAAATATTGATAAAAAACTTGCATATCGAAAAATTTTGGTGTATAGTGATTCACGATTGACGCGCTTTTAAGAAAAACGAAGGGAAGAGCAGTATGGCGAAATATCTGGTAATCGTAGAATCACCGGCAAAGGTGAAGACCATCAAAAAATTCCTGGGGGCCAATTATGAAGTGGCGGCCAGCAACGGGCATGTACGTGACCTGCCTAAAAGCACGCTGGGAATAGATGTGGAGCATGATTATGAACCAAGGTATATTACCATCAGAGGAAAAGGCGACATCCTTGCCAATCTGCGCCGGGAGGTAAAAAAAGCGGAAAAAATTTATCTGGCTACCGACCCTGACAGAGAAGGGGAAGCGATCTCCTGGCATCTATACCATGCGCTGAAGCTGGAGAATAAGAAAGTTTTCCGGATTACTTTTAATGAGATCACAAAGAATGCGGTGAAGGACTCTCTGAAAAATGCAAGGGAGATCAATATGAGTCTGGTGGACGCTCAGCAGGCCCGCAGGGCGTTGGACAGAATGGTGGGATACCGTATTTCCCCGCTTTTGTGGAAGAAGATTAAGAGGGGATTAAGCGCAGGGCGGGTACAGTCCGTAGCTCTGCGGATCATCTGCGACAGGGAGGACGAGATCAATGCCTTTATACCGGAAGAGTATTGGAGTCTTGATGTAAACTTAAACGTAGAGGGAGAAAAAAAACCCGTAAGCGCCAGATATTACGGTACTGGATTACAAAAGCAGGCAATTACCTGCAAAGAGCAGGCCGAGGCGGTTTCTGCAGATATAAAGGACGCGGAATTTAAAGTAGTGGAGGTAAAAAAAGGGGAACGGCTGAAAAAGCCGCCGCTGCCCTTTACCACATCCACTCTACAGCAGGAAGCAAGTAAGGCCTTAAATTTTTCTACTCAAAAGACCATGCGTCTGGCGCAGCAGTTATACGAAGGTGTTGACATCAAAGGCGAAGGGACGGTGGGACTGATCACTTATCTTCGTACCGATTCTACCAGAGTCTCCGAAGATGCGGAAAAGGCGGCGGCAGAATTTATCGGCGCCCATTATGGGAAGGACTATTTAAACGGGGAAGCTGCCCGGAAAAAGAATGGTCAGAAGATTCAGGATGCCCATGAGGCCATACGTCCCACGGATTTAAACAGGATTCCGCTTGAGATCAAGGACGAACTTCCCAGAGACCTGTTCAGGCTTTATCAGCTGATTTGGAAAAGATTTACGGCCAGCAGAATGAGTCCGGCAATATACGCAACTACAAATGTAAAAATACAGGCGGGGAAGCATATTTTCACGGTGGCGGCTTCCCAGCGGAAATTTGACGGTTTTATGAGCGTTTATGTTTCTGAGGACGAGAATGAAGGGGAAAACACTTTAAACGGGGAGTTGAACGAAAAAAGTATTCTGTCGTTGAAATCGGTCGATGCCCAGCAGCATTTCACTCAGCCGCCGGCCCATTACAACGAAGCTTCCCTGGTGAAGGCATTAGAAGAGTTGGGGATCGGACGCCCCAGCACCTACGCCCCCACGATAACCACTATTTTGGCCCGGCGCTATGTGGTGAAGGAAAACAGGAACCTTTATGTGACGGAGCTGGGTGAGGTAGTAAATAATATGATGAAGGAGGCTTTTCCCTCCATCGTGGACGTAAATTTTACCGCCAATATGGAGGCGCTTCTGGACGGAGTGGAAGAAGGGGAGGTTAAGTGGAAGACAATTATTTCCAACTTTTATCCGGACTTAGACGAGGCGGTGAAGCAGGCAGAGAAGGAGCTGGAAGAAGTGACCATAGCTGATGAGGTCAGCGATGAGGTCTGCGAGCTTTGCGGCAGACAGATGGTGATTAAATACGGGCCTCACGGACGGTTCCTGGCCTGCCCCGGATTCCCTGACTGCCGTAATACCAAGCCCTATTTTGAAAAGATTGGCGTTGCCTGCCCTAAATGTGGTAAAGATGTGGCATTGAAAAAAACGAAAAAAGGCAGGAAATATTACGGCTGCATCGACAATCCGAATTGTGATTTTATGGTTTGGCAGAAGCCAACAGCGGAAAAATGTCCAAGATGTGGTTCTGTTTTGCTGGCAAAGGGGAATAAACTGGTATGTGCAAACGAGCAGTGCGGATATAATACCCAGGCGGCCCCGCAGGCCTAAAATTCCAGAATTACACATTGAAATCTTATTTTTTATGTGTTACACTATTCATGGCAAGCCGCAAAACGGAGGATATAGGTATGAGTAGTGTACAGTTGTTAGACAAAACCAGAAAGATAGGGAAGCTGCTGCATAACAACAATTCCAGCAAGGTGGTGTTTAACGACATATGCAAGGTGATGCGCGAAATCTTAAGCTCCAATGTTTTGGTCATCAGCCGCAAGGGAAAGGTGCTTGGAATCGGAAAATCTGACGGGATTGAATCTATTACGGAGCTGATCAGTGAGGAAGTTGGTGGATTTATAGATCCTATGCTGAATGAGCGTCTGCTGGGGGTGCTTTCCACAAAGGAGAATGTGAATCTGGAGACCCTGGGTTTTGAAGATCCCGACATCAGGAAATTTCAGGCTACCATAGCGCCCATTGAGATAGCCGGAGAACGGCTGGGAACTTTGTTTATTTACAAGTGTGACACACAGTATGAAATTGATGACATTATCCTTTGCGAATACGGCTCGACGGTGGTTGGGCTGGAGATGCTTCGGGCTGTGAATGAAGAAAGCGCTGAGGAAAAGCGCAAGATTGCTGTGGTCAGGTCTGCCATTAGTACTTTGTCCTTTTCGGAAATGGAGGCCATTACCCATATTTTTGATGAGCTGAATGGAATGGAAGGGATTCTGGTAGCAAGTAAAATTGCAGATAGAGTGGGGATTACCCGGTCGGTGATTGTAAATGCCCTGCGGAAGTTTGAAAGCGCAGGGGTGATTGAATCCAGGTCTTCCGGTATGAAGGGTACCTATATCAAGGTTCTCAATGACGTGGTATTTGACGAGATAGAAGAGTTGAAGCATCAGAATCAGAGAAGGTGAAAGTTAATTACATAATCAATGGATTGAAAGGTGTTATAAAGGGATTTATTACAAAATATAATAAGTCCCTTTTCCCTTTTTTTGATAAAATAGTGCAATATCTATTGTTTTTTTGCGTAAATTTACTATAATAAAAAGGTGTGAATAGGACTAGGAAGGAGACTTAAGATGATTCAGACAAACGTATTTGACTATGTAAGGATCCTGGACAGGGCGGCGGATGCCAGCTGGCTGCGCAATGAGGCCATTGGTAATAATATCTCCAATGTGGATACTCCGGGCTATAAGAGGCAGGACGTAGCATTTGAGTCTGTACTTGGAAAGGCGCTGGGCCATAATCGTTATCAATCTATGGATTCAAAGGTGGCGGCAGCAAAATCTAAAAATCTTTGTGTAAGGACCTTTACGGATTACGAGAGCTTTTCTTACCGTCTGGACGGCAACAATGTAGATATTGAGAACGAGAATGTTATGCTGGCGGAAAACCAGTTAAAATATCAGGGATTGCTTGCCAGCATCAATCAGGAATTTCAGAATCTGCAGACGGCTATGAAATAATTGCATAGACCGATATTTAAGATGAATAAAAAAGGAGAGAAGAATTATGAGTATGTTTTCTGCATTTAATATAAACGCATCCGGAATGACGGCGCAAAGATACCGTATGGATGTGATCTCGGAGAATGTAGCCAATGCCAATACTACCAGGACGGCGGACGGTTCTCCTTATCGCAGGAAAGTGGTTTACTTTCAGGAGAAGGGCGGTCAGACAGCATTCAGCCGTGTCTTGGGTGAGGCGTCTTATAATCACGGTTATTCCGGCCAGGGTGTAAAGGTTCGAGGGGTACTGAAGGACTATGATACGGAGATGAACATGGTATATGATCCCTCCCATCCAGACGCGGACGAAAACGGGTATGTAACCTATCCTAATGTGAATATCATCACGGAGATGACGAATATGATAGATGCCAGCCGTGCGTATGAGGCTAACGCAACCGCCTTTAACGCAAGCAAGTCCATGGCCCAGCAGGGTCTGCAGTTAGGGCAATAAAAAGCGAAAAGATTTTCTATGGTTGAAAAGAACTCAACCTAAGAAAATCTAGGTTTTGCCTTGAAGAATTGCCATTCGGCAATTCTTCCCAGGAAAATTAAAAAAGGAGTACATATCATGGATCTGTATGCAATGGATGGAGTAACGAAGATTAACAACATATCACCTGCGGAATCTCTACGGGGGACCCTGTTGGATCTGGATCAGACAAAGGAAACCACAGGGACGCTTTTTGATGCCGTTCTCAACACGGCGATAGATAATATCAAGACTACAAATAGTTATCTTTCCGATGCCGAAAACGAGGAAATTAAATTTGCTCTGGGCGAGACGGATAGTACCCACGATCTGATGATCGCGCTGCAGAAGGCGTCAACCGCGCTGCAATATACGGTCGCTATTCGTGACAGACTGCTGGATGCCTATAAAGAAATTATGCAGATGCAGATCTAAACGTAATGGTTCAGACAGGTCACTGAACTGTTGCGATTTAACATAATACTTTAGGAGACTTGAAATGCCTGAGAAGCTAAAAGAGATACTGGAAAAAATAAAAGAGTGGTGGGGAAAATTTACTGCTCGGCAGAGGACGATCATTATTGCCATTACTGCGGTTGTCATCTTTGCATTTGTTATTGTTATTTATGTGATTTCCAGACCCAAATACATAAAACTGGATACTTATAAAACCTCGGCCGAGGCGGCTGAGGTGGTTGCCATTCTGGAGAATGCGGGAGTGACGCACAGAGAGTCCGCCGATGCCCTGACCATAGAGGTCCTGGCGGAGCAGCAGTACCTGGCCAATTTGGCAATGGGGTCCGCAGGCTATACCACTTCCCGATTGAAGTATGAGGATTGGGTGAACAGCAGCATGTCCACTACCTCCACGGACCGGGAGCGGCAGTGGAAACTTTATCTGCAGGCAGAGCTGGAGCAGACGCTGAAGGTACAGAACAATGTCAAGAATGCGACGGTAATTCTGACCATGCCGCCGCAAAACGGTACGCTGGCTTCCATGCAGGAGGAAGCATCGGCCTATATCACTCTGGAGCTGGACGGGGATATATCTTCCTCACAGGCGGCGGCCCTGGCCAGATGTGCGGCTGCTGGTCTGGGAAATGACAGCACCGCCAACATCACCATTGTGGATACCGACGCCAATCCCTTGTTTATGGGTAACGATTCCACCTCTCTTGTGAGTATGGCTTCTTCCGTGCAGGAGCTGCAGGTCCAGGCTCAGACATTCCTTGCCAGCCAGTTAAAGCAGGTGTTATACGGTACTCAGCAGTTTTCGCAGATTACCGTTGGCAGCTACCTGGACGTAGATTATTCCCAGTATCAGGAGACCTGGAAGGAGTATTCCGTACCCGATGGCCGTGATCAGGGCTTTTGGGCCCACCGGGACGAATTTGAATCCAGCAATGTGAATGAGGGGGGAGGCATTCCCGGAACGGATGAAAACGACGGAGAGAATCTGACGGGATATATGTGGCCGGATTACGGCAGCAGCGAAGCCAATCAGACGGAAACCTCATCCGATTATCTGGTAAATGAATACGCAAAGCAGGTGACTACATCTCCAGGTGTCATAAATTATGAAAATTCCCGTCTGTCAGTCTCCATGATTAAGTACAGAGAATACCGCGAAGAGGTAGTGAAGGCTCAGGGGCTGCTGGATGGTATTTCCTGGGAGGAATTCCAGGAAGAAAACCGGGAAGACGTCTGGATGGAGGTACGGGAGGAATATTATGATATGGCGGCTAATGCCACCGGTATCAGCAAGGACCGCATCACCATCATTGCCTATGAGTCCCCCGTGTTTATTGACAAGGAAACCAGTGTTACGGGCAGCGATATTGTCAGTATTGTGATGATCGTGCTGATCCTGGCGCTGCTGGCCTTTGTGGTACTGCGGAGTATGCGCAGCAGGAAGGCACAGGAGGGAGAAGAAGAACTTTCTGTAGAATCCATGCTGCAGTCTACGCCGGAAGAGGTGAACGATATTGAAGTGGAAACTAAGTCTGATACAAGAATGTTGATAGAAAAGTTTGTTGACGATAATCCTGAGGCGGCAGCCAACCTGCTGCGGAACTGGCTGAACGAAGACTGGGGTTGACGAAAGGATGAGCTTATGGCAAAGTCAGGGAAAGAAGATGAACTGAAAGGTATACAGAAAGCGGCGATCCTGCTGATTGCCCTGGGGCCGGAGCGCTCGGCGGGGATTTTTAAGCATTTGAAGGAAGAAGAGATAGAAGAGCTGACGCTGGAAATCGCCAATACCAGAAGCGTGACCCCTCAGGTGAAGGAGAACGTAATTAACGAGTTTTATGAGGTCTGCCTGGCACAGCAGTATATTGCGGAGGGCGGTATCAATTATGCCAAGGATCTGCTGGAAAAGGCACTGGGAGCAGAGAAAGCCATGGATGTAATCGGCAAGCTGACTGCATCTCTGCAGGTGAAGCCCTTCGAATTTGTACGCAAGACGGATGCTTCCCAGCTGATCAACTTTATTCAGGACGAACATCCTCAGACCATTGCCTTGATCCTGTCCTATCTGGCACCGGGTCAGGCAGCGCTGGTGATTTCGGCTCTGGCGCCGGACAGACAGGCGGACGTGGCAAGACGTATCGCGGTGATGGACCGCACCAGTCCCGATGTCATCAAGGAGGTAGAGAAGGTGCTGGAATCCAAGCTGGCAAGTCTGGTAAACCAGGACTACACCGTGATCGGTGGTGTGGACGCCGTGGTGGAGATTTTAAATACCGTAGACCGGGGCACGGAGCGTCATATCATGGAAACGTTGGAGATCGAAGAGCCGGAGCTGGCGGACGAGATCAGAAAGAAAATGTTTGTGTTCGAGGATATTCTGCTTCTGGACGACAGAGCGATCCAGCGCGTGCTGCGTGATGTTGACAACAGTGACCTGGAGATGGCGTTAAAGAGTGCAAACGAGCAGGTACAGAATACTATCTTCAACAACCTGTCCAAGCGTCTGGCCGTGATGATCAAGGAGGATATGGAATTTATGGGTCCTGTTCGTATGAAGGATGTGGAAGAGGCGCAGCAGAAGATCGTAAATATTATCAGAAAGCTGGAGGATACCGGTGAGATCGTAATCTCCAGAGGCGGAGGTGACGAGATCGTTGTCTAAGGGTTTGGTAAAGCAAATGTTTATGGTGGTTCAATCCGAAGAAAAACGGGTGATTGATGCCAATGAACTGCTGAAGCAGCGTCAGGACGAACTCGCCAGATGGCAGAGGGAGGCAGACGAAGCAGGCTTTGTTTCCGGGCTGGCGGCAGAAGAGCTGGAGCTTGGGGAGGACGATGGAGAAAGCAATATCATCAAGTCCAGGGAAAGCGCAGAACAGATTTTGGGAAATGCACAGGCGGAAGCGCAGGCTGCTTTGGAGGCAGCCGGGGCGGAGGCTGAGAGAATTATAGAAGAAGCAAGAGCCCAGGCGCTGGCTGAGAAAAACCAAATTCTTACGGAAGCGCAGCAGCGGGGGTATTCCGAGGGGTATGCAAAGGCTCAGGCGGAGGGTGACGCCATTAGACGGGAGTATCAGGAAAAGGAGGAACAGCTGGAGCTGTTCTATCAACAGCAGATTGAAGAACTGGAGCCGCAGATGGTAGATACCATCTCTGCGATTTATGAGCACATATTTCATGTGGAGCTGAGCTCTTATCGGGATCTTTTGGGACATTTGATTTCCGATACCTTAAGAAAGCTGGAGGGAGGGCATGATTTTATGGTTCATGTCTCCAAGGAGGATTATCCCTATGTAAGTATGCAGAAGAAGCAGATTCTGGCGGGAGCCGTGGCTGCAAACTGTAATGTGGAAGTGGTGGAGGATCTGACTCTGGCAAAAAATGAGTGCCTGATCGAGACAGACAGCGGCATTTATGACTGCGGACTGGGGACTCAGTTGGAAGAGGTAAAGAAAAAACTGATGCTTTTGGCTTTTCAGAGATAGAGGAGAATAGAGTGTACATACCGGTGGTGGATTTCGGAAAGTACAATAAAATAGCGGAGCAGTCCTTTTTCAAAAGGCTGGGTAAAGTAGTGAACGTGGTGGGACTGACCATTGAGTCCGCCGGACCGGACGCAAGACTGGGAGATCTGTGCATGATCCATCCAGAAGGGGAGGGAGAACAGACGCCCATCATGGCGGAGGTGGTGGGCTTTAAGGATAAAAAGACGCTTCTGATGCCTTATGACGCCACAGACGGCATCGGACTGGGCTGCATTGTGGAGAATACGGGAGAGCCGTTACGTGTGACAGTCAGTGACGAGCTTTTGGGAAAAACCCTGGACGGTCTGGGAAGGATTGCAGGCGATGCCCTGATGAACGGAACGGCATATCCAGTGGAAGCATCTCCGCCTGACCCCATGAGCCGCGAGATCATTGATGAAGTTTTGCCCTTGGGAGTAAAGGCTGTGGACGGTCTGATTACAGTGGGAAAGGGGCAGCGAATCGGTATTTTTGCCGGCTCCGGCGTGGGGAAATCTACCCTGATGGGAATGTTCGCAAGAAATACAAAGGCGGATATTAACGTGATTGCGCTGATTGGAGAGCGCGGGCGTGAGGTTCGTGAGTTTATAGAGAGGGACTTGGGAGAGGAAGGCATGCGCCGCTCGGTGGTAGTGGTGGCAACTTCGGATAAGCCGGCCCTGGAGAGAAACAAAGCGGCCAAGACGGCCACGGCCATTGCCGAATATTTCAGGGATCAGGGGAGAGACGTACTGTTGATGATGGATTCCCTGACTCGTTTTTCCATGGCCCAGCGGGAGATCGGTTTGGCCAGCGGCGAGCCGCCGGTGAGCCGTGGGTACCCGCCCAGTGTATATGCGGAGATGCCCAGACTTTTGGAACGGGCAGGCAGATCGGATAAAGGCTCCATTACGGGGCTGTATACCGTGCTGGTAGACGGTGACGATTTCAATGAGCCCATTACAGATACGGCGCGAAGCATCCTGGATGGACATATCATGCTGGACAGAAAGCTGGGGCATAAGAATCATTATCCTGCCATCGACGTTCTGCAGAGTATTTCCCGCTGTATGAGCCAGATTGCCACCAGAGAACATAAGCAGATGGCCGGAAAGCTCAAGAATGTGCTGGCAACCTATAATGAGGCGGAAGACCTGATCAATATTGGCGCGTATAAGAGCGGCAGCAATCCCAATATTGATTATGCCATTGAAAAGATTGATGCGGTGAATGCCTTTTTATGTCAGGAAACCGACGAGAAATTTGACTTTGAGACCAGCATAGACATGCTGGGACATCTTTTTGATTAAGGTTTGTTTTACCCATTGGAGGGAATATCATGGCCCGTTTCCGCTACTCCATGCAGAGTATTCTCAATATAAAATTAAAGATGGAGACTCAGGCAAAACAGGAATTTTCCGCGGCGAAGGCGGCGCTTGACGAAGAAGAAGAGCGTCTGCAGAGGCTTTTTGACCGCAAGGCAGGCTATGAGGAAAGGGCGGCGGAACTTCTTTCGGGGACGCTGAATGTGAGGGATATTAATGAAAACAAGATGGCAGTCCTTTGCATGGATCGCTATATTGAAGAACAGCGCCTGCAGGTGGCGAAGGCGGAAAGAAATCTGGAGCAGGCCAGAGAACGTCTGACAGAGGTAATGATGGAGCGCAAGACTCATGAGACCTTGAAGGATAAGACCTTCCAGCAGTTCCTGATGGATGAAAAGCGGCAGGAGAGCAAGGAGATAGATGAGCTGACCAGCTATACCTACGGACAGAAACGTAAGGACGCAGGATAAAAAGGCGAAAAGATTTTCTAAGGCGTTTTTCACGGGTTTCAGCTAAATGGTTTGCCCTGGGAGTATGAGCCGAAGCTAGGCTGTGACATGGGGTTAATGTGAAAAGTAACATGGAGGCAATATGGCAAGAGAAGCAAGTCAGGCAGTTGTTTCTGCGGAAGACGAGAAAAAAAGAATACAAGACGAAAAAAAGCAGCTGAAAAAGCAGCAGAAGGACCAAAAGAAGGAAGCAAAGCGGCGGGCAAAGGAAATTGCAAAGCAGGAAGAAGATCTTGGACTGGATGAGGGCAACGGTCTGGTGACTTTTGGGGCAACGGTACTGATCGTGGCTTTGTGGATCGCGGTGGTCTGCGTGATCGTAAAGCTGGATATAGGTGGTTTCGGCAGCTCTGTGCTGGCACCAATTTTAAAAGACGTACCGGTGTTGAATATGATTCTTCCGGATTCCGGTCAGACGGAAACTACGGATCCCGGCAGTTATGGCGGCTATTCCAGTTTGCAGGATGCGGTGGACTATATCAGGCAGCTGGAGCTGGAGCTGGAGCAGGTGCGTACGGCGTCCAACGCCAAGGATGCAGACTTGGAAAAGCTGAGGGCGGAAAATACAAGACTCAGTGCCTTTGAACAGAAACAGGTGGAATTCCAGCGGATTATGCAGGAATTTTATGAAGAAGTAATTTATGCGGAGAACGGACCGGGGGCAGAGGAATACCGAAAATGGTATGAAGAGATGGATCCGGCCACCGCGGAAGCCCTTTATAAACAGGTAGTGATTCAGATGGAAGAGAGTAAGGAAATACAGGAATATGCAAGTGCTTACTCGACCGCGGCCATGAAGCCCAAGGAGGCGGCGGCAATCTTTAACGAGATGACGGATAACCTGGAATTGGTGGCTAAAATCCTGAATGCCATGGACGTGGACTCCAGAGGGTCCATTTTGGGGGCTATGGATAAGGAGGTTGCGGCAAGATTGACAAAAATTATGGACCCTGACTCTTAAGGGTTCGAAGATTTTTGCCGATAGATAAGTCAGGGCATATATATGCTCTGACTTTGAACCTTGATAATTTTAAGAAAGGAGGTCAGAAATGACAAGTACACCTGTAAAAAGCGTGGGTTTTGGTCAAAATGCACCCACACAGGCAGCAGTGGGTACAAAGGCTTTCTCGGATGCCGGTTTTCAGGCTGTTTGGAACAATCAGGCGGGGAAACAGGCGGAAAGTGCGGAGCAGCAGGAAAGTAAAGCGGTGAAAAAGACACCGGGAGATTCTCTGAAAGCAAGGGATGAACACAGGGTTCGGACGGAAAAGCGGGAGCCCAGCCGGAACGTGGAAGAGCGTACGGACATCCCGGATGAAAAGCTGGAAGAGGCGGCGGAAGTTTTGGAGACCGCAGTGGTTCAGATCGTTCAGGAGGTGGCGGACACCTTCGGAATGGAGCTCGGAGAGGTACAGGAAATCATGGCGGAGATGGGATTGGAGCAGGCGGATATTTTAACGCCACAGGGTCTTGGCAGCTTGATTCTTGCCGTTTCCGGGGCGGAAAGCCCCAAAGCGCTGCTGACCGACGAGGGACTTTATACCAATTATCAGGACCTGATGGGAAAGCTGGAGGGAGTGCTTCAGGAATGCGGTGAAGCTCTGGAGATGAATCCGGAGCAGCTTGAGCAGCTGGCGAAGGATCTGGTCGGACAGTCTGCGTTAAAGCCGGAGAAAATACCGGAAGCGGATACTGAGGCCGGCCCGGACATCAGCCTGATGGTTTCGTCAAAAGCGGAAGCGGCGGCTGCCATATCTACGGAGAAGCCGGAAGAGACTGCCAAGGAACAGTCGGACTCAGATTATGAGACGGTACGGCTGTCGGAGCAGAAGCCTGAGACGGAGCAGACGAAGGACAACGGAAATACCGGCAAAGATCACAGCCGGCGGGAAGGACGGCAGGAGAGCGGCAATGAACAGGGAGCCGGTCTGTTTGCCCAGAATCTGAAGGCTGGACAGTTTGAGCCCCAGATTCAGCAGACTTACGCTTCGGAGAGCGTCTGGGATGCGGATACCCAGAATATTATGCGTCAGATTATGGATTACATGAAGGTAAATCTGAAGGCGGATTTATCCACCATGGAGATGCAGCTTCATCCGGCAAGTTTGGGGACGGTGCAGGTTCAGATTGCATCCAGAGGCGGTGCTGTGACGGCCAGTTTCATCACTCAGAACGAGGCGGTAAAGGCAGCTCTGGAAAGCCAGATGATTCAGCTTCAGGAGCAGTTTGAAGCCCAGGGGGTCAAGGTAGAGGCAATAGAGGTTACCGTACAGACCCATCAGTTCGAACAGAACTTAGAGCAGGGCAGAAGAGGTAACAGCCAGGAGCAGGAGCCGGCCCGGAAGGGACGTGTCAGAAGAATCAGTCTGGAAGACTCTGTTTCTGCCGAAGAAATGGAAGAGGAAGAGGCGCTGACAAGAAAGATCATGGCGGACAATGGAAACACAGTGGATTATACCGCTTAAGTTAAGGTGAAGAGAGGAGAACATATATGGCATTATTTGCACCGGTGGAAGACGGTAAGATCGTTGAGACCACATCTCAAAATTCCTTAAAGAATCAATCGAAGAAAAGTACGGACGGCATGGATAAGGATGCGTTTCTGCAGCTTTTGGTAGCACAGATGCAGTATCAGGATCCTTTGGAGCCCACCTCCAACACGGAGTATATTTCCCAGTACGCACAGTTTTCCCAGGTTGAGCAGATCCAGAACATGGCAGCCAGTACGGATTTGTCCAGGGCAAGCTCTCTGGTTGGTGAGCATGTTTATATCAAGACCAGAAATAAGGCAGGCGTGGAAGATCTGGTTTACGGCAAGGTCGATTATGTAGTGTATGAGAATAACAAGGCGTATCTTTCTATTGAAGAATCCCTGTATTCTCTGGATGATCTGGATACCGTAGTTGATCTGGAATACAAGAATGCTTACGATAAGGCTTATGACTTCAGTACGCGGATGAATAAGCTTCCTGCGGTGAAGGCTGTGGATATGACCGACGCCAAAGAGATCGACGCGCTGGAGAAGATCTATAACGAGATGAACGACTACGAAAAGAGCTTCATTGCACAGGATACCGTAAAGACCTTAAAGAAATACACGGAACGGCTCAAGGAAGTACGGCAGGCGGCGGAGAAGTCTGCAGCGGCCGACATTATGAAGCGCGTAGGTGCGCTTCCCGACCTGGAAGACGTGACAGAAGAGCATGTGGAAGAAATAGAAGAGCTGGCGGGAATTTATGAAGGCTTAAGCGAGGACGGCAAAAAGGAAGTGGCGGCTGAGATCGTGGAAAAGCTTCAAGCTTATGTGGAGAAGATCAAGACTCTTGGCGGTAAAGAAGAAGGAGAAGCGTGAAGGAAATCACTAAGCTTGAAAGGTGAAAAGATTTTCTAAGGTTGTAAAGAACTTAACCTAAGAAAACCTAAGTTTCGCCTGGAAGAACGCAAAAACCGGCGCTCTTCACGGATTGACTGTGTACCGCCGGAGGCGGCGTGATTCGAAGTGTAAGAAGGAGCTTACGGGATGAAAATTCAAAATAACGGGTATTTGTCCATAGAGCAGCTGGCAGACCAGTACAGGAACAAGGCAGCCGGAACGGAGAGCAGGGAGAATACTTCAGGCCTCTCCTTCCAGGAGGTCCTGCGGCAGAGAAGTGCGGAGACAAAGGAGCCGGGTGATTTAAAGTTTTCCAAGCATGCTTTAAACCGGTTAAGCGACCGCAAGATCGAGCTGGATACCGTGCAGCTGGAAAGACTGCAGGCAGGAGCTGAAAAGGCGGGAGAAAAGGGCATCAGGGATTCACTGGTGATTGTGGATCAGCTGGCGTTTATCGTCAATGTGCCTAACCGGACGGTAGTTACGGCCATGGACAGTACCGCAACGGACGAAAACATTTTCACAAATATTAACGGGGCAGTTATCGCATAGCCGGACCTTTTGCAAGGAGGCTATAGCTTTCCGAGAGACGTGCGGAGAGCGCTCCGCTTTAAACAGGAGGAATAAGCACTATGATGAGATCACTTTACTCTGGTGTGGCAGGATTGAAGACCCACCAGACCAAGATGGACGTTATCGGTAACAATATTGCAAACGTAAACACAACGGCATACAAGGCCAGCTCGATCGTGTTCAGCGATTTGATGAGCCAGACCACCCAGCGGGCCAGCGGCCCTAATGCCACCACCGGCGCAGGCGGTGTCAACGCAAGACAGATCGGTCTGGGCGTAAAGAGCGGCGCTATCAATATTAATATTACGGGTCAGGGTTCTACTCAGTCTACGGGCAATCCCTTTGATGTAATGATCAACGGCAGTAATTTCTTCGTGGTCAATAATGGCATGGAGAATTTCTTTACCAGAGACGGTTCTTTTTATGTGGATGCAGCAGGCAACCTTGCCATGACCAGCTTAGGATATAACGTCATGGGCTGGCAGGTGGATCCGGATACCGGCAATATCAGGAAGGATACCGTATCCGCTCTGCGCATCATGAGTGCGGCAAATTTGACCTATCCCCCTGAGGCTACCTCTCAGGCGTATTTGTCCGGCATCATTGACAAAAACGACACGGATGTGACCAGCGAGAACGGAAAAGTGGTAAATTTAAAGCTCTATGACTCTTTAGGCTACAGCTATACCGCAAAGTTTAAGTTCAGACAGTCCTCTGTCAAGGAAGAGTACAGCATGGAGCTGGATAAGATTATTGATTCTACAGGAGCGGAGCTGGAGCTGTCGGAAGCAGAGATGCAGACTTTGTTTGGAGATTCCAGCGGCACTCAGGCCATCCAGAAGGTAAATACCAAGGTCAGTTTAAAGAAGGGCTATACTTGGGGAACGGGCGGCGTGCTTAATAATGCGGACGGAGCGGTTGCAACTCTTGCCAATATCTTTAATAATGATGGAACCATTAAATCGGGAACAAATATTGTTTCGGCTGCAGGCGTTACCCCGGAGGTGACGGAGGCTGAGAGGGCTCAGCAGGAGTTAAATGCCCTGGCGGCGGCTTACGGACACGAGGGTGCGGCGGATGATTTCTTGAATCTCTGCGTGACTTTTACGGATGCTACGGCAACTCCGCCCACAAGTAATACCTTTACGGTCAAGCAGCTGCTGCTGGCGGAGATAGGCGGAACGGTAGGCAATCCTGTTGTGGGAACCGCCGGCACCGCACCGGCACAGACCTTTACTCAGTTGGGCGAAGGCGGGGGTGCAACGTCCTTTACCTCCGATTCCAGAGTCTTTTACGGCCACACTGTGACCTTTGACCATAAGACCGGTCTGCTGGCTTCCGTGGACGGTTCTACCACGGACTTTAACGTAAGGCTGAATCTGAATTCGGCTGGTTTGGTGGGCACGCTTACCGGTGACGACGGAAACCCGGTGCAGATCACTGACGAGAACAACCCCAGGGGCAACTTCTCCAATATTGTGATTGACCTTTCCGAAATCAGCATGTTTGATAATAAGGGTACTTCTACTGTCAGTGCTACCAACGGCAGCAATGACGATCAGACCAAGGGGCAGGGCTCCGGCCGCCGTCTGGGCGATATGATTGGCGTATCCATTGATCAGGCGGGCTTGATTTATGCCAGCTATGACAACGGCATGACCAGGCTTTTAGGCCAGATTGCCACGGCGTCCTTTGCCAATGCGTCCGGTTTGGAGAAAAAGGGTGACAACCTGTATTCCGCTACCTTAAACTCCGGTGAGTTTGACGGGATCGGCGAGGATATTACCGCAGGAGGCGGGTATATGTCTACCGGTCAGCTGGAGATGAGTAATGTGGATTTGTCTTCGGAGTTTACGGAAATGATTACCACACAGCGTGGATTCCAGGCCAACAGCCGTATTATAACCGTGTCCGATACCCTCTTGGAAGAATTAACTAACCTGAAACGTTAAATTTTTCTACCTATATTTAAAAAAGTATGTTATAATAGGGACGGATTGTTTTTCCGTCCCTATGTTAATGATTGTGAAGGCCTTGTATTTTAAGGGCGGTATGCCTTTAACACGGGGATGATTAAGGAGAGACGGCGTATGATCGAGGTGACAAAGCTGAATGGTACGAAAATACTAGTGAATCCGCATTTGCTTGAAACTGTGGAGGAAACCCCGGATACGGTACTTACTTTGACAACAGGAAAAAAAATAATTGTAAAAGAAAGTAGACAAGAGATAAAAAATCTTGTAAAATTGTACAGAAAGGATATTTTTGCGGAATAGCCGGCAGAAATACATAATGGTAGGTGATCGGTATGGATTTAGCATCTTTGTTGGGACTGATTCTTTGTTTGGGAATGCTTGTTTTCGGTATTCTGGACGCCGTGAATTATAATTTCTCGGTAGTTGCAATGGAATATCTGGATTTCCCTTCCGCGATTATTACGTTTGGTGGAGCCTTCTCGGCAACGCTGTTGTCTCATAGTCTGGCGGACTTTATTGGTGGCTTAAAGAGCTTTGCCTTGATTTTTAAGGCACAGACAATCAATACCAGCGAAATGATTCAAAAAATTATTGACTTGTCCAATGTGGCCAGAAAGGAAGGACTGCTTTCTCTGGAAGAAGCGGCGGGAGACATGGATGAGCCCTTTTTGAAGAAGGGGATCCTGCTGATTGTAGACGGTACGGACCCGGATCTGGTTCGGGCCATTATGGAGACGGAGTTGGTGAGTATCGAGGGAAGGCACAAGGTCCGTATCGGTTTCTGGGATAAACTGGGAGCCATGGGTCCTGCCTGGGGTATGATCGGTACTCTGGTAGGTCTGGTAAACATGCTTTATAACATGTCGGATATGGATGCGCTGGGACCTTCCATGGCGGTGGCTTTGATTACCACCCTGTATGGCTCCCTGTTGGCAAACTGGATCTGTATCCCCATTTCCAATAAGCTGACGGCAGACAACGCCAGCGAGATGATGCTGAAAGAAGTTATGATCGAGGGTCTTCTGTCCATTCAGGCAGGTGAGAACCCCAGAGTCATAGAAGAAAAACTGAAATCCTTCCTGGCTCCTGCGGACAGGACCAGTTCCGAAGAGACTACGGGAGGTGAGGAATAATGGCAAAGCGTCAGGAGGATGCGCCGCCGGTGGGATCACCGGCATGGATGGCAACCTTCAGTGACCTGATGAATCTGCTGCTTTGCTTTTTTGTCATGCTGTTTGCTATGTCTACTCCAGAAGAGGCAAAACTGGCTGAGTTTGTGGCGGCCATGAACAATACTTTCAGTATTTTTAACGGAGGTGCCACAGCAATCGGAGACGGAATCCTCATCAGCAACGGGGTCAGTCAGTTGAACGAACTGGATGAGTACATCAACAGTACGGGTAAGACGGCTGACAGCGAGACGGACGGAGAGGATTTTCAGGAATTTGAGATGTCCCCTGAGGCACAGGAATCTTTGGAGCAGTACCTTGAAGAACAGCAGCTTCAGCAGAACGAAGAGTTTTCGGAAGAAATTGACGAGATTCTTCAGGAAAACCGTATAGGAGATGAAGTGGATGTCAGCTTTACGGCTCAATATGTACAGCTTTCCATGAACGGCGCATTGCTTTTTGATTCCGGAAGCGCACAGCTGAAGGAAGATGCGAAGAAGGTGCTGGAGAAGGTCAGCGTGATTTTAGAGCGGTATAGTACGGGAACCATAGAAATCATGGGGCACACGGACAATGTTCCCCAGTCGGGGGCCAGATATGCCGACAATGAAGAATTAAGTAACGCCAGGGCTCTTTCGGTGTTTTATTATCTGCAGGAGCATTCCCTGCTGGATCCTGCCAATATAAAGCATTCGGGCATGGGGGAGAGGGAGCCGGTAGCGGATAATTCCACTCCCGAAGGCAGAAGCCTAAACCGCAGGGTTGAAATCAGAATCTACAGCCCTTCGCAAAATTGAATTGCAATGACAGGCACTGAATTTTAAAAAGAATGAAAACAGACAAAAGGACGTAAATATTATGAAGAAGAATTTGCTTAGTATACTTATTCTGGTACTTCTGCTCGTAAATATTGCCCTGACTGCAGTGATGATGATCAGCGTCACCGGAACCAACAAGAAGACAGGCGAGCTGGTTACAAATATTGCAACGGTTTTAAATCTTGAACTGTATAATCCGGGCGGAATACCTTTGGCGGAGGTGCCTCTTTCCGAGACGGAGACCTATGACATGACGGAACTGATGATACCTTTAAAGCGTTCTACCATAGTCAACGAGGACGGAACTACGGAGGTCAGCTCAAAGCAGCCCTATATCATGTTTACGCCGTCGCTTTATCAAAATATAAAGCATGAAGATTATAAGGCTTACGGCGGGGCGGAGAAGATGGCTACCAGAGCTACCATGATTCAGGATGTAATCACCAATGTTGTTCGCGAGCATACACTGGAAGAATGTCAGGAGGATCTTGACAGCATCCGTGACGAGATCCTTACAGAGATACAGAAGCTGTTCGACTCCAACTTTATCTTTAAGATCGGCCTTAACGGTATTAAATTTGGGTGATCCCAGACGGAAATTTGAGGCATCGACAGGAGGTGAACATGCGTGGGCGAGGTACTGTCCCAAAACGAAATAGATAATCTGCTGGCGGCTCTGTCTGCGGGTGAACTTGATGTTGATCAGATGCAGGAGAGCGAAGAAAAACAGGTTAAAGATTATGACTTCAGGCGCCCGACGAAGTTCTCCAAGGAACACCTGAGGACTCTTGAGATTATTTTTGAGCATTACAGCCGGCTGATTTCCACAAATCTTCCGGTATACTTAAGAAAGAACGTACAGGTTTCCGTGGCAAGTTCGGAAACGGTTACTTTTAATGAATTTACGAATGCGCTGTCTAACCCTGTTATTTTGGGTATTATTAATTTTGCCCCCCTGAACGGACAGATCATTGTGGACCTGGCTACCAATTTAGGTTATGCCATGCTGGACCGTATGCTTGGGGGAAGCGGGATTCCACTGGAAAAAAGCAGGGACTTTTCGGAGATTGAGCTGACAATCATACAAAAGATACTGATTATGTTTACACAGCTTTTAAGAGATCCCTGGAAGAATGTAATTGATGTGAACCCGGTCCTGCAGAGATTGGAGACAAATCCCCAATTTGCGCAGGTGATCGCCCCCAATGACATGATAGCCATTGTAACGCTGAACATGAAGATCGGGGATGTGGAAGGGTTTATGAATATTTGTCTTCCTTTCTTTACTCTGGAAGATGTTATGGATAAGCTGAATACCAAGTATTGGTTTTCCACGATGCAGGAAAATCATGATGAGAATTACGAAGAGTACATTGAAACTCTCATCCGTAAGGTAGATATTCCCATCAGGGCGGTGCTTGGCAAGACGGTAGTGTCTGTCAGCGATTTTATGGGATTGCAGGTGGGAGACTGCATCCGTCTTGATTCTAAGGTGGATGAAGATATGAATATATACGTGGGTAATATCAAGAAATTTACCGCGTTGCCTGGCACTGAAAAAGATTCCTACGCAGTCAGGATTACGTCAGTCATCAAAGAGGAGGAGTAGACAATGGATGGAATGCTGTCGCAGGACGAAATAGAAGCCCTCTTAAACGGCATGGATCTGTCTGATGAGGGGACGCCGGAAGGTATCGGAAGCAATGAAGAGGTCACGGAAATCCCCAGCAGTGAGGCAAGTGCAGAAACACAGATGCCGGAGGAGGTCCTGACAGAAATAGAAAAGGACGCTATCGGGGAAGTAGCAAACATCAGTATGGGTTCATCGGCAACTACGTTGTACTCGCTGGTGAACAGGAAGGTAAATATAACAACTCCTGTTGTAAGTTCCGCCACCTGGAGTACATTGCTTGGAGACTATGAGAAGCCATGTGTGTTTATTCAGATTAAATATACCATGGGGCTGGATGGAACAAATATTCTGGTACTCAAAGAGCATGATGTAAAGGTTATTACGGACCTGATGATGGGAGGGGACGGTACCAATACAGAAGGAGAATTAGGTGAGCTGCACTTAAGTGCAATTTCCGAAGCCATGAATCAGATGATGGGTTCCGCAGCCACATCGCTCTCCACTATGCTGAAGACCACAATCGACATCAGTCCTCCGGAGGCATCACTGCTGGATTTAACTCAGGTAAAGAACGGAGAAGAAATATCACCGTTCCTGGGAGGAACCTTTATAAAGATTGCATTCAGAATGCAGATTGACGATTTGGTGGACAGTACGATCATGCAGCTATACCCTGTAGAGTTTGCCCGCAGGGTCGTGTCCACATTTATGGGTACTCAGGGAGGCGACAGTTCCGGTCCCACGCCGCAGGCGGCAGCACCGGAGCCTTCGGCACCTGCAGCAGCTCCGGCGGATATGGGAATGGGGAGCGGTCCTCAGGGAATGCCTGCTCAGGGCATGAATCCGCAAATGGGAATGGCACCTCAGATGGATATGAGTATGAATCCGCAGATGGGGATGGGAATGGCTCCCCAGGGAATGCAGATGATGGGAATGGCTCCCCAGCAGCCCATGGGCATGATGCAGCCCGGCATGATGCAGCCAATGGGCATGATGCAGCCAATGGGGGTAGTTCAGCCCATGCAGAATGTCAATGTTCAGCCGGCACAGTTCCAGAGCTTCGGCGGCGACGGAAGACCCATTCAGGGACAGGAAAATATCGGATTGATCATGGATGTACCCTTGGAGGTCACCGTGGAGCTTGGCAGAACGTCCAAGTCAATATCTGAAATTCTTAATTTTGCACCTGGCACGATCATCGAGCTGGATCGGATTGCCGGAGAACCTATAGACGTATTGGTAAACGGTAAGTTTGTTGCCAGAGGCGAAGTTGTAGTGATTGAAGAAAGCTTTAGCGTCAGAGTCACAGAGATTATTAAATAGTAGGAGGATGTTTTAATGGCAAAGAATATTTTAATATGTGATGATGCAGCATTCATGAGGATGATGATAAAGGACATTCTGAGCAAGAACGGCTATAATGTTGCGGGTGAGGCTGAGAACGGTATGAAGGCGGTGGAGAAGTTCAAGGAAGTTACGCCCGATCTTGTACTGATGGATATTACCATGCCTGAGATGGATGGTATTGCCGCATTAAAGGAGATTAAGAAGATCGACGCCGGTGCAAAGGTAATTATGTGTTCGGCAATGGGTCAGCAGGCAATGGTTATTGAGTCGATTCAGGCAGGCGCGAAGGACTTTATTGTAAAGCCCTTTCAGGCAGAGCGTGTTCTTGAGGCAGTGAAGAAGGTCGTAGGCTGATGACGGTCCTTCTGGCAGGGAGCACAGACAGCTATATCCAGCTTATTACCGTGCTGGTGGTATTTGTGCTGGTACTTGGCGTTACGGCGCTGGTTACCAGATGGATTGCCAATTATCAGAAACAGCAGAATGTAAATGCCAACGTGGAAATTATTGAGACCACACGCATTGCAGGCAATAAATATGTCCAGATTCTTCGGATCGGGGATACGTATGTTGCCGTTGCAGTCTGCAAAGATACGGTAACACAGTTGTGCCAGATACCGAAGGAGCAGCTGAAAAGCTCTCAGTCTGCCCAGGGAAGTTTTTTGAAGTCTGCGGGCTTTAAGGAGTTGCTGGACAAGGCCGCCAAAAAGAAAGTCGCTGATTCGGCGAAAGCAGAGGATAGTCAGTCAGATGATGAGAATTAAGCCGAAAGTAAAGCAAATAATGACAGTAATATGCCTGCTGGTCACGGTAGGCATATTGTGTATTCAAAATCCCATGATCGTACAGGCTTCGGGAAATCTCACGGGGGATTCACAGCAGTCCACCATTTTAAACCCTCCCGGCACAAGTAATACGCCGGATGATTTAAACGGTCTGAACACGGGCAATATGTTTACGTTTACCTACAATGAGGGAAACGGAGAGTTAAACGGCGCGTTGAGGATATTTTTGACACTGACGCTGATTGCCATTGCTCCCACGATTATCATTTTGATGACCTCTTTTACGAGGATCATTATCGTGCTCCATTTTACCCGTGCAGCCTTAAATACGCAGACTGCTCCGCCGAACCAGGTGCTGATTGGTCTGGCACTGATACTTACCTTTTTTATTATGGAGCCGACCATAGTGCAGATCAACGAACAGGCTATCAAGCCCTTCGAAGCTGGTGAGATTACACAGGAGGAGGCCTTTGAGGCGGGAATTCAGCCCCTAAGGGAGTTTATGTATCCTCAGACCCAAGTGAAGGACGTACAGCTGTTTATGGACATTGCCGGCAGAGAGTGGGACGGGAGGAATGCTTCCATCCCTTTGTCAGTGCTTCTGCCCAGTTTTATACTAAGTGAGCTGAGGCTCGCTTTCTGGATAGGGTTTATGATCTATATACCGTTTATTGTGATCGACATGGTAGTGGCGTCCACGCTGATGAGTATGGGCATGATGATGCTGCCGCCCACCACAATTTCCATGCCCTTTAAGATACTGCTGTTTACTTTGGCTGACGGCTGGGGACTGGTGATCGGAAATCTTGTACAGACGTTTTACTAGCAGGAAAGAGAGGCGGATAAATGACAACTGATGCGATTGCCGATATGGCCCAGACTGCGCTTTATTTGATTATTAAGACGTCGCTGCCCGTTTTGCTGGTGTCCTTGATCATTGGTCTGATTATCAGTATTTTTCAGACGGTGACCTCCATTCAGGAGCAGACACTGACCTTTGTACCTAAGATTATCTGTGTTTTTGTGTCGTTGATCCTATTTGGTCCCTGGATGATGAACAGCATGGTGGAATATATGACAGAGCTTTGGAGTACCTTCAGCTTTTATGTGCATCAATAGCGGGAAGAAACATATATGGTGAGTTTTTCCTTTTCCATCTACGATTTAGAATATTTTCTGCTGATTCTTACAAGAATTTCCTGCTTTGTGTTTGTGGCTCCCTTCTTCAGTATGCGGAACACGCCCATGCGGATCAGGGTGGGAATCAGTGTATTTACGGCCGCGCTTTTGTATCAGTCGCTGACGCCGTCGGATTATGCAGCGTATAATACAGTTCTGGAGTATGCCGTAATTGTGATGAAGGAGGCCGTGACAGGGCTTCTTTTGGGCCTGGGTGCATCTATTTGCACTTCTATTATGAATTTTGCGGGAGCCATAGCGGATATGGAAACTGGATTGTCCATGGTGACCCTGATGGATCCTTCATCCCGTGAGCAAAGCAGTATCACGGGTGTATTTTACCAGTATGTGCTGATGTTGATGATGATTGCTACGGGGATGTATCGCTATCTGTTTGCCGCTTTGGCGGATACCTTTACTCTGATTCCGGTAAACGGTGCCATATTCCACGGAGACAGGCTGGTGGATGCCATGCTGCAGTTTCTGGGAGATTATGTTATTATTGGGTTCCGGATTGTGCTGCCCATTTTCTGTACCATTCTGCTGCTGAATGCCATTCTGGGCGTGCTGGCTAAGGTTTCGCCTCAGATGAACATGTTTGCGGTGGGTATGCAGCTTAAGATTTTGGTGGGGCTGGGGGTATTCTTTCTAACAGCGAATATGCTGCCGGGAACCGCGGACTTTATTTTTGAAGAGATGAAACGTGTGATGAATTCCTTTATAGGAGCGTTACAATGATTCGATATAACCTGCAATTTTTTGCGAAGGAAGGAATGGGCGGCGAAAAGACAGAACCGGCCACCCAGAAAAAACTAGAGGATGCCCGCAAGGAAGGGCAGGTGGCCAAGAGCCGCGAGATTGCTAACGGTTTGGGGCTGATGGCGTTGTTTCTTTGCCTGAAGATGTTTGTCGGGCATATCGGTACTCAGCTGCTGGAGGTATTTCCCAACGCCTATAGCAGGATCCCGGATGTGTCTATCTACTGGGAAGGCAGGATGCCTGAGGCGGACACCAGAGCTGTATTTTCCATGATGTTGATGGAAACAATGGTAATTATAGCGCCTTTACTGCTGATCGGTTTTCTGGTGGCGTTTATCAGTGATTTGATTCAGGTCAAGTGGCACCCGACAGCCAAGCCGCTGCAGCCAAAGTTCAGCAAGATGAATCCCCTGAAGGGCTTTCAGAAGATTTTTTCCGTAAATTCGGTGGTAGAGCTGATAAAATCTCTTGCAAAGATTGGCTTGATTATACTTATCTGTTATAATTACTTAAAGGGTAAGGAAATGCTGCTGCTGAATCTCTATGACAAGGGATTGATGGAGGCCATCAGCCTGGCGGCGGAAATCGTGATTGACTTAGGAATCCGGATTGCCGCGGTGTATATGATTATTGCCCTGGCGGATTTTGCTTATCAAAGAGTGAAATTTAAAAATGACATGAAGATGACCAAGCAGGAGATCAAGGAAGAGTATAAGCAGCAGGAAGGAGATCCTCAGATCAAGGGCCAGATCAGGCAGAAGATGAGAGAGGCCTCCAGACGCCGGATGATGCAGGATCTGCCCCAGGCGGACGTGGTTGTAACCAACCCTACCCATTACGCCGTGGCCATCAAGTATGATCCGGAGATGGCGGATGCGCCCGTGGTCATAGCAAAGGGTGAGGATTACATGGCAGCCCGTATCAAGGAGGCTGCAAAAGAAAATCATATTGAGATTGTGGAGAATAAGCCCTTGGCCCGAATGCTTTACGCCAACGTGGACATTGGCCAGATGATTCCGCCGGAGTTGTATCAGGCGGTGGCGGATGTGCTGGCGTTTGTATATCATTTAAAGGGCAAAGTGTGAAAGGCGAAAAGATATTCTAAGGTTGAAAAGAATTCAGCCTAAGAAAATCTAAGTTTCGCCTCGAAGAATTGCCTTTCGGCAATTCTTCATAGAGTTTCACGGATTGTTTGTGCCGGAATTGTGAAATGTTATTAAACAGGACAGAAAGGAGGAAGCAGGCATGAATTTTAAAATGGCAAAGACAGACGCAATGGTCGCGATTTATATTCTGGTTGCGTTTATTATGTTTATTGTGCCTCTTCCTGCCGGTTTGATCGACGTATTTATGGCGCTCAACATTGCCATGGGCTTTACCATTCTCTTTGTGTGTATGTTTACGGAGGAAGTGCTGGATGTATCCTATTTCCCCACAATCCTGCTGTTCACTACCATTTTCCGTATTGCCCTGAACGTTTCATCCACCAGACTGATCTTAACCACCGGTGATTCCGGAAACGTGGTAAAGACCTTTGGACAATTCGTGGGCGGTGGTGACTTGATTGTAGGTGCCATCATTTTCATTATTTTGATCTTAATTCAGTTTCTGGTCATCAACAAAGGTTCTGAGCGTGTGGCGGAGGTAACTGCAAGGTTTACTCTGGATGCTATGCCCGGTAAGCAGATGGCCATTGACGCAGACTTAAACACGGGAGCCATTGACGATAAGGAAGCAAAGCTGCGGCGTGACAAGATACAGCAGGAGTCCAGCTTCTTCGGCTCCATGGACGGTGCCGTGAAGTATGTAAAAGGAGATGCTATCGCTGGCCTTTTGTTGACGGTGATCAACCTGGTGGGTGGTATTGCCATGGGCGTACTGCGGGGCGGAGTTGATGCCGGTACCGCGCTGAACACTTATGGTATCCTGACCATTGGTGACGGTCTGGTAAGCCAGATTCCTTCGCTGCTGATCTCTCTTTCCACAGGTATCCTTGTGACGAAGGGGAGCAAGGAGGCAGATTTCGGTCCAGCCATTGTCAAACAGCTTTTCGGCGTGCCCAAGGTCATGTATCTGGTGGGTGCTACGCTTGCGTTTTTGGGTGTTGTCACGGAGCTGAACACCATCCTTTTCGTGGGATTGGGAATGCTCTTTATTGTGGGCGGCCGATTGATTGCAGGCAACCTGGAAACGGCAGGCATCGAGCAGGCGGTAGATGAGGAAGAGGCGGCTGCAGAGGAAATCAGACAGCCGGAGAACGTAAACAGTTTGCTTCAGGTAGACCCGATTGAGCTGGAATTTGGTTATGGTATCATTCCCCTGGCCGATGTAAATCAGGGCGGAGATCTTTTGGACCGTGTGGTCATGATCAGGAGGCAGATTGCACTGGAGCTTGGTACGGTGGTTCCCATTATCCGTCTGCGTGATAATATCCAGTTGAATCCCAATCAGTATATTATCAAGATCAAGGGCATTCAGGTCAGCGAAGGCGAGATATTGTTTGATCATTACATGGCCATGAATCCCGGATATGTGGAGGAAGAGATCACGGGTATTCCTACCTTTGAGCCTTCTTTCCATCTTCCTGCCATCTGGATTACCGAGAGCCAGAGAGAGAGGGCGGAGAGCCTAGGGTATACGGTAGTGGATCCGCCTTCCATTATTGCCACCCACTTGACGGAAGTGATCAGGCAGTATATTGACGAGCTGCTGACCCGGCAGGATGTACAGAATCTTGTCAACAATATGAAGGAAACCAATCCTTCCCTCGTGGAAGAGCTGGTGCCCAAACTGCTGGGCCTGGGCGAGGTGCAGAAGGTTTTACAGAACCTCTTAAAGGAAGGAATCTCCATCAGAGACCTGCTTACGATTATGGAGACTCTTGCCGACTATGCGCCTACCACAAGAGATACGGATATTCTTACGGAATATGTCCGCCAGAGCTTAAAGCGTGCAATTTCCACCAAATACTTCCCGTCCCATGAGACAACCAGCGTAGTGACTCTGGATCCTAAGGTGGAGCAGGAGATCATGGGGAGCGTTAAACAGACAGAAAGCGGCGCTTTTCTGAATCTGGATCCGGGACGCTCCAGAGCAATTATTGACTCTGTGGGGAAAGAGGTTCAAAAGCTGGAAAATCTGGGAAAGAGTCCTATCGTTATCACATCGCCTATTGTGCGTATGTATTTTAAACGCCTGACAGAGGATTACTTCAAGGAGCTTGTTGTAGTGTCGTATAATGAAGTTGAGTCTAATGTAGAATTACAGTCAGTTGGGATGGTGACGGCATAATGATAATCAAAAAATTTGTGGGTAAGACAGAGGAAGAGGCCACAGAAGCCGCCAGGAAAGAATTGGGCAGCGGTCTTGTTGTCATGAATGTAAAAACCGTAAAGAAAAAGGGTTTTTCAGGTGTTTTTGGCGGCAAGCAGGTGGAAGTGACAGTGGCGCTGGAAGAGGACAGCGATTCTTTAAAGGCGGTGCGCAGGGAGGCAGCCAGAACGGCGGACCCGGACACGGCGAAGCTGGAAGAGGGCGTGCGTGCCGCGCAAAACGCCGTAAACGTCATGAGTGAAAGCTCTCAAAACATTGAAAAAAAGCTGGACAGCCTGCAGACTATGCTGGTGACCCGATTTCAGCAGGAAGAGGCAAAAGGGGAGATTTCCGAGGAAGAGGCGGCACCTGCGGAGAATGAAGGTGAGAAGGCCCCTGACGACGGAAGCAGGGAGCAGGATAAATTTATTCGTCTGCTTTATAACACCATGATGGAAAATGAAGTGGACGAAAAATATGCCAATCAGATCATGGATGATTTGGAAAAGAACAGAAAGCCTAATGTGCCCTTTGACTATATTCTTGCGAATGTATACCAGAAAATGATTCTGAAATTCGGAAAGGCCGAAGGGATCACTCCGGCTTCAAAGGGGCCGAAAACTCTGCTGTTTATGGGGCCGACAGGAATTGGCAAGACAACTACCATTGCGAAAATAGCAAGTCATTTTTCTGTAGATCAAAAGAAGAAGGTAGTTCTTCTTACGGCTGATACTTATCGTATTGCGGCGGCGGAGCAGCTGCGTACTTATGCTAATATTTTAGAGGCTCCTTTCCGGGTAATCTACTCGGAGGACGAGGTGAAGACGGCAATCGAGGATTTCAGGGGATATGACTATATCTTTGTGGATACGGCAGGTCATTCCCATCAAAATGAGGAACTGCTGGAGAAAATGAAACAACTGCTGGCGGCGGTGAATGAGGCCGGGGAAAGTCAGACCTTTCTTGTGCTGTCCGCTACCACAAAATACAGGGATTTGCAGCGGATTGCAACAAGCTATAAGGAAATAACGGATTATCAGATGATTTTCACGAAACTGGATGAAACATCGTCTTTGGGAAATTTGATGAATCTTAGGCTTTGCGTAGAGGCACCCATTGCTTATGTGACTTTTGGACAGAATGTGCCGGACGACATTGAATTGTTTAATCCGCAGAAGACGGTGAAAAGCCTGCTTAGCACAGGGAGACGGGAATCACTAAAATAATAAAGAATGCTTCGCATTCTTTTGAGGATTGTGAATGCTTCGCATTCTTTTCGGGGCGGAAGTATGTTTTGGATGCAGGGGTCTATTACGTAAAGGAGGACGGTATGGATCAAGCGGAGCAATTAAGAATTATAAAGGCGAACCAGCAGCAGACAAAGCCTCTGGCCCGCGTCATTACTGTCACCAGCGGCAAAGGGGGCGTGGGAAAGTCTAATACGTCCATCAATTTGGCCATCCAGTTTCGGAAGATGGATAAGAAGATCATTATTTTGGACGCGGATTTCGGGCTTGCCAATATAGAGATTATGTTCGGTACGGTTCCCAAGCACAATTTCTGCGATTTGATTTATCAGGGAAAAAGCATTACGGAAATCATTACCTGGGGTCCTATGGATGTAGGCTTTATCTCAGGAGGAAGCGGAATTGCCGGAATGTCCAATTTAAGCCGTGATTATCTGAGTTATATTATACAAAATTTGGATCAGTTAGATACCATGGCGGATATTATTCTTGTGGATACCGGAGCAGGAATATCCGATGCAGTGCTGGAATTTCTTGTGGCCAGCGGGGAAATTCTGCTGGTGACCACACCTGAGCCAACATCTATCACGGATTCCTATTCTCTGCTGAAGGCATTGTATCGACATCCCAGATTCAGCGAGGAAGCCACCAAGGTTAAGATGATCGCAAACAGAGTGGAGAAAGAGAGCGAGGGGCTGGTACTTTTTGACAAGCTGAATGCGGTGGTGTCAAGATACTTAAAGATTCCCATGACTTATCTTGGGAGCATACCGGAGGACGTGCAGCTGTTGCGGGCAGTGATGCAGCAGATGCCGGTCTCCATTCAGAATCCGGGCGCCCGGTCTGCTGTGGCGTATGAAAAAATGGCACAAAAGCTCCTTGGCAGAGAAGAGGAAGAGAGACAGCCGAAAAGAGGAATGGCAGCGTTTTTTTCGCATATTATGATTGGGAAAAAGTAAAGAACAGGATAGGTGGTAAAAATGGTTTCAATGCTTTCAAAATTTGTTTCGATCGGTGACAAAATCGAATTACAGGCAGTGGGGCGTGCCGGTGAAAAGCAGATACAGCGGGACGGCAAGAAAAGGACTTTTTACAGTGCTTTGTATGATTTCCTGTCGGAGGATACGCTGGAGATTACCATGCCCATGGAGCAGACAAAGCTGATCCTGCTTCCGGTGGACAGTGAGTTTGACCTGGTGTTTTACGGTACCAGCGGCCTTTACCAGTGTTTTGCCAGAATTATCGACAGGTACAAGAGCAATAATGTGTATCTGCTGGTAGTGGAAATGACCAGTAATTTAAGAAAGTATCAACGGCGGGAATACTATCGTTTCAGCTGCGCACTGGAAATGTGTGCCAGAAACCTCCAGGAGGAAGAGATTCAGGCCATCGAAGAAAGTGAGAACTATATACTGACGCCGGGGCTTCCTCTTCGCCAGAGCGTGATTGTGGACATCAGCGGCGGAGGATTACGGTTTATTTCCACTCAAAAATATGAGGCGGAAAGCTTTCTTTATATCAGCTATAACCTGCTGAAGAATAATGAGCAGAAAAAGTATGAAGTAGTAGGCAAGGTTTTAAGTGCAAGAGAGCTGGAAAATCGTCCGGGGACCTGGGAACATCGGGTACAGTATTACGATATGGATCAGAAAACAAGAGAAGAAATTATCAAATACATATTTGAGGAAGAGAGAAAGAGCCGTAGAAAGGAAAATGATTCATGATACAGAAAAAAATTCTCATTGTTGATGATTCTGCACTCATGAGAAGAGTCCTCTGTGATATAATTGAATCGGATGAAAGATTCCGCGTTGTTGCCAGAGCGACAAACGGCCTGGAAGCCCTTGATCTGCTCAGCAGAAACCAATATGACGCAGTGGTTCTGGATGTAAACATGCCGAAGATGAACGGTATTCAGCTTTTGGAGAAGCTGCGGGAGAACAAGATCCGCGCTAGAATCATGATGGCCAGCACGGATACCAGAGAAGGTGCCAAGCTGACCCTTGACGCGCTGGAGCTGGGGGCTCTCGACTTTATACATAAGCCGGACAGTGCGGTGGACTGCCGCGTGGATTCCTTTAAGACAAGGTTTTTGAAGGTTCTGGAGGTAGTGGTAAACAGTCAGCCGCCGGAGGTCGAGTCCAGGGAGAAGGTTCAGGAGAGCAGACAGATCACCGCAAAGATGGTAGATATTGCCAGAAGGTATTCTGCAAAATCTCCGGGTACAAAGGTGGTGGCGATTGCCAGCTCTACCGGAGGGCCAAAGGCTCTGCATGAGGTGATTCCCAGACTCCCCGCGGAGCTGGATGCGCCGGTGCTTTTAGTGCAGCATATGCCGAAAGGCTTTACGGCTTCTCTGGCTGAGCGTTTAAACGAGCTGAGCGCGATCCGTGTGAAGGAGGCCGAAGAGGGGGATGAGCTGCAGACAGGGGTGGTTTACGTGGCTATGGGCGGTATGCACATGAATGTCAGGCGTATGGGCAGCAAGTATGTTATCCACTATTCGGACGAGCCAACGAGAGAAGGGGTAAAGCCCTGTGCAAACTATATGTACGAATCACTGTCGGACAGCCGTTTTGACAAGATCGTCTGTGTTGTCATGACGGGGATGGGGGCTGACGGAACGGAAGGAATCAGAAATCTGGAAGCAAAAAGGCCGGTTCATGTCATATCGCAGAATGAGGCCACCTGTACGGTGTACGGCATGCCGAAGGCAGTGGTGACAGCAGGGCTGTCGGACCAGGAGGTGCCGTTAAATCAGATTGCACAGGAAATCATCTTAAATGTTGGTGTGAAAGCATAGCAACAAAAGAAAGGGATGGGGTAGAGCAGTATGGACGTAAATCAGTATCTTGAGATTTTCCTTGACGAGACCAAGGAGCATCTGCAAAATCTGAACACTCAGATTTTGGAGCTGGAATCTGATCCGGAAGGAGAGGATACCGTCAATGAAATTTTCCGTGCGGCACATTCGTTGAAAGGTATGGCGGGCACCATGGGGTATAAGAGGATGCAGAACTTGACCCATGACATGGAGAATGTATTCTCCGAAGTGCGCAATGGCAATATTAAGGTGCAGCCCAAGCTTATTGATGTTTTGTTTCAATGTCTGGATGCGCTGGAGGAATATACGGATAATATTCAGAACAATGCGGATGAGGGGACCAATGATAATGAGGCGCTGATTCGGCAGCTGAATGATATTTTGAACGACAACGGCGGTTCCGCACCTGCGGAAGCGGCGGCGCCGGAGGCTGATGCTGCTTCTTCGGAGCCTGCGGGCGGAGAGAAGTGGAAGGATATTGTTCTTGATGATTCACAAATTTCCGTGATTAAGGAAGCGCAGAACCAGGGCAAGAAGGTTTACGGGCTGAATGTGGTGGTTCAGGAAAACTGTATTCTGAAGGCGGCAAGAGCATTTCTGGTGTTCAAGGCGGTGGAGGAAATGGCGGAGATCATTATATCCATGCCCAGTGCGCAGGATGTTGAGGATGAGAAATTTGACAGAGATTTTACCCTGATTTTACTTTCCGATGTGGAAATAGAAAAGATTATTCAGGCGGCAGAGAGTGTGTCCGAAATTGAAAAGGCCATCGGGGCGCCTGTCATGCTGGAGGAAAATCAGTCCTATAAGAAGGCGGAGGAAGATGCAAAAGCGGAAGCCGCCGAGGCGGAAAAAGCTGCACCTGCAGAAACGGCCATGGGTCCGGCAGAGGTTCATGAGGAAACGGCACCGGCGCCGGCTCAGGCAGCGCCGGCAAAGCAGGAAGTGAAGAAGAATAATGCAAAGCCAGTGGTGAACCGCACGGTCCGTGTGGATATTGAAAAGCTGGATTCCCTGATGAATCTGGTCAGTGAGCTGATCATCGCAAAGAATTCACTGGTATCGGTGTCCAGTCAGGAGCAGACCAATACCAATACTGCATTTAACGAACAGATCGAATATTTGGAGCAGGTTACCACAAATCTTCACGAATCTGTTATGAAGGTACGAATGGTTCCGATCGAGAGCGTGGTGAACAAGTTCCCCAGAATGATCAGGGATCTTTCCAAGAAGCTGGATAAGAAGCTGGAGCTGTATATGAGCGGTGAAGAGACGGAGCTGGACCGTACCGTGGTGGATGAGATCGGGGATCCGCTGATGCACCTGCTGCGAAATTCTGCGGACCATGGTATTGAATCCGCAGAGATCCGGGCGCAGAGAGGAAAGCCCTCGGTGGGTTCCATTTTCCTGGACGCTTATCAGGACGGAAATAACGTGGTCATCGAGGTCAGGGACGACGGAAACGGCATTGACACGGAGGCGGTAAAGGAGAAAGCCATTGAGCGGGGAAGCATTACGCCCGAACAGGCGGCGAACATGACGGATAAGGAGATTGTCAATCTGTTGTTCCTGCCCAGCTTCTCCACTGCGAAGAAGGTTACGGACGTTTCCGGCAGAGGCGTAGGGCTTGATGTGGTGCGTTCCAAGATCGAGTCCCTAAGCGGCGAAGTGGAAGTAAAAACGAAGCTGGGAGAGGGAAGTACCTGGACGATTCGATTGCCGCTGACCCTGGCGATTATACAGGCGTTAATGGTAGTGGTAGGGGACGAAAAGTATGCTATTTCATTAGGCTCCATCCAGACTCTGGAGGATATTGTTCCCGGCGATGTAAAGCTGGTGCAGAATAAGGAGGTTATCCACTTAAGAGGACAGGTCATTCCCTTGATTCGTCTGAATGAAGTGCTTGATATAGAAAGCAAGAAAACTGCGGATGAAAACCTGATCGTGGTGATTGTTAAGAAGGGTGATAAGATGGCGGGCCTTGTGATTGATGAACTGATCGGTCAGCAGGAAATCGTTATTAAATCCTTGGGCAAATATATTAAGCAGTGCAAGTTTATCAGTGGCGCGACGATCTTAGGTGACGGCGAAATTGCCTTGATTCTGGATGCTAATGCACTGATTTAGGAAGGAGGAGCAGACGAAAATGGAGCTTAATAAAAGTACGGTACAGGAACTGCTCGTTGAAGAAGGAAAGGCTGCCATGGAATCCATTCAGTTCATTGTTATCAGACTGGGAGAAGAGCAGTACGGAATTGACATTCGCAGCATTGACAATATTGTAAGGATGCAGTCCATCACGCGGATTCCCAAAATGCCTGCCTTCCTGAAAGGGGTGATCAACCTGCGTGGCGAGGTGATTCCGGTTATCAGCATGCGCCAGAAAATGGATCTGGAGGAAGACGTGATTACCAAAGCCACCAGGATTTTGGTCTTAAAGCTGGAGCAGGAAGGCAATGTAGGCTTTTTGGTTGACGAGGTGAAAGAAGTGGTAACACTTTCCGTCAACGAGATCGAGAAGATAACATATAATGCAAAGGAAGAAAAATCAAGCCTGATCAATGCGGTGGGCAAGCATAACGGAGAACTGATCTCTCTGTTTGACTTAAGCGCGTTCAGTCTGGAGGGGAATTAACGCACTGCCTGCGGCCGGTAAATGCTGCGGGAACGGCAGATGTTTAGTTGTTAGTTTAGTATAAGATAAAGGAGAACAGGTTTCATGGGGAACATGAGCTTAGAGCAGGTTACTGAAACATATTATGATGTCCTAAAGGAGCTGGGAAATATAGGCGCCGGAAATGCTATGACAGCATTGTCGCAAATGCTGCAGACCAAAGTGGATATGAAGGTGCCTCAGGTCAGGTTGCTTGAATTTTCCGAAGTGGGCGAGATGATGGGCGGCGAAGAGCTGATTATGGTAGGAGTTTTCCTGGGGGTGGAGGGAGACATCACGGGCAGTATGATGTTTATGGTGGAAGAGCAGACAGCCAGGCACCTGATTCAGAAGATCACCATGGGCATGCTGCCAAGCGGAAGCGAATTTGAAGAAATGGGGCTGTCAGCAATGAAGGAAGTGGGAAACATCATTACCGGTGCGTACTTGAATTCCTTATCTACGCTGACAAATTTGAAAATATTTCCTACTCCTCCGGCGCTGACCGTGGATATGGCGGGAGCCATTCTTAGTGTACCTGCGATCCAGTTCGGCATTTTCGGCGATAAGATTCTTTTGATTCAGTCGCAGTTCCATGACGAAATACAGCTGGACGGATACTTTATCCTGATCCCGGATATGGAGTCCTATGCGAAGATATTGACTTCGCTGGGGCTGCCGGTAGTATAAGGAATGTTTGTTTTGCGGGTATTTGTTGTATGATTTAAAGAGCAAAGAGAAACAAGAGAAACGAGAATGAAGCATGAGTGAAATAATTAAAGTTGGAATGGCGGACTTGAAGACTTGCGTAAGCCCCAACGGAGTGACCACTCTGGGACTTGGCTCTTGTGTGGGGATTGCGATCAGAGACCCCCAGACAAAAATCGGCGGACTGGCTCATATTATGCTGCCTGACAGTACGGCCATGCGGAACGGCCAGATGAATATTGCAAAATTTGCAGATACGGGCATTGTTGAGCTTGTCCGGCAGATGGAGAGACTGGGGGCATTACGTTCGCGTATGGTGGCAAAAATTGCCGGCGGTGCTACCATGTTTCCTTTCCAGGGACAGGGGAGCAACATGAATGTGGGCCAGGTGGGTGACAGAAATGTTGAAGCAACCAAGGCTAAGTTAAAGGAACTGAAGATACCGATTATTGCGCAGGATACGGGGAAAAATTATGGAAGAACCGTGATATTTTACCCGGAGACAGGGGAGTATCATATCCGTGCGGTTGGCAGGACTGAGTCCATAATTTAACGGAAGGCGTTATCTTGACATGAACAGAAAAAATTTACCGCTGGTATTGATGCTTTTGGCAGGAGCTGTTACATGTATCATTACCTTCACAAATAAGTATGCCATGGTGGATAGGCTTGGAATACTGCTTGGCGTACTGGTATTGTTCTATTTACTGGGCAGCATCCTTGTGTGGACCCTCAACTTTTTCGATCAGCAGAACGAGAAAAAGCGGAAGGAAGAGGGAGAAGTAATAGAGAAGGAAGCGGAAGAAACCGAAGAGGGCCGTACAGAACAGGAAGACGGAGAGGTTTCGGACGAAGAGGAATAAAAGTAAACGAAAGGAGCGGCAGGTTTCATGGATGAGGCAGGCAGAAGAAAGCTGTTAGAAGAGTATGCAAAGACAAAATCGCCGGAAGCCAGGGAAAAATTGATTCTGGAATACGCTCCGCTCGTAAAGGTTGTTGCAGGGCGTCTCAGTATGTATCTGGGTTACAACGTGGAGTATGACGACCTTGTAAGCTACGGTATTTTCGGGCTGATCGACGCTATAGACAAATTTGATTGTTTCAAAGAAGTTAAATTTGAAACATATGCCAGTCTGCGGATCAGGGGAGCAATCCTGGACCAGATCCGTAAGATGGACTGGATTCCCAGAACCATCAGGCAGAAACAGAAACGGATTGAGTCGGTGATCCGGGAAGTGGAGCAGACTGCAGGACGTGCGGCTACAGATGAAGAAATTGCGGCCGGGCTTGGAATTTCGGATGATGAATATCTGGAGTGGCAGTCTCAGATGAAAATCACCGGAGTGGTTTCTTTAAACGAATACATGGAACAGGGCAGCGATGTTTCTCAGGATTATGGCAGACACACTACTTCACGGTTTGAATCACCGGAAGAGAGGATCGAAAAGGAAGAGCTGACCAAGGTTTTGGGGGAGGCGTTGCAACTGCTGACGGAAAAGGAACAGAAGGTTATTACTCTTTATTATTTTGAAGAGCTGACGCTGAAGGAGATCAGCAGCATTCTTGAGGTTTCAGAGTCCAGGGTATCTCAGCTGCATACCAGGGCCCTGCAGAAGATGAAGACAAAAATGGGAATCTATATGGGAATTCTGACAGATAATTGATCCTATTCTTAAAACGGAAAGCGGCCGGATGGCCATTGCAATATTCATGGGAGAAGACTATGCGGAACGGTTACTTTCGACTGGTAAATTATGAGAGCGGCTATGGCCTGAAGCTGTATCCCGCGCAGGATATGGGAGATGAACTGCGGGTGGGAGAAATTGCCGAATACCTGGACGGATACGGAATTGCATACGATAGGAATAAACTGGAGATGCTGGTCATGGAGGGAGAAGAGAAGGTTTATTATCTCGGAAGTGAACCATGCCCGAATTATCCGGAATCCTATATGCTGGACATAGCAGAAGACGGTATGTATGCCACGGTAAGATTTATTCCGCCCACTGAGATTGGCAGCAGACTCACTTTTGATGATTTTCTGCGAGATTTGAGACTGCGTAATATTGTGTATGGCATACAGACCGGGGAGCTGCAGGGGCATTTTCAGTCTGCGGGTCTATACGGTACGGACATTGTCCTGGCCAGGGGAAAGGAACCAACGGCAGGCGTGGATGCCAGTATTGAATATTATTTTAATACGGAAACGCACAGACGCCCGAAAGTTTGCGAGGACGGCAGCGTGGATTATTTTACGTTGACCACGATCAACCAATGTAAAAAGGGTGATGCGCTGGCTCGCATTATTCCGGAGGTGCCGGGAATTGACGGCAGCGATATATACGGTAATCGCATCAGAGCAAAGGAACCAAAGCGGATTACTTTGAAATTCGGACAGAACATCGGTCTCTCCGAAGACAAAAGAACTATTTATACCATGGTAGACGGACATGTGACCTTGCTGGAGGATAAGGTGTTTGTGTCCGACGTCTATGCGGTAAAGGATGTGGATGTATCTACCGGAAACCTGGATTATCAGGGAAGCATTCAGATCGACGGTAATGTGAGTACAAATTTTGAGGTCAAGGCCGGCGGAAACGTGATCATTGAAGGCTTAGTGGAAGGTGCGAAGATTATTGCCGGCGGAAGCATAACAATCGGCAAGGGCATGAACGGTGCAGCAGGCGGAATGTTGAAGGCAGGCGGCGATGTGATGGTCAAATTCCTGGAGAATGCGCGGGTTGTGGCAGGTGGATTTGTACATTCCGGCGCTATTCTTCACAGTCGTGTATCGGCGGGAACAGAGGTTATTGTGGAGGGAAAGAAAGGGTTGATCGTAGGCGGTTATGTACAGGCCGCCAAGCGGATCGAAGCCAAGTCCATCGGAGCAAGCATGGGCGCAACAACAATTTTGGAGGTGGGTGTTAATCCTCTGATTAAAACGCAGTTTACCAGGCTGCAGAAGAGTCAGGCAGATATGATGAAAACAATTCAGAATGCGGAAGTGATTCTGACTACCTTTAAAGAAAAGCTGAGCAAGGGAGTGCAGTTTAACGAAAGCCAGTTGAAATATTTTAAGAGTGTGGCGGCTTTGGTGGAAGAAAAAACCGCGGAGCTGAAGGAACTGGATATGCGGCTGGAAAAGCTGCGCAAGATGATGGAGACACAGAAACAGGCGGAAATTCTGGTCAACAGCGAAATGTATCCGGGAACGACCATCATTATCGGAGATGCAACCAAGACCATCCACACCAGTTATCATTATTGTAAGTTTGTGCGGGATCAAGGTGAGGTAAAAATGGTGGCTTTGTAAGGAGGCAATATGGCATTCAGTGCGATAGAATTAACCACGGTATCAAGGGCACAGGACTATTCCACGATCAAACAGAATGAAGACAATAAGGCTTTTGTGGATCAGAGCAACGGTCAGTTTCAGGTGCAAAAAAACGAGCAGCGAATGACCAAAGAGGTACATAGCGGCGATAATGCCCAGTGGTCTGAAAAGCAGCCGGATGCCCGCCAGAAGGGAAACGGGAAGTACCAGGGAGACGGCGGAAAACGGCGCAGGCAGCAGTCCAGGGAGCAGATGGTCGTGAAAGAGAAAAAGGGATTTGATATTAAGATCTGAAAAGGAATGACAAAATGGAAATGACAGAGATCGTGCTGTTGGCTGCGGGCGGAATCATATTTATATTAAGCTTTTTGATCCCGGACAAGAAGGGCGAAGTCTCTGAACAGTCCAGGGAAGTAGTGAAGGATGAAATCGCGGATTTGGTGAACCGTGAGATTGAGAATGTCAGAGGGCATGTGGACGGTGTGGTGGAAGAGGCCGTTACTTATGCCATGGAAAAGACGGAGCGCTCTCTGGAACGTTTGTCCAACGAGAAGATCATGGCAGTAAACGAGTATTCCGATACTGTGCTGTCTGAAATACACAAGAATCATGAGGAAGCGATGTTTCTTTATGACATGTTGAACAGCAAACATGCAAATCTGAAGGAAACGGTTTCAGAGGTGAACCGTACCGTAAAGGAAGTGGAAGAAAAGGTAAACAGCTTAAAGGAGATGACCAGTGAAGCGGCTCAGCCTGTACAGGCAGTGATGCCTGTACCTGCAGCTCCCCGGGTGAAAACAGCGGTGGAGCGGCTTATGGAGCATAATACGGCACAGACGAAAGAAAACCAGGAATTTCGTCCGGGGGTATCGGGAACCGTACCGCCCGCCACCGGAAAGGGATCTTCCGCAGTGCAGAATTCCTCTGGGACTCCTTCAGCTAAGCAGCAGACAGGCGGCACGGCTGTTCGGGGACCCAAACAGCTTGGAACAGGGGCGGCGTCAGCGGCATCGCCGGCGCCCGGTATAGATGTTCCGTTTCCTGCCGAAACTTTGAATGCTCAGCCTTCTGCCGCAGGAAGGGTCAGTTTTCTGGATGAAAATGCTTCGGGCGGGCAGAATAATAACGAGCGGATTCTTAAACTTTACCGCCAGGGGAAATCCAAGGTTGCGATTGCGAAGGAATTGGGCCTTGGGGTGGGAGAAGTAAAGCTGGTAATTGATTTGTTTCAGAACCAGCAGAAATAAAGGCGAAAATTTTGATATGATGGGAAATTTGTTTAGTTGTTATGCGCAAGAGGTGTATAAGTGAAGTTAAAGATGTATATGAGGGGGCTGGGCATCGGTATTATGGTGACAGCCCTGATTATGGGAATAGCCACAAAAGACGGGCGGCCTCTGACCGATGCGGAGATTAAGGCAGCGGCGGCAAAGCTGGGGATGGTTGACAGCAATGCGCTGAAGCTGACAGATCTGCCGCAGGATGGCGGGAGGAAAGACTCACAGCCGGGCGGAGCAGAAGGTACGCCCGGAGCGGAAGGAAATCCGGGCGGAACGGAAGGCATATCAGACGCGAAAGGAAATTCCGGCGAGGCTGGAGATAAATCAGACGGTGGGGACAATTCGCCGGGTGAGGGTGAGAATTCGGACGGAGAGGAAGACTTGTCAGGTGAGCCTGAAAAACCGGACGGAGAGGAAGTCGTGTCAGGTGAGGGTGAAACTCTGGACAGTACAGAAACTGCTTCGGGAGAGGGAACGACTCCGGGCGGCGCAGGAGAGCCGGAAGCGGGGTCCAATACGGCAGGAGCTTCGGACCCTGAGCCTTTGGGAGAAACGATTAAAATTACCGTCAGCAGAGGGACTGGCTCACGCTCGGTGTGTAATCAGCTTGCAGAGGCAGGCTTGATAGAGGATGCGGCCGCTTTTGACCAATATCTGATTGACAGCGGATATTCCAAGCGGATCAGCGCGGGAACCTTTGAGATTCCTAAAGGTGCATCAGATGAAGAAATTGCCAAAATTATCAGTAAAAGCAGATAAAACCCCTTGCAAGACAAGGGGTTTTATGCTATGCTTTATGAGTTGTTAAAAAACACGCGCGATCATTTGGCAATGGTGCCCGGAGAGGGTCAGAGCCAGAGCTAACCGGGTTTTAACGCGACCCGGCAGAAAAATCGCGGGGAAGAATTAACCAGACGGAGGTAGAAAAATGAGCGTTATTTCCATGAAACAGTTACTTGAAGCAGGTGTTCATTTCGGACATCAGACCAGGAGATGGAACCCTAAAATGGCTCCTTATATCTTCACCGAGAGAAACGGCATCCACATCATTGACCTGCAGAAGTCCGTGGTGAAGGTAGATGAGGCGTATCGGGCAGTATCCGAGATCGCGGCTCAGGGCGGCACCATTTTGTTTGTGGGTACCAAGAAGCAGGCACAGGATGCGGTTAAGGTTGAGGCAGAGCGTTGCGGAATGTTTTATGTGAACGAGAGATGGCTGGGCGGCATGCTGACCAACTTCAAGACCATTCAGTCCCGTATCACAAGGCTTCATGCAATCGAGAAGATGTCCGAGGACGGAACTTTTGACGTACTTCCCAAGAAGGAAGTGATTCAGCTGAGAAAGGAATGGGATAAGCTGGAGAAGAATCTTGGCGGAATCAAGAATATGACCAGAATTCCGGACGCCATTTTCGTGGTTGATCCCAAGAAGGAGAGAATCTGCGTACAGGAGGCTCATTCTCTTGGAATTACCTTGATTGGTATCGGCGATACCAACTGTGATCCCGAAGAACTGGATTATATCATTCCCGGCAATGACGATGCCATCAGAGCCGTTAAGCTGATTGTGGCAAAGATGGCGGATGCCGTGATCGAAGCAAATCAGGGTGAGGCCGTTTACACCGAGGCGGAAGCAGCAGAAGCGGCTGAGGATATTGAGGAAATTGCGCAGAGCGAGGAATAAGTCGATATTGTTTGGTATAGAGAAAGAGAGGAAATAAAAATGGCAGAAGTTACCGCATCCATGGTAAAGGAGCTGCGTGAGGCGACCGGCGCAGGAATGATGGATTGTAAAAAGGCTCTGGGTGAGACCAATGGAAATATGGAAGAGGCGATTGAGTTCTTAAGAAAGAGCGGCCAGGCTAAGGCAGTTAAAAAGGAAGGCAGAATTGCGGCGGAGGGGCTTTGCCGCATTGCAATGAAAGGTGATAATACTGCAGCAGTGGTGGAGGTGAATTCCGAGACAGACTTTGTGGCAAAGAATGAAACCTTCCAGCAGTTTGTTGAGGCTGTTGCAGAGCAGGCAGTAAATTCCTCTGCGGCAGATTTGGATGCTTTTCTTGCAGAGCCTTGGAATGAGGACAGTTCTAAGACCGTTCAGGAAGCTTTGGTGGATAAGATTGCAGTAATCGGTGAAAAGCTGAGCATCAGAAGATTTGAAAAGGTGGAAGAGCAGCAGGGCTGTGTGGTTTCTTATGTACATGGCGGAGGAAGGATCGGTGTCATTGTGGATGCCGAGACGAATGTGGTGAACGACGCGATTAAGGAAGCCCTGACAAACATTGCAATGCAGGTTGCCGCGCTGTATCCTAAGTATGTTGCTACATCCGATGTATCCGAGGAATACAAGGCGCATGAGAAGGAGATCATTGCCGCACAGATTGAGCAGGATCCCAAGATGGCAGGTAAGCCTGAAAAAGTGATCGAGGGCGCAATCGCAGGCCGCCTGAATAAGGAACTGAAGGAGGTCTGTCTGCTTGAGCAGGTATATGTAAAGGCTGAGGACGGAAAGCAGACCGTAGCGCAGTACCTGGCTCAGGTTGCAAAAGAGAATGGTGCTTCCGTAAGCATCCGGAAATTCGTGCGTTTTGAGACCGGTGAAGGTATTGAAAAGAAGCAGGAAGATTTTGCGGCAGAGGTTGCTGCACAGATGAATCAGTAGAAATTTGTCGAAATTAGGCGAATAGAGATAGGAATGAGAACCCTTGTAAGTGGTGTGGATGTGCCATTTGCGAGGGTTTTTATTATGAAAGGGGCAATAACATGGGGAATCCAATAATTGATCGTTATCTAGTAGCAAATTGCTTATAAGGAACAATTTGTTACTCCTATATCCTCAAAATATAATGGAACATATTCTATTGCTTCATACTCAGTTAATAGAGATTACCGGAGGAAGCGATGGAATCTGGGACATACGGTTGAAAAGCCGCTGTCTTAGAACAGTCAAAAATCACTGAGAAGCCTGTAAAATACATAGTTCCGGGGATATGCGGCCGGGACGAGGAAAAGGGAAAGTTAGCAAAACAGATGGGAATGTAATTCCAATTTGCACACGGGCACCCAGAGGAAATATGTCAACAGAAGCTGACGGGTGCCCGGCGGAATTATTTGGCGGTCAGGACCCAGCTGTCAAACCAGCGCAAGAATCTGTTGACAAAGGAAGCCTCTACCGGCTCTCCGGATAGTACAGGATAAAACAAAAGGAACAGACCGAAGGCGGCGGCCCCATAGAGGAACAGCATTATCAGAAAGCTCTTTCTTTTCATCCGCGGCTTAAGCTGTGCCAGGCTGAATACAATCATCAACACGATAAACACTACGCTGGGAAAGTAGTGATAAATAAAGGTCACTCTGGTGACAAAGCACCAGGGCAGGTATTGTGCCAGATAACCTGTGAGCAGGAAGAGGGCAGTGCTGTGCGAAGGCTGCAGGGCCTCTTCTTTGTGCGTATAGGCAGAGACGGGAGAAGACTTGTAAGCGACAATAGACACTGGGAGAGGCGTCCGGCGGCAATCCTTGAAAAGGAAGAAAAAGGTGTATAATGCAGCAGGAATTCCTGCCCACCAGACAAGGGGATTGCCAAAGGCGCTGATGCCTTCTCTTAAGCCGCCGTTTCCGGAGGTTCCGGTGAGAATGCCAGAATAATACCAGATGGGCCGCTGCATCACGGGCCACTGATGCCAGGGGGAGGAATAGGGGTGAGAGGCATTCAGGCCACTGTGATAACGGAACATATATTCCTGATTGTGTAATACTTTTAAGAAAAGTCCGTCTGAGGTGCCGTCCCGGAAGGGCAGGTAGGAAAGCAGATAAATCAGCACGGGAACGGCCATAAAAAACAGGATGCAGAATAAAAGGGTCCGGACGGTACAGGGCATAAAACGGTCCAAAACGGTCTTGTGGGAAATGCCGCCCGTTGCACCCTCCGGATCCTTTAAGGCATAGCGGTACTCGCGGTATCTGCGAAAGAGGATTGCGAAAAAGATGAGGGCAAGACCGGCTCCGGCATACACACCGGTCCATTTACAGGCGATTCCCAAGCCCATGGAAACCCCGCAAACGCCCAGCGGCAGCAAAGTCTTTTTCAGAGGGGTATCATAAAAGCTGAGCCGGGAATAATGATACATGAGCAGATACATCAGGATGACAAAAAAGCTGATATATACGTCAATAGTAGCAAGCCGGGTCTGTGTAAAGTGCATGAAATCAAAGGAAAACAGAAAACAGGCGAGGGCCGCAAGGGGCGTATTTTCGGTAAGCCTTTTTGTAAAAAGGTATACAAGGGGGACCATTGCGATACCAAAGAGCGTACCGGCAATGCGCCATCCGAAGGGATTCATGCCAAAGAGGGCAACGCCGCTGGCGATGAGCAGCTTGCCTAAGGGAGGGTGGGTATTTTCGTAGGCAGTGAGCCCGTTTAAGAATTCGTATGCCGTGCGGGCATGATAGATCTCGTCAAAATACATGCTGTTTCGGAAGCTGATCCGTTCTGGATATAATTCCTGCTCGTCAAAAATTCCAGGATAATCCCCGGCGTTTTCCGGGGTCAGTATATTTCCGGCCTTGTCTAGGAATACAAGCTCCAAGAGGGAGGCGCTCTCGCTGTCCAGGGTCAGGCGGATCCTGTTTGTTCCGGAAGTCATGGCAGGCAGCTCCGCCGTCTGCCAGGTAAAAACCTTGTCTAAAGTAACTTGCGAGGCAGAAGCCGCTTCTTGGGAAGAAGCCCCAGTTGCGCCTTCTACGGACAAGGTGAAGAGGCGCTTGTGTCCTGGTGCGATATAATAAGCAAAGCCTGCGGGCTGTTGTTCCGCAAGGGAAGAAAATTCCAGCAGGATGCTGTCGCCCTCGGTCAGGGAAAGGGAAGTGGAGGGAGCCTTGAGATCGCCCAGGTCATACAGTGCAAAACAACCGTAAAGAAGTGTTATGAAAATCATAAGGAGAAAATCCCCTGCCTTCAGACGGGGAAAGGGTCGGGAAGCGGAAGGGGGCAGAGAGATGTCTGTGGCCGTGTACAGATAATCCGCCCCTGTGCCGAGACTCTCGAAAGCCCTGTTGCAGGCGGCAGGGTTTCCGTCAGGAGCGGGGTTGGAAGCAGAAAAATGCCGGGCAGAAATCTTCCATATTCCTGCAGTTGATTTCAAAACCCAGCTCCATAACAGGATCAGAAACAAAAGCATCCCTGCGGAGACAAGGAGGATCGGGGCAGCTTTCCGGTCGTAATTTCCGGGGTTATAAAAAAACAATACGTGAGCTGTATTGTAAAAGTGCAGCAGGGAAAAGCCACTAAAGCAGAGAAAGAGTTTTTTGGAGGGCAGATAGATAAAGGAAAACAGCATTAGTACTATAGCCGGGTAAAGATAACGTTCGTGCATACGCACGGAAAAGACAAATACAGATGCCATAAAAAGAGCGGCTATAAGGGGATAGTTTAAAATTTTTGTGTCAGTCTTCCGGAAAGAGAGCCACAAGAGGGTTATCAGGACCAGTGCGGCGGCGATGGCTGCGCTGCCGTAAAAACGATAGGGCAGACCCAGAAATGTATTATCCTGACTGACCCAGTTTAAACCCAGCAGGCCCCAGAAGTTGTAAGCGTTTACTGCTGCGTAAGGGTAGGAGCCTACCGTATCAAGGTACTGACTCAGTACGTTTTCAAGGCCGAAGGGAAGAATCAAAAGCAGCATCCCCAGAAAGGAGTAAATTCCGGCCCTGAGGTTTTTGAGCAGCATGGTCAATGAAAATCCGTTCCCGCGGGGAAATACCTGGTCACAGAAGCCCATAAAGAGTATCGGAGCAAAAAGGAGAGTTTGAGGCTTGATCAGGACACCAAAACAGAAAGAGGCGTAAGCAGGCAGCGAACGTCCCCGGATCAGGCTCAGACACATAAGAATTATCAACAAGGTATATACGGAATCTACTTGTCCCCAGACGGAAGCATTTAACAGGATAGCCGGATGAAACAGGTATGCGGCTGTAAAGAGCAGAGGCTGTAAGCCGTCAAAACGACGACGGGTCTCACGGCACAGGAGCAGGCCGCAAATTATGTCGCAGGTTATGGCAGGAAGCCTTAATAGAATCAGATGCAGGGTGGAACCGTATTCCACCTTAAACAGGGCGCGAAGAGCACCCACAGGGTACAGAAGATACATATAGCCCGGAGGGTAGTCGGTGAAAACGGTATCGGAATAAAAATTCACCGGGCCTACCCGGAAGATCCGCTCCGCCCAGGCAGCAAAACAGGCGGTGTCATTGTCGAAGCCGCCGGAGAGGCCGGCAGCAGCCAGGCGCAGGGCCAGTCCTGCAGCGAACAGAAGAATCAGAGCAGAGCGGCCGGGGGCCTGTCTGCGATTTCGAAGCAGGAAGCATATCCAAAGCAGTAGCATACCAAAAGCAGCGGCGATGTGGATGTATAGCATAAGAAACCTCCGTAAGGGCTTAAAATTATATAAATTATACCAAAAATAATAGAAGATGCAAAGGAAATGTGTTATACTCACATTTTGCAGGGGAGAAAGATTGAAAACTGTCATTTTCAATCTTGGAATTTGTGACGCTGTGCGTCCCAAAGCTCCCGCGGATTTAGATGCCGCTTGCGCGGCGGAATGAGAGGCAATATGGAAAGTTTTGTGAGCTTTGAGAATGTGAAGAAAATATATAAATCGGGAGAGGTGGAAATTACTGCTCTTCACGACGTGAATTTTGAGATAGAGAAAGGCGAGTTTTGTGTGATTGTGGGAGCCTCCGGAGCCGGAAAGACTACGATCTTAAATATTTTGGGCGGGATGGATACCCTGACGGAAGGAAAAGTCTGTCTGGACGGCCAGGAGATTTCCACCTTCAACAACAGGCAGCTGACAGGATACAGGCGGTATGATGTGGGATTTGTTTTCCAGTTTTATAATCTGGTGCAGAATCTGACGGCTTTGGAGAATGTGGAGCTGGCGGCCCAGATCTGCAGGGAGCCGCTGGATGCGGCTACGGTGCTGGAGCAGGTAGGGCTGGGGGAGAGAATGAGCAATTTTCCCGCGCAGCTTTCAGGGGGCGAGCAGCAGAGGGTGGCTATTGCCAGAGCCCTGGCAAAGAATCCTAAGCTGCTGCTCTGCGATGAGCCTACGGGAGCATTGGATTACAATACGGGAAAGGCCGTATTGAAGCTGCTGCAGGCTGCCTGCAGGGACATGGGAAAGACAGTGATCGTCATTACCCACAATCAGGCGCTGACTGCCATGGCGGATAGAATCATCACGGTAAAGAGCGGAACTGTCGTGAGCATGACGAAGAATGAGAATATTGTAGATGTGGAAAATATTGAGTGGTAAGTGTGAGAGTGGCAGGGAAAGACATTCTTCCGGGCAATTTTGAGAGGACGGCATGAAAGAGATCAGAAAGAGTACATTCCGGGAAATTAAATCCAGTCTGGGACGCTTTATGGCGATCTTTTCTATTATTGCGCTGGGAGTGGGCTTTTTTGCCGGGCTGAAAGTGACCAGGGATGCCATGGTATTCACGGTGAAGGACTATCTGGACAGGCATGGATTTTATGATTTGCGACTGTTGTCCACATTGGGCTATGAGGAAGAAAACGTTCAGGCATTCCGGGCCAGAGAGGATGTGGAGGCGGCGGAAGGGGCCGTTTCCATGGATGCGGTTTTTCAGATTGGGAACGGTGGGCAAAGTGTGCTGAAGGTATGCAGTCTGTCCGAAGAGCTTAACAAGGTGGAGCTTGTCAGCGGGCATCTGCCTGCAGGCAGTGGTCAATGCGTGGTGGACAGTAATTTTTTTGACGAATCTGCCGTGGGGAGCCAGATCCGCTTGGCGGAAGTGAATGATGAGGATACCTTAAACAGCTTTACCCAAAGAACTTATACGGTGGTGGGAACGGTACAATCGCCCTTGTATATTCAGTTCGAGCGGGGCAGCACTTCTCTGGGAACGGGACGGATAGCCGGCTTTGTTTATCTGCTTCCCGACGATTTTGACTTGGACTATTACACGGAGGTTTACGTCCGGTTTGCTCAGGATAATCCTCTCTACGGTGAGGACTACAGAAGCTATATGGAGGCTAAAAAGGAGCTGTGGGAAGGCTTTTCGGAGGAAGAGGCCGGGAAGCGCTACAGTATGATTTTGGCCAGATCGGAAAAAGAGCTGGAAGACGGAAAGCAGGAGCTTGCCGAGCAGCGTGCGCAAGGTGAGGATGAGCTGGCGAAGGGTAAAGCGTCCCTGGAAGAGGCAAAGGATAAGCTGGCCGAAGGAGAGCAGGCCTTGGCAGAGGCCAGGCAGGAGCTGGAAACCGGAAAAGAGACCTTAAGGAAGAAGGAGCGGGAGCTGGAAGAAGGGAAAGCGGCCCTGCCCCGGAAGGAAAGGGAGCTGGAACAGGGGGAGGCAGAGCTTGACGCGGGTGAGCGGGAGCTTGCAGAAAACAGGAAACGCCTGGAGGCCGGACGCTCTGAGCTGGAATTGGGCAAGCTGCAGCTGACCTCCGCCATAGCGGAACTGGAAACGCAAAGTGTGGAGCTGGAGACCCAGGCTTCCAGGCTTGAGCTGGCTTATCGGGCGGGGGTGTTGTCGGAGGCAGATTTTTGGGGGGCTATGGCTCAGATAGAATCCTACAGGCAGCAGATTAATGGAGGCTGGAGCAGCCTAACCGAAGCCAGGCTTGAACTGGACCGATCGGAAGAGCAGCTGACTCTGGGGGAGCAGGAGCTTGCCGAGGGCGAGCGAAAACTTGCCGAGGGCAGACAGGAGCTGGAGGCTGGCAGGAAAGCCTTGGCGGATGCCAGAAAGACCCTGTCAGACGGGGAGCGGCAGTTGGAAGAGGGAAGACAGGAACTTGCCGAGGCGGAGAGGCTTCTTGAGGAAAATGAGGCGGAGCTTAAGGCCGCAAGGCAAGAGGTGACAGACGGGGAGCGGGAATATGAAGAGGGCAGACAGGAATTCCTAGAAAAGACGGCGGAGGCAGAGGAAAGTTTAAGGGAGGCAGAAAGAAAGATTGCGGATTTAAAAAGCCCGGAGGTATATGTGCTGGGCAGGGAAACGAATATCGGCTATGCCTGCTTTGAAAGCGATTCAGCCATTGTGGACGGAATTGCCAATATTTTCCCTGCGTTTTTCTTTTTGGTGGCCGCGCTGGTCTGTATTACTACCATGAACCGTATGGTGGAAGAACAGCGTACCCAGATCGGTGTATTGAAGGCTCTGGGCTATGGCAGCGGCAGCATTATGTCAAAATATGTGATATATTCCGGCCTGGCGGCGATTTTGGGATGTGTATGCGGATTTTTGCTGGGGACTTGGGGATTTCCAAAAGTAATATGGTTTGCCTACGGTATCATGTACAGTGTGGCACCCATTGATTATTTGTTTGATTGGAAGCTGGCGGTGATTTCCATATTGGTGTCCCTGCTTTGTTCCGTGGGGACAACCTGGCTTTCCTGCCGGATGGAGCTGGCACAGGTGGCGGCAATGCTTATGCGGCCCAAGGCGCCAAAGGCCGGGAAGCGGATATTTCTGGAGCGGATTCCTTTTCTTTGGCGGCATTTAGGCTTTTTAAAGAAAGTGTCTGTGAGAAATATTTTCCGTTACAAAAAGCGTCTGTTTATGATGGTACTAGGGATCAGCGGCTGCACGGCACTTCTGGTCACCGGCTTTGGCATTCAGGATTCCATTGCGGATGTGGCAGCACAGCAGTTTGAAGAAATACAGACGTATGATTTAAGCGTCAGCCTGAAGCCGGATGCAGGCGGTGCCGTAGAACAAAGTCTGGATATGCTGGAAAACAGTGGCGTGGAGAGCTATTTACGGGTCATGGAGACAAATATGGATATTGTCACGGATAAGGGGGTAAAATCTGTTTATCTAGTGGCGGGAGAGCCTTCCCATATGGGCGAATACCTGGATATGCACACTTCGGCAGGGGAGCCGATTCCTTATCCGGAGGCGGGAGAAGGAGTGATTACCCGAAAATTGGCAAAACAGTATGGCATTCGGGCGGGAGATGTGGTATCCTTAAGAGACGGGGATATGAGAGAGTTGTCCGTGAGGATTTCCGCCGTCATGGAAAACTATATTTATAACTATGTTTACATTGACCCGGCGACCTGGAGAGAAGCATTTGGAGCGGAGCCGGAGCGCAGAATGGTCTATGTCAATCTGGCGGAGGGGGCTGATGCCCACGGAGTATCTGCAGCTTTGATGAATCTGGAAGAGGTGTCCAATGTTTCGGTAAATGCCGATACGATGGAACGCATCGGCACCATGATGAACAGCCTTGATATTATTGTGCTGGTGGTTATTTTATGCGCAGGAGGACTTGCCTTTATTGTCCTGTATAATTTGACCAATATTAATATTACGGAAAGGGTCAGGGAAATTGCTACCGTAAAGGTGCTGGGCTTTTATAAAAAAGAGACGGCCAGTTATGTATTTCGGGAAAATATGCTGCTGACGGCGCTGGCCGTCCTGCCGGGTTTTCTGCTGGGATGTCTTTTGCATGCTTTTGTTATGAGTGAGATCCAGGTAGATCTTATTGCCTTTGATGTACACATCAGGCCGTTAAGCTTTCTTTACAGTGCGCTGCTGACTTTTGCTTTTGCCTGGATTGTTGACAGAATTATGGGCCGGAAGCTGGAAGAGATCAGCATGACGGAATCCTTAAAGAGCGTGGATTAGGCGCATGACAGGAATGGAGAAAAAGAAACATGAGATTTGATATGCACTGCCATACGAAGGAAGGGTCATTGGACGGGAAGGTGCCCGTTGAGGAATTCATCGACATTTTGATTGAAAAGGGCTATGGAGGGATGCTGATTACTGATCATGATTCCTATAACGGCTACCGGGCTTGGAAACGGAATCCTATTTGTCAGCGGAAGGAAAATTTTGTGGTTCTAAAGGGCATCGAGTATGACACGATAGATGCGGGACACATCTTGGTCATCATGCCGGAAGGGATTAAGCTGCCTATTTTGGAGCTGCGCGGGCTGCCGGTGCAGTTTTTGATTAAAATTGTTCATAAAAGCGGGGGCATTTTAGGGCCGGCCCATCCCTGCGGCGTAAAGTTTATGAGTATCTTTAATACCAGGAAGCACAGGAACCGGCCTGAGGTTATAGAACAATTTGACTTTATAGAAGGCTTTAATTCCTGTGAGGACCCGGAGAGCAACCAAAGAGCCATGGAGATTGCGGAACGCTACGGAAAGCCGGCCTTCGGCGGCAGCGACGCCCATAAGGCAGACTGTATCGGTCTGGGCGCCACGGAATTTAATGAAACGGTGACCTGTGAGTCCGAGTTGATCAGGCTGGTAAGGGAACGAGGCAGTCAGGCCTGCAGCTGCGGCGGACAGTATTATCAGCGGACAACCAAGCAGAGAATCGGCAGGCTCAATGATGTTTTGGTACATTCCTTCTGGCTCTATAATCATCTGGGAAGCATAAGGAGACGCCATAAGCGGCTGCTGGAGTTAAAAAGGATGTATATACAGATCAGGTAACTGTTACGAAATTATTGCAATTTTAATAGTCCTTAGACAGTAATTCATAAATTCTTAAGGTTTATTTTGTATATAGTGTGCTATAATGTTCAATATATAGTAGCCTGAAATAAATGTGGCAGCTGTGTATTGAACATTTTTTTTGCAGTTTTGAAACAAAGAGGATACAGAAAGCATATATAGATGTATTATAGCTATAACGCAGAAAGAAGGAGAGATTATGAAAAAAAGATTTCAAAAGATGTTGGCAGCAGGACTGGCTGTGCTGACTGCCGTTTCACTGGCCGCCTGCGGTGGAGATAACGGAAAGGCGGAGGGGGATAATAAGCCTGCCGGGGGAGATGCCTTCGTCTATGTACCGGAATTTGTGGACTTAGGCGAAATCCGTATGTCAAATCCTATTTATGAGGGAGGAAAGCTGTATTACAGCAGCTGGAGCTATGATGAGGAAACCGGCGCCAGCAAAAATCCCGTTTTTCGGTATGATCCGGAAACAGGAAACGCGGAAGAGCTGCCGATGTGGAAGGATGCGGGAGAAAACGCTAATCCTCAGGCGATTGCGGTAGACGAAGACGGCAATATATATATAGCATGGTTGCGTGCCGTGTGGGACGAGAATGATAATTATCATCAAGAAGCTACCCTGGCGAAATACGATCCCTCCGGCAGTACGGTTTTCCAGAAGGATCTGACGGAAGAGCTGACGGTGGACGGGCAGGACAGATACATACAGCGCATAGCAGTGGACAGTGAGGGCATGATCTGCCTCATTTTTGAAGACAGCATCAGCGTTTACGACGGCGAAGGCAGCAGCCAGGGAAACATAAGTCTTGACATCAGTTGGATTGATAGTGTATTTCGGGGGAATGACGGCAAGATATACATAACATATTATAATTGGAACGGTTCCGAGGGCGGAAGGGTAGCCGTGGAGGTGGACATTCCAGGGAAAAAGCTGGGCGCCTCTCATAAGATTCCGGAAAATGCAGAGACTGTGACAGCGGGTCCCGAAAAAAGTTTCTTAATGAGCGACCGTACCCAACTCCTAATGTTTGATCCGGAGACCGAAACCAGCGAGAAACTGTTGGACTGGCTGGACTGCAACGTCAACGGAGATTATGTGGAAATTGTGGGTACGGTGGCGGACGGCCGTCTGATGGCAGTTACCAGAGACTGGGGCACCGATAAAACGGAGATCGTATACCTGACGAAAACAAAAGCCTCCGAAGTGGCACAGAAGGAAGAAATTGTGATCGGCACCATGACCATGGATCAGGAACTGCGGGCGGCAGCGGTGGAATTTAACAAAAAAAATGAAAAATATCATGTTTCCGTAAAGGAATATTACGACTATAACAGCGACATGGAATATAGCGACGCCATTACAAACATGAATAACGACATCACCTCCAAAAACGGCCCGGACATTCTGGCTCTGAACTCCGGTCAGATTGATATTGCACAGCTGGCGGAAAAAGGAGTTTTTGAGGATCTTGGGTCTTTTTTGGAGAAAAGCAGTACTTTTAGCAGGGATTCCTTTGTGGAGAGTGTGTTGAGGGGCTATACCTACGACAACGTACTGATAGCCGTACCCAAGACCTTTCAGATTTCTGCGGTAGCAGCTAAGACCTCCCAGGTGGGGGATAAGATGGGCTGGTCCCTTGAGGATATTATGAATTTTGCGGCGGAGCATCCCAATGCGGAGCTTATGGAGTATGTCACCCAGAGCGAGATGATGGGAGTCCTGCTGACCTTTAATCAAAATGCGTTTATTGACTGGGAGAAGGGCACCTGTAATTTTGATACGGCGGAATTCAGAAAGATTCTGGAGTTTTCAGCCAGCTTCCCGGAAGAGTATGATTATGATGAGGAAAGAGAAAACACGCCTACCAGGCTGGCTGCGGGTAAGCTGCTGCTGTACACGGACTCCATCAATAACTGCAGGGACATTCAGGTGGCCGAGGCTATGTTTAACGAGCCGGTGACCTATATCGGATTTCCGACCGCGGACGGAAGCGTGGGCTGTGTGATGAATGGCGGCGGCGCTTACGGTATCCTCTCCAAGTCAAAAAACAAGGACGGAGCCTGGGAATTTATCGAGAGCTATTTAAACGGTGAGGATACTATTTTTTCCTGGGGCTTTCCTTCAATGAAGGAGAAGCTGGAAGCGCAAATTGAGGAAGCCATGGAGGTGAATTACTTAAAGGATGAGAATGGTGAAATCGTAAAGGATGAGAACGGAGATCCTATTATAACGGGTATGGGCGGCTTTGGCTATGATGACTGGGAATATACCTATCATCCCTGTACGGAGGAAGAAATGGCTACCCTGCGGGAGCTGATAGATGTGGCGCAGCCCATGCCTGCCAGCGACAATGAGGTTCTGTCCATTATTCAGGAAGAGGCAGCTCCTTACTATAAAGGGCAGAAGAGCCTGGATGAGGTGGTAAACACCATTCAGAGCCGGGTATCCATGTATGTGGGTGAAAACAGCTAAACAGATCAGAGGAATGTAAAGTGAACAGGATAGTTAGAAAGAAAAGCCAAATAAAAAAACAGAACAAAAATGCCGATCAGTCAAGGCCGGAAAAGCAGCATATTAAAACCACACGGAGGACCATGAAGCTAAAGCTAAGTTCGGGGGCGTTTATTGCCCCCAGCTTTATAGGCGTTATGCTGTTCTTTATTCTGCCCTTTATAGTGGTCATCTGGTATTCTATGGTAGACAATCCGGTCAGCGCTAATTTTGTCTTCATGGATAATTTCAAAAATATTGTGGCAAACTCTGCGTTTAAGAGGGCGGTGCGCAATACCGTGATGTTCTCCCTGGCGTCGGTGCCGCTGGCGGTGGTGTTGTCCTTGATTCTGGCCATCGTGCTGGAATCAAAAATACCCTTTAAGAGTCAGTTTCGTACTTTCTTCTTAAGTCCCATGATGGTGCCGGTGGCATCCATCGTATTGATTTGGCAGGTTTTGTTTCATTACAATGGATCCGTAAATGAGATTTTGATGAAGTTCGGTCTGGATAAAATCGACTGGATGAAGTCGGAATATGCTCTGGTAGTGGTTACCATTTTGTTTCTCTGGAAGAATTTGGGTTATAACATGATTTTGTTCATGGCGGCTCTTGCCAGCATCCCCAAGGATATTCTGGAGGTGGCCAGGCTGGAGAGCGCAACGGCCTTTCAGACTTTTTTTAAGATCAAAATCAGGTATTTGTCTTCTACACTGTTGTTTGTGACCATAATGTCGCTGATAAATTCCTTTAAAATTTTCAGGGAGGTATACTTGCTGACGGGAGATTACCCCACGGATACAATATATATGCTGCAGCATTTCATGAACAACAAATTTCGGAATCTGGATTATCAGACCCTGTCCGCGGCGGCAATTTTGATGTCTATTGTTATGATTGTGATTATCGGCATCCTGTTTATCGCGGAGGACAGATTCGGAAAGGATGTGGAAGGATGATTTCCAGGAAACAAACCAAAAAGTTTTTCAAAGGCACCAGGCTTGCACTTGGTACTGCCGTGGCAGCAGTTTTTGCCATTTTGTTCCTGACTCCCATTGTATTGACGATCACGAACTCCTTTATGTCGGCGTCGGAGATCTCGTCAAATTATGGTTCGGTCTTTGCCACCAACAGCAGCGGCGGAAAGGTTTACATATCGGAAAGGGTAAATTTGAAATTTATTCCGGATATGGTTTCCTTCAGTCAGTATGTGACGGTGCTTTTTAAGAGCCCGGATTATTTATATAAATTTTGGAATTCCGTGGCGCTTGTGGGGCCTATAGTGGTGTTTCAGCTGCTGGCAGCTTCCCTTGCTTCTTATGGATTTGCCAGATACCGAGGCAGAATCAGGGAGATTATCTTTTTTGCTTATATTATATTGATGCTGATGCCTTATCAGGTGACGCTGGTGCCAAACTATCTTGTCAGCGACTGGTTAAAGCTTTTGGACACCAACTGGTCTATTTGGCTGCCAGGTATTTTTTCTCCCTTTGCGGTGTTTCTGCTGACGAAGTTCATGCGGCGTATTCCAGAGTCCGTGATCGAGGCGGCACAGATAGACGGAGCGGGAGAATGGCAGATATATAAAAAGATTTGTATGCCCCTATGTAAGGGTGCCATCTGCTCCGCGGCTATACTGGTGTTTATTGACTATTGGAATATGGTGGAGCAGCCGCTGATCCTGCTGTCCGATGCGGAGAAGCATCCTTTGTCCGTATTCTTAAGTAAGATCAATGCAGGAGAGATCGGACTGGCATTTGCGGTGGCAACGATCTACATGGTGCCCAGTCTGTTGATCTTTCTGTACGGAGAGGATTATCTCGTGAACGGCATCACTTATCAGGGCGGCATTAAAGGCTAACCACGGCAAAACGGTAATTGTGGACATAATAAAATATATATAAGGTAAGAGGGAAGGAAAAGAAAATGAAAGAGAACGAGAAGAACAAAAGGGAATGGGTGAAGACGGCAGCCATCATATTCTTGTCAGTCATGCTTGTGCTGACGTTTTTCGCTCAGACTATCATGAATTATTCTCTGCCGGAGGTGGCTACCAGCTATGTTCAGGCGGGTACCATCACAGCGAAGATCAGGGGTACCGGAACGGTGGAGAGCGGTGATCCTTACGAGGTAAAGGTTACCGAATCCAGAAAAGTAGCCAGTGTGGCCGTGGTGCAGGGACAGACCGTAGAAAAAGGGCAGGTCCTTCTTTATCTGGAGGATGCGGAGAGCGACGAATTGAAGGCTGCCAAAGAAGCGTTGGAAACGGCTCAGAATGAGTATGAGCTTGCTTTGCTCAAAGCAGAAATAACTTCATCCAACATTTATTCCGCTAACGAGGACGTATCCTCAGACGTGTATCGTCAACAGATCACCAACGCCCAGGGAGCGGTGAAAAAAGCGGAAAACGATGTGAAGGCAGCCAAGGATGCACTGGAGGCGGCTCAGGGGGCGTTGAAGCCTTATGAGCAGAAGGTGGCGGAGATCGACGGACTGATCGGCGCTTATCAAAATCAGATTTCACATGACAGCAATGAAGACGTTATAAAGCGTAGCCAGCAGAATGTTACAAATACTAAGGCAGCATATGACGCGGCATATGCTGCTTGGGAGAAAGCCAATGATGAACTGTTCGCAGCTTCCGTGTCGGGCGGAGATCTCACACCCTATCAGTCGGCAGTGACCATTGCGGAAGCAGAGAAAAACAACAAATATAATGAGTATGAAAAGGCATTAAAAAGTGAGAATGACAGAGCGGCGGCGGTCAACAATTTGTCTGCGGGCAAGGCGGACCTGGAGCTGCAAAAATCCATTGTGGAGAGAGAAAAGGCAACAGCGGAGGCTGCGGTAAAGGAGAAGGAAGCTGCCGTAACCGCGGCAGAAGCTGTGGTTACGGAAAAAACCGAGAAGCTGAACGAGCTGGTGGGTAATATTGGAAATGTGATGGGGCTGGAGCAGATGCTGGATAAGATTGCCAAAGCACAGCAAACCGTGGAGGAACTGACAGCCAAGTCCACAAACGCTACCGTTAATGCGGACATTGCGGGCACGGTTACCCAGATCAATGTGAAGGCTGGCAATAAGACCGATGCGGCTACGCCGGTGATGGTGCTGCAGCCGGAGGGAGCGGGATATACCTTAAGCTTTTCCGTTACGAATGAGCAGGCAAAGCGGCTTTCCGTGGGAGATCGGGCAGATCTGGTAAATGCCTGGAGATATGATGACGTTGAGGTGACGCTGGCGAGCATTAAGCCGGATAAGCAGGATCCGGGCCAGAAGAAGCAGCTTACCTTTAATGTGACCGGCAATGTTACCGCAGGGCAGACCTTTAATATTTCCGTGGGGCAAAAAAGTGCCAATTATGACCTGATCGTTCCCAACAGCGCTATTCGTGAGGACAGCAACGGCAAGTTTATCCTGATTGTGGAAAGCAAGTCGGCTCCCTTTGGCAACCGTTATATGGCTACCCGTGTGGATGTAGAGGTACTGGCTAGTGATGAAACTCAGTCCGCCATTTCGGCAGGCTTAAACGGCTATGAGTATGTAATCACTACTTCAAATAAGCCTGTGGAAGCCGGCAAGCAGGTGAGACTGCCGAATAACTAATCTTGATGGAAATGAGGCAAGCAATGAAGCTGACAATAAAAAAATTAGTATTGGGAATCAGCGGGGGAATTTCACTCCTGCTCTTCCTGATTCTGCTCTTTGTGACAAACCATCTGGTTAAGGAACAGGATTCACAAACAATGGCGGAGCGGTGGAGTGAAAAGAAGAATGTGGCCCAGGTCAGCTGCTTCTTTTCGGTAAATTCCGGGATCACGGAGGACCGGATCATAGAGTTTGAGCATTCCATTGATTCGGCGCTGACGGATGCCGCTGTGCTGCAGGAGTCAGAAAATCCCGGAGCCAGGCTATGGGCGGATGCTTATAGTGCGGACGGACGTATCATGCTCTCCAACGGAAAGTCTTCTTTGGAGGTGGATGCCATCGGTATCGGCGGGGATTTTTTTCTCTTTCATCCCTTGAAGCTGATTTCGGGTTCTTATTTTTCGGGAAATGATTTAATGCAGGATATTTGTATCATTGACCAGGATGCCGCGTGGCAGATGTTCGGGTCCAATGATGTGGTGGGAATGACGTTGAATATTGGCGGAATCCCCCATATTGTGGCAGGCGTGGTGGAGAGACCGTCAGGAAGGCTGGAAGAAGCCGCAGGTTTGGATAGTACCCTTGTTTATGTCTCTTATCAGACTTTAAGCGAGCTGGGAAGCTGCAACGGCATCAATCATTTTGAAATCGTGATGCCGAATCCGGTAAAAAACTTTGCGGTAAATCTTGTCAGGGAAAAACTGGGAACCTCTGAAAAGGAAACGGAGGTTCTGGAAAATACCTCGCGTTATTCTTTCCTTTCCAGACTGAAACTGATTCCTGCTTTTGGCACCCGTTCCATGAACGGAAGAGCCATTATTTATCCCTATTGGGAAAATATTGCCAGGGGATATGAGGATATTCTTGGTGTCATTACGCTATTCCAGATGCTGTTCCTGCTGTATACGGTATTGCTGGCTTTGGGCTTCTTTGGCAGCTGGTGGAAGCACAAGGGCTGGACGCTCAAGGATAAATGGCTGTTTGTGAAGGATAAAGCAGAGCGGGGCGTTGAGAAGCTGCGGGCAAGGCGTCTGGCCAGAAAGGCAGGTAGAAATGAGGACGCAGGAAATTTCCGAAAACCGCCAAAGGAAAAGCGGGTTAGAAAGAGTAGGAAACAGGGAGGAGAGAAATGAAAAAGTTGACAAAAAAAGGATTGATAAGCAGGTGCCTTGCAATGGGGCTGACATTGGCAATGGCTGTAGGCTTATGTGCCTGTGGTGGAGGCGGAAATGAGTCGGATCCCAATCTGGCGAAGGAAAATGTCTACCGGATAAAGGAGATTGAACTTCCAGAGATGTATAACCCTGAAAGCGGAAATATGAGTGTTATGGCATCCGCTGTCAGGGACGGAAAAGTCAATCTTCTTGTGTGGATCAGAGACTGGAACGCCGAGGTATATAACGAGTATGATTATCGTCTGATCACCATGAATGAGGACGGAAGCGACGCAAAGGTAATACCTCTTGAAATTCCAGGCACGGATGCCAATGAAGGAGAAGGAGACACCGCAGAAGAAATACCTGCAGATACTCCGGAAATACCGGAGGCCGAAACGGAGAATACGCCGTCAGAACCGGAGGAAGAGGATGAAACCGAGGGTGAAGATACCGAAGACGAAGATACCGAGGGAGGAATTTCCACCCTGCCTGCCGGGCCGATTAGTCCGGGGGAAGGGAGTTTTAAGCCGAGTGTAAATGAGTATACCAATTATTCCGGTTTCTCCATGATGGCCGACGGTACGGTTTATGCACGGAAAATGCACCGTACGGAAGACATGTCTGATCCTGAAAATTATATCTATAAGAATGAAACCAGCATATGCTGCTGGGATTCAGAGGGGAAGATGCTCCTGGACATCAGCCTGGGGGAGCAGGATGATTATACGTGGGTTAATTCCGTTATGGAAGGCTCGGACAATGCGCTGTATGTATTGCTTACGGTGAACAGTGAGGATTACAGTTCCACCGATTATTACAGGGTGCGTGTAGGGTTGGATGGAAATGTGGGCCAGCGTGAGAAGATTTCGGAGGACAGCAAGAAGCTGTTTACCAACAATGATCAGATGATTTCACGTGGAGACGGCACGGCATTTATTTCCTTCAGGGATGAGGATGACTGGGCTAAGATGTTTTATACCATCTATGATGTGGCTGCGGATAAGGCCGGCGAAATCAAGGATTTCCCCAGTGCCATCTCATATACATACGATTATAATGTGATGAGACCCGGACTTTCTCATGATCTGATCTATACGGGAAACGGGGGCATATACTATTGGGATGAAGGAAATGAAGCAGGACAGCTTATGATGAACTATATCAATTCCGATGTGTATATAGAGAGCATGTATGGTCTTGTGGAGTTGAACAAGGATTCGTTTCTGGGATTTTTCCAGGAGGATTGGAACTCCGGTATGAAAGCCGGAATATTTACCCATGTTGCACCGGAGGATATTCAGGACAAGAAGGTGCTGGTGATGGCCGGTGAATATATTAATTCGGACCTGAAAAAGCGTGTCATTGAATATAATCGGAATAATCCGGATTATCGAATCGTCTTAAAGGAATATAACAGCTTCAATTCCTATGACGATTATACGGCGGGTATGACTAAGCTGAATAATGATGTGATTTCGGGAAACATGCCGGATATTCTGGTTTGCAACAGCGGCGGAAGCCTGCCGGTCAGCAATTATATTGCAAAGGGCTTAATCGCTGACATTGGCAAGTTGATTGAACAGGATGAAGAGCTGTCACAGGTGGAGTTCATGCAGAACGCCTTCGACGCTTATCGTGTGAACGGAAAGCTGTATTATATTGTTCCGGATTTTGAAATCTACACTATGATCGCAAAGAAATCTTTGGTGGGTGACAGGGAGAACTGGACCATGGAGGATATGCAGCAAGTGCTGGCCGGCATGGATGAAGGAGCCAAGGCCTTCAGCGGAGATACCACCCGCAGCACTTTTATGAACATGGTGATGCGCTACTGCGGTAACCAGTTTGTAGATTTATCCACGGGTAAGTGTGCTTTTAATACGGAGGATTTTATCTCCATGATGGAGTATGCAAAGGCTCTTCCTTCCGGGGATGAAAGTTCCAGTGACTACGACGAAGATTATTGGCAGGATTACTGGAGCAATTATGAGTCTCAGTACAGACAGAACAGGACATTGCTTCTGGAAGCAAATTTCTGGAGATTTGACAATCTGGCTTATACCATCAACGGCAGGATCGGCGAAGCGGTAAGCTATACGGGCTTCCCTACGGAGAGCGGGAACGGTTCCTATATCATGAGCAGTATAACCTATGTTCTTTCCGCTAAGTCAAAGAATCTGGATGAAGCTTGGAACTTCATGCGCCATTACCTGACAGAGGAGGTACAGGAAGAGGTAAATTACTTCCCGGTACGGAAGGATACGTTTTATGAGAAATCGAAAGAGGCTACACAGCGGCGAACTTGGGAATATACCGATGAAAACGGTGAGACCCATACGGAATATGAGGATATGAGCATCTGGATCAATGGAGAGTCGGTGCCTTACGATCCTTTAAGTCAGGAACAGCTGGACGAACTCATTGCCTTTGTGGAATCCGTTCATAATCCCTATTATTATAATGAAGAGGTTATGAATATCATTAACGAAGAGATCGACGGATTTTTCACGGGTCAGAAGCCGGCCAGGGACGTGGCGGATGTTATACAGAGAAGAGTACAGAATTACGTGGACGAGAATAGTTGATCGAAGATAAAGGAACGAAAAAAGGTCCCTGCAGGAAAAGACGCGGGGGCCTTTTTTGCGCCGTCTGCAACAGTCGAAAATTTTTCAGGACAGTTTTATGGGAATTCCTTTTGATTCCAGATAATTTTCCAGGGTCAGCTCGCTGCCGTGTTCCTTCAGCCATTTCCGATGTGCTTTATAATCCGGCATTACGGAACCTACCATGTTCCAGAATTCTTTGGAATGGTTCATGTGAGTCAGGTGGCAGAGTTCATGCACCACTACATAATCCAGCACTTGAGACGGCGCAAAGATCAGCCGGTAATTAAAGGAGAGGGTGCCGCGGGAGGAACAGCTGCCCCAGCGGGTCTTCTGGTCCCGGATGGTGACGGCGGTATAGGTGCCTCCGGTAATAAGCCGGTAATATGCACATCGCTGTTCAAAGCGATTTCTGGCGGCACTGCGGTATCTTTTTTCCAATGTTTCCAGGCGTTTGAACTCCGCCGGTGTCAGGCAGATGTCTCTTGACATGTTTCCTCTCATTCTTCAATCTTTTTCCCTTCTTGTTTTAGATTTGCCGGTTAGGACTTATCTATATCAATGATGATATTATAATCGGGGTATAGGGTCTTTACCTTTTGGGTGATTAGATTCGTCAGCTCTCCGTCGGAGTAGCGGAAGCCGTAGGGAGTGACCACATCAAAGATCAAATCGGTGCGTTCGGACTTGACGGCCATGTGAAAATCGTGCATGGTCAGGGCGGGATCAATTTTTTCCAAAATGCCCTGTATCAGTTTTTTTCCGCTTTCCGTTTCTTCGTCACCCACGCGGATCGGATCCATGTGAATGACGGCCTGACAGTTTAAGGTATCACGAAGTTCGTGTTCGATATGGTCGATCACGTCATGAAGCGTCACGATATTCCCGGCGGCGGATACCTCCGCGTGAAGGGAGATGAGAATTCTGCCGGGGCCGTAGTTGTGTACGATCAGGTCATGAAGTCCCAGAATTTCCTCGTGGGACGTGACAATGTTCTTTACCTGCTGCACGAAATCCGGATCCGGCGCTTGGCCCAGCAGGGGAGTGACAGTGTCCTTTGCGGCGCTGAATCCGGCATAGCAGATAAACAGCCCTACCAGCATACCGCACCAGCCGTCCGCATGCAGGTTTGTAAAGCGGGTCAGCAGGGCAGAGAAAAGGACTGCCCCTGTGGCAAGCATATCGCTCAGGGAATCCGCGGCAGTGGCCTTCATGGCGGCGGAATCCAGCTTTCGGCCAAGACCTTTGTTATAGAGGTACATATAGCCCTTAATCAGGATGGAAACCACAAGAAGGGCCAGAATGACAGGAGAGAAGGCAGGTTCTTCCGGGTGAAGGATCCTGGTGAAGGAGCTTTTTAAAAGTTCCAGGCCCATAAACAGAATGATGACGGATACCAGGAATCCGGAGATATATTCAAAACGTCCATGCCCGAAGGGATGGTCTTGGTCCGGCTTTTGCCCTGCTATTTTAAAACCGATCAGAGTAATGACGGAAGATGCGGCATCGGACAGATTGTTCAGGGCATCCGCCGTAATAGCGATGGAGCCGCTGATCAGTCCGGAGAAAAATTTTATGCCGAACAAAAACAGATTCAAAGCGATGCCCAGTCCGCCGCACAGCACTCCGTAAGCCTGCCGTACAGCCGGAGACTTTGTGTTTTCATGGTCTTTAATAAACCATCTTGACAGTAAGGTAACCATAATGAATATCCTTCTTTCGCCGGATGTATTTGACTCAGTATAACAAGGGGCGGGAGAAAATGCAACCGATACCGTTATCTTGCAGGGCAGTACTGTTGAGGTCAACCAAAAATATTCCCGGTTGGTATTGCATGGAAAATGACTTTGATGTTATAATAACCGCGAGAGAAAACAAAGCGTCTGACAAAGAGAATGAAATAGAGGAGATAGGAAAATGAGCAGAAAACCAGTAGTTTTAATGATCTTGGACGGTTACGGCCTCAATGAAAAAGCAGAAGGGAATGCCATAGCACAGGCAAAGACGCCGGTTATGGACAGGCTGATGAAGGAATATCCCTTTGTAAGAGGAAATGCCAGCGGTATGGCAGTGGGGCTGCCGGAAGGCCAGATGGGCAATTCCGAGGTAGGACATTTGAATATGGGCGCAGGGCGTATCGTGTATCAGGAGCTTACCAGAATCACCAAGGAGATTCAGGACGGCACCTTTTTTGAAAATCCCGCTCTGTTAAAGGCGGTGGAGAATTGTAAGAGTAAGGGCAGCGCGCTTCATTTGATGGGGCTGTTGTCGGACGGCGGTGTCCACAGCCATAATACGCATCTGTATGGCTTGCTGGAGCTGGCAAAGAAAAACGGCCTGGATAAAGTGTATGTACACTGCTTTTTGGACGGACGTGACACTCCTCCTGCAAGCGGCAGGGAATATGCGGAGGCGCTGACGGCCAAGATGGAGGAAATCGGCGTAGGTAAGATAGCTTCTGTCATGGGGCGCTATTATGTGATGGACCGTGATAAAAACTGGGATCGTGTGAAGCTGGCCTATGATGCCATGACGAAGGGAGAGGGACTTACCGCAAACTGTGGGGTCTGTGCCATTCAGGAATCCTATGACAGGGAAGAGACGGATGAGTTTGTTAAACCCACTCTGGCTCTCGAAGGCGGTAAGCCGACAGCACTTGTACAGGACGGCGATTCTGTGATCTTCTTTAATTTCCGTCCAGACAGAGCGAGGGAGATTACCAGGGCGTTCTGTGATGATGATTTTCAGGGATTTGACAGAGGCGTCAGGAAGGATGTGACCTTTGTGTGCTTTTCTGATTATGATCCTACTATTCCCAACAAGGATGTGGCTTTTGAAAAGCAGTCGGTGGACAATACCTTCGGACAATGGCTGGCGGCAAATAACTTAAAGCAGGCCCGGATTGCGGAGACGGAGAAATATGCTCATGTAACCTTTTTCTTTAATGGCGGCGTGGAAGAGCCAAATCCCGGCGAAGACAGGGTACTGGTAAATTCCCCCAAGGATGTAGCGACCTATGACCTGAAACCGGAGATGAGCGCGCCTGAGGTATGTGAAAAGCTGTGCGGGGCAATCCGTTCTGGGAAATATGACGTGATTATCATTAACTTTGCAAACCCTGACATGGTGGGGCATACCGGTGTTTTGGAGGCGGCGGTAATAGCCATCGAGACGGTTGACGAATGTGTGGGAAAAGCGGTCGACGCCGTGAAGGAGACAAACGGTGTCCTGTTTATCTGTGCAGACCACGGAAACGCAGAGCAGCTGACCGATTATGAGACCGGCGAGCCTTTTACGGCGCATACTACCAATCAAGTGCCCTTTATTCTGGTAAACTATGACGAAGCGTATGGTTTGCGTGAGGGAGGCTGTCTGGCGGACATCGTTCCCACTCTGATTGAGATTATGGGCAGAGAGCAGCCTGCAGATATGACAGGAAAGTCGCTGCTGATGAAAAAATAGATTCCGCAGGATTATTTTGGCTGGTATAAGGGAATTCCAAGACACAAGATCTATGAACTGAATCTGTAAAGTAAATTTGAATAGGGCCGCCGGAGCAGTAACCGGCGGCCCCGATGTTAGTTAAGACATTGTACACGGTTAAAAACAGTAGGAGGAATTATGGTACAGGTAAGGCTGGGGAAAACGGAAATCATAGTGGAAAAGAACGCTTTCGGAGCGCTTCCCATTCAGCGCGTTTCGAAGGTAGAGGCGGTAAGACTGTTACGCAAGGCGTACAAATCAGGAGTTACGTTCTATGACACGGCGCGCTTTTATACCGACAGCGAGGAAAAGCTGGGGGAAGCCTTTGGAGGAATGCGTGAGAAGGTCTGTATTGCCACCAAGACGGGGGCACAGACGGCAGAAGATTTCTGGAAGGATCTGAATACCTCACTGGGGAATCTTCAGACGGATTATATTGATCTTTATCAGTTTCACAATCCCGACTTTTGTCCCAAGCCTGGGGATGGCACAGGATTATATGAATCCATGCTTGAGGCAAAGGAAAAAGGCATGATACGCCATATCGGAATCACCAACCATCGGTTAAGCATTGCCCATGAGGCAATAGAAAGCGGATTGTATGAGACCCTGCAGTTTCCCTTCAGTTATCTGGCCGAAGAGAAGGATATTGAGCTGGTTGAAAGGTGCAGGGAGGCGGATATGGGTTTTATCGCCATGAAGGCTCTTTCCGGGGGCTTGATTACCAATTCCGCGGCGGCTTATGCTTTTATGGCGCAATATGAAAATGTGCTTCCCATCTGGGGGATACAGCGGGAAAGCGAGCTGGATGAATATTTGTCCTATGTGGAGAAGCCGCCGGTGATGAACGAAGAGCTGGCAGCAGTAATTGCCGGTGACCGGGAAGAGCTGATGGGCGAGTTTTGTCGTGGCTGTGGGTATTGTATGCCCTGCCCGGCAGGAATCGAGATCAATAACTGTGCCCGGATGAGCCTGTTGATCCGCCGAGCACCTTCTGCCGCTCAGCTGACACCCCAAATGCAGGAAAAGATGAAGCGGATCGAGTCCTGCCTTCACTGCGGGAAATGTAAAGCGAAATGTCCGTATGGGCTGGATACTCCGGCGTTGCTGGAAAAGAATTATAAGGACTATTGTGAAATCCTTGCCGGCAAGGAAGTATGAAAGGCGAAAAGATATATAACATATGTATAACTTCCTCCTTGTACGGGCATACTTTGCCAAAACGAAACAGTACAAGGAGGAGTTTTATGTCCGCATATTTTGAGATTATCAAGGTACATGCAAGGGAGATACTGGATTCCAGAGGCAACCCCACTGTGGAAGCGGAGGTCACGGTAAAGAATCCCGTTGACGGACGTCTGTATCTGGGTCTTGCCGCGGTGCCTTCGGGTGCAAGTACGGGCCGTTTTGAGGCGGTGGAGCTGCGGGACGGGGAGACACGGTATTTTGGACTGGGAGTCCGACATGCCGTGAAAAATGTCAACGAGAAGATTGCTTCGGCATTGATCGGAAGGAATGCTCTATGTCAGACTGCCATCGACAGGATGATGGTGGAGCTGGACGGAACGGAGAGCAAGGAAAATCTGGGGGCCAATGCCACACTTTCCGTTTCTATGGCCTGTGCAAAGGCGGCTGCCAACGCGCTGCAGCTTCCGCTGTATCGTTACCTTGGCGGTATTTGCACCAAGCTTCTGCCCATGCCCATGATGAATATATTAAACGGAGGCAAACATGCAGCCAACACCGTGGATTTTCAGGAATTTATGATCATGCCGGTACGGGCAAAGAATTTTGCGGAGGCCCTGCGAATCTGCGCGGAGGTTTACCATAATTTGAAGAAGCTGCTCAATGAAAGAGGATTGTCCACCGGAGTGGGAGACGAGGGCGGTTTTGCACCGGATCTGCCGGATGCGGAGAGCGTGCTGCAGTTTTTGGTGGATGCCATCGAGGCTTCCGGCTATGTTCCGGGGGAGGATGTGCGCATTGCCATGGACGCTGCCAGCAGTGAGCTCTATAACGAAAAGACAGGGATGTACCATTTTCCTGGGGAAAGCAGTTTAAAAGGCGGTGAGGTCATTCGTGGTACGGAGGATATGATTTCTTACTATGAGCAGCTTGTGGAGCGTTTTCCTATTATATCCATCGAGGATGGGCTGGCGGAGGATGACTGGGACGGCTGGCAGGAGCTGACGGCCAGGCTGGGTGATAAGGTGCAGCTGGTGGGAGACGATTTGTTTGTCACTAATACCAAACGGCTGGATGCCGGCATCAAGCTGGGCTGTGCCAATGCAATTTTAGTCAAGGTAAATCAGATCGGTACGCTGACGGAAGCCTTTGAAGCGGTGGACATGGCCCACAAGGCAGGCTATAGGGCAGTGATTTCTCACCGTTCAGGAGAGACGGAGGACTCCACCATAGCGGATATTGCCGTGGCCTGGAATGCGGGACAGATCAAGACCGGCGCACCCTGCAGAAGCGACCGTGTGGCAAAATATAACAGATTGCTGAGAATAGAAGAGGAATTGGAAACGGCAGCGGATTATCCCGGCATGTGGCTGTTTCGAAAAAATGAATAAACATGTTGTCGGCCGCAGTATCCGTTTAGCCTGTTTCCTGTTTGCGGCATGGCTGAACGGATACTTGCCGCATAGGAGGTTTATGCGTTTTAAGCGAAAAATTTCTTGACAATTTAAAAGGTGTACTTTATACTTAGTTATGCAAATTACATAGGGCGCAAATTGTATACAGGTATTCACAAGGGAGTGAAGATATTTCAACCCTTTTTTGTTATATCTGAAAGTTTAAAACAATAAAGCGTCAAAGTGTATGGCAAATCTATCGAGAGGAGAGAGATTATGAAAAAGAAAGTATTGAGCTTACTGCTGGCTTCGGCTATGGTTTTTGGCATGACAGCCTGCGGCGACGGCAACAAGGATGCTTCCGATTCCGGTCAGAACAGTGAATCAACGCCGGGCACCGAGTCAACGTCTGACAGTGAGTCAACCCCTGAAGCGACTCCGGAAGTAGACGTTAATGCCAACTGGGATGGAGCTTACATGGAGGCGGACGATTACAAGGCTTACATCACGCATGACCTGGAGCAGATGGTTATTGACATTCAGGATCAGTTGACTGCAGACCAGAAGACCGCAGTGGAGGCGGCAAAGACGGCTGGAGCGGAGGCTATTGCAAATGCAGGCACCATTTCGGAGGTCAGAGCGGCTTATGAGGACGCATATAATGCGGTTCTTGCATGTGTTCCTACGGCTGAAGGTGTTTTTTCCTATGCAGGCGAGAGCTATGAGGAAAGGACCAACATGCTGGGTATCCTGGAGACATATGCTGTCAGGAACGGCATTACCGGTCTGTCCCTGTTTGAGAACGGCCGTTACCAGATGTTTAATCCCCGTATTACATTGGGAACGGAGAATTATATCACTGGCTATGGATTTGGTACTCTTACGGAGGGCTCGATTACGGAGGACCTGGAGTATGAGACCAATCCTGACTGGAAGAGATATTATCATACGCTGTCGGTGAGTGATCCCGGAACGGTGAATTATTTAAACAGCCAGGGAGCTGACGTGGGCGATAATTATGATTATATCGCAACCAGCTTTTATACGACTTTCATGAATGAGACTAAGGACGGATATGACTGGGTTCCGAACCTTGCCATGGAGATGCCTGTACCCGTTAATGACGACAATGGTGACGGAGCGGCCAGCAAGTGGAGATTCCAGGTGCGTACCGGTGCGGAGGGCTTAAAGTATACCACCGGCTCTCAGATGGAAGACCGTGCGGCTTTCAACAACAGAGAGGTTGCGCTGGAGGATTATGAGACACCCTTTAAGCTTTTGCTGACTCAGTCCAACGAGCTGCTTAGAGGAACGGAGATGGCTAACAATACAACCGGCGGCATTGTTGGCGCGAAAGCGTACTATGACGGCACTACCAGCGGTTATAATGACGAACTGTGGAAAAAGGTGGGTATTAAGACCTATGTTGAGGACGGCAAGAGCTACTTCGAAGTGGAGTATACTCAGGAGTACTCAAGATTCTATGCTATGTATTACATTAACAGCAGTCTGCACATGCCCATTCCTCAGGATTTTATTGATCTTGTGACTGTAAAGAACTATCTGGGCTTTAATGAGGATGCTACACAGACACCAGTGGATAATTCACTGGTTTTAGGACCCTACTATCTTGAAACCTACAAGCAGGATCAGGAGATCGTATATAAGAAGAACCCTAACTATGTGTATGCAGACACCAAGTATAATATCGCGGGTATTCATATCAGGATTCTTCCTGCACTGGGCACGGATACAGAGGCTGGCTTGAATGAATTCCTGGCCGGTCATACGGATTCAACAGGTATTCCCCAGACCAGACTGGACGAGTTCCGCAACGATCCCAGAACCAGAACCACCACGGGTTCCAGCGTGTATAAGCTCAATGTGAACGCATTAAATGCAGAGGATTGGGAGAAGCTGTTCGGTGAAGAGGGTGTTGTGACTCAGACCCCCAAGGAAGAGTACTGGGAGGTAGAGCCTGCTCTTGGAAACAGGCACTTCATTCTGGCAGTGCAGCATTCCATTGACCGTCAGAGCTATGCAAATGCAAGAGGTTATATCCCTACGGTGAATTATCTGTCTTCTAACTATATGTCGGATCCCGAAAACGGTATTTCTTACGTTACGACGGAAGCTCATGAGAAGGCAATCGCGCCTCTTGTGGAAGAAACCGACGGAACAGGATATTCCCTTGAGCTGGCAAGAGAGTATTTCCGCGTGGCGCTTTCCGAGCTGGAGAGCGAAGGCGCATACACTCCGGGAACGCCTGAGAATCCTACGGTAATCCATCTTGAGTTTGCTTGGATGGTGGCGTCTGAGGAAGAGGAATCTCACAATGAGATCAAGTCCTATCTTGAGACAGCGTTTAATGATCCCAGCGTATCCGGTGGTAAGTATCAGCTCAGCGTTGATTTCTGGGTAGGCAATGACCAGATGGATGTGTACTATTATAAGTCCATGGTCGGACAGTACGATGTCAGCATAGGTTCTGTCACCGGCAACGCCTTGAATCCGCTGGATTTCATGAGCGTATTGTCCAGTGATCAGTCAATTTCCGGCGGCTTTACCTTAAACTGGGGCACGGATACCAATGATGCGGACGCTTATCCTATCGTATACAAGGGACAGCGGTTCTCCTATGATGCTTTCTGGAAGGCTGCCAATATGTCGGTATTTACGGCGGAAGGCGCAATCGCGGATGCGGTTACCTATACCTATGAGCCTCTGGTGAAAAACGAGGACGGAAGCTATACTGGTGCAGTTGAGCTTGCTGCTACGCTTCCTGACCGTATGACGGTGACACCTGTAGCAATCGCATGCTGTAACTATGAGCGTTATCGCAACGGTGACGGCGTATATGCAGAAGAGTATCTTGAGGACTTTACCGTAGAGGATAAGGGCAACGGTGTGGTTCGTGTTACCTTTACCGTACCTGCAGAGCTGGCAGCAGATTATGCTACAGGCAGCGGCACCTCTGAAACTCCTACGGGAGCAACAGGATTTGATTTCTACTTTGATTATACCTTTGATGGTACGGAAGCTACAGGCAACTATCATTCAGTAGAGGACGTTTTTGCAGTAGAATAAACATGGAACAGGCATATCGCAGTTGTTCATTTTGGGGTAATGCAGCCGGCATGCCGGCTGCATTACCTTTCAAATATACAGGAATGCAAGGGGAAGACCATGGCAAAATATGTAGCAAAAAGAATAGGTCTGGCATTTATGACGGCCTTTATTATACTTTCATTAACATTTATTCTGGTAAAGCTTCTTCCGTTTGAAAGACCGCTTGGGGGAGATGCCCAGCAGATTATGTATTTTGATCAGCAATATAATTTGGGATATGTATATCGTTTTAACTCCGCGAAGCCGGAATATGGAGCTTGTCTGTATAAATCGCCCAGCGATCACGGCCGCGCGTTTTACTATTATCAGGTGCCGGTTATGAAACAATATGTTCACTGGCTTAGAAATATTATTACAAAATGGGAATGGGGGTACAGTAAAACCTTCCAGCCCAATGTTTCCGCTTCGGTTATTATTGGTTCTCGGATTGGTTATTCTATCCGGCTCAATATTATTTCGGTTATTTTTTCCGTGCCCATCGGCATTTTGCTGGGTATTTGGGCAGCTTTGAAGAAGAATACAATGACGGACCATACGATTTCGACGTTGGTCATGGTTTTTATATCAATACCGAGTTTTGTTTTGATTTCCTTTGTGCTTCGGGTGTTTGCCTATAATCTGGGCTGGCTGCCTTCTGTCTGGCCTACGGATTCCGCTACTACGGCAATGAAAATACAGGGCTATATTATTCCTGCGTTTTGTTTGTCCTTTGGCTCAATCTGCGGTTATTGTCGTTTTGTAAGAGCGGAGCTGTGCGAGGTAATGGAGAGCGATTATCTGCTTCTTGCCCGTACAAAGGGATTGACCAGAAAGCAGGCTATTATACGTCATGCCATGAAAAATGCCATGGTTCCTATTTTTCCTTCAATTTTGGCGGAATTTCTTAGTATTTTAGGTGGTTCTATGATTTTGGAGCAGCTCTATGGCATTCCAGGAATTGGACGATTGTTTGTGCTGTCGTTGAATTATAAGGACTATGATATTTTATTTGTAGATATGGCAATCTTTACTACCCTGGGGCTTTTGGCAGGGATTCTGCTGGATCTGTCCTATGGCTTTATAGATCCGAGGATCAGAATGGGGGCGAAGAAATAATGGCTGAGACAACTGAGAATAAGAGAGAAATTATATTCAGGGAAGATGACTTTGTATTAATCCAGCAGAATAAGAGAGTTACGGATAAAAAGCTGGACACAAAGCCTACCACCTTTTTTAAGGATGCACTCAGACGCTTTCGGAAGAATAAGGCATCGGTAGCAGGCAGTATAATTTTGGGTATTTTGATTCTTCTGACTATTCTTGTGCCCATGCTTTCTGACAAAAACATTACCAGGGTCAGCAGCACGGAGTCCTTTTTGGCGCCAAAGCTTTTTGAGGCGGGAACCGGTTTCTGGGACGGAACAAGAAAAGCAAAGCGTATTGTGTATGATACGGAAAACCAGGTGCCGGCGTTATCCGGTAAATATTCCATAGCTTCGGTAAAGGCAGCACTTGTGAAGATTACCGTGGACAGTGAGCCCACACTGATTGACGCCGCTAATCCTTATGGTGTGGGAGGTGTGGTAGTACTGGCTACGGATGCCGCCATAGAGAATAAAAATGCGCTGATGTCTTCCAAGGCGGTTACCTTTGATGTAAACGGGAATTACAGACTGGATGTGGTCTTTAGTGACGAAGAGGGAGTCAGTGCTTCCGCGCTGGGAGAATATGCCGTCTATTTAAAATCGGGAGACGAGAAGCTTTTGCTTCGGGATTTTTCCAGGGATTACAGTGCGCTGTCTGTGAATATAAGCGAAGTACTTAAAAACGCGGGGTATGATTCTCTGCGGGGGCAGATCGTGTTTGAGGTGAAATCTGATACGTCAGGCTTCCAATATGTATTGCTCGAAAGTGTTGTGATCAGTGCAGACGAGACGGCGGCAAATGCGGAGGAAATTGCGGAGGTTTCCTTTACGGATGCGACAGACTTTATCAATATCAGCGATATTAACTCGCTTTCTTACTGGTCATGTACGGGACGTAAGGGAATTCATAATTCACAGATCTATTACTGTGATTACACGCTGGACACTTATGCTTTGGTTTATGATGATGCGGATCCGGTAACTTATTCGGCTTCAGAGCTGAACACCTGGATTGAGGCGGGATATTGCACTTATGATTACAAGGTGGGACCGGAATCCTTTGTGAAGCTTACCGATGACTGCCCTATCGACGTGGTGGACAGCCAGCAGGTAATGGGTATTACGAAGAAGCTGTCCAGCATTACGGCCAGAGGCTACGGGTATCGGAAGCTGGGGTATGATAAGGCGCCTAAGTTCTTGTTCGGAACGGATGCTTCCGGATTTGATTTGCTTAAGCGTGCTTTTGCAGGACTGCGCACCTCTTTGATTCTGGGAGTTTGCACGGCTGCCTTTTGTTTCTGCTTTGGCCTGATCTGGGGCTCTGTTTCAGGATATTTCGGTGGAAATGTAGATATTTGGATGGAGCGTTTCTGTGAGATTTTGGGTGGTGTGCCCTGGATCGTGATTATGACGCTGTGTATTCTGCATCTGGGTAATAACTTTTTTACCTTTGTACTGGCCCTTTGCCTTACCGGATGGATCGGAACGGCATCCAGGACCCGTACGCAGTTTTACCGCTTTAAGGGAAGGGAATATGTGCTGGCTTCCAGGACCCTGGGTTCTTCGGATCTGCGATTGATTTTTAAGCATATCCTGCCCAATTCCATGGGAACCATCATTACCTCCAGTGTGTTGATGATTACAAGCGGAATTTATTCGGAGGCTACATTGGCATACTTAAATCTGGGCCTTCAGGGATTGCATTCTTTCGGCGTTATGATGTCCAATAATCAGCAATATTTGGGAGTTTACCCGAATTTGGTCATTTTCCCGGCCGTTATTATGGCGTTGATGATGATTTCTTTCAATCTGTTCGGAAATGGATTGCGGGATGCGCTGAATCCGGCTCTGAAAGGAAGTGAGTAAAATGGCACAGGAGAAAGTTTTATCGGTAAATAATCTTGCGATAAATTTTAAAACGGATAACGGCATCCTGAAAGCGGTCCGTGATATTTCCTTTGACTTAAACCGGGGTGAAACACTCTGTATCGTGGGGGAGTCCGGTTCGGGAAAATCCGTTACTTCCAAGGCAATTATGGGGATTCTCGCCAATAATGCTATTATTGAAAGCGGTAATATCATGTACCGCGGGGAAAACCTGCTGGAGATTTCGGAAGATGAGTTTTATAAAATCAGGGGGCATAAAATCGGCATGATCTTTCAGGACCCGCTGTCATCTTTAAACCCCATTGTCCGGATCGGCAAGCAGATTACGGAGGCCATGCTGATTAATTCTGACAAGCTGAAGCTTATGTACAATGATTTGATCAGTGATGATCTGATCCGTTATAAGAATACTCTTGCCAAGATGAACATTGAGATCGCCAATGAGAAAAAGAAGCTGGAGGCTTATGTTTCGGAAATCCGAGCAAAGGAGAATCCAAGCGCTCAAGAGAGGGCTGCGGATAAGGAGGCGGTGAAAGCAAGAAAGCTTGCCTTTGAAGAGTTTGAGAAAAAAACAAAAGAGACTTATGAAAAAAGGGCAAAGGAGCTGAAGGTAGTTCTGGAAGCCACCGAAAAGAAAGCAAAGCAGCAGGTAAAGGAATATAAAGACAAGGTGACTGCAGAGCATAAAGCACGCCTTGAAGAACTTCAGAAAAAACTGGCCGCTTCTTCTGAAGAGGAAAAGGCAAACGTCAGGGAGCAAATAGAAAACGAGAAGCTGGAGTATGTCAACAAGCTAAAACTTACAAAGGCAGAGGCAAAAAAGCGTGCCATTGCCATCATGAGGGAAGTAGGCATTCCGGAGCCGGAGAGGCGCTTCAAACAATATCCCTTTGAGTTTTCAGGGGGAATGCGGCAGCGTATTGTGATTGCCATCGCTTTGACGGCATCACCGGAGATTTTGATTTGCGATGAGCCGACTACGGCTTTGGACGTGACCATTCAGGCTCAGATTTTGGAGCTGATTAACCGAATTAAAGCGGAAAGAAATCTTTCCTGTATTTTTATCACTCATGATTTGGGCGTGGTGGCAAACATGGCCGACAGAGTGGCGGTTATGTACGCCGGAAAGATCGTGGAATACGGTACGGCGGAAGAAATCTTTTATGATCCGAGACATCCTTATACCTGGGCTCTATTATCCAGTATTCCGGATGTGGACAGCAAGGAGAAGCTGGAGGCTATTCCGGGAACTCCGCCCAATATGATTTATCCGCCTAAAGGGGATGCTTTTGCTGCCCGCAGCAGATATGCCATGAATATTGACTACAGGGAAGAACCGCCCATGTTTAAGGTCAGTGATACGCATTATGCGGCCACATGGCTTTTGGATCCTCATGCACCGAAGGTTGAAATGCCTAAGATTGTGAGTGAGAGGATCCGCATTTCACTTGAGGAGGACGGTAAAAATGAGTGAGACGAAAAACCGATACGGGGGGGGCAATGTGAGCGACGGGAAATTCAACAGCCTGTATAATGTGAATCCGAAGGTGAAGCAGAAGCCTGAACTGCGGGAGAAGGGAATCATTCTTTCCGTCAGGCACTTAAAGCAGTTCTTTTTCTTCGGAAAGGGTGTAAATCGTCAGAAATTAAAGGCGGTCTCCAATGTTTCTTTTGATATTAAGGAGGGCGAATGCCTTGGTATCGTGGGAGAGAGTGGCTGCGGAAAGACAACCACTGGGCGGAGCATTATTCGCCTTTACGATATTACTTCTGGTTCCGTGTATTATAAGGGTGTGAGAATAAGCGGCGGTACGAGATGGAACAGAAAAGAAATTAAATGGACTAAAATTCGTGGGAATCAGGAGATTAAGGAAATAGAGGAAAAGCTGGCTAAGGATATTGCCGCTTTGGATAAAAGCAGTCCGGATTATCAGTCAAAAGAGGCTAAGCTGAAAAGCGATGCTGAGAAAGATAAGGCTGAGATCAGGGAGAAGATCGAAAATGTCAAGAACGTGCAGGAAGAAAAGATAAAGCAGATCAAATATGATAATGAGCATGTAAGCAGAAAACTGCTTAATGAAATTCAGATGATCTTTCAGGACCCGGTGGACTCTCTTGATCCCCGCATGACAGTGGAGGACATTATCCAGGAGGGCCTGCGAATTCAAGGCTTTCGCAATAAGACGGAGAATCACAAGAAGGTGGTTGAGATGCTGAATCGCGTGGGCCTTGTGGAAGAGCATGCGTCCCGTTATCCTCATGAGTTTTCCGGCGGCCAGAGGCAGAGAATCGGCATTGCGAGAGCATTAATTATGAATCCGAAGCTCTTGATCTGCGATGAACCTATATCTGCATTGGATGTTTCTATCCGTGCCCAGGTGATTAACCTGTTAAATGAATTACAGGAGGAATTAAATCTATCCATTATTTTTATTGCCCACGATCTTTCCGTGGTAAAGTATTTTTGCGATACGATTGTGGTGATGTATTTTGGTAAGGTGGTTGAGAAGGCATCCAGCGCCGAGCTTTTTGCCCATCCCATGCACCCTTACACAAGAGCACTGCTCTCCGCGATTCCTAAGCCCAATCCCAAGTCAGAGAAGAAAAGGCAGCGTATTCTTTACAATCCTGCGGAGGTCCATGATTATGAGCATGGGGATCTGCCAGAGCTTAGGGAAGTACGGAAAGACCATTTTGTGTATTGTAACAATGCGGAATATGAGAAATATATGGAAGAATTGAAGGCTTGATCATGAGATCATGGAAAAGGTATGCGGCGGCACTTGTGATGAATATTGCTGTTACGCTGGTAGTGCTGTTTGTGCGGGGATTTGAGCTGAAGATTTATTATGTGGACGCATTCAGCGTTGCCGGAGGTGTTTCGATCCTGCTGGGACTGTTGATGTGGATTGCGGACGCCGGAGCCTTTGATACGATAAGCTACGGGTTTTCGGCGCTCAGTGCCCAACGAAAGTACAAGGATCTCTATGAATACAGTATGAAAAAGAAAGAAAAGCGGAGCAGACGGCGCGGTCACTTTTTGCCGTTTGTAATTGTCGGGTTTGGTTTTTTGGGGATTTCCTTTCTGGCAGCGTTGGCAGGCTGAAGGAAGAACGGTTTTATAAGGGCGTTATAAATTCATCTGATTCGATGATTTTGTGACGCCTTTTTTTGTTTGTATGATTTTTCTCGACTTTAATTTAAAATATTTTAAAAATATATTAGTACATGGTCAAAATTATTATTGCTAATTATAAATAAGTGTGTTTAGATTATAGTGATAAACAAAATTAGTTTATTGCAACTGCCGTAAAAGAATTGGTGGTCGATTGAAAAGGAGGAAGAATTATGAATCGGAAAACCAATATGGCTTTATTGTGTTTTATTTGTCTTATCATGCTTGCTGGCAGTACATTTCCGGTGCAGGCGGCTATGGTGCAGGCAGCACCTCCGGAAACCTGCACGCATTCGGCTTATGCGGAAGGTGTAGCTTCTGTAGCAACTGGGGCTTATGACTATAGAGATGATGGCCACTATGCACAATATGGTGTGCCGCGTGATTGTCTGAAATGCGGCTTTAGGGTTTATGTAAACATAAGTTATATATTTAGGGGTACTCATAGTTGGGAGGATAGTCCCTTTGAAATTACAAGGGAAGACGGAGTTACCACGAGGAAGTATCATTGTAAAACCAGTGGTTGTCCTAAGATACAAGTTTTGAGATATGGAATTGAATGACACAGGTATAGTTTTTACTGATGTTTAACTTCACATCATGGTGAAAGGAAGATCCATGAAAAAAGGTATACTTATTTGTATTGTTTTTTTTACCTGCATTTTTATGATTGGCTGCAAAGGAAAGAAAGGAAACGAGGATGGCGTCGGGAGAGGAGTTGGTGCGGACTTAGATGATTTGTCCGTGATGTCTGAACAAATCGAGTATTATGATATTTCCGTGGTTTCCGAGCGGCTTTTTGAGTGGGAGCAGGAGGGGGAAGAATCAGGCCGGCTCGTGCCGGAGCCGGAATTCATCAGTATGCAGTTTTATCAAGGGGAGCCGGTGCAGCTTTGGCGGGAGCCAAATTTGGATGAGTATGAGTTTTTGGTTTCCTGGGACATTTGCCTGTACAGAGCGGATGGCAGCCGGGAGGTTTTGTTGAAGGAAATCAAAGAGGCATACAATTATCATGGCTACCTGGATCAGGAGGGTAATTTTTATTGGTGGAAGAATTCCACCATAGTAGAGCCTCTTGGTGGAGAAATAGAGGAAATCGGCGCGGTTATGATGAAGTACAGCCCCACGGGAGAGCTTATTTTTGAGAAACAGTATGACTTTGGTATTGCTTTTAGGGACATCCGCCAGACGACGAACGGAAGGACATACTTGATACTGAGCGAGATGGGGGCAGAAGGTGACAGAAGGCTGGCGGAGCTGGATCCTGTCACCGGAGCTGTCACGGAGCTTGAGGCCGTCTGGCTGCCGGCACGGGAAGTGTCTGATGAAAGGCTGGGGGTATATGGGGATCAGCCGGCAAGATTTAAATTCCAAGGTTACTTTGATCATGAAATTACAGTGATTAATGTGGCGGATGGGTCAGAAGACTGTATTTTTTCCTTTGCAGGGACAACATATTTGACGCCGAAGGATTACACATTATGTGACTTTAAGCTCCTGGAGAATGGGAGTGTGGAAACTCTCTGGACAGCCTGGGATGGCAGCAAAAGCCTGCGGCAGGTCCTGCGGAGGGAAAAGGTGGAGAAGACTCCTATTATCCTGAGAGGGTATATCAGTGCAGTAGGCTGGCTTTCAGAGCAGGTCAACAGCTTCAATCAACAGAGTGAAATTTATCATGTGGTAATAGACGCTTATACAGGAACTGATTTGGATGAGCTGGCACGTCTGACCAGCGTTCAAATCGCGTCAGGGAAAGGGCCGGATATTTTGTGCGGCGGCCTGATGCAGGAGTATATTCCCGGTATGCTGGAAAAGGGAGCCCTGGAGGATTTACGCCCTTATATGGAAAGGAGCGGCATTCGGGAGGAAGATTTTTTCCCGCTGACCTTTGATACATGGCGAAGCGGGGATAAAATCTGCGGTATCAGTCCGGCCTCGCCCAGTCTGACAGGGTATTGCATGGACAGTTCCGTTCTTGGGGGAACTGCGGAGCCGGATATTGAAACCCTGGTGGATGCCCTGCTGGCCAGGAAGGAGGATGCAATACTCCTGAAAGGATATGACTCCCGGAAGCTGTTGGAGTTTTTACTGAAGGGTACGGAAACTCTCTGGGGCATGGTGGACTGGGAAAATGGAAGCTGTGATTTCGGCGGAGAGCTGTTTATGAAAATATTGGAAGTGGCAAAGCGATATGGGGACAGCGGAAATCGGGGAGATATATATTGTATTGCCAGAAAACGCAGGTTTGGAGCAGTTCCATATTTTGAAGACAGTCAGGAACTGGAAAAGAATGGGAAGGTGGTCTGCGGAGTGTTGTTTGACGATGGCTGCCATGCGGCGGTTGAATCGGATTCTGCATTGGCGATCAATGCCAATTCATCCAATAAGGAGGGGGCATGGGAATTTATTTCTTTCCTGCTGGGAGAGGAAGTACAGTCCGGTGACAGCGGAGTTCCTGTCAGCAGAAAAGCTTTTGACATATGGACGAAGCGGCAGAAGGAGAGGCTTGCAGACGAAAAATTAGAGGAAATGATCTATGAGGTACTGCCTGACGGGACTTATGAGTACATGGGAAAGACGATTTATACGGAGACCGATGTGACGGATGAGATTATTGAGGAATATACCGGAATGCTGGAGGATACTCGTACTTATCCGATCCGCACCGTTTCCATTCTAGCCATTATCAGCGAGGAAGCGGAAGATTACTTTCAGGGCATCAAGGGGCCGGAGGAAGTGAGCCGCTTGATAACGAATCGGGTACAGGTGTATCTGGATGAAATGCAGTGAAGTGCGTGTGCCGCTTTGCGAGAAAAATAGTGCTTGCCATTTGTTGTACAGTATGGTATGATTGAATCTGCTCGGCAATGTAATGCCCGGCATCAGGAGGTTTGAAATGGGACCGTTAAGAATTATTTTGACAGTTATTTTTATATTGGTTTGTTTGTCATTGGTGGTGTTGGTGCTGATGCAGGAGGGCAAGTCCGCAGGACTGGGCTCGATCAGCGGAGCGGCAGAAACCTATTGGGGCAAGAATAAGGGGCGTTCCATGGAGGGACGGCTGGTTCGGTTTACCAAGATTCTTGCCGTATTATTTATGGTGCTTGCGGTCATACTGAACTTAAATGTATTTTAAGCGCAGGTCGTACGAGACACTTCTGTGACAAACACAGGAGTGTTTTTTAGTATGACGGGCATGTCGTTATTGTGCAGGATCGCATATGGAGGTTTGCTGTTGACACGGCATGCGGCCGCGCGGCGAGTAGGGAGAAGGTATTCTTTGCTCGATTGTAAACGGGTAATAAGATAGTCAGTAAGCTGACAGGTGCTCCATGAGTGAGCAGGTGAAAAGCATATGAACAGCGATAATCAAGCAAAAGAAAGACGGAAAAAAATAATATGTGATCTGGTGGAGGATCCCATCTATGTTCCCATGAAGGAGAAGGAACTGGCGATGCTTCTGCAGGTATCCAGGGAGGAACGAGACGAGCTCCATGAGATTTTGCGGGAGCTTCTGGCCGAAGGAAGATTGATGCTTTCGATCAAGGGAAAGTATCTGAAATCCAACGGCAGGGTGCTGACGGGAACCTTTATCGGCAATACAAATGGATTTGGCTTTGTAGAGATCGAGGGCCGGGAAGAGGATTTATTTATCCCGGAGGACAAGACGGGGGGAGCTTTTCACAAGGATACCGTGGAGGTGGCCCTTCTTCCGGAAAAATCCGGGAAAAGACAGGAAGCGCAAGTGCTTAAGGTAATCGCACGGGGCATGACGCAGGCGGTGGGAACTTATGAACGAACCAGGGACAATTACGGATTTGTCATTCCTGATAATTCCAGGCTGGCACAGGATATTTTCATTCCCAAGGAACATTCCAAAGGGGCTGTGAGCGGACATAAGGTAGTGGTTGAAATCACGGATTACGGTACCAACAGGCGCAGCCCGGAGGGGAAAGTAATGGAAATTCTGGGGCATGTAAATGATCCGGGAGTGGACATTATGTCTATTGTCAGAGGCTTTGAACTGCCGGTAGAATTTCCAGAGAAGGCTTTGAATCAGGCGGAGCGGGTACAGACGGAGGTTTCGGAGGCGGACAGAGCAGGCAGGCGGGATCTGCGGGATTTGCTTATGGTTACTATAGACGGCGAGGATGCCAAGGACCTGGATGATGCGGTAAGCGTCTCCTTTGACGGGGAATATTATCATCTGGGGGTGCATATCGCAGATGTGGCAAACTACGTTCAGGAGAATTCCGCGTTGGACAGAGAAGCAAGAAAGCGCGGCACCAGCGTTTATCTGGTGGACAGGGTAATCCCCATGCTGCCTCATGCACTTTCCAACGGCATCTGTTCTCTGAATCAGGGAGTGGACCGCCTGACCTTAAGCTGCCTCATGACGGTGGATGGTAAGGGCGAGATTGTGGACCATGAGATCTGTGAGTCTGTCATCAATGTGGACAGACGGATGTCATATGCTGTGGTAAAAGAACTGCTCAGCGTGGAGGAAACCGTTAAGCTCGAAAACACCTCGCCAAACGGTTTCATGCTCCACGCGGAAGAACGCGAGGACGGCGTTCTTCATTGCGTTTCGGAAAACGCTGGGCTTGAAGCCGATGATACCCTGCTGCGGGAGTATAAAGATTTCCTGCCCATGTTTCGGGAGATGGAAAAGCTGGCAGCCCTGCTTCGGGAAAAGAGAAGGGCAAGAGGTTCCGTGGATTTTGATTTTCCGGAGTGCAAAATAATTTTGGACAAAGAGGGGCATCCCACGGACATTTATCCGTATGAGAGAAATACAGCTACGAACATTATTGAAGACTTTATGTTGGCAGCTAACGAGACGGTGGCCCAGCACTTTTATTGGATGGAATTGCCCTTTTTGTATCGTGTCCATGATGTTCCTGACCCGGAGAGGCTTCAAAGGTTGTCGGAATTTATTCATAATTTCGGTTATTACATGAAGGGAGTGGGACGCGCAGGATCAAAGACCGGCGGGGAGGAAGTCCATCCTAAGGAGTTTCAGAAGTTGTTGGCTGCTGTGGCGGGAACGCCGGAAGAGGCTTTAGTCAGTCGTATGGCTCTGCGCAGTATGAAGCAGGCGAAATACAGCGTGGAATGTACGGGACATTTTGGTTTGGCCAGTCCGTACTACTGCCATTTTACATCTCCCATCAGGAGGTACCCGGATCTGCAGATACACCGGATTATCAAGGAACAGCTGCGAGGCAGGCTGGGAGAAGAGAGAGTTGCACATTACCGGGGAATCCTGCCGGAGGTGGCAAAGCATTCCTCGGAGACCGAGCGCCGTGCGGACGAGGCGGAGCGGGAAACGGATAAGCTGAAGAAAGTAGAATACATGGAGGACCGTATTGGAGAGAGCTTTGACGGTGTTATCAGCGGCGTAACAAGCTGGGGGATTTACGTGGAGCTGCCTGATACGGTGGAGGGTCTGATACATGTATCCAAGCTGTCCGGGGATTATTTCTGCTATCATGAGGAAAGTTGTGAGATGGTGGGAGAACGGACAGGGCGTTGCTTTAAGCTGGGGATGCCGGTCCGGATTACGGTGGATAGTTGTGACAGGTTTAACAAAACCATCGACTTTTCATTGGATGACGGAAAAGGGGAAGCGGGACGCGAATGAATCAAATCGGGAAATGAAGGAACTTTAATGAAAAAACAAGTGAAGAAAACAGGAGGTGAGGCGTGAATGGCGAAGCAAAAAGAAGAGCGTAAGCTGGTGGCAAATAACAAAAAAGCCTATCATGATTACTTTATAGATGAAACCTATGAGGCCGGTGTTGTGCTCCATGGCACGGAGGTTAAGTCCCTGCGAATGGGCAAGTGCAGTATCAAGGAATCTTTTATTCGAATTGAGAACGGTGAGGTATTCGTTTACGGTATGCACGTAAGTCCCTATGAGAAAGGCAATCTGTTTAATAAGGATCCCCTGCGGGTGAAGAAGCTGTTGCTGCATAAGAATGAGATCAATAAGCTGGCAGGGCGGGTGGCGGAAAAAGGGTATACTTTGGTGCCGCTTCAGGTATACTTTAAGGAAGGAAAGGTAAAGGTGGAGATCGGTCTGGCACGAGGGAAGAAGCTTTATGACAAGCGGGAAGATATGGCTAAAAAGGATGCAAAAAGAGAGATTGAGAAAGAATTCAAGAATAGAAACAGATAAAAATTCATATACGGTTACGTAAATTGGTTTAACTGCCGATAAATTCATTGACAGAGTACAGACGATTCGATATACTATATCGAACAGGAATCAGGGGTAGTAAAGGTTTCGACAGGGGTCTTGCAGCTGGAGAAGCTATCCGTTGCGACACGTTAATCGCATTGTGGACTTTGTCCGCAAAATTAAACTAAACGCTGAAGATAATACTCAGTTAGCACTTGCAGCCTAACCGCTGCAGGTGACGCCGCCTTAGGCGGCTCGTCCGCTCCGGGGCACTCACACTCCGGAATCCGGGCGTCGACTATGTGAGAAACGACGCGCGGTAAGCTTTGCCCGCGTGGGCGTATCATGAAGCTACCTTAAGTGGCAGATTGTTCGTTTTCTGCTGTATTAGGGGAACAGTGTGAAGCAAGTTCACATGCAAAAACGAACTATGATAGTAGAAGGACAGGGAATGGACTTTTGGACAGGGGTTCGACTCCCCTCTACTCCATTATTTGACCGACTGGGAAGAGTCGAACCCCTTGGGTTCTGACTCCCCTCTACTCCATTATTTGACCGACTGGGAAGAGTCGAACCCCTTGGGTTCTGACTCCCCTCTACTCCATTTACTTTATTTACTCCACTATGTAACAGAGCGGCAGATGAAATCCCCCAGGGGTAGGCCGCTCTTTTTTTGATTAAAGTGCGGAGAAGATTTAAAAAGGACACGCAGGAGGTTTTAAAAGTATGGCAGATAACAGAAATTTGTCCGTGGGCGGCTATCGGTTTTACACGGAAAAGGACGCACAGCTTGCAGCAGAAGAGTTAAAGAAAATTGAATATCTGGAGGCGCGTATTGATTATTCCCGGCCAGACGGTATTCTAACGGTTTTAGAGAAGACGATTCATGAAAGAATATTTAAAACACCGGTAGGGATGCAGTATTTAAAAAAGCTGCGGGATTATCTGCTGGAACGGCCGGAAATTGATTCCAATAGAATTCCGGAGATTCCGCTGTATCATAGCTTCAGCGGAGAGATCAGGGAAAGAAGCAATCCGGCTAAAAACAGGATTAAGGCGAATGACGGCGGGAAGGACGGATTCAAGATTTCCGTTATATTGAATGTGCTGTTGATTCTGGCAGTTGCTGCCATGTTTACGATTACCATAAGAAGTGACAATCCTAATGTACTCAACTATGAAAGAGTTATTACAGACAGGTATGCGCAGTGGGAGCAGGAACTGACGGAAAGGGAAAACGCGGTCCGTGAGAAGGAGAAAGAATTGAAGCTGAATGGGAATGAAGCGCTTTTCACAGAATAGACATAAACATATTTTATAATGATGTGTAGAAAAGGCGACACGGAGGTTATCATGGACAGGTTGAAGATACTTGTGGTGGATGACGAGAGCAGGATGCGCAAGCTGGTAAGGGACTTTCTGGTCAAGGCCGGGTATGATGTGCTGGAGGCCGGGGATGGGGAAGAGGCGTTGGACATATTTTTTCACCAGAAGGATATTGCACTGGTGGTGTTGGATGTAATGATGCCGAAAATGGACGGCTGGCAGGTGTGCCGTGAGCTGCGGGCATATTCAAAAGTGCCCGTCATCATGCTGACTGCCAGGGGAGACGAGCAGGATGAGCTTCAGGGCTTTAAGCTTGGGGTGGATGAGTATATTTCAAAACCGTTCAGTCCTAAAATCCTTGTGGCCAGAATTGAAGCGATTCTGCGCAGGACAAGCCGGGCATCGGAGGAAGATGTCTTAAGCTGCGGCGGAATTGAGATTGATAAGATGGCACATTGTGTGAGGATAGACGGGAAGGAGATTGAATTAAGCTTTAAGGAATTTGAGCTTCTGACCTATTTTGTGGAAAACAGGGGGGTTGCGCTGCCCAGGGAAAAGATATTGAATCATGTGTGGAACTATGATTATTTTGGAGATGCCCGCACGATTGACACCCACGTGAAAAAGCTGCGCAGTAAAATGGGCGAGAAGGGTGACATGATTAAAACAATCTGGGGCATGGGCTACAAACTGGAAGAGGGCTAGAAACGTCAGGCCCATGCCCCATGGTATGGGCTACAAACTGGAAGAGGGCTAGAAACGTCAGGCCCATGCCCCATGGTATGGGCTACAAACTGGAAGAGGGCTAATGAAGCATTCAATCAGACGGCAATTTGCATTAATTTTTATGGGAGTGATGATGGGGACAGTTCTGCTGTGCCAGATTGTCAATAATATGTTTCTGGAAAGGTATTACATCAGGAGCAAGACCAAAGTGATCTATGAGGCATACGAGAGCATCCGACAGGCGGCCGGCAGTGATACCTACAGCTCGGAAAAGTTTAGAAGAGAATTGGATGATGTCTGCAGCGTGGCCAATATTACGGTTTTGGTGATTGACGCCAATTCGCAGATACGTTATGAATCTGTCAACGGAGGAAGCGAACTGGATGCTTTGCTGCTGGGCTATATATTTGGTTTTGATACAAATCCCGTTAAAATATTGGAAGAAGGAGAGGATTATGTAATTCAGAGGATGACTTCCGGAGAAGACGAATTCCTTATAATGTATGGAAGACTGAATACGGGAATTTCTTTTATCATGCGAACGCCGGTGGAGAGCATTCGGGAGAGCGCGGATATTGCAAATCGCTTTTTTGCCTATGTGGGTTTGGGCGGAATGCTGGCGGGCGGAATTATTATCTGGTTTGTTTCCGGCAGGATAACAAAGCCCATCAAGAAGTTGAACAGCATTTCGGAACAGATGGTGCATCTTAACTTTGAGGCAAAATACCAGGGTGATGAAAAGAATGAGATTGGCACGCTGGGAGCAAATATAAACAAATTGTCAAGTTCTCTGGAACGTTCCATATCCGGTTTAAAGACTGCCAATAATGAGCTGCAGAAGGATATTGAAAAAAAGGAAGAAATCGACCAGATGCGCAGGGAGTTTCTGGCCAATGTGTCTCATGAGCTGAAAACGCCCATTGCGTTGATTCAGGGGTATGCGGAGGGCCTTGCGGAAAGTGTTAATGAGGATTCGGAGAGCCGAAGCTTTTATTGTGAGGTTATTATGGATGAGGCGGCCAAGATGAACCTTATGGTGCAAAAGCTGCTGACATTAAACCAGCTGGAATTTGGCAATGACGTGGTGGCGATGGAACGCTTTGACATTGCGGCGTTGGTTCGGAACGTCATCCAGTCGGCGGAGATCCTGACAAAGCAGAACGGAATCAAGGTGCAAATGAAGGAGTATCCGCCAACCTGGGTCTGGGGGGATGAATTCAAGGTTGAAGAGGTGTTTACAAATTATTTTTCCAATGCGGTTAATCATTGCAGTGGCGAAAAAAACATTGTCGTAACGCTGGAAAGTAAGGATGAACTGGTACGAGTGAACGTGTTTAATACGGGGGCTCCGGTGCCGGAAGAGGCTTTACCGCATTTATGGGAAAAATTTTACAAGGTAGATAAGGCAAGGACACGTGAGTATGGCGGAAGCGGCGTGGGGCTTTCCATTGTGAAGGCCATTATGGAGGCCATGAACCGGCGGTACGGCGTGGAAAACTGTTATAACGGAGTATTGTTCTGGTTTGAATTGGAAGGATGTGAGGAAAATGTGGACTAAAAATATTGGGATTCATTGAAACGGAAGCATGAAATGCTGCCGGCTCACAGCCTGCGCAGCGGAAATAAGAGGAAATATGAGAAGAGAAAAAGAGAATATAGAACTTACAAAGGTGCTGCTGGTGGGTGTGGACACGGGAGAGGAATCGGATTTTGAGCACTCCATGGAAGAACTTGCCAGCCTGGCGGAAGCAGCTCATAAGCAGGTAGTCGGTATGATCGTGCAGCACATGGAGGCGATAAACAGATCCTTGTATATCGGAACGGGTAAGGCAGCTCAGGTAAAGGATTATGCGGCACAGGCAGGGGCGGAAGAGATTGTTTTTGATAATGCCTTGTCTCCTACCCAGATTAGAAATCTGGTAAATGAACTGAAGCTGCCTGTTTTGGACAGAAATAATCTTATTTTGGACATTTTTGCCCTTCGGGCCAGAACAGGAGAGGCAAAGCTGCAAGTGGAAGCAGCCAGACTGCAGTATATGCTGCCGCGGCTGGTTGGAATGCGTGAAAATTTGAGCCGTCAGGGAGGAACCGGCGGCGCAATGAGTAATAAAGGTGCAGGTGAGACAAAGCTGGAGCTGGACCGCCGAAAGATAGAACACCGTCTCAGCGAGTTGGATAAAGAACTGAATGCAATGGCCAAAAGCAGGGAAATCATGCGGAAGAGGCGAATGCAGTCCGGAATACCGCAGGTGGTGCTGGTCGGCTATACCAACGCAGGAAAGTCTACGATCCTAAACAGGCTGGTGGAGCGCTATGGTGAACGCAGTGAAAAGACCGTGACGGAAAAGGATATGCTGTTTGCTACGCTGGACACCGCCGTCAGGAGCATCAGCACCGGTGACAACAGGCCCTTTTTGCTGGCGGATACGGTCGGTTTTATCCACAAGCTCCCTCATGGTTTGGTAAAGGCATTCCGCTCTACTTTGGAGGAAGTAAAATATGCGGATCTTCTGGTTCAAGTGGTGGATTTTTCCGACGAGCATTACAGACAGCAGATGGAGGTTACGGAGCAGACGCTGAAGGAACTGGGAGCCGGTGACATCCCTATGATTGTGGTCTATAACAAAGCGGATAAATGCGGAATGGAAGAGATCCCGCAGAAAAAGGAAGGCCGAATTTATATGGCAGCAGGGCAGGACTGCGGGTTAGAAGAGCTGATCAGCATAATACAGGATACTCTTTATGCTGACCGGGTGGAGACGGATTTTCTGCTGCCCTTTGAACGGGGAGATCTGGTATCCTTTCTGATGGAAAACGCTACGGTGCTGAAGCAGGAGTATACGGAGGCTGGCGTGCATTTAAAGGTAAGCTGTCAAAAGCAGGATGCGGAAAGATACAGCCTTTACAGGCAGCAAAGCGCAGGCGGCTGAATTCACGTCATTTAGTTTAGTGCAGGTCACGGCCACTCCGGGATGCAGGCACCCTGCAAGTGCACCGCGATAGGCGTTCCAACGAGCCCCAATACACCGGTCCTGCTCACCAGAGGGGTCGCAGGGCCTTGGATCTCTTTGGAACATCGCTTAAAAGCACTCGCAAAGCACCTGTATCCCGGAGCGGCCTGAGTGATGTAATCTAAACTAAATAACATTGGTGTCTTAATTGAGGAATCGTGCTAAATCGTGCCTGAGGCTGCAGGGAAGGTTGACTGTAGGAAAAAAGTGAGGTATATTATAAGCATACGGATAAAATATGTAAAATTTAAGTGAGGGACAGTATGTTGACGAAGAAATTCAGGACCGGCCTAATGACGGCAGTTCTTTGCGCAGGGTTATGTTTAGGCATGACCGGCTGCGGTGAAAATGTGATTCCGGAATTATCGGGGAACGAAATGCAGATGATCGGGGAATACGCCGCCTTTACATTAATGAAATATGATGCCAGCAACAGGAGCCGTCTTGTGGAGCTTCCAGCGGAGCCCGCACCGGAAATCCCTGAGCAGACGGAGCCGGAGAAATCGCCGGAACCGGAGGAACCTTCGGAAACGGGGCCGGTGGATGATACGCCTGTTACCGACATGACGGAGGATGAGGATCCGGGCAGCATAGAGGAGGTGCTGGGGCTGACGGAAGGGGTGAGCGTCAGCTTTACAGATGCGGAGGTTTGTGATAAGTATCCGAATGAAGAGGAAATAGGAGTGCTGTCCGTCTCCGCTTCAAGCGGGAAAAAGCTTCTGGTGCTTCATTTTCAGTTTATTAACAATACAGAGCAGGAGCAGTCTGTAGATATAGCATCGCAGAAGGAGTTATCTTTTCGGATTACCGTCAATGGGGATTACAGGCGCAATGCCATGACAGTGCTGCTTTTAGATGATATGACTACACTTAAGGAAACCTTACCTGCAGGCGAAAGTACAAATGCAGTTCTTATTATTGAGGTAGAGCAGGAAAGCATAGAGCAGATAGATTCTATTTCTCTTAATCTGAAAAATGATGTAAAAGCATATACAATTCAATTAAGATGATGATATATGCAGTTAAAAGTTTATAGCAATAAAGCGCTAAATAGTCGAAATGCTTATAAATAAAGCGTTTCGGCTATTTTGGCGAATTGTGTAAAATTTTTACAAAAATTGTTGACAAGGGGAGAAGAGGGTGTTATACTCAATTTCGTTGTTAAGGATGGCTTCAAGTACGAAAGACAAACCTTAAAAGATTTGCTTTAAAAGATTTAAAAAAGTAGTTGACATACCTTTCAAGGTGTGCTATCCTGAATAAGCTGTCGCTCA
>CAJTSE010000016.1:0-24673 GCA_910578815.1 uncultured Acetatifactor sp.
CTGTCACCATACCCATGCGCTTCTTCCGTCTTTCATGGTTCCCTATTCACAGATTCCCATGAATGAACAGGCTGAAGTCATTTCCGCTCACGAAGCAAAAGAGGGCTGGGAAAGCCTCCTGAACAGGAACCCTTCCATCGATGAGAGTAACTGCTCGGTGTCGTGTCTGTGTATAGGTTAAATGCAAGCCTTATCACAATTAAACTTCCGCTCGTCTGCCACCCCTGATAAAGACAGTCTGTTTTGACATTGCCTGCCTCAATATCATAGATCTGGCTGAAATGCTTTCTTGTGTCCTCGGAAATGCCGAGAACATAGATTAAAGCCTTGTGATAGCAGTCTTGATACCTCGCCTGTTCCAATTTTTCATAATAGAACCGCTCATGTTCCTCGTCTGTAAAAACCATGTGTGTGTTGTTAGCGCTCTGCGCCCCTGCTCTTAACGCTGTGTTGTTCATACCTGAACCTCCTTTGATTATTTTGTTTGTGTATATAAAAAGGACTCTATCCTTTGTTTGGGATAGAATCCTTTGAAAAAACCACGAAAAAAGGGGAAAACTCTTAAATGAATTTTCCCCTAATCGTCAAAGATAGATTTTACAAACGAAATCCTCAAAGCGGTTCGCCTTTGTGTACTCCGGACGATGTGCCATAAAATCATTCACATCAGCTCTGGTTATCAGATACTCCGTAAAGTACATATATTTGTAATCTACTTTCCTACATTGTTTATTGCCGCCTGTGCCGCTGCCAGTCTTGCAATAGGCACGCGGAAAGGAGAACAAGACACATAATCCAGTCCGATCTTGTGGCAGAACTCTACGGAAGAAGGATCTCCACCATGCTCGCCGCAGATACCTACATGCAGCTTGGGATTTGCGGGCTTGCCCAGCCTGATGGACAACTCCATCAGCTTGCCGACACCGGTCTGATCCAGCTTTGCAAACGGATCATTCTCGAAGATCTTCGTATCGTAGTAAGCATTCAGGAACTTGCCGGCATCGTCACGAGAGAAACCGAAAGTCATCTGAGTCAGGTCGTTGGTGCCGAAGCAGAAGAAGTCAGCTTCCTTGGCAATCTCGTCTGCGGTAAGAGCAGCACGGGGAATTTCGATCATGGTACCTACTTCATATTCCATGTTGCTTCCTGCAGCCGCGATTTCCGCATCGGCAGTCTCAATAACGATCTTCTTAACCACCTTAAGCTCCTTAACCTCACAAACAAGGGGAATCATGATCTCCGGCTTGATTGCCCAGTCGGGATGAGCCTTCTTTACATTAATTGCCGCACGAATAACGGCCTTGGTCTGCATCTTTGCAATTTCAGGATAAGTAACCGCAAGACGGCAGCCTCTGTGTCCCATCATGGGATTGAACTCATGCAGGGAAGCGATAAAGGTCTTAATTTCTTCCACAGACTTACCCTGTGTATTAGCCAGCTTCTCGATGTCAGCTTCCTCAGTGGGAACGAACTCGTGAAGAGGGGGATCCAGGAAACGGATGGTTACAGGGCATCCCTCAAGAGCCTCATATAATTTTTCAAAGTCGCTCTGCTGGTAAGGAAGAATCTTGTCCAACGCTGCTTCTCTTGCTTCCACGGTATCGGAGCAGATCATCTCACGGAATGCCGCAATTCTACTTTCTTCAAAGAACATATGCTCGGTACGGCAGAGACCGATACCCTCGGCGCCCAGCTCACGAGCCTTCTTTGCATCTTCAGGTGTGTCCGCATTGGTACGAACTTTAAGCTTACGATACTTGTCCGCCCATGCCATAACGCGGCCGAACTCTCCTGCGATGGTTGCGTCAACAGTCTTAATCTGTCCTGCATAGATATTACCAGTAGTACCGTCGATAGAGATATAATCTCCCTCGTGGAACTCCTGTCCTGCAAGAGTAAACTTCTTATTTACTTCATCCATGGCAATCTCACCACAGCCGGATACACAACAGGTACCCATACCACGGGCCACAACTGCCGCATGGGAAGTCATACCGCCACGAACGGTAAGAATACCCTGGGAAACCTTCATTCCGGTAATGTCCTCAGGGGAAGTCTCCAAGCGAACCAGAACCACCTTCTCGCCCTTTGCCGCCCAGATTTCAGCGTCCTCTGCCGTAAATACGATCTTGCCGCATGCAGCACCGGGGGAAGCACCAAGGCCTTTGCCCATAGGAGTAGCTGCCTTTAATGCAGCGGCGTCGAACTGAGGATGCAAAAGGGTATCAAGGTTACGGGGATCAATCATGGCAACTGCCTCTGCCTCGGTCTTGTGTCCTTCGTCCACCAGGTCACATGCAATCTTTAATGCTGCCTGTGCGGTTCTCTTACCGTTACGGCACTGCAGCATATACAGCTTCTTATTCTCAACGGTAAATTCCATATCCTGCATGTCATGGTAATGATTCTCCAGGATCTCACATACCTTGATGAACTCCGCATATGCTTCAGGGAACTCCTGCTCCATCTGTGCGATCGGCATGGGAGTGCGGACACCTGCCACCACGTCTTCACCCTGAGCATTCTTCAAGAATTCACCCATCAGCTTCTTTTCGCCGGTAGCAGGATCACGGGTAAATGCAACGCCTGTTCCGGACTGCTCGTTCAGGTTTCCGAATACCATGGGCATCACGTTTACCGCAGTACCCCAGGAATAAGGAATATCATTGTCACGACGATATACATTTGCACGAGGGTTGTCCCAAGAACGGAACACGGCCTCGATCGCCAGCTTCAGCTGCTCAACGGGATCGGAAGGGAAATCCTTGCCAAGCTGCTTCTTGTATTCTGCCTTGAACTGCTCTGCCAGAGTCTTCAAATCTGCGGCAGTAAGCTCAACGTCATACTTAACGCCCTTCTCTTCCTTCATCTTGTCAATCAGCTGCTCAAAATACTTCTTACCAACTTCCATAACCACATCCGAGAACATCTGGATGAAACGTCTATAGGAATCATATACAAAACGCTCAAATGCAGGATCGGGGTTGCCTGCGATCATAGCCGCAACGACCTCATCGTTCAGACCCAGATTTAAGATGGTATCCATCATGCCTGGCATAGAAGCACGGGCACCGGAACGAACGGAAACAAGCAGGGGATTCTGCAGATCGCCAAACTTCTTGCCGTTGATCTTTTCCATCTCCGCCACATAGTCCATAGTCTGACCCATGATCTCGTCATTGATCTTACGGCCATCCTCATAATACTGAGTACAAGCCTCTGTTGTAATAGTAAAGCCCTGCGGAACCGGCAGGCCAATGCTGGTCATCTCTGCCAGATTTGCGCCCTTGCCGCCAAGAAGGTTACGCATGCTCATGTCACCTTCACTGAACAAATAAACCCATTTTTTCATTCTTGTGTTTCTCCCTTTCAATTTAGATTTTAAACAGCCGAAAACAGCTCGGCCCTTCTGTGAAATCGGCCGAACCACTATTCAGTACTTACCTATTTTAACAAGTCATTCCCAAAATAGCAAGCCGAAATTGACAAATAATTGACATACTGGGGGTTTTTGTAAAAAATAGCATATTTTATATGGCACAAAGCGGCATATATCACACTAAAATAACAAATTTTTACTCCGCAAATTTCAACAAGTCATATTTTACCTCATTTCTGCGCTGCTTTGTTGCGCAAAGCCATACATGGCAAAGCCATACATGGCAAAGCCATACATGGCAAAGCCATACATGGCTTACGAGTTTGTGTCAAGTCATTTATGACCAAGTCATTCATGACTTTGCAACGCGCAGACACAAATCTCGCGATTGAAAATGACATTCCTCAATCTTAGCCGCTGGCAGTTAAATATCCGGACGCCTGTACCTCCCACAGCCTCCTATAATAGTCGCAACGCTCCAGCAACTCTTCATGGCAGCCGACATCCAGAATCTGCCCCTCCTGCATTACTATAATTTTGTCGCACGCTCTCGCCAGACCCAGCCGATGCGTGACGATTACCGCAGTTTTTCCCTTTGCCGCCTCCAAAAAGGTCTGATACAGCTCATGCTCCTGCATGGGGTCAATCGCCGCCGTGGGCTCGTCCAGCACAATCAGGCCGCACCTTTTGTAGATTCCCCTGGCGATTGCAATTCGCTGCCACTGCCCTCCCGACAGGTCCACACCGCCAAATTCTTTGACCAGCACGGTATTAAGATGCTCCGGGAACACTTCCTTCGACAATGTAATGCCGGCCTGATTCAGAGCCTCTTCCACCCCCATCTGCGCCGCCGGCCCCTTCGCCGCAATCTCTACATTTTCCTGCAATGAAAGCTTATACTTTCTGAAATTTTGGAAAACCGCGGATGCCTGCTCCTGCAGCCTGCCGTAACACAGCCCGGCGGTGGAAATGCCGTTATAGCATACCTCGCCCTCACTCGGCAGATACAGCCCCAGAATCAGGCGGGCCAGGGTGGTCTTGCCGCTTCCGTTCTCTCCCACCACAGCGATCCACTCGCGTTCCTTGATTGTGAAATCAATATCCTTTAAAACCGCCTCCCCGCCCGGATAGGAAAAGCCGGCCTTATGCAGACGGATTTCATGATGTTCCTCCCCCCCGTCCCCTTCCTGCGGCGCGGTTTTCCGCTCCATAAATGCCCTGTAATTCCTGATACCGGCATAATTCTCCGCCAGCTCCCCAAAGCGTTCCCCGATCAGCTCATCCATCTGTTGAATCAGCGCCGACAGGGAAGCAAACACGGCCGCAAAGGCACTGACGGCAATCCTGCCGGAAAAAACGGAAGCCAGTAAAATGCCGATCACCGCAGCATACCCCGCCAGGTGCAGCAGCAGGGCTGTAATCTCCGCAAAGTAAGCACGCTTTTCCACCTTCAGCGTCAGCTGACCCCGCCTGCCGCGTACCCCGCGCCATTTCTCAATAAAGATGCCAACGGTATTCAGCAGCCGCGTTTCTTTCACATAATCCCGTTCTGCGGCATAAGACGCATATGCCCTCTTCCTTTCTGATAAGCGGTGCTGTTTTCTCTTCCAGGTCCAGGTACATACGCGATTTTATCACCTGCGCCAGTATCTTCGGCACAAAAATAAGCGGAATGGCCAGAGCCAGAACAGGTCTTCTCCTGTACAGATAAACCCCGTAAATTAAAAAATAAGGCAGATACAGCGTTAAAATATCCATTCTTTACAGACCGTATAATCCTCTATCATATAGGCTAAATTCCATGACATCATCTTTGTCAGATTGATAATCGCGGTAACGACACTGACATACCCGCCCACCGTCATCGTTCCCCTCCGCAGTGGAAATAAAAGGAGCGCCGCCGCTGCCACCGCCATTATCACAGTCAGCATACTGGCTGCCTTAATGTGAATAAAATTCTTCTTTGTAACAGCCTGCGACATTTTTCGGCCTTTATCATACTGTAATTCCCATTTCTCATTGATCTGATCGGTATAAGCAAACGTCTTTCTCTCGTCTGTAAAGTCTCTGTGACCCAGAATCTGCTGCAGATAGGCCGCCTTCCGAAACTGCTTATCCGCCTCCGTGTAGGCCTCGTAATCCTCTTCTCCGCATTTTTTTGCCACCGGAAGCATGATTGCAAAAATTGCCATCACTGCCAGGCCAATTCCCACATGCGCCGTCAAAACGATAACGGCAACGCCGGCTATGCGGATGCCATACTCAAATAAATCCAGCAGATTCTGCAGGCCCTTGGCCATTCTTTCGGTACTTTCTGCGGACAGGCGGCTGACTAACTCCTGTGTACTCTGTTCCTCCGCCAGATAATAGAGCAGCCTGCTCCTTTTCGTCAGCAGGCTCCGGTCATACTCCATTCCGATTTTTATCTCATACTTCATTCTAACAAAACTGCTGATAATATGGAGCACCGTGTCCAGCAAAATAAAGCCCACAAATAAAAAAATGCTGAGATATAAAGCATCCGTAAATTTCCCGGCGGCAAACGCTTCCTGCGCCCTGTCCAAAAGACCTGCCAGTGTCAGTATTTGCACGGAAGGCATCAGTGCCTGCACAAGCCGCAGGAAGATCAGCATCCCCGTATATCCCGCAGCATGTTTCATGCTGAAGCTGATATATTGTATGGACGGAAATTTACTGTTTTTCATCATTGGCACCCCCTGTTCTTTTTTCGCAACTAACTCTGCATACTTTTTGTCCAGAGAGGAACATCATAAACTTCCAAAAGGAAAAGCCTTCATCTTCCAATATACACATTGTATCAGTTCTCTCGTCCAATATATAAACAATATTATCATATATTTGCCAAGATAAAAGGAAACCAGAGAACTGTTTGACTTGCGAAGAGAATATTGACAATCAGCTCATCCCTAGACAAACGATAAAGAAATACAAATTAGTCTGATAAAAAGCATTGAATTGATGATCGGCTTCCCACTTGGCAATCTTGACAATAATATTTTGCAATCTTGACAGCTAGGATACGGGTATCAGCCTACCCTGTTCTTTATGTTGCAAAAAGCTCCTTGCCCACATGCTCCCGGATCTCCTGCTCATGCTCCCGGCAATAAGCATAGCTTTCTTTCATAAAGTCATCTATGTTTCGATTTCTGTACATTTCATCCAAAGTGTCAAGAAGCAGGGTTCCGCCTGCCTTTAAATCAAAAAAACAGGGATAGATGCAGCCGCCTTGTTCTCTTGGATAATATGGATTGATGGTGCTGAGCCTTTTATCCCCCATCACAGTCTCCACCACCATCTCACTTAAGAGCCACTTTAGAGACGGACGCTCGTATTCCGCATAGCTGTCATGAAACAGCCTGTTCCAGACATAAAACCATACAAAATGTATCAGTTCATGGATAGCGGTGCCAATAGCTCCCTTCTCACTGTTTAAGTAAAATATATCAAAGCTCTTCTCCGTCAGGGATCTCGGCTGCACCGGATTCATACTGACATTGCACCGCAAATCAGGAAACAGCCCGGCGCAGTCAACGGCAAAGGCATCCGATAAGGCTGCAGTAATCTGCTCCTTACAGGCGTTCCAGCGCCCGGAGTACAAAATCACCTTTTCGATGATTTCCCCCTCTATTTCTGCGTATTCTTTCCGCAGCATCTCTTCCAGATAATCCTTCTTGTTCTCAAATGTCAGCGTTTCTGCATACTCTTTATCAATCTGCGGATAAAACGCATATAGGGGAGACGACCAGAAGGCTGCCTCCCCATCCGTCTGAAATGCCATTATTTCCCGGATCATCTGATCCACTCCCGGATTCACAAAAGTCAGTTCCATACACCCTCCCTTTCACTGCGCCGACAGTCTCAGCGCCCCCCTGCTCGCACTCCCGCATATATATATCAATTATATTCTGTAAAACACCCTCGCTGCAGTTATTTTAATTCGGCACTTTGCAATTCCGGCACAAAGCTGTCGAAAATGAAAATGTCGAAATGTTTTTCCGCCGCCTCCAGTTCTTCCCGGCTTTTGATAGTCCAGGCCGCCGCCATATTATGATAAAGTCCCCTGCAGAGCCTGCGGGAAAGCATGTTATAGTGCTTATGGTTATAGGCAATAAAATCCGGCTTTGTCAGGAAGTTAAACAAGAGATTCTGGAGCAGGAAGTAGAGTACCCCCTTATACTCTCCCACTCTTAAAAAGCCCTCCGCCAACTGTCCCCTGACCACCTTTCTCCTGTGCCTCCTGTACCAGAAAACCCCCAGAGGATTAAAAGATTCGATACAATACAGCCCATGATATTCCGTAAGCAGGGCGTCCGCTGCCGGACAGACGGAAAGGTCCGTGGACTCAATCTTCAGCTCGACGATTAAGGGCACCCTGCCGTCCACACATTTCAAAACATCTTCAAATTTCGGAATCCGCTGGTCGGAGCCGCAGAGGGGAAACTGCTGCAGTTCTTCATAGGTATAGTCCGACACTTTCCCCTCCCGGCCGCAGATGCGCTTTAGGGTAAAATCATGAAACACCACGGGAATACGATCCTTGGTCATCTGCACATCCAGCTCGATACCGAATCCCGCCTCCACCGCCTTCCGAAAAGCCCGCAGAGAATTTTCCGGCGTGATGTCCTTCGCAACCTGCGCAATGTCTTTCACGCCGCTGGTGATGTCTTTCGCGCCGTGGGTGATGTCTTCCTCAGCCTGTGTGCTTTCTGCACTGCCGGACAAGCCCCTTTCGCTCTCATTCTTCTCTCCGGCTTCGTACACTGTTTTTTCCGCATCCCCCGCCGGCCCATTAAAATGCAGCCCTCGATGCGCATACAGCCACTCTTTAAAGGGCGCCGTATCCGGCCTTCCCAGCATTCTGGGCATAATCATCAGCAAATACAGCACCGCTAACGCCAGCAGGCAAATCAATACAATCATTAATACCTTCATAAAAATTCTCTTCTCCTTCGTCCTATCATGATGCCTTCCCTATATTGCTTCAAATAATGAGAAAGAACTTAGTCATCCACATCAAAATTCTCCAGCAGGCTCTTCTTTTTCACCGGCTTCACATCTCCGTGACGCACCTGCGTCATGGTACAGAACGAAGCCAGAGCAAAGAGCAGCGCATAGGGAAACAGCGTCCTGTAAGACACATTTTCCAACAGAAAGCCCGAAAAAACCGGGGTAAAAATCTGCGCCGCCATGGAAAAGGTATAATAAGTTCCTGTAAATTTACCAATATCGCTGCCCTGACTCATAGCCACGATCATAGGGTAAGAGTTTACGTTGATCGCCGCCCAGCCCACACCAATTAAGGCAAAGGCAATGTTAATCACCGGATGATATGCCCCCGCAAAGACCGCCGCCAGATAGCACGCTGCCATGATCAGAATACCGCCCAGTATGGTCTTCTTCCTGCCGAATCTGGCGGAAATATTGCCGATGGGAATGTAGCTGATAATAGCCGCCACCGTAGCTACCATCAGACAGTTAGCAAAGCTGCCGCCCTCCATCTTCCATACCACCCGGGTATATCTGGAAAAGGCGGTGGTCACCGCATTGTAGGCAGTGAACCAGAAAAAGATGGACAGCAGCAGGAAAATCATACTGCGCTTTACGTCCCTGGGCAAAGTTATCTTCTGCGCCGGGGCTTCGCTGCTCTCAGACGCTTCCACGCTCCTTTTGCTGCTCTCTTTTTCCGTCCGGGTCACGGCATTCTTCTCCGCTCTGTTCTCTGCTGCAGACTCATCCGCTTGTTGAAACTTCGGTGATGCAGCCTGCTCTGCCCCATTGCTCCCTGCCGCATTTTCTATCGCCGCCTCATTTATTTCTGTACCCGGCAACGCCGCCTGCTCCTCCGCTTTTTCCGTTTCTTCTAATTCCCTGCGCAGCTTATTCTCTCGAATTGTAATCAACAGGATTCCCACCGCCACTACCATCAATGCCGCCACGCTGACAAACAGGAGCGCATAATCGGGCCTGTCCCCCGCTCCCACCAAAAGCTTTATCATAATCAGCGCATAGACCCCGCCCACGGCCCCCATCAGGTTAATGACCGCGTTAGCCCGGCTGCGCAGATGATTGGGTGTCAGATCCGGCATCAGGGCTACCGCGGGCGAACGATACAGCCCCATGGAAAGCAGAGTAGCAAATAATGCCGTCAAAAACAGCACCAGGCTCTGACGTCTGTCCGCAAAGGGCAGAAGCATCATAAAAATTACTGCCAGCACCGTACCGGTAAGAATGAAGGGGGTACGCTTTCCTAACGGCGTATTCACCTTATCGGAAAGGGATCCGAACACCGGCAGGAGAATCAGCGCCAGCACATTGTCCATGGCCATCAGCACCCCCGTAACCGTCTCCCCCAGCCCGAAAGTGTTCTGAAGCATCAGGGGAATGATATTATCATACATCTGCCAGAATGCGGAAATACTTAAAAACGCCAGCCCTACAAAAAATGTTCTCTTATAATTCAGTTTTGATCCCATGCAATACCTCCTGTTGTTTTTTCATCAAGCTCACGCACAGTTCGGCTCATACCGCGCGCATAATTTAGCGTTGTCCTTTATGCGCGCCTGCGGCGTTCTTTACGGACTGCTGAACCGATACCTTGTTCTTTGGCATATAGCCTTGCTGAACCCAAGCCGCTTCTTTTACAGACCGTTTGGGCCTCTACCCATATTTTACCAGACTTTAGGTCCGGCCGCAATGAAACTGCACAAAAGTCCTTGAAAATTACACCTTCTTGTGTATAATGGAAGAAGTGCAAAAAACAATTTCCCTGTTATTCTGCCCCGATTTTCAAAAAAAGTACGACTCATTTTCCACGGAAATCGGGCAGGTGAAACCCAAGAAATCTGACACCGGACAGGGAGCATCACAAGGACCGGGAACAACTGCCCTCCCGGCGGAATGAGAGGAACTATGATCAGTGCTAATAATGTAACCTACAGAGTGGGCAAGAAAGCCCTGTTTGAAGACGTAAATATCAAATTCACAGAAGGAAACTGTTACGGGCTGATCGGCGCTAACGGAGCCGGAAAGTCAACCTTTTTAAAAATTTTGTCCGGAAACCTGGAAACCACTAAAGGTGATATTGTTATCACTCCCGGCCAGCGTCTCTCCGTACTGGAACAAGACCACTTTAAATATGACGATTATATTGTCATGGATACGGTCATCATGGGAAACGAACGCCTGTACCAAATCATGAAGGAGAAGGATGCCATCTATGCCAAAGAGGATTTCTCCGACGAGGACGGCATTCGCGCCAGTGAACTGGAGGCCGAATTTGCCGAAATGGACGGCTGGGAAGCGGAATCCAACGCAGCCATGCTGCTAAACGGCCTGGGCGTGGGAACAGAGTATCATGATTCCACTATGAGAGAGCTTGACGGCAGCCTGAAGGTGAAGGTGCTGCTGGCAAAAGCATTATTTGGTAATCCTGACATCCTGCTGTTGGATGAGCCTACCAACCATCTGGACCTGGATGCCATCGCCTGGCTGGAAGACTTCCTGATCGACTTTGATAATACTGTAATCGTGGTTTCCCACGACCGTTATTTTTTAAACAAAGTGTGTACTCACACCGCTGACATTGACTATGGCAAGATCCAGCTTTATGCCGGCAATTACGATTTCTGGTACGAATCCAGCCAGCTGTTAGTGAAGCAGATGAAGGAAGCCAACAAAAAGAAGGAAGAGAAGATCAAGGAACTGCAGGAGTTTATCTCCCGCTTTTCCGCCAATGCTTCCAAGTCCAAACAGGCTACCTCCAGAAAGCGTGCCCTGGAAAAAATCGAGCTGGATGAAATCAAGCCTTCCAGCAGAAAATATCCTTATATAGATTTTCGACCTGACCGTGAGATCGGCAATGAAGTCCTTACGGTGGAACACCTTTCTAAAACGGTAAACGGTGAGAAGGTGCTGGATGATGTTTCCTTTGTTATGGGACATAACGATAAAATTGCATTTGTAGGTGGTCAGGAACTTGCCAAAACCACTTTGTTCCAGATCCTCATGGGAGAAATTGAGCCCGATGAAGGAAGTTTCAAATGGGGTGTAACTACATCTCAGGCTTACTTCCCCAAGGACAACACCGAAGAATTTAACAATGACCTGACCATTACAGACTGGCTCACAGGCTACTCCCCCGTAAAAGATGTAACCTATGTAAGAGGCTTCCTGGGACGTATGCTGTTTGCCGGCGAGGACGGCGTTAAAAAGGTAAAGGTTCTCTCCGGGGGCGAGAAGGTGCGCTGTCTGCTCTCCAAAATGATGATCAGCGGTGCAAACTGCCTGCTCTTCGACGAGCCCACCAACCATCTGGACATGGAATCCATCACAGCCTTAAACAACGGACTGATCAAATTCCCCGGTGTGGCACTGTTTGCCTGCCATGACCACCAGTTTGTACAGACTACGGCAAACCGTATCATTGAGATTCTGCCAGGTGGACAGATTGTAGATAAAATTACCTCCTACGACGAATACCTTGAAAACGACGAAATGGCCAGAAAAAGAACTGTCTTTACGGCCCAGAAGGAAGACGAAGAGAACTAGAATTCCGCAGAAAGGCTTCCCCATATGCTGCCCATTGATTTACACGTACATTCCAACCGCTCCGACGGAACCTATACCCCTGTTCAGCTGGTAGATTACGCCATGAAAAAAGGCCTCGCCGCCTTTGCCCTCACCGATCACGACACGGTGGACGGGCTGGACGAGGCTGTTTTCTATGCAGAAAAGCTGCGCCGGGAACTTGCCACGGAGCAGGAAACAGACCTTCCATCGGCGCATCCGGCTCTGACGCTGGCTCCCGTACCAGAGGTTATTCCCGGAATCGAATTTTCTACGGAATATCAGGGCCAGGATGTGCATATTGTAGGGCTTTATATTGACTATCACAGTCAACCCTTTATCAAGCAGCTACAAGAGTTCGTAACCTCCCGCACTACCCGCAATCATAAAATGTGCCGCCTGCTCCGTGAAGCAGGCATTGACATTACTTATGAGGCCTTATTAAATGAGTTTCCAGATGCCGTAATCACCCGCGCTCACTTTGCAAAATATATGTTGAGCCACGGCTCTATCCAAAGCATGAAAGAGGCCTTTGACCGCTATGTAGGCGACCGCTGCCCCTGCTATGTTCCCAGAGAAAAAGTCACTCCGGTACAGGCGGTAAAGCTGATCCTGGAGGCAAATGGTATTCCCATACTTGCGCACCCCATCCTCTATCGCATGAGCGACGAAAGGCTGGATGCCCTCACCGCAGAGTTAAAGGAAAACGGCCTCAAAGGCATTGAAGCCATCTACAGCACTTATAAACCTCACGAAGAACGCCAGATCCGGGCACTGGCCCAAAAATATCATCTGCTTTTAAGCGGCGGCAGCGATTTTCACGGCAGCAATAAACCAGGAATTGACCTTGGCTGCGGCTGCGGAAATCTCTTTGTTCCCTATGAGATACTTGAAAATTTAAAAATGGCATAGGTTTACATGGCACCATCCTTGGCAATGGTATCTGATACAAGCAAGGTGGAAAAAAAGGCAAGTGCCAGCCCCTGTCCCCAGCCCTGGATCCAAGCCTTGGGAATACCTCTATAGCCCTCCTTATCCCGCATGACAGCCGTGCCTCCGGACACATTCATAACCTTGCCGTCCTCGCTGATATTGTTCAGCAGACCCGTTATGGCTTTATTAATATATTTCCCATGAAGAGCATTGCCCCGCTCCAGCATGGCTACGGCAATCCCTGCGGAAGCAGAAACTTCTTCGTAAGATTCCTCGTCATCCAGCACCGTTCTCCACAGCCCATTCTCGGTCTGCACCGTCTTCAACGCCGCCAGCTGTTCATTCAAGGAGCCTGCCACATCTATATAAGCAGGATACAGGTAGCACTGTGGAAGCAGCCCGCCCACCATGGACATTGTGTATGCTGCCCAGGCATTGGCCCTGCCCCAGTAGATACCGGACATATGATCTCCGGCAATATTATCATAGCCATGATAATAAAAGCCGCTGCTGGGATTCTGCAGATACCGGATATGCCATTGCCACTGATTCAGAGCATCTTCAATCAACTCACGGTCATCGTTCATGACGCCAACCCGCAGCATAAACAGGGCAGCCATAAACAGGGTATCCGCCCATGCCTGCTCCGGAAAATCATTATTGGGTGAAACGGTGTGCTGCAGCACGCGATCTCCAAAGCGGAGGGCGTCTTTCTTCAGGTATTCTATTTTGCTCATTATAATGTCATAATATTTCTGCTCTCCCGTGGCCTGATAAAGAGTCACCAGACAGTGCCCCATAGCGCAGGCGTTCACCGTCCAAGCAGTTGGCAGTCCCAGCTCAATCATCTCGTCCACCCTGTCCTTTAAAAGCCTCAGGTACTCTTGCCTTCCTGTTTTTTCAAAGGCTTCTCCAATACCGTAATAAGCCACCCCGCAGGGCCAGTCCCAGGTCAGATCCATGTTCATCGTCTTTTTTACAATCCTGTCAACAACATCTTCGATTTGTTTTTTATCATACTCCAGTTTCAGCATTGCACCAGCCCCCTTATTAATCTTAAAGGAGCCATTGCTTAAGGCAAATGATAATTGATCTGCCTGTGCAACAGCTCCTTTTCTTATATTACTTCACATCTGTTTACAACCTATCCCTCTACGATCAGATACCTGCCGTCGCCAATGTCAAAGACCTCCTTAGCAGCCAATACCTCATCTTCTCCGGCACTCTGCACATCCATGCCTTCCTCTTCAAAATAATCCATTACTTCATCTGCGGATTCTACCAGCACCGCCATGCAGTCCTCCAGAAATTCTTCTGCTTCATCCAGCGTTTCTGCTACCTTTTCGGGAAAAAGCTGAAGCTGATTATCCAGAAAATATTCCAGAACTCTGTCATCAAATTCGCGCATACTTCTACCCTCCTTTGCTCACCGGGATACAGCGTCTATCCGCCCGGTACAGTTCTTTATGCCCACATACTACATTGTTATGCGCCTCATGTCAATATGTCACATGCAATTTATTTATTGCACCCTTCATAAATATTCCGGCAGCTCCAGGGGATGGGTAATAATGGCATCCGCACAGGCTTCCTCCAGCTCCTTCCGATCACGAAAGCCCCAGAGTGCGCCGACGGTAAAAGCCCCCGCGTTCCTTCCCGTCCTCATATCCGTAGCCGTATCTCCCAGATATAAAAGCTCTGCCGCAGTCAGCCCAAGCTCCTTTAAAATGGCAAACACCCCTGCCGGATCCGGCTTGATGGGCACTCCCTCCTTCTGCCCCCGAATCACGTCAAAGCAGTCTTCTCCGAACAATGTATGAATCACCTCCAGCGTCTGGATATGGGGCTTGTTGGAAAGCACCGCAATACGGATACCCTTTTCTTTGAGCGTCTTTAACAGCTCTGGTATCCCGTCATAGGGCTTCACCTGATACATGCAGTCTGCGGCAAAATATTCTTTATATAGCGCAAAAGCCTCGTCAAAATGAATCAGCTCCCTGTCCCCAGACTTGATCAGCGCTCTCTTGATCAGATTCGCCGCGCCGTCCCCCACAAAATACTTGTAGTCCGACTCAGGATACGGGCCGTAGCCAAAGGGGGCCAGCGCCCTGTCTCCGCAGTATTTCAGACTGGCGATGGAATCAGACAGGGTCCCGTCCAAATCAAAAATCACAGCCTTTTTCGTATAAAAAAGCCTTTCATTCATTTTCCAGCCACTCCTTTGCCTCCTGATAAAGCCTTCCCACAGGAAGTCCCACCACATTATTGTAATCCCCTTTTATTTCTTTAATATACCGGGCACAATACCCTTGAATCCCATATGCTCCGGCCTTATCGAGACAATCTCCGGTAGATACATAGCCGTCGATCTCCGCCTGGCTCATGGCGTAAAAGACCACCTCTGTCCTCTCATGAAAGGTCTTTCTCCTGATCTGTCCCAAAGGCTCTCTGAATATCAAAGTCACTCCGGTAAATACCTCATGGCTTCTTCCCGAAAGCAGCTTCAGCATCTTAGCCGCCGCCCCCCTGTCTGCCGGCTTCCCCAAAATTCTGCCGTCCACCGCCACCACGGTATCCGCTCCGATGACAAGGATTTCCTCTCCTGCCGCTTCTGCCTGCCTCCAAGCATCAGCCGCTGCCCTTTGCCTTAACTCCCGCTCCAAATCCGCAAGCACCGCCTGAGCCTTTTGCGCAGACAGCTCTTCCACTACTCTTTCTGGCTCGGAAGCATTGACCATCTCCTGCACATTACTGACTTTCACCTCAAACTCCAGGCCGATCTGCAGTAAAAGCTCTCTCCTTCTGGGAGATGCGGATGCCAGATATATCCTCATTGATGCACCTCCGGAATAAATGTTCTCGTCACCAGAGTCTCTTCCTCTCCTTCTGCATTTGCCTTGTTTACCGCCTCCTGGCAAAATGTCTCCTGAGACTGGAAACGGGATTTTCCTCTCCTGTCCACCTTCTCATAACTGCCGTCAGCCTGAAGCACGGACGCCTTCACATTGTCCTTCAGCTGGCTTTGAAGAATATGCAGCAGCTCTTCCTTCAGTTCCGGACGGTCCACTGGGAACAGGATCTCCACCCTGCGCTCCAGATTCCTGGGCATCCAGTCTGCACTGCCGCAGTAAATTTCAAAATTGTCGTCATTTTCAAAGTAAAAGATTCTGCTATGCTCCAGAAAATTTCCCACAATGGAACGGACCGTTATATTCTCGCTGACTCCCGGAATCCCTGTTCTCAGGCAGCAGATTCCCCTGACAATCAAATCAATTTTCACTCCCGCGCTGGCCGCCTCGTAAAGCGCCGCAATGATGTCCCTGTCACAGAGAGAATTCATCTTGGCAATGATTCTGGCCGGATGCCCCTCAAGAGCATGTTCCTTCTCCCGGCCGATGAGATAAAGGAATTTATCCTTCAGCCAAAGCGGCGCCAGACTGAGCTTATTCCACACCAAGGGCTCGGAATAGCCAGACAGCATATTAAACACCGCCGTAGCGTCCTCGCCTACGGATTCGTCGCAGGTCAAAAGTCCGATGTCCGTATACAGCTTTGCCGTGGCGTCATTATAATTACCTGTACCCAGATGAACATAACGACGGATGCCGTCCTCTTCCCTGCGCACCACCAGAGTGATCTTGCTGTGGGTCTTTAACCCCACCAGCCCGTATATCACATGGCAGCCTGCCTTCTCCAGCATCTTTGCCCAGACAATATTGTTTTCCTCGTCAAAACGGGCTTTCAATTCCACCAGCACCGATACCTGCTTGCCGTTTTCCGCCGCCTGGGCGAGCGCCGCAATAATGGGTGAATTACCGCTGACCCGGTACAGGGTCTGCTTGATGGCAAGCACCTCCGGATCCCTTGCCGCCTGCCTTATAAAATTCACCACCGGCTCAAAGGTCTGATAGGGGTGGTGCAGCAGAATATCTCCCTTTTTGATCTCGTCAAATATCCGGCAGCCCGCGGGAAGCTCCGGCACCGGCTGAGGCGTAAATTTAGGATTCTTTAAATGCTCAAAGCCTTCCAGCCCGTAAAGCTTCATCAATACGGTTAGGTCCAGAGGGCCCGCAATCTTGTAAATATTCTGCCCCATGTGCAGCTCGTTTTTCAAGATTTTCAACAGCCTTTTATCTATGCAGTCCTCCACCTCAAGGCGGATGGCCTCGCCCCACTGGCGCTTTTTTAGCTGCTTTTGTATCTCCTTTAACAGGTCTGCCGCCTCGTCTTCTTCAATGGTAAGATCCGCATTGCGCATGACTCTGAACGGGTGCGCACAAACAATATCATAATTCAGGAACAGTTTGTGCATATTCCTTTCAATGATTTCTTCCAGAAGGATAACCTTTTTCACCTTTCCCGTAGAAGGAAGCGTAACGATGCGTTCCAGCACCGAGGGCACCTGAACCGTAGCAAACTCCAGCTCTTCCTTGCTGTTTTTCTTGTGTACCAGCGCCGCAATGTTCAGCGTCTTATTCCGCACCAGCGGAAAGGGCCTGGAGGAATCCACTGCCATGGGTGTCAGCACAGGGTATACATTCTCTTCAAAATAGCCGTCAATATACGCCGCTTCCTCGCCGCTTAAATCCTCATGTCTGCTGATGATCTTCAAACCATTCTTTTCCAACTGGGGAACAAGGGAACGGTTCCAGGTGGAATACTGCAGCTCCACCAGCTCATGAATGGCTGTGTCCAGAGCTGAAAGCTGTTCCTTCGGCGTCATGCCTGCAATATCCTTTTTCTCGTATCCCGCGTTTACCATATCCTTTAAGGATGCCACCCGAATCATAAAAAACTCATCCAGGTTAGAGGCCGTGATGCTTAAGAATTTGAGCCTTTCAAACAGAGGAATGGTCTTGTCTCTCGCCTCATTCAATACTCGGTGGTCAAACAAAATCCAGGAAAGCTCCCGATTTGTATAATATTTCGGATCACAAAAATCAATTTCTCCCATATCGCCCTCATTTCTGCACCTGCAATGCCTTTTTTTGTTTTAAGATCGGCTCTACGCTGAAAACCTCCCGGAAAAATTCCATCCGCTCCCTGAAAAATCCCTTTTCCAGCGTAATATCCTCGGCCGTGTCTGCCGTGAGGAACAACTGATTATCCTTCAACACTGCCTTCATTCCCTTCAGCTTCTGCTTGTGGCTTCTGTCCAGACCGCTGGACAGTCTTAAAATTGCCGTCAGCTTTGCAATCTTAAGGTATGTCTCCCGGTCCAGCCCCTCCCGGCCGTAATAAATAAAGCTGCCATGGTTAAAGCGCACAATATTGGCCACCATTTCCCGCTCCGCATGAGAAAGGCCGATGATCTCCGTTGCCATGATAATGTCATAAGAAGTCTCGCCGATATTTACCATGCTGATATACCTGCCGCAGTCATGCAGGATCGCCGCCAGCCGCAAATATAAAAGATCCCGCTTTCCCAGTCCATGGGCCTTTTTCATGCTGTCAAAGATGGTAACGGCAATGTTATCCAGCGTCTCAGAGCGCTTCCTGCTGCCCATGTAGCGCTTGCTGATATTGACGGCGCAGGCAATAATATCCTTTTCAAAATCATGCTCGCCTCGGAACATTTTTATTTTTTCTGCATATTCATAAGCGATGCCGTCGCAGAGTGTCACTCCGGGAGCCCAGATTCTCTCCGCTCCCATAAGCTCCGCAATGCGGCCGGTAAGCACGGCACTTATAAACACCAGAGGCAGCTTTTCCTCCGGAAGTCCTAATGCCTTCGCCGCCTGGGCGGGATTTCCCGTCCGCAGTCTGTCCATCATTTTATCAAAGCCCGCACTGTCCATCACGGCCTTATTGGAATTTCCGCCGGAAAGCTTCACCGCAAGAGGAGAAAGATAATCGTCGATCACAATCAGGTTTTGTATCTCCTTATCCTTCAGATACAGCTTTTTATATCCCGTAAGCTGGGCCATGGCCATCTCGTCAATAAAAAACTCCCGACGTGAAGGCTTTACCTCAAAACGGGTCATGTACTCCTGAATCCTTAAAACTCCCAAGCGCAGATTCTGAGTGGATACCAGCGTATCATTGTCAAACAGGGATATTTGAATGCTTCCACCCCCGATGTCTAAAATCGCCGTTTTTTCCTCTATGATTCTGCGGAAGCTCTCTCCCTTGGAAGCCACGGATTTATAGTCCAGAAATCGCTGTTCGGAATTACTGAGTATTTCCATCTGAATACCGGTCCGCTGTGCAATCTGATCCTGCAGAATAATGGAATTTTCCGCCTCCCTGATGGCGCTGGTGCCGTATGCTTTATAGGCTTCCACTTTATAAGCCTTCATGATCCCGGCAAATTCCTTTAAGGTACGGCAGACCTCGTCCAGCTTTTCACTGCAGATCCTGCCATGGGCATAGGTATCGCTGCCTAAGGCCAGCCGCCTGCTGACATGATCAATCTCCCGCATGTTGTTTTTCCCAGAAAACTCAAATATCTTCATGGTCAGCTCAAAGCTGCCTGCCACAATGGCCGCAAAGGTTCTGATACTCATCACCCGCCTCCTTTTGAATCGTTTTATGTACGGATTATCTAAAGTCCGATTACGGAATGATCGTTTCGCTAATGCCTTTTTGATTTTTCTATTGTAACCGAGCTGATGTAATCCACAAACTGTCTGGCGGTGCGCCCTGACAGGCCGCCGTGGGACAACTCCCACTTATTGGCCTCGCTAAGCAGTTCTTCCTCGGAGAGCTTAATACCGTCCCGCTCCGCCAGAGCTTTTACAATTCCCTGGAACTGCTTCTTATCCGGCGCTCCAAAATAGATGGTTACGCCGAAACGATATACCAGCGAAAGCTTCTCCTGGACAGTATCTCCGGTGTGCATGTCCTGACGGATCTCTTCCCTGTCACCGTAATTTTCCCGAATCAGGTGCCGCCTGTTGGATGTGGCATAAATCAGAACATTTTCCGGCTTTTTCTCCAAACCTCCTTCAATGACGGCTTTTAAATACTTGTACTCCGTCTCGAAGTCCTCAAAGCTTAAATCATCCATATAAATGATAAATTTATAATTACGCTTTTTGATCTGCCCGATCACCGCATTCAGGTCCTGAAACTGATGCTTGTATATCTCTATAATTCGCAGCCCCTTCTCATAATATTCGTTGGCAATGGCCTTGATACAAGAGGACTTCCCCGTACCGGCGTCCCCAAACAACAGACAGTTGTTAGCCTTTCGCCCCGCCACAAACGCATCCGTGTTATCCGTCAGCTTCTTTTTTGGAATCTCGTATCCCACCAGATCCTCCAGCGCCACATGAGCAATATTGGGGATTGGCTCCACATGTACGCCGGTCTCGTCATGAGCTACCCGGAAACACTTATGCAGGCCAAATTTCCCCACACCGTATTCCCTGTAAAACTCCGTCAATGTGGCTTTCATTTCCTCCGCCGTCTGATCCCCGCAGAACTTTTCCGCCAGTTCACAGATGCGGGCGCAGATCCTGGCATTATAGACCTTACTCTCCCGGCTGTTTACCTTGTAATGCTCGGTAAGGGCGTATTCCGGCGCCTGAAGCGTTTCACACATCTTTCTGAAATCATAATCGTAAAACTCTTTAAATATGGCAATATCATGCAGAGCCGCCTCATTGACGGTTCCTTCAATCTGACCCCTGATCTCACAGCCGCAGCTATAGCTGTTCTCATTGTTTACCAGCAGGTTTGCCAGGTAACAATGCCAAAGATTCCCGTGAAAGCCATAATTTCCTGCCAGCTCAATCAGCCTGTGGATGCAGTCATAAAAAAGCGCCGCCGGCTCCCGCTCCGGCTTAGACTCCGAATAATGCGCCATCAGCCAGGCCATATCAAAAAATAAGTCCCCGTCTTCAAAATTCCTGTAAACAATCAATTCTTGTTCCCGCATAATCCTTCATTCCTTCCTGCCAAGATGTTTCAGTCATAAATAACATTCGTTTTTATACGTGCAGCCCCAAAACAACATCCCGTAACGAAATCATGCCACTGTACTCAAGTGCGCCCCGTCAATAGTTTCCCAGCACCTTCATATTCCGTGCCTCGTCTCTTAAGCCCCTCAGCGCGTTTTTCACTGCGCTGTCCGCCAGGTTGCCCTCAAAATCAATAAAGAAGCGGTACTCCCAATCCCGCTCTTCGATGGGACGGCTTTCAATCTTCGTCATATTCAGATCATTATAAATAAAATGTGACAGCATATGATACAAAGAGCCGCTTTCATGAGGCAATTCAAAGCAGATACTGATCTTATTGGCATCCTTCCTGAAAATCTTCTGATTGGTAACAATGATAAAGCGGGTAGAATTGCTGCCGCAGTCATTGATGCCCCTTTGCAGAATCTGCAGGCCATAGACGTTTGCGGCCTGCTCACCGGCGATCGCCGCCTGGGCGGGATCCTGATCCTCAGCCACCTTTCTGGCCGCAAAGGCATTATTCTGCATACTGACCTGCTTCCAGTCATGATTACCAAGAAACCGTGCGCTCTGCATCAGGGACTGGGGATGAGAATAAACCGTCCTGATGCGGGCAGGGTCCACACCGGGCAGCCCCAGCAGGCAGTGTTCTACCTGAATAACCTGCTCGCCTACAATATAATTTTCATATTCCTGCAGGAGATCATAAATCTCGCTAACAACGCCGGCTGTTGAATTTTCAATGGGCAGCACTGCAAAATCCGCGCTGCCGTCGTCTATGGCGCTCATGGCGTCCCGGAAGCTGTCCACATGGAAGCTCTGGATTTCTTCCCCGAAATATCGCATCATAGCCGCCTGGGAATAAGAACCCTCCGCCCCCTGAAATACTACTCTTGCCTCAGCAGTGTCCGGCCGGTCCACCGCAATAAAAGAGGGCTTCCCCAGCTTCCCGTTTTCTGCCAGCAGGCCGTATTGCAGCTTTCTGCTCATGGACATAATCTGCTCGAACAATTCTTCAATACCGCGGCTGTTAAACTCGTTATGTGTCAGCGACTTTACCTTGACGATCTTTTCCGCTTCGCGCTGTCTGTCAAATACTTTTTTCCCCGTACTGATCTTATATTCTGCCACCTGGCGGCACACCTCCATCCGCCGCTCATAAAGCTCCACAATGCCGGAATCAATCTCGTCAATCTTCCTCCTTAATTCCCCCAAGTCCATAAGCCTGCTCCTTTTTGCCGATTTTTTTACTTTATAACTTTATATTTTATCTTATACCAAAACAATCTTGATAGCAAGACAAAAGCAGTGTATAATTAGGAGTGATTCCATGCAAAGCAAAGGAGAGAATTCCAAATGAACAAAACCGCAAAGATCGTGCTAATAGCAGGGATCTGTGTATTGCTGCTGGCAGCCTTAGGCATTGTCAGCGTATTTTCGAACCGTATATCCATGAATCCGGATGGCACCGTCGGCAATAGCGCCGGAAATTTAAACAATGAGGGGCTTTTCTGCGAATACGACGGACGGGTCTATTTTTCCAATACGGCAGATCACGGCTGCCTTTATTCCATGACTCCGGATGAAACAGATGTGGTGCGGCTGAACAAGATGCAGGTAAGAAATATCCTCGCCGGAGGAAAATACCTATATTTTTACCAGTTTAACTCCGCTCTGGAATCCGGCCCCGGACAGGTAGAAGGAATTCGTTCTTTCTGCAGGAGCGGATTGAACGGCAGTAATATCACTACCCTGACCAGAGACGTGGTAATCACTGGACAGCTGGTAAACAATTACCTGTACCTGCTGACATCCAAATCCTTATCCACTTCCTTCTACAAACTTAAGATTGACGAATCCGAACAAGTGGATCTGGCAAGTTACAGCATCAATCCGGCCTGCGCCGGGAACGGCATCATTTATTATAACGGCACTCAGGAGGATCATTATCTCTATGCCTTGAACACAGCCAACGATGTGGTCTCGGAACTGTGGCGCGGGAATCTTTGGTATCCTTGTCTGGACGGAGATTATATCTATTACATGGATGTTGCGGAAAATTACCGGCTCTGCCGTTACTCCCTGTCGCAAAATGAAGTTCAGGTACTGACCAATGACCGGGTGGACTGCTTTAACGTGGGAAACGGCTACATATATTATCAAAAAAATGACAACACAAGTCCCCAGTTAAAATGTATGCGAACCGACGGCTCAGACAATCGCGTAGTGGCCGAGGGTAATTACACCCACATCAATATGACCTCCCGTTACGTCTACTTCCAGGCCTTCGGTGATGAATTTACAACCTACCATATGCCTTTGGGCGGCTCTGCTTATAGTGTATTTGCACCTGCCGTAAAATAACAATAAGGCTGATATACTTACCAGATGAAAGAGAGAAACGAATATGAACGACATCATTCCTGTTTTTTATGCCTGCGATGATATTTTCGCCAAATTTGCCATTGTTTCCATCCGTTCTCTGATCGAGAATGCAGACCGCAGCCGCCGGTATCGTATCCATATCCTGAACACAGGCATTTCCGAACCTCACAAGAACGAACTGCTGAAAATGCAGGATGAACATTTTTCCATCTGCTTTCCGGATGTTACCACATTTCTGGAATCCATTCAAGACAGGCTGCCCATACGGGATTATTACACAAAAACTACCTACTACCGCCTGTTTATTTCGGAAATGTTTCCCGAATATGAAAAAGCAGTCTATATTGACAGCGACACCATCGTACTGGGAAATATGGCAGAACTGTATGATCATGACCTGAAAGATAATTATGTGGCTGCTGCCCATGAACAGGCCATGGTACAGGAAAATGTTTACGGAACTTATGTGGAAAAGGTGCTGGGCATCAATAGGAACGCCTATTTCAATGCAGGCCTGATTGTTTTAAACTGCAAGGCTTTTCGTGAGAATCACCTGCTTGCAAAATTTGTAGATCTTCTCGGCGTTTATAACTTTGTAGTCACCCAGGACGAGGATTATCTGAACGTTCTTTGCAGAGATAGGGTGCTTTGGCTTCACCCCGGCTGGAATACCGAAGTTTTCGGTACTCTCCCCTGTTCCGAAGATGAGATCAAAATCATTCATTATATTATGGTCTCCAAGCCTTGGCATTACAGTGACTGCAGATTACAGGAGCATTTCTGGTACTATGCAGACAAGACCGGAGTCGTGGAAGACATACGCAGGGAGCTTGCGTCCTATACCGATGAACAGCGGCAGGAAGATGCTGCCTCCTGCGAACGTCTGCTCCAGACGGCAAAAGATGAGACGGCAAGAGAAGATAATTATCTCAACCGTCTGCAGAAATCATAAATGTCATTCTTCAATATGATCCAGCCCCTGGCTTAAGATCGTCACAATATGTCCGTCAGCCAGGGAGTAAAAAATGGTCTTTCCTTCTCTGCGATTTTTCACCAAATCCATCTGCTTCAGCACTCTGAGCTGGTGAGAAATCGCAGATTGGGACATATTCAAAACAGCGGCAATATCATACACGCACATTTCCGCTGAAAGCAATACATACAATATTTTCAGCCGTGTAGCGTCCCCAAATACCTTAAAAAACTCCGCCAGATCCTGAAGCTCTTCCTCCGGCGGCATCTTCTCATCTATCGCCTTTAAGGTCTTTTCATCCACATTGATAAACAAACTTTCATCCATCTGCCCACACCCTTTTGAATTTATACGGCAGGCCGCTTTGCCGCTTTGTTTTTCCGTTCTCCACTTGATACTCGCAAGCACACGCCCTGCGAACTTCGTTCTCATGGCGCTTTTTGCCTGCTGACGCTTTGCGCTTTGTTTTTCCGTTCTCCACTTGATACTCGCAAGCACACGCCCTGCGAACTT
>CAJTSE010000016.1:24773-66830 GCA_910578815.1 uncultured Acetatifactor sp.
CGTTCTCATGGCGCTTTTTGCCTGCTGACGCAGGCTGCTTGCTCGTTAAACATCACAGAAAAACAAATGGCTGCTTCGCAGCCGCTTGTTTTTCTGCTGTGATGTTTACATTATACCATATCCTCCTGCTTAGGCAAGTAATGTTTCGTGAAATGACCTGCCTATGCCGATTCGTAATATACCTTCATGCCTTCGCTCATGGTAATGCTGCCATCCTTCCCTACAAACAGTACCTCCGCGCCGCAGCTTACCGCCAGCTCCATCCCCTTTTCCTTTCCCAGGATAAAGCAAGCCGTAGAAAGGGCATCACTTAAAAATCCGTCTTTCGCTAAAATCGTTACTCCCGCAATACCGCTGTCCGCAGGATAACCCGTAGCCGGGTCAATGATATGATGATACCTTACGCCGTCCGCCTCCGCGTAACGCTCATAATCCCCCGACGTGGAAACAAACCACTCCCCCTCCAAAGTCAAGGTGCCAATAATGGAAGCAGTATCCTCAGGATCTGCAATCCCAACGCTCCAGCTCTTTCCATCAGGCTTCTGCCCATAAGTCAGTACGCTCCCGCCTAAAGATATAATTGCGCCTGTTATTTCGTTATTCTCCCGAAGATACATCAAAACCTGGTTCAAAGCAATTCCCTTTCCCACCGCTCCCAGATCCAGTTCCATCCCTTCCGGAAGATACAGACGATCTCTTTCCAGCGTCAGTCTGCCGCTGCCGCAGCTCTCCAACGCCTCCTGCAGCTGCTCTTTCCCAGGGGGCACAAAAACTCCCCGGTTTTCCCCTGCAGCCCATCCGTCAATATCCCACAGGCTCACCACCACTCCCAGCGTTATATCAAAAGCGCCTTCGGATTTTTGCCACATTTCCAGGCAATTTCTCAGAATTTCCTCCAGAAAGGGCGAAACGGAGCTGCCGGAAGGCTCACCCCCAGTCAGATTCAAGCGCCCGACCTCCGATGTATCCAGTCTCCGTGAAAGCCTTTCTTCCTCCAATTTTTGTAAAAGCCCGATGATCTCCCTGACCGCCGGAGTTTCCCTGTCCACAGTATACAGGGTTTGCTGCAGAACCGTTCCCATCACCGTATCCGCATTTTGTACTTTTAAGGGCTGCGATTGTCCGTCCACGCAGCCACAGCAAGACAAAATCAATAATACCACGGCCCACACCGCAAAAAATCTCTTCATTTTCTTCGTCCTTTTTGTTATACTTTTTCTGGAATATAAAATGACAGTCAGGAGACCACATGAAATCAAAAGACCAAACGGTTCCCGCCGCCCTGCTGATCGGAGCGGTCTTAATATTTATAACCGCCTTAAGCCTGCTGTACATCCTGCTTTCAAAAAGCCCGAAGGGAGGCCTGATCGCGGACATCTATCAAAGCGGAGAGCTGATTGCCAGCATCCCTTTAAATGAAGTCCGGGAAACATACCGCTTTACGGTTACCGGGGACGAGGGACACGTCAATGAAATAGAAATCCGCCCCGGCAGCATCGGCATCATTTCCGCAGACTGCCCTGACAAACTCTGTGTCCGTCAGGGCTTTATCAGCGATTCCCGACTGCCCGTCACTTGCCTGCCCAACCGAGTAGTCATCCGGCTGCGCCCGCAGGAAGAGAATAGCGAAACAATATCACCTGATATTATTTCCTACTAATAAGGAGCTTCCATGAAACTGAAACGCCTGACCGCCTTAAGCCTTTATGTTACTCTTTCCCTTGCCGTCTATGCCGCAGAAAGTGTGATCCCGCCTTTGGTTCCCGTTCCCGGTATCAAACTCGGCCTTGCCAATATCATCACCCTCATCCTTTTGCGCCGACATTCTTTAAAAGACGCGGCACTGGTGCTGACTGCCCGCATTTTGCTTTCCGCATTGCTGTTTGGACAACTCCTGTCCTTTTTTTACAGTCTTTCCGGAGGCTTTTTAAGCTTATTTGCCATGTTCTTCACCTGCAGACTGCTGCATAAAAAAATGGGCTTCCTCACAGGCGCCGTAGGAGGCTTGACCCACAATCTGGGCCAGCTGCTGACGGCCTTTGCCCTGACCGCCACCCCAGGCGTGTTTGCCTATCTTCCCTTTCTTGCCCTAAGCGGCATCCTCACCGGCCTTTTCACCGGCCTTGCCGCCTCCTTCACGGACAAATACATTTTCTCTCATACGGAGAGCGACGATTTTTCCAATTCTGCCAACTCCTGATTTACCGTCATGCCAAGCAGCGGATGCCTGTAATTGGGCGCTATGTTACTTAATGGCTTTAACACGAATTCTCGGTTATGCAAATCCGGATGAGGTATCACCAACGTATCACTTTCATACACCAGCTTATCAAAAAATAAAATGTCCAAATCAAGAGTTCTGGGCCCCCACCGCAGGGTCCGCTTCCTGCCTGCAGCATTTTCTATTTCATGCAACACCTCCAGCAGTGCTTCCGGGTCCAACAAGGTTTCCAGCCCAATAGCCGCGTTCAAAAAATCCGCCTGCTCCACCCCGCCGTAAGGTGCCGTCTCGATCAACTCTGATACCTTGACATGCTTCATCAGCGGATGGGCCTTTAATGCCTCTATTCCATCCTCAAGATATTTCTTCCTGTCCCCCATATTAGAACCCACGGATAAATAGGCTTTATGCCAGCCTCTGTGTATCTTTACGGAAACACAGCCGAAGGTAAGAGGAATAGGAGCCTCCGGCTTCAAAATCTCCAGATCAAGGGAACATATTAAGTCATAATTTAATAATATTTCTCTTGCCAGCTTTTCTGCCACGGCTTCCAAAGTATAACAAGTGTTTTTTTTCATCCAGTGATCTATAAAAATGCTAACTGCACCATAGTCTGTAGAAAGCTCTACCTTATCCTCTTCTCCTGCCCTGCGCGTATCCGTATAAAGTACGGCATTGACCAAAAAAATCTGCCCTTGCTTTCTTTCCTCCGGATATACCCCATGGTAAGCATAAACCTCCAGCTTCTCAATCCTGATCTCGTCCTTATACTTGTCCGCTCCGGCAGACATCTTTCCCTGCTCGCTGTTCATCAGTTCCTGCCTCCTCTCAGTATCGCTTCCGTCATTCTGACGGCACGCACGTTCTCCTGTACGTCATGGACCCGCACAAACATACAGCCCTTTATTACGCCGATCACCGTTGTGGCCAGCGTTCCCTCCAGCCTCTGATCCGCAGGCAGATCCAGCGTCAGGCCGATCACAGACTTGCGGCTGCAGCCTAAGAGCAGCGGACATCCCAGTACCTGCAGCTCTTCCAGACAGTTTATCATCTCCAGATTCTGCTCATAGGACTTGGCAAAGCCTATACCGGGATCTAAAATGATTCTGTCCTCTCCGATTCCGGCCTTTTCCGCCAGCCGAAGCGTCTCTGCCAGATCTGCCGCAGCCTCCTGCATAAAATTCTCATATTCTGCCTTTTGACGGTTGTGCATCAGACAGCAAGGCAGTCCACTCTCAGAAATAACGGCTGCCATCTTTTCATCCCGCTTTAATCCCCATATATCGTTGATCAGATCCGCCCCTGCCTGAATCCCTGCCAGAGCCACCTTAGATTTACAGGTATCCAAGGATACCGGTACGTCGAAGCGGGCCTTCACCGCTTCGATCACGGGAGCCGTTCTGGCAATCTCTTCCTCCGTCTCGACGGGAGTATAGCCCGGTCTGGTGGACTCACCCCCAATGTCAATCAGATCCGCCCCCTGCATTACCATTTCTTCTACCCGTTTCAACGCTCTATCCCTGTCGTTCCATCTTCCGCCATCTGAGAAAGAGTCCGGCGTTACGTTTAAAATTCCCATCACATATGTATGACCCTTTGTTTGAAATTCCCTGCTTCCTATTTTCATCTGACCTCCATAATTCCTCTCATTCCGCCGCGCAAGCGGCATCTAAATTTGCGGGAACTTTGGGACGCGCAGCGTCACAAATTCCGAGATTGAAAATTTCATTTTCAATCTTCTGCTCCGCGTAGATTTCGGCATCCCGAATTCTTCCGGAAATCCACATTCTGCAGTTTAATAAAAAATCTCCTTGTTTTTCCTGCCGTCCTTCCAGCTGCATTCCCGCTCCACCCTGCAGGCATAACAGGGCCGGCTGGCCTTATCTGCCCGGTACAGCACCCCCCTCAGATTCCGCTCCGGAATCACATCACTGTTCCTGTGTGCCAGAATTGCATCTATAATAGCACTTGTTTCTTTTTCTGCAAACCCGCATTCGCGCAAAATTTCCGGCGCAATCAAGGCACTGGCCTGCTCATGTGGAATTCCTTCCTCATACTGTCTGTGTTTCCCTATGTCATGAAGCAGAGCCGCCCCATAAATCAACTCTCTTGGGATTCCCAGGCCTTCCTCCAGGTTTAGTATCATACCAATCCTGGCCACATCCAAAAAATGCACCATGTCATGACGGCAGAAGCTCCTGTCTGCTTCTGCCGTCCTATTCTTTTCCAAATTTTCATTAAATAAATGATGATTCAATATTTTATTAATTCTATCCATCAATACCGTTTCCTCTATCCAGCCGCAGCATCTGAAAAAAGCAGTTCTGCAGCTTATCATTATTCTCAAAAATCCCTCTAACCGCAACGCTCACTGTCTTGCTGCCCGGCTTTTTTACTCCCCGCATGGTCATGCACATATGCTCCGCTTCCAGCACCACCATGGCACCTTTAGGCGACAGATGCTCCATCACCGCATCCACAATCTGCCCTGTCATCCTCTCCTGTATCTGAAGCCTTTTTGCATAGATTTCCACCGTCCGAGCCAGCTTGCTCAAGCCAACTACCTTTCCGTCCGGAATATAAGCCACATGTGCCTTGCCAAAAAAGGGCATCATATGATGCTCACACATGGAATAGAAAACAATATCCTTTTCCAGTACCATCTCGCCGCTATCAACCGTAAACACCCGTGAAAGTGGAACGGCCGCGTCCTCATCCAGACCGGAAAAAATCTCTCCATACATCCTTGCGATCCTGTCAGGAGTCTCCGCCAGCCCTTCTCTGCCCGTATCTTCTCCTATTCCTTCCAGTAAAAGCCTGACTGCTTCCCGTATTTTCTTCTGATCTACCATCTGAATAACCTCTCTGTTGCCGCTTGATTTTAGTACACCGCCCCGCCTGGTCTTCAGGCCTGGCGGCAGCCGCCTGCAATTCTTATCATACGTCCCGCAAATGACAATGTGCCGAATGCAATGATTACATCTTCCCTGCCCGCAAGCAGCCGGCCCATTTCCACCGCCTCTTCCAGACTGTCCACTGCCGTTACGTTCGGATGAACCTTTGCCACTTCTTTTGCCAGCTCATAAGCAGGCAGTGCCCTTTGGCTGTCCGGCGGCTTGACCGTGAGGATCTGATCCGCCAGACCGTGTGTGAGCGCAATCATCTTTTCGTATTCCTTATCCTTCAACACTCCCATTATATAGATAATTCTTTTATTTGTAAAATAAAATTCTACCGATTCCGCAAACCTTTTCGCACCATCCTCATTATGGGCGCCGTCAACAATAAAATATGGCTTTTTCCCCACAATACTAAAGCGCCCGGCCCAAACTGTCTGCTTTAATCCCTGACGCAGTTTTTCTTCCGCAAGCGGAAAGCCTTGCTCGCCCAAAGCCTTCAGCGCTTCAACCGCCAATGCTGCATTCTCAATCTGATACTTTCCGGCCAAGGAAATCTCCAGCCCGGAAAACCCTCCATAACAAAACCGCTGCCTTTCCAACCCATATTTTACGGAGGTAATCCGTGAATTGTCCACCATCGAAAGGGAGCATCCCAGCGCCGCAGCTCTTTCCGCAATTACTCCTGCCGCTTCTGGTTGTTGACCGGCGCTAACCACCCGGCAGCCGGTCTTTATGATCCCCGCCTTCTGCGCCGCAATCTCTTCCAGAGTATTCCCCAGGAATCTCATATGATCCATGCTCACGGATGTAATCACTGCCAACAAAGGACTGTCGATGACATTCGTGGCATCAAGAAGTCCGCCCATCCCCGTCTCCAGAATCACAATATCACATTTCTTTTCCTTAAAATACAAAAATCCCAAGGCCGTCTCCACCTCAAAGGCTGTAGGCTGCGGCATTCCTTCAGATACCATCTCATCACAGGCCTGCTTCACCTGCTCCATCAACCGCCCTAAGGCTTCTTTGGTGATATACCTGCCCCCTGACTGAATTCGTTCTCTGTAATCAAAAATAACAGGTGAAATATATCTTCCCACCCGATAGCCGCCACATTTTAAAGCCTCCGACATATAAGCAGAAACGGAGCCTTTTCCGTTTGTTCCGGCCACATGTACAAATTTCAGCGACCTTTGGGGGGCATTCAGTCTCCTGCATAGTTCCTGGATGCTGCCCAAACCAGGCACAATTCCCCGCCCGCTGATACTTTCAATATATTCCTTCACTTCCCGCTCTTTCATCCGTTTTATGCCTCCCGGAAATTATTCTGTATTCTACATATTTTCTCATCTTTGGGTTCATACTATAAGTAATTGCGAATTTATGATACAAATTAACGCTTTCTTTACAGTGAAGCACAAATCATGGAGGCCGGTGTGAAAAGAACTACAGCCCTTACCAAAAATTTTTTAAAATGCGGACTAGCCGGATGGTGTATGGAGATTCTCTTCACTTCTCTGGATTCCCTCCGCAGACGGGACTATACTTTAAAAGGAGACACATCCATCTGGATGTTTCCCATTTACGGCTGCGCCGCCTTCATTGCCCCAGTAGGCCGCCTGCTGTCAAACAAGCCCGTCTGGCTCCGGGGACTGACCTATATGAGCATCATCTTTTCCGGCGAATATCTCACCGGCCGCCTGCTTTCCAGGCATAAGCTATGTCCTTGGAACTATGGCAGAAGCAGATGGAACATAAACAATGTAATCCGGCTGGACTTTGCCCCCTGCTGGTTCCTCGCCGGCCTGATGTTTGAACACCTGCTGTGCCGCCGGGCAGAAGACGACGGCTGACTGCAGCCCTCCCCATCATAAGGATACCCCGTCATAATCGGCGGGGTAATCCTTATGGTGTCAGCAACTTATTCCATATCCTCCACATCCTGCATATCACCCGTACCAATATCCAGCATGTTCATCGTCCGACGCTTTCTCCTTGCAACCTCAGACTGCTCCAAAATAAAATCCTTCACTGCCTTAGAATGCTTGATATGCTTTAAAATAAGCTGGGCATGGGTGGTATCTCCCGTAAAACAGGTCACAGTGCCCAGTCCGAATATTTTCTCCGCCAGGCTGGCGCTATGCTGCACATCCTGCACTTTGTACATATAGCAGTCATTCTCTACCGTTTTTAGCAGGCCCTCGTCTATGGTTATAATCTCTTCCTTAATGATGTACTTGGTAAAGGTAAATGGCAATCCAAAAAAAAGCCACCTTTTTCTTTCAACAAATTCCATTCCAACTACTGTCCTTTCCTATCACTTTATGCTTTATTATAGTTCAAATACTCCCCGGATGCAAAACCTTTTTCAAAAATTGCCAAAATGTACTTTTTCACCATTGAAACAATTATCCTGCCGTGGTATCATAAATAAGCAAATGAATTCAACAAATACAGGAGGTTATCATCATGACAGCTAACGAATGTATCGTGGGGCGAAGAAGTATCCGCAGTTACACGGATCAGCCGGTTTCGCATGAGCTGATTGAAAAGATTGTAGCAACAGCTTCCTATGCTCCCAGCTGGAAGAATACCCAGATCACCCGCTACATTGCCGTGGAAGGTGAAACCAAAAAAGCCCTTGCCAAATGCACCTCCCTTTATCCCGGAAACGGTACAATCATGGAGCAGGCTCCCATGGTGATTGCCGTTACCGCCGTCACCGGCCGCAGTGGCTTTGAGCGGGACGGCTCCTTCTCTACTCCCAAGGGAACCGGCTGGCAGATGTACGACGCAGGCGCTGCAAGCGAAGCTTTCTGTTTGGCAGCCTATGAACAGGGTCTTGGAACCGTTATTATGGGATTATTTGACGAAGAAGAAGCTGCAAAGGTTCTCGGTCTTCCCGAAGGCAGAGAGCTGGTGGCCCTTATTCCCATCGGATACCCTACGGAGATTCCTGCCGCTCCCAAGCGCAAGACCGTAGATGAACTGTTATCATTTTTATCATGAGCAGCAGAGTCGAAGAGTTTTCTCTTCGACTCTTTTTGTACGCAAAGAATTACGGAAAGGAATAATTATTATGAGACATTTAATGAGTCCTCTTGACTTTTCCCCCGAAGAGCTGGACCAGCTGTTCGACCTTGCCTGTGACATTGAGCGCAATCCGAAAAAATATGCCCACTCCTGCGACGGCAGAATACTTGCTACCTGCTTTTACGAGCCCAGCACCAGAACACGCCTAAGCTTTGAATCCGCCATGATCCGGCTGGGCGGGCGCGTCATCGGTTTTTCCGATGCCGCATCTTCCTCTGCCTCCAAGGGCGAAAGCGTATCCGACACCATCCGCATCATCTCCTGCTATGCGGACATCTGCGCCATGCGCCATCCAAAAGAGGGCGCACCCATGGTGGCCAGCGAGAAATCCGGAATCCCTGTAATCAACGCCGGCGACGGCGGCCATCAGCATCCTACTCAGACTCTGACAGACCTGCTCACTATCCGAAGCTTAAAAGGCTCCCTGAGCAATTTCACCATCGGCCTGTGCGGTGATCTGAAATTCGGCAGAACCGTTCACTCACTGATCAATGCTCTGGTCCGTTATGACAATATTCGTTTCGTTTTCATCTCTCCGGAAGAATTAAGATGCCCGGACTATATCATTGAAATGCTGAGGGCGAAAGATATTTCCTATAATGAGGTCATTCGCCTGGAAAATGTAATGCCCGAACTTGATTTTCTGTACATGACCAGAGTTCAGAAGGAGCGCTTCTTTAACGAAGAAGACTATATTCGCCTGAAAGATTTTTATATTCTGGATACCGCAAAAATGGAACTGGCAAAACAAGATATGCTGGTGCTGCATCCCCTGCCAAGAGTCAACGAGATCTCCGTGGAGGTGGATGCAGATCCCAGAGCCGCTTACTTCAAGCAGGCGCAGTACGGCGTTTACGTCCGCATGGCGCTGATCCTTACACTGCTGGAGCTGGTATAGCAGAGTACGACAGAAATCGCCCAAACCTTATATTACAAAATTAACACTGATTAAATATATTGCCGCATACACAGTCACCGGCAAGCTGACTGTTTCCGGCAGGCAGGAGGAAATATGCTGAATGTAGGAAAAATTGAAGAGGGCTTTGTTCTGGATCACATCAAAGCCGGAAAAAGCCTGGATATATATGAGCATTTGCAGCTGGACAAGCTGGATTGTACCGTTGCCATTATTAAAAATGCCCGCAGTGATAAAATGGGGAAAAAAGATATTTTAAAGGTAGAATGTGACATTGATATGCTTGATCTGGATGTGCTGGCCTTTATCGACCACAGCATTACCGTCAACGTTATCAAAAACGGGCAGATTGTAGAAAAGAAGGTGTTGGTACTTCCCAAAGAAATCCGGAATGTCATCAGATGTCACAATCCCAGGTGCATCACATCCATCGAACAAGAACTGCCCCACATCTTTTATCTGTCTGATGCAGAAAAAGAAATATATCGTTGCAAATACTGTGAAGAAAGCGTAAAGAGTATAAATGTCTTCTGACAGTTTTAGAAAGTACGCGAAATGAGCAAATGTTAAGAAAGAACGCCCCATCGGGGCGTTCTTTGGCTTTCCTGCTTCTACTTCTTGTGCCTAAATTTCTACCAGCTCATATTCCCTGCTGCCCACACCGATTCCCGTTGCCGCCTCAACTGTATGAACACCGTTTCTGGATTCGATCCGTTCCAACAAATGATCCCTTCCCGGATCATCTGAGGCGTAAACGAGGTCGAGGCACGCCTGATCCAACGCTACGGGATCCGTAGAGGACAGGATACCTATATCCGCCATTGCCGGATCCTCCGCAACCGCGCAGCAGTCGCAGTCAACGGACATGTTCTTCATAACATTAATAAAAACAATCTTCTCCCCAAAATAATTCACAATAGACTTTGCCGCATCCGCCATGGATTCCAAAAAGGAATCATGGTCTGCGGACCAAATCTTTGCCTCATTCCCGGCGCCATGAATATAAGCCTTGCCATGAGAGGAAGCGATACCAATGGAAATATTCTTCAGCGCACCGCCAAAGCCTCCCATAGGATGCCCTTTGAAATGGGACAGTACCAACATGGAATCATACTTTTTCAAATTTGATCCCACGAAATTCCTTTTGATCTGTCTGCCTTCCGGAACGGGCAATTCCATCTCCCCGGCCTCGTCCATTATATCCACTTCCGCAATGCTGCTCCAGCCGTGAAGCTTCATGGTTGCGCGATGAGCTTTTGTAGTGTTTCGCTGGCCCTCATAAGCAGTATTACACTCCACAATCGTTCCGTTCACATGGTCTATTACAGGTTTCATAAAGTCCGGACGCAGAAAATTCTGATTCCCTACCTCACCGGAATGCAGCTTAACCGCCACTCTGCCGGGCAGCACTACTCCCATCGCCTGATACATCCGAATCATCGCCTGAGGCGTAATCTCTTTGGTAAAATAAACCTTTGCTCCTGCCATTGATACCCTCCATTCCTGTATGAACTTTATCTTATTAGAAACGGGTCTTTTCCCTCTGCGGCTATCATATCACATATCCTCCAAAAAAGAAAGCATTGCAAAAGCATTATTTCCCATGGATGCTATGCAGTCCTCATTAATTCAAAGACCAGCGTAACCTTAAACAGGTCGCCGTCTACCACAATATTCATCTGCCCGTTCTGCAATTCCACCAGACTCCGAGCTATGGACAGTCCCAGTCCGTTTCCTTCCATATGCCGCGATTTATCGCCTCTGACAAATCTCTCTTCCAGCTCATCAGTTGAAATATCCAGCGCATACTTAGACATATTGCGGAAAATGATAAACACCCTGCCTTCTTTTTGTTCCAGCGTCAGGTACACTCTGGATCCCTCCTGGGAATATTTGCAAATGTTGCTTAAAAGATTATCAAAAACCCGCCATAGATGCCTGCCATCAGCCAGAATTTTCACAGACTCTTCCGGCTGACTGACTCGCAGTTCCAGATTTTTCTCTTCCATCCTCTGTTGATACTCACCAACTGCTTGACTTAACAAAACTCCCGCCTCGCAGGGCTCTAAATGTACCTCCATGCTGCCCGTGACGGCCTTCGAAGCCTCCACCAGATTTTCCAACAGCCGTCTTAACCTGCCGGACTGCCGCAGCAGTACCTCAGAATACTCTTGAAGCCTCGGATTCTCCTCAGAATTTTCCGCCTCCCTGCCGATCAGCTCCGCATAGTTAATTATGGAAGTAAGCGGCGTTTTAATGTCATGAGATACATTAGTAATCAACTCCGTCTTTAATCTTTCACTTTTCATTTTCTCCGCAACTGCCTTAGAAACTCCTAACCCCAGACTATTCAGATTCTCCCCATGCTCTTTAAAATCTCCAAACATATATTTCGTATCCACCCGATAGTCCGCATGGCCCTCCGCCAGCTCTCGACTGGCTTTCAGCAGCTTTTTACAAACCAGTGCAGTATAAAGCACCACCACAAACACCGCCAGCTTTTCCAGCAGCCATAAAACCTGCCCGGCGTCGTAGACTCTTGTAAAATAGGCAACTCCAAAAAGTTCTAAAATACAAAGACTCAAATAAGCAATCACGGTAGTCCACACCAGAGGAATTTTCCGAATCAGGCGCCATATTTCCCTCAGTATTCTCCGAAAAAGCCGAAAAGCCTTATAAATGACCGTATGCCTCCACAGCTTCCCCAGCTTCAGTCGGATAGCAAAATCCCAAAGATAGATCATCCCCAAGATCAAAGCAATGATACACAGTACGATTGACAGCATGATATAGCCGATTCCATACACATATTCCTTCATAAACGCATAAATAGTAATTGCCAGAAAAGCAAAGCCTAAAGTCAGTATATCAAAGGGAATACCCGTCAGGACTCCGGGAACAATTCCCTCTCTGCCGTTCCTATGTCCGGCGGCGCACAACAGAAAGATGATACAAATCACCATCAGCAGCGCGCTGCCCACGCAGGCTGCAATCGCCCAATATCTGGCCTGATACAGCATTTTGATCAGCCCTGCCACCATCCTTATATCGTCCTGCTTTTCAAATGCCGGATCAAAAAACACACGTACAATATAAGATGTTTTTTCCGAGCCCTCCTGTTGATCAAACGCCGGCAGCTGCAAAAAAACATCCGCATACAGCCAGGAATAAAAGCCGTTATCCTCCATGGCCTCGGTCGGCTGATAGCTCTGCCAGATAAACTCGCTGCTGTCCAAAGCCAATATATCATCACGTTCTAAAACCGCTACTTCCGCATTGATCCCGTCCAGATAGCGCCGCCCCGGATTTGACACCGAAAAATCATTATTAAAATAATTATACATTTGATAGGCAACCGTTTGCGCCTCACTCTGAAGTCCGTCCTTCAGCACCGTATTATAGCTGCTGACATACATATTCCCCTCAGCAGCCACATAACTGGCCAGCCCTCCAAGTACACACGTGGCAGCGCTTATCAGCATGAGAAGAACTGCCGTCACCTTTGCCACTATGGAGCCTGTCAGACGGAAGCGATGCTTCCTGCTTGGCCTTCCGGCTTCCCCATACTCTGCTTCCGCCTGCTTCTTCCTTTGGGTTCCGGCAAAGCATTCCGCATTCGGCCTTTCTTCCTCTTTTGCAAAACCTTCTTTCATATGTCCCCTTTCTTCTGCCCTCTCTGCTTCTGTATGTTCCTTTTCTTCACGCCGGTCTACACTCTCTGCACACACACCTTCCTTCTCTGCCTTCCGGTCTGCGCTCGCCGTCTCCGCATGCTCCTTCTCTTCCCACAGGCCTCTTCTTCTCATCACTGCAGCCTCCCTTTTTCCATTTTATAGCCCTGCCCCCAGACCACCTTTAAATATCTGGGTTCTGCAGGATTAATTTCCAATTTTTCACGCAGATGCCTGATGTGTACAGCCACCGTGTTCTCACTTCCATAGGGCAGATCATTCCAAATCTTCCGATAGATTTCCTTTGGTGAGAATACTTGTCCCGGATGCTGCATCAGCAGCTTCAAAATATCATATTCCGTAGGCGTCAGCGCCACCTCTTCCCCGTCCAGCGTCACCCGCTTTTCCGTATCCTCCAGCTCGATTGCACCACACCGCAGAACAGCCGCCTGCATGCTTCCCGCTCCCAGCTGCATATATCTGCGAAGCTGCGATTTACATCTGGCCGACACCTCCATGGGGTTAAAGGGCTTAGTAATATAATCGTCCGCCCCCACCGTCAGTCCCAAAATCTTATCCGTGTCTTCGGACTTGGCCGTCAGCAGGATAACAGGTACATTGCTTTTCTCCCGAATCTTTACCATAGCCTCGATACCGTCCATTTCCGGCATCATAATATCCAGCAGCACAAGGTGAATGTCATGCTCTTCCACCACCTTCAGGGCCTGCTTCCCGTCAAAAGCCTCAAACAGTGTATATTCCGCATCATTTAGATAAATTTTCAGCGCATTTACAATATCCCTCTCGTCATCACAGATTAAAATATTATACATTTGTTATCTCCTTGCCCTCATTTTCAAATTTATTTTATCAAAATATATTTTAACAATAAACAGGGGAATTTTTTAAGAAATCTTTAACATATAAAAAACGGTGCCCCGACTGCTTAAGCCGGGATACCGTCCTCAAATTCTCCTTTACACTTCAAGATCTTTTTCATTTTTCCCCACCGGGTCTTCTTCCATCCTTTCAAGGCCTTCTTCTGCCTTTTCCGTCAGATCCTCTTCTTTTTCCTGAGCAGTTTCTTTTTCCTGCGCGGTCAGAGCCCTGTCTTTCTTCCCTGCCAGGCCTTCCTTCAGCTCTTCAAGAAATTCTCTGTACTCAACGGAAGTCATCCTCGGATTGGAACGAATCATATCCCTCTGAAAGAAATCCTTCAAGCTGCTGAGACGATCGTGATCCTCCTTATTCACCAAATACCTTGCTTTTAATTCAACCAGCTCTGTCTTAACACCTTCTAAATACTCCCCCGGCCTGGTAAACACTATATTTCTGATACTTTCCAGCCTGCCTTCAATGCCCCTCTTCAAATCAGACATGCTTTTGGAAATCCCCTCCCGATAATTCCCCACACTTTCACTGGCCGAAGCCATAATGGCATCCAGGCGCTTTTGTATCGCCAACATCTCTTCCTTTGCCTGCTTCATCCTGGCCAGCACATTGCGCAGATCAATCGCCGCCTTAAAGGAAAGAGCAAAGTCCGCAAAAATTCCCGCTGTCAAAAGCAACGTTATGGCAGTAAGAACCTGACCCGGAATCCACATTACCAGCCGCTCCACAGGCTCATGGATCACCTCTGTCATGGCAATGGTAATCAGCCCCCAAGCCAGGCTTGAACTAAGACAGATATGACCTTGAAAATTAAGCTTCTGATTCGAATAATCCCAATATCTGACCTTAAACAAGGCTTCCATCGTCACGCCGGTGATATATTCCAGCACCGTAGCCCCCATACAGCCCGCAATATAGGTAAGTATCACTCTCCACGGAAGTCCCATGCTCTGAAAGGGCATGGACACCACCAACATCATGGTGGCACCGCTTCCATAAATAGGAAGGAATGGCCCGCGCATAAATCCTCTGTTTGTCAGCTTTTTGTTCTTAACAGAAACATAGGCGGATTCAAAACACCATCCGCCAAAACAATAGAAATAGAATATAAACAGCCATTGGATCACCGAATACTGATACATAACCTTCCTTCCTGCTGCTGTAAATGCCTCCCTGCCATAAGTCTTCCGGCAGAGCAACGCTATCGCTACCTGTATACCGCCACGTCTATGGCCTGCTTTCCCTTCCTGGTCTCCCTGCTTCCCTCTTCCAGACGCAGCTTTCCATAACCTCTGGCATTCACCACATCTCCTGCCTTCAGAGATCTTGCATTATTTTCACAGGCCCTGCCATTTACAAAAACTTTTCCTGCCCGAAACAGCTCCAGACTTTTCTCCCTTGACAGGTTATAAACCCTGGCCAGCACCGCGTCAACCCGAACCGACTGCACCTGGATGCTGATATGCTCCGGCTCTTCCTGCATCAATTCTTCCACATTTTCTGCCAGAGAGCATTTTACATTGGTATGCCTGACCTTATTCAAATTCTCACAGATAAACTCCGCGACGGAATCCTGACAAAAAAGGTAGGCCTGCTTTTCACCGGCCATAATATCCCCCAGCGTACTTCTGCCTATCCCTAAGTTCATCAATGCCCCTAAAAAATCCCGATGAGTCAGCTCGTCGGCAAACTTACTGGCCAAGGGCCGAATGTGAATACAAACAATGGGAAAGGGAACATCATAGCCAAATTTCTCGGCATTGCCAAACCGTACCATCACCCGATCTGCATTTTCACAACCCCCATACAGGGTGTATCCCGCATATTTGAGCTTCGGCTCTTCCTGCCAGAAGGCATCCTGCTCCCCCAGCCCTAGAAAACCGGTAAAGGTAAACAAATCCCTGGCATAAGAACGCTCCGCAAGATCATGAAATCTGTTTTTTTGCTGCTGCAGTTCCATTATGTGAAGCTGATGACCTCTTCCCTGGGTGCTTTTGTCTTTTCCACCTTCACCGCATGAAGTACAGGCCCTTCTCCTTTATAATCTTCAAAATACTCCTTTGAAACAGTTGCCGTAACCCTGACCCATTCCTTCTGAGCCAGGCTGTCAGATCCCGCATATTCACAGGCATAACCTAAAAATGCCATATCCTCCGCACAGCAGGTCATAGCCATACGACCCGGTACAAAATACCCTTTTGGAAAGTTATCTGGCTTTAAGACCATCGCCACAAACTCCAGCTTTTTGCCCAAATACCTCTCCAAATGATCCATGGAATCCAGATACCAGATTCCATAACCATTGTTATCTAATATTATGGTCTCCTGCTTCAGATCATAAGGCAGATCCTCTTCAAAAATCTCGTCTATTTCACCGTTTGAATCCTCAAAAACAACATCTGCCTTCGTATTCACGGCCTTCACATTTCGCTTGTAAGCATTCAGCTGATCCCTGACGGAATCACACCTGTTAAAAATAATCATCTCCGAGCCGCGAATCATCTCCGCTAACAGCGATCGCATGTTTGTATAATACATAGGGAAGGTAGAGCCGTCAATGATCGTGATCTGCTGCTCGATCTTCCAGTACCAGGGCAGCTTCGCGTTCTTATAATTCCACATGCCATTGTACTCTATAATAATCCGCTCCGGTTTATGCTTTTTTTCCAGTTCGGTCAGCTTCTCCGGCGTAAATTCCGCTTCCTCTTCAATAAGTTCCACTTCCGTGCGGCTCCTTCTTAAAAGGGCTGCGTCATATTCATTTTCCCCCTCTTCACACAGCAAAAGCAAGGTCTTTCCCTTGATCTGAAAATAGGACTGTGACAGGGTAAAGCTGATAAATTCCGTCTTTCCACTTTCCAGAAAGCCGTTAATCACATATACGGGTTTCATTTCCGCCGCCTTTCTCCCAGACATTTTTTATCGAAACAGTTCTTCCAGCTTATCTTCCTTCAACTTGGCACCAATAACGCAGAATTTTCCCGTCACCTCCGGCTTTCCCGTGCGAATGTCATGCTCTTCCGGTACATAATCAAAATAAATCCAGGTGCCGTCTTCGGCGGGAACCATCCCCTTGGAACGCAGAATTGCGCCGTATTCCCCGCTGTCTAACGCCGTCAGGATACTCTCGATCTTCTCGGCGGTAAACCTGGCTGGAGTCTCTTTCCCCCAGCTGGTGAATACCTCGTCCGCATGATGGTGGTGATGACCATGGTGGTCATGCTCGTGATAATGACCGTCCTCGTCATGGCAGCAGTGCCCATGTTCTTCGCCGTGATGGCCGTGGCCGTCCTCGTCATGACAGCAGTGCCCGTGTTCTTCGCCGTGGTGGCCGTGGCCATCCTCGTCATGACAGCAGTGCCCGTGTTCTTCGCCGTGGTGGCCGTGGCCATCCTCGTCATGACAGCAGTGCCCGTGTTCTTCGCCGTGGTGGCCGTGGCCGTCCTCGTCACCGTCATGATGACAGTGATCATGCTCTCCATGGTGATGGCCGCAACAGGGACATTCCTCGTCCTCATGATGATGGTGATGCTCGTGTTCATCTTCCTCATGCAGCTGCTCCATCATCTCCCGCATCATTTCATCCAGAGTATCTGCACCCTCTATGGTCTCCAGCACGGCCTTCCCCTCCAACTGGTCCAAAGAGGTTGTTATGATTGTGGCCTTGTCATTATGCTCACGGACAAGCGCAGCACATTCATTTAGTTTCTCCTGACTCACCTTATCCGTTCTGCTTAAAATCACTGTTCCCGCAAAGGCGATTTGATTTATAAAGAATTCACCAAAATTTTTAATATACATTTTAGCCTTAGAAGCGTCCACCACCGCTACGGCGCTGTTCACCTGCACATCCAAATCCGCTGCCACATTCTCCACCGCCTTCAACACGTCGGAAAGCTTGCCCACACCGGAAGGCTCGATGAGAATTCTTTCCGGCGCATAAGTCTCGATAACCTCCTTCAATGAAGACCCGAAATCTCCTACCAGTGAACAACAGATGCAGCCGGAATTCATCTCCTTAATCTCAATGCCCGATTCCTTCAAAAATCCCCCGTCAATCCCGATCTCACCGAATTCATTTTCAATCAGCACCGTCTTACTGCCGTCCAGTGCCTCCTTTAACAGCTTTTTAATCAGTGTTGTCTTTCCTGCACCCAAAAAACCTGAAACCACATCTATCTTTGTCATTTTCCTCATCCTTTCCTGCTGACACAAATTCAAGTAATATTTTTAAATAACACCCTTCGTCTGTAACCGGACCTTGCTTACTTCATGTAATACAGTAGTGAAAGCTTTTCTCCAGTTTCCACAAGACATTATAAACCCTGCCTCGTGAAAACACAAGGGTGGATTCCGTTCCCATTCCACTCATTCTGCCAGTCACATACCCCACTGCAAGCCGCGAGGTATTTGATCCCTCGCGGCATTCGTCAAGGTTCCGTGGATGCAAGCATCCAGAACTTTGACTCATTGCCCGCGGAAATCAAAAAGTCTTTGCTCTGCCCTTTTTTATGACCGCTACGGCACAGGGCATTCTCCCGGCAACAATATAGTACTCAACATTCCGATACCCGGTATCTTCAAAAAACTTTCTATATGACTCCATATCAAACTGTCGTTTAAAATCTGCCCCTGCATATTCCAGCAGGCGTACGGCCTTCTGATTCACCCCTGCAGACGCGTTAATATATGTGGGAATGATAATCCGGCCGCCAGGTTTACACACTCTTTCCAGCTCCTTTACTGCAGCATACGGGTCCTTCAGTAAATGGATCACATTCCCGGCTATCACCTTATCAAATCTGTTGTCTCGGCATTTCAAATGTGTCATGTCCGCACGTCCAAACTTCACATTAGTATACTTCCGACATTTTTTCGCTGCCTGCCTCAGCATGCCCACAGAAAAGTCCGTGGCAATCAGCTGCCTGCATTCCGGAGCAATATGTTTACTGATTGCCCCCGTGCCGCAGGCGCATTCCAATACAACGTCATCTGGCTCAATCTCTTCGGCAATGCGCCTGCCTAGCCCCCGATACACCTTCCCATTATATATTGTTTCCGCAAAATCATAAAATCCGGATACCTTATCCCAAAACATCTTTTCCCTCCTGCGGTATTTCCGCTCTGACAGCCGATAACCCGGCCCACATTCCACGTCAGCAGAATCATCCATACCATGATTACTCCATAATCATGGTATGGATGGCCATTCGGCCGTTTCCTGCCTCAATTAAGGTCATTATACCATAAATGCTTCGCATTTACGGTATGGATGGCCATTCGGCCGTTTCCTGCCTCAATTAAGGTCATTATACCATAAAAGATATAAAAAAAGAATTGGTTTGTACAATCTTGTTTATAAGCATTTTGGATACTTGCGCCGCAAACCAATCTTTTATATACTTGAATTATCCCTGATAACTTCCGGCTATTGCAAAACGTCTTCTTCGCGGCCAGACTTTGCCGGGATTTTCATACACTCGTTATTTAATTTACATTGGAAGGAGAACTATCTAAATGAAACAGATTACGGCAAGACCCTTCAGCATACTTGCAGATTGCGGAAAAATCTATCAGTTTATGCTGGATATTTATGAGCGGGATTGGCGGAACGGTGTGCCCGCCCCCTTTTTTGAATATGCTTACTCTTCTTTCTCATCCTGGATGGATATAACCTGGTCATACAAAAATCGTATCTGGGAGGATCATGGTAAAATAGCAGCATTTTGTTTTTATGAGAATCCGGTAACTGACATCTATTTCAGCCTGCGGCCCGGATATGAAGAACTGGCAGATGAGATGCTTGCATATGCAGATGCCAATATGCCCCATGAGGGAAAAGACATTCAGCTGATCCTGTTTGAAGGACAAAGTGCACTGATGAATGCCGCCAAACAATTAGGATACCGCCCCAAATGGGAACACACGGACATGCAGTTTGATTTTGGCAATACGTTGGATTATCCTCTGCCGGAAGGCTTTTATTTTGTAAATCCGGAAAACTTTGATCTGGATAAAATCGAAAAATGCTGTTGGAAGGGCTTTGACCATGAACAGACAGAAGGCCCCTGGAATCATCAGAACGAGCAGAACAGCCGCTTATTAAAGACAGCTCCCCACGCCACACCGAATCTGGCCGTCATAATAGCCGATGCAAAAGATGAATACGCCTGTTATGCAGGGATGTGGTGGACACCGGAAAACAGGCTGGCCTATATGGAACCTCTTTGCACTGTTCCAGAATACCGCCAACGGGGACTTGCTGCCGCAGCCTTATCCAAGCTGTATCATAATATGAAAGTATTGGGCGCAACACATATGACGGGCGGCAATAACGAATTTTATTGTAAAATCGGCTATAAACCGGCAGTTAAATGGACCTTCTGGCAAAAGGAGTCTCCACAATAGCCTGCCAATACCGGCAACGGGCCAGGCCTGCAAGCAGCCGCCCGGCTCGTTGCCGGCTGAAATCAAATCATACCAAAACCTTTCAAATACAAAAGATTCTCAATAATCACCTGGCCCTTCCACCAGTTTTTGCTAATCGGCCAAACCTCTGGGAAGGCCTCCCAGCCCCAGGGTATTTCCCAGGAGCCGTCTTCAAGCTGCGCAGCCGCGATATGCTTACATTCATACTCCGCCAGCTCCCGATTCTCCTGATAAAACATACTGTTCCTGGAATTCATAAATTGGGAGGGCCTGCATACATATCCGCCCCACAGGGAAGTGTCCGCAGTAATCAATCTCTTTACCGTTACCTGCAGCAGCTTTTTCAGCAGGTCACAGGAATTCTGCTCTTCGCCCCCGGCCTCGATGATATACTCCAGCATATGAATATAGCAGGCACAAGTGTTCATGTCATTCAATTCCGTAGACTGAAGCGCCTCCACTGCCTCTCTTACAATGCGCATTCCCAGTTGGTGCAGTTCACTGCCCGGCCCTGAATAGCGAACGATAAAGCCGGCAATCTGAGCCGTACCATTGTAATCCGTGTGACAGGAGCTTTCCCTCTCTGAATGCCACCAGGGTGCATGAGGGTAAGCATTATTGCTTTCCACCACCAGCTCCCACGTCTTCCCGTTAAAGCAGCTGCCGCTCTCATACCATTTCAACAGCCCCTGAATTACCGGATGCCCGGCGTCCTCACACCCCACCTCCCTGATAATTTCTCCTGCCGTACTGCCGTGCAGCGGCGTGGAATGTGGATTCCAGCAGTCAGCCTCCAAAGCATGTCCAAAGCCTCCGTCTGCGTTTTGGTAACAGGACAACGCCTGCATCACTGCTTCCCTGCTGCCTCCCTCAAAATGATACTGAAATCTGGCCATATCCAGCGGTCTGGCATTCCGGTACATAAACACCTTCGCCCGTTCAAATACAGAATGATTCATTTGCTGCCTCCTTTTTTATTTCAGTATACCCCGGCAAACACGACAGCAGTATGTCTTGTTTATTCCTGTCCTTCAGAAACAGCGTTCTTAAATTCGTCCACCGTCCGGCTCCGGGCCGCCAGCCTGTGCCAGCCGCTTAGGATGTCCAGATCCTTTTGATTCAGAATCCTTGTCCGCAACTCTTCCGAGACTACTCCCTTGTCCTCCAGCAGCTCCAAAATATCTTCTGCTTTTGCTTCCGCCTTTCCAATGGCAATTCCCTCATCTCGGACATATTCATCTTCCGCCCATCTGTCCCGTCTGGCCTTCTGGCGCATCTCAAAATAATAGCGGAGCCTCCTTCCCAGACTCAATTCCCGCAGCGCCGCTATTACTTCCGCTATCCCCAAGCTCTTCCTTTTGATCATAGCCAAATCCTCCTCGTCCTCCGCGTTAAACAGACGAATCCAGTCGTCGATCACATCGTCCCCGCTCAGCGGCTTCCCCAACTCGATGGTGTGAATTTCAAACAGATCCGGATACACTGCGCCGTCTTCGCCGCGCAGTGTATACTTTCTGTGATACCGTGATTCTTCCGTCAGCTTAAAATCCAGGATCCCAATGCTGATACATTTCCGCAGCCTGTCATAATTCTGTCCTGTCCGCAGGCTGTCGGCGTACATCCGGGAAATATAAAACAGCTGCCGCTTGTACCAGTATTACTGTGTCCTCACCTGCAGCTCAAGATCAATGCAGGTATCATCGTTCAGCTCCAGCGACATGTCGATAATCCCTTCCTTCTGCCAGCGGTACCGCCTCCGCAGAAAAGAATTGGCAATCCGCACCGTACGAATGTTCTCCAGGGGAATTCCCAGCACATCGCTCAGAAACTGCTTCCTTACGTTTTCATGAGAGAATACCTCCTTAAAAACGTAGTCCGTCTTCAATGAAACAAGTTTCATGTCTTCCTCCTTTCGGTAGTTCTGCAGGAGAAGACCCAAAAACCTGTGCTATACAAATAATCCCATAATCTCCTGCTCTTATTGTGGTGGTAAATGATTTGAAATAAAAGCATAGATTCTCGAAATAATAGAAATAATAGCCCAGAACACCCTGTTTCCCGCTTATGGCGTGGCCGAACTGTTACCATCCGTCTGCAGCAATTCCACCTCCGCCAGCATCAGGCTTAAGGGCACCACCGCCAGCTCCCCGTCTTCGCTGCCGCCGGAGATAATACCCAGAAAATGCCCCTGCCTGTCAAAAAGGCCGCCTCCGGACATTCCCGGTTTTCCTTCCGCTCTCACCCACATCATATATTGCCCGTAATCCTCCATGTAAATCCAATGATCCAAAATCACGCCTTCATAGGCTTCTGCCGCCACGCCGCTTCTGCTGCCCATGACGATGCAGCCCTGACCGGAGACTGCCGCATCAAAGCTTTCTTTATCCAGATTAGCACAAAGACACTGTGCAAGAGTATCCTCCGGTATATCGCCTGCCGTTACCTGCACCACGGCGAAATCCCCCATCTCAGAACATTCAAACTGATCCGCAGACACACACTCGCCGTCAGCAAAAATCACCTCTACGGCATCCTCCGCCTTTTCCAGCACATGGGCCGCCGTCAGTATTAACAGCCTGTCCTCTTCCGTACCGCAGATTACGCCGCTGCCCAGCAGACCTCCCGCCCGAAGCTGTACCATCATGCCGCCCCCTGCCCTTTGAAGCAGATCCGCCAAATTCTCATTTCCCGAATCCTCAAATTGTAAAAGCTCCATCTGCTTTATCGAGACCGTCTGTTCCCCTTCTGTATCCTGACCTTCTGTATTCTGACCTTCTTTGTCTTCCTGCCTGTTACTGCTCTCTGGCTCTTTTCTACACTCTGACTTTTCCCTGCTCCCGCATCCCGCCTGTAGCCCCAAAAGTCCGCACAGAAAAACAACCGTCCAAAACCTGATCTTCACCCTGACCTCCATGCAAAAGCTGCAATGTGCCACTGCATAAAACAAAGCAAATCCGGAATCACCAAAAACCACTGTCCGGACTTGCCTGGTTTTTCTTTTTTACATCAATTTTAAAACTCCCTTTTCGGAAAAGTGTTCCCGATGTAAAAATTTCAAATATAAGTATATTTCTACACAGATTACATAATCTTAAACAACTTAACAGTTCTATAAATTGGAATTCATAAACCTCGCTGGGCAACAATTACGGTATAGTTTTCCGTATCATATGTAACTCCTGTTTCTCTAAAACCATTTTTGTGCCAAAAATGTTCTGCTTGAGCATTCCCTTTTACCCAACCAAGGCGGACATTCGCTATCCCAATACGGGACAGATAAGCACACAGGTCATCAATGATCTTGCTCCCTGTTCCAGTATTCTGTATGGACACATCCGTCATAAAAAATCCAATAAAAGCTGTTTGTTCATCCGGATAGGCCATAATGAAATCCATCACAGCAATCAGTTTTTCCTCATCATAAAATCCCAGATAATACTTATCGCACATTTCCTTGTTGGGTGGGAGCGCATTCATGTCATTCATAATGCTCTGTTCTGACACAAATGGCGGACAGTATTGATAGTACAAACTGTTTTTACAGCATAATGTGTATACTTCCGTTGCATCATCGGCGCGCATCTTTCGAACAAGATATTGATTTGAGAATAACGAAATATTCATTTTCATTCTCTTTCCTTATCCAAACATTCAAACTTTGATTTATATATTTGATTATAAAATCTTTATCTGCCATTTACAATGTATATTTTTATAAGTCATTTCCCATTGGGTACATAATTCCGAAAAGGGAGTTTTTAAAATAAATGGTAAGCAAGACGATAAGCCGGGTTTTGTCGTTGGACGGTCATCTATCTGGCACGGCTGTTGCCAGCCGCATCAAGCGACCTACCTGAAAGCAGGCCGGGCAAGCCTGTCGCTTTCTATTTGGTCTTGCTTCGGATGGGGTTTACATGGCTCCGGCTGTTACCAGCCGGACGGTAGTCTCTTAAGCTGCCTTTCCACCCTTACCAACGTGAACACAGAACACTGCGTCCGCGCGGAAAATCGGCTCACGCCGTTTTTCCGGGCACAAAGTACCCTGGCGGTATTTTTCTGTTGCACTGGCCTTGGAGTCGCCTCCACCGGACGTTATCCGGCATCCTGCCCTGCGAAGCCCGGACTTTCCTCACCTGGCGGCTGCCCAAAATGGCAGCCCCAGCCGCGACCGTCTGTCTTACTTACCGTTATGTATTATATTCCAGATCATCTCAAAAAGCAAGGCCAGGACAGATCAAGACTTGTAATCTTAAAAATCCCGTGATAAAATATTGCTGCCGCAGAGTCGGCACGATAAAGGACCTTTTAGGTAAAGAAACATTTTCTCAGGAGAGAACGCTTTATGAAATTTCTTGCTAATCGTAAACTTGCCATACGTATCGGCATCATTACCACTGTAATTACTTTTGCAGGAATGCTTCTCCTTTGGCGCATTGTATCCGACAAGGTTGCCGCCATGGTTGAGTGTGACATTACCAATCAGATGATTGACGCCGTGGAAGCCAGAGCTTCCATCATCAATGATTATGTGGCCTCTGCGGAAGAATATATGACTGCCTTTGCGCTGGGCGGCGAGGTCCGGGAATTGCTGGAGGACCCAAAGGATCCGGAATTATTGCGGATAGGCCAGGAATATACGGAATCGTTTGCAGCCATTAAGGGTACATTCGAGGGCTTATACATCGCTACACCCTCTACATATGTTCTGACGCATACCTCGGAAGGTGCGATCGGAATGACTACCAGAACCGGTGAATCGCTGAAGGAATTCCAGAATACAATTTTGTCGCAGCCGCAGCTGACCAACTTGGGAATTATGAAATCTCCGGGAACCGGCAGCATGATTCTTTCCATGTATTATCCGATTTTTACAGAACAGAAATGTATCGGTTATGTAGGTGCAGGCGTTTATGCAAGCCGACTGATGGATGTATTGCTGGAGCTGAATATCGAAGGGCTGCCTCACAGCGAGTATGTATTTTTAAACGTGGAAACTGGAACCTATCTGTACCACCCTGATGAGGCGCTGCTGAACACACAAACCACCAACCGCGGCTACCTGGAAATCCTGCGGCGGATCAAAGCGGACAGGAATACACAGGCCGGCAGCTATATTTATGAGGATGAACACGGCGTCAGTCAGCTGGTAGTCTATAAGTATTTAAAAGACCGAAACTGGGTATTTATGGTACATGACAACGCGGCGGAAGTCTACTCAAAAGTGGAGGAAGTGCGCAATACAGTGGGCGTCCTGTGTGTGTCCGTCGCGGTAGTAATTATCCTTGTTACACTGCTGATTCTGTATCGGGAAGGCAGGGATCTGATGATTATGGAGCGCGCTATTGGCCGTCTCGGAAATCTGGAGCTGTCCGCAGATAAGGAACTGGAAACTTTTTATGGCAGAAAAGATGAAATCGGGATGATTTGCACAGACCATTCACCATGTCTGCAGCTGCCTGCGAAAGACCATTGACGATATTGGGCGAATTCTGGGAGAAATGGCGGATGGCAATATTGCCGTGGACGTTTCGGAAAATGAAGCATATTATATCGGTGATTTCAGGATTCTGGCAGAAAATTTGAAAAGCATCCGTATGCACCTGACAAACGTCATGTGCAATATTACCCAAATTGCCAATCAGGTAGAACGAGGGGCAAATCAGGTTTCCGCAGGAGCACAGGCGTTATCTCAGGGAGCCGCGGAACAGAGAGACTCCATTGACGGGCTGGTATCCAATATCACGGATATGACGGAACAGATTCAAAACAGTGCGGTCCGCTGCGCAGACGCCAGCAGCCTGGTTGACAGAGCCGCCGGCTTTGCTTCTGAAGCGGATACGAAAATGGAACAGCTTAAGATTGCCACCAAAAATATTGACGAATCCTCCATGCAGATCCGCAGCATCATCAAAACCATTGAGGACATTGCATTTCAGACCAATCTGCTTGCATTGAATGCTTCTGTTGAAGCAGCCCATGCCGGCAGCGCTGGAAAAGGGTTTTCTGCCGTGTCGGAGGAAGTCAGAAATCTTGCGTCAAAATCCACAGAAGCCGTGGGCAACACCGGCGCCTTAATCGGCCGATCCATCGAGGATGTGAAAACTGGTACGGAATCAACGAATCTTGCCATTTCGGCGATGCAGGTAATCAGCGAGTGCATTCAGTCGATTAAAACACTGATGGATGAAATTGCACTTGCCAGCGTTCAGCAGTCAGAGATGATTACCTCCGTGGAAAAAAGGGTGAAAGAGGTTTCCAGGGTAACTCAGTCAAATTCCGAGGCCGCCGAAAAGAGCGCCGCCATTTCAAACCAGCTGTCCGATCAGTCAAAGACACTCAATCAATTAATCGGTCAGTTCCGCATCCGGTAGTAAAACCGCCTGCCTTCCGTATTTCCTCTTCTTCCGGCATCACCCGAAGGGCCCCCCTTCGGGTGGTAATAATGGAGGCTGCCGCATTGGCAAAGCGAAGCATTTCCTCCAATTCCCGTCTGCTTAAATCCCTGTACCCGGTATTCAGAATCTGATGCAGTATACAGCCCATAAAGGTATCCCCCGCACCGGTGGTTTCTATGGTCTGAGTACTCAAAAAAGATGACATTTCCGCAGTCTGCTCCCCGCAATAGGCACGGCTTCCGTCCTTCCCCATGGAGAGGAATATCAGCGGAATTGGAAATTCTGCCCTCAGCTGCTCCATCGCTCTGTCATAATCCTCTGCTCCCGTCAGCCAGATCAACTCGTCATCGGATATTTTTAAAATATGGCAATGGCGCAGACCATACCAGATCTGTTCCCGTGCCTCGTCTTCGCTCGCCCACAGAGGCTTTCTTAAATTGGGATCAAAAGAGAGCAGAATCCCGGCATCCTCCGCGATCTGAACCGCCCTCTGCGTGGCCTTCCTTACCGGCTCATCCGTAAGAGACAATGAGCCAAAGTGAAAAATCTTTGCCCCGCGAATCAAATCCTCCCGCACTTCATCCTCCCGGAGCGTAATATCTGCCCCCGGCTTCCTGTAAAAAGAAAAGTCCCTGTCGCCGTCCTCCTTTTTCTGTACTACCGCCAGGGTTGTATGTACCTCATCGTCCAAGCACAGGCCTTCCGTTGCAATACCCGTTTCCCTGAGGGCGTTCTCCAGCTGAAAGCCGAAGCCGTCCCGTCCCACCTTGCCGATGAACACGGTTTTCCGCCCCAGCTTTTGCAGCATGGCCAGCACATTGCAGGGCGCACCGCCGGGATTGGCTTCAAAAATCGGATTGCCCTGGCTGCTGAATCCGTTTTGTGTAAAATCAATCAATAATTCTCCAAGTGCTGCTACATCATATTTTCCCATTTTCACCTCCGCCAAACTCTTCCCCTTTTCATTCCCGCCACAGTCTTTATCCTGCCGCTATATCGTATTTTGTCACATCCATAAAAGTCTTTCCGCTGCCGGCAAAGGAAATCTGCGCGGCAGTAAACGGTGTATATATCAGAGAAGTCATCGCCTGTTCCCCGTCGTTGGCAAAAATTTCCACGGAATATCTGTCAATCAGAATACGCAGGCTTAAGACTCCGTTTTTACTTCCGGCCTTCATGCTGCGTGTACTGATCGTGTCCTTTTTCAGGCCGGAATGGGTACGGTCAAAGGTAAGCACCTGCTCTTCCCTGTCGTAAACAATCTCTGAATACAGCCTTCCGTCCGACGCCAGCTTTATTCTGTCCTTCCCGCAGGAACCGCCCTTTAGCCGAAGCTCCAGATCTGTGCATCTGCCCTCAATGCCTTCAAGACTCATTTCCTTTTCTAGGCACACATCCCGATAAGAAACCTGATTTCTGCGGTAAGCATCCAATTCCCTCACCGGCCGCTGACAGACTCTGCCGTTCCTCAGCGAAAGCTCTCTGGGAATGGTCATCATGCCGGACCAGGGCTGGCTGTCAGGATACATGGGGTTATCCCAGGACTGCATCCAGCCAATCATTATCCTTCTTCCGTCCGCTGTCAGCATGGTCTGGGGCGCATAGAAATCAAGACCATAGTCCACACTCTGAATCTTCTCGCGGCAAAATCGGAATTCTTTTCTTTCATGGCTCTTCTCATAGCTTCCGATTAAAAATGCAGTATTATTCCCGTTATGGAATTCCAGGCCCTCCGCTTCCATTTCCTGGGGCGAAATCAGCAGAATCTGCCGGTCCGCCAGGGGGAAGAAATCCGGGCACTCCCACATTTTACCACATTTATTCTCACTGCGGTCCAAAATCCCCGCAAATTTCCATGCTTCCAGCGTATCGGCATAAAATAATGCGATCTGACCGCTGCCGTCGCCGCTGCGGCTTCCGGCTACCATATAATACCTGCCGTCTTCTTTCCACATTTTCGGATCCCGAAAATCCTCCCGGCTGCTTCCTTTCGGCAGCATGTCGGCGGAAACCACCGGATTTTGCTCCAGCTTCCGATAATTCAGGCCATCCCCAACGGCAATACACTGATTCTGGCGGATGCTTTTTTCCCCGTTTTCCTGTACTTTCTCTTCCACACCGGTATAAATCAGGACCTGCTGATCCCCGTCCTCAATGGCACTGCCGGAAAATACGCCGAAGCTATCATAGGCGCAGTCCGGCGCCAGCGCCGCGGGAAGGTATTCCCACTTAATAAAATCCCTGCTTTTGGCATGGCCCCAGTGCATGGAATTCCACTGTGTGGCGTACGGGTAATATTGGTAAAACAGATGATGCTCTCCCCTGTACTCGGAAAATCCGTTGGGATCATTCATCCAGCCCACAGGATTGGAAAAATGAAACGCCGGTCTGCTGCAGTCCGGTGTTTTCCCCGCTGCTTCCTTTTCGTATTCTCTGGTTTTTTCCAATAATTCACTCATATTGTCTTCCCTCTTTCTTCTCTTTTATTTCTCTATTTTATTCCTCTGTTTTATTCCTCTTCTTTTATTTCTCCCTTTTATTTCTCCCTTTTATTTCTCTTTTATTTCTCTTCTTTATTTCCCATATTCCTTCATTTCTCTATCTTCATTTCCCTATCTTTATAGCCAGCCTTCATTCCTAGCCTTCCGCCAGCGAGGCCAGATAATTGTCAAAATATTTCTGCTTGATTTCCAGATATTCGGACAGCCCGTAATCCTCCATCTTCCGCAGGTATTCATCCCATTCCTTCTCGATTCCTCCGTTCAGAATCCAGCTGGCCTTCATCTGCTCCGCATACTTTCTAATATCGGTATCCAGTTGTGATACCCTGTTGGTATCCTCTATGCTCATAAAGACATTGGGGAACACATATCTGCTGTTCATGTCCTCCAGATAGGCAGCGTGCATATTGTCCAGACGCCATTTGGCATCATCCGGCTCCGTCACATATACCCCGTAATATTCATTCAGAATCGCCAGCGGGCCGTTGACGGACTGATTCTCCCGGATTTCCACCGGCGAATTATCGCCAAGCTCCATATGCTTCAGCATCGGCTCCCCGTCCTCGTTGGTACTCATTTCAAAAATATTGGCTGTTCCTTCCTCGCCATAGGTGCCCCAGTTATTCTGGGCCGACTGAAGGGGCGCATACATCTGGTCAATCCAGGCTGCCGCCAGCGCCGTATCCCTGCAGTTTGATGTGAGAACGCAGCGCCCTCTGTCAAAACCACTGGTCTCACTGCCGTTCTGCCTTGTGATATTCACAAGCCCCTCCGGCCCCGCCAGCGCGGGCAGCATCACATAATCCTCGTAATTATCAATATTTGCAATATCCCAGGTAAAGCACAAACCGTACCGGTGATTCTTTCCCTTGGCCACATAGGTAGACCAGTCCTGCGTAAAGGCTTCCGGATCCACCAGCTTTTCCTCCACCAGATGATGCAGCCAAGCGATGCCTTCCCTGTAGCCCTCCTGCACCGAAGTGTAAATTACAACCCCTTCGTCGGTAACCGCAAAATGGTCACCGGTATCTCCATAGCCTTCCCCAAACCCATTGATTAAAATGGCCGGATCCTGATCCCCGTTATTGATGATAAAGGACATCGGGATCACGCTGCCCGTAATCTCAAACTGCTGTTCCAGTTCCTGCGCATGCTCCCGAAAAGCAATCAGCACCGCTTCCAGCTCTTCCGTGGTCTCCGGCATTGCCAGCCCCAGATAATCCAGCCACTTCCTGTTAATATACGGAATATTGCCAATGGCCTGAATTGCCTCTTTTCCCGCCCCCAGCTGTTCAATCCAGGGGAAGGAATAAATATGTCCGTCCGGCGCCGTACACATGACCCGGTACTCCGGATACTGCTCAAAAACAGCCTGCAGATTGGGCATATATTTGTCAATCAGGTTTTCCAGGGGAATGATAATCCCCTGTTTGGCATAGCGCAGCAGATCATAATCCCCCATTCCCGCTACAAAGAGCCCGTCGGGCAGTGCGCCGAACTGAGCCAGCGCCAGATTTTTCTTGTCGCCAAACTGATCCGACACAAAGCAGGTCCAGTCAATGTGCACGTTCGTCTGTTCTTCCAGCCGCATGAATATGGTCCTCTTATTGGGATCCTGCTCCGTCCTGGCCGGCGCATTGGTAATAAAGGACAGCCTGCCGGTTTCCGCCAGCGGAAACGTCACTTCTTCCAGCGGCGTATCAGGATTTATGTCTGCCTGCCCCACTGCCGCTTTCCCGCAGCCGGCAGAGAAGATACCTATCACCACAACCAGCACGGTACAAATATATTTCGGTTTGATTTTATATTGTTTATTCATCTGTTTCCTTCCCCTTTCTGCCTGACTCTTTGAAACTGCTACTCTTTTATCCCTTGATGGAGCCAACCATAACGCCCTTGTCAAAATATTTCTGGAAAAACGGATACATGACAAGCAGCGGCAGGCTGGAGACAACAATGGTGGAGTATTTTAACAACTCTGCCATTTCCGCCGTACTTTGAATATCCGCGATCATGCCCGACTGGGGCGTATTCTGCACCAATATGGAGCGGAGCACCAGCTGCAGCGGCTGCAGGCTGGCATCGTTCAAATAAATCATGGCGTCAAAATAGCTGTTCCACATTCCCACAAAGCCCCATAATGCAAGGACTGCAATAATCGGCTTACACAGAGGCATCAGAATGCGGAAGAAATATGCTATCTCGTTTGCCCCGTCGATCTGAGCTGCCTCCCATATTTCCTTCGACACGGACTGGTAAAAGGTTCTCGCTAGAATCATATTCCATACATTGAAGGCCCCCGGCAGAAGAATCGCCCACACCGTATTTACCAGGCGCAGCTCATTCATCAGAATAAACGTGGGAATCAATCCGCCGCCAAAAAACATGGTAATCACAAACAGGGCGTTAAAAAACTTTCTTCCCACCAGCTCCTTTTTCGACATCGGATAAGCTGCCAGCAGGGTAATGAACACAGAGATTACTGTAGCCGCAACGGAGTAAAAGAATGAATCAGCAAAGCCTCGCCAAATCATTTCGTCCTCCAGCACCCTTTTGTATGCTTCCGGTGTCCAGTCGCTCATGCGAAAACTGATTCCCTGATTGTTTAATACATTGGGATCCATAAACGACGCAATCACAACATAGGCCAGCGGAACAATAATTGCCGCCGTAAACAGCGCCAGCAGGCTGTATCCCACCGTCAGAAACACTCTATCCGACATGCTTTTCCTGATTTTGTTTTTCCGTATCCGCATCACGCTTCCCCCTCTCCTACAGTCCCTCGCCATCGTTCAGCTTTGACACCACCTTGTTGACAAGGAGCAGTAACACTACATTGATCACCGAATTAAATATGCCAACTGCGGTGGAATAACCGTAATCACCGTTTAACAAACCGATTTTATATACATAAGTGGAAATAATCTCCGCCGTCGGCAGATTCATTCCTGTCTGCAGTGCATAGGCCTTTTCAAAGCCAACGCTCATGATATTACCCGCAGAGAGGATAAACTGGATAACGATGATATTTTTAATTGCCGGAAGCTGTACATACCAAATCCGCTGCAGAAAATTAGCGCCGTCGATAGTAGCCGCCTCTTCCAGCTCCTTGCTTACGTTGGACAATGCCGCCGTATACATGATGGAGGACCATCCTGCCCCCTGCCAGATACCGCTGGCTATGTAAATTGTGCGAAACGCGCTTCCGGCATCGTCATCCAGTTGGTTGTCGTTCCCAGCAGCTGGTTCAGCGGTCCCACCGGCGACAGGAACATTCTCACCATACCGCAGAGGACAATCACAGAAATGAAATTAGGGATGTAAATAATTAACTGAATTTTTTTCTTAATTCCCACGCTTCGGATCTGGTTCAGCAGCAGCGCCAGAATAATTGGAACCGTAAAGCCCCTCAACAGCCCGAACAGGCTGAGCTTTAAGGTATTCAGCAGATAGGCCATGAAATCCGGCGAGGACAGAAAACGCCTAAAGTAATCCAGTCCCACCCATTCGCTCCCCAGCAGCCCTAACCGCACATTGTAATCCTCAAATGCCATCAGCAGTCCGCCCATAGGCAGATACTTGAAGATAATCGTTATTACCAGCGCCGGCATCAGAAAGAACACATAAAGGTGCCAGTTTCTTCTGAATATAAAGCAGCTTCTGCTTTGTTGTCCTTCTTCCACAGATGATAACCTTTTTTTCTTTCACTTCCGTTACTCCTTTCTCCAACCTTATTGCCCTTATACCTCTTTCGTAACCGGTAAAGTAACCGGTTACTTTATTTACATTTATAGTAGACTCTGCCGCGCCGTTCGTCAAGATGCTTTTTCACTTTCATGAGATCTTACAATTTCCGGATACTAAATTTGTAGCATTTGCATAACCGGTTACTTTACCGGTTATTCTTTAATTGCTTCCCTTTCCTGATTCTGCTATAATGATAGGGAAATGATAGGATAAGAAAGGAAATGCCAAACTATGAACAATAAAAAAGTAACCTTTGACGATATTGCCAGGTACACAAATTTCTCCAAAACTACCATTTCACGCTATTTTAACAATCCTGATTCCCTGACCTTAAAAAATCAGGAAATCATTGCCCAGGCGCTGATTGATCTGGATTATAAGGAAAATAAGGTTGCCAAAATTCTAGCCAGCGGAAAGACGGAATTTGTGGGCATTATCGTTCCGAATCTGTATCTTCACTACTATTCGGAAATGCTAAACCAGATTCTCTCATCCTACGAGAGATTCGGATATAAATTCCTGGTATTTGCCGGCAATTCCAATGAAGCGGTGGAACGCCGGTACATTCAGGAGCTGCTGGCCTATAACATTGAGGGCATGATTGTACTCAGCCATACGATTCCTTCCGCAGAGCTGGCCTCCTACCACATTCCCATTGTGACCATCGAGCGGGAAGACCAATATACCAGCAGCGTCAATACAGACAACTATATGGGCGGCGTGCAGGCTGCCGGGCTGCTTTACAAATGCGCCTGCGACATTCTGATCCACATTAACGTGGACGTGCCTGAAAGCATTCCTGCCCACGGGCGGATTCAGGGTTTTCTCGACATCTGCAGAGAACGCAATATTCCTCATGAACTGCTGTTAAGGGATCTGGGAAACACTTATGAAGATAATCTGAAGGCGCTTCGCAAGGCAGCCGATTACCTGGACGGCAGATATGCCGGAAAACGGAAGGGCGTCTTCCTGGCCAATGATACTTATGCCAATATGTTTTTAAATTCTCTGATCAGAATGCACGGCTCCCTGCCTGAAGACTACCGCATCATCGGCTTTGACAACTCCCCCATTTCCAGCGAAGCCGTGATACCAACCAGCACCGTAGGACAGCAGATTGACAAAATTGCCGAGGCAGCCATGGAAATACTTGTAGAGCAAATGAACGAAAGAAAAAAAAGAAGACCGGCCGCTCCCGGCAGTCCAGTCCATAAAATCATCACGCCGATCTTAATCAGCCGTGAAACCACGCCGATCCCTGATTTGTGAATCGGCGCCGCTTCACGCCCTGTTTCTTCCTGCTTTCTTCTCTATACATTAAAGCAGCTTCCGCCCACGAACTCCCTGCAGATAGAGTTGTTGGGCAGGCTCTCGCTGGGCACGCTTAAGAAATAATCCAGGAATTTCAGCAGCCGCTTGGCTTCATAATACTCCGGCACCTCCTTAGGGATCTGGAACAGCAGCGGTTCCGCAAAGGTCTTCAACACCGCCAGTTCAAAAATCTGCGCCGAATTAAACATGGCGTCCGCTTCCTCCTGGAAGGGGAAAATATTCTCTTCCTCCCCCCTTCTGACGGATGGCCACATCTGTATGGTCCTCTGAGCGCTGGAGCCCCTGGTCCTCGCATCCCGCACCATCCTGCGCAGCAGCCGTCCGTCCGTGGTGGGAATTCTGTTATGATTATCCACATTCAGCGCGGTCAGAGCACTGATATAGATTTTATATTTACTTTCTTCCGGAAGTGCATAGGACATTTCCGGGTTCAGCCCGTGGATTCCCTCAATGACCAGAATATCATCCGCAGCCAGCTGCTTGTAATTGCCCCGGTACTCCCGCTGTCCGGTCTTAAAATTAAAGGTAGGCAGCTCCACCCGCTCTCCGGCAAGAAGCTTCACCATATCGTCGTTAAACTTTTTGACGTCGATGGCCCCCAGACATTCGAAATTATAATCCCCCTTCTCGTCCCTGGGCGTCTGCTCGCGATTTACAAAGTAATCGTCCAGCGCTATTGGATGGGGCGTTTTTCCCATGGTGCGCAGCTGAATGGAAAGCCTGTGGGAAAAGCTGGTCTTTCCCGATGAAGATGGGCCTGCAATCATGATAAACTTTACGTTGCCCCGGTCCAGAATATCCTTGGCAATCTCGCCGATCTTCCGCTCCTGCTCCGCCTCCTGGATCAGAATCAGGTCACTCATGGAGCCGCTGCAGATCTGGTCGTTCAAATCTCCCACTGTCTCGATGCCGGCCTTTCTGCCCCAGTCCTGAGAACTTTCCATGGTCTCAAACAGTTTTCTTCTCTCGTCAAAGGGCTCCAGGGCGGTGGGATTTTTCTTGGAAGGAAGCAGCAGCATAAAGCCTTCTTCATAGGGTATCACATCAAACCACTTTACATATCCTGCGTTGGGCAGCATATATCCGTAATAATAATCATAATAACCGTCAATTTCGTAAATATTTACCAGGGAGCTCATGCGGTAATGGAACAGCTTTTCCTTATCCTTCATGCCCTTTTCCCGAAACAGCTCCATCGCATCCTCCAGCGGATAGGAACGCTTCATAAAAGGAACTTTTCTTTCTGCCAGTTCCAGCATACGGGCCTTGATCTTTTCGGCACTCTCTGCCGTCACCGGCGCCCTCCCCAGCGTATTCACGTAAAGCCCGTGACCGATGGTAAATTCCACGCAGCTTTCCCTGGCCGCCTCCGCGCCGAACACATCGCTGATTCCCTTCAAAAACAGCATGGTAGCCGTTCTCACATAGGTTTTATGGCCTACGTCATCCCCCAGCGTAAAAAATTCCAGCTGGCAGTCCTTCGTCACCTTCTTAAACAGCTCCCTGATCTTTCCGTTTACCGCCACCAGGGCGATCATTCCCTCATAATCCTGCTGATATTCCGCCGCAATGGTCTCATAGCTCGTTCCCTGGGCATATTCTCTCTTCTCTCCGTTAATTGTAACCGTAACCACCGACATTTTCCTCTCATTCCGCCGTACGGAAGAGCGCGTATACGCTTCCCGGCTTATTTTGTTTTTTGCAGAGCCGCCGTTTCTCCTTAAGCACCATGTTCATCCTCCAAAGGTTCTTAAGGAAAACGCCGGTTTCATCGACAAACGCTGCCATAAAACCGATCAAGGACCGTCTCAAGCCTTTCAAGCTCTTGTCTGAACTCGGAAGCTTTCCCGGCTCTTCCGGGACTGTACTCAGCCTCCAGCTTCTCCAAAATCCCCATTATCTTTTCCTGCTTTTGCAGCAGATACTGCTTCAACACGGGATGCCTGCCTGCAAGCATAAGTTCCCCATATTCGTCAAAAATATCCTGCATCTGTGCCGCATCGCGGATATTTTCCTTTTCTGCATCCACGCCCTGACGCATCTCCTGCTCCGAAACAGCTCCCGCATAAACCGCCTTCATGGCAAAATAGTACTTACCTTCTTCATATACCCCTTCTTCCGCCAGGATTCGGTATCCTTCACGGCGCAGAAAAGCGCGGAACTCCTTTATTTCCGACTGGGGCTGCAGAATCAGCTCCCTCATGCGCCGGGCCTTTGCCTCACCGGCTCCCAGAATCCTTTCCATCAGCCTGCCGCCCATACCGGCGCAAATAATTGTTTCTGCCTCTCCTTCTCCCAGCGCTTCCAGGCCGTCAGACAATCTTGACTCTATATATGTATTCAACCCGCTGCTCTCAATATGCTTCCGGGCGGCCGAAAGGGGGCCTTTCCGCACATCCATGGCCAATACGTGAGGGCTGATCCCCGCCTGTACAAGATAGATCGACAAAAATGCGTGGTCACAGCCCACATCCGCCACAGAATTTCCCGGTGTCACCATATCCGCCAGCATCTGTAAACGCCTGGACAAAACCACCTGCCCGCTCTTTTTCAATCCAGATAATCCTTCAGCTTTCTGCTGCGGCTGGGATGACGCAGCTTTCTTAATGCCTTGGCCTCAATCTGGCGGATACGCTCACGGGTGACGTTAAATTCCTTGCCCACCTCTTCCAGCGTGCGCGCCCGGCCGTCATCCAAACCAAATCTTAGACGAAGCACCTTCTGCTCCCTCTCTGTCAGAGTTCCCAGCACCTCTACCAGCTGCTCCTTCAAAAGCGTAAAGGCAGCGGCGTCCGCAGGTACGGGCACATTATCGTCTTGGATAAAGTCACCGAGGTGGCTGTCCTCTTCTTCCCCGATGGGAGTTTCCAAAGACACGGGCTCCTGGCTGATCTTCAAAATCTCCCTCACCCGATCCACGGGCATATTCATTTCCTCCGCAATTTCCTCCGGGGTCGGTTCCCGCCCCAGCTCCTGCAGCAGCTGACGGCTCACCCGGATCAGCTTATTGATGGTTTCCACCATATGCACCGGAATGCGAATGGTCCTGGCCTGATCCGCAATGGCCCTGGTGATGGCCTGACGGATCCACCAAGTAGCATAGGTGGAGAATTTATAGCCCTTGCGATAATCAAACTTTTCCACTGCCTTAATCAGACCCAGATTTCCCTCCTGGATCAGATCCAGAAATAACATGCCTCGTCCCACATAACGCTTGGCAATGCTGACCACAAGGCGCAGATTGGCCTCTGCAAGCCGCTTTTTGGCCTCCTGATCTCCCAACTCCATCTTTTGTGCCAGCTCAATCTCTTCCTCCGCAGAAAGCAGAGGAACCTTGCCGATCTCCTTTAAATACATGCGGACAGGATCCTCGATGCTGATACCGTCTGGTACGGAAAGGTCGATATTTTCCACATCAACCTCATCCTCTTCCGTGAGAATGATTTCTTCGTCGTCTACATCGTCAGTTTCCGTAATACGAAGCACATCCACATTATTCTGCTCCAATATTTCCAGGATCTTCTCGAACTGTTCCTCTTCCAATGGCATGTCCGCGAAAAAATCATTTATTTCCTGGTATTCCAGCACATTTTTCTTTTTCTTTGCGGCGGCTAACAGCTCCCTGACCTTCTCGTCAAACCTTGCCTGTATATTTTCATCCATCGTAATAATTCCATCCTTCCTTCGGGATACCTGCTCCCTTATTCTTAATCATTGCCCTAATCCAGCGAAATATGCGTTTTAGCCAGCTCTTCCAGGGCCTTCTTGCCTGCTATCACCTGATTCAACGCATTTACATCACTTCCCAGTCTCGCGGAAAAATATTCATAACTGTTCTTTTTAACGGAAAAAAGAATATCATGAAAAGCTTTTTCCCTCTCCTGCCGTGTTCCCAGCTCCGGCAGACTGGTATTAAAAAGCTCCGCGGCCACCTGCTGCTCTTCCTCATCCTCAAAGGTGCTGATGATCCCCGCAGGGTTGAAGCTTCCTTCGTCCATATCAGTAAACAATCTCTCCGCCACCTTACGGTACAGTTCTTCCGTAAAGTCCTCAGCCGACAGATACTTTCTGACCTTCCCGAAAACCGCAGGCTCGTCCGTAATCCAGGTAAGCAAAAGCCTCTGGGCCTTTTTGGCACTCTCTTCCGGCCCGGTCTTCGTCTGTACCCCGCTACGCGGCCGTTCAATGGGTTTGACCAGCCCTGTCTGCGCCGCATAGGACGCTACCAGCTTACGCAGATTATCAATACCGATAAAATATTTTTCGGCTATGGCCTGGAGATAATTATCTCTTTCCACATCTTCACTGAATTCGCACAGCTTTTTCGCAATTTCCCGATGAAATCTGGTCTTGGACTCCGGATCATTCATATCATACTGCTCCTCCAAAATCCTGATCTCAAAGAAGAAACTGTTTTCCGCCTGCTCCAGCCGTTCCTGAAAGGCTTCTTTCCCCAAAGCCTTCATAAATTCATCCGGGTCCTTATACGGCCGCATGTTAATGACCTTTGCAGTCAGTCCTGCATCACGCAGGATCCCGATGCCACGCAGCGCTGCTTTAACGCCGGCACCGTCACTGTCATAAGCCAGCAGAACCAGATCCGTATACCGCCGCAGCAGATTGGCCTGCTCCGGTGTAAAAGCCGTTCCCAAAGAAGCCACTGCCTGGGTAAATCCCGCCTGGTGCATAGATATGACATCCATATACCCCTCACAGATAATGATATTGCCGCTTCGGGCCGTCCTTGCAAAATTCAGTCCGTACAAATTCCGCCGCTTGTCAAACACCGGAGTTTCCGGGGAATTCAGATATTTAGGCTCCCCCTCCCCCATCACCCGGCCGCCGAAGCCGATTACGCGGTGATTTACGTCTTGGATGGGATACATGACCCTGTTCCAGAACTGGCTCACCAGCCCGTGGCGCTCGGAATAATTGGCCAGACCAGCCTCCTTGATCAGCTCATCCTCAAAACCCTTACTCCTGAGGTACTGTACCAGTTCGGCACCGTTCTTGCCCGCGTACCCCAAACCAAAGCGGTGTATCGTCTCCCCCGTAAGCTCCCGCCTCTGCAGATACCTGCTGCCGGCCTCCCCGTGTGGAGAACGGAGCTGATAATAAAAAAATTTTGCTGCTTCTTTGTTTACTTCCAGGAGTCTGGCCCGCCTGCCGGCCCTTTCCTTCTGCTCTTCCGTATATTCCAGCTCCGGCAGCTTCACCCCCGCCCGATCCGCCAAAAGCTTAACTGCCTCCGGAAAGGAATAGTTTTCATACTGCATGACAAAGGTATAAACATTGCCGCTGACACCGCAGCCAAAGCAATGGTACATCTGTTTACTTCCAGAAACGGAGAAGGACGGGGTCTTTTCTCCGTGAAAGGGACAGCATGCCCAATAATTACTGCCCTTCTTCTGCAGCCTGACATACCCTGATACTACATCCACTATGTCGTTTTTTGATCTGACTTCTTCCACCAGTTCTTCAGGGTAGTACATTTAACCTCCCTATTTCACAAAATCCAGGATTTCGGTATGTATATTTTTTCATAAAGGGAAATGGCAAAACGGTCCGTCATCGCCGCCACATAGTCGCAAACCACCTGCTCCCTGGGTTCCCCCTCGGAGATCAGCATCAGAAATTCCTCCGGCATATCGTCAATATGCTTCAAAAAATGCTGATACAACGTCTCCGTCAGCGCCTCCGCCTTGCCTTCCTCGCTCTTTGCGATTGGATTCTGATAAACATTTTCAAACATAAACTGCCGCATTTTCTTCATGGCATCCTCTATGGCGGCAGACATACGAATGTCGTTTTTTCCCATGCTGTTGGTCACAATATCATGAACAAAATGATCCAGCCGCTCACTGGGGGTAGACCCAATGACATCTCGGATTTCCCGCGGCACCACGGATTCTTTCAAAATACCAGCCCGCACCGCATCGTCCATGTCATGATGGATATAAGAAATCTTGTCGGACAGCCTGACCACTTTACCTTCTAATGTATGCGGCTTGCCGATAGTCTGATGATTCAGAATACCGTCTCTGACCTCAAACGTCAGATTCAGTCCCTGACCGCCCCGCTCCAGCCTGTCCACGGTACGGACGCTTTGGGTGCTGTGTTCAAAACCAAGAGGACAGACTCTGTTTAACGCCCGCTCGCCTGCGTGGCCGAAAGGAGTATGCCCCAAGTCATGCCCCAAGGCGATTGCCTCTACCAGATCCTCATTCAGCTTCAATGCTTTTGCGATCGTCCTGGCATTCTGTGACACCTCCAGCGTGTGAGTCAGGCGGGTACGATAATGGTCACCTTCCGGTGACAAAAACACCTGCGTTTTATCCTTCAGTCTTCGGAATGCCTTACAATGCAGTATCTTGTCCCGATCGCGCTGAAATGCCGGACGTATATCACACTCCACCTCCGGCTTCAGCCTTCCTTTGGTTTCCATACTCAGGGAGGCATAAGGGCTCAAGTACTCCTTTTCGCGCTGCTCCAGGCTTTCTCTGATCGTCATACTGCCTCCCTTCTGATCTTGGATAATCTGCGTTTGATTCATACTTCCAAACCAATCTTATAGGCCTAAAGTTCCAAGAAGAACGCTGGTTTTTCGTACTTCGAGGCGAAAATTAGATTCTCTTTGGCGGCGATCTTTGGTGCCTTAGAAAATCTTTTGCCTTTCATACTTTATATATTCTGCACAAAACCCCAAAATCCTTTTATCTTTTCACATAAATTTTTATCTGGCGTTTCTTGATTGCAGGCATCTGCCATTACCGACAAATATCGTAAATAAATTCCGCATTTTTATTCATTGCTTCCCGCGCCGCCTTTACGGGAGACATTTGAAACACATGCCACATACCAGGGTAAATATCCATCTTTACCGGGACATTGGCATCCACGAATGCCTGATGAAGGCGCACAGCATCGCTCAGTAATATCTCGTTTTCTCCCACCTGTATATAAGTTGGCGGAAAGCCCTCAAAACGGCCAAACAACGGTGACACCATGGGATCCTTCAGATCCTGCCCCACCGCATATGCAGATACCATTCTGTCGATATAGGGTCTGTTCAGTACAGGATCAAGAGAACTTTTGCTCTCAAATGATTCCCCCGAAGAGGTCAGATCCGTCCAGGGAGACATCAGCACCAATCCTCTGGGAAGCAGCCTTCTCTGTTCTTTCAGCTTTAAAGATAACGCCAGAGCCAGATTTCCTCCGGCGGAGTCTCCCGTTAATATTACATCTCTTGCTCCGTATCCCAGCAGCATCAGATAATTCCAGGCCTTCATGGCATCCTCTATGGCTGCCGGGTAAGGATTCTCCGGTGCAAGTCTGTAATCAAAGCACAGCACGTCCATAGAGGTTGACTCTGCCAGCTTGGAGGTCAGTGTTCTGGCATACAGGCAGCTGCCTGTGGAATATCCTCCCCCATGACAATGCAGCACCACATACTTCTTCATATGAGCTCTGTTTACGCCCACCCATTCTCCATAAATGCCCTCTATATCCACCTCACGATAGCTGACGGCCTTTGTATTTCCCAAAAGGGAACCGATCGCATCCTGAGACTGCCTGTGCTTCTCCAAGTCAGGATGCTCTACCAGACCGTGTGCCCGCTTGATTAAGTGCATTAAATTTTGGTTTCGTCTGTTTGTACTTTTTTGCATGCTTTTCTATGCTCCTGTTTCATGTCGCTTCGCGTCGCTTGATTTTCTTCCTATTTTGCTCCAAAAACTTTCGCCTGGCGCCGAACCGCACCTTCGGTGCTTCCCTTTTTCTCGCTTTTCGCTCGGCTAAAATCAAATGCCGCTTCGCGTCGCTTGATTTTCTTCCTATTTTGCTCCAAAAACTTTCGCCTGGCGCCGAACCGCACCTTCGGTGCTTCCCTTTTTGTCGCTTTTCGCTCGGTTAAAATCAAATGCCGCTTCGCGTCGCTTGATTTTCTTCCTATTTTGCTCCAAAAA
>CAJTSE010000016.1:66930-83004 GCA_910578815.1 uncultured Acetatifactor sp.
TAAAATCAAATGCCGCTTCGCGTCGCTTGATTTTCTTCCTCGCTCAAAAATGCAGCCTTCTGCGCACCGCATTGCGCAGTCTTCTGCGGGACAGCATGGTAATGACCGCAATATCAAGGATACCGCACACCGTCAGCACTACCGCAGACCAGCTTAAAGCGATGTTTCCTCCCACAAATCTGTCAATCAGAATCTCCAGCCCCATACAAAGCAGCCCTACCGCCGTAAAAATGTACAAAGAAACCGTCAAAAAGGACCTTGGCAGTTTACGGACACAAACGGTAAAAGCCTCAGCCAGCACCGTAATCAGCACTGTTATCGGCAATCCCAGGCCCCAGAGCCAGTCTCTGGTCCCCGTAAGATAAGAAAGCATAAACAAATACAGAGCCACGGCTCCGCCGTCATACAATAACGAAACATACACCGGCTGCTTTGTATAGATAACCGCCGGAATCATAATCACCCACAGTATAATACAGGCTCCAATCACTGCCAAGGACCAGAGAGATTCCTGAAAGGTAAGCGCATTCAGAATGCCGCAGGTCACGGCTGTGGCAAGCACCACCATTGATACCAAAATCCCTAAGTCCTTTCTTTTTACTGTCTCCACCTGTCCCTGCTCCGTCGGAAATGGACGCTGTGCCATAGCCATTTTCTCAAGCTCTTTTGGGTTAATCACCGGCGTATTACACAAGGGGCATTCTCTCGCGGAAGCATCCAGTTCCACCCCGCAGTTTACACAATATGACATTCTAATCCTCCACCCTTTCCCGATTGCTCTCAATCTTTACATGAATTCCGTCCTGCACCAGCCTGCGGAAAAAATATCGCTCCACATCCGCTTCGATAATACTGCTGGCAAAGTTTACGGTCAATACATCTTCATAGCTGATAATGGCACAGTTTGTTCTTCTGGAAAAGGGCTGCCCCATATAAATATCAAAGCGGTCAATATATGGCTTCATCCCCTCCGGCACCTTCATGGCCCCCATGTTTGTCAGGCCCGCGGAAGAATTCCGGTCCTGCACTTTTGTGTAAAAGGTTTTCACCACCAAGTCCTTCAAAAACAAAGGCACTACTCGTATCAGCGGATTGCGCTGAGTGGCTGCATTGGTAGTAATATCGCCCCGCAGCAGCTTTTCGTTTATATAATAACGCATGTAATTGTGTACCTGCTCCACAATCTCTTCAAAGGTATATTCGCCCAGCCTGGGATCTACCCCCGGATAAATCATGGTAATGAAATTCCGCAGCGTGCCCGTAGGAAAAAATCTTCGCAGATTCACGGGCATGGCAATCTTCACTGGGCGCAGACGGATGCGGCTCTCCTTCAGCTGCTTTGTCAAAAGCGCCTGCAGCAGCACCGCGTTCAGGTATTCCGTAATCGTGGCATGATACTTCTTTGCCACTGCCATAACTTCCGAAACCGACATAATGCCGTCAATAATGTTCAACGTATAAAAGGGTTCCGCCGTTCCCCTGACCCGGTATGCCTTTTCCTGCAGCCTGGGCGGACAGACCTTGGCATTGGCATACTTCATGTAAGCGTCCTCCAGCTCTTCTTCCTTTGGCGACTCCCCAATATCCAAAACAAAGCCCCCGTTTCCGATCTCGCCATGTCCCAGCAGCCGCAGATAGATAGCCGTCAGCGTCTGTAACACACACATGCCTCCTGTTCCGTCCCCCAGACTGTGATGCGCCTCCAGGGCAATCCGGTTGCGAAAATAGTATACTCTAATTAAATAACGATTGTTTGCCTTGAAATACATAGGCTGACAGGGATTTTTCACATCCTCCTGCACAAACGGGCCGGGCCGGTCGTTGGGCTCCAGATACCGCCAGAACAGCCCCTTGCGGATCGCCGCCTTATAGGTGGGAAACCTGGGCAGCGTCATGTCCAGCGCCTTCTGCAGTACCTCCGGCTGTATTTCCTCCTTCAAAACCACTGACAGCCGGTACACCGAGGAAAAGTCCCGCCGCTGCAGGGTAGGATATACGATGGCCGACAGATCCAGCTTATACCATTCCCGCCTTCCGCTTTTTTCTTTGATCTCCTTATTTCCCATCAAGTTTCTAACCTTTCAGATTTTAAACGCGCACCAGCCGGACATAACCGGATAACCCCATGTCAAACTAGCAAAAAAGAGTGCTAAGCATGATACTTAACACTCTCATTTATGCAGGAAAAGAGACTTGAACTCTCATGGTATTGCTACCACACGGACCTGAACCGTGCGCGTCTGCCAATTCCGCCATTCCTGCGAACAAATTGTATTTTACACGATTTATTCGCAGAAGTCAATAATTATTTTAAAATTTTTACATTATTGAAAATGTCAACATTAAATGCGAAAGTTTTTTTGATTTTTTCGCTTTCAGCAATACGCACAATAAACAATGCTATTTATTGTGCATTTTTTACATAATGCAAGTTTTGGTTTTGGTGTGATGCAGATCCGGATCCGGATCGCGTTCTGTGATACCTAAAAATAGGCGCACGAAATAAAAGCCACTCGCACAACAAACATTTGTTCTATGCTGCAATCTTTTCCAATTCCTTATTATATAGTTCCTCTGCCGTCATATACTGATGCAGGCGGCGCGGGTAGTTATTGATCCACTCTGCTATATTATCAATATCTCCCTGCGTCTTATCATCAAAATTTACGCCCTTTGGAATGTGACGGCGCACTAATTTGTTTTGGTTCTCATTGCTGCCTCGTTCCCAACTGCTATATGGGTGACAGTAATATATCTTTGTCCTTTTCTTTTTGCTACGCCTTGACCGCTCCATGCCTTCCCAATCCGCAAATTCCGATCCATTGTCTACGGTTATGCTTTTAAAGATTTCTCTAAATTTCTTTCCTAACTTCCTTTCCAATCGGTCTAATGCTTTTACAACTGCTGCCGATGTATGATCTTTCAGTAAAAAAATAATTTCTTTGCGCGTTTTCCTCTCTGTCAGTACCAATAAAGCCTTTTTGGAAACGCCCCGCGCCCCAACAACGGAATCCATTTCCCAATGCCCAAATTCCTCCCGCGTGTCTATTTCGTCCGGTCTGTTCTCGATGCTCTCCCCTTTTGTAGCCCGCTTTTGTGTAGTTTTCCGCTTATGTTTCTTTTCTCCTTTTCTCTTTTCCGGCAGGTGTTTCATTGTCAAATTCAGAAAAACGCCCTTATCAATGTAACTATATAGAGTGGTTACGCATATTGAAAAATCATATCCTTCAGCTTTTACTTTTGCCAGTGCCGCCGCAGGACTGTACCCCTCATTTATTATAATTTCCTCTATCCGGTCAGCAAATGCCTTCTCATTCCCTATTTTCAGATCCGCGCCCTTTGCAGCTAAAACCTCCTCTTTATGCTGCTGCGCTATGTCGGGGCTGTACCTCATTTCCTTTGTAAGATCCGAATTTAACGCCTCAAACTGTCCTCGGTTTAATTCTCTATAAATCGTGCTTATATGAAAATGCAGAATTTCCGCGATCTCTTTTGGCTTGTGTTTTGCCTTAATAAGTACCTCCAACCGTAACCGGTCATTATATGTAAGTTGTTTACTCATAATTATATTATCTCACTTTCTGCACACGCCTAAGGGCGGCGGGTAATAGTCTACCTGCCGCCCTTTACGCGCCAAACCTTTTATTTCATATCATCGTCAATTAAGCTGTTTATATATTCGTTTACGCTCTTTCCCGCTGCTGCTGCCCTTTTCTTTATTTCCTCCTTTCTGCCCTTTGGCACCGTTAAATTGATCCGGTCATACTTCTCTTTGATATAGTCGTTTTGGTATGCAATTTGGTTAAACTCATTGTTGGATCGCAATTTCAGCCCTCCTTTCTTGACTTTTCCGGCTCCCATGATATAATGTAAATCAGTTAAGGGGCTTTAGTTACTTAGTTGCTATTGCTCTTTATCGTCTTTGGGGTTGTCGGTTTGGTCGCTGTCAACCCTATTTTTTATGTCCTTGATTATCTCTAAGACAATGACCGTTACTATTGCTACTTCTGCCAAAACTTCTATTAACTTTATCATGGGGCTTGTTTCCTTTCCTTTGTACCGCCCCTTAACTGTTTACATGAATATTATAACGCATATTACGCAATATGTCAATACATATTGCGTAATATTTTCAGATTTTATAAAACTGCCTGCATCGCCTCTTTTGCCTCATCGTCCAAATACCAATACCGCCCGAAACCCCTTGTATATGGTTTATCAGAATTTACTTTATATACTCTGTTTTCGCTCGTTACTTTTCCGTCAACCCTTATTTGCTGCCAAATCGCGCCGCCGCGCTTTATGTATTCCGTTTCCAGTAGCCGCCCTTCGTATATTTCCGAAACTGTGGCTTTCTTCCTTTGCTCTGCCTCCGTCTGCTGCGCCTCTTTAATTGCAGCTTGTACCAATGTGCTATACTCTGCCATTTTCCTGCCCTCCTACATCATTTCTAAAATAGTTTCCAACTGCTGCCGCCTGCCCCTTATCATCGCCGCCGCTGTCTGTGTGTCAATTTTCCCCGCTGTCGCCTTTACTATTGCCCTTGCCAACGCCTCAAATGCCTTGTATTCCTCACTATATGCCAAATCAAAAACCTTTTCTTTTTCCTCATTTTCCGGATCATTTTCATATTCCCGATCGGCTGCATCTGCTTTTCTTTCTGCCTCTTTTAATCTCTCTAACAATTCTTTCATGGTGTTTTTCCTCTCTTTCATTTGATATATCCATTATATTACATATTGCGCAATATGTCAATACATATTGCGTAATATTTTAAAAATATTTCCGCGCACAAAAATAAAGGGGTATAGCCCGCGCCATACCCCAACATTGCAATTACATTTTCTTTACTGCTCGGAAACCTCGGCTTTTACCTTTTTCGCCTCGATTGCCTTTTTTGCCGCCTCTGCCTCTGCTTTCGTCATGCCCCCGGCATAAAGCAGGCTGTACTCCGTTTTGCAGATTGTCAGCGATACATGAACGCCCGCCCTTCTCGCCTCTGCTGCCCTCTGCAACGCCTCATTTCGTGCTTTAAATGTGCCGCAGGTAACTTTATATGCCTTTTCCGTTTTAGGCGGCTCCTGCGCCTCTCCTGCCGCCTTGCTTGCCTTGTTTTCTGCCATGTGCGCCTCCTTATCTCAACTTTAAAACCTGCCCTACGTTGATAACATTCACATTTTTAATGTTATTCAGCTTTGCAAGGGCGGCAACCGTTGTATTATGTTTCCTTGCGATCTCGCTCAACGTATCGCCCCGCTTTACGGTGTATGTTGCCACTCCGGATCCGTTCATAAGGGCATTAACCGCCGCCTGCACTTCGGCATAATTATAGCCTTCCGCCTCTAACCGCTGCTTTCTGTCGGCTCCGTTGCCCCATTTACCGGCTTTTACTTCCCGCGCCACTTCTGCAATGCTCTTTTTCGCCGGTGCTGCCGGTTCCTCCGGTTCCGTTGCCATGCTCTTATAGTCCGGCAATCCGTAACCCCTGATGTACCTGCCGTTTACCGGCAAATCGCGGTATTCCACCGCATCATTTTTATTTCCCTCGATCACTTTAATAGTGCTGTCGGAAACGCCGCACACCAAACCAACGTGATCCGGATAGCCGGTATTGTCGCCCCTGCCGGTGTCCTGCCAGTCATAAAAAACCACATCGCCCGCACTCGGTACATAAGCATCGTTTTCCTGCCAACGCCCCGCCGCCTTGTAGAGATCGATCATTGCGCCGCACCCACATTCACGCAGGATAATCCTTGATAACCCCGCCGCGATGCCTACCGCGCTAACGAATGTCGCGCACCACGCATCATTATACTTTACCGCATACCCGCGCGGCAGGGGCTTTACAGAATTGTAAAGGTCAATGATCTTTTTATGCGTTCCGTTGCTCTCCTTGCAGCCCGTCCACGCTTTCGCGGTATTTACTGCCTTTTCCCTTAACTGTTTTTCCGTCATGGTGTCCTCCTTTTCCTGCATCGCCGCAGCCTTTTCATATACCTTTTTGCGGCGTGTCAGATATTTATTTGTGTGTTTTATGGTTGCCTCATACATTGCCCGCACATCGCCCGCGCCCTTTAACGCCTCTGCCGCGATCGTTTTCCATAATGCGGAGGCGGTTCCGTACTGGTTTACGCCGTCCGCGAAATAGATCAGTGCGCCCGCATCGGTCAAGCCGTAACTCTGCCCCTTTCTGATGTAGCTTTCCACGTCTGCGATCGCCTGCTCGTCCTGCGCTGCTTTCCCCGCTTTGGTTGTTAAAATCGCTTTCAGCTTTGCCGCCTCTGCTGCGGTAACGATACGCGCCGCCCAATTTGCGCCTCCGGTAATTTCCCCATAAAGCGCGCCGCCTAAAATGCTTTCTGCGTCCGGCTCCGCGCTTATGATCTTTTTCAGCAGGGCGGCGGCTCTGCCGCCATGCCATTGCAGCCTGCCGACCGAAACCGCCCCATTGTCATTTTTATTTACGCTGCCATAGTTGCCTTCGTTGTCAAAAATGATGCCCGCCGCCGTTACTGCCAGTTCGTTAATTTTCATCTGCTGCGCCTCCCTCTTTTTTCAGATTGCAGCGTTCTTTTAATTCGCAAGTGTCGCAATTCTGATTTTTGCAAACCAAATCATTGATCTTGCCCTCGATCTTTTCATCTGCAATCTTTAATGTTTTTATCAACCAAACCGGCACCTCCTCCGGCATGATTACATAAAGATTTTCTAAAATGCTTGTAAACTCATTCACAAGCATAACAGCGGTAACATACCAACCGATCAGCAGGGCAAATTCCAAATTCAGCCCTGCGCCCGCGCCCATTTCCTTAATGCCCCACCCGATCAAAAAGGCGGTTCCGATCATCACGAAATACATAACTTTCTTGATGATGCCCTGCAAGCCGGTTTTAGAGTTCCAATCCCGCAAAAAATACTTTGCCTTGATCCAGCCGGTCAGATAGTCAATCGCAACCGCCGCCATGAATAGGATCAAAATAACCGGTATCTTTCCCAATGCCGCCGCTACCGCCGTAAAAAATGCCGATACGCTCAAACCTGCCGCGTCCGGTGTCCTTGTTGCTGCAAAAAATTCTTTCATTGTCTGCCTCCTTTTCTTTGCAAAAAAATAAAGCCTATCGGCTTTCCAGTGCTTTAGCCCGCGCCGCATCGGTGCAATGCAGCACAAAACCGTTTATGATGTTTTCTTTCAGCCCCGCATTTGTGCAATGCTTTAGCAAACCGAAATAGCTTTGCATGGTTGCGTTGACTTCCTTTAAAGTCATTTCGCCGCGCTCGTATGCTTTCACAATGTACTTTATGCGGGATCTCATTCTTTTAACTGTCGCGGATCTTAGCCTTATTTCGTCTTTGTTTATCACATATCCCACAAAATCAACATTGCAGCTTACCGGTCTTATGGCGGTTTTGCTGTTAAGATTTAGCTTCAATTTTTCAAGCAGGAAAGTTTCTATTTTCCCCAATGCCCAATGTGCCTTTTCTTTGCTCTCCACCAAAATAACCGTATCATCTGCATACCGGATCAAATACTTTAGGTGTAATTCATGCTTTATATACTGATCCAATTCATTCATATAGATATTTGCAAACATCTGACTTGTCAGATTACCGATCGGCATACCCTTATCAAATAGCATTTCGCGCGGATCTACCTCGCAAGGATCCACGCCCAACGGCAACCCGAAGGCTCTTTTCTCCGAATTTATAATTATACTGAATAGGTTTATTAGTTTCGGATCCTTGATCCGGCGTTTCAAAATCTCTAACAGTATTTCGTGATCCACTCGGTAAAAGAATTTCGATATGTCAAGTTTCAAGTAATAGTATTGTACCGGCTTTCTGCCTACCTGCCGTAACCAATATTGCAGCCTTGCCGCCGCCTTTTCTCTGCCTCTGTCCTTGATACAAGCATAACTGTCTTTTATGTAGGTTTTCTCATAAAGTGGATTGAGTACCCTATAAATAGCCCATTGCAGAACGCGATCCCGAAACTGCAACGCCATAATAAGCCGTTTCTTTGGCACATAAATATAAATAAGTCTGTACCCGCTTACTTTATAACGCCTTTCCTCCAGTTCCTTGTATAAGCTGTTTAAATGGCTGTCAAGTTCTACGGAAAAGCGCATAATTTCATTGCGTTCACTTTTTCCTTTTCGCGCGTCTAAATAAGCTGCATAAATATTTGTATAGCTTGTAATCTGTTCATAGGTCACATTAAATTTTTTCATATTTTTATTGCCTTAATACTCCATGCGTTACGCCCTTTGCTTTCGCTACTAACCGTATTCATGGAAATTTTTGTTTTGCCCGCACCTGCAGGCAGGGAAATATGCCCCTTTTCTTCTCTCTGTACGCTGCGCCGCCCGCGTGTTGCGGCACAATCTGACTATATGAGAAAAGCGGAAAACAACCCCACATTCACATTGGAGATAGAACGCGGGTTGTTGAAATTGCCGTGAGCCTCTCCTGCGTTACCGCCATTACCATAATTACCGCCACGAATAAGCAACCGTTACGGCATATTCCCCATAGTTTGCTTTATGAATTTAGCTTTTTAAGCCAACTACCTAAAATTTTACCCATTTCTTCCAACATTTCACACCACTTTCTTTGACTGTCAAGCGGTATCAGAACGGCGGCGGTATTCATTTTTGGATCCACCGCCGTTATTAAAAGCTGCCGCAAATACAGTATTTTGTGATCTACCTGCGTCAATGCTGTTTTCTTATGTTCCTTTGTCGCCGCCTCTGTCAGTCCGTCCAAAATGTCGTACATCGCCCCTTCGATCTGCGCTCCGATCGCGTTTCCAACGCGATACTTGCGCGGGAATTGTTTGTTATACAAACAGTCATTTCCGTATGCGATCATTTCCCGCGCTTTCTTGAAAATCAGCAAATCCACTTTCGGATCGGGCGGTTTTGCCGTTGCCCTAAAATTTCTCTGCATCTTTTTAGCCTCTCAAAAAAATAGGCGTATGCTGCCGCATACGCCACAAGGATCAAGCATAGAGCGCAGGATCCACAAAAGCGGAAAACAACCCCACATTCACATCGGAGAAAGAACGCGGGAGGGGGAAAGAGCCGTGAGCCTCCCCCGCGTCACCGCCAAGACCATAATTACCGCCACGAAGCAGCAACCGCTCCCCTTTGTTCCTCATGTAAAAATAACCCCTGCCGGTCTTGTCGCTGTTCGGGAAAAATGCAAGTGCTTTTAACAGATCCGGAACCGTTACACCGCTTTTTGCTGTCAATGTTCCAAAATCCTTTGCGCCGTATGGATCCTCCGTTGTCTGCTGCATTGATACGGTTGTTGACAAACAAAAATTACCGGTGCTGCCGGTTGTGGGCGGCGTTGCTGTATAATCAAATTTCAGTGTGCCTGCCGTCCCTGGTGCAACTAATGTACCGTTCGGCATAATCGCCCGCCATGCTGCGCTATTCTCGCTTAAATCGGTATTGTGAATCGCTGCGTTATTGTTCGGCACGATCTGAATTTCCCCATTTACCAAACGCGCCACAACCCATTTATGCACGTTTCCGACAATATCATTTACGCCCAACGCCTCCCAGTTCTTGCCTCCGGTGCCGGTCAGTGTCCGGTATACGCCTGCGGGGTTCTGCGGACTTAATACCCCCCGCTCATACGCCTTTATATGTGACTTTCCCTGCGATGTATTGCCGCGTGGCTCTAATCCTGCTGCCGTAATGAGATTATGCAGTACGCCCCATTCTGCCGCTGTCATAAGATGCCAGCCCGCGCCCTTGTTATAGCAAACCTCAACCGCCCGATCAAACGTGATGCAGTTTGCCGGATCCTGATTAGGCAGGGAATAGGCGCGGTTATTCTTTACTACATTGATATACTTGGAAACATAAATATACGGCACCACTTTATCATTGATAATAAAAGCAGGGTGCGGCACATGGGCGGATCCGATCCCTAATTCGTCCAAATACACAAGCGGGATCTTTACCATTACGGAGGGGATCCCCATATCGTCTAAAATGATCTCGTCATTTGCTGCCGCGCCTCTCAAATCTTCATAACTACTCATTGATATATACCTCCTCAATACTCCATAATGTTAAGGTGCATTTTGAAACATCAAAATTTTTCTGTACCTTTTCCGTTGTCTGCTTGCCCTCGCCGTCCGGCTCCCCCGCGATATAGTCATATTCGCGCGGCGGGATCTCGACCTGTGCAACGTAATTTTCGCCCAAACCAAAAACCAAATTGCCGTCTTTGTCCGCGCAAATGTCCTTTCTTACCACATCATCGGTCTGTAACCGCTGCAACTTCATAGCGATCGCATCTCCGATCCATAGCGTGTTACCGTCCATTTCATAGCCGATCTTTTTTCCGGCGTTCTTTTCGATAACCTTGATCGTCTTTTCCATTACATCATACCTCCTAAAATGAAATATTTTATAGTTACCGGCGTTTTCGGGCAGTCCTCAACCTCGATTTTAAAGCCGTTTAACTGCTTATCCTTGATCCGGATCCCCCGCCCCTGCTGCAAATCGTCACAAAACGCAATCACGATATAATCTAACGTGTTGCGGGCTTTATCCATTGCAACCGTTACGCTTTCTTTGTTGAATGGATAGCTTTCATTGCTGCTTATTTTGACGGTTCCGGTTTCAAAATAGGTGTTTTCTAATTCCCTTTGGTGCTGCCTCAACTGAATAATTCCCATGTTGGCAATTATCATAGCCTCGTTGATGCCGCTTTCCATGTGGTTCATGTTCTGCTGATTAAAACTTGTGCCTGCCTCAATCACTTCCCCGAAAACCGGCGTTAATGTGTATGTGCCGTCCGGCTGCTTTGTTTCCGGATCAATGTTTTCCGTGATCGTGTATGTGTTGCTCTTTTCAGTGCGGCGGTTTTTCCATAAAATCAGATCATACATTCCGCTTTGCCCTCCTTACTCTTTCCTTATGGTTATTCTGATGCCAATGGTTGCGGTTGCCAGTGTGTCCTTCTTGGTGTTATAATCCTTGCTTTCCAAAAGTTCGTTATTGACATCGTATAATTTGGCGTTTGTGATCGTTCCGTTGGTTTCATCATCAATATAAATGTAAAATGTGATGCTATCGCCGGATCGCGTAACTTTGCCAATGGTTCCTTCTTTTTCCTCGCCGTTAATGGTATATGTCGCCCTTTTTACTATGCTTTCCGCATACTGCAAAAGCCTTTCTTTTAACATTTTAGCCCTCCTCTCTCGCGTAATCTGTGCCGCACATCATCAAATCATTTGTTGCCGCCTCTGTGTTCATTTGCAACGCTGCCGCGCTCTCCTGCATCTCAAACGGCGGATCGGTTCCAATGGCTGCGGTATTGTCGCCGCAAGCTATAACCGGCGTTGTGGTGCCGTTTCCTGCTGTTTCTATGCTTATAACGCTTTCCCGCGTTTCAAATGGCGCATATTCCCCGATAACCGTTAAATCATCGTTGCAAGGCATAACCGGCGTTTCTATGCTCTCTGCCGCCGTTTCTACGGCTATTGCCCCTTCCTGCAACTCAAACGGTGCCTGCAATCCTAAACAACATTCCACGCCGCAAACTGCCTGCCCGCTGATCGGGTTTTCCTCATGCACAAAAGAAAAGCCGCCCACATTTTGAATGTAGTCGGTTTCCTTCCTCTCTGTTATGTTGTTATCAAAATTGCAATATTCTGTGTCGGCTGCTGCCGGTTCAAACGCCATAAAGATCAGATCCTCTATTCTGTACTTTATGACGGTTTCCCGCTGCATCGCAAACATGAAATAAATATTTAATGGCAGGATCTCGTCAATGATTTTGTTTAACATATCCAAACTGCCCGCATCGGTGTTTATCTCTACGATCATTTCCATGTTTGCAATGTCGTTTAATATCGTGATGCCCTCCGAATAATTGGATAACATCGCCATTAGTTCGGACAGGCTCATTTTGCGCCGGTTCATCATGGAAAGAATGTATATTTTCCGATCGTCCAAACTCTGCGCCGCCTTTGGTTTTATCCCTAACAGCTTTTCAAACCTCATAACGCCGGTTTCGTCTGCCGTAAACACAAACATATTTCGTATAACTTCATTGATTGATACATTCAGCTTTGAAAACTCTATATCCTCTGCCTTTGCGATCTGCTGCATTTCCTTGATCTGCTTTATCACTGGAGGATAATGGTTTAATATTAAGGTCTGCATAAAATCACGCCCCTAACCGGTATTGCGTTCGGATCCAAAAGCAGGTTTTCCTCTTTTCCGTTTAAAGCTGTGTCCTGCACATCTACGATCCCCTCCACGCTTGCGATTGCCGCATTTACCTTTAATATTCTTACGGTTATATGTTCCTCATTCTCCCAACCTTTCGCCAACTCCAAAAAATAGCCGTCTATCCGCTCTTGTATGCTCGGTAACAAGTCCTCCCATACATAGCCGGTATCTATCGTTATTTCTGCCTCGATTTTTACCGTTTCCGATATGCAGGGGTAAATATCCACCACATGAAATATTGTCGCTTTCCCCTCGCCCTCGCCCTGCTTTCCAACCGGATCTATGATTTCCTGCACATCTGATACAAGGGCATTGTTTGGCGTTTTATAGGTGCTGTCAAGAAAATATATCTTTATTTTCTTTTCGTTCTGTGTCACGCGGTATATTTTGCAGGCTCCGACTCCCTCTATTTCGTGCATCATCGCTTTGTACTGTGCGCGGTTGCCGCCAAACGCCTGCGCCGCCGAAACAATGGAAATGTACCGCGCCCGAAAAGCCTCCGTTTCTTCATCATCTCGCGCCGGTTTCAAAAGTTCCGTTAATTCCCCATTGTCGAAACTGTCTATATATTCAATCGGTGCCAGTTCTTCCTGCTTTATATTTCCCCTTGTGCCGGTCTGCTCGCACATAAGCCGGTATTTCCTCGGCTCTATCTTTTCAGTGCATATATAGGTTAATTCCCCCGCCGAAAAGCGGGCGTTTAATTCCACATCAATATTAAATTCAGCTTTCCAAACGGCGTTAGATGCCGGAAACGGTTCTATGCCCCTTTCCTTTGCCCTTAATATTAAATGCTCTCTGTCTGCCGTTTCCGCATATCCGTTTTGGTCTATCAACCCCAATTCGATATATGCCTGCTCAAACTCGGCGGCGGCTCCCCTAAAGGAATGATCTATAAGCGTTCCTTCCTCGGTGTTTGTGTCCGGATCTGTCGCCTCTTTCAAGTCGATCATAATATTGTTTTGCGTCTTATCATCAAATAACATTCTATCGCCCCCTTATGCCGCTGCCGGTCTTGCGATCGCCTCGTCCTTAAATTCTATTTCGCCGTATATGGTGTTTGCCGTAAATGATACGGTTAATGTGTCGCCCTCCATGCTTACGCTAAATTCCGTTATACTCTGTATGTTCTCATTCACAAGCAGGCAATCCTCCGTCATTCTCTGCGCCTCTGCCTCTATGTATTCCTCTGTATATCCTTTTCCTATGAGATCCTCAAATTCGTTTCCGTAATCCCATGTATAGATATAGTACCGGTAACGCGGCGTTTGCAGAACAAGCCATATCCAAACTTTTATAGCCTCTTTCCCTTCCACTATCTCGCCGGTTAGCTGTCCGGTTTTGAAATCTATGCCGTATTCCCTCGGAGGCTTTATTTCTTCCTCCAGTTCTTCTATTTCGTCCTCGTCCTCGATATATGCCGGTAACAAATTCATGCGCTACACCAACCTTTCCAAAATAATATACAATTCATCGCTGATCCGGTAAACCGCCACTTTATCGCCGCTCTTTAGTGGCGCAACGAATGTATTCTTATCTTTTTTTGACGGTGTATCATCATAAACCGCGCAATGATAGCCGGTTTTCAAATGTTCGGCTATCAGCAGATCGCCGCCCGATAATGTCAGCTTTCCAATCTTGCAGCTTGCCGCGCCGGTCATTATGCCTATTTGGATCGGCGCGGTATTGTCCTTTTTCCCCTCATTCCTCATTATTCCTAATATTTCCTCGTATGGGTTGTTCATTCCCGCGCCCCCTCTCTATTCCTCGTTTTCCTCGTATTCCTTGCTATCCATGATGTTTTTAAAATTCAATTCCAAACTCATTATGTGTGTGCCGTTCTCCCATGTGTGGGTATCGCTGTCAATCCAAAACAGCCCGTTTAATCCGGTTGCTTTGTCGTAAACCTCTACGCCGTTACCCGCGATGCACTTTAGATCTCCATTTATCCCTTCAACCGTTACCCGTTTTTCCACGCCTTGCAGCATACTTTTAGCCGCCGCCTGCTCGTTTATCCCCTTTTCTTTTTTATATATCTGCTGATAGATGCCGTATTTCTCTACCCATTTATCCTTTTTTACCTCTCCAACCTGCGCCCCTTTTTCATCGTAAATCTTTACCACATTTACCATGTTTTCTATTGTTTCCTCGTACTCGGCGTTTGTTATGTTGTATTCCTCTGCCAGTACAAAATTTTTAACTTTCTTCCCCTTAACCTCAACCGACAATTTGGAACCGTCCATGCGGCAAATATATTTCTTTCCGGTCTGCTTTGCTGCTTTCGTGTAGGCTTTCATAATAATGTCATAGAATGTATCGCCGTCTATAATCATCTTTTTTATTGTCGCCTTTGTCGCCGCGATGCTGCCGGTCTTGATCTCCAAATCAGCGCATACTTTTTTTGTGATCCGTTCTGCCGTTGTGTCGGAAAAATTATAAACGCCGGTACTTTTAAGCAAGTGATTTAACAGATCATAGCAGGTATATGTTACGGTGCCGGTTTCGCTCGTTTTCCTTGCGCTCTGTACTTCCCCGAAAAAAATCAGATCGCCGCCCTCATATAGCTTTATTACCTGCCCCGCGCCTATGTTCAGCTTTAAATTTTTTACATTCTTATCATTTGGCGCATTGATAACCGCTATTTCTGCGGTACGCGCCGCCTGCGATACGGATCCACTCCATGAAACGCTTGATACTGCCTGCGTTATGTCGCTTGTATATACATAGCCGTTTTTATGCCTAATCCATTTTATTTTCATACATTGATCACCAACTGTTGACCGGGGTATATTAAGTTTGGATTGCCGCCTATAACCCCCTTATTTTGATTGTAGATCGCCTGCCAGTTCGCGCTGCTACCGGTCAAATTCTTTGCGATCTTACTTAGGTTATCGCCCTTTACTACGGTGTATGTGGTGCTTTTTACTTCCTTTGCCGCCCGCTGTGTCGCCGCAGGCGTTACCTTTTTTGTAACCTTTTCTTTTTTCTTTGTGGTCTTTACCTTTACTTTCCGGTACTCTTTAAACTCCAACGTGAAATTTATGTCTTTGCTGCCGTCATTTTCTCCCCATGTGAAATTTTCTATTGTGCAATCCATATTAACCGGCGCACCGGTCATTGTAAGACGCAATACGCCGTTATTTTTCATTTTCTCGATCAGCTTTACACTTTCTTTCGGTGTCGGGAATGTCGTGTACTCGCAAAAACTGTATTTCTGTTTCGGAAAAAAAGAGGAAAAGGAAATATTTTTCAATTTCCTTTTCCCCAACAAATTTATTTCGCCTAATGAATTGATAACTACCTGCGTATTATCGCTTTCGCTCGTCAATTCGTATTCAGACGGCAAAACCGCAAATCTAAAATTCGTCTTGCCCTGCTTTAACCAAATTTCCAATTTTGCCGCCCTCCTTATGCTGTGCCGGTGTTAAACGCTATTTTCTTTAACTTGTACGCCAACGCCTCCGCTATGCGGTCTATATCTTCATCGCTGCGAACCTCTATTTTGTCTGCCAACTTCTGAATATTGATTGAGATAGATCCGGATCCGTTCCGCTCTCCCTCTCTCCGCGCCATTTCCACGCTTTTATCGTGCGGGTACACCCTCGAACCTTGCGGCAGGTCTACGATCTCGCCGCCTCGGTCATGGATCATTGCCATGCCGCCCTTCCAGTTATCCGTACCTTTGTAAAGCTGCGGTATTGTCGGTATATTGATCCCGAATGACTTCCCGCCCAACCCCGGCACCCAATCCGGTATTGTAACTGGTGTTAGTATATAAGTGTGGACAGAAAAAGTTGAACAATCTATACTATCAAAT
>CAJTSE010000017.1:0-43804 GCA_910578815.1 uncultured Acetatifactor sp.
TATACCGACATATAAGAACTTCTAAAGAGATAATCTAAATTCACCCATAATTTTACAATATAATTCTGCCGTCGTTTAGTTAATTTTGTTTCCAAATACGTTAATTTTGAACTTTACGGAACATTAGCAAAGATATATCAGAAAATGTGAAAAGTATGTTGACAGGAAGGCTTTAACCATATACAACCATCTTAAGAAAACATCTTAACTCAAGAGCTTCATGTGAAATTCAACGTTCCGTTCGGAACAAACTATTCCATAAATGTCCCAACGGAGTTACTGCCCTCGGAGGGGTATCTGACAGAGGACACACCCCAGTCAGGGGAACGGAAAATCAGGGAGCTATCCGATTATGAGTTAATTGACCTCAGGGGCTTTGTTAACACTTACCCTTCCCCTTTCCTTAGAATTATATTCTATGACATTTTTGCAAATGCCAGACAGGATACCACCACATCCAGCACAAAGTTTCCGTTCTCCGTATAGCAGAACATCTCCCCGTCCAACTGCTCCGCCGCCTCTTTCACCGTCACAAGCCCGAAGCCATGGTCATTTCCATCCTTTTCCGTGGCGGGCATGATCCCTTTCTCCACATGAAGATCCTCCCGGCACTTATTTCTGATTCGGATCAGCAGATGATTCCTGTTATACTTCATTTGTACGGAAACCTCCCGATTTCCCGGCTCCAGCTTTCTTAAGGCGTCCCAGGCGTTTTCCAGACCGTTGGACAATATCTGGCACAGCTCCATATAAGGCAGTTCTTCCTGCCCCACCTGCAGATCCAGCCTGCATTCCGCCTCTATCTCTTCAAATTTCCTCGTATAGTGAACAAACACCGCGTTAATGTATGGGTTGGAGCAGAACTGGCCGGACATGGTATCCATCTGCGCCCCCATGCTCTTTAAATACGCCTGGGCCTCTTCAATCTTCCCAGCGGCAAGCAAACCGGAAAGGGTAACCGTATACCCCTTCATGTCATGTTTCATTTTCCTGATGTACTGCTGATTCTCAAGCCGGGCTTCCAGCGTGATTTTCTGCTCCTGCAGGATACGCTCGTTCTGACGCTTCCGGTAAAGTAAAAGCTGGCGATAAAGAGCGGCAAAAATCACGGCATACGTCAAGGGCATCAATATCAGAATCAGCAGATAAGCCGGCAGTTCCTGGGGCCTTTGGGTAATGGTCACGGGAAAATTGGATTTTACCGCCAGCAGAAGGTAATACAGCGCAGTCATCGCCGCAAAAATTCCCCATCCATTCGGTACTGCTTCCTGTAGCTCCAGATATGGCTTTCTCAGACGGCGTACAGCCCCCCATTCCGCCAGCGGAAACAGCAACAATCTGCCGATAAACATCAATATATACTGCTGCCCGCCAAAGTAAAAATCTACTACATTTGTCACTACAATAATCCACAAGGCAACTGTATCCGCCAGACAAAAAGTAAAGAAAAACCTGCCGTTCCTGTCCCTTGAAATCAGCCAGAAAACCAACAGGCTGGGCAGAGTACAGGTCAAGATAAAGACCTTTCCCATCATTTCCGCGCCATATATGATCAAGCCTGTCATGTTCAGCAGGATCAGCGCTCCCATTGTAATTCCCGTAAGCAGTATAGTCTTCTTTCGGGGATAGCGGGAGCGGTAAAGCAGCATAAACAGAATCAATATATGGGACAAGGACCACAATACGGATAAATCCCGCAGCAGTGTCATCAATCCACCCCCTCAAACAGTATCTCCTGATACCTTCTTTTAACTTCGGAAATATAACGTCTGGACACGGGGATCAGTTCACCTCCAATGACCAGGTCAGCGCCGCATAAATTGTCCACATAATTCATATTGACAATAAAGCTCTGATGGCAGCGCAAAAAGGTATCCCCACACACCTGGGCCGCCAGCTCCCCCAGCTTACCCTTGCATTCCAGAACTGTCCCATCCGTGCAGCAGACGGAAAGAGTATGTTCCCTGCTGCTGATATACAGGACCTTCGAGTAGGGTATACTTTCTGTCCTCCCCCTGGACTGAAAAGAAATCTTCTGCTGGCGGCCGGCCGTAAGACTCTTCGCCACTCTGGCCAAAAGCTTCTTCACCTCTGCCTCTTGTACAGGCTTCAATAAATACTGAACTGCATAAAGGTCATATGCCTCTCTGTAAAAATCATTGCTGGTGGAAACAAAACAGATGACGGCTTCCTCCTGGATCTTTCGAAGCCTTTTCGCCAATTCAATTCCGTCCATAGCATTACCGCCTTCGGTATTGTCTGCCATGGGCTTTTCCATAAATATATCCAGCAGGTACAGGTCAAATTTCGTATTTTTGTCCTTCATATCCGCAAGAAGACTGGCCGTATCAAGGTACACACTGGCCTCATGTCCTCCCAGAAATCTCTTCAAAAGTACGGCATCCTTCATACAGTCGTCGCAAATCGCAATCCTCATAAGTATCCTTCCGCAATTTTGTCTATAGCTGTATACTATTGTACCACTTTTTCATTTCACACCAACATGCTAATTTTGTCAGAAAATGCGTTAATTTTGAATTTTCGTATTTTTAAGCCCATAAAATTTAAAAATACAGGGATCATCTCATGGATAAATCCCTGCATCCTTCCTGTCTAATCAATCTTTTCTACTCCATTCCCTGATCACGCGCAACGCTTCTTCACTGATGGGCGGCGGCGTCTCACCCGGTCTTGCCAGAAAATAGCCCTGGAGCAGATCCGCACCCAGTTCCAGCGTTTTTTTCAGTTCTTCCTCCGTTTCCAGACCTTCGGCTATAATCAGCATTCCCCTTTTATGACCATACTCTACAATATTTCTGACAATCTGCTGTTTGTTGGCATCCTTATCAATACTCCGCACAATGCTGATGTCCACCTTGACAAACCGGGGCTTCAATTCCAGGAGATTGATTTCGCTGTTGTATCCGCTTCCGTAGTCATCCAGTGCAAACATGCCGGAAAAATCCTCTACTCTGCTCTTCTTCCGGATCAGCTCCATATCCATGTGCTCCGCCTCCGTAATTTCTATCACGATACGGTCCTGAATCTCCCGGAACTTTTCATGATACTGCTTTTCTTCCTCATCCGTCATGGACTCATTGGCAATGGAATTGATAAACAGCAGCGCATCCGGTGGCACCGCCCCCCGCTCCAGCAGTCCGCAGAAGCACTCCGTAGCACGAAACATCGTAATCCGTTCGATGTCGTGCATATGTCCTTCTTCCTTCGCAAGAGAGATTACTGTCTCCGGAGAACGCAGCGCAGGATAATTAACCCGCATCAGCGCTTCATAAGCATATACCTTTCCGTTGCTGCTCTCAAAAATCGGCTGAAAGAAATAATTTACACCCCCGTTGGCCAGCATATGGTGAAATTCCAGCTTGCTCTGATTTCGGAGCAGATGGCTTTGATATACCTCCGGCTCAAATTCCTTATACTGCCCCTTATGGGACTGCTTTACCTGATACATGGCAAAATCAGCATATTTCATCAGTTCCGATAAGTCTACGCTGTCTTCCGGATACCATGCGATACCGCCGGAAGCACTCAGTCCCATGTTGTCACCATTAGGCAGTACAAATTCCATCTCATAAATGGCCCGATAAAGAGCCGCCACCTTTTCCCTGATTACGTCCCTGCTGTCATACCCGTAAAACAGCAGAATAAACTCGTCACCAGACATCCGAGCGCACAAAGTTTTCTCCGGCGTGTTTTCCACAAAGCATTTCCCCGCCGTCTGTATGTAAAGATCCCCGAAGTTATGGCCAAAACGGTCATTCGTGGTCTTCAGGTTATCCAGATCTATCATCAAAAGGCCTGCATGCTTTAACGCCTCCGGCTTCAGGAACAGTCGGTCGGCCTCACGCTTAAACCCTCTTCTTGCAAACAGCTTTGTCAGATTATCACTGTCTCTTTCATGCTCGATCTGCAGCTTTTCCAGAGTGGAAGCTGTAACATCCTCAATCACACCTACCTGCCGCCCGTTTCCTTTCGTATGCTCTGAACGCAGGTAACGTATGCTGCCGTCAGGCTGGGGAACGCTGAAAACCACACTGCCGTCCTCCCCTGAAGTATGCTCAAGTGTTTGATACAGCTTTTCCTGCAGAGCCAGAAAATCCTTTGGCGACAGGTGTTCGACATTTACCTCATCCATTCCCAGCAGCGGAAAATAATTGTCCGTCACGAAAACGCTGTCAACATCCTGCTGCAGCTCATACCCCGCCAGCTCCACGCTCACCATATCCATAATACTTAAAAAGCGGGTAGAGGACTCCACCACCTCCCGGCCCAGTCTGGAAATGGATTCCGCAAACTTATCAATCTCTTGAATGCCCGTAGCGGTTAAATCCGGCAGGCAATTATCCGACTGTGCCTTCTCTACCTCTGCTGACAGCTTCTTGATGGGCCTGGAAATACGATAACTAGCAGACAATATGCCCACCAGCCCGACGCTGAAGGTCAACACGGCCATGATCAGCAGCAGCCGCTGTATCTGTCTGGAAAAAGCAAAGAGGCTCTGTCTGGGAGCAATCCCCAGAAGATACCACTTGTCTGCGTCAAAGGGCGCGTTATTGCTGTATATTACCAGGCGCTTAGCTGCTCCGTAATAGCTTCCTGCCGCATTTTCCGCAGCCCCGTTTTCCGTCAGACTAAACTGCATCTGCTCCACATCCTGCAGACTTAAAGTATCACCGGAAATCAGGATAGGCGTCAGCTCCTTTCCTTCTCCGTTCGCTTTGGCAAGCAGGTAAGAACCCTGATTATTATCCAAAAGCTCCCCATTCGGCAGAAGAGAGCATACATAGTCTGTCAGCAGCTCGATTCCCAGCACGCCGTAAACGCTTCCGTCCTCCAGAATCAATGGCACGGAATAAGCAATGGCCTCACGATCATCCCCGTCCAGACTGTAGGCTTCCGTCGTCCAATAGCCAAACTCCTTTTCCCTCAGCTCCCGCTGATCCGCCCAGGCAGCCTGATAGGGCTTTTGAAAAAAGGCCTGCTCCCTGTCGGCCTGCTTGGCATAATTAGGCTGCCAGCCCGTGTCCGTAGCAATATAACCGGATCTGACTAGATCCGCCGGAGCCCGCTCCCAAAGCAGGTCCGCGTTTCTTTCTGAGGGCGTTGAGGTGGGGTCCAGATCCCTGAGGTATACCCCCTGCAGGGTATCTGACGCGGCGTCCTCCGGGCCGTCAGTGCAGAATACCACAAAAATACCAGAGATTTTTTTATTATACATAGTATCAATCAGCTCCGGCGTAATCTCTTTAAGCACTTCCAGGCAGCCGTCGCTTTTTTTATTTAAATCTTCCAGTGTAAGCACACCGTTATCAAGCAGCTCCTGTACCACTCCGTCAATCTCGTCAGACAGTATTTCCAGACCGGACCAGCTGTCAATCATTTCATTTAACAGATAATTTCCTCTGTTTTCCGTCTGCTGGGCAAGCATATCCGTAGCATTCTCATTCAATTTCCCGATTACGCCGCCGAACAAAAGAGCTCCCAGCATAAATATCATTTCCAGCGCAAGCACGCTCAAAAGCGGTATCATTAGCTCTCGGAATATGGTTTTCCCCCTCTTTTTCACAGACCCTTTCCTCCTTTGTCAGGTGCGTGATCTCACCCCTCATATTCCTGAAGCTTCTTAAGCGTTTCCTCGTACCAGGCCTCAAAACATGCGTCGGTACAAAATTCGGCTGCCGCCTCTTCCAGGCTTTGGCCTGATGCAAGCCGTTCCGCCACCACCGCACGATCCTCCACTGCGCGGTCACTCATGGCATACTCTAAAATACTGCGGGCCTTGGCGCCGTTTTCAAAGGCCCTTGTGGTATAGGTGGTATGATTGTTTACCATATCCACCGCCACATTCAGCGTCTTTCCCATCTTCTGACTGATCTCCACGCCGCTGTCTGTAATTGCAGCCTTGTCGTTGGCCGTCCTCTTCACCGGCAGGTAACCGGAGCGGACAGAAAAGGCAATGTTCTGCTCATCTGCAGTAAACCATTTTAAAAACTCCACTGAAGCGTAAACCTCCGCCTCACTGCCTGCTGCCACGGCCATGCCTGCGCCCTGCTGCACTGCGTAAGCAGCTCCGTCTGCAAAGCCTGGGCATGGAAGCACCTCCATCTCAATAGGATAACTTTCCTCATCGCTCTTATTCACGGTATCTGGGAAAAAAGTCGTGCTGGAGGATGAACCCACATAGGCAATGACATTTCCAATTTTTATATCGTCGCTGCGAAAACGTCCTGTAGCCGCAAAATATCCCTTCACAAAGGGAATATAATAATTATCCCACAGCTTTCTGACCGTAGCTTTATCAAAGTCCAGCTTTATTTTTCCGTCTGCCACCCGGAAAATTTCCGTCCCCAGCTGCATACTGCCGATCAGCATATAATTCGCCATAGCATCCCTGCCATAAAGGGCCTTACCGTCTCCTGCTATATCCGGTGTTTTAGCATCCGTCCATTCATAATAAGCCTTTGCAGTCCTCACCAGACTCTCCAGATCCGCAAGATCATCATAGGAAGCGCCCGTCTCCGCCGCAAAGACATCCCAGTCGGTCTTGTTCAACACCAGCACCTCCGTGGACTTTGCCATGGGAAATATTTTAATCTCCCCCTTGCCGCTGAAATCCCCTTCTTCAATATAACTGTCTATGTACGTGGAAATCTCTTCATTGGTGAGATACCCCCTTAGATCCGCTATGCCCCCCAGCTGATCCGCCGCATACGCCGTATCCGCGTAGGCCATAAAAATATTCGGCATTTCTGCTGCTCCTACCTCTCCCTTCAGAGAAGCCATTACGTTTGTCTCCAAATCATTGACCGAGCCCTGACTGCTGCTCTTAACGATAATTCCTTTCTCTTTGCCCACCGTCTCGTTAAACTCCTTCACTAGTCCGTCAAAGGCTGTGAGCTGATCTCCGTTATAATAGTTCCAAACCTCTACCGTCACAGGATTTTTAGGATCAAGGGGCGATTTCCCGCCCTCCCCGCAGCCTGTCAGTGCCGCCGCCATTGCCAGTACCATGCAGACTGCCACCATTCTCATTCGTCTCATCATATGTTTATACCCTTTCGATCGTCTGTAAAAAATCACGCCCGCAATTTTCCTATTATTATAACAGATAACCCTTATCTGTACAAGCGCGCAAGCATCCGAGGCCGAACCGATGGGGCATATTTGTTGTTCATATTTTATTTACAATTCATTCAAGTTTTTTTAAATTTATTATCATTCTTTAGACATTTTCTTATCCTATACTAGGACCATAAGATAAAGCAAGCGATGAGCCAATCGAAATTGCTGTTTACTAAATAACTTTTTCATAATAAATGCCAAGGAACCTAGTTCCTTGGCATCCTCCCTTTTCCGGGGACCTTTTTCCATTTTCACGCCTGTCGGTATCCCTGCCGCTTACTGGACGGCTCTACCTTCCAATATCATACACGCTTTTGACTGTCAAGCCTTCAGGTTTACCCTTTAGAATTTTTACCCTCCTGCTTCCCCCGTTCATATCAAAATAATTGTCCTCAAGCAGCAGGTCCTGATTTTGATTTTGAATTTCCACGGATTTAGCATAAGCCTTGGCCGTTATCACCAGCTCATCCCCCTCCACCTGAACGGTTAGTTCAGGGTCCGCAAAACAAAAATGCTTGGGCGGGCAGAATAGAACCGTGCCCGCGGACAAAGGCTGTTCCGCCTCCCGGCATTCATAGCTTACATAATTTTCATACAGCTCCGCGTCCATGCAGTCTTCCTTTGCCAGCCAGACTGCAGACAGGGCCGGAACCGTCACCTCCGTGCTTCCGCCTCTTAAAATATCTCCCCGATTATTCCGCAGATTCCACTCCACCTGCAGCCGTCTCTCCTGCATTGTCTCGTTGGACACATTCAGGCGAATGGACTTTTTCACCTCATAGGGCTGGGCATTGGGATTGGTGTCCTGGGTGAGGATTCCTTCCTCTTCGCAGGAAAGCAGAACGGGTGCAAAAAACCGCTTTGCGAAATACTGGGCCGCCTTCCATCTCCCACAATAATCAATCGCAGCCCAGCTTGCCACCGGCCAGCAGTCATTGAGCTGCCAGATGATGGTGCCCATACAGCGGCCTCTGTTCCGGCGAAAATGCTCCACCCCATACCGCAGCGCCTCCGCCTGCAGGAGCTGGGAAGCATAGAGGATGCCGTCAAAGCTTAACGGATAAAGATAGGTCTGCTCCATATAATTCATAATCTTGCCGTTTGCCGCACTGTTGCGCTGGTGCTTTTCCATCACATAGGAAAAAATATTTCTGTCCTCCGGCTCCGTAAAGGTTTCCACCGTTTTTGACAGTGGGAAGGACTGGAATCCGAATTCCGATACATAACGGAAAAAGAATTTCCGATATTCCGTGATGGGTTTATTCCCATGCCATACGTCCCAATAGTGCGTATCGCCACGGTTGGGATCGTTGGGATAATCAAAGCTGCCCCCGGAGGAAGGACTGGAGGGCCAGTAAAAGGTGCCCGGATCATGCTCCTTTAACACCTTGGGGATAATATACTCATACATCTTGATATAATCCGCCCGCTCCTGCTGCCTGCTGACCCAAAGACCGCTCTCCACAAAGGATTCCATCTCGTTATTCCCGCACCACAGGGCCAGGCTGGCATGATGGCGGATGCGCTTTACATTGTCAATAAATTCCGCCGTAATATTTTCCTCAAATTCCTCTGTTAAATCATACACCGCGCAGGCAAACATAAAGTCCTGCCAGACGATGAGCCCCAGCTCGTCGCAGGCATCCCAGAAATCGTCGCCGGGATAATACCCGCCGCCCCAAACGCGAATGCAGTTAAAATGCGCCGCCTTTGCCTGTTCCAGCAGTTCTCTGGTGCGCTCCGGCGTTACCCGTGGCAGGATATTATCCTCAGGAATATAATCCGCGCCCATGGCAAAGATCTGCACACCGTTGACCTCATGGGCAAAGGTCTCCCCGTATTCGTCCTTTTCAATATGCACGGTCAGAGTACGCAGGCCGATTTTTTTCTTCCAGGTGTCTAAAATCATTCCGTCCTGCTCCAGGATTACCTCCACCTGATAAAGGGGCTGCTCTCCGTATCCCGCAGGCCACCAGAGCTGTGGCTCAGGTATGTTCAGGGCTCCGCTGAAGGCTTTTTCCCGGCCGGAGCTTTTCCCGCAGTGTCCGGACACATACCCCTCTTCCAGTACAGGCGCTGCTTTCGGCTCATGCAGTTTTTCCGGAACAGATTTTGCTTTCAGTGCATAGACCTTTTCCGGCACAGGGGTTGACTCCGACTCATACAGTTTCCCGTCAGGTCCTGTCACCTTTATCGCACATGACAACTCCGTCATTTTTTTGTCATCCCTGCCAAAGGACAAAATTCTCTCTTCCCCAAGCCTGGCCACGTCCACCCGCAGCTTTAGGTTTACCTGTCCCTGCACATGTTCCTGTGTGATATAGACTCCGTCCAGCCTGGCGGTATTATATCCGATCAGCGACACCTTCCGCCAGATTCCCGCATCCGGCAGGCGGGGACCCCAGTCCCAGCCGAACATGCAATGAGCCTTTCTCAGATAGGGAAAGCCCCGCATGGCATCGGAACTGCCGTCAATAAAGCGCTTTTCATAGGCCTCCTGTATGTACCGCGTGGGAGAATGCAGAACCACCTTTAATTCGTTGGGGCCCTCTCTTAACAGCTCCTTCACGGAATACTCAAAGGTCCTGTGCATGTTGCATACAGAATCCAGCAGGCGGTCGTTTAAATAAATATCCGCCACCGTGTCAATCCCCTCAAACCGCAGCAGAACCTCTTCCAAGTCCTTCAATTCTTCCGACGGCCGGAATTTGGTCACATATGTATAATCCCGGTCCATCAGCGCCAGGGCCTTCAGCTCGTTATCCCGGTAATAAGGATCCTCCATCCTGCCATTGTCCAAAAGGGCCTGATAGACGCTCCCCGGCACCTTTGCCGGAAGGCCCTCTTCCGCTCCTTCACTGTATAAGGTCCATTGATTGAGCTCTCTGTTTAAGGATTGTGTGTACATTAATTTTCCCTCCGCTCTGTTCGCGATTGTCTGATTTTTATTCTATCTCTTTCCTGCCGTTGTTGCAAGTAATACGCCAAACTTTCAAGTTTTCATTTATTAGCTTTACTTTTACCCCGTCTTTTGCTATCATTATAGTACAATATAATTTCAAAGGAGGGCGTACACATGAAGAAAAAAAGAACTCTTATATTGTACGTAGCATTGCTGACTTTTCTGGCAGCAGGTATGACCGCATTGGCAGGGCCTCCCTGGATCGTACCTTCCTGTAAAATTTGCGAAGAATGCGTGGAGCATGGCATGAATTTATCGCATGGAAGCTCATCACATGTCGTGGAATATTCCGAAAACGGCCAGCTAAAATCAGAAACATGTAACATCAGCTATTCTGAAGATGATGTATGTATGGAATGCCCCAACGGCCATGGAATCATTTGGAGAGGTAGTCATATTAAGGAGTTCCATTCCAGTAAATACTGCAACAGCCTTGATTATTGGAAATAATAATTTAGATCATAATTATTACCGGAGGAATGCCGCCATGAAAAAAAACATGAAAGCTCTGCTGTATCTGCTGGCATTGACAATACTTTCCGGCTGCGGCCGGCAGGCCGATCCGCCCTCTCAGGCGGACAGCGGAACCGAATCAGCACCGGAATCCGGACCAGACTCCCTACAATGGACAGCAAAAAGCTTTGCTCCGCCGGAAGTGGCAGAGTCCCCTCTCTGGGCCGGAGAATATGTGCCCTGGGATTTCGGCGCTTCCTCCGAAACAGAAAACATAACCTGTCTGGATCATGGCGTATGGGGGGAATTGTTCTGGTCCCTGAATCAAAGGCAGGAAACCGGTGAAGCGGAGGATAATTATATCCTTGAAATCTGCGACACCGCCAGTATGGAATATACGGTGAAGCAATTTTCTCTGACGGATATTGGTCTAAGCGGTGCATACGGCTATCTTCTGAGCGGTGTGGATTTTATTGACCGGGATCATTATGCGTTCCGCTGGCAGAGCTACGAACAGAATGGGGACGAAACCTTCCGTCAGACTGCAGACCAGATCATCTATACGAATCTTGCCGGCGAGGTTTATGCGCTGGACTTTCTGGCTCTCTATCCGCAAATGGAAATCGAGCAGGACCAAATGACAGGTTTTCCCCGTGTGCAGTTTATGGACTTTTGCTGTGACGGAAAAGGCAATATCGGCGTACAAATACGCAGGGAATCCGGCGGCGCATTTTACCTGTTTGATCAAAGCGGATGGCTCCTGTTAAGCTATCAAGGGAACGTAAATCAGCAGTGGGCAGACACTCTGCGCACCCCGGACGGAGAGCTGGTTCTCCCCGTCTATGACGGCTCAGGGAAAAGCTACGAATTTCTGTGGGCAGACGCGGAAAGCAAAAAAATGTGCTCCCTGGCCAAAATGGAGGCCTCTTCTCCCTTTATCGCCCGGATTTACGGGATACTGGGAAATGAAATGTATTATCGCTATCAGACAGGCGAGGCAGACAGTATCGCCGTCTGGAATATTAGAAACGGCCAGGGATTCCAGGTTTTCGACCTGGCTGCCATGGGAATCGACGTACGGTTTCAAACCCTGCTGGCGCTGCGGGAAGGGCAGCCGCCTGTCCTCCGGCTGACAAAAACAGGCTCGAAAAGCTCCAGCGACTGGCTCACCACTTTGACGACGCAGAAACCGGAGCCGAAGGGGATTGTCCGGGTAACGGATCTCACGGCCAGGGGCTATATGACCTCCAGCGAAACCATTATCAGCTGCACCACTCTGGCCTCTCTGGAAAATCCTAATTTTCGTTATCAATATGAAGACGCTTCCGCCCAGGAGGACCGGGACAGGGTCTTTGCCCAGCTTTCTCAGGGACAGGGACCGGACCTGCTGTTCGTATCTCAGGAGGATCTGTACCTGCTGGCGGAAAAAGGGCTGCTTTTGAATATCGAAGAGTTTATTCCCGAAGAGCTTCAGGAAAAGCTTCTGACCGGAGCGCTGGAGCTGGGAACCATAGACGGACGGCTTATGGGAATGCCGGCGTCGGTTGAGGCAGAATCGCTGGTAATAGCAGCAGATACCTGGCCGGAGGGCAGATGGCGCCTGGAGGATGTGGTTACTCTGATGGAGAACGGCCGTTTAAAAGGAGCCTTCTATATTCCTGACGCCATGAACGGTAATTACACTGCCCCGCCAATGACAGTTCTTGCGCTGACAAAACGCAGCCTTGGGGATTCTGTGCTGATCGACCGCTCCGTCGCAAAAAGTTATTTTAACGGCGAGCTGTTCCTTCGTTTACTGGAAATCACACAAACGGATATACATGATACCGTTCCCGAATCCGAAGGCTGGTTTGATGACGGGACCCACATGATCCGTTTTCATTCTGACCACGAGTCCTATTATAATGAATTTTTTACCCGCCTGGAGGCGGAAGGCGGCCGGATGATCGGTTACCCCACGGAAGGAACCAACGGCAATTATCTGGTAACGGACGGTATCCTGGTGGTAAATGCCAACATACCAAACCGTGAAGCGGCGGCCTGCTTCCTGAAAACACTTCTGGGAGAAGAGCTTCAGGCGAAGGAAATGAATAATCTGAGTGTATTGAAAAAGAACCCGGAGGACGAATTGCGCTGGGACGCTTCCGGCAGCCCTATTTACTGGGGGATGCCCATGACCGTATTTGCGGACGGGACCACACCCCTCCACCGCATGGAAGCCTTCCTGGAAAGCTGTACGGCGGCTCCGCGGAATTCTCTTCAGGTTTACAATATTCTCTATGAGGAATTGCTGGCCATGTACTCGGACCATAAGACACCCGAAGATACCGCAGACCTTATCCACCGCCGTGTTCAGCTTTATCTGGATGAAGGGAACTGAGGAAAGCTCTAAAACTCTTGCTGCCAGCTTTGTCCTGCCTGCAGTTTTACGCCAATATGCTCCGTTCCGCAAATGACAGTTGTGTCACAATCTTTTTGTGCCGTGATTACCGCCTTTGTCAGCTGCCCCTGATGCCAGTGCATCTCCAGCTCCGCGTTTCCTGCCAGCCGCAGCCCCTTGACGGAGCCCGTATTCCAGGCCTTCGGCAGCGCAGGAAGCAGCACCACTCGCTTTTCGTTACTCTGGGCCAGCATACCGCACATTGCCGCGCAGGCTCCAAAGTTGCCGTCTATCTGAAAGGGCGGATGCCGGTCAAACAGATTGGGATAAGTAGACTGTCCCAGCATCTTTTCAATATTTTCATAGGTCTTTTCCCCGTCCTGCAGGCTGGCATAATGATTCATGATCCAGGCTCTGCTCCAGCCCGTGTGGCCGCCTCCGTGAGAAAGCCTGAACTCTAAAGTCTTCCGGGCCGCTGCCGCCAGCTCTGGTGTCCCGTCCGCGGTAATCTCCCCTCCAGGATAAAGCCCATACAGATGAGAAATATGACGATGGCCCGGCGCAACCTCTTCATAATCCTGCTGCCATTCCATAATCCTGCCGCTGTCACTGATCCTCGTAGGCATCAGCTTATCCCTGCAGGCACGGACCTGCTCCATCAATTCGGGAATACTTTCCACATCGGGAATCTCGCAGCCCGCAGGTGGCACCTTCCCCAGCGCTTCCCAGGCTCCCAGACAGGCCGTAAACAGATGCCGCAGAATCTGATTATCCATGGTAGCTCCTACGCAGCAGGCCCCCCTCTCTCCATTTGGCAGCCTGTAGGAATTTTCCGGCGACACGGAGGGGCTGGTCACCAGATAACCATCCCTCTCAATCAGAAAATCCACAAAGAACAGAGACGCCTCCGCCAAAACGGGAAATGCCCTCTTTAAAAAGGCTTCCTCCAGGGTATATTGATAGTGAATCCAGAGGTGGGTAGCCAGCCAGGCCCCTCCCATGGTCCAATAAGAGCCGGGATACCAGATGTCCTGAGGTGCAGAATCCCCGTGGATGTCCGTGTTATGATGGGCCACAAAGCCTCTGCAGCCGTACATTTCCCGTGCCGTACGCCTGCCGTTCTTTTGTACCTTCTCCAAAAGATCAAACAACGGCATATGGCATTCAGACAGGTTGCAGCTCTCCACATGCCAGTAATTCATTTCCGCATTGATGTTGATGGTATACTTGCTGTCCCAGGGGGGCGTAAAGTCCCTGTTCCAAAGCCCCTGCAGGGTGGCGGGAAGCCCACCTGCCCGGCTGCAGCTGACAGTTAAATACCTTCCGAAGTCAAAGAGCAGCTTACTTAAACCTACGTCTGCATTCCCCTCCTTCGCCTGCTCCAGCCGCCTGTCCGTGGGCAGAGCATCAAAGGCTTCACTGCCCGCCAGTTCAAACTCAAAGCGGCCATATAGGGCACGGTAATCCGCTTCATGTTCCGATAACAGCTCCTTCCAGTCCTTTCCCAGCGCCTTTTCGATCCGACGCTTCAATCCTGTATGAAGCAACGCCTGCAACGCCGCCTGAATCCGATATTCCTGTCTCTCATATTCCGGAAGATCCACTCTCTCTGCCAGATGCAGAAAATGCAGTGCTCCGGGCCCGGAGAAGTCCTGCGGCTGCAGCTCGGAAGCGTCTTTTCGATCTGCGGACAAACCGTCTCCTTTGGCCTTTCGCTCTGTAAGCAGGCTGTCCCCTGCCTTCTGCTCTGTGAGCAAACAGTCCGCTGTCTTCTGCTCTGTGAGCAAGCAGTCCTCCGTCTCCTTCCGCTCTGCCAGCCGGCCGTCTCCCCTTGCCAGCCGGCCGTCTCCCCTTGCCAGCCGTTCCTGTAAAAGACTTTCTGTCACGGCGTTCAGCTCTTCTGCCGGATAATGATAAGTGGTATCCGCAGTAAAATATAAAATGACCTCTTTGGCCCCTTCCACGTTCAAGCACTCTCCAAGAACGGACACCCTGCCGCCGCCCATGGCTTTCGCATACAGCCCCATGGAAAATTCATATCCACCCCGGCCCAGATTTCCATATAGCTCAATCCCGTTTTCGCCTGACCGGCCCACGCCGTCAAAGAATTTACCCCGACGCAGCCTGGTGGTAAAGTCCACTGTGCCCGGTCCTTCCGCCGTAAAGCGCATGATCATGCAGTCAGCCGGATGAGAGGCAAAGATTTCCCTGCGGTATAGGGTATCCCCTGCCTGAAACTCCGTCAGTGTCACCGCCCGGTCCAGGTCCAGACTCCTGACATAGCCTGTAACATCTTGCCTGTCTATGCCGTAAAAGGTAAATCCGATTTCCCCCAGAGTCTGATAGGGGTGCATACTGTCCGGACAACCGGACATGGACTGGTCCATCAGCCGCTCCGCCTTTGCTATTTCCCCCTCATCCAAGTATTTGCGAATCAGGGGCAGATTGGCCTTAAAGTCCGGGTTGATCCTGTCAGCCTTTCCCCCGTACCACATGCTTTCCTCGTTCACCTGGATCTGCTCCCTGTCCGTACCGCCATATACCATGGCCCCCAGCCTGCCGTTGCCGATGGGCAGCGCTTCCTCCCATTCTTTGGCGGGCTGTTCATACCATAATTTGCTCATAGTGTGTCCCCTTTATCGCTTTGTTGGCTTAATACAGCATCCCTCGATAACATATATCTTCCCTATTTCCGTTCCTCAAAAACAGCATATGTGTCAATCGTTGCTTCATTAATCATCTTTAATAATTCGCCACCGTCTTTTGGCCTTTTCAAATAATCATTTGCTAATGTTTTTAAAATGATGACCTGCATTTCTTTGGTTGTATCTAGGCCAGATGATTCGTCTAACATACCTGCCGGAAATTTCTTCATTATTACAAATGCAAATATCATCCCCATTTGATATATATCTGAGTATGTCCCAATCTCGTCTTTACCAAAGTAATACTTATTTGCTGCTTCCGGGCTAATCCAAAATATAGGACCTACTTTTTCATTTTCTCCAGTAATGTCACAGTGTTCTGCCGGATCAAGAAACTCACATAATCCAAAATCACTTAATAACCACGTTTCACCTTTAATCAGGATATTTTCCGGTTTAATATCCCTATGTATCGCATATTGATGAAGCTCTTTCAGGGCTTCGCACATTCCTCGAAATTGAGGAATATATGATTCATAGGGTATTATGGAATTATGAAGTAGTAAATCCTTCAAATTAGAATCCGCTTTTTCCATAATGACAAACAATATTTCCTGCCCATGAACCATATTCTTATTATTTTTACCTTCTATTACTCCTTCATCAATATACCTTATTATGTGGGGATTGCTTAATCTCTTCATTAACAAAATTTCCTGTTGAAATCTTTGTTTCCTCTTTTTACTGAAACTAAGCAAAAATTTTACTGCATACATTTCACCTTCCTGACTAATGCACTCATATACTGCACCATTTCCGCCAGAACCCATCCGATCCCCTATTTCATAACTTTTTTTCGATATTGCAACTATTTCATCATCAATATGATAAACTTTATCTTGATTTAAGTATATTTCCATAATCATCCCTCAACTTCATAAGCAGGCTTAATAATCTGCTGTATATATTCAATTCTCCAATTTCTGTTAGCCAGGGAATTTGCATCGCTGAGACATCTTGTTGCATATTCTCTATAATCTTCCTGCTCAGATTGAGGGCCTATTTTCTCATCCAATACTTGTAACTGCCTCTGAACTTCTTCCAGCTTCTCTTCTTTCAAAACTCCATTTTCCCTTAGATTTGATATGCAGGCAAAAAGAGAATAAAAATCGGATTTCTGTTTAAACCTTGAATTCGAAAGTGATATTATACTCGACCCAAAAATAACAGAAATATCCTGAATAATTCCTAAAAATTTCTTTTCAATTTCATCTCTGTTATTCATATCCATATTTTTTTCACATATATTATCTATATAATCTTTTTTGTCCTGAACTCCCTCCACTAAAATTGTCAGTAGTTCTTCAATATACTCAACATCCAGCATTCTTCTTCTTTGTTTCACAGTAAAAATACCTGACTCTTCAAAAAATTTATTTTCGGAAAGTCGTTCCGCTAATGATATAAATTCACCCGGGAAATCTGCCTTGCGAAGCTCTTGTTTGTTAAGCTGTACAGTATATTTATTTACTCTTGAATATAAATCCCTAATTTCTTCCTCTGTGGGATTAAATATTTCATTAATATCAATTTTGTATCTTATAAACTTATCGCGTTCATCTTTAGGTAACTGACTATATTTCATATTGTAAAATTCACCATTATAAGGCTTCCTTAACGCAAATTCGTCCCTGATAAATTTTAAAATTGCCGTTAATCTTTGTTGTCCATCAACAACAATTCTATATGTTTTTTCATCTTTCACAATTGACTTAATATATATCTTTGGAATCGGAATACCTTTTAAGATAGTATCTATCAACATAATTTGCGCCGCCTGTGTCCATACTTCATTCCTTTGAAAATCCGGCTTCAACTCTAATCTTTTGTTTTCAGCCCAATCACGTACATCTGATATTGGATGCGAATATGATTCCCATTGCATTTTTCTTTCCTCCATTCCTTTCCTGTCAAAGATAATGACCGCTTATCTGTTTTTTATTTCCTTGTTCCAAAATTTCCACAAATTCAAACTATCCTATTTCATCACATTGAATCGGATTACTTACCAATGCCACAATATTCGAAATTCTAGAATCAGTAAAATCTTCATCCACATCAGGTACTCTCAATACCAAGTGTTCATATAAATACTCTATACCACCTCTGGCATATGAATTAAACAATTCCATATTAGCTTTATATGTATCTTCGTCCTCTGGTATCAAAAAAGCACTTTCCAATTTTTCTTCAAATGTCATTTTTCTACTGTCATCCATTATCAGTATCATTCTCATAATAGGCAACAATGTTTGATAATTTTCATTCAGTTGTTTCATCTGGACGGTTCTTTTTACATCAGATTCATCTTTATCTTCTGGACTCCGCCTCTTTGCTTTCAAACCAACAATCGCCGCAATAGCATACAAATCCACCAAACGCCTGAAATAGGACTCTTGAATCTTCCCCTGAGTCCATAATTTATCTACATAGTCTCTGTGTTTCCCAACAAAAAACATCTCGTCTACTTTAAAGTATTCATATGCTGTTTTCTCTGATTTCTTTGTTGCCATTATCCCACCTCCTGATTATGCTCTAAAGAAGCACTGTTTGAACTTGGCTCTTTGTTCACTCTATAACAGAACTCAGGCAAGGTATATTTTTCAAGACCAGATGCCTCCCAATCTTTATCTAACATAAAAATAATCACTTGTTCTGCAAATTGGGGTAATCGACTGGCTACCAAGGTAGTATTTTCATTGCTAAGTGCAGAAAACGGTCCGTCCAATACCAATGGCAATCCAAGAATTGCATTCTCCATACCGTATTCCTCGTTATCCTTTTCAAGTTCGCGGTATCTTCTTGCCAGTTCCAATATACTTACTATAAACACAAAGTTTATTGCAATCGTTTCTCCGTTAGAAAGATTTTCTTCTTCATAATTGGTCATTTCTCCTACTTGATGATAATAAACATGTATTTTATAATCATTTCCCAGCTTAGCGTATTTTTCACGATCATTAAACATACGCTGAAAATTTTCGCCTATGATTTCATTCAAATCTGTAATTATTGTATCTTTTCTTTGATTCGCTAATGTGGAAGCTTTCTCATACATTGCCTCAACGTATGCAAGACATCTGTAAACTTGTGCGTTCTGTTTATCATGAACTGCCACTACATCCAGCTGACTTTCCTTCTTATCCTTATTTTCTTTTGCCTGCTCTAGTCTCAATTCATAAGTTACTTTTTCCTGTCTCAATACTTCCTGTCTCTCTTTTGCATCTTTATTCTGCTTTCTAACTGGACCGAGGTTGGTTTTTCTATCTATCGTTTTTTCCAAATTCTCTTTGTCGCGTATCATCTCATCTATTGTTCCTTGCGACGTATCAAAACTACCAGCCTTTTCTAATACGTTTTCTCTCAATTCGGCCGTCTCACTCAACCAAGCCTCTAATATTGTCTTAAGATTTCCAGCAGCACCCCCAAGCATTTCTGGCGGAACCTGCTTTTTCAGCTTCATCATGGCCTCATATGCTTCCGAGTCTTTCGTTAATTTTGTTCCACATAAGCATTCTCCAATTTCAAGCAAATACTCCAATGTATCAACTGTAACACCGGGAATATCTTTCCCCTCTAGATCTACCCGCTCCAATAACTCTTCAAATTCTGGAAGAAGTGTTGCCGTAAAGAATTTAGCGGAATTAGACAACTCTTTTACAATATCTGCATAATAATCAACCTTAAACTTTTCATACTTTGCAATATCTTGTTCTAATCTTTTTAGTTCTTTTTGATCCTCTTCTACTTTTCTGTTATCATCCAAAGTCTTTTGAGTAGATAAAATGATACGCTCTGTAACCTCCATTGCTTCTTGCCTGTTTTTGATTTCTTCTTCGTATTCAGAAATTGACTCTTCTAACCCCCGAATTTCTCTTTGCAGTCTCTCATATTCACCGCTCGTACCTTTTAATTTTTCTCTAAACTTCTTTATCACATTTATACGATTATCTTTAAGATGATTCATCATTTCAACCAAGTCACTCACGCCCAAGATCGTATCTACCGAATTCTTAATGTCGCTCGTTTTACTTTTTAAGTCATTCCAGCGCTCGCCGTCAAAAAAGAAATAATTTGACAAGTTTGGTGGAAGCATATTATCTATTGCCTCTTGTACACACCCGACTTTATATTTCTTTGAATCAATATTGCTTCCTGAATTATTAATCACATCTCCCCATGCACCATCTTTTTTCATCTGCATTGTCAGCTGCGTTGATCCAATTTGTTTTACAGATATGTCATTAGGATTACCATTTTTTTTGTTAAAAGATGCCTTCCTGACAAATTTTACTTCCTTGTCTTCATTTTCAACAACTATTTCAACATACACATCTCTAACCAAAGATCCCTGCATTTCTGCAGCAACCTCATTATTTAATAAGACAATATCTTTTTTCTTTGTATAACTTGTATCATTTAAATTTTCATATAATGCCCATCGAAATGCTTGTGCCAGCGTAGTTTTACCAAAGGTATTATCGCCAAGCACAACCGTAACATTTTTTTCTTCATCAGTGGAAAAGATGAGTTCGTTATCACCTTTATAACGCATGAAATTATGGAGTTTGATACTTTTAATCTTCATACCCTTTCATCTCCTTCTCCACTTCTTTATTTACATATTTTTCAATACCATGAACCATGCCCTTGTCATCTCTTTTTTGTGTTTTTACATTTTCGATTTCTGCCTTTCTGATCGTATTAAACATTGATCGCAAAAGCTGCAAATCTAAATCTTTTTTAATCTCCATAGTATTCCTCCATTTTCTCCATTTCTTCTTCCGCATCAAAGAAATAATCGTATGCCGTCATTATTCGATTGACAAGATCATCAGTGACTTCGGGATTATCTGCAAGCCTCCCAAATTCAACCATTCTTGCCACTTCACCAACAATAATAGTTTTGTCTTCTTCTATATCCTTGGGAACTATATTTTCTATATCTCTTGGAAGGGTGATAAAATCATATATAACTGCTTTCTTTTTATTATCACTCTTTCTAAGAAGTCTTCCCCTTCTTTGCACAAATTCTTTCGGATTCCTTGAGCTACTCATTATAAAGGCAGTTTTAATTCCTGGAATATTTACACCTTCGTCCAAACATTTAATTGCGGTCACAACCTGATACATTCCTTGCGCAAAATATGTTTTTATGTTTTGCCTCTCCTTCAGATTTTCTTCAGCAGTAAACCGTTTCACTGACATATGGTACTCTGTTTGCAGCTTTTTTGTAACCAGATCTATCTGCCTGAGAATTTCTCCAGTATCCTCATTCTCTACATTCGATGCCCCACAATAAACCAGAATATTATTATCCTCTTTATAGTTTTCAAAGAGCCTCATTAACAGCTCAACTTTATTTTCTGCGCCAGCTAATAATCTTGTTCTTTCATATATAATTGGTTTCCCAGCCTCCGAAATTTTCATTTTACCGCTATTGACAATAATATATTTTTTTAATTTTTGTGATAACTGTCTATATTTTGAAAGTTCATAATCCGATAATGCTACCGGAACAGGAATATAGTCGTAATGAACAAGATTACCTTCCGAAATTGCCCTTTCTAACGAATACTCTATACATTTCTCTCCGAAAAACTCATTAATTTTGTTCGTGCCGCTTTTATCCATATGTCTTTTTATTGTAGCTGATAATGCGATTCGGTTGGCAATATTCCACGGCATAGATTTTATCATCTGCATCGAACCAAAATTATGTGCTTCATCCACTATTAACAGTACATTCTGCGTATTATTAAAACGTTTAATATATTGTTGAATATCCTCTCCTGCAAAAGTATCATTTGTTGTAATACACACAAATGGACTTCCATCCTTCCGAAATCGCTTATATGCTTTCATCATATCCTGCTTCCAATCTCTATTTGGAGATTTCGAATGAGCTATAATAACAGGTACAGTACACCATCTCTCTACGTCTTCTTCCCACTGACTTACAAGGTGAATATACGGGCAGACAATAAAAACTGCAATATGATCCTCACAAGTTCCTGCTAATTGAACCATGCCATACAGTGCAGTAAATGTCTTTCCTGCACCAGTACACATGTCAAAAATGCCTTTATATCCATTTATCTGCCATTTTTGTACAGCTTCTTCTTGATACCCATGCAACGTGACTTCATCAGGAATTCTAAATTTTTGCCGACTTTTCAAATAGGATCTATAGCCATATTCCTCTTCATCTATACTCCAATTTACACCAGATGGTTTTTGATATTTCATCAATTTCTGTACGACAATTTCCGGAAAATTAATTACATGCAGCTTAACTGTTTCATCTTCCCACATGTGATCGAAATCATCTTCTGCTATATGCACAGCTTCTACCTGACTTTGGTCCTTCCAACTGCAAAATGTATACAGAGATTCAAAATTTCCATCCAAACCATTCTCTGACTCGTTCGCTGATCCGGCATAGCTGATTCTATTTCCTTCTCGATCAATAAATACAGCTATTTTTTCATGATAAAGTCTAAAACCATTATCATCCTCTAAAAAAGCTATTTTCATGTCCAAGTTGCCATTAGTAATTAATGTGGCAATTAAATTCAGTCTTTCTTCCTCAAAATATGTAACCGGCTCCTGTATACCCCTTAATAAAGCGTTTGTAATAACATCTTCTCTATTTTTATAACCATAATCAATGGCTTCTATGTCTTCTTTATCAAGATTTGGAGAGCAAACTACTTGAATTCTTCCTCCATTTTTAGCCATTTCAAAAAGGCCAACTGATAGTTGTATTAACGATGACGAGCTAAAATATCCTGTTCCCCGTTTATATATTTCCGTCTGTGACAGCACCGGGATCAGAAAGTCTCTGGGAAAATTATGTACCTCGGAGCGATACCTGATTTGAATCTCCAAATCCTGAAAACTCATAAATGGCCTCCTAATTAATAAACTATAAGTACTGCTTCATCGTCTATCTTCTATATAATCCAATGCCCCTCTCAGCTCTTCAAAATCCTCATCATTCGTAAAATATCCCACGCTAAACCGAATTGTTCCTGCCGGAAACGTCTTCATAAACTTATGTGCGCTTGGGGCACACTGCAGCCCTGTCCTGACAGCAATTCCCTTTTCATTGAACAAAACACCTGCACTGTCGCTGCTGATTCCATCAATAAGGCATGAAACAATTCCCACGTACTGGTTTCCCTGTATATTACCTATTATCTTTATCCAACTATACTCATTCAAAATATGCAAAAGCTTTTCTCTATCAGCACTTTCCTTTTTTGCTATGGCCTCAATCCCTGTCTCCTTATTCCATCTTAATGCTGCATTGAGCCCAGCCACCCCGGAAATGTTCAGAGTACCCATTTCAAACCGTTCAGGCAGCCCCTCCGGCATATCCTGATTGGCTGATTCCACACCAGTACCGCCATAAAGTACGGCTGGCAGCTTTATCTCAGGATTGATCGCAAAACCGGAAATACCTGTCGGTCCATATAAGGTCTTGTGCCCTGCAAAAACTGCAAAATCAAAAATTGAAAGCCCCACATTACAATCCACAAGTCCTGCCGTCTGAGACATATCCGCAACTGTATATGCCCCATATTTCTTGGCCAGGCTGAAAATCTCCACAATTGGAGCAACTAATCCAAACACGTTGCTGGCATGGCTTACTACAACCAAATCAGGCTGATTTTCATCAAACTGGTATCTTATCCTCTCTAAATCATATTTCATATCCGAAGACACATTTAATTCATAGATTTTAAGCTGGCCTTCTCTTTCAAAAGAATACAGTACTCTGGTGACAGCATTATGTTCAAATGGACTGATATATATTTTTTTTATTCCCGCTTTAATCAGCCCCTGCAAAATAATGTTCAAAGCAAACGTGGCAGTTGGCGTAAAAATCACCTGTTTAGACGGACAGTGCAGCAAATCTCTGATCAGTTTCCTGGTTTCATCAATCATCTGCCCTGCACTCTGCGCCAGTCCATAATTACCTCGTCCGGCATTAGCTCCAGCCTTCCTGTAAAATTCATCCATAAAGCTGTATACAATATCCGGCTTCGGATATGTTGTAGCAGCATTATCAAAATAAGCCACAATCTGCCTCCTAGCATAATTTCTTAAGCACTTCCATGAGAATCTGTCTTTTTTCCTGCTCAGAAATAGCATGTCCCATAGATTCAATATCAGCAAGCAGCGAGTTCATTAATAGTTCACCGCGCTTGCTCTGCTCAACCCGATCGAATCTCTTTATGACAGCTTTCCCTGCATTATCAATATAGGTAAGCGAATATGCACATGTATCCTCGCTGATTTCAGCTGCCTCACCACTAAACTCTTCTGCTGTCTTTTTGTATTCACGCAGCTTCTCTTCAAACTCTGTAACGGTTCTTTCTTCCCAGTCTTCAAGCCGTAAACCTGTTACCAGCCTTGTAAGCTTAGTAACAAACGTTCTTTCATCATTTGTTACTTCTTTCAAGAGGCCAATACACCGATCAGCTCCATTATCGAAAAGCTGCTCACAGACAGAGTTGTCAAGTCCTTCACACCAATCCTGTATAATTGATGTCAAACTGCTCCTTTTCTGCAGCTGGTAACTAACCCCCTCGGAAAACAAATCCCTTATAATTTCAGTTACCTTTTTTACCAAGTCATCCAGGACGCTGTCATAGTATTCTTTTGCAAGCCTTATTGTATCTGCAATAGCTGCACTGAACTGCTGCTGTCCAAATTCATCAGGCAGTCTTACAAACAACAACTCATAACCTCCAATATTTTGTTTTATTAGCCGAATAAATCCTTTATATCTCTTTGCCCTTCCCTGCGGATTTTTTTCTTTGGAATATTTGGGCAGAGCCATATACCATCGCCTCATTGCCGATACAACATATTCATAAGCATTTGTTGTTTTTTCCACCTCGATAATATAATCGCCAAAAATGTCATCAAGCTCTTTTATGAAATCTTCTTTCTCAGGATCCCAATCAAGATACTGAAGCTGAAACAAGGACGGATCTGCCTCAATCTGCAGCAGCGCATCCAAGTTTAACGGTATTTGCCCCGTTTTACTGATAATTACTGCTTCCTGCTTATATTCATGAAGAACTGCCGCCAAGTATATGGGAATAAGCGATTTCCTGATCCCTATTCCCCCCTGGTGAGACATAAGATCATAATATAACTGTGAAAATTCACAGATACCTTTTCTCTTCGCGTCTTGAATAAAGCCGGAAATAACTCCCAGCATATGGTCAAGGTTCGCATCGCCCGTTTTTAAATTTATTCTGGTCGCCTGTTCTTCTTCCACAAGGATATTCTTCCTGACAAGGGTACTTCTCATAATAGAGACTTCCTGTCCCGTTCCTGTAAAACCAAGGTTCGGCTCCAGGGTATTTCTTAAAAGACCCGCTATAAGCTTATTCCTGCTTGTATAAGCTGCTCCTGATAGTTCATTTTTATTGATGGCCTCGTTATTGATAATTGGCGTTCTTGCGTATACACTTTCACAAATCTGAGACATCAGGCCCGTCAGAGCCGCCTTACGCATTATTGTCTGTTCTATACCGTTATGAATATAAATTGATTTAAAATTTTCAGGACGTGTATATGATCCAATAAATTCTGAAATAACATCCCGCAAGTCCTCATAGATGACTTCATATTCATCAAAAAGTAAATCGTCTCCTTCTGCAGCGCCTTTTAATTCCATCACAGCATTAAACTGACAGGCAATTTCCTTAATCTCCGTATATTTTTTCGGCAGAATAAAGATAAAGCGTTCCTGTCCTTTACTTGTTGAAAGCAGTAACTCCTTAATGTTGGAAATGGATTCTTCATTTTCCGGGATAATCCCATAAATTACCCCATCTGCTTCCGTAGATTCATTTTTTACCTCCCAATCCACATCTTTGGTTACCTCTGACCCATCAATAAACTCAAAAGAAAAGTATCGTGTCATCTCCCGCTCATCGTTATACCTGGAAGGATACATATAATTGTCTAACGTTGCTGCATTTAATGTCTGCTTAACAGAAAACTTTTGAGAATGACGCTCAATGGTATTTATAATTTCCTGCTTAACATCTACACCTGACGACTGTTTCAGCCGAAGGTACTCGTTACTCACCTTTATGTAGATCACATATTCTTTATTAATTAAATTATCAATCGCCTGTCTGACTTCCTCATGGGTGTACTCCAGGGAATACATGCCATCAAGCTCGTTCGCCGTCGGCTTTATTTTATCAAATTGTTCCAGTACATAAATTAAAGATAACGCCTTGATAATCTTTGCTTCTAATTGTTTTTCATCCAGTTTTTCAAGAATCGCTTTTGACAACATATAATTTTTATGCAGCTCACTTGCATAAGATTCTTTTCTAAATAAGGGTTCGAAATAGTCAAAAATCACATCCGGCGTTATCGCTTTGAAACAATCATCATGGTAATCGTCTAAAAATGTCGGCAGTGTGGACGTAGCCTTTGCCGAAAGAAATGTAAACAAAGTCCTCTCATTCTGCGCAACCCTCTCAGACAATCTTGGCAGCATAAAGATTGTCACTGGATGAAGCGGATAGCATCCCCGAATTGTCCTGTCGCAGTCCTCTTCTGTCATATCAGCAAAAATCGCATGACCAGCATACCTTTTCAGCAAAGAGTCAAAGGCACTTTTATAATTCTTCTCAAATGCAGACCATTCTTTTCTTGCCTTCTTAATTACCGAAGATATAATCTCGTATGTTTGAGTAAAATTATTATTTAGATGAATATGTTTAAATCGCTCTGATACGCCGCGCCAGCCATCTACCTTTTGCTTAGGAAGTCTGTCAATATAGTTGGCAATTTCTTTGTGGGAAATCAGCATCAAATGCAGTTGATTCTTGCCGCTTCGGTTACATTTCTCTGCAAAATCCTGAAGCATCTTTGTATCACTGACAGATGCTTCTTTAATATTAGCCTCAAGAAACTTGCTAAACTCATCATATACCACAAAAATCCCACTATAACCCAAGGGCTCAATACATTTCACAACGCTTTCATAAAGTTCGGCAATATCAAATCCAAGAAAGGGATTAAACACGCTGCCCGATGTTAGTTTAGGATAAAGCACTTCAAATTCATGATATGCCCCAATGTCATAACTTTCCAGCTTCTCTATGAATTTCTCTATCGGCTGCCCAATCTCTTTCTTAAACTTTCTCAGTGTATCCGGAAATTCACTCTCCCACTTCTTAATCGCCTTAATAGCTGCCTGATAATTTGTATCCGGCATATTGCCCATAAGGTCATTTTCTGACAACGCCTTCTGCAAGGCGAGCAGAAATGCCTGTTGCATACTTGTATTACTTCCGTTAATAATTACCGGAAGAATTTTTTTCCCACTATCATAATAGTTTTCTACCAGCCGGCACAATTCAGGTTTCCGTTCTACCTGCTCTTTCAGTTTTACAAATAATTTCCACTCCTTCCTCATCAAAACTGAAAGAATGGTCATCACAATGTGCGACTTTCCCTTGCCATATGCTCCAACCAATACCCGTGCTCTCTCGGTCGATGATTCATCCGTACTCTGCAAAATATCCTGTAGTAGCTCCAGTGAAGATTTTGTTGGTATAAAGTTTTGTAATTTATCATCATGGTTTAAATCGTACCCAATATTGACGGAATACTGAAATCCTGATGCTACGGAAATCATCTCACTCATATCATTCTCCCACTCCGCAGTTTATAGATTCTGATAGTAGTTCTCAACGCAATTTTCAAATATATATGTATTTGCAAGATTAATCACATCTAACCCGGCAGTCCTTACAATTTTCAATTCGCCTGTACTTTCTGCCGCATGAAGCACATCCAGCATTGTAATTGAATCAAGATTGAAAATCTTCCCAATATTACCGGGACTTGTAAGCAGCTCATTCAGCCCAATTTCCCGCCGCCCTTTAGCATTTGCCTGAATCACTGCTAGAATAATCCATGGGTGAAACGTTGATGCCAGTGGTATTGATTTCTTATATATCACATTATTTCGTTCTTTTTTTAGAATATCTATAAGGCCCAGCTCTCCCAATGGACAGTCTATATTATTTTCAGCGGAAATCTTGCCGGGCAGAGATTTATATCTTGGTACATATGTGTTAATAATACAGGAAAAATCATCCTCAATAGACCTTGGCGCCACAGTTGTATCTTTATCCTGCATTTTAATAAAGTTGCCAATCTGTGCAGCAAAATCATCCTTTGTAAAATCAGAAAGTGCAAATTCATTAAAAAAATAATACCATGCTGTAGCCAATTCCATGTTACTTGCCAGTTTATAGTGTAGCAGATAGAGCGTGCCAAGCTCTTCAATATATGGATCATATTGAAACACAAGTTTTCCGAACGGTGTGAAGTTCTGTATCCGCCTGCCACTCACCGGTTCTTCCGTTACCCCGATTGCCTGAAGCCAATACCGCAGTGACTTTACCATATTGGCTCCGATGCCTAAAGCGTCCATAGGATTTTCCGTTTTGCTGATAAAAACTTCCGGGTTTCTATCCACATACCTCATTCCCTTGCTGATCCAGCCTTTTCTAATAAAAAAAGTTTCATGGGCCCGAAATTTCATATCCACGGGGTTTTCCTCCAATTTCTACTTCGTTCTCAAATACTTATCCATTGTACATCCACCGTCTAAATATTTTGCGGTCACACACATTTTGCAATGAACACATTTATCCGGGTCTATATAATACAATCCTCCTGCAACAGATATTGCACCCGCTCTGCAAAGCGACTCACATTTCAGGCACTGCCGGCAAGCGTTGAACTTCCTGACCTGATAACCAACCATTCTCTGTAAGTCATCGTGATCAGCTACATTCATTGTCTTTACCTTGACGGAATGCTCATATCCGTCATGTACAAAAGGCTGTATTGACAGAATTGGCACATTCGTTTTTGGATCCAAAACAATTACTTCGTGCAGAAGCTTCTGCCCTAATTCTGGCGCGACTCTGCCAAACGGCACAAACATTCCTATGAATTCATCATCAAAGGGTCTTGTAAGCCTGTAAATTTTTGCATGTTCCTCACTAGTACAATTCGAGAACCTGATCTTTACATCTCCGGCTGCAGGAAGTCCATTCCCTCCCTGCCTGGCTTTCCAGCTTCCTTCCTCTACATAAGTTTCCGGATCTGGTTTGCCTATTTTCTTCGCAAAGTCAATCAAAAATTCTTTCCACTCTTCTGACTTTTCCGGCATATAAATCCGCGAAAGAAACTGTGCCCTTTGATTATTGTTCGGACAGCACCAGCATCCAACACGGTCATACCCCAAACGATAAGCATCATTGAAATCTACACCCTCGGCAAGAAGATATAACCATACGTCCATATCCTTCCAAAAAAATATCGGTGACGCTACCGTTTGCTGTTGTATCTTTACAGACCCTGCATCGTCCTCCACACGGTTGTATTTTGAACGGCTGACAGATTCCGACTTTCTTATCCCATAGAACGTCAATATTTGTTGATTTCTATACAAGCTGTTTATCACGCGCGTTATCGGTCCTGTTTTAAACATCGAACAGCACCACCTCATCATTCTCGCCGGCGGCCCAATATCCTTGCAGACATCTAGGAAAACTTGTTCGTTATTCCGTGCCACTTTAAAGATTGCCTGTGGGTGCTCTTCTCTATAGCGCCTTGCATACTCTATAGTTTGCTGAAATTCTAGCGTGGTATCCCCAAAAATATGTACCAAATTGGGATTGCTCAACGCTTTGATTACTAAATCTGCCGTCGCAGTTGAGTCTTTGCCTCCTGAAAATGAAATTACAACGTTCTCGTCCAGAAACTTAGACGCCTCTTTTTTGACAAACCGATAAGCTTCATCTTTTATGTAATTTAATCTTACGGCATTTGCCACAATAAATTTTTCTATATTCTCTTTAAAAAAGTAATTATTGTTTTCACTCTTATTTTCATCAAGCTTCCTGGAAATTATGTCCGCATCTGCTGCCTTAAACAACGAGCTCGGCAAAGATACCGATTTCCCATCAATATAGTATCTGCTGTTTACAGCCCATACGGACTTTTCAAGATATTCATTAGGCTTGCGATCAAGCAAAATTTCAAGCAGCAGTCTCTCTTCTGGGAACACTGGACGTATATCGGAAGACATATATTTCATTTTCCCACCGCATCTTGGACAGATTCCATTGTCTGTCCGAGATACTTCCTGTAAAACAGGCACTTGGCACTCGCCACACCAGGCTATCTCCACTGGCGTATCCTCAACTGTATCGCTTCCACAAATCGGGCACTTTTTCTCTTTTAACTCAATATTGCAATTCCTGCACCACATGTCTTGAATTCCTTCACATTTTTACAAAAATCCACAAAAAATCATTGATATTACTTATAAGTTCCTTGCAATTTCCATGCTCAAAAGCATCTTGACCGTCTGTACTTATCAGTCTTCATAATGTCCCTTACAAGATTTTACAATTATTTGATCATTGGCAATTTCATACACCAACCGATTTTCTCCACCAAAACGGGAGAATTGAAATAAGCGCTCAATCACATATCCCATAGCTCCATAGCCTTTGAGGAAGGAATCCTGTTCCTTGATTTCCTTCTTTATCTTCTTTAAAAAGTTTTCCTTATATTCTCGATATTTGAAAGTGTCGAGAATATATTTTGTGTTGATTTAAAATCCAAAAACGCGTCCTTGGATATTACGATTTTATATTCCTTTGGAAAGTTCGTCATATAACGTGCCTATGGCTGCTTTTTCGAAGTATTCAGTTTTTAGGATTTCCTGATTTCTAATGACCTGTGCTGCAGATGCCATAGTATCACTTCCTTTCGACTATTTTCTTTATTATACGATATTTCGTATGGGCTTATCAACAGCTTTTAATTCATTTTCCTTAAAGCTGTGTGTCTTAGTCTTTCATGCTTAATAGCTAAATATTTCCAGTGATTTTAATGTTTTCATCTGCAATCCGAATGACTTTGATAAGGGTATCAGCTACCGCCTTTCTGTCCTCGAAAAAATGTTTATGATATTGTCTATATCAGCTTGCACATACACCAGATTGCAAATCTTTTATGCCTTGCCGTTAACTGATACCGTATTGTTTATATAGCCAATCCATAATGCGCATCTCTGTGACTTTATTTACAGCCGCTTCCGGAATCAGCCCCACTGTCTTATGAAGCGTGGTATCACGCACTCTTTTTTTCAGTGTGGTCCCATAGCAGCGAGCCAGTGTCTCAAGGGAATTTCCCTCTATAAATACACAAAACTCTATCGTTCCATGAGGCTTCTTATACTTATCCCACAATGCTTTGTCAAGCTGTTCCGGCACACACTTCTCTTGCAATCTATTGACAGTATCAGAGGAATCTTCATCCAGGGCAAGCATTGACACATATTCAATATATGTACAGCATAGCTGATCATAAGTGGGAAAACCTGCCATAATCTCTTCCTCAAATATTCTGTAATATTCCTCATATAAGTTCTTTCCGAACAAGTCATATTCGCAGAAAAGCTTAGGAAAATCCACTTCCACATCCATGAACCAGATATGTCCGAATTTCATATAATCAATATTGTACAAATCTATTTTCTTAATTTTCTCATCAGGGAAAACAATTATATTTCCCCTTTGCTTATTGAAATCAAGACCTAACCTGACACATATTTTTCTGTAAGTATCTTCCGGCAGATAATGTAATAAATTTATTTTTCGAATCATCCGCCATCCTCTTTCCAATCTGCGCCTTAGTCTTCATCCTACATACTCATCATCCAAGGAATGGCATGTTATGCCAGAATATCCGGACAAAAAGCCAACATCATTCTTTACTAGCTTTTTGTCCTGAGTCTGCCAATAGAGATTCGCTCCACCCACCTTCTACAAAAGTGATTTTCATGGGCCATTCCTTTATAATTGTATCCAATATTTCCTGCTCATTTTTTATCAGCACTCTTAAAAAACCGCCACCCGATCTTTTGACCGGACAGCGGTTTCCGCATAAAAACCTTAAGCCTTGCCAACGGAGCCAAACAGCTCCATCTTCTCTTTTACGGTAGCCTTAATGGCCTCAAAGCCGGGAGCTAACAGCTTGCGGGGATCAAATCCTTTGCCCTCCTGATCCTTGCCTTCCTCGATGTACTTACGGGTAGCAGCAGCAAAGGACAGCTGACACTCGGTATTTACGTTGATCTTGGCAACGCCCAGAGTGATCGCCTTCTTAATCATATCTGCGGGAATGCCAGTGCCTCCGTGAAGCACCAGGGGCATCTCACCGGTCTTCTGCTGTACAGCATCCAGCGTCTCGAAGGAAAGTCCTTTCCAGTTTGCAGGATACTTACCGTGAATATTGCCGATGCCTGCTGCCAGGAAATCAACGCCCAGATCAGCAATCTGCTTGCACTCGTCGGGATCAGCGCACTCGCCCATGCCCACAACGCCGTCTTCCTCGCCGCCGATAGAGCCAACCTCCGCTTCAATGGAAATTCCCTTTTCGTGAGCGGCCGCAACCAGCTCCTTTGTCTTGTCCACATTCTCTTCAATGGGGTAATGGGAACCATCAAACATAACGGACGAGAAGCCTGCCTCCATACACTTGTAGCAGTGCTCATAGCTGCCGTGATCCAGATGCAGCGCTACGGGAACGGTGATGTTCTGATCCTTGATTAATCCGTTCACCATGCCGACCACCACATCATAGCCGCCCATATACTTGCCCGCACCCTCGGATACGCCAAGGATAACGGGAGAGTTCAACTCCTGAGCAGTCAAAAGAATCGCCTTTGTCCACTCCAAGTTGTTGATGTTGAACTGGCCTACCGCATAGTGGCCTGCCTTTGCTTTTTTCAGCATTTCCGTTGCAGAAACTAACATGTTTGTTACCTCCGTTTTATATATAGTATTACCATAAAGCTCGTTATAGAGAACTTTCTGCTGTAAACAGCAACTCACACTTGCTTACTTATCACTCGAAAGCTCGCGCTGAATGCGAACATCGTTCGCAATGCGCTCCCTGTCCGATTTCCCGCTCCGAATGCTACGCTCGCAAAAACTTCGTTTTTACTCGCTATTCGTTGCACTCATATATGCCTGGCTGTATAAGTGTGCTTTCTGCTGTAAACAGCAACTCACACTTTTTCATCCAGTCCTGCATTCGTCGCTTATCTATTATATCACGCTTTTACCCTTATATCAATTCCTTTACAGATATTCCTGATTTTTACCTTATTGTGAGCGCCTCCGTTTTCTCCGTCCAGCGTCCAGGTTACAGAATTCTTTGACTCCAGAGTCAGCTCCGCCGTACGGAAACAATACATATAGCTGCTGTCAATATTCCGATTCAGCAGAGAAACCATGATGCTGCTCAATTCCACAGGATTTCTGGGCCTTTTGATCAGCGTGACCTCAAACACACCGTCATCCAGCTTTACGTTTTTGCCGGTAATATTTTTAAAACCGCCTACAGACAGAGAATTTGTAATCATTCCAAAGATAAAATCATCCTCTATTACTTTATCGCCGCAGGTCACCTTCATGGCATAAGATTTTATAGCGGAGAGCCTGTTCATTCCTTCTAACAGATATGCCATATGGCCCAGAACATTTTTCACGTCCTGCTTCGTTTCATATGATACATCCGTAAACAGGCCAAACGCCGCAATATAGACAAATACATCCTCGTTAAAGGACCCCACATCACAGGCAAAATCCCTGCCGTTTACAATGACCTCTGCTGCCCGAATCATGTTCTTTGGAAGCAAAAGGCTGCCGCCGAAATCGTTGGTGCTTCCCGCCGGAATGTAACCGATCGGAACGCGGGAACCGTTCTGCATCATCCCCGTAACCACCTCGTCCAGAGTACCGTCGCCACCGCTGCACACGATCAACTCGAAGTCCCTTGCACATCTTTCCACGATCTGTCTGGCATCATCGTGCTTCCTTGTAGGGAATATAGTTATGTCATACTCTCCGGCCGCAAACACATCCAATATATCAGCAAGCTTCGCCCTAATCTGCGCCTTCCCCGCTTTAGGATTATACACAAAAAGAAGCTTTTTGCCCATAAGTTCTCCTTTAAGCGCCTTTTCTTCCTTCCAGGAAATTCTCGATTCCCGCAACGGCGTCCTGCTCATCTGCACCCTCTGCAGAAACCTCAAGTTGCTCGCCATTATCCAGTCCCAGGCTCATCATTCCCATGATGCTCTTTGCATTCACTCTCCTGTCCCCCGACTGAATGTAAATCTTGCTCTCATACTTGCTGGCTTCCTGCACCAGCAGCGCTATGGGCCTTGCCTCCAGCCCACTCTCCAGATTGATCCGAATGTCTCTTTTTATCATAATATTCTCCTCCATTTTTAAGAACTTCCTCTTTCACTTTTTCAGCAAGCTCACCAAGTTTACGCAGCCTGTGATTCACCCCCGACTTTCCGATGGGCGGATTGAAATACTCTCCCAGCTCCTTTAAGGAGGCGTCCGGATTCTCCAGCCGAATCTCCGCCATCTCCCGCAATGCTTGGGGAAGATTCTTAAAGCCGTAATGCTCCCTCAAATATTCTATATCATCCACCTGTCTGGACGCGGCATTTACGGTCTTGGCAATATTTGCCGTCTCACAATTCACCCTCCTGTTTACGGAATTTCTCATCTCCTTCAAAATACGGAGATTTTCCATGTGCATCAGAGATACCGGGGCCCCGCAGACATTCAGCAGGTCCACAATGCCTTCTCCCTCCTTCAGATAAACCACATAATACTTTTTACGAAGGATAATCTTTGACTCAATGTGGAACCCTCCCATTACCTCTTTGAGCTGCCTGGCCTTTCTTTCATCGGTACATGCAAATTCCAGATGATAGCTTTTGGCAGGATCACTCATAGAGCCCGCGCTAAGAAAAGCCCCCCGTAGAAACGCTCTTCTGCAGCAGGCACTTTTGATAACCAGACGGCTTACCGGTTCCTCCGGCCGGCCCAGCTTCTGCAAAATATCCTGCATCTCCCCGGCGCTTAAAGCAACGCCACTATCCATATTATAAGTTTTTTTCAATAATGTAAAGCCTTTTCTTACGACCGCTTCATTTTCGGTCTGAAATCCTATGGTATAATTTCCCTCTAAGTCTCTCCCGTATTGACCGCAAAAACTCATTATTGCCGCCAATTCCGCAATCTGACAGTGCCTTGCCGTGCTGATCTGCTTCGCCAGTTCATCCTTCACCTTGCTGGAAAACGACATGGTTCCTCTCATTCCGCCTTAAAAATTTCCGGCTGTTATATCACGATGATAAAGCTTCATCCCATAATTGCCCTTATCCTTCATACGCTTGTACAACTCATTTGCAAGAGTAACGCTGCGGTGCTTGCCGCCGGTACATCCGATTGCAATCACCAGGCGGTATTTCCCTTCCTTAACATAATTAGGAATCAGAAAGCGGATCATATCCGTCAACTTATTCATAAATTCTTCCGACTCCTGATGTGCCATTACAAAATCCTGTATCTCCCTGTCATTTCCTGTCTTATGCTTCAATTCTTCAATGTAGAAGGGATTTGGCAGAAACCGAACATCGAAGACCAAATCCGCATCTGCCGGAATACCGTATTTGAAACCGAAGGACATCACCGTTATCATCAGGCTGTTGTACTCCCCGTTTTCCACAAATATGCGGTCCAGTTCCTCCTTCAGCTCCCTTGTGAGAAGGTTGGTGGTATCTATAACATAGTCCGCGCTCTGTCGGATATTCTTTAATACCTCCCTCTCACGCCTGACTCCGTCCTCCACCCTGCCCTCCATGGCCAGCGGGTGAATGCGCCTTGTCTCCTTATATCGCTTAATCAGGACATTCTCATCAGTGTCCATAAACAGTATTTCAAAAGTATATCCCTTTTCCTTCAGCAGCGCCAATATTCTGGTGGTATCTTCAAAAGATTGATCCGTGCGCACATCCAGCCCCAGCGCCACCTTACTGATCTCACTGTTGGGTGTGGAAATCAGCTCAACAAATTTTTCCATAAGGGAGATAGGCAGGTTATCCACACAATAAAATCCTGCGTCTTCCAGCATTTTCAGTGCTGTACTTTTGCCTGAGCCGCTCATTCCCGTCACAATTACAAATCTCATCCGTATACCCCTTTGTGCGCTTTAAGCGCACATCCTAATCAATATTTTGGAAGTTTACTTCCAAACTTATACCCCTTTGTGCGCTTTAAGCGCACATTCTAATCAATTTCCCGCCATGCCGCCAGCGGCGGCACAAACAGTACGCGCCTTTCACTCTTATCCCAGAAACAAAATCTCCGGTTCCAGATCTACATGAAACATTTCTTTTACCCGTTCCTGCACCTCACTGATAACATCCCGAACATCCTCGGCCGTAGCATTTCCAGTGTTAATAATAAATCCACAATGCTTCTCGGACACTTTTGCACCGCCGATTTGGAATCCCCGTAATCCTGCGTCCATAATTAGCTTGCCCGCAAAATTTCCTCTGGGCCGCTTGAAGGTACTGCCTGCGCTGGGATATTCCAACGGCTGCTTCTCCCGCCTTTTGGCTGCCAGGTCCTCCATTTTAGCCTTGATCTGCTCCCTGTCGCCTTTTTCCAATTTCATAATCACTTCTGTCACCGTGAAGGAATTGTTTCTGATAATGCTGGTACGGTATCCGAACTCCATGGATTCATTTTCCAGTTCCATATACTCTCCTTCGCCGTTCACCACATTAACCTGGGTCACTATCCCGCTGAGCTCACCGTCATATGCCCCGGCATTCATTACAACGCCTCCACCGATGGTCCCCGGTATGCCGGAAGCAAATTCCAGCCCCGTCAGGCCATGCTCCAATGCGGCTCTGGCGATTTGTGACATAGAGGCCCCCGCCTGAGCGGTAATGATACTACCTGCCACCGTTATCCTGCTCATCCTCTGCCCGATCTGCAGGACAATTCCCCGATAGCCCTTATCGCTGACCAGCAGGTTACTGCCGTTTCCCAGAATGAAAAAGGGCATCCCGACCTGTCTCAGGTATCTTTGCACCTGAATCATCTGTTCTTTATTTTCTAACTGCACGAAGCAATCGGCAGGTCCTCCTATGCGAAAGGTAGTGTGGCCTGCCATTGGCTCCTGCAGGCGTATATTCTCTTCCGGTACAAATCTGCTTAACGCACGAATCACTGCCTCACTGATCATTCCATTGCCGTCCTATCTAAGTATTAACCCTGCCGCGCCATAAATACCGGCATCATTTCCCAGCTTTGCCAACGCAAATTTAACATTTTTACACATTTCGAACACATATTTTTGAAAATTAGGCTCCACAAAGGTGAGCAGAATTTCTCCCGCTTTGGAAACCCCGCCGCCAATGACAAAAATCTCCGGATTGACCACGTCCGCAACCAGCGCCAGGCCTTTACCCAGATACTCGCCAAACTGCTCCGCAATCTGGATGGCCACCTGATCTCCTGCCTTCACCCCGTCGAAAACACTCTTTGCGGAAAGCGTACCCTCTCGCAGCACGCTTGGCGCATCATCCTTCTGCAGGCGTCTTCTTGCCAGACGGACAATGCCGGTAGCGGAAGCATACTGCTCCAGACAGCCCTTATTCTTACAGCCGCATTCTTCCGTTTCGTCATCCTGCATGTGCATATGGCCGATTTCCCCGCCTGCGCCGATAGATCCTGACAAAAGCTGTCCGTTTATGATAATGCCGCCGCCCACGCCCGTTCCCAGAGTTACTGCCACCATATTTTCATAGCCCTTACCGCCGCCCTGCCACATCTCGCCATAGGCCGCCGCATTGGCGTCATTGGTAGCCTTTACCGGTACTTTAATATATGCCTGCATTACATCGGGTATGTTAAAAGCATCCCAGCCGATATTCACGGCGCCGCCCACCAGCGTTCCTTGCCCGTCAACAGTTCCCGGAGCACCCACGCCGATACCTGCCAAATCCTTCTCTGCAATCCCCTTCTCCTCCATTTTTGCCAGAATGCTCTTCGCCACATCCGGCAAAATGGAAATACCTTTATTTTCCGTGTTGGTAGGTATCTCCCACTTATCCAGAATACTGCCCTCTCTGTCGAACAGTCCAATCTTGACCGTTGTTCCTCCTATATCTACTCCAAACGCATAATTTCCCATACTTTCCCCCTTTTCTGCGCAGCCCGCGCCCCTTTTCTCACCGGCCTTCTTTCTTCTACCCAGCCTTCCGTTCCCTTTCCGGCTTCCTTTTCTACTCGTCTTCCTCTTCACGCTTTTTTGCCAGAGAATGCTGCACTCTGGAATAAAGCTCCTGGGCAGCGTTATATCCCATCTTTTTCTGACGATGATTCACGGCTGCCGATTCGCATATAACTGCCAGATTACGCCCCGGCCGAATGGGGATATTATGACATACAATTTTATTGCCCAGATATTCTATATAGTTTTCCTCCAGTCCCAGCCTGTCATATTCCTTGTCCCTGTCCCAGTCCTCCAGACGAATTACCAAATCAATATTTGACGTGTCCTTAACGGAACTGGCTCCGAACAAAGCTTTAATGTCCACAATGCCGATACCCCGCAGCTCAATCAGATGCTTCGTCACATCCGGTGCCGAGCCAATCAGTGTATCATCGCTGACCTTCCGCAGTTCTACCACATCATCCGTCACCAGGCGGTGTCCTCTCTTCACCAGCTCCAAAGCCGCCTCGGACTTACCGATCCCGCTTTCTCCGGTAATCAGAACCCCCTCGCCGTAAACATCCACCAGCACCCCGTGTACGGAGATACAGGGAGCAAGTTTGACATTCAGCCATCTGATGGACTCTGCCATAAAGGATGATGTCGTCTTCTTTGTAGAAAGAATAGGAATATGATGGATAATGGACTCTTCCAGAAATACGGGATCCGGCTGCAGCTCCCGGCAAAATACAAAAGCCGGTATATCATACCCCATCAGCTCGTCACACACCTCCCGTTTTCGCTCTTCGTCAAGCTCACTGAAATAGCTGTGTTCAACGAATCCTATAATCTGAAGCCGCGACGAATCAAAATGTTTTAAGTACCCCGTCATCTGCAGTGCCGGGCGATTGATGTCAGGCTGTCTAAGCTTGATCCCCTTAACTTCGAGCTCCGGCGTCAGATTCACCAGTTTCATCTTCTCGATCAAACGGGTCAGTGTAACATACTCCATGGAAGGCCTCCTTAGTTTTTTTCTTAAATTGTTCCTTTCAGTTTACCACATTTTGACCTTTATGTGAAGTTATCCCGACTTATTTTTCAGACGCCTTTTCATTCACAATAACGGTTCGTTCAGCATCCCGCAATCGGAAACCAGGCGACAGCAGACCGTCACCATCAGGTTGTGAATACCCGAACAATTACTCATTCACCTGCCTGCCCCGCAAAAAAGCGGTGTATTTCTTCCGCCGCCTTTCTGTTCAGTTCGGGAATCTCTGATAATTCCTTAAGCGAAGCCATCTTAATATCCTCTATAGACTTAAAATGACGCATCAGCGCCTTCCGCCTGGCCGGCCCCACACCAGGAATCTCATCCAGTACGGACTTCACCTGAGCCTTGCCCCGCAGGGACCGATGATATTCAATGGCAAAGCGGTGAGCCTCGTCCTGCACTCTGGTAATCAGCTTAAATCCTTCGGAATGAGTGTCAATGGGCAGCTCCACATTGTTAAAATACAATCCCCTGGTGCGGTGATTGTCATCCTTAACCATCCCGCAGACCGGGATATTGATCCTCAGCTCGTTCAGCACGGAAAGCGCTATATTTATCTGGCCCCGTCCGCCGTCCATCATGAGAAGATCCGGAAACCTGGTAAAACTGCCGTACGAATTATCAAGCTTCTTCTCTTCCAATTCCTCCCGCTCTTCCATGCCGTGCGTAAACCTTCTTGTAAGTACTTCCCGCATACAGGCATAGTCATCAGGGCCCGACACCGTTTTAATGCGGAATTTACGGTAATCGCTGGGCTTGGGTTTCCCCCTTTCAAACACTACCATGGAGCCCACATTCTCAAATCCGTTAATATTGGAAATGTCAAAGGCCTCCATACGCTCAATATGATCCAGTCCCAGAATATTTGCAATTTCCTTAACAGCGCCGATGGTACGTCCTTCCTCCCGTTTCAGTCTTTCTCTGTCCTGCTCCAATATGTGCCTGGCATTCTGGGCGGCCAACTCCACCAGCCTCTCCTTTGAGCCGATTTTGGGCACACAAATATGGACTCTGCCGCCCTTGCGCTCCGAAAGCCATTTTTCAATCAGTTCCCTGTCCCCAATCTCGTACTGCAGCATCAGCTCTCTGGGAATAAAAGGTGTCCCGGCATAAAACTGCTTTACAAAATTTTCCAATATCTCCGATTTTCCTCTAGCCGCAGAAGCTGCTGTCTTAACAGTCTCTACTATTTCTGTGGTCTCCGCCGTTTTACCTTCTGACACATTCTCTGACACATCTTCGATATATTCCGACACATTTGTCATATAGTAGTGTTCCCTGCCGATCAGCTTTCCATCCCTGACAAAAAACACTTGTACTACCGCTTCTGACGCTTCCTGGTGCAAAGCGATAATATCCTTATCCTCCCCTGCATTATCAGTCATTTTCTGCTTCTGTGAAACCTGCTTCACACTGTTATAAAGGTCACGAAATCCAGCTGCCCCTTCAAAATCCAGCTTTTCGGCGGCAGCCTTCATCTTTCCCTCCAACTCCTTTAAGATCACATTATAATTACCGTTTAAAAATTCTAACGCTCTGGATACCTGCTCCCGATATTGCTCTTTGTTCACATAGCCGCCACAGGGCGCCATACATTGTTTAATATGGTAATTCAGGCAGGGCCGCTCCAGGCCAATATCCCTGGGCAGACTTCGGTTACAGGTTCGCAGGCAGTACAGCTTGCTCAAAAGATCAATGGTGTCCCGCACAGCCGCCGCACTGTTATAAGGCCCAAAATACCGAGATTTATCTTTTTTCATAGTACGGGAAAAAAGGATGCGAGGATAGTCTTCTCCCACTGTAACTTTGATATAGGGATAAGTCTTGTCATCTTTTAAAAGAGTATTATATTTAGGAGAATTTTCCTTGATCAGATTGTTTTCCAGAACCAAAGCCTCAAGCTCCGAATCCGTAACGATGTACTCAAATCGTGCAATCAGTGTCACCATCTTGTCAATGGCAGGTCCCCTTCCAATATATTCCCGAAAATAAGAACGCACACGATTATGCAGATTAACAGCTTTGCCGACATACAATATGACATCTCTGTCATCTCTCATGATATAAACTCCCGGCTTTTTGGGAAGCTTTTTAAGTTCCTCATCAAAATTAAACATGAAATGTACTCCATCCTACAAGTCAAGTCTGTCATTTTGGAATTTATCTGCAAGAATCCTTGCAGATGCACGCCGCCGGACGCATACATCATTATGCGATTGACAGAAATCGGCTCCCTCCTTAAAGGAGGGAACCGCTCTTAAAAACGTCAATCAATCCGGCCATTGGAAAAGCGGCCTGTGGGAGCAGCAGATCCAGGCTTCTCATCACTTTCTTCAGCCGTTGCGGGTTGGGACTGACCTGCAACGGATTCTGTGCCTTGGGTCTGCCCCTCGCTGTCTTTTGTGTCCGCAGCCGGAGACTGCACGACAGAAGAAGGCTGCTGTGCCATCGGCTCAGCGGAAGGAGTCCTGATCGGCTCAGGAACCGCTATCGGCCCCGGCATTTCAATGGCAGGCTCCCGAACAGGATTCGCCCCGGCTGCCACAGAGTCGGTCTGCTTATTTCCTTCCTGCCTGCTGTCCTCAGGCTTCTTATCCTCCGGCTTCTTATCCTCCGGCTCAGGAATTCCCTTTTCCCGGCGGTAAATCTCCATGAATTCTTTTCCTGTTATGGTTTCTTTTTCAATTAGAAATTCCGCCAGCTTATCCATCACATCACGGTTTTCCCGAAGCAGTGAAAGGGCCTTTTCATAACTGACTCTCAGGATCTCAACCACTTCCGCATCTATCTGTGCAGCCGTTTCATCACTACAGTTTAACTCTGTTCTTCCTTCTAAATACTGGCTTTCCACCGTCGCCAGCCCTACAAGCCCGAACTTTTTACTCATACCGTAACGGGTCACCATATTTCGAGCAATATCCGTTGCCTTCTCAATATCGTTTGCTGCTCCTGTAGTCACCGTATCAAACACTACTTCCTCAGCGGCGCGTCCCCCCACCAGGCTAACCAGCATATCTTTCAGCTCCGCCTCAGTATTCAGATACTTTTCTTCTTCCGGCACGTGCATTACATACCCCAAGGCACCCATGGTACGTGGAACAATCGTGATCTTCTGCACCGGCTCGGAATTTTTCTGCAAGGCGCTGATCAAAGCGTGCCCCACCTCATGATAGGATACGATTCTTCGCTCTTCCTTGCTCATGATGCGGTCCTTCTTTTCCTTACCTACCAGCACCACTTCAACCGCATTAAACAAATCCTTCTGGCAGACATACTCTCTGCCTTCCTTCACCGCATTGATGGCAGCCTCATTAATCATGTTGGCAAGATCGGAACCCACAGCACCGCTGGTTGCCAGTGCAATGGCGTCCAGATCAACCGTCTCGTCCATCTTTACATCCTTTGCATGAACCTTCAGGATCTCCACTCGTCCTTTTAAATCCGGTTTATCTACGATGATCCTTCTGTCGAATCGTCCGGGACGCAGCAATGCCTTGTCCAGAATCTCCGGACGGTTGGTAGCTCCCAGTACAAGAATGCCCTTAGAGGTGTCGAAACCGTCCATTTCCGATAACAGCTGATTCAAAGTCTGCTCACGCTCTTCGTTCCCGCCGCCGTATTTGGAATCACGGCTTCTGCCGATGGCATCAATCTCGTCTATAAAAATTATACAGGGAGCATTCTTGTTTGCTTCTTTGAATAAATCACGCACACGGCTGGCTCCCACACCCACATATAGCTCGATGAAGTCCGAGCCTGTCAAGGAGAAAAAGGGAACGTGAGCCTCACCCGCCACAGCCTTTGCCAACAATGTCTTTCCTGTTCCGGGAGGGCCCACCAGCAGCGCTCCTTTGGGCAGCTTCGCGCCAATCTTGGAATACTTCCCCGGATTATGAAGGAAATCTACCACTTCCACCAAGGATTCCTTGGCTTCATCCTCGCCGGCTACATCCTTAAAGGTAACACCTGTTTCCTTCTGTACATAAACCTTTGCATTATTTTTACCTACACCCATGGGCCCGCCTGCTCCGCCCATTTTTCGGAACATCAGGCTTAGCAGCAGCCACATCAGCAGGATGGGAAGTACGATGGTAATCAGAATATCCAAAATAGTAGAATTCTTGTGAGGAACATAGTGCCCATCAATACCATGCTCTTCCAGGCGCGCCGTCAGCGTTCCCGCGTCCTCCATAAGCATTGTGCAGTATTTTCTCGAAACTCCCTGCAGGGAGCCGGAAAATGTAAAGCCAGGCACCAAGCCCGGATACCTGTTCCCCGCGTTCTCCTGGGTTTCATCGCGCTTCAGGCTAAAATAAACCTCTCCTGTGGAACGCACCTCAACATTCTCAACAACGCCGTCCTCAATATATTGAAGAAACTGAGTATAGGAAACCTCTTCCCCCTCCAAACTGCTTCCGAAAAAAAAGTTGGTAAAAAATACTACCATCAAAATTACCGTCAGCCCTACCAGAAGCAGGGTAACAATCCCCGGCCACTTGGGAGGTTCATTCCTATTATTTCCGCCGTTACCATTATTATTTCCGCCGCCAGGTGTCCCGCCGCGGTTTCCGCTGTCATATTGATTCATTTGATTGTCCATAGTAACTCCATTTCTGTTTTCTGCAAATGCAACAGTTCTGCCGGGTTTCCGCAGAACTTATTTTATTATAGAGATAGACAGTCGATAAATCAATAGCATAAATGTGAAAGAATTCTAAACTTTGTTGTTCCAACCGCAGCCATTTTGTGATATGATGGACGCATAGGCGACGAATGCAGGACTGGACGCATAAACATGCACAGCCTGCTTGCAGAGCTGGGCATGCTTATGTGGACAGGACTATGTGAGTGCAACGAACAGCGAGGAAAACCGCAGGTTTTGCGAGCTTGCATTCGGCGCGCCTCTTGCAGAACAGCCTGCATATAAGCACATGGCC
>CAJTSE010000017.1:43904-76862 GCA_910578815.1 uncultured Acetatifactor sp.
CAGAGCGGACTATGTGAGTGCAACGAACAGCGAGGAAAAAAGGAATAATAGTAAAATGAAGATCGGTTTCGACAACGAAAAATATTTAAAACTGCAATCCAAGCACATCATGGAACGTATTGGTCAGTTCGGGGACAAGCTCTATCTGGAATTCGGCGGCAAGCTCTTTGATGATTATCATGCTTCCCGCGTCCTTCCCGGCTTTTCTCCCGATTCAAAGCTGCAGATGCTGATGCAGCTTTCCGACTGCGCGGAGATTGTGATCGTGATCAGTGCCACAGACATAGAAAAAAACAAGGTCAGAGGCGATTTAGGGATCACTTATGACGTGGATGTACTGCGTCTTCGGGAAGAATTCCTGCAAAAGGGGCTTTATGTGGGCAGTGTGGTCATTACCCATTATTCCGGCCAGAACAGCGCGGATCAGTTCAAGGCCAAGCTGGAAAAGAAAAACATTAAGGTATACCTGCACTATACCATCGAAGGTTATCCTGCCAACGTGCCCCTGATTGTCAGCGAAAACGGCTACGGAAGAAACGAGTACATAGAAACCGCAAGGCCTTTGGTGGTAATTACCGCCCCCGGCCCCGGCAGCGGGAAAATGGCTACCTGCCTCTCCCAGCTCTACCATGATAACCTCCGGGGAATCAAGGCAGGCTATGCAAAGTTTGAAACTTTCCCCATATGGAACATCCCTTTAAAGCACCCCATCAATCTTGCTTATGAGGCGGCGACGGCGGACTTAAATGATGTAAACATGATTGATCCTTTCCACCTGGAAGCCTATGGAGAAACGGCCGTAAATTATAACAGGGATATAGAAATTTTCCCCGTATTAAACGCTATTTTTGAAGGAATTTACGGAAGTAATCCCTATAAATCTCCAACGGACATGGGCGTAAACATGGCGGGAAACTGCATTGTTGATGACGACATATGCTGCCATGCCTCCAACATGGAAATCATAAGACGGTATTATGCCACCTTAAACAAGGTGATACGGGACGAAGCTTCCGATAACGAGGTATACAAGATTGAACTGCTCATGAAGCAGGCCAAGATTTCCACCGATGACAGGCATGTAACCCTTGCATGCAAACAACGGGCGGAAAAGCTGGGAGTTCCCACCGCCGCCATCGAGCTTCCTGACGGAGAAATCATTACCTCCAAGACCTCCGACTTTCTGGGAGCTTCCGCTGCTCTTTTATTAAACGCCCTGAAACACCTTGCCGGCATTGACCATGACCAAAAGCTGATTCAGCCCGATGCCATAGAACCCATTCAGGATTTAAAGGTACGTTATCTTGGCGGTAAAAATCCCAGGCTGCATACGGATGAGGTGCTGATTGCACTCTCTCTTGCCGCCGCCACAGACACCACTGCCAGACACGCCCTGGAACAGCTTCCCAATTTAAAGGGATGCCAGGTACATACTTCGGTAATGCTTTCCGAGGTAGACATTAAGATCTACAAAAGATTGGGCGTGGACCTCACAAGCGAGCCCGTCCAAACCACAAAAAAAAGATATTAAGGAACTGTCCAAAAATAGCAAGTTATTAATGAACAGTTCTTAAGATAGGCAAAGCTGCCTGTGCCCCCGCACTGCCCGGCACAGGCATTATCTTTGGGCAATGCAGAAAAGAGGAGTTTATGGCAGTAAAATATGTTTTTGTAACCGGAGGCGTTGTCTCCGGCCTGGGGAAGGGAATCACCGCCGCATCTTTGGGAAGGCTGCTGAAGGCCAGGGGTTATAAGGTGACCATGCAGAAATTTGATCCGTACATCAATATTGATCCGGGCACCATGAATCCTATCCAGCACGGAGAGGTGTTTGTAACCGACGACGGAGCCGAGACAGATTTGGATCTGGGGCATTATGAACGATTTATTGATGAAAGCCTTGACAAAAATTCCAACGTAACCACCGGTAAGGTTTACTGGTCCGTATTGCAGAAAGAGCGCCGGGGAGACTACGGCGGCGGCACCGTACAGGTCATCCCCCATATCACCAATGAGATCAAGAGCCGGTTTTACCGGAATTTCACCGATCCCGACACCCGCATAGCTATCATTGAGGTGGGCGGTACAGTGGGCGATATTGAAAGCCAGCCCTTCCTGGAGTCCATCCGCCAGTTCCAGCATGACGTAGGGCATGAAAACGCCATTTTGATTCATGTGACCCTGATCCCTTATCTAAATGCCTCTCAGGAGCTGAAGACAAAGCCCACCCAGGCCAGCGTCAAGGACCTGCAGGGAATGGGCATCCAGCCGGACATCATTGTCTGCCGCAGCGAACATCCTTTGGAGCAGGGAATCAAGGATAAAATCTCCCTGTTCTGCAATGTACCCAGCAACAGAGTACTGCAGAATCTGGATGTGGAATATCTTTACGAAGCGCCTCTGGCTATGGAAAGGGAACATCTTGCCCAGGCGGTCTGTGAATGCCTGCACCTGGACTGTCCGGAACCAGACTTAAAGGACTGGGAAAAAATGGTGGAGGATTTAAAGCATCCCATGAATGAGGTGCAGATTGCCTTAGTGGGTAAATATGTGGCCCTGCACGATGCCTATATCAGCGTGGTGGAGGCCTTAAAGCACGGCGGTATCGGCAACCGCACCACCGTTCACATCAAATGGATTGACTCCGAAACCGTGACTATGGAAAATGCAGACCGACTCCTGTCCGACGTCAACGGCATTCTGATTCCCGGCGGCTTCGGCTCAAGGGGCATTGAAGGCAAAATTCTGGCTATTCAATACGCCCGCACTCACAAAAAGCCCCTGCTGGGCCTGTGTCTGGGTATGCAGCTTACCATTGTGGAATATGCACGAAATGTGCTGGGATATAACGACGCCCACAGCATCGAGCTGGACCCCAATACCACACACCCCGTAATTGCACTGATGCCGGATCAGAACAACGTGGAGGATATTGGCGGCACCCTGCGGCTGGGCGCATATCCCTGCGTGCTGGACAAAAGTTCAAAAGCCTTTGCGCTTTACGGTGAGGAAACAGTTTATGAAAGACACCGCCATCGTTACGAAGTAAACAACGACTATCGGGCCGCCCTCACCGAAAAGGGACTGCGCCTTTCCGGCACCTCACCTGACGGACGCATTGTGGAAATGTGTGAAATTACGGACTATCCCTTCTATGTGGCCACTCAGGGGCACCCGGAATTAAAATCCCGCCCCAACAGACCGCATCCCTTGTTCAAGGGCTTTGTAGCCGCAGCCCTGCAGGATAAGGAATCCCGTTTACAGCTTCTTTAAATAATTTCCGTCCACACTGACCCCTTCGTTTACCACAATAAACGCATTGGGGTCATGCTTGTGGATGATGCTTTTCAGTCGGTTTACCTCATACTTGGACAGCAGAATATATAAAACATGAGAACGGTCATAGGTGTATGCGCCCAGAGCGGACCATTTGGTAATCCCCCTTCCCACCTCATTGAAGACCTCTTTCTCCAGGGCCGTAGTGTCCGCCTTGGTGATGACATTGACCTCCACATTGATATTCTGGGTGTGCATCCGGTCCATGGCCACGGAATACACCGCGGCGTAAATGACGGAATAAAGCACCACATCTACGTCAAACAGAAACAGGCAGGTGCCGTACAGAGCCAGATTCACAAACAGACTTACCTTTCCCACGCTGAAATCTCTTTTCCATTTGGTCAGCAGCACGCCGATCACATCCATACCGCCCCCGGAGGATCCCATACGAAGCATAATTCCCACACCCGCGCCGGAAATAATTCCTCCCACTACGCAGGAAGCCATCACGTCCTCCACCACCGCGCCCACGGGAATCACGGACATAAAGAGGGTCATTGCGGACACGGCCAGCACCGTCTTTGCAAAAAAGGCCCGCCCAATTCTGGCAAAGGCTACAATAAAAATCGGAATGTTCATGATATAATAAATAATACCGGCTATATCAAAATTACTGAAATCAAGATGAAACAGCTCCGCCAGCAGTGTACGGATCACCTGACAGATTCCCATCAGTCCGCCGGTGTACAGCCCTGATGGCACCATAAAGAGATTGATACCCACTGCATAAAGAAAGGCGCCCAGAACGCTGAACAGGCATCTTTTCCCCTCGTAAACAACTGCTGCCTTTTTCATTTTGCTTTTTGCTTCCGCTTCCATCTCTGTTTCGTCCTCCATAAATCACGCTAATCCCCTTGCCACGGCCCTGCCGCGACTCAAAACCCCAAGGCGAACAAGTTCGCAAGGTCAACAAGTTGACCTGTGAGAAATGCCAAGTTTTTAGCATTCCTTTCACACTTCCAGACATGCCGGCACAGCCGGCACAAACAATCTGTGAAACCAAAGCGCATAGGTCGCACTTGGACTGCTCAAAAGGTTATAATATACTTGCAGATGGGATTTCCCAGGGCGGAGAATTTCTCTTCATACTCCGTCATCACGTTTCCTTCCATCAGCTTTGCATCCCCATGCAGATCATAGGTGATTACCTCCGCCTTCCAGCCGGCAGGTTCGATCTCTTCCACGGCAAAATCAAACAATACCCTGTTGTCGGTCTTAAACTCCAGCCTGCCGCCCTGCTTTAAAATACGGGCGTAGCGGGCAAGAAACTCCCTTGAAGGAAGCCTTCTTTTGGCATGTCTGTCCTTAGGCCAGGGATCGGAGAAATTCAAATAAATCCGGTCAACCTCTCCGGGTCCGAAGACCTTGTCCACATTTTCGGCATCCATACGCAGAAACTTCAGGTTTGGCAGTTCCTCCTGTTCCATTTTCTGAATCGCCCTTAAAAGCACACTGGAATATTTTTCAATCCCCACAAAATGAATCTCCGGATGCTCCTTAGCCATAGTATGTATAAACTTACCTTTTCCCATTCCGATCTCAATATAAATCGGAGCTTCACTGCCAAAAATCCTGTTCCATGTTCCGGGACAGGACTGCTGCACGGCTTCTTGTACAACATAAGGGCTCCCGGCGACAACTTCCCTGGAGCCTGTAATATTTTTTAATCTCATGACGTTCCTCCGAACATAAGGGCTTCGCCCTACAGGAAAATTATACCTTAGAAATATTAAAAAGGAAAGAGGACAAAATATTAAGCCTTTGACTTTATAAAAATTTAAAAGAAAACCTATCTGGCAAAGCAGAAGTTTCTCTGATATAATACCCTTACGAAGTATTTGTGCCGACGGCCCATACGACAAAAAGCTTATGCTTTTCGTTGTCAAGAATTCGCAGATTGCAGAAAGGCATGGCTATTATGACCGCTTTTATAAAATTTATAAATAAAAAACGATATACTGCTCTTTTCACCGCTCTCTTCTGTATCTGCAGCCTGTTTCTTTCTCAGGGAATTACCGCTCATGCGGACCCCTTGACCATGGATGACCGCATAGCTTCTCAGCGGGCTATGGCCATCCAGTCCAACGCAGTACCCAACTGGCCCACAGGCCCCGTAATCACCGCAGAATCTGCCATCCTCATGGAGGTCGATACTGGAACTATACTTTACTCGAAAAATATTCATCAAAAACAATACCCCGCCAGTACCACTAAAATCCTGACCACCTTGATCGCCACGGAACAATGCTCCTTAGACGAAGTAGTCACCTTTTCCCATGACGCAGTTTTCGACACGCCCAGAGACAGTAATCATATTGCCATGGATGTGGGACAGGAACTGACCGTGGAGCAATGCCTGAATGCGATCCTGATTCGGTCTGCCAATGAGGTTTCCTTCGCCGTAGCGGAGCATATTACAAATACTACCGACTGGAGCGTCTTCGCTGGAATGATGAATGAGCGGGCTAGAGAACTGGGCTGCTTGAATTCAAATTTTGTAAATCCCAACGGTCTCCCTGATGAAAACCACTACACTACCGCCTATGATCTGGCAATGATCGGCCGCGCTTTTTTTGCCAATGAGATGCTTTGTAAGATTACCATGACAAGAAGACTGGAAATACCAGTTTCCGAAACCATCCGAGAGGCAAAGCTGGAAAACAACAATATGCAGCTCATTCCCGGAGGTACATACGCCTATGAAAATCTGGTAGGATGTAAGACCGGGTATACCAGCTCTGCAAGATACTGTCTTGTGTCCTGTGCGGAAAAAGACGGCATGCGTCTAATCTGCGTGGTTCTAAAGGATGAGTCTCCGTTGCAGTATGAAGATACCGTCTCTTTATTCAACTATGGTTTCAGCAATTTTGCCAAGGTAAACGTATCCCAGACGGAGACAAAATATAATATAGACGATTCTCGTGCATTTTACGGCGGCACAGATATATTCGGCAGCTCCAAGCCGTTGCTGACCCTGAACAAGGACGATTATGTTGTTATGCCCAGAACAGCCACCTTTGACGATACCGATTCCACAATTAATTATCAAACGAATGACGCCAGTCAGGCTGCTATTATTACCTACACTTATCACGGCGTGAATATCGGCTCGGTCCGGGTTGATTTTGTAGAAGATGATACGGATCAGCATATCTTTGACACGCCGCACGGCGGCAGCAAAGACACGGCATCGGAAGGCGGCAGCCATAAGTCCGTGATTTTCATCAATATCATGCGCGTATTGATCATACCGGTAGTACTTGGCGCCGCCTTCCTGATTCTGTGCCTGACCAAGGCACTGCTTAAGAATTTCCAGTTTTCTTTCGGCGGCAGACGCATTAGAAAACGCCGAAGCAGGAAAAGACCCAAGCGGCCTAATCGGTTTCGGGATTATGACTATTAAAATGTTTCTGCCGTGCATTCTGTCTTTTTACCAGCGCACTGCGGTTTTTAAGCTTGGCCGCGTCCTCCTGGGATATAAACTTAGTAGTCTTTACGATATAGACTCTGCCTTCCCCCGATTTGCGGACTCTGATCTTTGCTTTTAAATACCCGTGCTTTTCACAATAAGCCAGGCAATAATAATGCCGCCCGTTCGGCGTAAACCATTTCACCTTCTTTTTTAGATTTCTGTGGCAGAGATAGCATTTGCTGGACATTACTTCCCCGTCTCGAAACGCATCCTCCCTGCTCTCGAACTCTCTGGAAATATATTTTGTATAATTTTCAAACCTGGCCCTGATCTCCTGCTCTCTGTTTTTAGGAAGATGAAAAACATCATAAGATAAATATCCCATAACCTCCCCATGCTGCCTTGCAATCACCTTTAAAAGCTTAGCAGTATAATAGGCATCACCAAAGGCTCTGTGGAAAGGAATATCTTTCTCGATTCCCAGCTTATCCACGGCATACTCCAAAGCACGTCTTGATTTTCCATCCTCATAAGCAAGACTGAACAGCTTCTGCACATCCAAAAATGCTATTGGCCTGTCTGACATCGGTGTCATATTGTAAAACTGCATGTTTTTCTGGAGCTCTGTCAAGTCCATTGCGCCCCATGTGCAAAAAAGGTAATTCTCCGCTCCGCACCACTGCAGAAAATCCTCTGCCACCTTTGGAAAAGGATCTCCCCGTTGAAGCTCCTGCATCTCAAGATGAACCAGCCTGCTTGTGATCTGGTTCATCTCTTTATATACCTCCGGCTTAACAAGACGGTTAAATTCATGTACCATGACATACATGTCATTTAACATGACAGCCCCAATTTCAATGATCTCAAAATCTAACTTCGGCGTTTCCTCCGCGTCAGTTTTGTTTTGGTTCCACTCCAGATCCAATACAATATAATTCATTCGCAATCTTCCTTTTCGCACTTCCCGTCACGCCGCCGGGGGCACAAACCAATCCAGCGGGACTAAAGTTCCTTTATATATCTGCTCTCGATCCAGGTATGTGCCAGTGAAATCCAGGAAGTACATTCTGCCTGTACGGCGCCGCCGTCCCGATGAGCAGTCAGTGGGCCGGCAAGACTCAAGCCATGCCCGCCCACGGGATACATGTGAAACTCCGTGGAAACTCCTGCCCTGCGCAGGGCGCTGACAAAGGCAAAAGAATTTTCTACCGGCACAGCATCATCCGTAAAAGTATGCCAGATAAAGGCCGGAGGCGTTTCCCCTGTCACTCTTGTTTCCAGCGAAAGACCTGACAAAAGGCTGCCTGCATCCTCCAAACGTGCTTCCGCCCCTTCCTCCGGGCCCAGCAGATTTTCAAAGGAACCTCTGTGGGCAAACTTGCCCGCAGTAATAACAGGGTAGCAAAGAATCATTCCGTCCGGACGGAGCAGCCTCCGATCCTCCCCGGCAAGCCCCATTGCCTGAGAAAGAAAGTCCTCCTGCCACAGCGTACCCAGGCTGGCCGCCAGGTGCCCGCCGGCCGAACAGCCAAGGATAATCACGCCCTTTGGATCCACATGCCATTCCTCCGCGTGCTGACGGATCAAATTCATGGCATAAGCCGCCTCCAGCAGTGCCACGGGGTATCTGGCCGGGGCGCAGGAATAATTAAGCACCGCCGCATGACAGCCAAAAGCCAAAAACTGCATAGCAAGCACCTCGCCCTCCCTTGGAGAAGTGTAGGCATAAGCTCCCCCCGGACAGATTAACACCAGAGGACGGTTGTCAATGCCGATTTCCTGATAATGCTCCTGAATATAAACAGTAAGCCTTGCCGCCGGAAGCGAACCCGGCATCAAAATCGAAAATGTTTTGTTTATCATCCTAGTATGCTCTCCCCCAGTAAACCATCTTTTGGGCCGGCTTTCCGCAGCAGACACAAGTATCTGATATATGCTCCTGTGCAAAAGGCATGTTGCGGCTGGTGACGCTTAATTTCTCCTTAATCCTGTCCTCACATTCCCGCTCACCGCACCACATGGCTTTCACAAAACCGGATTTCTCGTTAAACAAACGCTCAAATTCACTCATATCCACGGCGGTATAGGTATGCTCTTCCATATGCTTTTGGGCTCTTTCCAGCATCTCCCGCTGGATCTTCTCAAGCAGACTGCCAACTGTTTCTTCCAAGGCTTCCAGGCTGACTTCCAGCTTTTCTCTGGTATCACGTCTGCAGATTACGCATTTACCTGCCTCCATGTCCCTGGGACCGATCTCCACCCGAATAGGATACCCCCGCATTTCCGCCTCTGCAAATTTATAACCCGGCGACTTTTCACTGTCGTCCACCTTCACCCGGAACTCCTTTTTCAACCTGTCCCGAAGCTCATATGCCTTGTCTAAAACGCCTTCCTTCTTCTGCTGGATGGGAATAATACATACCTGCACAGGCGCAACCCTGGGAGGCATCACCAGTCCCTCGTTGTCCCCATGCACCATGATAAGCGCGCCGATCAGGCGGGTAGTAGCTCCCCAGGAAGTCTGGTACACATGTTTTAAGGTATTGTCCTTATCCGCAAACTGCACGCCAAAGGCTCTGGCAAAGCCGTCGCCGAAATTATGGCTGGTGGCGGACTGCAAAGCTTTCCCGTCGTGCATCAGGGCTTCAATGCTGTAGGTTGCCTGCGCTCCCGCAAACTTTTCCTTCTCGGTCTTCTGACCCTTGATCACGGGGATCGCCAGCACCTTTTCACAGAACTCTGCATACAGATCCAGCATCTGAATAGTCCTTGCTTCCGCTTCCTCGGCGGTGGCATGGGCAGTATGGCCCTCCTGCCACAAAAACTCTCTGGAGCGCAGGAACGGCCTGGTCTCCTTCTCCCAGCGGACCACGGAACACCACTGGTTATAAACTTTTGGCAGATCCCTGTAGGAATGAATATCGTTCTTATAAAAATCGCAGAATAAGGTCTCTGAAGTAGGACGGACACAGAGCCTCTCCTGCAGGGGCGCAAGCCCGCCGTGGGTCACCCAGGCAACCTCAGGCGCAAAGCCCTCCACATGATCCTTTTCCTTCTCCAGTAAAGACTCCGGAATAAACATAGGCAGATATACGTTTTCCACCCCCGTCTCCTTGAACATGGCGTCCATCTGCTTCTGCATCAGCTCCCAGATAGCATACCCGGCAGGCTTAATCACCATACAGCCCTTGACCGACGTATAATCGCAAAGCTCCGCCTTTTTCACCACGTCTGTGTACCACTGGGCAAAGTCCGCCTCCATGGAGGTAATCTCCTGCACCATTTTGTCAGCCGTGTCTTTTCCCTCTTTTCCCATTACCATTTACCTCGCCTTCCGCCGCACAAACGGCTTATTGAATTGTTCTCCCATTTCTATATGCAAAACATTTCCGCCTGCCGGTCCGCGGATATTTCCGCTTGACATTCCGCAAATCTATCCGTTTAAAATAGCCTCATCCTCCGCCTGCCGGAAAATTTGCATACAAAAAGCGCCGGGCTTCCAGCCCCTATAGGGACCGAAGACTCGGCGGTACCACCCTGATTGATACATAAGCATCCATCTCATTTGCCGCTAACGCCGGCTTACGCCGCATTTCATGTCTGTATCGCTTCCCGCTGATCTCCGCCGCCATGACCCAAATCTATGGGCCCCTTCCCGTTTGTAAACGGTACTCGAAAATCAAGGAATTGACTCCCCGCTTTTCAACAGTACTGACATTTCATACGAGACTCCGAGGCAGGTTCCGGGCTCTTCCGCATAAAGGCCTCTCAGCCGCGTCCACCGCCATGCTCTGCACGGCCGCACCGCCACGCCCTCTCTCTGAATGCTTTCAAGCCTGTACTAACCCTCTTCACTGTCTTTGACTATGGGCTAATTGTAGTGCAGGTATCTGGGGTTTGTCAAGCGGTTTTCAACACAAACTCCGGATCAGAAGTTCATCAGCATCTCACAGAAAAACCTAATTCTCTAAATAATCTGCAACAAACCCATCCACATCCGGATAACGCTTAATTGCTATTCCTGCTGCTTTATATACAGCCTCATATTCCTCTCGCGCTGAAAGCATCCTCTTGTGTACATATCTCTGTTTGCCAAATGACTCATCACCATTATCTTACCATAAATGCACATGCACCTCCACTAAATTTTCTAAATTTCCTCTACTTTATTCTTTGCAGGTAACAAACCTATTAATTGTATACGAAATGTAGGACTTTCTATTTTCACGACTTATGAATGGCATGGCTGGACGCTTGCTCTGCGCCTGCTGCCGGCAGCCTGCGGCCCTTGACGATCTACAGACATGCCGATATAATATAAAGAACTGCTTACGTGAAAAAACGGCAGCCCCCATTGGGCAGCAAAAAAGGAAAGCAGAAAGGACCGGCGAATCATGCACCTGATACTTCATTATATGAAAAAACACTGGAAGCGGATTGGCTGCGGCGTATCCCTGAAGACGCTGGCCGCGTTGGGAGAGCTGACCATTCCCTATATTCTGGAGCATATTATTGATGATGTGGTGCCCACCAAAAAAGTCCTCATGGTATTTGCCTGGGGCCTGGCCATGATCGGCGCCGCTTTTTTGGTGCGCACCTTAAATATACAAGCCAATCACCGGGCCGCCGCCACCGGGCGCGACTGTATCCGCAGCCTGCGCTATGACTTGTTTCAAAAGACGGTCAATCTGTCCGGCGCCCAGTTCGACCGTTTTGGGCTTCCCTCCCTGACCTCGCGCATGACCTCCGATTCCTACAATGTGCAAAATTTCATTGTCTCCATGCAGGCCATGGGCATTCGTGCCCCCATCCTGCTGTTGGGAGGCATTATCGTCACCATGACTATGGACTGGGCGCTTTCAAGCATTCTCTGTATCATGGTGCCGGTGCTGGGCGTTATTATCTACGCCGTAACACGGCACGGCATCCCTCTGTATGATAAGGTACAGCGGGGCGTGGACAGCATTGTACGGGTAATGCGGGAGAATATCACGGGCATCCGGGTTGTCAAGGCACTCTCCAAAGAAGAATATGAGAAAAGGCGTTTTGACAAAGCAAACCGGATTATGACCGACGCGGATCTGAAGGCCGGCGTGACCATGGCCATGCCCGGCCCTATCATGCAGTTGTTTTTAAACATGGGGCTTACCCTTGTAGTCATTGTGGGTGCTAAGCGGGTCAACAGCGGCGTAATTGCCCCAGGCGTCATTCTTGCCTTTCTGACTTACTTTAACATGATCCTGCAGGGCGTCATGGGGTTAAATCGTATTTTCATGATGATGTCCAAGGCCACTGCCTCTGCAGACCGGATTCGCCTGATTCTGGAGGCAGAGGACGATCAGCCTGTCCTTCCTTTTCGGGAGGAAGACTGCCCGAATGCCGACGCTCATATTTTATTCGATCATGTAAGCTTTGCTTATCATGATGTCTCCGAAAACCAGTCCTCCGATAAATTTGCCGGCGGAGCCCAGGAAAAATGTCTGTCCGACATTCATTTTCAAGTTGGACGCGGAGAATCCTTAGGGATCATCGGCGCCACAGGAAGCGGAAAAACCACTATCCTCAATCTGCTGATGCGCTTTTATGACTGCAATGAGGGCGGCATTTACATAGACGGGCGAGACGTGCGCACCTATGAAAAAAAGGAGCTGCGCCGAAAATTCGGTGTAGCGCTCCAAAATGATACGATTTTTAACGACACCCTGCTGCAGAACATCTGCTTCTGGCGGGAGGTATCCGAGGCGCAGGCCGCCCATGCCGCAGAAACCGCAAATTTGGCCTCTTTTATAGAAGGGCTTGAGGGAAAATATCAATATATGGCGGACATTAAGGGTGCAAATTTAAGCGGCGGCCAGAAGCAGCGGACATTGATCGCCAGGGCCGTGGCGGACAGGCCGGAGATTCTGATTCTGGACGATTCCTCCAGCGCCCTGGATTACAGGACGGATGCCGCCCTGCGGAAATCCATACAGCAGGATTTAAGCGACACAACTTTGATTATGGTTGCCCAGAGAGTCAGCTCCGTCATGAATCTGACAAATATTCTGGTGCTGGAAGAGGGCAGGATCATCGGGTACGGAAATCATGCTCACCTGATGGAGCACTGCCCCGTTTACCGGGACATCTGCAAAGCGCAGATGAGTTAAGAAGGAGAACAATATGCCGCCAAAAGGACAGCGAGATACCAAAAAAGAAAAGCCCCGTGATGCCAAAGGCACCCTTTTGCGCATCTGGCGCTATGTTACCCGCTTCAGGGTACTGATGCTTCTCATCGCCCTCATGTGCATCGCCAGTAATCTGTTGGCACTGGTGGGACCTTCTCTGGCCGGACAGGCGATCGACGAAGCCTCCGCAGGAGCGGGAAAGGTAAATTTTGAAAGGGTCTGGCATTATGCACGGCTGATGCTGCTGTTTTATGTAAGCTCATCCGTCCTGACCCTGCTCATTAATTTCCTGATGATGAAGGTGGGCCGCAATATTGCCCGGCAGATGCGCTCGGATGTATTTTACAAGCTGATGAAACTGCCCGTAAACTATTTTGACCGCAATGCCGCCGGAGACATCATCAGCCGCGTCTCTTATGACATCGACGTACTCAGCACCAGTATTTCCACGGACATCGTGCAGATCATGACCAGTCTGATCACCGTTGCGGGCTCCCTGTTCATGATGATCCTGATCAGTCCCCTGCTGTCGCTGATGGTGCTGGTCACCATTCCCCTGTCCATTTTTTATACCCGCTACATGGGGAAAAAGACCCGTCCTCTTTTTGCCAGGCGCTCGGCAGCCTACGGTAAAATGAACGGTTATGTAGAAGAGATGTTTTCCGGTCAGAAAACTATCCAGGCCTACGCCAGGGAAGAAGCGGTCCTCCATAAATTTGAGAACATTAATCAAGAAGCCTCGGAAGCCTTTTACTGGGCAAACCATTACGGTATGACCATCGGTCCCACCATGAACTCCATCAACAATCTGGGGCTGGCGCTGCTGGGCATGTTCGGCTCCATCCTTTACTTAAAGGATCTTGTAAGCCTTGCTCAAATTTCATCCTTTGTATTGTATTCCCGGAAATTTTCCGGCCCTATTAATGAAATAGCCAATATCATCAATGAGATTTATTCCGCTCTGGCCGCCGCTGAAAGAGTCTTCCGTCTGCTGGATGAGACCGAAGAGTCGAAGGATGTCGAAAATGCAGGAAAACCTGCAGACGTCAGAGGAGATGTGGAGATTAAAAACGTGTCCTTCGGATATGTGCCGGATCAGGTGATCCTGCGAAATTTCAATTTAAAAGCGGCTGCCGGAAAGCTGATTGCCATCGTAGGCCCTACAGGCGCCGGAAAAACTACCGTTATTAATCTCCTAATGCGTTTTTACGACGTGAATACCGGTGAAATTCTGGTGGACGGTCAGGAAATCCGCTCCTTGACCAGGGAGAGCCTGCGGCGGGCTTATGCCATGGTTTTGCAGGATACCTGGCTTTTTAACGGGACCATTTATGAAAATATCGCCTATGGCAAAGAAAATGCCACCAGAGATGAAGTGGTAGCTGCGGCCAAAGCCGCCCGAATACATCATTATATTATGCAGTTGCCGGAGGGCTATGACACCGTGATCAGTGAGGATGGCGGCAATATCTCCAAGGGTCAGAAGCAGATGCTGACCATCGCCAGGGCCATGCTGTATGATGCAAGGATGCTGATTTTAGATGAAGCAACTTCAAACGTGGATACTGGCACGGAACGCCAGATTCAGGCGGCCATGCGGGAGCTGATGAAAGACAAGACCTGCTTCGTCATTGCCCACCGCCTGTCCACCATCCAAAACGCGGATCTGATTCTGGTAGTAAACGGTGGCAATATTGTAGAGCAGGGCACTCATTCAGAACTTATGAAAAAACAGGGCTTTTATCACCGGCTGTATAACTCCCAATTTGAGTAAACCGAACCGGCGTTGAAAATCCATGCCTCTGCTGTCAATAAAAATATGCGCTTAAAGCCGCATTACGCCCCGGCTGCACTTCATAACGATGCAGCCGGGGCGTAATTTTTATTTTATAAAATGTATTTCAGCCGTTATCCTCTCAGTTTTCTTACCGCCTTTTCTGGGATCAGGCAGCTTCCATGTTCTTTTAGCTGCAGTATCCGGGATTCCTCCGCCGCATACAGTGCCGAAAACTCCATTGCCTGAATGCAGGCTCTGCTGTATCGTTCATATGCGGCATGGCCTTTTTGCAAATGAAGATAATAGAGCCCTTCCCATTCATACAGTACACTTTCTATCCGCAGATTACCGGGAAGCGCAGCAGCATAATCCATCACGTTGGAAAGATTGGAGAATACAAACACAGCCTCTTCCGGCCGGGAAGCTGCCGCCTGCGTTTCCTCTTGTTTCTGGGATGGTATCTGCTCTGTAGCTTCTCTGGTCTTTTGCAAAATGCGCTTCATTTCCTTTAAGCATTCAATCAACTGGTTACTGTCATTTAAATCCGGATCCTTATCCGAAAACGTAAGCACAAGGCCCTGATCCGCCACCATCATGATCTGCAGATCAAAGGCGAACTTGGGAGGCGTGTACCCCACTTCCGCCGCCGCCTGCTCGATAATCTCCTGCACCACTTCTCTGGCCTTTTCGCTGCGCATAACAAAATCCTTATAGTCGATTTCGTACTCTTCCAGCTCTTCATTTGATAAGAAGCATTTCACTGTTTTTTCGTCTATACGCTCTATTTTCATTTCGATTCCTCTGATCACATCTTAAAAAACTTCATTTCCTCATTCAGCGTTACGGAAATATCCTTCAGCTTTGTTGCTTCTTCGGACAAAAGATTAATCGTAGCGTTCAACTCCTGCATGGACGCCGTGGTCTCTTCAGCCGAAGCTGCATTTTCCTCAGAAATTGCGGACAGGTTGGAAATCACATCAATCACCGACGCTCTAGCACTGTTGCAGGAATCCGCACATACTCGAATCTGCTGAGTACCTTCTCTGGAAACATCAATTCCGGTACTTACCTCCCCGAACTTTTCCTTTGTATCGTTCAGCTTCTCCTGCTGCTCACGCATCAGGACTTCCGCTTCCCTCATCTCTTCCATAGTACGCTGAGACTCACTGATTAAGTTACCGATTATCTGCTGAATCTCCACCGCGGCATCGTTTGATTGAACTGCCAGCTTTTGGATCTCGGTAGCAACCACTGCAAATCCCCTTCCGGCTTCTCCTGCTCTCGCCGATTCAATGGACGCATTCAAAGACAGCAGATTCGTCTGAGACGCAATGGAAGTAATTAACTCCGTAGCCATACTGATCTGTTTGATAGATTCGTCGGTTAGACGGATCTGGTTGCCGATGTTGCCGATGGCGCTTGCGGTACGGTCATTGGATTGGCTTAAATTCAGCATAGTTTCTGTAGACGTATTTCCCGCCCTGCTCATAGCATCGGAAGCCTCGGTCAAGTTGCCTACATTCTCAACAATTTCTTCTATTACTTCTCCCATGGCCACGATCTCGCTGGAAGCGTTCTGAATCTCTTCCGCCTGTGATACAGCGCCCTTGGAAATCTCCTCCACGGCACGGCTCACGTCATCCGTTGTATTGCTGCACTGCTTTGCCATGTCCTCCAGTCCGTTTCCCGCCTCAAACAAGGTGTTTGCAGACTTCTGCAGATTACCCACAATCTTGTTCAGCTCATCCTTCAGGCCCTTAACCGCTCTTGCCATGTCTCCGATCTCGTCACCACGCCCCAGTATCTTTGTATCCACCTTGGCACCCAGATCGCCGGAGGCCAAAACCTCCACCACACTCTTCGCTTTCACAATCGCATTTGCCATGTGAGCCGCCTCAAATATCCCCAATACACATACGATAATCAGCATCACAACGCTGATCGCAATAAAGCTGCCCACCTTGGAGTTGATAAATGAATTTACATCCGTAAGAGGCATGCCTGCAAATACAACGCCGACAACCTTACCGGCTGCATCCTCCAGTGGAATATAAACGGCCACATACGCCAAACCGTTGATAACAATATCCGTGGTCTCATATTTATTGCCCTTTTGTACCGTTGACCAGACCTCGTCAGAAATATCCGTCCCCAAAATACGTTCCCCTGTTTTGCTGTCTCTTAAAGAGGTTAATCTTCTGGTCTTGCCATAACAAATGGTTACATCCGCATCATTTCCCGCAACAAAGGCGTCGATCTCATCAATCTGGGCGGTGAGATTTTCATCACCTTTCCAAAGCTCCAAATTTTCATCCAGCAGCCAGTCACCGGGCATATTGCCATAGGAAGCCTTCACGGACTGAGCCAGCATGCTTAAGCCCTGCAGTGCCTCCGTATTCAACCCGCTGGTCAATGAAAATTTTGCATAAAACATCAGCACTACCGAAATAACCAATGCCGGCAGAGCAATCATGGCGATCAACATCACCCGAACGCTAATCCTCTTTTTTCCCTCCATATTCCCCATACCCTCTCTTTTGTTTTATAGCTGTTTCCATACGTAAAAACAGAAATAACATAATTATTTTATCACTTTCCGGCAAAAAGTACAATGATTTCGTTGCTAAATTATACACAAAAATTTCTTCCAAATTTTGCAGGCCGCATTTTCACACTTTGAGAAGCCGGCTGATCTACGCAAAATTTATATATGTGTAGCAATAATCAGCGTTCTTCCCCTCTGCCTTCGACGAATGTATTCTTCCGCCCGAAGACGGGTTTCATCGTCCATTCCCGTAAAAGGCTCGTCCAACAGCACATATGCGGCATCCGCCTCCAGGGCACGGACAAGAGCCACCCGGCGTTTCATCCCCCCGCTCAACCGGCTGCAGGGTTTGTCCAGCGCATCCGCCTCCAGCAGTTCCGCCAGCGCGCCTGCCGCACGTCTTCTGTCCCCACAGACCAGCTCCACGTTTTTTATTGCGTCATAATCCTCACAAAGCCTGTCCTCCTGAAACATGACGCTTACTGTATCCGGCGTCATAACCCGTCCCCCTTCCGGCACCAGCAGTCCCGCAAGAATGTGCAGCAGGGTAGTCTTCCCACTGCCTGAAGGGCCGCGCAGATAATACACCTCCCCCGCCCGGTAAACGGCAGTCTGTTCGGAAAGCACCTTCTGCTCCCCAAAGCTCTTGGCCACGGCCTCCAATTTAATATCCCTGCACTCTTCTTTCCTTTGTTCCGGGGCACTGCAGGCAGGCTGCCATGCAAAAAAAAGCGCTGTCAGCCTTAAAATCAACTTTTCAAACAGCAGGCTTAAAAAGATAACTACGGCACTCCAGGCAAACACCCCCGCAGTGTCCAGATAAACCTTAGATAAATAAAGTCCGCCGCCAATGGAATAATCCGGTGTGCCGATGACTTCCGCCGCCACTCCGGACTTCCAGCACAAGCCCAGTGCAAGCTTCATTCCGCTGTAAAGAAAGGGCTTTATGGCCGGACAATAGATATAAAAAAAACGGCTGCGGAAGGGAAGCCGGAAAACCCGTGCCATCTCCAGCAGCTTTTGATCCGTGGCCTTCAATCCCTCCAGCGTATTGGTATAAATGCAGGGCAGCACCACCAGAAAGCAGACTGCCGCCGCCAGAAAGGAGGATCCCCGCCAAATCAACAGCAGGACCACAAAGGATGCCACCGGGACTGCAGTGATCAGCTTCATTACAGGCGACAGCAATTCTTCCAGGAAGGGCAGGCCCCCGGCAGCTGATGCCAAAAACAGCGCCATACAAAAGCCTGTCCCAAAACCCGCTCCGATACGCAGAAAGCTTCCTCCCACGGAAAACCAGAAATTCCTCTCCTGCAGCAAATCCAAAAGTCTGCTCGCTGTCTGAAGCGGCGTTACCGCCAGTATCCGGTTGTTTACCGCCAAAGCAAGCAGTGTCCATGCCCCCAGCCAAAAAAGAAGGATCAGCCCTTTTTTTACATATTTATTCATCGGTAAAAATCCTCTCCCGGCATCTGTCCGCCCACCAGCGACTTGTCAAAATCCGCCAATACCTTAAGATACGCGGATAAATCTGTCTTCATTTCTTCACCTGTAATATAGGTAATATGACACTGGGGAATAGCCTTTTCGGCAATAGCTTCTTTCGCTACGATGCCTGCAGCAACAGCCAATTCAGCCCCTGTCTGTGCATCCTTATTTATGGCATCCACACTAAAGGCATGTTCCTCCAAAAATGCCTCCACCGCCTCAGGATGTTCCTCCAGAAATGCCCTCCTGACCACGGTAACCCCCGTGACCATACCGTTGGAGCTGCCTCCCTTCCCTTCATTTTCCACCCGCATCCACTCTTCGTTTATATCCAGCGCAATTTTCAGCTCCTGATTCTGCATCAGGGCTGCAGTGACAAAGGGCTGGGGAAGCAGTCCGATCCCCTCCGGATCTTCTGCCAGAACGGCAGCCACCTCCGCAGCCTCGGATTTAAATTCCAACGTATAATCGGCTTCCGTGAACCCGTTTTCCGTCAACACATATCTAAGCGACGCTTCCGGCGTGGTTCCCTTCCCTGTCAGGTATATCGTCCTCCCTTTCAGGTCCGCAACATTCTTCACCTCCGAGGATCCCGTAACAATACTGAGCACACCCAGGGTATTGATGTCAATCACCACGATCCCGCCTTCCGTCCTCTGATACAGGACCGCCGCCATATTGGCAGGAATCAGGGCTATATCCAGCTCCCCTTTTACCATCAGCGGCAGAAGCTCGTCTGCCCCGGTAGTCATTCGAAACTCATAGGTATCCTCTGTCTCTCCCTTTTCTGCCCTGTCCATTAAAAACAGGATACCCATGGAGGTTGGACCTTTCAGAGAGCCCACACGGATATTTACGGTTCCCCGGTCTTTTTCACAGCCCGTCAGGAGTCCCATTGCCAACAGCATTATGAAAACCAGTGTCCCTATCCTGTTCCTGCCTTGCTTGTTCATTATTTTTCCGCCCTTTTCATCATTCCACTCTTCATTATTCCGCTCTTCCAACTTTTCATCATTCAGCTTCTCGGATAACCCGGCACACAGCTGCCTGTTCAGGTCCTTGCTATCATGTCAAATTTCTCCTTCAAATCGTTCGTGATCTCGTTCACCATATCCGTAGATGCCGCTATTTCCTCTGTGCTGGCTGCCAGGTTAGTGATCCTTCCGTTTACGTCGTCCACAATCTGCATCAGCTTTTCGGCCTCACCGTTTAACGCGTCCATAGCCGTCACGATCTCTTCTTTATTGCGCTGACTGTCCTGCGCCGTACTGCGGCTGGACTCACTTAAGGTTTTGATCTCTGACGCAACCACGGCAAAACCTCTGCCCGCCTCTCCGGCCCGTGCCGCCTCGATAGATGCGTTTAGGGAAAGAAGATTCGTCTGGGAGGCGACGGAAGTTATGTTTTCGTTATTTTCTCCAAGCTGCACCAGGAGCTCGTTAATCCTGGCAAAGGAGTCCTTCATGCCCTCGCAGAAAGACACCACATCGCCCATAGCCATACTGATATTGCTGGTCTCTTCGGCATTGCTGGTATTCCCGCAGGTCATTTCCGCAATGGAATCCTTAAGGGATGAAAACTGATCGTTGGCCCCCGCTACCATGGAAGCAATCCGTTCGCTCTGCTCGCTGACCTTCCTGCTTTGCTCTTCCATCTCGGCAGACAACAGTTCTGCAGTGGCCTTTTCCGACTCAGCAAGGTCCTTCACATTTTTTCAGTCCACCCAGAATCTGCCTGTACTGGCCCGGATAATTGGCTGCAAATGCAGGCGCCCACAGAACGGAAATCTTCTCCCCTGCCGCCAGATCCGCGAAAAACTGTTCCGTATCATCCCTGAACTCTCTGGCGCTGTGTTCACAGGAGTCAAAGCAGGCTCCACAACCCACACATTTTGTACCGTCCACATATATTTTCTGCCCGTCTCCACAATCTGCCGCCACATTAGCAGTCAGCACAGGGCAGCTTGAAATACATTTGTTACATCCGATACAATTTTCATTGGTAAACACCAGACCGCTCTGCAGGAAATCCGCCATTTTGCCTCCGTTCCGGGACATATGCCCCCAAATCCTTCTAAGTAGTTTTCAAATATAATAATAATGTAATTTCAGCTTTAAATCAACCTGGTTTTTAGCAAAAGCCATACTTTCCTGCTGAAAGTATGGCTTTTAGGATTTTACCAATATAACACCCAGTTTTTACTTAATCTGGTAAGCGCCTCCATATAAAAGTAATCGCCCCAGGCATTGCATTCGTCCACGCCTCTGTGATCACAGGTATTAAAGGGCGAATGATTTGAATATGTACTGTGCAGCACCAAACCGTTGGAAACCGCGAAGTCCTTTACCGCATAATTGTCATACAAGGACTTCATGATCCTGAGGGCCAGCTTCCTGTAATGCTCCGCCTCTTCGGCTCCAAGGTACTTGCTCATCTCCAGCATACCGCAGACCGCAATAGAGGCTGAGGAAGAATCTCTTGGCTGATCGTCTCCGTCACTGAATTCCAAATCCCAATAAGGCACCAGATCCTCCGGCAGATGCTCCAGAAAATATTCCGTCACCCGGCGGAACAGCTCAATGTACTCCTCCCGACCTGTATATTTGTAGGCCAGTGCCAGCCCGTAAACACCCCATGCCTGCCCTCTGGCCCAGGCGGAGCCGTCCCGATAACCCTGGCAGGTAGCCCCGTGATCCGGCGCTCCAGTCTTCCTATCAAAGAAAAAGGTATGCCAGGTGGAATAATCCTCCCTGATTACATTGGCAACCGCCGTATGGATATGCTTTTCCGCAATGTTCCTGTATTTTTCATCTCCCGTCTCTTCCGATGCCCAGTAAAGCAGAGGAAGATTCAACAGACAATCAATTATCAGCCGGTAATTACCCGGTTCATCCATATCCCCCCATGCCTGAATAAATTCGCCTGCGGGATGAAATCTTGAGATCAGCTGATCGGCCGCCTTAATGGCTGCTTCCCTGCCCTCCTTATTTCCGGTGAGCTTATAGGCCGCCACGCAGGAGGGAGAATACAGGAATCCCATGTCGTGATGATCCACCGCAATTTTTTGATTAATTCTGTTTAAAAAATCATGAACCTGGACCTCAGCCGCCTTTTTCAAACTGTCATCACCGGAAAACTCATAGGCAAGCCAGATTTCCCCCGTCCAGAAGCCGGTAGTCCAGTCACGGTTCTCTATGGGCGGGTAAAAACCGTTCTCGCTGTACGCCTGCTGGAATTTTTCAGTAAATTCCGGCAGCACATGAAGTATCTGCCTGTTGCAGAAATCCAGCGCCTCCTTTATCTCCGCTCCGGTAATCTCCGGATACCCTTCAAATGTAACACCCATTGCTTTACCTCCTATGATTCTACAGTGTCGCTGCAAAAGTCAGAAAATTCTTATCATAATACCATATGGACCCAAGTTCGTCAATAATAAGAACCTTTGAGTAATTCTATAAGGAAAATACTCTTTTATTTTCTGTTATAGTCAGACCGATGTATCCTGCTGCCAGAGTCGCCAACAGGTTCAGGTTTCGGATGGACTGTATGGTCACGACCCCCAGATCCTCTAATTCAGACTGCTTATTCTTCTCCCATATTTTCAGGTTCAAGAGCAGAAGCATCGGCTGCTCCAAAGCCGCAAAGCCGTATACTACTGACAGCACCAGCTCTTTGACGGGGAATTCACAGAGCCGTACAGGTATGCAGCTCATTTTGCACTGCATTTTATTGCTGCGGCGCGAAGAAAAAAGTGCTTTCCTTAACAAATAATCTATGCTATAGTAATCAAAAAGTCTATCGCCCGCCAGCTTGGAAAAGTGTGTAAATCCTGACTGGTGGAACGAGCGGCTTTTCTTGTAGTTTATTAACAAAAATTATCCAGAAAAGGAGCGGAAGGAACGTGACGGGAAAGCAAGCGGCCTCCCTAACCGGACGGGGGAAAAAAAGAAGCCTGAACAGGCGGATACTGCGTAATACTATACTTAATATTCTGATTTTGGTGGTCATATGCTGCGTGATTATGGCTATGTCCCTGCAGTCACTGGCCAGCAGCATCTTGCTGGACAGCCTTCAGCCCATGGCCCGGCAGTCGGCCAAAACAGTGGAGGCTAACATCCATATGCTGGCCGACCGCATGATGGGCCTCGCCGGCGACCATGGGATGGAGACGGTGTTCACCACCGGCCTGGACGGGGAGGAACCCCGTCCAGACTCCGCCGCGACCAGGGCGAACCGCAGCGAGATCCTGAAGGAAGCGGCGGAGACCTATGAGTTTTATACTGTCGCCCTGTACGACCTGGACGGGCGGCTGGTACAGGGAATCGACAATGCGCCGGAAAACCTGAACAGCGATTTTCTGGCGCTGCTGAAGGAGACCGACAACTTGACCACCGACGCCTCCACCCTCTTTCATGGCAAGCTGGGCATTACCATGGGCATGCCAATCAAGGAAAACGGTGAGACAGTGCTCTATATGATGGGGGTCTATAAATATGACCTGCTCAACGATGTCATCAGCAGTATCAATTTAGGCAGAAGCGGTATGGCCTATATGGTCAACCGGGAGGGCATAGTCACTGGCCACCCCAATCAGTCTCTGGTTCTCAATCAGAGCTCGCTGGTCCAGCTCAGCGGCGGCGATGAGGACGCGGTGAAACGGGTCACCACCGGAGAGACAGGAGCGGCGGAATTTCCCATCGATGGGGAACAGATGCTGGTGGCCTTTTCTCCCATTCGAGGGACCCAGTGGTCACTGGTCATCCAGATCCCCAAGTCGGATTACAGCCACTTTATCAACTGGGCCATGCTGATTTCCATCCTTGCCACCCTGGCGGGGCTTATGGTCTCTGTCCTGCTGATCCTGCGGTTTGCCAGTTCCATCTCCCGCCCGGTGAAGCGGGTAACGGACCGGATGGTGGCCCTCTCCAACGGCGATCTACATACGAAAGTGCTTCCTGTCAGTACGGGAGATGAGCTGGAGGTCATGACACAGACTCTGGACGATACGCTAGAGAGAGTAAACCGATATATATCCGATATCCAGCAGGTATTAACCTGCGTTGCGGGCGGTGACCTGCGTACCGGCCCCCAGGTGGACTACAAGGGAGATTTTGTGCTGATCCGCGGCAGCCTGCACACCATTGCCCAGTCTATGAACGAAACCCTCCTTGGATTCCGCGCCGCCGCGGACCGGCTTACCGTAATGGCGGAGCAGCTGAACGGGCAGTCCGCACAGTTGCTTCAGGCCTCCCTGGAGCAGAACCAGTCTACCGATGAGCTGGTCTGCGAGGTGAGCCACGTGAAGGAGCGGCTGGCCGATGTTGTGGATAGCAGTGGTCAGACCCGCTCCCAAACGGATGAGATAGCCCGCCGCATTCGAAGCGCCAACGAGCATATGGCCGCCCTGTCCTCCGCTATGGATGACATCAGCACCAACGCGCAACAGATCACCAAGATTGCAAAGGACATTGATGATATTGCCTTCCAAACCAACATCCTGTCCCTTAACGCTTCTGTGGAGGCGGCTCGGGCAGGAGCCTCCGGAAAAGGCTTTGCGGTCGTGGCCAATGAGGTAAAACAACTGGCGGAAAAAAGCGCCAAGGCCGCGCAGAGCGCGATTGAAATGGTCAACAACACCAAGACGATCATCCAGACCGGCGTGGTGCTGACCGCAGATACCGCCGGTTCCCTCCAGGCGATCTCCGATGTCTCCACACAGATCAGCACAATTTCGGATCAGCTGGCTGCGGCGGTACAGGGGCAGGAGTCTGCCTTAACTGTGATGGAGGAACGGATTGCCGCCATTTCCGCCATCGCGGACCGCAACCTACAAAACGCGGGGGAGACGGAGCAGTCCAGCGCTTCTCTCGCCAAAGAAGCCGAGGCGCTTCAGGCCCAGGTACAAAAATTTGCTTTAAAGGAGGAGTGTAGCGGATGAAACGGACCATTGCCATATTTTTATGCCTGATGATGACGTTGCTACTGACGGCCTGCGGGGATCAGGCGGGGCTTCAGGACGGGTATTACACCGCCCAGGCGGAAGAATTCAGCCACGGCTGGAAGGAATATATCACCATCCTGGTAAAGGGCGGAAGTATTGTCTCTGTGGAGTATAACGCGGAAAACGCCAGCGGTTTCATCAAGAGCTGGGATAACACCTATATGCAGACCATGCTTCATGCCAACGGAACCTATCCCAATGAGTACACCAGATATTACGCAAACCAGCTTCTGGAAGGACAGGGCGAGGGTGGTATTGACGCAATCACCGGGGCGTCGTCCTCCCATGCCTCCTTTCAGATATTGGCCCAGGCTGTGCTGGAGCAGGCCCGGAAAGGGGATTCCAGTATTGTATTTGTAAATACCACTCATTAAAGACAAACAGATAATGCAGGCCATCTGTCCTTGTTAAGACAGGTGGCCTGTATTCGGAAATTTATCCTTGACAAAAGTTCTCTGATGAATGCTGGCTGATAAACATTTTCAGGCCCAGCTATTTAAGCCGGCTTTTCGGAAAATATAATGACCTGGGATTTTCTGAATATATCAACACCTGTAAGATCAACGAGACCAGGCGTCTGTTGGACGAAGGCAGCCTGAAGAGTATGAGGTAACAGGCCGGCATCACATCATAAAAATCCCTCAAATAATTGACCCCGCGAAACCAAATCAGGCTCCGCGGGGTTTTGTAATTTATTTGATAATCAATACCGTAGACGTCTCATTAATATGTCCCAGATATGCTTCTCCTCCGGTAGAAAAACCAATACTGGAGTACTTTCCCCACAGCGCACAATAATCTGCAGTCAGCTTGTTATTCAGCATCTCAAAGGTACGGTACAGGCAGTTGAAATTGATCACTCCCGCAGGCTCATATGTAATGACATTCTCCAGTGCCTGCCTGGTATCCGATACAATATCTCCTATTTTCAACACATTGATTTCCGCGCCCTCCGGAAGTCCGCAATGCAGGGTAATTCCGCCGTCCTGTATCTGGTTGAAGGTACGGACAAAAATCTCGCCGTCCGCAACAATCCCCAGCGGATTGGATACAAAGTAGTTTTGGATCTCTTCCACAGGAACTCCCAGCACTTCGGCATATACCTCGCCGCAAGGTCTTCCGTCAAATTCATATAAAATACGATTGTGCAGATCGGATTTTGTCACTTCCAGCTTTCTTTCCGACATAACGCAGGCACTCTGGGTCTTTAACACATCATAGCCGCGAACCGTCTTTAATACTGCAAGAACCGCCGCATTGTCATACCCCTTGCCGTCAGCATACACCTTGGATATATTGTTTTCCGCTGCCGAGGACGACCCGCCTACAAACAGGATGTCCGTAGCAGTGCCCAGCCGATCCATGAAGACCTCTTCCGCTTTCGCGCCTGATTCAAAAAGTACAATACCCACATACTTGTCAAAATGATTGAATATCTCATCGCTGCCGCCGAAATGAGCCTCCAGATTTTTCACTGCATCCTGAAGATTAACTTCCTTGTCAATATTCTCCACTACCTGAACGCAGGAATCCGCAACGCTGTCCTGATCCATCGCCATAATGCTGACCGAATGATCCGTATAACCGGAATTGCAGTACTCACTATGTGAGGTAGATCCCATAATCCGACTGTCCGGAAAAGCCGCCGCAAACTCTGCCGCCGGATTTGTGTCGTCATAAAAACTGGATGCAAAAAACAAAAGAAACTTTACTTCAAATCCTTTTAATGCCTCCTTCGCCTGGGCTGCCACATCCCTGCTGTCTGTTCCTTTAATCGAAATCGTTTTAATCGCCACTGTTATCCCACCTTTACTTCATAATTTTATAAAATTAAACATACACTCCAAATTCCATACCTATCTGCCGCAGCTTCTGCATTACGGCAAAATCGTCCGGAGACGCAGGCGTATACTTATCAATCGCAATTCCCTTCAAAATAATCTTCGTTTTGACGCTGCTTGCAATAACCTGATTCCCTTTGGACTTTTCCGTAACTATCTTTTGAATCATGTTGTAGATCTGTCCAGCCAATCCGTTTCACCCCTTTTTCTAATCATTTTTCAGTTCAGAAAATGCCTGGCAGCATTTTCCTGCACCGAACAAATTCATTATAGCATATGTTTTTTTCAACTGTCAATTTACTCTTATTTTTCCGAATAGTACTGGGCCTGTGCGTTCCACAGTGCAGCATAAACGCCCTTTTCTTCCAGCATCAGGCCTTCATGGGCTCCCTGCTGAACAATCCTGCCTTCCGAAAATACAAGGATCTTATCGCAGAAACGGCAGGAGGACAGACGGTGACTGATATAGACCGCCGTACGTCCGCCTACAATACTATGAAAGCGGGCGTAAACCTCCGCCTCCGCCAACGGATCCAAGGCTGCGGTAGGCTCATCCAAAAGAATAAACGGCGCATCCTTGTACAACGCCCTGGCAATGGCGATTTTCTGTGCTTCACCCCCGGAAATATCCACTCCGTTATCGTTTCGTTTTTTGGTTAGATATGTGCTGATTCCGTCTTTCATTTCTTCCAGGCGCTCTCCGAATCCTGCCTTCTGCAGACAGTCTCTTACCTTTTCCGAATCAAACTGCCCCGATGCCGCCACATTTTCAGCAAGGGTGTACGGAAACAGCTTAAAATCCTGAAATACCACCGCAAATATGGCCATATACTGCCGGTAATTATACTTACGGATGTCAATGCCATTGAGCAGAATTTCCCCTTCTGTCGGATCATAAAGCCTGCAGAGAAGCTTAATAAAGGTAGTTTTTCCGGAACCGTTACAGCCCACTACCGCAAGATGCTCTCCTACGCGGAATTTCAAGGAAATGTTTCGCAGAGCCCAGTTATCCGCCCCCGGATAACGGAAGGAAACATTACGGAATTCCACTTCATAATCACCGTCCGCACGCTTTTCGGTCGTCAGGGAGCCTTGATACATGTCATTAGGCATGTCAAGATATTCAAACGTCTGTTTCAGGAACGGGGCATTATTGCGAATATCTCCCCAGACCTTTAAAAATCGGCCCATACTGCCTGCAATATTGGACAACGCCCCGATATACTGTGTGATTTCCCCGATGCCGAATGCTCCTGCCCATGCCTTTAGGCAGACAAATAGATAAACAAGCAGCATAAAAATATAGGAAACCGTATTTGATGCCAGATTCAAAAGTCCGATCTTTCCCCTGGCCAGATTGGCAAAATAGCCCTGAGACGAAAACAGGCTTTTTCTGTCCAGTCCATACTTCATGCACATTTTATCAATCCGATAAATGCGCATATCCCCGGCGGCCTTCCTGTCATGTCCCTTATGCCCAAACCAGCTGAACCGATTATTTTCCAGACTGTGCTCTGCATTATTCACTGCATAATACTTACCGCTCTGATTTGCCAGCAGGGATGAAACGCAGGGCATTCCCAGCATGATTACAATTAACAGTACCAGGAATACCGGATTATCAAGGATAATCCACCTTCCCGCACCATCCGGCACGCGGCTTGTAAAGAAGGAAATCACAAGCACAAATCCACCCAAGACAGAAAAAACAGGGGCAATCAGATCCTGCAGGCTCCATAAAAGCCGCGGAAAACCCCAGCCGCTGTTATTCCTGCTTGCCTCAATGGTATGAAGCAGCTTTTGCGTCTCAGAACGATCAAGCCGAACAAAGTCCATATCCAAATTCTTACTGACAAACAAGTACTGCTCGGCAAACCATGTCTTTCTGCTTTCCGCATTGGCCCACCGTCCGATGATTCCTCCCACGAGGGAAATCACGGCGGCACAGGCAAGGGAAGCCAGCACAAGCTTCTTGAGCGCCTCAGAACTGCGCCCTCCTGCCAGCTCGCCAATAATCTGCGCCGAAAACCAGATCCCCACATAAGGTGTCAGCGCATTCCATATAATATTGGCAATCATGGATATAATCACTCCCGGATAGATCCGGCATAGCAGCCGAAATGCCCTTAATGTAATAGCCGCACTATCCTTCCCTGACATCCATGTATTTTTACCTTTCTTCATACTAATAACCATGCCTTTCCACAACCTGCGAATTCTTGACGACGAAAAGCACAGGCTTTTTGTCGTATGAGCCGCAGGCACAAATTTGCGTGTAAACAATTTATTTTTCACGCTAACCCCTATGTCGCAGCCTGATAGTCCTGCCGGTAATACCTGCTCTGAACGCCGTACAAATATGCGTACCTGCCCTTCTTTGATAAAAGCGCTTCATGAGTTCCTTCCTCTGCAATCCCAGCATTTTCAATCAGAATAATACGGTCGCAGAAGCGTGTGGAAGCCAGGCGATGAGAAATGTATATTGCACTTTTGCCCATTGCCATCCTATCATACTGCTGGTACATTTCGGATTCCGCAATCGGATCCAGCGCCGAAGTTGGCTCATCCAGTAAAAGAACAGGAGATTCCCTGTACAACGCCCGTGCCAGGGTCAGACGCTGGTATTGCCCGCCAGAAAGTTCCGTGGCATCATCATACACTCCCCTGTTCAGCAGGGTGTCAATTCCTTTCGGCAGAGCAGCAGCCTTTTCGGAAAGGCCGGCTCGTTCTACACACTGTTGTACCCTTTTGACATCTATATCCTCTTCTGAAGCCGCCACATTCAACGCCAGACTGCCAGGAATCAAAAGGGATTCCTGAAATACGGCAGCAAACCGCGTATAATACTCCCGCCGGTTCAAGGTGCGAATGTCTGCTCCGTTCCATGTAATGCGTCCTTCCGTCGGATCCAGCAGGCCGCAGATCAGCTTCACAAGCGTTGTCTTCCCCGCTCCGTTTAAGCCCACCACCGCAAGACGCTCACCTGGGCGCAGAATCAGATTGATATGCTTCAATGTATCCTCTTCCGCTCCCGGATAGCGAAACGTCACATCCTCCAGCCTGATTTCGCCCGGAGTATCCTTTTCTCCCGGAACGGGGACACCTTCTTCAAACAGATACGGTTCCGGATACCTGATACACTCAAAAACATATGAAAGACTTAAGGATTGGGTATGAAGATTCACAAAATCAGAAAGGATTCCCTGCACCCAGCCCGCAAAGCCGCCAACTGCAGAAAAATACAGCAGAAATTCCGAAGCTGACAGTCCCCCGTCTAATACCATGCGGATCAGGTATAAGTACGCAATACCGTTACGTAAAAAGGTCAAGACAAGATCTGCAATATTGCTCCACAAATAGACCCCGGCCTCTCTATAACAAAATGCCTGCAGCAGGCGCATACTGCTCTGATACATATCATTCAGCCAGGTACGCATACCAAAAATTCGAATGTCTTTGGCCGCATCAATTTTTCCTGCTTCCTCCGTAACACAGTTGATTCCCCTCTCTATCTCTCTTTCTTCCTCTCGGTGCCGCCAGCCCCAGCCGCTGATGTATTTGTTAAGATAATACCCCGGAATTGTGGTTGCCAGCAAAACAACCAGCAGGACCGGCTCCACATTTGCCAGCAAAAAAAGATAAATAATAAAGCCTGCAATATTGCGAAACAGACCGAACAGGGTATTCCAGACGGCTTCCGCGGCAGCGGAATTATCCCTTGTACAAAGATTGGCCTTGCTCTCAAGAAAAGCAAATTTTTCGTCATTCAGATTACAGTAGGACGTGGTTGCCGCCTTATCGTTTAACAGTGCCGCTATAATCGTGCGCAGAGTTATGCGGCGGTAACGGTCTACCCCGCTGACATAGTTGCTGGCGCCGCTGCTGATAATCAATACGCCAATGAAAATCCCAATTGTGGCCGCCAGGCGCCCGACCGATACCTTCTGCTCCACGGCACGCAGTACCATGGGAGATAAAAACAGATTTGCAAGATTCTGCACCACGGCAAGGGCGGTAACAGCCAGACCGCTGACCAGAATCAGCGGCTCATACCGAGCCGCAAGTTTTACCATAAACCAGACGCAGGAATACATGCCATATGCCGGTTTTGATTCTTTTTCGTTCCGGTTTGCACGATTCTTTTTTCTGTTTATTTTGTTCCGTTTCCCCAATTCTTCTGACATTCTGCAGTCTCCTCTTTAATACTGGCTGTTTGATCAGCGTTAACCATTCAGTGACCTGCCTGAACTGCTTCGATCAGCAGGCAGAATTTACTTGAATGCCCGCCATTTCGCTCTTAATAAATGGTATATTAACACAAAATCCCTCCTGCCATACAATTCCTGGGACGAATCGCATGGCAGGAGGGACAAACTGCAGGGCTGTCATCGCACGCCTTGGTCCTCCAGCGGCAAAAGAATCTCCGTAGTAAAAGCACCGTCCTCACTGTTTCGGGAAAGATACCCCCCATGGCGCTCTACAATCGTATCAATGCGGACAAGCCCAAAGCCATGGCCCTCCCCCTTTCCTGAGGCAAAACGGCCGCCTGTTTTTAACAGCTTCTTTCCCGCACACAAATTGGTAACTGACAGATACAGCCTGTTATCCTTAATATCCATGTACACCCGTATCATCCGTTCCTCTTCCGGCAGGGACAGACTGGCTTCAATGGCATTATCCAGCAGATTCCCCAGAATAACGCATAGATCCAGCTCAGGAAAACCAAATTTTACCGGAATCTGTACCGACGTTTTTACGGGAATGTGCTTTTCTGCCGCCAGCGCGAGCTTGCTTCCCAATATAGCATCAGCCATGGGATTCCCGGTCTTTACCGGCATGTCCACCGTATTTAGATCCGACTCCAACATGTCCAGATACCGCAGAAGCTCTTCCGTATTGCCCGACCGGGCAAGCACCTTCATCGTGCCGATGTGATTCCGATAATCATGCCGCCAGCCCCGCATCTTTCGGTACATGGTATCCACCTCCTTGTAATGGGTATCCACCAACTCCCTCTGATAGGCTGCCAGCCTCTTGTCAATATAGCGCGATAAAAAAGCCATAGCCGCCTCCTTTGCAATATAACAATTCTGCCATGTCAGCCATAAATCGTAAAGGAAACACCGCATGGCTGAACCGACACTTTATAATCTGTCAATAATGGCACGATTCAGCGTATCATATGCTCCACGGGGAAGGGGAAGCACCGTTCCGTCAGGAAACAAAACCTCGTTCCTCATAATACGATACAGTTTTGTCAAATTCACGATATAAGAACGTCCCACCCGCAGAAAACGCTCGTCCAGTTCGTTTTCAAAGTCTCCCAGCTTATGACGGACAACAAAATCTCCCCGCCCCTCCGCATGAATGGTCACGTAATTACGAGCCGCCTCCAGAAACAGCACACTCCCCATGGGAAGACGTACAATTTCATTAGCCGTCTTTACGGTCAGAAGTCTTTCCTCCCGGCAAAGCCGCTCCACGGCACGGTCCATCACCTGCATAAATCGGTCCGGATCCACAGGCTTCATCAGGTAATTCAACGCCGACACGTCATACCCTTCCGCAATATAGTCGGAATAGCCCGTAATAAATACAATAACTGCCGTGCTGTTCTTCTCCCGAAGCCTTTTCGCCATGGTTACCCCGTCCATGCCGGACATTTCTATATCAAGAAGAATAACATCACAGGCCGGATCTTCTTCGTATTGAAATAAAAATGCCTCCGCAGAAGGGTACGAATGAATCTGCACGGAAAGACCCCGTGCAGATGCCCATTGCTGCAAAATAGAGCTGATATATTTTATATCTGTAGGATTGTCGTCCGTGATGGCAATTCGGTATGGCATGGTTCTCCCTTATCTTCTTAACTTCATGATATTTCTCATAAATCTTTTTTGCGCCTGCTTAAGAGTTCTTGCCTGCAGCCCTCAGCTGACAATATTATACAGCAAAGCCAAAACTTAATAAAGTACGACTTAATGAATCGTTTCTGCAATCACTTTTATTCCTGAATCAATTTCTTAATATCGTCCTGATACCCTTCTTTATGGCACTGAACACCTTACCCAGCCCAAAGCTGCCGGCACTGGATAATCCTTCCGTAACGCCTTTCGTCAGCATTCCCTGAAAGAAATCGCCAAAATCGAAATTTCTCTTCCTTCTCTGCGGGCTCTCCCCCTGTCTGGTGCTGTACTGGTAGCCGCGGGCTGCACTGTAGCCAAGACCCTGTCCCGGCAGGCCGGAACTATCACAGCCGCTCCTGGGGTCTCTTCCGTTTGTGTAGGGTGAAAGGGCTCCTGAGACTAATGCACCGGCCATCCCCGGCATTCCTGAGTATGCCCCTGCTCCCGTCTGGCCCATGCCTCCCAGGAACTCTGAAATGTAATTG
>CAJTSE010000018.1 GCA_910578815.1 uncultured Acetatifactor sp.
AAAATTTATAAAAAACCTGCTAAAAAGTCTTGACTTTTGTTAGCAGGTTTTCATGGAAAACCTCCTTCGATGGTTTTGAAAATATTGGTTGCCAGGTGTCAATGGTGCATTCTGTCAGACAGCTACAAAAAGCCGCTGGGGTACATGTTACCGCCTCCTTTGCATGGTATATTTCCCGTCAGTCTGCGGCGGGGGTAAAAGCCCTGGGGCAGTCCTGCCTATGGCTGTTTATCCGAAGAAAGCCCCCAGGGAGCCCAGTACCTCCGTACACAGCACCACCAGGTAGATGATCATGATGCAGATCAGCATCATCATGGAATAGCGCTGCATCTTCTTGGGGCGCTTGGAGGCCTCTTTTTTCAGGCTGTTCTGCTCAATCTGCCGCATGTCAAAGCAGATCATCTTAAAGTACATCCGCTGGTCATCACCTCGCAGGACCCCCACAAGCCCCCTTACCACGTCGGAGAGCATGGGGCTCCCGATGCGGGTCTCGAAGTGGATCAAGGCGTTCTCATAATTTCCCGTTTTCATGTCCGCAATGGTCTGATCAAGCTCCGCCCCGAAATCCCTGCCGGCCACCCGGCGGTAGGAGGTCAGGATCTTCAGCACGTCCCTGTCATTTTCCAGGTTTTGCCCGATGGTAAGGGCAAAGCGGGGGATTTCCGCCTCTATGAGTTTGCGGCGCTTTTTTACAAAGTCAAATGCCGCATAGTAGGTGGAAAACCACAGCGCCACCGCCAGCCCCACAAGGATGGGGACGGCGAGCGGGAGGACGGACATCAGGGGAAGCGCGCACAGGACCACGCCTCCGGCAGCCACCCAGGCTCTGGCCGTATAGACCTCCGGGGTCATCTCCAGCCCGGCGATATGCAGGGCAGCCTGCAGTTTGTTCCGTTTCAGCCGGTCCAGGCGCAGGTGAGGCGCAAAAAAGGCGGCGATCCTGGTAAGGTACACATCCAGCAGCTTTTCGTTTTTTACGCCCCGCTGTTTCCGTGCCAGCATCATCATCTTTGAGGTCCTGCCGGTGGGGATGTCTGCAAAGGCGCAGGACAGGTTGTATACCGCAATGCCGAACAGGACGACAGCAGTAAAAGCAAGGATCATCATGTGCCGTCACCTCCGTATTCTATGGGCCTGCTCAGTTTCATGATCTGCGTCAGCGAGAACAGGATGATGGCGGCGCAGACCGCCAGGGCGATCTTGCCCGGGGTGGTGTAGATCAGGGTATGGAACCAGTCCTTGTTCAGGAAGTACAGAAGCGGTACATTTGCGATTACCAGGAACATCATGGTGACCGCCTCCCGCCTGGGCTCCTGCAGCATGGCCTCCAGCTCAGACTGTACCACGCGCACATCGGAGAATTTCTGCACGATGGTGGGCAGGGTGTTCTTCATGGAACGGTCAGACTGGCACTGGATCAGGATGTTTGCCCATTCGTGAAAGACCCGGTTGGGGATCTTCATCTTCAGGCTGTTGATGGCGCTGGTGGTGTTGGCGCTGATCAGCTCGCTCTCATAGACGAATGCCTCAAAGGTGGCTTTCACGGGCTCGTTGAGGTACGCCAGGTTTTCCTTCACGGAGCGGATCAGGTCCTCCGTCCGCAGGTAAGAGGTGGTGATGATGGAGATGGCCGTCTCCAGTTCCTCGTTTAGGTGCTTTTTGTAGCTGGCAGAGGTGCTCCGCAGATACCAGACAGGGATCAGGGAGAAGCCAAGGCCCAGGACAGGCACCAGGTAGGCGTTGCCGATCAGCAGGGCAAGCACGGCACCTGCCGCAAACAGGATCAGGGTCAGGCGGGTCACGGCATCATAGCGGTCAGCCCGCCCGGTGTCCTTTAAGATCTGCCGGATCTCGTAATCCTGGCTGAAAAACCGCTGGGCGGGCCTGCCCATGAGCACGTTCAGCTCGTCGCCCAGGGTGGCAGTCCTGCGGCGGGAACGGAAGATGACTTCCATTATATCCTTCAGCCGCACGCCGGACAGCGCAAAGAGCCCTGAGACAGTCAGGGCAAAACAGATGATGTAAATCCACTGCATTTATGTTTCCTCCTTCAGGTTAAATTCCGCCAGCTCCTTATGGGAGATCCCATTGTCCAGCAGCCGCTTTTTCAGCGTGTCGGAGATCAGCCCGGTCTTTTTATGGCTGCCGATCACATGGGCATTCCCATTCCCGTCAATCACGTTGTCCGTCACCTCGTATTTATAGAGGGAGCGGTAGAGCAGCCGCCCGTCCTGGTAGTCGGTGCCCTCGATGATCTCCATGATCTTCCGGGAGCGGTCCTCCAGCTGCTTGGTGAACACCACCACGGGGTAAGCCTCCACCATGATCTGCATCAGGATGGAGTCGTCCATGCTGTACTTCCGCTTGGCAAGGGTCATCATCCTGCGGTAGGTGCTCTCGCAGGAGTTGGAGTGGATGGTGGTGCAGACCGTGTGGCCGGTGCGGGAGCTTTCGGCGGCGGACAGGCTTTCTGCCGCAGACCGCATCTCGCCCACGCCGATCACATCAGGGTGCTTGCGCAGGACCCGCTCCAGAAGGAAGTCCTGGTTGATGTTCATGGCCGGGTTTTCATGGGGCCGGGTCAGCAGGTGGACCACGGAGTTTAGGATGTTGCCGTTTTCATCCCGCTTTACCAGGTCAAACTCCCGGCTGCCCTCTTCGATGGTGATGAGGCGCCGGTTGTTGGGCACGTTGGATAGGAGCCACGCCATGATGGTGGTCTTGCCGGAGCCCGTGGAGCCTGCGATGCACACCGATACCCCGTAGCGGATGCAGGCGGTCAGGAAATGGAGCATCTCCGCCGTGGCGCTGCCGGACTCTAACAGGATCTCTTCCGATACGGTCTGCTGGTTGACGATGCGGATGGAGGCGTTCACCCCCACCTCCGGGTCAACGATTGGGGTCTTGTCCACCGAGATCCGGATGTTCTTGTCCAGGAAGCCAAGGACGGAGGGCATGGTGTCGTCGATCACCATGCCGCAGGCGTTCAGCATGCGGCGGATCACGTCGATGGCGTGCTGGGGGGAAGAGAACTTGTCCGGGATCTTGATGCTGCGTCCGCTGTTCATGATGACCTCAATATCGTTGTAGGCGTTGATGTTCACTTCCTCCACGCCGGGGCGGTAGATCCACTTTTTCAGGAAGGAATAGCCGGCCATGTCCTCATACAGCTTTTCGCACAGTTCTTTGGGGGTCAGCCCTTCGATGGAGTATCTGCGCTTTACAAGGTACTGCGCCATGAGCTCCTTCAGGACGGAGGCCGCCCGCTCCGTGTCCCCGTCGCCGGCCTCCGCAATGGTGGAGGCGTGGTTCTCGGAGAAATACCGCTGTACGTCCTCCAGCACCTGTTCGTAGGTCAGTCCCTCGCCGGCAGTCTGTGAAAAGAAAATGTCATTCAGGTTGTTCATCCGAAAATTCCTCCTGTTCATAATCCGCGCCGGTTTCCGTGGGTGCCGCCATGCCCTGTGTTTCCCCGGCCTCCATCTGCTCCAGCGCCCCCAGCACCCTGTTCAGCGAGGCAATGTACTTGGCATTGCAGTATTTCAGGGCCTGGAACATGCCGCCCTCCGTGGCGCAGCGGTCGATCTCCTTGCCGTAGGGCAGGAGCCCGTCAAAGCCGCCGATGAGGTAGCCCATCTCTTCAAAGGCATGGAAGGGCCGCGCCATTCCCGCAAAGGTCAGGTGACTGTCATAGTGGAACCGTCCGTCCGCAAGGAGGGGCTGGTGTGCCTTTAAGTAGTTGATGCCCTTTAAGTCCGGCGTCAGGATGCGGGCCACCAGGTCGCCGGAGGCTATGGCGGCAGGCGTGAACACATTCGTCATGCTGGGGCCGCAGTCCAGGATGACAAAGTCTACCAGCTTTGACGCGGCGGATACCAGCTGCAGCACCATGTTGAAATCCGTTTCCGGGTAGCTTAAGGGTGTTTCCCCGGCGCTGTATCCCATGAGCCCGATAAAGGGGTAGGATTTTAGGACGGTCACATGGCTGGCCACCAGGGAGGTGTCGATCTCCACGCTGCTCAGTACCTGCCCGATGGAGGCGTTTGTTTCAATAAGCTGTTCGGGCAGCCAGACGGGCAGCATGGGGACGCCGGCCTCCCCGTTTATGATGATGGCTTTCCTTTTGTCCCGGGTCAGCGCTTTGGCGAGGATGCAGCAGAACATGGACTTGCCGCTGCCGGGGCTGCCCCATACGGTGATAACTTTTCCCATGGTTTTCTCCTTTCCGTCAATTCTGCGGGGCAGCCGTCCCGTTACCGGCGCTGCCATTGTCCGCCTCTGCATCCGGGGGATTGGGGGAAGTTTCCGCCGTTTCCCCGGCAGTCTCCCTGTTACCCTCATCCGGGGCTGCCGTTTCTTCCAGCAGTTCAGGGTGATAGGTCTCCAGGATGGATTGTGCCTGTAAGGAAAGCAGTTCTTCCGCCAGTGTGTCATTGCCACGGGAGACCAGCGCCACATGGGCGACGCCGTCATTTTCCAGCATGGTTATGATCCTGGCCTGTTCGGGGCTTGCCAGCACAGTGATGGTGGCGGACTGCTTTTTTTCCTCGTCCGCTGTTAATTCCCGGGTGTTATCCACGTTGATGCCGTCCGCATCCGTCACGGACAGCACACGGACGTAACGCAGCTCCGGCACTTCCTCAGCCGTGTCAAGGAAGTGGTAGATGCGGATGATGTCGCCGGGCTGCAGCTTGTCAGAGAGGCCCGATGCCAGTGTCTTGACCGTCAGGGAGATGGCAGTCATGCCGGAGGGGATGCTGTTTAAGGCCACGTCGGAGGAAATGGGCGCCATGCTGACCTTGGTGGTGAGGATGTAGTCCCCCTGGGCAAGGTCGGCGGTGGCGTAGAGCCCGTTTACATCCTCCAGGGAGCGGGCAATGTTGGGGGGCAGGTTGAAGCTCACCACCTCCACCACTTCGGTGTTGGAGGCGGTGATCTGCTCGCCCTTCTGTACCGGCTGGGTGATCCGGACGATCTCGGTCTTGCCGTTGGTCTGCCTTGCAATGGTGGGCAGGGCGACAAAGGCGATGATGGCTGCCAGCAGGAGGCTGAGCATGCCGAACAGGAAGCGGTTGTTCAGTTTCATAATGGTTTGTTCTCCTTTTCTGATTATGATTTGCGCATATCTCTGGCTGGCACACGGAGGCAGCGCCGATAGAGCACCGAATCCGCTCTGGAATGTCAGGCTGCAAACCAGTGCGCCGCAATAGGATATGTTGCTTTATGTCATGGAAATGATCAAAGTAAACAGGCTGCCTGCCGCTATAAATGGGACAAAGGGCAGGGAAAGGGGTTTTGCTCTGCCCCTACGCCTGCATAAAATGATTAGGACGGCGCAGGCAGACAGCAGGGCGGCAAGCATCAGGATTCCCAGCATACGGTAAGGGCCGTAGATGAAGCCTGTGGCTGCCGCCAGTTTGATGTCGCCGCCGCCCACCCCGGCGCCGCCCCTGGAAAGCAGGGCGGCAGTGAGCAGAATCAGGAAGCCCGCCGCACATCCCGCCAGAGAAAAGCCAAGGGATGCCTGAAAGGATGCGCCTGTTCCCTGCATATGGACCGGCAGGGAGGCGAGGGCAGCGGGGCAGAAAAAAACGAGCGCCTGGTTGGGCACCCGTCTGGTGCGGATGTCATATGCTGCAAAGCCTGTAAGGCAGCAGAATACCAGCGTTTCATAGGATAAGGAAATCAGGCTATTCACGGTTGGTATACCAGTCGTCAAAGAGGCTGCCGTGTATGGTGACGTGGTCGTTTACATTGACGGACAGCATCCCGTCCGGCGTCCAGGTATCCCACACCTGGGTATAGACCCTGTAGTCTGTATTGTCAGGGAACCATACAGGGGTAAAGTGGGCAGCCCGCCCGTAGGTGGAATACTCGTTTGCCCGGAAAGTGAACTTTGCGCTGCGCCCGCTGGAAACGCGCTGCAAAAGCCGCAGGTAAGTGCGGTACTGGAATTCCGGAAATACGGAGAGGGCGGTCTGGGGGTTGGTGACATGCCCTGCCGGGGCGTCCGTGGACAGTACTGCGCCTACTTCTGTCTTGACTCCGTAGCCGCTTTTCATATCCTTGCCGTTTGCGGTGGGCACAAGGTCGTCCGGCAGCAGGGACATAGTCCCGGACAGGGAGGCGGAGTAGCCGGTATAGCGGTATTTCCATTCCCCCTCATCCACCCACTTCCCTTCGTCCACCCATTCGCCCTCGTCCTCCCAGTCCCCGTGATTTTCAGTGCAGCCGGGCGGGCAGGTGCTGCCGCAGGGTTCATCATGCCACTGCCAGTCGGAATGCCATTTCCAGTCGGGGTGCCATACCCACTTGGCTTTCCAGTAGCAGCTCCACACGCCCCAGTTTGCCGTCAGCTTCTGGGGATTGGCGGGAAGGGCGGGAGGGGAGTAGCCGGGATAGGTGTCCGTTGCCAGTGGGTCGGGCGGTATCCTTTCGTTCAGATCCACGATCCTGGCGGTAAAGGAGGTTTTCGCCGTGGTGGCGCCGGACACCGACACCGTGATGCTGACATCCTGGGGCGTGCCGGGGGTATGCCACTTGACCCATACCACCTGGGAATCATCCTCAGGGATCACGATGTTGTTGACCTGGTAGGAGGTGCCGAGGATCTGGAAGGTCACGGAGGCAGGATTGTCAGGCGTCAGGTTTTCATCCGTGTGGAGGGTGACGGAGGTGATCACATCCGTGTTTACCCGGTATTCCATATCGGGGGCCTCAAGGCCGCCCTCCGGCACAGGCGGCAGCTCCTGGAACCGCACGATGCCCACGCCGAGGCTGCTTATGATGTCTGCGTTGGCCTGTTTCCCGGTGGTGCTGCCCGCCCATGCCGGGAGCCCTAAGTCGCTGTACTCCAGGAACAGGGCCAAGGGCAGGTTCTTATGGGTCAGGGAGGTCATGGTGCGCCTCAGTGCGCCGCCGGAAAGCTGGTCATACAGGGCGGCCTCAGTTGCGGTCATGCAGTAAAACAGCCCGTTGTGGGTAAAGTAGGCAAGGGGTTCCACCAGCAGCTTGTACTTGCCTGCCAGCATGGCCTCATAGCTGACGCCTGCATCCCCGGCGATCATCATGCAGGCGTACTCGCTGCAGAAGTACCGCTTGATGGACTCTATGTTGTTCCTGCCGGTGCTGCTGACAATGGTGGGCATGGGGCTGGCGGGGGTTCTGCAGCTGTAAGTAGCGCCGGCTTGCGGGGATAGGTCTGTTCCGCCCAGGTACTGCAGCTTGCTTACCTTGCCGAAATACAGGACGCTGCTGTTTTGGACCGTATTGGAATAATCCATTGGGGTTGAGACGGCGGCACCGGTCTCGGCATCCACTACTGTGATGCGCACGCCGTCATTGCCGGGGGTCCACTTGTTTGTGGAAGTGCCCTGGCCCATGCCGCCGCCCCCGCTGTCCATGTTCCCCTCGCCGGCGGCAAAGGCTGTGGCAGGTGAGCAGCACAGCATGAGCGCCAAGGCACAGAGGGTGGCAAAAAATCGTTTCATCATATATCACGCTCCTTAGATAATTTCTGTTAAATGAAAAACCGCCACGGAAAAGTGACGGTCTGCTCAGTATCATGCGCCGCTGGGCGCAGGTTCCATATTCAGTTGTAAAATCCATGCCCTACATATCGCCAACCATCTTGTCGGGATCCCCGGTGCTGTCTGAGGTTGTCTGCTCCACCTGGCTGGGCACCACCCAGCCGAATACAGGGTCATATACGGCGCCGTTTTCATTGACGGAGCCGGGGGCAGGCGTATTGTCCTGTGCCGGGGGTGTGGTCGGTGCAGGCTCCGTTTCCTCCGGCGCATAGGTGGGCGGCGCAGACGGGTCTTCGGGATCGCCTTCAGCCGCAGGCGGTTCAGGGGGCTCCGTCTTAAGATCCTCCCCCTCAGGGGTAAAGTCAATGACGACCTCGCCCTCGGATTCGTCCACCACCTTGGGGTATTCCTCCATGGGCTCTTTTGTGGCAGTCGGCGCAGGCGTATGGGTGGGGGCGGGGGTTGCCGTATTTGCGGCGGGCACCGGGGATTCCTGCAGTTCCGGTGCCCCGTTGTTGGCGGCCACATCCTCCGGCTGGAAATTGTTATCCCTGTCCCTGTTCACCACAAAACAGACGGCCAAAATGCTGATGCAGGCAGCCGCCAGCACGGAAAACAGAAACTTCTTTGATTTGAAAATTTTCTTCATGGTCTGAATCTCCTTTCGTTGCTATATAAATATCCCTTACGGTCTGGGGGAAAGCTTTTTCAACAAAATCCTAAAATTTTGTGTTGTGGTAGCCCGTCAGCTCTATGTGCTGGGTGATGGCGGGGTACTGGCGGCCGAACATGAAGATGTAAAACTCGGCGTCACAGGAGAAGACATACTCCACCCGGTCCCCTGCCACATGGAAGGAAAGGATGATATTTTTCACCTGGTAATCATCCGTGGAAAGGGGGAGCTTGTTTGCCAGCCCGTCCGTAATGGTTTCCTCCAGCATGGCGGTATAGCTGCTGCTAGAGTACAGGGTATTTAAGTACTCGCTGAAGTTGGTCTCCCGCTGGGAGCGGTAGGTATCTGCGTAGATGCTGGCGCTCAAATTGTTCAGTTCCATTTTCGCACCATTCCGTATGTTTATGCAAGTAATTTTTACGGAAGCATACAGCAGCAGGAAAGAGACCAGGATTACCACGCCCATCACAAGGAAGCAGGTGTAGATGGACATATCGCCGCGGTCATTTGCCAGACGTTTCTTTATGCGCAGGCCCGCATATTGAAGTTTGCTGCCAAAGCAGCATGCGGGCCGCGCAGCGGTCAGGGAAAAATCTTCCCTGCCTCGATCATGTAAACAAATTTTCTTCATAGGCACCTCACTTCCAATAATGTTCGCTGACGCCCGCCGCCCTGGAAACAATATTGATGCGTACCAGGTCGAAGTTCCAGAAACCGCCCAGTTTTGCCTCCCCCTGGATGGTAAGGTAGAAAGGGTTGCCTAACTGGATGGCCCTGTTCATCCCGGAGGGAGTCGGCGTCTTGTAGGAGGCGTTGATGGAATAGGAGATGTTTTCAGCACCCTCAATCTGGGAACAGAGGAAATTGAAGAGCTGTTCTGTCTCCGCATTGACGCCTCCTGACAGCTGGATCTGTTTTACCATTTGATCGGCGCAGAGGTCCAGCTCCTGCTTGGTTGAGATAATGCTGAACAGATCAATGATAAAAGCCAACAGTAACACCGCAATGAAAATGAAGACCATGGTGCTGAGATAGTTTGCCTCGGCACGTTCGTCCCGCAGGATCCTGCGGATCTTTTTTAAACTTATGATAACCACCACCTTTACGGCAAAACGGCCGTCCCTTTTGATGGGAAACGGCCGTCTGCAAAATTTTTGACTGTACCAAGTATAACAGATATAGATTTGCGGTAAAAGAGCAAAACAATGCCAATGTTGTGCCAAAGGTGTGCTGATTATTAAATAAAAAAATATATGACTGTCAATAAAGATAAAGGGAGCTGAAATAAGGTGGCTGTAAAGTGTTATGAAATTGGTAATTAGAGAATGCGATACATAGATAATTGAATATTGATTCGTGATATGGTATGATTAGTTAATATTTTAGAGAGGACTGTATGCCTATGTTCACAACTCAAGATCCTACCCATTGTCCTAAGTGTCAGAGTAAAAATATTTATTTGGGACAAAAGATATACAAGAAAGATATGTATGGTGAAGACACAGATACAGTTATTCTTGGTATGTGGTTTTGTAATGAATGCGGCAATGTGCTAGGACGCAAAATGTCCCGATATGAAAATGATGTAGATCCTGATTGTGTTTGATACATGTATTATTATGATATGAGTATAAGGATGGAAAGGAAGAAACTATGAAGGATGTTTTAATGGGAATAATATCTATTTTGACAGGATTTGTTACAATATGGATTAATGAGGTTCTGACGCATATTGTGTGTATAGCGTTATCAGCATGAAGGGCCTCTTAAAAAACAACTTAAGAATATCCGGTCTGTATTGAAAAAGCGCTTTCAGTATAGACCGGTTTTTTATATATCTTGATATTGTTTATTTCATAAACTATTCATCTGTCGAAATAGTGAATAAAACCTCATATTTTGGTGAAACGTGGTTAGATTGTTGGCTTAAAAGGTGAGTTTTATAATATAAGAGAGGTGAATTGATATGAACCAGTCAATAAGTGCGTTAGGCAGTGTCGTTCGCGCAACAAGAAAGAGTAAAAATTTATCTCAAGAGGCATTAGCTGAAAAACTTGGTGTTTGCAAAAGAACCATTATAGATATAGAAAAAAATACCGGAAACCCGAAGTTTGAATTGCTATGTATGTTAATAAGGGAATTGGATTTGCCTCTTTATCAAGTGTTTTATCCAGAAACATCAGAGAATTCGGAGATAAAAAGTGTACTATTAAAAGAATTGAGTGAGTGCTCTGATTATGAGATGAAAATTATTTTATCTGTTGTTAAAAGTTTAAGGGATACATTAAAAAAAGAGAAGGTAAGTGTTTAAAAGAAATATTATATATACCAATATATTATGGAAAGGGGAAATAATATGCCGCATGTGAATAAACAGATGGCCTCTTTTTTCCTTACTACAAGATGTAATCTTCGGTGTACATATTGTTATAATAGAGAAGAGAGAGCCCAATTAGAAGAACAGACCCTGCCATTGGAGATTGCAAAGGCAGGTGTAGATTATTATTTTTCTAATAGCCCAAGTAGGCATATTCGTTTTTATGGACCTGGGGAGCCAACACAAGCGTTTTCACTTATGAAAGACATTGTGGCATATGCGAAGCAAGTTGCAGGAAATTCATTGACAACCGAATTGCAAACAAATGGATGCTTTGGGTCTGATGTCCGTTCATGGTTGCTTGATAATTTGAATATAATATGGATATCATTTGATGGTGAGCCCGACATTCAAAATCATAATCGGCCATGTGCAAATGGAAAACCTTCTGCCCCTATTATTGAAAATAATGTTAAATGGCTTATCGAGAAAAAGGGCACTCGTAATTTAATGATTGGGGCACGTGTAACTATTACGGAAAACAATATTCATCGCCAAAGGCAAATAATCGATTATTTCAAGGAACTTGGAATAAGGTATATATGGTGCGATCCGGTTTTCCCTACTGTTGGTGAAATTCCAGTATGTGATGATTTGGATAAATTAAATAATTATAGTTTTGATATGGATTTATATGCAGATACATATATTGACGCATATAATTATGCCAAACATAAAGATGTTTTTTATGGAAGCTTTTTGACTTGCAATTTTGATGGGGTATGCAATCGCCATTGTCGTGCCTGCACACCTACACCTCACTTTACAACGGATGGATTTATATCAGCTTGTGATTTAGTGACATTCGGAAATGCTCCTAAACATATGGAATGCTTTGTATATGGAAAATGGAATAAAGAGAAACAACAATTTGATATTGACGAATCTAAAGTGGAAACTTTGAAAGCTAGAACTACAGAAAATATGGAACACTGTGCACAGTGTGAGGTTCGTGAACATTGTGGTGGGTATTGTTTGGGTGAAGTGCAAAACGAAACAGGCAAGTTAACGGGTCAAAAACCACGAACTTGTAAAGCTATACGGAAAATTGCTAAGAGCATTGGTTTTACAGATATGCAATATCAATATTTGCACCCATAAATCAATTTTTTTAAGGAGGTCAGTATATGAAAGTAGTAGTTGTTGGAGCAGCGAAAACGGGTTATGCAGAATCTATTACCAGAAAGCTTATCAGTGAAGGATATAGTGTTATTGGTACTTTTGATAAAGAGTATGCTGATAATGCAAAAAAAATGCAGACAGAGTATTCTTCGGATGTATTGTCGCTGCAACAAGTAGATTTGTCTTCACGTAATGAACTTGCAGCTTTTGTTAAGTCGGTTAATGGAGAACTTTATGGAATGATTTTTTCACAGTTTTTCTTTTATATGGAAGATCCTGATTGCTTCGATCATTCCATGTGGGATAAAAGTTTGGCTATTAATTTGACGGCTCCCAATTATCTTGTGCACGAACTAAAGGATCAAATGGTGCAGGGGAGTTCAATTGTTATTATTACAAGTACTGAGGCATATCGTGGCTCCTATGGGGCATCTGCTTATGCAGCAACAAAGGCAGCAATTCATAATCTTGTGAGGACATTGGCAAATAATTTAGGGCAACGTGGGATTCGTATTAATGCCTTACCAGCAGGATGGATTGGTGGAGAAATGGATACAGATGAAATATTCAATAAGTCTAGAAGTCTCACTCCTCTTGGACGTTTGGGTACAGACGAAGAAATTGCTAATGTAGCATATTTTCTGTTTTCAAAAGAGTCAAGTTTTGTTAATGGCACTACTATTGTTGCAGATGGAGGTTATTTAGGCTCAGATCCATTATCAAAATATGAATTTGAGGATAGCAAAAAATAATTTTTGTAAAGGAGGTGAATTTTATAATGCGCAAGAAATGGACTTTTTGGGATATTGTCGTTCTTGTTTTGGAAATTTTATCACCTCTTGCAGCAATAATTATTACTTGTTTAATTCCGGCAGGAAAAGCACTTGATTCAGATATGCGGTTGTCAATTATAGGGGCAGGCATTTCTATTCCAGTAGTTCTACTTCAAATTTCTATCACGCAAGGGCAAAACAAAAGTGAGGGTGATGTACAGAAGATTGATAATAACGTCAATGAACTATCTGAAAAAATGAATCATATAAGTCCTGTTTTAGAGCAAGTTTTTTTGGCTGGTAATGATAGAATCCAAAGATTTGCGTATCGACGTTTTGGTGAGGCTTGCAAAATCATACAATCTGCAGTTAATAATAATAATTCTGGTAATCTGAGGCCTAATGAATACTACGAGGAATTAATGTTTTTGGCAGAGCTTATTCTAAAAGATAAGTTAGAAAACAAAAAAGGATTTAGCGGTGAGATTTGGGCAATGACTGGATTTGCGGAAGAAGAGTGGATTGCAGACGATGGATATGAAAGATTATGGACAGATAAGTTAAAAGATTTGGTGGATGCAGGAATTAAAACTCGACGATTGTGCTTAATACCTGATTCTGTATATAATATTATAACTCATCAGCCTTTTGTTGAGCCTTCTACGGATGTACATTCATTTCGAGGATTTATAGAATTATTAGAGAGTTATTATGGCACTGAAGCAAGAAAGAAAGTATCAGAGCACTATATAATTAGAGAAAGAGATAATCCTAGATTAGAAGATATAAAAGGTTTTTTTGCAATAAAATTGACCAATGGTGATTTACATATTTTATATGGAGAAACGGTTGATGCCAACTGTGCTTTAACAGCAAAGGTTCTTTTTGACTCAAATGAAATTCAGGAAGTTAGAAGGTTGTTTGAACTTTATACAAGACCAAATTATAAAATGGAGAAAAAGCTAATAGATATGGCATCAAGCGGCTTTATTCAATATTTAGAAAGTCGTGGAATTTCATTATGATAGGATTGTCAATAAAAGGCGCAGTGATATATTGCGCCTTTTAGGTTGTAAGGTAACCTTTTAATTAGCTATCTGCTATGTAGGTGAGATAACAGTGTTTTAGATTACAATAAAAACCTCCGATGATATAATAGCGTAGGTTCACCAACCGCACAAATCAAAGGAAATGTCCCAAAGTGGATGTAAATAGATTATCACACAGTAGATGGTATTATAAGTATCATATTGGGTTTGCACCAAAGTTCCGAAGAAAGTTAACATATGGAGCACATGTCCGGATTACATGCATATGATTGTGGAGAGTACGATGGATGTATTCTGACAGGGAGTTAAAAATGTCTGGGAAATCAATGTCAGTATACTTGATTTTATTGCTATTGATTCTCGCTGGTATTTCTTTCTAAGGGGTTGTTAAAGGTAAAGATAATATCTTTTTATAAGCATTATATGGATTACATGAAAAAAGAGTGAGGAGGCTATTTTAGCATATTGTCTGAAATAAAGCATTTATGATAGCGATGCTCTTTAATAAATGATTTGTAGCAGAGTGAAGAATTATTTTAATTTTTTTGTATTTATATAGGTATATAGGTCAATTTCAAAAGTGAAAGCGACTTATATACCTTTTTTTGTACCTTGAAAACTTCATAGCCTTCCAGACAGTTATACAGGAACTGCGGACAGTGTGCGATGACAAAAAAGGGAGCGCACCCGCAGGCGAAACGCCGCATAGCGGCGACCTGAAAATACGCGGCGGAACTCCGGCGCAGGAAATGGGTCTGGGGAAAAGGCGGTTTCCTGAAGGTATAATATATCTTCTTTATATTTTCTTATAGATTATTAAATTAAATGCGTTATAGCAGGAAGGAGGTGATTACATCGTGAGCAATTTAGAAAACAAGGTTCCTCTTTGGGAAAAGTATATACTGACAATACAAGAGGCAGCGGAGTATTTTCATATCGGAGAGAAGAAACTGCGAAAACTTGTAGAAGAAAGGACGGATGCAGACTATCTTATTATGAATGGCAACCGTGTCATGATAAAGCGAAAGCTATTTGAGAAATACTTAGATGAATCGGCCTCGGTATAAATTTTAGTGTTGTAACAATATATTGATGCTGACTATATCAAACTACAAAAAAATCAATGGAATTTGGGCCCTGGGCATGGTATGATATACATATCGTATCGGGGCTCTTTTTCATTAGAAAGGAGCAGAAAAATCATGAGCGAAAAAAGACGGGATAATAAAAACCGCGTATTACGCAATGGAGAGAGCCAGCGATCAGATGGAAGATATGCGTATAAGTACATAGATACCGATGGAAAACAGCAATTTGTTTACAGCTGGAAACTGGAAAAGACCGACAGGCTGCCGAAAGGCAAGCGTGATGACCTTTCCTTAAGGGAAAAGGAAAAGCAGATCCAAAAGGATCTGGAAGACATGATATCCACCTCAGGCGGCGATATTACAGTCTTGGCGCTGGTTGAAAAATACACCTCGCAGAGAAAAGGCATGCGCCATTCTACAAAGGCCGGGTACAAAACAGTCCTTAATGTCCTTGCCAAAGATGATTTTGGCAGGAGGCAGATTAGAGATGTGCGGTTATCTGATGCGAAAGAGTGGCTGATCCGGCTTCAGGAAAATGGGAAAGGCTACAGTTCTATCCAGACGATCCGGGGTGTGGTCAGACCGGCTTTCCAGATGGCGGTGGATGATGACCTGATACGCAGGAATCCATTTGAATTTCATCTGAGCACTGTCGTGGTGAACGACAGTGTCACAAGAGAGGCGATCACAAGGAAACAGGAAAGGCAGTATCTGGAATTTGTCAGGAATGACAAGCATTTTTCAAGGTACTATGATGCAATCTATATACTGTTCCATACCGGACTTCGTATTTCTGAGTTCTGCGGTTTGATCAAAGAAGACGTTGACTTAAAGGAAGGCAGGCTCCGGGTCGAGCGTCAGTTACAGAGGACACGGGATATGCAGTACATCATAGAAGACACAAAGACGCCCAGCGGCGTGAGGTTTGTTCCCATGACGCAGGAAGTCATGGATTGTTTCAGGCATATTCTTGAGAATCGTGAAAAACTGAAAGCAGAGCCGGTTGTCAGTGATGCGAAGGGGCGGCTGTACCATGGCTTCCTGTTCCTGGACAAGAATGGAAGGCCGATGGTTGCCTTGCATTGGGAAAAGTATATGCAGCATATCAGGGAGAAGTACAACAAGATCTACAAAGTACAGATGCCGGATGTGACGCCCCATGTGTGCAGGCATACCTTTTGCTCCAACATGGCAAACAGCGGCATGAATCCCAAGACCCTGCAGTACATCATGGGCCATTCGGACATCGGTGTCACGCTGAACACCTACACGCATATCGGCTACGAGGACGCGAGCAGGGAAATGAAAAAGGTGAGCAATGCCTGAAAAAGTCGAGTAGTACAAATTTTCAATTTACTACTTTTTTTACTACTTTTCAGGGCCAAGATATGCCGGGATAAGCCAGGATATGCCGAAAAACCCAATGAGCCTGAAAAAATCCTGAAAGCCTGGAAACGCCCAAAAATCAAGAAAAACCACGATAATCCAACTTATGCAAGGAGTTAAAAATAGATGATAAAAATACTTTTCGTCTGCCACGGCAACATCTGTCGTTCCCCCATGGCAGAATTCATCTTAAAAGACCTGGTGCAAAAGCAGAATCTGGCGGACCGCTTTTTCATTTCCTCCGCGGCCACCAGCACGGAGGAAATCTGGAACGGGATCGGGAATCCCGTTTACCCGCCTGCGAAAGCCAAGCTGGCGGAACACGGTATCGGCTGTGATGGAAAACGTGCCGTACAGCTCCGGCGTTCCGACTATGAGCAGTATGATTTCCTGATTGGTATGGACAGTGCCAATATTCGCAATATGGGGCGGATTCTGGGCGGTGACCCGGAGGGAAAGATATATAAGCTGCTTTCCTTTGCAGGCTTAGAACAGGATATATCCGACCCCTGGTATTCGGGAGATTTTGACAGAGCCTACAGGGATATTGAATTGGGATGCAGGAAATTTCTGGAATATCTGGCCCGAAAAGGATTCAAATATTAAAAATTATTCATAAAAATGTATTTTCTTTAAAAGTATAGATATGCTTTCTACGAAGAAAGCTGTATACCATATCTTGTGGTTTTGAACGAAAAGTGCCCTGCAGAATGCCTGCAGGGCGCTTTTTTACGCGGTTTCACCGGAAAATAATCCTTGTCAAATTCTTAATAATAGTTTAAAATCTAGATAAAAGTGGGATGAAGATGGCATAAAAACCCATAAAGTGGGATGAACTGCCATAAAAGTACGATAAAATCATCTTTTCGGACAGGTGGTGATCATTTTTGTTCATGGGGAAGTACAATCACACGATCGACCCAAAGGGCAGATTGAGCATTCCCTCCAAGTACCGCGACATCTTGGGAGATGAGTTTGTGGTATCAAAGGGGATGGACGGCTGCTTATTTGTGTACGCGATCGAGGATTGGAAAACCTTCGAAGAGAAGCTGGCGTCACTGCCGTTAATCAATGTTGAAGCCAGACAGTTTGCACGATTCTTTTTATCAGGCGCGCAGTATGTGACGGTGGACAAGCAGGGACGCATTTTGATGCCTCAGGATCTGCGGGAATTTGCCGGTTTGGAAAAGGATGTTGTGCTTGCGGGCATGGGTGGACGCATTGAGATCTGGAGTCTGGAGAAGTGGAATGAGAACAGCGGGCAGGTGGACATCAACAAGATTTCGGAAGGAATGATCAACCTGGGACTGACGATTTAGGACAGGGAGCCTTATATGGAATTTAATCATTATTCCGTGTTGTTGACGGAGACCATCGAACAACTTCATGTAAAACCTGAGGGGATTTATGTTGACGGTACTCTTGGCGGAGGCGGACATGCCTTTGAGGTATGCAGCAGGCTTACCACCGGTCATTTTTACGGAATAGACCAGGACGATGCGGCGATCCGAGCCGCATCAGAAAGACTGGCTCCCTTTGAGGACAAGGTGACGATCCTCCGCAATAATTATTGCAACATGCGGGCGGCTCTTACAGCTGAAGGCGTAGAGAAGGCAGACGGAATTTTGTTGGATCTGGGAGTTTCCTCTTACCAGCTGGACACGGAAGAAAGGGGATTTTCTTACCGATATGACGCGCCGCTGGATATGCGTATGGATCAGCGTCAGACTTTGTCTGCCAGGGACATTGTCAATGAGTATTCCGAAAATGACCTGTACCGCATTATCAGGGATTACGGAGAAGAGAAATTTGCAAAAAATATTGCAAAACACATTGTAAGGGCCAGGGCGGACAAGCCGCTGGAGACTACATATGAATTGAATGAAATTATAAAAGCGGCCATACCGGCAAGGATGAGGCAGAACGGGCATCCGTCAAAACAGACCTTTCAGGCTGTTCGAATTGAGTGCAACAGGGAGTTGGATGTGTTGAAAAGTTCTCTTGATGATTTTATCGAGCTGCTGAATCCGGGGGGAAGACTGTGTGTGATTACCTTTCATTCTCTGGAGGACCGTATTGTAAAGACCATATTCAGAAAAAACGAGAATCCCTGTACCTGTCCGCCGGACTTTCCGGTCTGTGTATGCGGGACGGTTTCAAAGGGAAGGGTAGTGACGAAGAAGGCGATTTTGCCTTCAGAGCAGGAAATACTGGAGAACAGCCGATCCAAAAGTGCTAAACTGAGGGTATTTGAAAAGAGCGGCCGATAATTTAGAGCAGAATAGAAAGCAGGACAACATTATGAGCCAGAACAGACGTAATAACAGACGGGCTGCATATGATGAAAGACAAGCTGCATACGAGAGAAGAATCAGCGCAAGATCCGCAGAAAACAGTGGTTTCTATGTGTACGGAAGCGCTGTCCGAGAGCTGGAGCCGGAGAGGCAGTGGGAGACGGAGCCCAGGAGGCAGCCGCAGCCTGCAGTCCGCAAAAACCGGGAAAAGGCGCACCATATGAGTGCGGGGTATGTGATTTTTTTGGTGGCGGCACTGTGTGCAGCAGCGTTCATTTTAGTAAATTATATTCAACTGCAGGCGGATTTAACTAACCTGACCAAAGGAGTTGCAACGAAGCAGAGCGAGTTGAATTCTCTGCGCTCCGAAAATGACGAAAAATATAATCGGATCTTAAACAGTATTGATCTGGAAGAGATCAAGCGCATTGCCATTGGTGAGCTGGGTATGACCTACGCAAAAGAGGGGCAGATCATTTTCTATGCCGACGAGGGTGACGATTATATGCGCCAGGTGCCGGATACGAAAAACTAACAGGGCGGTCGGTCCCGGCATGGAGGACAAGAGTGAGCGAGCAGAAAAAAAATAAGTTTTCCATAAAGATGCAAAAGAAGCTGGTGGTACTGTTTGCAATGGTACTGCTGGCTTTTGCCGGCTTAAGTGTCAGGCTGACGATTTTAGCCAGGGAGAAGGAAACGCAGTATCAGAAGCAGGTTTTGATACAGCAGCAGTATGATTCCCGCACGCTGCCCTACAGGCGGGGTGATATTGTGGATGCAAAGGGGACGAAGCTTGCCACCTGCGAAAAGGTGTATAATCTGATCATAGACGCAAAGGTAATGAATACACAGCTTGCCGGGAAAACACCTTACCTGGAGCCCACCCTGACTGCTTTGGAACAGTATTTTGATTTGGATATGTCAGTAATCCGGGAGCATGTATCAACCAACAAAAACTCAGCCTGGTATGTGGCAGCAAGGCAGCTTACCTATGATCAGATCAGCGGTTTTCAGGCTGCACAGGAGAAGAATTCCAATATTAAGGGAGTCTGGTTTGAGGAAGAGTACAAGCGGATTTATCCATATGGGTCGCTGGCATCGGATGCCATTGGCTTTTCCGGCAGAGACAATCAGGGAAGCTACGGGCTGGAGGAATATTATAATGAGGTATTAAACGGGATCAACGGCCGGGAATACGGTTACCTGAACGATGATTTGGCGCTGGAACGCACTGTGAAAGCAGCGGTAGACGGAAACAGTATCCACAGTACCATAGATGCAAATGTACAGCTTATTGTGGAGAAGTACCTACAAAAATTTATGGAAGAGCATAAGGACGAATTTCGGCCGGGTAATGGGGCTGAAAATGTGGGGTGCATTATTCAATGGGTGGATACGGGAGAGATCCTTGCCATGGCCAGCTATCCCAATTATGATTTAAATAATGTGCGGGACCCTCAGGCACTGCTTGGTTCCATGATGGTGGAGCAGGTGGATCTGGGTAACGGATATTATGAAATTAAAAAGAACGGGACGGTCATTGACCAGGCTGTTCTGGATGCCATGGATCAGGATCAGCTTTATTTAAACTTGAATAATCTTTGGAAAAATTACTGTATTACCGGTACCTATGAGCCCGGATCCGTGACAAAGCCCTTTACTGTGGCTTCTGCCTTGGAAAAGGGAGCCATCGCTCCTAACGCCACCTTTGAATGCACCGGATTTCTGGAGATTGGAGGTTATAAGATCAAGTGTCACAGCAGCAGAAGAGGAACGCATACCTTGGGGGAAGCGATTGCTACTTCCTGTAATGTTTCCATGATGAAAATTGCGCAGACGCTGGGAATAGAAGACTTTTGCGAATATCAGGAAATTTTTAATTTTGGTTTAAAAACAAATGTTGATTTGGCAGGGGAAGCCAGGACGGCCAGTTTGATTTATACCGCGGATAAGATGGGGCCGACAGATCTGGCTACCAACAGCTTTGGCCAAAACTTTAATGTGACCATGGTGCAGACCATCACTGCCTTCAGTTCGTTGATTAACGGCGGTTATTATTATGAGCCCCATATGGTAAACAAGATTACCAACGCCGCGGGGGCAACGGTGGAAAACATTGAACCCAGGGTGCTGAAACAGACCATATCCGAGTCAACCTCGGCCTATATCAGGCAGTACTGCCGGGCGGTGGTAACGGACGGAACGGGAAAAACTGCCCGGCCCGCTGGCTATATGATCGGCGGCAAGACGGGAACGGCAGAGACAATCGACCAAAATACCCACAAGCGCTCCGAGACGGAACACGTGGTATCTTTTATGGGCTTTGCGCCGGTGGATGATCCCAAAATTGCTATTTATGTAGTGGTGGACAGACCGAATGTGGGAAAGCAGGATAACGCCAGACTGGCTACGGGTATTGTGCGCAATATTCTGACGGAGGTTCTTCCCTACCTGAACATTTTCATGACGGAGGAACTGAGCGAAAGCGAGATCAGAGAGCTGGAAGCCTTAAATCTGGAGATTATGACGGAGTATATCAGGAAGCCGGAAGGAAGTACGGGTGAAGAGGGTACGGAAACAGGCGATCCCGGAACAAGTACCGGCAGCGAGCCCTGGCAGAGCTTCCCTGTAGATCCGGAAAGCGGGTATCGGGTAGATCCGGCTACGGGCTACCACTACGATGCCCAGGAAGGCTTTTTGGTGGACCCGGTGATGGGGGCGGACGGGCCGGTAAATCCTGACATCAATTAATTTCAAAAGACATAACCTCATATCAATAAGAATAAAGTATATCAATAGCTTTTCTTGTGAGGTTATACATGCTGACGGACAATAACAAGATCTTTCACAGGAAAAAGATTTTGGTAATTTTTTTCCTGTGTGCCGGAATGCTGGTCCTCCTGTTCGGGCGGCTTGTGTACCTGTGTGTATGGCAGGCGGATCATTATTCCCAGAAGGCCACGGACCTTCATGAGAGGGAGAGAAGCATTAAAGCCGCAAGGGGCAGGATTCTGGACCGAAACGGCAAGGTGCTGGCGGACAATAAGACGGTCTGCACGGTATCCGTGGTACATAATCAAATTGAAGATCCGGAGAAAGTGATTGAGATATTATGCCGTGAGCTGGAGCTTTCGGAAGAGTACGTGACAAAGCGGGTGGAAAAATATTCCTCCATGGAGCGAATCAAGAGCAATGTGGACAAAACGGTGGGGGACAGGATCAGGGAGTATGATCTTGCGGGCGTAAAGGTGGATGAGGATTACAAGCGTTATTACCCCTATGAGGATCTGGCAAGTAAGGTGCTGGGTTTTACAGGCGGAGATAACCAGGGAATCATTGGGCTGGAGGTGATCTATGAAGAGTATCTTAAAGGAGAACCGGGGACCATTCTTACCATAACTGACGCCAAAGGTATTGAAGTGGAGGCGGCGGGGGAGCGGAGGATCGAGCCGGTAAACGGTAATGATCTCTGTATCAGTATAGACATGAACATACAGTCATATGCCACTCAGCTTGCGGTCCAGGCCAGAGCCGCCAAGCAGGCAGAAAGCGTCTCCATACTAGTGATGAATCCGAAGAACGGGGAAATTTATGCCATGGTGAATGTACCGGAATTTGACTTAAATGATCCCTATGCTCTGCCGGAGGGTACGTCGGAAGAAGGGTTGACAGCGGAAGAAAAGCAGAATCTGCTGAATGCAGTCTGGAGGAATGGCTGTATTAACGATACCTATGAGCCGGGGTCCACCTTTAAGATTATTACCGCGGCGGCCGGGCTGGAAGAAAAGGTAATTACTACCGCAAGCACCTTCAGCTGCCCCGGTTTTATCGTGGTGGATGACAGGCGGATTCACTGTCACAAGCGGGCAGGCCATGGTTCTCAGGATTTCACTCATTGTATGATGAATTCCTGTAATCCGGCGCTGATCTCCGTGGGGATGCGGCTGGGCATTGACAATTATTATCGTTACTTCGAACAATTTGGTCTAAAGACGAAAACAGGGATTGACCTGCCCGGTGAGGCGGGAACCATTATGCACAAAAAGGAAAACATGGGGAATGTGGAGCTGGCTACGGTAGCCTTTGGCCAGTCTTTTCAGATCACACCCATACAGCTGATTACCACGGTATCTTCTATCATCAACGGTGGGAACCGGGTTACGCCTCATTTTGGAGTAAAGACAATGGACGGGGAAGGTAACGTACTGGAGACCTTTTCCTATCCGGTGACAAAGGGTATTCTGTCTGCGGAAACCAGCGCAACCATGCGAGAAATTTTGGAAATGGTGGTGGCGGAGGGCTCCGGAAAAAACGGGGCTGTGGCGGGCTTCCGCATCGGCGGGAAAACAGCTACCAGCCAGACTCTGCCCAGGGGCAGCGGCAGATATATCGCTTCCTTTATCGGGTTTGCGCCGGCGGATGATCCGCAGGTTATCGCCCTTGCTATTGTAAATGTTCCCCAAGGGGTTTATTATGGTGGGCAGGTGGCGGCGCCGATCGTTCGTCAGCTTTTTGAAAATATTCTTCCGTATTTAGGGATAATGGAGTATAATCAATGATAAGTAAAATCAGCATTTTAGCAGTTATGGTATCTTTCTGCATCAGCGCGCTTTTAGGGCCGGTGCTGATTCCCTGGCTAAGAAAGCTTAAAATAGGGCAGACTGTACGGGAGGATGGGCCGGCAGGGCACTTGAAAAAGAATGGTACGCCTACTATGGGCGGCCTGTTGATTCTGCTTTCGGTAGTGGCGGTGACTCTTGTGTTTGCGGAAGACCATCCAAAGACAGCGCCGATTTTATTTTTGACGGCGGGCTTTGGGCTGATCGGTTTTTTAGACGATTACATAAAAGTGGTTTGCAGGCGCTCCATGGGTCTTTCGCCTCTGCAGAAGTTTTCGGGGCAGCTGGCAGTGACCGGAATTTTTGCCTTTTATCTGCTTAAGTTTACGGATGTCAGCCTTGCCATGAAGGTGCCTTTTTTGCCGGACCGATTTCTGGACTTTGGAGTGTGGAACATCCCCATCCTCTTCTTTGTGGTGCTGGGGACCGTGAACGGGGTTAATTTTACGGACGGTCTGGACGGATTGGCAGGAAGCGTTACGGTGATTGTAGCCGTGTTTTTTACCGTGGTGGCCATCGGCACGGGCAGCGGAATCGAGCCTGTGACCTGTGCGGTGACAGGAGCTTTACTGGGGTTTTTGCTGTTTAATGTCCACCCGGCGGAGGTGTTCATGGGGGACACGGGATCTTTGGCGCTTGGGGGCTTTGTGGCGGCTTGCGGGTACATGTTACAGATGCCGTTATTCATTGCCATTGTGGGCGTTGTCTACATGGTGGAAGTGATCAGCGTTATATTACAGGTGGGATATTTTAAATTAAGCGGCGGAAAAAGGATTTTTAAAATGGCGCCGCTGCATCATCACTTTGAATTGTGCGGCTGGTCCGAAACCAGGATTTCAGCCCTGTTTACCATTGTGACGGCCCTGATGTGTCTGCTGGCACTGATAGGGCTGAGACCTTAGCGTGAAAATACTTCTAATCGTTTACCAGCTCCAAGCCTGATGATCAGGCTTGGCTGTTTCGCGGAGAATTACTAAGTTTCACGCCGGGAAACGCTGAAACAGGCGTTTTTCAGCGGAGCTTTGGCTGTATTATGAAGATTGAAAGAAAGTAAAGGGAAATAAAGGTATGGAGAATTATCTTGTGATTGGATCCGGCATCAGTGGAATCAATTCGGTGATGCTGTTGGAGCATATGAATGAAAAGGTGACGCTCTATGACGGCAATGAAGCCATAAAGTCAGAGGAAATGCGGGCAAAGCTGCCGGAGAATAGCAGAGCGGCATGTATTGCGGGGAAGCTGCCGGAAGAGGTCCTGGAGTCTGCGCAGAACGTGGTCTTGAGCCCCGGAGTGCCGGTGGATCTTCCGCTGGTGCAGCAATTAAAAGATCACGGTGCAAAAATTATGGGTGAGATCGAGCTGGGGTATCAGGCGGAGAAAGGCCGGGTGGCGGCGATTACTGGAACCAACGGCAAGACTACCACCACAACTCTTGTCGGTGAGATCATGAGAAAGTGGCTGGGAGAGGAAAGAGTTTTTGTGGTGGGCAATATCGGAAACGCGTATACCTCCGAGTGCTTAAAGACGAATAAGGATACGGTTACAATAGGGGAGATCAGTTCGTTTCAGCTGGAGACCATCTGTGATTTTCATCCGGCAGTTTCCGCCATCCTCAATATTACGCCGGATCATTTAAACAGACATCACACCATGGAGGCTTATGTAGCGGCTAAAGAAAATATTACCCGTAATCAGACGAAGGAAGACATCTGCGTGTTGAATTATGAAAATGAATATACCAGACAATTTGGAGAGCGGTGCCCCGCCCAGGTGGTTTGGTTTTCTTCCGTCAGGGAGCTGGAATCCGGGTATTGGCTGCGGGGAGACAAAATCATGAAAAGCATGGATGGCAGCAGCCGGGAGGTTCTGGATATTCACAGGGATATGAATCTGGTGGGGCTCTGCAATGTGGAAAACGTGATGGCGGCGCTGGCTGTGGCGGAAGGCATGGGAGCACCGGAGGAAATTGCACTGCAGGCGGTGAAAGCCTTTCATGCGGTGGAGCATCGGATTGAATTCGTGGCTTCAAAAGGGGGCGTGGATTATTATAACGATTCCAAGGGAACCAATCCCGATGCGGCTATCCAGGGTATCAGGGCCATGAACCGGCCTACTATACTCATCGGCGGAGGATACGATAAGGAAAACGAGTATGATGAATGGGTCGAAAGCTTTGAAGGCAGGGTAAAATGGCTGGTGCTCATCGGTCAGACCAGGGAAAAAATTGCAGAGTGTGCCAGGAAGCACGGCTTTGACAGGATCCGCTTTGCAGACACTTATCAGGAATGTCTGGAACTGTGTACCCGGCTTGCGGAAGAGGGGGACGCGGTATTGCTGTCGCCGGCCTGCGCCAGCTGGGGGATGTTTCCAAACTATGAGGTCCGGGGAGAACTTTTCAAGGAATATGTCAGGGGACTGGCGTAAACGGCTAAAGGAGCGTCTATGGCAACACAGGGAATTACAAAGCGGAAAAAGAAAGAAGCATCCGAATACTTTTTTGATTACAGCCTTTTATTTATTGTACTGTTTCTTTTGGGGTTTGGGCTGGTGATGATCTATTCTGCCAGTTCTTATGAGGCCTTCCAGGAGTTCAAGGATGAGGCACATTATCTGAAGAAGCAGCTGACAGCCATTGTGATCGGGCTGGCAATGATGATCGCTGTGGCAAACATCCCCTACCATTTTTGGGAAAGGTTTGCGCTTTTGGGCTATCTGGTGTCCATGGCGCTGGTGCCGCTGGTTTTGACACCTTTGGGAGTGGAGTCCCATGGCGCAAAACGTTGGATCAAGATTCCGGGCCTGGGGCTGAACCTGCAGCCGGCGGAGGTGGCAAAACTGGGAATGATTTTGTTTCTGGCGGTGCTGGTTTGTAAGATGGGGAAAAGCGTAAGGACCATGAAGGGATTTATCATTATGGTGCTGGTGCCCATGCCCGTAGTGCTGGAGGTCTATCTGATTACAAAAAACCTAAGCTCCGCCATTATCATTCTGGGGATTTCGGTGTTGATGGTATTTGTGGCCAGCCCGGATTACAAGAAATTTGTCATCATGGGAGCGGCCGGTACGGCGGTGATCGCGGTTGCGGTCTTTGTGATTGTGTCTTCCTATGCCTCAGGAGATCAGATGGCATGGAGAAGCGAGCGGATCGTCGCCTGGCTGGACCCGGAGAGCCAGGCTCAGGGCAAGGGCTTTCAGACTATTCAGGCCTTGTACGCCATTGGAAGCGGTGGCATCTGGGGCAAGGGATTAGGTCAGAGTATGCAGAAGCTCAGTTTCCTGCCGGAAGCCCAAAATGATATGATTTTTTCCATTATCTGTGAAGAGCTGGGGCTGTTTGGGGCGGTGGCCGTAATATTGATGTTCATTATGCTTTTGTGGAGGATGATGGTGATCGCCAACAATGCCACGGATTTGTTCGGAGCCATGCTGGTGGTTGGTGTTATGGGGCATATTGCCATTCAGTCCATATTAAATATAGCCGTTGTAACCAACACCATTCCCAATACGGGGATTTCACTTCCCTTTATCAGCTACGGCGGCTCGTCCGTCATGTTCCTTTTGATTGAGATCGGGCTGGTATTAAGCGTGGCCAGGCGGATACAGCTCAAAGAGTTGTAGGGAACTAATACAAGCCCTGCCTCATAGGATATAGTAATCTTATTCGAGGCTTGAGAAATATGGATACTATTCACATATGGGGCGGTGTGGCCCTGCAGGGAGAAGTTTGTATTCAGGGTTCCAAAAATGCGACGCTGCCTATTCTGGCGGCGACGCTGCTTACAGGTGAATGTTCTTATATCAGGAATTGTCCCAGGATTTCGGACGTGTATGCCATGATCAGTCTGCTGCAGAGCCTGGGATGTATTGTAAACTGGCAGGAAAACGGAATATTGGTTGATTCCTCTCAGGTGAGACGAGGGGAGATGCGCTCCGAAGCAGTGCGCGGAATGCGTTCGTCTCTGTGTCTGCTGGGGGCCATGCTCGGAAGGTGCAGTGAGGTGGTAATGGAACATCCGGGAGGCTGCGTGATCGGTACCCGGCCCATTGATCTGCATATCGACGCATTAAAACAGATGGGGGTGGAATTTAAAGAAGAAGCAGGGCTGTTAAGGGCCTCTGCGGACCGGCTTCACGGGGCGGGGATCTGCCTGTCCAGGTCCAGTGTGGGCGCTACGGAGAATATTATCCTGGCCGGCGTTATGGCTGAGGGGGATACCGAGCTGAAGGGAGCGGCCAAAGAGCCGGAGATTGTGGCACTGTGCCGGTATCTGGAACGATGCGGGGCATGTATTGAGGGAATCGGAACGGACTGTCTTTGTATCAAAGGCGGGCGGACGCTGTATGGTACGGATTTTGAAGTGCCTGCGGACCGCATTGTAGCAGGGACGTACCTGCTTACCTGCATTGGGACGGGCGGGAATGTGTTTTTGGGAAAAGCACCTTGGAGGGAGATGGAGGCCGTAACGGATTTGGCGGAACGCATGGGCGGAAAACTTTGCATTTCCGACAACGGGATTTATGTTCAGGGTCCGGACAGACCGAGGGCCATAGAATATGTTGCAACTGCTCCATATCCCGGATTCCCCACGGATCTGCAGTCCGTGGCCCTGGCGGTGGAAACGGTTGGGGACGGCAAAACGGTGATTGAGGAAAAAATTTTTGAAAACAGGTTCCGGGTGGTGGAAGAACTCCGCAGGATGGGGGCCAATATCCAACAGCTGGATGCGTCAAGGGTGTTGGTAGAGGGTGTTCCGGCTTTGCACGGAGCAGCGGTGGAGGCCAGGGAGCTGCGGGGCGGAGCCGCTCTGGTGGCAGCCGGTTTGATGGCCAGGGATAAGAGCAGTGTATCGGGATGCTTGTATATATACCGCGGGTATGAGAATATCTGTAGAGATTTCAGAGAGTTAGGAGCCAGGATTATAAGTGTTTAAGAAAAAGGTGGTTCTGATGATTCTGCTGGTCTTGGTTGTGATCGGGGCGGCGGTATCGGGAGCCGGATATTATATTATGAAAACCTATACGGTAAATACGGTATATGTGGAGGGGAATGTGCATTATACGGAGGATGAGATCAAGGCCATCGTCATGGACGGTGCCTTCGGGAACAATTCTCTGTACCTCTCCATGAAATACCGTAATAAGGGGGTGGAAAATGTGCCCTTTGTGGACGTGATGGACGTGAAGGTGTTAGCGCCTGACACGATCAAAATCATTGTCTACGAAAAGGCACTGACAGGCTATGTAAGGTATATGGATACTTATATGTACTTTGATAAGGACGGGTATGTGGTGGAAAGCTCAGGGGTACGAACTGCGGGTGTGCCCCAGGTTATGGGCCTTAAGTTTGATTATCTGGTAGTGGGACAGGAGCTGCCGGTGAAGGACAGGAGCGTGTTCAACAATATTCTGAATGTCACAAGACTTCTGAATAAATATAAGCTGGGTGCGGACAAGCTTCTGTTTGGCGAAAGCGGGGAGATAACAGCCTATTTTGGGAATGTGAAGGTTTCCTTCGGAAATGATGCGAACACCCTGGGAGATAAGATTATGCTTCTGCCGGAGCTGCTGCCCAGCCTGGAGGGGCGAAGCGGTACCCTTCAGATGGAGACATATTATGAAAACGGCGGCCGCTATGTCTTCAAACCGGAGTAAGCAATGAAGCTTTTGCTTCATGAAACTTTCATTATATTAATTCCGTCAAGCATAAGCGGGTAACAGGCAGCAGACGGCCGTTGTTCTCAATGAGGACTGTGCAAAGAGTGCTTCGCACTCTTGTGAGATTTGCTTCGCAAACTCATAAATGCTTGTCGGTGCTTGGCAAGCGTACTGTGCTTGCTTATGCACCGCTACGTCGAGCCCCAAGCGAAAGCGTGTCTGCATGAGAATGATGGCCGGCTGATGCCGTCAGGTTTCGGATGGCGGAACAGTTGTCGGCTATGAAAGTTTTGCCGTGAAACTTTTTCAGAAAATGGTTGCTAAATTTATAAAATAATTATATGATAGTCTATATGAGTAAATTTGCAGTTAATATGTTAAAAGGAGGACGTACCTTTGCTTGAGATTAAGACGAATGACGCTGAATCTGCGGCCAAGATAATCGTTGTAGGTGTGGGCGGCGCAGGTAATAATGCTGTTAATAGAATGATCGACGAACAGATAGACGGAGTGGATTTTATTGGTGTCAATACCGATAAACAGGCCCTGCAGCTTTGCAAGGCGCCCAAGTTGTTACAGATTGGCGAAAAGCTGACCAAGGGGCTTGGAGCCGGGGCAAAGCCGGAAATCGGCGAGAAGGCGGCGGAGGAAAGCGCGGAGGAAATTTCCACTGCTTTAAAGGGTGCGGACATGGTGTTCGTTACCTGCGGTATGGGCGGCGGCACCGGAACCGGCGCGGCTCCCGTGGTGGCCAGGCTGGCTAAGGAGATGGGAATTTTAACGGTGGGCGTTGTGACGAAGCCCTTTCGTTTCGAAGCAAAGGCAAGGATGGTCAATGCTTTAAGCGGTATAGAACATATTAAGGAGCATGTGGATACCCTGATTGTGATTCCCAACGATAAGCTTTTGGAAATTGTGGACAGGCGTACCACTATGCCAGAGGCCCTTAAGAAAGCAGATGAAGTCCTTCAGCAGGCAGTACAGGGTATTACGGATTTGATTAACGTGCCCGCTGTAATCAACCTTGACTTCGCGGATGTGCAGACTGTTATGAAGGATAAGGGGATCGCTCATATTGGGATCGGCGAAGGTAAGGGTGATGATAAGGCATTGGAAGCAGTCAGGATGGCGGTGGAAAGTCCTTTGCTGGAGACTACCATCACCGGTGCAAGCCATGTGATTATCAACGTTTCCGGAGATATTACGCTGGCTGATGCTAATGATGCGGCCAGCTATGTACAGAATCTTGCAGGCGAAGATGTAAATATCATTTTTGGTGCCATGTATGATGCAGCTAAGTCCGACAGCTGTAATATCACGGTGATTGCTACAGGTTTGGAGGACGCTTCGGCAAATGCCGGCTTACAGCCTAGGCTGGGAGCAGGGACAGCTTATAGACCGCCTACTTCACATATGATGCCTAATTCCCTTAAGGGAATGAACATACAGCCCGGAGTCGGCACTCAGCCTACGGGCCAGCCGGCCCCCAGACCGGTTCCGGGTATTCAAAAACCGGTGGACATCCGAAGCTCCGTGGAAGAGAAGAGCTTGAAAATTCCGGATTTCCTGCAGAGAAAATAATGCAAAGATAAATTACCGCGCAGTCAGATGCTGCGCGGTAATTATATGACTTATATGATTTTTTTGGCCATACTGTGAGCTGCCCGTTTACGGCTGAGTCATTACATAAAAACTTTCCTTAGGGCCCAGATACGATTCCAGAGGGGCAGAGCCCTGCTTATACAGTACAATTCTTTCCAGTGTCAGATTCGGGCTTATGTGATAATATTTCAGCGAGTTTATGCCGGGCTTGCATAAAACCGTACATTTAAACTGCTTGACGTTGCTGAGGGCCTCTTCGCTCCATTGTCTGCAAGTGGGATAGAAGGCAGCGGGCTCTTTAACGGTTTCAAAGTCAAATTCGTCCTCGCCGTTTAGACTGACTGCGGCCGGCATTGTCGGTTTTGCCGTGGTCGGTGTCGAGGGTGCAAAGCTAAGCTCAAGTTCGTAAGTTCCGCCGTCTTTGGTCTCAAAAAGATATTCAAGATACGGCTTGTCGGCCTTTCCGCTGAAATCGGCGGTGGAAGGATATACCTTCATGGCGCTGCCTGATCTGCCGTAGGGCTTAAGAAGCCGGAATCCGGCCTGATCTGCATCGTGTTTGGCATGAAAATGTTCTGCCTCCATTGCAATGTAATTGTCATATTCAATAAATGTCATGTTTTTATAATCCGCAAAGCTTCTGTTCTCGGCGTTTACGGTTATTTCGGTCCGCGAGCCGCTTCCGGAGACGATGATGCAGGCGCTGTCTTTGCCCACAAGCAGGCTTCTGTCAATCGCAACCGTAATTTTGTCGGTCAGGGCGGTTTTGCCCTCCGTTGCGGAAAAACTCAGCCACGGTTTATTACAGCTGATTTTATACTCGATGGATTCCCTGCTGCCGCAGGCAATGTCCAGCACAAGCTCCTGAACATCGGGGCGCAGAAAATCGTTAAAGGTAAGTCTGTTATCCGTCCATTCCCTGCCAATGCTGTATTTTGTCTCATCAGATTTGCAGACAATGAGTCTTGGCTTATTGGCAGGTTCGGTATAGATTCTGAGCGGATATTTGCAGTCTGCTTCGCTCCAATGGGTAAAGCCAAAATGTTCGGAAAGGCCAAAGCCGTCAAATTTTCCGTCTGCCACTTGATGAAACTTTTCGGTTAAAGTACGGTCGAACGCAATGCCGTCTTTCACCCTGTCCGCCAGAAGATTCGCCTCATTGCGGTTCTGCTCTGCATATAATCTGTTCTTTGCGGCCAGGCACCATGTTTTCATAAGATTAGCCGTACCCACGCAGGGGTAGTATATAAGTTCCCAGAAGCCTGCAAGCTGTTTTTCGTCGCAGCCGTTTTTCAGGCGACTGCATAGATCCATGATCGTATTGCAGTCGGCAATCAGCGCGTCGGTTTCACCGAAATGAACAGGATGATATACCTTGTCGTTCATAACCTCCTGTTTTCTGCGTTCGCAGATCTGGCTGTACATGTTTATTACCCGGACGACGTCAGCAAGATCGCTTTTGCTCATGATGCTGCTAAACTGTCCGTGCAGCCATCTATTAATATAAGCCTCGGTATTATTGGGATGCGAGGTGCCATACCGGTCAAAGTCGTAGGCCAGATCAAGAAAATAGGAGATGGCAAGCTCCTGGGTGGCAATGTCCCCCACATTCACGACCCAGATTTCTCTTACCCCGAAATCATAGGCCATAGACATCTGCTCCCACATCCTCGATAGAAGAGAATTGCCCACCCATTCATAAGCATAAGGGCCGCCGTGCATATCAATGTGATAATACATTCCGTAACCTCCGTTATGCTTCGCATTTTTTCGGTGGGAAGCGTCCGGGTATAACCGCAGTTTGCATCCCCCAGGACAACACAGACGCCATCCAGCTCAGGGTCATTGTAAAAGCCTTCATGATCGCCATCACCGTAATAAAACTTCTCAACCTCATTGTGCAGGACAATCTGTCTGGGCACTGCCGACAGATCGGGATTCACCGTATTGCGGATCAGTTCATTCTGCGTATGCAGAACGTCCCGCAGCAGGGCAATGTTGTCTTCCAGGGAAGCATTTTGCATGATGGCCATATCGTTTTCACCTCTCATGCCAAGGGTAATGACATTTTCAAAGGGGGCATTTCTTTTCAGCCCGTCCTCCCAGAATTTTGTAATGCCCTCACGGTTGGTAAGGAAGTCCCACGCGTCTCCGTATGGTGAAGCGCTGCCGCGCATTTTCCCGTATTCTGCTCCTGCGCGCATACACGGTTCGTGATGAGAGGTACTCATTATAATCCCCATTTCATCGGCAAGCTCCGCGCTTGCAAGGCCAGGGCCGTCCAGGCTGAAGCAGCTGGCCCACATCGCAGGCCAGAAATAATTGCCTTTCAGTCGGAGGATTAATTCGAAAATACCCTCATAACAGTTGGCATTGATGCCGCCGAAGTGAAGATCTGCCCAGCTGCCGAAGGCCGGCCACTCATCATTTATAAATATCCCGCGGTATTTTATCGACGGCTCGCGGGATATGATCTCATCAGGAAGCTCCAGCGTTAAGCTGGCGCGCTGTCCGGGATTGCATCCGCTCCATTTCCTCAGGGGGGAAACACCGCACATTTCACTGAATCTGTATAGCCCGTATATGGTTCCGCGCAGGGAAAATAATTGATTTTATTGCGTTTTTGCATGAGAGGATAATCAAATTATGAAAAATCTCTATGATCCAATTACACAGCCCTATCTGTTTTTTAGAAATACTGCAAAGGCGGAGAAATCTTTGCCCCTTACGTACTATCACCGTCATAACGCTTATGAAATCTATCTTTTCTTAAACGGCAGCAGAAAGGTATGCGTTGAAAATGCAGCGTATATCTGCAGGCCGGGAGATTTGTTCATTATCCCGCCGGAAACATTTCATGCAGGCATCTGTGAAGAAGCCTGCGAATATGACCGCATTATCATGAACATAAAGCCTGAGCTGATTGCTGAAATCTGTGAGAAAGGCGCACAAATTGGCAGCTGCTTTGAGTTCGACAGCGAAATCCTGATCAGACGCACACATTTGAGCTATCATGAGAGAAAAACCGTGATTGAGCTGTTTGAAAAGTTTTCCGAGGCACGGAAAGGCAGCGGCTATGGGGATGCTCTTCTGAGCGATACCTATATGCTGCAGTTTCTGATATTTGTCAACCACTGGTTTGGGCGGAACGATGATTTTACAAAAGAAGATAATGTTATGCCGCAGTTGATCAGAGATGTAATGGATTATATAAACGACAGCATCACCGAAGAGATTACAATGGAAAAGCTGGCCGACAGATTCCACTTTCACGCCAGGTATATCAGCAGGCAGTTCAGGGATTATACAGGGCTTACCATCAGAACATATATACTGGACAAAAGAATTGCGCTGGCGAAAAGGCTCCTTGCCGAGGGCTGCAATGTAACGAAGGCGTGCTGGCGTTCGGGATTTAACGATTATGCAAATTTCCTGCGAAGCTTTAAAAAATACGCGGGGATTTCGCCTGGAAGATACAAACGGGCAAAAAAAGGACAGTAACCTTTTTGTCGAATAAAATAGCTTTTTTCAAACGGGCTTTTGACAAATTCCATACAGACATCCCTTTATAATCATTATGAAAAGGATGATGCCGATGCGTTATGAATTATATGTAGACAGTCTGTTCCTGGTCAATTTTGTTATGAACCTCTATATACTGCTGCTGGTGGACCGAAGCACCCTGCGGGCGGCAAAGCCGGGAAGACTGCTGTTGGCGGCCGCACTTGGAGGAGGATGTTACTTGTTAATGTTCCTGATGAGCCTGCCGGTGCCTTTAAAATTGTTCTTAGGGGCGGCTGGAGCGGTGGGAATGCTGCCTGTGGCGTTTCCTGTAAAGGGTTTGAGAAATCTTCTGAAGCTCACGGAAAGGATGCTTGTTTTTTCCTTCTGTATGGGAGGGGCATTGATTTTTCTTCTTCGTACCATTCCCTTAAAGGAAGGAATGCTGACCGGTATTTTTGGCGTTCTGCTGGCAGGCGGGTTGCTGTTTCTTTTCCTGGGGCGATTTCCCTGGGAGTCAAGGCAGGCAGAGGGAGTCTGTCCGGTTACTCTGATTCGGGGAGAAAAAAAGGTTACGGTACAGGCGCTGATTGATTCAGGAAATAGCCTGGTGGAGCCTATCAGCGGGAAACCGGTGAGTGTGGTGGACGAGGAAGTGTTTCGGAATCTATGGCAGGAAGGCTGGCAGCTGTACAGAGTAATCCCTTATCACAGTATCGGAAAGAAAAGAGGAATTTTAGAGGGGTATCTTTTGCCAAAGCTGCAGGTGGAGCTTCACGGAATGCAAAAGGAGTTCCGGGAGGTCTGTATCGCGGTGAGTGCAGAAAAGATTTCGACAGCAGACGTGTCAGAGGCAGAATCCGTAAATATGATTTTGAATCCCCGGCTTTTGAAGAACGAAAAACGGGGAAGCCTGAAAAAAGGCAGAAATGGGGATGAATATGATATTAAAGGTTGCAATACCGGGAAGAATGAAGTTTAAGATGATACGCAGGGAAAATCCGTTCTTTGGCAGAAAGAACGAGATTCATTACATAGGCGGAGCAGAGGTTCTTCCCCCGCCGTTGGAGGTGGAACAGGAGAGTCAGGTGATAAACGACCTGGGAACGGAAGTGGATGCAGAAGCAAAAGCTACTTTGATCGAGCATAATCTGCGTCTGGTGGTATATATTGCAAAAAAATTTGATAATACCGGGGTGGGAGTGGAGGATCTGATTTCCATCGGGACGATAGGATTAATAAAGTCCATCAATACCTTTAAACCGGAGAGGAACATCAAGCTTGCCACTTACGCTTCCCGGTGCATTGAAAATGAAATTTTAATGTATCTGCGGCGCAACAGCAGAATCCGTCAGGAGGTTTCTTTGGATGAGCCGTTGAATGTGGACTGGGACGGAAACGAGCTGCTGCTGTCGGATATTTTGGGGACGGATGAGGACGTAATCTATCGTGACCTGGAAAATGAGGTAGAGCGCAAGCTGTTGCTGGGGGCCATCAGCAAGCTCTCGGAACGGGAAAAAATGATTATCAATCTCCGGTTTGGCTTAGGGAACAGGGAAGGCCAGGAAATGACGCAAAAGGAAGTGGCAACCATGCTGGGAATATCCCAGTCCTACATATCCAGGCTGGAAAAGAAGATCATGCGGCAGCTAAAAAAGGAGATGAGTCTGCAGATCTGAATATGAAAGGATAAAATGGCTTGAAAGGGGCAGAATGATGGTATATACTAAGGAGTAGGGAATTTTGGAGAAATAAAAGTGTGTTAAGCCGCCGGGTACCTGCGGTTTGAGGAAACAGGAGTACAGGGTGATTAACAGAAATGATATTCTTTCCATGGAATATTTGAAAAAGACAGAGTATACAGGGTGCCATCAAGGAATGCGTTACCGCCTGGAGGGTGTGGCGGGAGAGCCGGAGGGAAAAAGGCTGCGCTGTACGGTATGGCCGGAACCCTTTAACTTTTTGAAAACTCCCGATGAATTGAAGGAAAGTGCGGAGTTTTCGTTTGATGAGGACGGTGTCACGGATGCGGTGGCATGGATGAACGACAGGCTGTTCGAGGAAAAGGATAAGTGGGAACACGCGGGAGATTGTTGGGACAGCTATTGATGAAGGAGTATTAATGATAAAATATATAGATGCGGATATGTCGCAGGCCTTAGGGTATCTGCCCTATGGCCTGGCGGTAGGGCTTCCTGTGGCTGTATTTGTGGTTTTGCTTATGAACACGGTGCGGAAAAGGAAGCAGAAGCCGCCGGTAAAGTGGGTGCCGGTCACGGTGTTTTGTGTTTATATTGCCGTGATGCTGGCAATCACTTTTTTGTCCAGAGAGAGTGGAAGCAGGTCCGACGTGCTGGATCTGAAGCTGTTTTCTACCTGGGGAATCAACGACAGGAACAATGCCTTTGTCATAGAGAATGTTTTGCTGTTTATTCCCTATGGCTTTCTTTACTGTTGGAATTTTCCGCGGAAAAAGCGGATTCTTCGGTGTACACTTTTAGGAGCCGTGACCAGTCTGGGAATCGAGACCATGCAGCTTCTGACGGGCAGAGGGTATTTTCAGATTGACGATATTGTTACCAATACGCTGGGAGCCCTGATCGGCGGATTGCTTTACGCGGGTTGCAGCGCGCTGGGGAGATTTTGCATGCGCACGGCAGCAAAATCCAAAGTACGAGACAATCTTAAGGCGGCAAAGGAAGAAGAGGAAACAAGAGTGTAGCAAAGCGGGCGGAATTCTGATATACTATTCTTACCCAGTACAGGAAGGCAGGTATAAACATATGGATTTAAATATGCAGGTAACCGATAGGGCCGGAGCATATATTGAACATTCTATGGTAATCTCTAATTTCCTGATCAAATTTGGAAGTCAAATGCAGAATAGTCTATGCAGAATATTCGGTGATAACGTTCAGCATCAATGGAAAGTGAACAGCGAAGAGCGGAAAATCTTTAAGGCAGCAAAGCTGCGGCATGGGAGTTGATTATGTTAGTCAGGGTGGCTGTTGTAGAGGATGAGACAGAGTTATATGGTTATTATGGGAAACTGATGGAAGCGTGGGGAAAAGCCAGAAATGTCCGGCTTGCGCCCACGTTTATAGCGAGTGCCGAGGAATACCTTTTTAAATATGACAGGCAGAATATTTTTGACATTATTTTTCTTGATGTCTGCATGAAGGATATGAACGGCATGGAGCTGGGGCATGAAATCAGAAAGTCCGATCGTAATGCGCAGATTGTGTTTCTCACTGGGAAGTCCGAGTATGTGTTTGAAGGGTATGAGATCGGTGCGGTGAGGTATCTGATCAAGCCTGTGAGGGAAGATGAGATGTTGAAGGCCCTGGATGCTTGTTTGGAAAAGCTTGAGGGCAGCAGGGAGGATTATCTGATCATGAAGTATCAGGGGGAGAATTTGCGGATTTCCAGAAGCGAGATCATGCTGATACAGGTTGAAGGGCATTATCTGAAGATGCAGATGGTGGACAGGGCGTATGAGTGGAAGGCCAGTTTGAAAGAGATGCTGGCGAAGCTGGACCCCGCCAGATTTGTACCGGCGAATCGGTCCGCGGTGGTAAATCTGGAATTTGTCAGTAAAATTACCCACGAGGAATGTATCCTGGAAAACGGGGAGGCAATACCGGTCAGCCGCGGTGCTTACGGGCCGTTAAATGAGGCGTTTATGAAGTACTTTTTTAAAGGATGACCGGGAAGGAACAGATCGGAATCGGGAGGCGGGAATGTTTCGTATTGGCGACAGAAAGTATCTGAATTATCAGGTTACCGTGATGTCCAGGCAGGTTGAGGAAGTGAATGAGATTTATATGACAATGCGCGGCTGGCGCCACGATTACCATAATCACCTGCAAAAGCTCAAGGCACATCTTGCTATGGGACAGATCGAGGAAGCAGAAAAATATTTGAATGAGCTGGAGGGAGATCTGGATGACATCAGGGTGAAATACACCACGGGTAATGTCAGTCTGGACGCAATTTTAAACAGTAAACTGAGCATTGCCGAAAAGGAGAAGATTTGCGTCAACTGTAAAGCAGAGGTCGGAGAAAATCTGGCTGTAGAAGATATTGATCTCTGCGTCATCATGGGGAATTTGATTGATAACGCCGTGGAGTCCTGCCGGAAAATGTCTGCAGATGCAGAGCGCTTCCTGCGGATTTATTTATGTATACGTAAGAGACAACTGTATATCGCCGTTACCAATTCCACCAGGGAAATCATCCGTAAGCTTGATGCAGAGTATATATCAAATAAGCGTGGTGATCACGGGCATGGCCTGAAGCGTGTGGATCTTGTGGTGGACAAGTATCATGGCTATATTCGGCGGGCCAACGAGCCTGGGGTGTTCTCTACGGAGATTATGCTGCCCTTGTAAGAGGCGAAAAAGGCAGGGGATACAATCGTGCACGAAAAACAGCAGTTTGTGCACGATTTTTGTTATCCGGAAGAAAACATGGTAAGCTGAACGGGAGGAACGTCTCTGATGAGCCGGGCTTCAGCCATGGTTTGTGCCACCCGGAAGGTACGAACCGCAATCGTGCACGAAAAACGACAATTCGTGCACGATTTTTATGATTGCCGGCGTGTGTGGTAAGATAGATTTGTAAGCGGCCGCCGATGCAGAACAGGAATACAGCCTGTGTTTGAAGCGGCGATGGTGTACAAAAGGGAAAGGGAGGAGAAATAATATGTTAAAAGATATTTACAGAAAACATGCCGGCAGATTCCTGATCAGTCTGATTCCTGTGGTGATCTTTGGGGTCATGGCCCCTCTGCGTGCCTGTATGATTCAGCTGTTGATAGATTCCGGCAATATCGGAGAGCTATTGGAAAAATTTCCGATTGTGGCTGCCTTCAGTCTGGGAGTATTATTTTTTGAGTGGCTGAGCAGAAGCCGCCAGTCAATCGTTGTGCGGGGGCTGGAAATGGATCTGCGCAATCAGTTGATGCACAGGCTGTTTTACATTTCCGCCAATCAGTTCGATAAAAAGGGACCGGACTATTATCTGGACAAATTTGGAACTGATATAAGAATGATATTGGATGACGGAGTCAATAATGTATATGACATGGTCCTGCAGGCGGTGCACATGATGGCGGCGGTGATTTATCTGCTGTGTACAGAACCCTTTATCCTGTTGGTCGCAGCGGTGGCCTGCGCGGGGCAGCTGGCATTGTCAGACCTATTAAAAAAGAAGGCTTCTCTAGCGGAAGCGAAGTATACGAAAGCCCAGGAGATCTATCTGGATGGAGTCAGGAATGATCTGGGGGGCCATCGAGTGATCAGAGCCTTTGACGCGGTGAAGCAGGCTTTGGAGAAACAGGATAACTTAAGCGATTATGTGAGTTGGGAAACGGAATGCGCCTCTCGAACACTGTACTGGGTGAAGGCACTGACTTCTTTTGTCAGCAATGGAGTGTTCCTGATTGTTCTGTGGAGCTGCATGTTTTTTGTGGCGGCAGGCAGGATTACGTTCGGAGAAGCGGCAGGCATTATCTATATGATAAAGTTTATTTTGACGCCTTGTAAGAAGCTTATCGGCGATTTCATTCGGTTCAGGGCACTGGGGAAGGTGACGGCGGAGCTGGAAGGCCTGTTGACAGGGGAAAGCGATCATGATAACAAAGAAAGCATAGGGGAAGAGATACAGGAAATCCGGCTGGATAACGTGTCTCAGAAGATTAGTGACGATTTTTCGCTGGATCATCTGACACTGACCTTTGAAAAGGGCAAGAAGTATGCGATAGTCGGGGAAAAGGGAAGCGGGAAATCAAGCATCTTAAAGCTGCTTACGGAATACGGAACGGATTACACGGGACACGCACTGGTTAACGGCCAGGAGCTGTCGGAGCTAAACAGGGAAAGCATTGTGCAGGTGAGTCCTTTTGCCGATCAGCAGGTATACATATTTAAAGACACTGTTTTTAATAACGTGGCGTTATATCAAAATTATTCTATAGATCAGGTAACAGAAGCTCTGCAGAAGACGGGTATTTATGATACCGTTCGGAAGATGCCGAAGGGTATATACCAAGGAATCCGGGGGGAGGGGGAGATTTTCTCGGATTCCGAACTGCAGAGGATCGCTTTGGCAAGGCTGCTGCTGAGGAAGAAGCCGGCTGCGTTTGTGGATGAAATTACATCGGGGTTTGACAGTGCTGACGCATACGAAATGGAAAAAATGCTGCTGGATGAGGATATGACGATCATCAACATCACCGATAGATATAATCAGGCCCTGATGCGGAAGTATAATGAGATCATTGTGATGGATGACGGCAGGATTGTGGAGCAAGGATGCTTTGACAAGCTGATGGAAAAGGAAGGGAAATTTTTCCGTTTATATAAGGCTTTTGGTGAGTAAAAAATGTTTTGGAGTGAAAATATGAAAATCAACGGGAATAGGAAAGAAAAGAAGTATTCGTTGTTTGGTAACGTGCGGTACTTGTACAAAACTTTGTATGAAGTAAAGCCCGCCATGAGGCTGGGGGTGTATGGAACGGTATTTTTCAATCTGGCAGGGCAAATGTTGGGGACGATCACCCTTGCCGCAGTTGTTGCCAGTATCACGGAAAAGGGGAGGATGGGCCATTATCTGATGGTAATGGCCATCGTGCTGGGAGTGTTTCTGCTCTGTCGGTTTGGAAGCCAGTATATTAAGTCATGGAGCGACTATTATTACGAGTCCACCCAGAACAGGGAGTTTCTGATGAGGCTTGTCTGGAAAAGCCTGCACGCGGATTATGATAATGTGGAGTCTCCCGCGCAGCAGCGTCTTCTGACCAGGGCGACCCATGCCGTCAATATGTACAGGGATGGTGTAAATTTGATTTATATCAATTACCCACTGATCGTTTCCACGGTTCTGGGGATTCTCCTTTATTCCCTGACTATCTCCTTTTTTGACTGGCGGATAATGGCGATTATAGTGGTCATGTCCGTTGTAAGCTCTTTGCTGGAGGCGCGGTCCCGTAAATTCAGAGCAAAAACCATGGATGAGCAGTTCAGAATATGGGGCAGGTTCTTTTATCTCAAACAGCAGACAACCTCTGTGGAGAATGGCAAGGATATTCGTATCTACAATATGGCTGATTGGTTCCGTGCCGGGTTTGACAGGCTGGAAGCCAGAAACAGGGATTTGGGGGGAAAGCAGTGCCGGCGCAAGTATGCAGTAAGTGTATCCGATTCCCTCTTTGCTGCGGCAAGGGACCTTCTGGCATATGGCATTCTGGTCACCGGGGTACTGGACGGCACTTTCAGCATAGCGGAATTTACGCTGGGACTGGGTGTGGTTGCCGGACTTGCCCAATGGTTTGGCATGCTGCGCTATCATATCAGTTATCTGCTGGAAGGAAATCAGATGATATGTGAATATCGTAAAATGCTGGATTATCCCGATAAATTTCTGCGGGAGGAAGGGGTAAGCATTCCTTCCGAGTGGTATAGTCAGCTTCCTGAAGTTACATTCAAAAACGTGTCTTTCCGATATGAGGCAGAAGGCGAGGACATTTTGAAAAACGTATCCTTTTCCATTCGGCCGGGAGAAAAGATCGCGCTTGTGGGGCACAACGGGGCAGGGAAGACCACCCTGGTAAAGCTGCTGTGCGGGTTTTACCATCCTACGGGGGGAGAGATCCTGATTGGTGGTCATTCAATTGAAACACTGAATCTGGATCAGTATCACGAGCTTCTGGCGGTAATTTTTCAGGATATTAATACGCTGCCGGTTTCCATCGCCAGCAGTATATCCGGGCGTGTAGAGGCTGAGACAGATATGGAAAAGGTCCGTGAATGCCTGCACCGCGCCGGATTGTGGAAGGATGTGGATGCTCTTGAGCGGAAGGAGCTGACGAATCTGACCCAAAGCTTTGATCCTGACGGGATCCAGCTTTCCGGAGGCATGATGCAGAAGCTTATGCTTGCCAGGTGTTTGTATAAGGATGCTCCCATGCTTGTGCTTGATGAACCGACAGCCGCATTAGACCCCATTGCGGAAAACAATATGTATGAAGAATATAAATCGGCAACCCGGAGGAAATCAGCACTGTTTATCTCCCACAGGCTTGCCAGCACAAAGTTTTGTGATAAGATCCTTTTTCTGGATAACGGCAGAATTGTGGAAACTGGGACCCATGATGAGCTCCTGAAAAAGAAGGGGAAATACGCGGAGGTTTTTGAGGTACAGAGTCAGTATTATAAAGAAGGAGAGGCCGAAAACCATGAAGAAGAATAACATGGATGAGCAGAAGAGCAAGCTTCCTTTTTGGAAATGTTTTAAAAAGAATATGAGTACTATATACCATCTTTGTCCTTCGTATTTCCCGGCCAGTATTCTGTATACGCTCATAGTGCGGGCCATGCCCTTTCTGAATATGATCCTGGGGGCGGAAATCGTGGATATGCTGATGAACCGGGAGGATAAGAAAAAGATTCTTGGCGTTGCGGCGGTGATGGTGGCAGGCAGGATGCTGATGGAGCTGATCCGCAGTGCGATGATGTGGCTTTTGCAGATTCGCTGGCAGCTTGTGTCCCATCGCAAGAACAGGGATATAGGATTCAAGGCGATGAATCTCGATTATGATATTCTGGAAAGAAACAGCACTCTGGAACTCATTGCCCAGGCGGATGCCAATACGGATAAGATGGGGGGCATGGGAGATTATTTAATAAGATCCCTGGATTTGATTGGCGTCGTCTGTTCCTGCATCGGAGCTGTGGCAGCCATGGCCGGTCTGTTTGTCGCAGCGCCTTATCATGGGGAAGGGGTGGTGTATGGCTTTTTTGCCTCTCCGGTCAGCTATTTCCTGCTTCTCGGACTGCTGGTACTCAGCATCTACGTGGGGAGTAAATGTGAGGCCAAACAGGGGAAGATTCGGTACAACTGTGATCAGATAGAGGTAAGAAACGGAAGAATTTACTGGTTTTTCTATCACCTGATCAATAATTATTCCATGGGTAAGGATATTCGAATCTTCAAAATGTCCGATATGATCCGGCGGAAAGGAATGGAAGCCCGGAAGGATATTGAGAGTGCGCAGAAGCAGGCGATTAAAGACTGTATAAAGGTAGGGGCGTGGGCACTGCTTGCACAGAATCTGTTTACCGTGGCAGTGTATGTATACGTGGGAATCAAGGCTATTTACGGCATGATAACCATAGGGCAGGTGACAAAATACATCAGTGCCATTACCCTTCTGCAGTCGCAGATCAGTGTACTGTTTTCGCTGCTTATCAATATTAATACACAAAATCTTTATCTGGAGAGCTATAGCGAGCTGATGGCGGTCAAAAACCAGAAGTATGACGGGACGCTTCCTGTGGAAAAGCGCCTTGATAATGAGTATGAGCTGGAGTTTCGGAATGTCAGTTTCCATTATCCCAACAATGACAAAATGGTCCTAAAGAACGTATCCTTTCGCCTAAAGACAGGACGCAAACTGGCGATTGTAGGTGCCAACGGGGCAGGCAAGACTACCTTTATCAAGCTTCTGTGCAGGCTTTATGATCCTACGGAGGGGGAGATCCTGCTAAACGGCATTGACATCCGCAAATATAATTATGATGAGTATATCAGGCTCTTTTCCGTTGTATTTCAGGATTACAAGATATTCTCTTTCTCGGTAGCGGAAAATGTGGCGGCAGGCCCGGAATATGACAGGGAGAGGGTGATAAAGAGCCTGCAGGAGGCTGGGATCTATGAGCGGGTGCAGGAAATGAAGAGCGGAATTGATTCCAAGCTTTTAAAGGATCAGCAGGATGGGGATGAAGAAGGAATCGAAATCTCCGGCGGTGAAAAACAGAAGATTGCCTTGGCAAGGGCCCTGTACCGGGATGCGCCCATGGTGATTCTGGATGAGCCCACCAGCGCCTTAGACCCCATAGCCGAGCAGGATATTTATACGCGCTTTAACGAGATGGTGGCAGATAAAACCGCGGTGTTTATTTCTCATCGAATGAGCAGCTGCCGTTTCTGCGATGAGATTGCTGTGTTTGACGGGGGGCGGATTGTTCAGAACGGAACCCACGATGCGCTGGTGGCGGAGGAAGGGGTTTACCGCAGGATGTGGGAGGCCCAGGCACAGTATTATGTATGAAGCTTTAAATTTCTATATTGCTAAAGCAGACCTGTAAACCGGGCCTGCTTTTTCTTAATTTGCGTCTTACTGTGCGATTGAATTATCTTCTTTATTATAGCTATTACGTAAAGGCAGCAAAGCGGAAACAGCTTCAGGCACTCAGATAGGTGCGCATGGTCCGCAGAGCGCTTTTTTCCAGTCTGGAAACCTGAGCCTGGGAGATGCCGATGGATTCGGCGACTTCCATCTGAGTCTTGCCTTCAAAAAATCGGAGGGATATGATTTCATGCTCTCTGGGATTCAATTTTTTCATGGCTTCGCTGAGAGAGAGATGTTCCACCCAGGTCTCTTCCTTATTTTTTTTGTCGCTGATCTGGTCCATTACATAGAGGGTGTCCCCGCCGTCGGTGAAGATGGGCTCATAAAGGCTCATGGGGCTTTGGACGGCGTCTAAGGCATAGGCAATGTCCTCTTTAGATACGCCGATCTCAGTAGAGATTTCTTCGATGGAAGGCTCTTTTAAATTGCGTCTTGTCAGGGCTTCTCTGGCGTAGATTGCTTTATAAGCAGTGTCCTTTAAAGAACGGGACACCCTAAGCTGGCTGTTATCCCGAAGAAATCGCCGGATTTCCCCTATGATCATGGGGACGGCATAGGTGGAGAATTTGACGTTTAAAGAAGAATCAAAATTATCAATAGCCTTTATAAGGCCCACGCAGCCGATCTGGAAAAGGTCATCTACATTTTCACTGCTGGAGGAAAAGCGTTTGATGACGCTTAAGACCAGACGCAGATTTCCTTCGATATAAGTTTCTCTTGCTTTTGTATCGCCGGCTTCAATTTGCCGGAACAGTTTCTCTTTTTCTTCTGCCTTTAACAGCGGGAGTCTGGAGGTGTTCACTCCGCAGATTTCAACTTTACCCTGTGCCATGTGTTTCCTCATTTCTGCGCCGTGCGCTTAAGCTTTACAAATTTCAATAGTGGTAGTATTTACCCGGCAGTGAAATTTATACCTTGATTGCAAAGCAAACAAAGTAGAAATAGCCGTTCGTCCAGTGCATGCGCTGAATAAGGTTATTATTCCATGTATGGCAAGGTCCTTTCAGGCATATATTGTGAAAACGATATTAAAAAAGAAGGTTTAAAGCGTGTTATTTTCCGAGTTGAAGTGCAAGGATGTCATTAATACAAAAAACTGTAAAAAGCTGGGAAAGGTATGTGACCTGGAGTTTGATCCCTGCAGCGGCTGCATCTGCAAGATCATGGTTCCGGGGGGGAATAAAATCCTGAATTTCTTAAACTGCGAACCGGATATTGTGATTCCCTTCAAGGATATTTGTCAGATCGGACCTGACATCATTCTGGTTGACATTCCTTGCTGAATATGTTAAATTTGACTAAGAATAATGGCGAAATTTGTGCAGAAGCGTCACAATTTTTCTGAATCGCAGAGCAGAATTTGAGATTCTGTTCACGTTTCTCGGCGGAGAACGCTTCGAAATGGAGGAAATTATGAAGTGTCCTTATTGCAGTCATGAAAATACAAGAGTGATTGATTCCAGGCCGGCAGAAAATGATAATTCCATCAGACGGCGGCGCGAGTGCGATGAGTGCGGCAAGCGTTTTACTACTTATGAGAAGGTGGAAACGATTCCCCTGATCATTATTAAAAAGGACAATAACCGGGAGACCTACGACCGTTCCAAGATTGAAGCCGGTATTCTCAGGGCCTGCCATAAGAGGCCGGTCAGCGCTCAGCAGATTACCAGTCTGGTGGATGAGGTGGAGAACGAGGTTACAAATATGGAAGAGAAGGAAATTCCAAGTCAGGTAATCGGAGAATTGCTGATGAACAAGCTGAAGGCTGTGGATCCGGTGGCATATGTCCGTTTTGCTTCAGTCTATCGGGAGTTCAAGGACGTCAATACTTTTATGGACGAGCTGAAGAAGATGCTGAACTAAGAAAATGATTTAGGAAAAGTAAAAAACTGGCGGGAGGTGAGAGCATGGGAATTGGCAGTGTAGTCAGCCAGCCGGGGGAATTACAAAATATTAGGACATCGGAAATGTCGGAGGCAGCTTCGGAAAAGGTTCGGGTACAAGACGTAAGGATACATGAGGATCCTGTTCCCGCAGCGGTTACTCATGAAGTACCTGAAGCGGTATATCCGGAGCGAAAGAATACAGTGTTGGAGGACATTTCCATTACTTTCAACAGACAGGAGGATTTTGAATATATAGGAAAAGACAGAGACATTCACGGTCTGGATGTAGAAAAGGCCATTAACGATATGAAAAGGGATCAGGTGCTGCAGCAATATCAATATTTTGTGGGAAGCTCCGATAATCTGCATGAGGCGGAAGCGCCTGATGGAATGGTAATTCGGAAGCTTTGAGTCAGGCAGTAAAGACATTGGCAGGAATACCGGGAAGAACCGTAAAAGGTTTTCCCGGTATTCCTTATGGAGACACCTTTTTTAAAAAGCGCCATAGACAAAGAAGGTACAGTATTCCTAAGACCAGCTGGCTGACAAGGAGCCCCCAGAGATAGCCAGTGATGCCGAAGCGGGGCACTGCAAGAAATACAAAGGCCAGGCGGATCAGGAGACAGACCGCGTTCATTACGAAAATATGTCCGGCTTTGCCCAAGCCCTGCAGGATGCTTGACAGAGTGGTGTCCAGGTAGAGAAAGGGGCAGATAAAGCCGAGAGTGGTAATAAAACGACCTGCCAGGGGACTGTTAAAGAGTGAAGCACCGATTCGACTGCCGAAAAGAAGGAAGCCGGCCATACAGCAGATCCCCATCAATCCGCTGTAACGAACGGTTTTCAGAGTGGCATTTTTTACGGCCCGGTAATTGCCCAGGGCGTAGTTTTCGGAGATGACGGGCAGCAGCAGTACGGCTACGGAGCTGGTAAGGGCGTTGGGAAAGAAGATAAAAGGCATTGCCATGCCTGTAAGTACGCCGTACACGCTTAAGGCGGTCGTATTGTCATAGCCATAGAGGCGCAGCCTGGCCGGGATGGACACTGATTCTACACTTTGCAGGAGATTCAGGACGATACGGTTAGCAGTCAGGGGAAGGGCCATGGACAGTAATCCTGAATAAAGAGATTGCCTCTTTTCGCGGAAGGCGCGGGAAGCAGCATCCTCATTTCGGGGGCTTTGCCATATGGCGGCCAGGGAAAACAACATGGAACATAATTCTCCTAAGGTCAGGCCCAGCACGGCTACACTGATGGAGGGATTTTTGCCCGCGCCAAGGCTTTGGGCGGAGACGATAAAGACGCAGCCTACGCGGGCGATCTGTTCCAACAGCTGAGATGCGGCAGGAATTCCCGCTTTTTTGATGCCGTAGAAATGGCCGTTGACACAAGCATGTATAGCACTCATTGGCACGGAAAAGGAGAGAATCCGCAGCATGGACGCGGTTCTTGGTTCCTGCAGCAGCACTTCGGCAATAAAATCTGCACCGAAATAAATAAGAGCGTTGCAGAGCAGGGACAGGGGAAGGGAGATACTGAAACCCGCCAGCATGGGGCGCAGGGAGGTCCGCTTCAGCCGGGCAGTCTGTTCCGCTACCTGCTTGGAGATAGCAGTCTGGTATCCTGCAGCAGTCAGGGAGAAGGACAAGGACAGAACAGGGCTTAACAACTGGTAGAGTCCCATGCCTTCTTCGCCGAAGAGACGGGAGAGGTAAATACGGTAGAAGAAACCAATGATGCGGCTGACAAGGCCGGTTATGGTAAGGATAACAGTGCCGACAATCAGCGGATGGCTGTTTTTTGCTTTCATAGGACACCCTGGAGATTGGTTTTATCTATTATATTCCCTGGGGGCAGTTGACAGAACGAATGGGTAATGCTATATTATGGATGGAATTCCCAGTGATGCAGTATGAATTGGGAAACAGCGGGTAATATGAAATCAAAGTTGGTGCAGCTGCCTGGAAAGCGGAGCACTGAAGACAAGAGAGGATACAGATGATTTATCTGGACAATGCAGCCACTACAAAAACGGCGCCGCAGGCGGTGGAAGCAATGCTGCCATACTTTTATGAGCAGTACGGAAATCCCAGTGCGGTTTATTCACTGGGGTCTTCTGCCAAGAAGGCGGTAAATCAGGCGAAGCGTACCCTGGCAGGGGCCATCGGAGCAAAGCCGGAAGAAATTTATTTTACTTCCGGCGGTACCGAGGCGGACAACTGGGCGCTGAAAGCGGCTGCCGGAGCCTGCGCCGGGAAGGGAAGGCACATTATCACCACAAAAATCGAGCATCATGCGGTCCTGCATACTTGTGAATATCTGGAAAAATCGGGCTATGAGATTACCTATTTGGAGGTGGATCGGGACGGGCTGGTGGACATTGAAAAGCTGCGGTCGGCAATTCGGCCGGATACTATACTGATCAGCGTCATGTTTGCCAACAATGAGATCGGTACGATAGAACCAATAGGAGAAATCGGAGCCCTTGCCAGGGAGAACGGCATATTGTTTCACACCGACGCAGTCCAGGCTTTCGGGCAGATTCACATTGACGTAGAGGCGCTGCATATTGATATGCTCAGTGCCAGCGGGCATAAAATGAACGGCCCTAAAGGAATTGGCTTTCTCTATATTCGCTCCGGCATTAAGCTGGGGGCGTTTATACACGGCGGAGCACAGGAGCGGAATCGCAGGGCGGGAACGGAAAACGTTCCCGGCATCGTGGGGCTGGAGGCGGCTGCGGTGACAGCCATGAAGAGAATGGAGGAAAAGGCGGCAAAAGAAAGCAGGCTGCGGGATTATCTGATCGAGAGGATCGAGAAGGAAATTCCGTACTGCCGCCTGAACGGGCACAGGACGAAGCGGTTACCGGGAAATGTGAACTTTTCTTTCCTTTATGCGGAGGGGGAGTCCATACTGATTATGATGGATATGAAAGGGATCTGCGTTTCCAGCGGGTCGGCCTGTACATCTGGGGCCCTGGACCCTTCTCATGTACTGCTCGCCTTAGGATTAAAGCAGGAAGAGGCCAGCGGTTCCTTAAGACTGACGCTTTCGGAGGAAAACAGCAGAGAGGAACTGGATTATACAGTTGAAAGCCTGAAAGAGATTATAAGCCGGCTTCGAGAGATGTCACCTCTGTATGAGGAATTTTTAAAAAGCTGCGGCAGGGAAGAAAAGGAAGATTAAAGGCAGATGGAAAAGTACAGGATTTTTGTGGTCGAAGATGATGAAGTGATCGCGGCGCAGATAAAAAGTTATCTGGAGAAATGGGGGTATGAGGTAAGCTGTGCCAGGGATCTTCAGAATGTATTACAGGAGTTTACGGCGGCAGAGCCTCATATTGTGCTGTTGGATATAGGCTTGCCTTTTTATAATGGGTATTATTGGTGCGGTCAGATCAGACAGGTTTCACAGGTGCCCATTATTTTTGTGTCTTCAGCAGGGGACAATATGAATATTGTCATGGCGGTAAATATGGGTGGCGACGATTTTGTAGCGAAGCCCTTTGAGCCGGAGGTTTTGGGGGCTAAGGTCCAGGCGCTGCTCCGCAGGACATACGCCTTCAGGGGGCAGACAAACGTGATGGAGTACCGGGGGATTCTGCTGGATCTGTCAGGAATGGCCTTGGTGGCGGACAGCGAGAGGCTGGAGCTGACCAGGAACGAGGTCCGCATTCTGCAGCTTTTGTTTGAAAATCCGGGACGGACGGTATCCAGGGAGGCGATTATGAAACGACTTTGGGATAATGACTGCTTCGTGGACGACAATACCCTGACCGTAAATATGACCCGCCTCAGAAAGAAGCTGGAGGCAGTTCAGAAAAATGAACTGATCCATACCAGGAGGGGGCTGGGTTATTGTCTCGGAGAGGCCGGGACAGGGGATAGTGTTTAAGAAGGGCAGGAGGCAGCAAAAAGAAAGATGCGCCAGGAAAGGAAGCAGCATGGAAGGGGAAAATGGCAACGGGCAGCAGGTTAGAAAACTGGCTGAAAAAGCATGGCAAGAGGGGTGGAATGAGGGTTGGACAGAAGATTGGATAGAAGATTGGGCAGAAGATTGGATAGAAGAGACAGAAAAAGTCAGGCAAGGCGGTCCGGCGGCAGGCTTCTGCTCCGGTATTTCGCAGAAAAAAGAACGGCAGTTATCTTATATTTTATTACGGTTTTGCTGTTTGCGGCGACCTGCAGCCTGTACCATATGGAAAATATGGGTATGCTGCTGTATGCCACGCTGATGACCTTTGCCGTATGGGCGGGAGCAGGTATATTAGGCGGCTTAAAATATGTGCAGAAATGCCGTACCCTGGAGATGGTGGAGAAGGGTTTTGAGCAGTCGCGAGAACTGGCGCTGTCAGAGCTTGGAGTCTGGCTGACGGAGGATGAGTCGTCCGAGACCATGGAGCAGCAGTTTATCAGGCTTCTGGTCATGGTTGACGAGGCCGGAAGGCGGGAGCGAAGTAACCAGGAGGAAAAGGAATCAGAACGGATGGATTATTTCCTAATGTGGATACATCAGGTGAAGACACCGATTGCTGCTTTAAGACTTTTACTGGAAGAAGCGGGAGACTGCAGAAATAATTTCAGAATGCGGGAAGAGCTGTTTAAGATCGAGCAGTATGCGGAGATGGCCTTGACGATTCAAAGGCTGGACAGTATGGCTTCGGATCTTGACCTGCAGGAATATGAGTTGGTGCCGCTTCTGCGGCAGGCGGTCAGAAAATATTCGGTATTGTTTATTAATAAAGGTCTGCAGGTGGAAGTGCCGGAGGACGGGGGCAAGGTACTGACGGATGAAAAATGGTTTTCTTTCTGTCTGGAGCAGATCCTGTCCAACAGCATCAAATATACGGAAACGGGAAAGATTACCATGAAGATTTCGGAGAGCCATGCCGCCGATTGTTCCGTACCGGATTTTTTCCCCGAAGAATCAGGTAAAACTTTTCGAAAAGGGGAATACGTAATTCTGGGCATAGAAGATACAGGGATGGGGATCAGGCCGGAGGATCTGCCGAGAATTTTTGACAGGGGATTTACGGGGTATAATGGCCGGGTAGATAAAAGAGCTACCGGCATCGGCCTTTATCTGTGTAAAAGGATATGCCGGCAGCTTGGAATCCGGATCGCGGCGGAGAGCCGGATCGGGGAAGGGACAAAGATGGAGCTTATGATACCTGTTTCTTGTTCCCGGCCCGCTTTCTCATGAGAGGATCCAGAATTTTTTTGCGGATGCGCAGGTGGGTGGGAGTCACCTCCAGCAGCTCGTCCGTGTCGATGAAATCAAGTGCCTGTTCCAGGGAAAGGATCCTGGGGGGCGTCAGGCGCAGAGCCTCATCCGCACTGGAAGAGCGGGTGTTGGTCAGCTGCTTTTTCTTGCAGACATTGACTTCAATGTCCTCATTCTTCCCGGTCTGGCCGATGACCATGCCCGCATAAACCTTCTCGCCGGGTCCGATGAAAAGTGTTCCCCGCTCCTGAGCGTTGAACAGGCCATAGGTTACGGCGTCCCCGGCTTCAAAAGCTATCAGGGAGCCCTGTTTTCTGTATTGTATATCGCCCTTATAGAGAGTATATCCGTCAAATACCGTGTTCATGATGCCGTTTCCTTTGGTGTCCGTGAGAAACTCGCCTCGATAGCCGATCAGACCTCTGGCGGGGATGGAAAATTCCAAACGGGTATAAGTGCCTCCGGAAATGGTGCCCATATTTCGAAGTTCTCCCTTTCGCTGGCCCAGCTTTTCGATCACGGCTCCGGTAAATTCGTTGGGAACGTCAATATAAGCAAGCTCCATGGGTTCGGTCTTTTTGCCGTTTTCGTCGGTATGATAAAGAACTTCTGCCTTGCTGACGGCGAATTCATAGCCTTCCCGGCGCATGTTCTCGATTAATACGGACAAATGCAGTTCGCCTCTGCCGGATACCTTGAAGCACTCTGTGGTATCGGTTTCTTCCACCCGTAAGGATACGTCGGTGTTCAGCTCTCGGAAAAGCCTGTCCCGAATATGGCGGCTGGTGACATATTTGCCCTCCTGGCCGGCCATGGGGGAATCGTTTACCATGAACTGCATGGCGATGGTGGGCTCGCTGATTTTTTGGAAGGGGATGGGGGTTACATTTTCGGGAGCGCAGAGGGTGTCGCCGATATGAATGTCAGCGATGCCGGAAATGGCCACGATGGAGCCGATGCCCGCCTCTTTTACCTCTACCTTGTTCAGGCCGTCAAACTCATAGAGTTTGCTGACCTTGACCTTTACCTGCTTGTCCGGTTCGTGATGGTTGCAGATCACTACTTCCTGATTTACCTTGATGGAGCCGTTGTCTACCTTACCCACACCGATGCGTCCTACGTATTCGTTGTAGTCGATGGTGCTGATGAGTACCTGAGTGCCTTCGTCAGGATCGCCTTCAGGGGCAGGAATGTAGCTTAGGATGGTTTCAAACAGCGGTTCCATGCTGGTGCCGGGCTGGTCTGACTCCATGGAGGCTACGCCGGTTTTTGCGGAAGCAAATACAAAGGGGCAGTCCAGCTGGGCATCATCTGCGTCCAGCTCCAGGAACAGCTCCAGGACCTCTTCCACCACCTCGTCCGGTCTTGCTTCGGGGCGATCTATTTTGTTGATACATACAATGACGGGGAGCTTTAGCTCCAAGGCCTTGCGCAGCACGAATTTAGTCTGGGGCATTGCGCCCTCAAAGGCATCTACCACAAGGATGACGCCGTTTACCATCTTCAGGACACGCTCTACCTCACCGCCGAAATCCGCATGACCCGGAGTGTCAATAATGTTGATTTTGGTGTTTTTATACATGACGGCGGTGTTTTTGGAAAGGATGGTAATTCCCCGTTCGCGCTCAATATCATTGGAGTCCATAACTCGTTCTGCAACCTCCTGGCCTTCCCGGAATACGCCGCTTTGCTTCAGCAGCTCGTCCACCAGAGTGGTTTTGCCGTGGTCAACATGGGCGATGATGGCCACATTTCTAACATCTTCTCTTTTCTGTCTCATCTTCAGCCTCATTTCCTTAATATTTCAGAATCATGATTTTTAAACCGTAACAGTATAGCACTTTTCACAGTGGGGCGCAAGTACTACCGGAAATCTTCGGTTTCCATGTGCCAATGATAAGCGAAAAAGGGCAGTTTGTGCAAAAAAACAGCAGAATGGAGCGGAATACGACAGAATTACGCGATGAAAATCAGTACTAAAAGAGTGGCTTTTATTGTATAAATAATAGTATCCACTTGAAGGTTTATAACCTCTTCAAGCGGTGTTACCGGAAAAAGTCTTGAAGTAAGAAGGGAGAACAAAAATGACAGATAAGGTAATTGAAAACAATCAGGTAACGGTGATGGGGGAAATCGTCAGCGGTTTTTCTTACAGCCACGAGATCTACGGGGAAGGATTTTACATGGTGGACATCAGATGCAAGCGGCTCAGCGAAAGTTTTGATATTATACCGGTTATGGTGTCCGAGCGGCTGATGGATGTGACGGCGGATTATGTAGGTGAACTGATCTGCATCAACGGTCAGTTTCGTTCTTATAACCGTCACGAGGAGCGCAAAAACAGGCTGGTGCTTTCCGTTTTTGCCAGGGAGGTAAGCTTTATCGAAGAGATGGAGGAAAGCTCCAAGACAAATCAGATCTTTCTGGACGGTTATATCTGTAAGGAACCCATATATCGTAAGACTCCTTTGGGAAGAGAAATTGCCGATCTTCTGCTTGCGGTAAACAGACCTTATGGCAAGTCGGATTATATTCCCTGTATCTGTTGGGGAAGAAATGCCCGGTATGCCAGCGGTTTTGGCGTGGGAGAGCGCTGCGCAGTGTGGGGCAGGATTCAGAGCCGTGAATATATGAAGAAGCTGGACGAGGAAAACGTGGAAAGAAGGGTGGCGTTTGAGGTCTCAGTGAGCAAGCTGGAGAGGATGGAGGAAGAAAACTGATACATATTTGCCAAATTTAGGAAAGTGTGATATTCTTACATAGATAGAGACATACATCAGGTAATCTGCCTTATGGGCGCAAGCCGGTTAAGGGAGGGCAGGTGTACCTGCGGCCCGGTGCGCAGGCTGCGGAAAGGTATGACGATTATGGCAAAGGGTTTAATATATATTTATGCCGGCGACGGGAGAGGAAAGTCACCTGCCGCCATCGGAAGAGCCGTTCAGGCGGCAGTGGAGGGAAAGCATGTTGTGTTCCTCCAGTTTTTAAAAGGAAAGGGGCAGGAAAACTCCGATTTCTTAAGAAGAATGGAGCCGGAGGTCAAGCTGTTCCGGTTTGAAAAGTCTGATGAAAATTATGAAGAACTGTCGGAAGAGCGTAAAGCGGAGGAAATTGGAAATATACATAACGGTATGAATTACGCCAGAAAAGTACTGGCAACAGGCGAATGCGATCTGCTGATTCTGGATGAGGTGCTGGGGCTGGTAGAAAAGGGGATCGTGTCCGTGGAGGACGTGAAGACATTGCTGGAATGCCGCGGAGATACCGACGTGATTCTTACCGGAATCAAATTGAGCGATGAAATCTGCATCCTGGCAGATGAGGTTTCCAAAATCGAGACCGTCAAGTTTAAGGTGTGGTGACGAACTGTTGCAGACACCCACAACCTGACGATGCCAGCCGGCAGTCATTCTCATGCGGACCCGCTTGCGCTTGGGGCTCGACGTAGCGGTACATAAGCAAGCACAGTACGCTTGCCAAGTACCAACGTCTTGCACAGTCCGCATTGAGAACAACAGCCGTCTGTCACCTGTTACTCGATTGCGGGAGGTCTGAACTGATATTGTGGTGACCAACAGATGCTTGACATTCGCACAGGATGGTGTTATGATGCAAATATACTCGTAAGTATATATAAATAATTGAGATAGAGGTTGCATTTTTCAGGAGTATCCGTTTTGATGCTACAGGGGCAGACGAAAGGCGGAAAAAGGGGAAGATGCCGAAAGAGGCGATGACCTGAAAGTCAAATCTTGGGCATACAGTGAATAACTGTGTGACTGTCATCCGCAGGCAGCGGATGGGGCGCTATCGGCAGGTATCGAAAAGGTATTAGTCCGCCGGCGTTTTATACGCCGGCGTTTTTATGCACAGGGGCGCAGTGCGCGCTGCGCACAGATGAAATTGTTGCTTATGCAACGTGCGCCTCGCGCGGCGATTAGGGAGAAAATCTTCCCTACTCGATTGAAACTTGAAACCAGTACATCAGAAACGGCAATGGAGGTGTCAGTATGGCGATTTTTAAAGGATCTGGTGTGGCGATCGTCACGCCTATGACGGAGGATGGAGCAGTAGATTATGGGCAGTTTAAAAAACTCATTGAGTTCCAGATTGCAAACGGGACGGACGCGATTATTGTCTGCGGAACCACGGGAGAATCATCAACCCTGACCCATGAAGAGCATCTGGAGGTGATCCGCTGCTGTGCGGAGACGGTTGCAAAGAGGGTGCCGGTGATTGCCGGAACCGGCTCCAACTGTACGGAGACGGCGGTTTATCTTTCCACGGAAGCGGAAAAGGCAGGGGTAGACGGGCTGCTGCTGGTAAGCCCTTATTACAACAAGGCAACGCAAAACGGGCTGTACGCGCATTTTAAGGCGGTGGCGGATGCCGTAAACATTCCCTGTCTGCTGTATAATGTGCCCGGCAGGACCGGCTGTAATATTCTTCCGGAAACCATTGTCAGGCTGTGCAGGGATGTGGAAAATATCGTGGGCGTCAAGGAGGCCAGCTCCGATATTAAGCAGATTGCACGTCTTGCGGCGATGGGAGAGGGATGTGTGGACATTTACTCCGGTAATGATCATGAGATCGTACCTATTATGTCTCTGGGAGGATTGGGAGTGATCTCCGTGCTTGCCAACATTGCGCCGGCGCAGACGCATGAGATCTGCCGGACTTATCTGGACGGAAACGTAAAAGAGAGTACCTGCCTGCAGTTAAAAGCGCTGGAGCTGTGTGACGCGCTTTTCTGCGAGGTGAATCCGATTCCCGTGAAGAAGGCGTTAAATCTGATGGGCATGGGAACAGGTCATTTGAGAATGCCGTTGACACAGATGGAGCCCGCAAATGTAGAGTGTCTGGAGAAAGCCATGAAGAATTACGGGCTCATTTAACGGGCAGAATCAAAACATTTTTCATAAGCGAACTTGTTGACCTTGAAATCGTGTGTCGCGGCAGAACCGTGACATGGAGGTTAGTGTGAAAAATAAATTTTTCACACGCAAATTTGTGCCTGCGGCTCATACGACAAAAAGCCTGTGCTTTTCGTCGGCAAGAATTCGCAGGTTGTGGAAGGGCATGGTTATTAGTATGACAAGAATTATCATGAGGGGCTGCAACGGGAAAATGGGGCAGATCATCAGTACACTGGCGGCACAGGATGAGGATGCCGTGATTGTGGCAGGCATTGATCTTTGGGATGACGGCCATAATACGTATCCCGTATTTGAGACGCTGGAGCTTTGTGATGTAGAGGCGGATTGTATCATTGATTTTTCGCAGGCGGCAAGAGTGGAAGAACTGTTGGATTATTGCGGCAGGAGGGGGATGCCATGTGTACTGTGTACTACGGGCTTAAGCCGGGAGCAGCAGGCTCTTGTTGAAGAGACTGCCAAAAAGGCGGCAATCCTGCGTTCCGCAAATATGTCTCTGGGAATCAATTTGATGCTGAAGCTTTTAAAGAAGGCAGCGGATGTGCTTGTACCGGCAGGGTTCGATGTGGAGATTGTGGAAAAACATCATAACTTAAAGCTGGATGCCCCCAGCGGTACGGCGCTGGCTCTTGCGGATTCCATAAATGAAGAGCTGGGAAACGAGTATGAATATGTCTTTGACAGAAGCGGCAGAAGAAAGAAACGTCCCCGGAAGGAGATTGGAATCAGTGCCGTGCGGGGCGGTACCATTGTGGGTGATCATGATGTAATATTTGCGGGTGAGGATGAAGTCATAACCTTTTCACACACCGCATACTCCAAAGCAGTTTTTGGTAAGGGGGCCATACAGGCGGCAAAATTTCTTGCGGGAAAGCCTGCAGGTATGTATGATATGAGTAATGTGATAGAGGCAGTCCTGTCCTAAGGGCTGCCTTTACCACATAGGTGCGTTAAAAATATAATGGCCGTAAATTAGCGGCTGAGAATACTGCTGACGCCGCCGGAGCGCATACCGCCTGCGGTATTGCTCATGCCGTTGGCTGCGCCCGTGCCGTTAGTGCCTGTAGTACTGCCTGCGGTGCCGGTACCCGTGCCGTTAGTGCCTGTAGTGCTGCCTGCGGTGCCGGTACCCGTGCCGTTAGTGCCTGTAGTGCTGCCTGCGGTGCCGGTACCCGTGCCGTTAGTGCCTGTGGTGCTGCCTGCGGTGCCGGTACCTGTGCCGTTAGTGTCTGCGGTGCTGCCTGTGGTGCCCGTACCCGTACCGTTAGTGCCTGTGGTGCCCGTGCCTGCACCGCCAGCGTTTGTGCCGTTGGTGGTGTCGGAGCCTGTGCTGCCGGCAATGCCGTTGTTGTCTGTTCCGCTGCCGGAAAGGTCATCTGCAATGTCGTCAATAAAATCGCCGGCATTCTCAAGCAGAGAGTCATCGCTGCCGGTGGAGTCATTGCCTTCAGTCACGGAATTATTGTGGCTGCCGTTGTTGTTTGCGGTGTTGGAGCCGCCTGTAGTGCTGCCCGTACCATTGTTGCCGTTGCTGCTGCCTGAGTTGTTGTTTCCGGCCATGCTTCCGGAATTGTTGCCATTGTCATCGTTCGTACAGGCTGTAGCCATACACACGAAGGCCAGCACCAGGCTCAGCGCAAGGAATGTCTTTCCATGAAATTTTTTTGCTTTTGCCGATTGCTTATAATTTTTCATAGTCTCCTCCGTTCTATAATAAGATAAGCATACAAATCTGTCATCCGGGAATGTGAAATGACGGATTCGCGGATAGTATGTGGAGCGATAGACAAAAATATTCTTAAGCAAATATGAAAAAATACATATGAAAAAATAGGAGAGAATGTAAATATGGAATTCAGACCTTGTATAGATATTCATAACGGTAAAGTAAAACAGATTGTGGGCGGCAGCTTAAAGGATACCGGCGATTTTGCCAGGGAGAATTACGTAGCCGTGCAGGACGCTGCTTTTTTTGCTTCGCTGTATCGGGATAACGGGATCAGGGGCGGACACATTATCCTGCTAAATCCAGAGGGCAGTGAATATTATGAAGAGACCAGACGGCAGGCTTTTGCGGCGCTAAAGGCATATCCCGGAGGAATGCAGATCGGGGGCGGAATCACGGCAGAAAATGCGGCGGATTTTTTAAAAGCCGGAGCAACTCATGTGATTGTGACTTCTTATGTATTCAGGGGAGGACGTATAGATTACGGAAGACTGCAAAGACTGGCGGACACTGTGGGGAAGCACCGGCTGGTTCTGGATCTGAGCTGTAAAAGGACGGCGGATGGTTATCGGGTTGCTACGGACCGATGGCAGAATATTACGAAAGAAAAGGTTGACGAAGTACTCTTGGAACGACTTGCAGGTTATTGCGATGAATTTTTGGTTCATGCAGTGGATGTAGAAGGACGCGGTGCCGGGATCGAAGAAGAATTGGCAGGACTGCTGGGAAAATGGGGAGGAATGCCGGTTACTTATGCAGGCGGGGTTCACAGCTATGAGGATATATATTTATTGAAAAAGCTTGGAAAAAACAAGATGAATGTCACTATCGGCAGTGCTTTGGACTTATTTGGCGGCCCCTTGGAATGGTGCAGAGTGTTGGAAATCTGTAAAAAGAACGTATAAATTGTATAATTTTGACAAAAAGCATAGTTAAAATTGTGTAAGATATATATATTATTATTTTTTTCTTGGGGATATGTTACAAAAATGTTAAATCCTCGTTGATGTTGAAAGATACATATGGTAAAATGAGTTCATTCGAGTTTTCAAGCATAAACAGGATAGGTGGCTTTATATGGGACGACAACGACATAAGCGAAAGAAGCATCGGATTGTTCTTCTGGCATCGGATGCGGTGAATGCCGGAGTGGAACAGATCCATTACCACCCCTGGAGGCCATGGATTGTCATTTTGATTCTTTGTGTCTTTCTTGGGGCTTGTCTTGGCTATTTTTATTTTGTGGAGAGCTATCGAGCGGATAATGATAAAGAGTCTTCCGCGTATCAGGAGCTGATTGCTCAGCTGGAACAGGAAAAAGCTGATCTTGAAAGCCAGGTTGCCGAGTTGAATGAAGTCGTTCAGATTCTGAGCAATACGGTAAACCAAAAGACACAAAATGAAAACCAACTGGCGGAACAGCTGGAAAAGCAGACAACGCCGACGGAATTTCCTCTGACGGGCATGGCAACTATGGAAATGGCTGCGGAGGGAGACCCCATGTGTATCTTCACCGCTGCGGATGGAGCCATGGTGGTGGCTACGGCGGGAGGAACTGTCACGGCAGTTAATGATGACAGTGAATACGGACACAATATCTGGGTGGATCACGGAAATGGGTATGTGACGGTATACCGTAATTCCGGTGAGGTAAAAGTGAAGCAGGGAGAGAAAGTAACGCAGGGAACTACGCTGTTTTTAATCAGTGATGAAAACGGCAAGCTGGGATACCAGATGCTCAGAGACGGGACATATATTGATCCCATGGAAATGCTGGCTATCAGCGGCTGATATTTTACAATATTGATAGCGTTTGCCACTGCAGGAAATTAATCATTGAAGGAATGTCCGCCGGGACGGGCAGGGAGGTATTGAAATGAAGAAAAACAAGGAACTTATCATTACCACACTGATCGGAAGGGGAGCCGAATGTAATGGCGATTTTTCGTCCACGGGATCAGCCAGGGTGGATGGATGTATCAACGGTAATGTGACGGTGACAGGAACGCTTATTGTAGGCGTGACGGGAAATATAAACGGTGATATTCAGGCGCAGTCTACTATTATCGGCGGTGAAGTCAATGGAAATGTAACTGCGGCGGAAAGAACGGAGCTGACTCAGACTGCCAGAGTGATCGGCGATATTAATACGGAAATCATTGTGATAGACGAAAAGGCTGTATTCCAGGGCGGCTGCAACATGAACCAGGAGACGGGAGGAAAGCGTCCCAAGCCGGCGGCGAGGGCCGTGCGGGCGGGCAAAAAGACTGCCAAAGAAGCTATTGCAGAGGCATTAAAGGAAGTGGAAGAGGCAAGCCGTGAGGCTGCGGTGGAAGAGCTGGAAACCGTTCAGGAGCCGGAGCGGCCTTGAATAATTTGGCAGGAAGATAAAAACAGTTAGATGATACATAAATATAAGTCCCAGGATTTGACTGCTTTGAAGCAGCCTGTCCTGGGACTTATTGATTATCTGCCGTTATTGCTGTTCCGCCTCGGCGGCTTTTTGGCTTAAACGGTTGAATACCATCTCATAGCCATCATTTCCGTAATTTAAGGAGCGATTTACACGGCTGATGGTAGCGGTAGAAGCGCCGGTTTTCTCGGCAATTTCTAAATAGGTTTTGCGGCTTCCCAGCATGGCAGCCACCTCGAAGCGCTGAGAGAGGGAGAGCAGCTCGTTTACCGTACATAGATCTTCGAAGAAACTGTAGCATTCTCTGCGGTCTTTCAGGCAGAGAATAGCGTCAAACAGGGAATCTACGGCTTCTGTCTTAATTTTTTTGTTCATTTCTGATACCTGTCTGCGCGTGGCGTCGCGCACCTTATGCAGCGGATCAATTCTCCGTGTCATGAATCAACGGCTGAATACGCATTTTTATTCAAACCGGAATCTTTTACTGTTTACTACAGTACATAAATTTTAGCATATTAAAGTTGTAAAGTAAATAGTTATACCAAAAAAATCAACAGGAAAAAAGTATTGTCATGTAGTATTGAATACTATATAATAAAGTTAAATGGTAATGCTTATTTTATTCTGATGTGAATAGAGGTGCTGACAGATGACGATTGACAATGCTGATTTATTAAACAGTATATTAGCCAGCCTGGACCGGGTGGAGTGCATTAATCCTGATGACATACCGAATATCGACCTTTACATGGACCAGGTTACTACATTCATGGATAATAAGCTCCGGCCAACGGCTCGTTATCCTGGTGAGGATAAAATCCTGACCAAAACCATGATAAATAATTATGCAAAAAACGACTTGCTGCCGCCGCCCGTGAAGAAGAAGTATTCCAAGGAGCATGTGCTGCTTTTGATTTTTATTTATTATTACAAAAGTATTTTGTCAATCAGCGATATTCAGACACTTTTAAAGCCTGTTACGGAGCTTTTCTTTCAAAAGGACGAGCCATTTAACCTGGAGAGCGTATACAGGGAGGCCTTCAGCATGGAGAAGCCGCAGCTGGATGCTCTGAAGGCAGATGTGGTCAGCAAATTTGAAGCCGCAGAGCAGACTTTTCAGGAAGCCCCGGAGGAACAAAGGGACTTTTTACGGAAGTTTTCTTTTATCTGTACACTGAGCTTTGACGTTTATGTTAAAAAGCTGATGATTGAAAAAATGGTGGATGAGCTGGCAGGAGAGCAGGCGCGCCTGTCTTCTGAGGATAAAACGGAATCAAAAAAGAAAAACGGCCAGTCGGCATAAGAAACAGGAACCTTTTGAACTCCCGCGCCATAAGATAAAGCATCATGATAACGGGAGGTATTTATGAAAGGTATACATTTCAAAAAGGTCGGTGCGGCATGTATGACGGCAGTTACCTTGGCTTTTGCATTATCCGGCTGTGGGGCGGGTGATGGCAGTTCTAAAGGCGATGGAACGAAGGTGGTGCTGAATGAAGTTGCCCATTCTATTTTTTATGCTCCGCTTTATGTTGCTATTGAAGAGGGTTATTTTGCGGAGGAAGGCATTCAGCTGGAGCTGGTGACAGGATTCGGCGCCGACAAGACCATGACGGCGGTGCTGACGGATGAGGCGGACATAGGGTTCATGGGGAGCGAATCCACGATCTATACTTATTCGGGCGGTACGGCGGACTATGTGGTGAATTTTGCACAGCTGACGCAGCGGGCAGGCAATTTCCTTGTGTCCAGAACGCCCATCGACGATTTTTCATGGGATATGATAAAGGGTAAGGATGTACTTGGCGGCAGGGCAGGTGGTATGCCGGAAATGGTTTTTGAGTATATTTTGGAAAAGAACGGCATTGACCCTGCAAATGACCTGAGGATCGACCAGAGCATTGATTTTGGCTCTACTGCGGCGGCGTTTTCCGGCGGGCAGGGAGATTTTACGGTGGAGTTTGAACCTCATGCCACGGCGCTGGAGCTGCAGGGGGAGGGCTATGTTGTAGCTTCTTTGGGAGAAGATTCGGGCTATGTTCCCTATACCTCCTTCTCGGCAAAGAAAAGCTATCTGGAAAAGCACAAAGATACGATCCAAGGCTTTACCAACGCATTGCAGAAGGGCATGGATTATGTGCAGACTCATACACCGGAGGAAATTGCAAAAGTAATTGCACCACAATTTGCCGAGACGGATATGGAGACGCTGACTACGATTGTGAAGAGATATTACGATCAGAATACTTGGAAGGAAAATCTGATCTTTGATAAGGATGCCTTTGAATTACTGCAGAACATTTTGGACGATGCGGGTGTGCTGGAGAAAAGAGTTCCCTATGAAGACCTTGTGACTACGGAATTTGCAGAAGAAGCCGCATCAAAGCGTTAGTCGCGGGCCGGTTTGCAGGCATTGGATTCCGCCGTGAGGAATCATGATACGAAAGCATGACACTATAGAAGTGAAGGACGTTTAAAAACCGGGAGCCATATTGGTCCCGGTTTTTTGACCGTAACATAAGTGTTTTACTTCATAAGTATATTTTTCATTGCCCACAGTTGAAGGGCTTTGGCGTTGGTGCTGATTTTTTCCAGAGAATCCAGTATTTCCTGAAAGGCGGGGCGTTCCTTTTCCTCAATGATTCCGTCCTCGGAGATAGCGATCAGGGAGGCCCGCAGCGAGTCGATGTCCTTTAAGGAACCCAGAACTTTCAGGGCCAGTCTGTCAAAGTCAACGATCTTGACCTCAGGTACATTATCACGGCCGATGGGGCATTCTCTTGCGCAGTAGGAATTGCAAAGTTCGGGAACATTATAGGCCTTTGCCATTGCCTTTACTTCTTCCGGATAGGGAGCGACGGTGTCCAGCTCTATACGCGCCAGCCTGGTACGGTCCATGTCCATGATTTCGGCAGCCTTTTCACGGCTGGAAAAATCATCGTTAATCTCTGCGGCCTCGCAACGTGCGAGATAGTACATATTATCGGCTGCTTTTGTAGCTTTTTTTCCCATGTTTCAATTACGCTCCTTATGATATAGTAACCTTATAGGTGTTTGCAAAACGTCGTTACGATTTGGAATACTTTCGCGGGTACTTATTCAGTTTATTAGATAAAGAGGAATTTGTAAAGATTCCTCAACAATATTTTCAAAACCAGTTGAGGGAACGGTAAATATTTGATAGAATGATACCGGAGTGAAAGTAATGGTAAGATTTCAGAACATAACCAAGAACGGAGGATAAGTGAATGGGATTAATTAAGGCGGTAAAGGACTCGCTGCAGTCTGTATTGGCAGATCAGTGGAGAGAGTATTTCTACTGTGATTCGATCTCCAACGACATACTGATGGTTAAGGGCCAGAAGCGGGTCAATGAGGGGCGCAACAGCAATACAAAAGCTTCGGACAATATTATCTCCAACGGTTCCGTGGTTGCTGTCAATGAAGGACAGTGTATGATTATTGTGGATCAGGGCGGAATTGTGGATGTATGTGCGGATGCGGGAGAGTTCGTCTATGACAACTCTACGGAGCCCAGCCTTTTTTATGGTAATCTGGGAGAAAGTGTAAAGGGCAGCTTCAGCACTTTAGGAAAGCGTTTTACTTTTGGCGGAAATACGGCGAAGGATCAGAGAGTTTACTTTTTTAATACCAAGGAAATTATAAATAACCTGTTTGGAACGCCAAGCCCTATTCCTTTCCGTGTGCTGGATAAAAATACAGGCTTTGATTTTGACACTTCGGTTAAGGTAAATGGGCAATATACTTTTAAGATTGTGGATCCTCTTTTGTTTTATACCAATGTTTGTGCCAATGTGACGGACAGCTATAAAAAAGCGGATCTGCTTGCCACTATGAAAAGCGAGCTGTTGACCTTTTTACAGCCTGCCCTGGCACAGGTTTCGGCAAAGGGTGTGCGGCCATACGAGATTCCCGGATTTTCCGAGGAAATCTGTGGGCTGCTGTCGGAAGCACTGAGTGAAAAGTGGACCGGTCTGCGCGGGATTCAGATGGTCAGCATGACCATCAATTCCTCCGATATGCCTGCAGATGACAAGGCCAGATTCCAGAAATGGCAGGAGACGGCAATGCTTCGCAGCTCAGATATGCAGGCTGCAAGAAAGACCGAGGCATTTGCCAGCATGATGGAAAACATGCCAAACGGCGGCGGAGAGGGAGATGCTTCAGGAAATGCCATGAACGGCGCCATGGGTATGATGGCCATGGGGATGATGAATAATATGATGGGGGCCAATGCTTTTGGCGGTAATATGGCAGGGATGGCAGGGCAGCAGAATCCCCAGATGCAGAATGCTCAGATGCAGGGCGCAGGTGCTGCAGCACCCGTTTTGGGCTGGACCTGTTCCTGCGGCAAGGCCGATAACCGGGGGAAATTCTGTCAGGAATGCGGCGCTCCCAAGCCTGCGGCGGCCGGCTGGACCTGTTCCTGCGGTTCAGTGAATCAGGGTAAATTCTGCAGTAATTGTGGCAGCAGGAAACCGGAAGGCGCTCCACTTTATAAGTGTGACAAGTGCGGCTGGGAGCCGGAGGATCCGGCGCATCCGCCCAAGTTCTGCCCTGAGTGCGGGGATGTATTTGACGAGAATGACCGCCGTTAAAAGATTTTCTAAGGTATTAAAAGACAATACCTAAGAAAATCTAAGTTTCGCCTGTGAATGGATTTTCCAGGGTATCAAAGCGGCCTGCGGTCAGCTTCGGCTGGCGGCGGGCCGTTTACGCAGCACCTTTTCGCGGTGATGAACAGGAAGGGAATGCCGGGATTGTCTGTGCCGGCATGTCTGGAAATATGGAGGGGAAATGACATCAGGTCAGATTGGAGCAATCGTAATATTGGTTTTGGCCCTGGCGGTGCTGGGGGGTGGATTTGCTGCCTACCGGGTTATTAAGGCAAAGGTACGGAATTTTACCAGGATGGCCTTTGGTTCGGATACGATTTCTGGCAGCTTTCAGAATATGGAGCGTGAGCTGGAGATTACACCAAAGTCCGTCTCGGCTAATACAAAGCTGTATCTTCCCCAGATTCTGCGGGACTTCCCGGAGTTTCATTATGATGAGATGAAGAACAGGGCGGAAAATATCCTCACAGGTTTTTTGCTGGGGATTGATGAAAAAAATGCGGCCAGGATGCGGGAGAGTACTACCAGTGAGCTTAAGAATAAGCTGGAAATGAGAATAGCAGCGCTGGATAGCGAAAATGCAGAAGAGCATTTTCGGGATATTTTGATTCATAGGACGGAGATCCGGCAGTATCGCAGGATAAAGGGAAGATGCAGTATTATCTTTCAGTCAGCCCTTCAGTGTCACCATTTTAAAATAAAGGACGGGACGGTGACGGAGGGCTCGGAATCCAAACTGGAGCAAAGCCGCTATAATGTGGAATTGATCTACATACAGGACCGCGATAAAATAGAAAATCAGGCGGATTCCGGCCTGGCGATGAACTGTCCTAATTGCGGCGCTCCCTTGCCGAAGCTGGGGGCAAAGAAATGTCTGTACTGTGATACACCGATTGTGGAGTTCAGTATCAGAATATGGAATTTCAGTGATGTTGAGGAAGTAGTGTGAGAAGAACTTCTAACTGTCTACGGCAGTTTTCACTCGCAGCATAAAGCCGGATTCTCCGGCTTAGCTGCTTCGCAGAGTCAGCACAGCTGACTTGGAAGTTCTAAGTCTGCATAGCAGACTTTTCTCACACCGAGAAATGCCGAAAACATGGTATTTCACATCAGGATTTGAGTCGCTGCAGGCTGCGACGTGGAGGCTGTACATGAGTATATATGACACTTTGAATAAGGAACAAAAGGAAGCGGTCCTTAGGACGGAAGGGCCGCTTTTATTGCTGGCAGGCGCTGGGGCCGGTAAGACACGCTGTCTTACACATAGGATAGCTTACCTGATAGACGAGATGGGAGTGAAGCCTTGGAATATTCTGGCTATCACCTTTACCAATAAGGCGGCAGGGGAGATGCGGGAACGGGTGGACGGCCTGGTGGGATTCGGCGCGGATCAAGTATGGGTATCCACTTTTCATTCGCTCTGCGTGCGTATTCTGCGCCGGCATATTGATCGGCTCGGATTTGACAACGGTTTTACCATATATGATACGGATGATCAGAAGTCCGTGATGAAGGCTGTCTGTAAGAGGATGAGCATTGACACGAAGATGTACAAGGAAAAAGCGCTGCTGGGCGCGATTTCTTCTGCGAAGGACGAGCTGATCGGCGTCAGGGAGTATGAGCTGGATGCGGCAACCGATTACGGAAAGGCCGTTTATGCAAAGGTTTACCGGGAATATCAGGAGACTCTGCAGAAGAATAATGCCCTGGATTTCGACGATTTGATTGTGAAGACGGTAGAATTGTTTAAGAGCTGCCCGGAGGTGCTGGACTATTATCAAGAGCGTTTTCGCTATATTATGGTGGATGAGTATCAGGATACCAATACGGCGCAGTTTGAGCTGGTGAAGCAGCTTGCGCAGAAATACCGCAACTTGTGTGTGGTGGGTGATGACGATCAGTCTATTTATCGTTTTCGCGGAGCAAATATCAGGAATATTTTGGACTTTGAAAAGTATTTTCCGGAGGCGGGGGTCATTAAGCTGGAGCAGAATTATCGTTCCACGCAGTCTGTCCTGGATGCGGCAAACGCTGTGATCCGAAATAATAAAGGCCGGAAGGAAAAGGTACTTTGGACCGACAGGGGAGAGGGAAATCCGGTTTGCTTCAGGCAGTTTGACAATGCCTATGAAGAGGCGGAGTATATTGCGGGAGATGTATGCAGAAGGGTACGAAGGGAAGGCGCCATGTACAGGGATTGTGCAGTTCTGTACCGCACCAATGCTCAGGCCCGGCTTTTGGAAGAACGCATGATTATGGAAGGGGTGCCTTATAATGTGGTGGGAGGCACTAACTTTTATGCCAGGGCAGAGATCAAGGATATTCTGGCTTATTTGAAGACCGTTGATAACGGCAGGGATGAGGTGGCGGTAAGACGTATCATCAACGTACCAAAGAGGGGGATCGGCGCGGCCACGCTGGAGAAGATTGAGGATTATGCTCAGATGCGGGATATTGGTCTTTATGAAGCCATGGAACTGGCGGACGAGATTATGAGCCTGGGTAAAGCCTCCGCAAAGATCCGGCCCTTTGTGCAGTTGATCCGAAAACTGCGTAAGGCATCTGCAGAGCTGACCGTGGCGGAGCTGATCCGGGAGATTGTGAACAGTATCGGGTATGCGGAATATCTGCAGGAAAATGACGACGAGTCGGCGGAAGACAGGATTGCCAATGTGGACGAGCTGATTACAAAGGCGGTTAATTATCAGGAGTCTCATGATGAGGCCACGCTGACGGAGTTTTTGGCTGAAGTTGCTCTGGTGGCGGATATAGACAATGTGGAAAATGACGACAACAGGGTGCTGTTAATGACACTGCATTCCGCAAAGGGTTTGGAATTTCCAAATGTGTATCTGGCAGGCATGGAGGATGGGCTGTTCCCCGGTCAGGCGGCCATGTGGGGGGATGATCCGGAGGATATGGAAGAGGAAAGACGCCTTGCTTATGTGGGCATTACGCGGGCAATGAACAATCTGACCATGACCTGCGCAAGGATGCGCATGACGAGAGGGGAAACCCAGTACAACCCCGTGAGCCGGTTTGTGAGGGAGATCCCGGCAGAGCTTTTGGAGGACGGGGGATCAGAAATAAGAAGAAATCGGAATGACAGCAGGATGTTGTCGGAAATCATTGGTCTGGGAAAGAAGGATACGGGAAAGACGGTCACAGGGCAGCAGGGAGCGACGTATGATTTCCGGCCCAGAGCCGTTTTACGGCCCAAGACAACGGCAAAGGCGGATAAGCCCTTTATTGCCAGGGAGATGAGCGGATTGAATCAACTGGCAGGCATTTCAAAAGGAGCTGCCTTTCAGTCCGGTACAGAGCCGGATTATGGAGTGGGCGACAGAGTTTGCCACATCAAATACGGAGAGGGCACGGTTTTAAATCTGGTAAAAGAGCCCAGGGATTATAAGGTAACGGTGGAATTTGACAGAGCGGGGCAGAAGATTATGTATGCTTCGTTTGCAAAGTTAAAAAGAATATAAAAGGTGTAGTATTTTTAAAAGAAATGTGGTATTCTATAAGCAGACAACAATCGTGTTTGGAGGTATCCTATGAACAAGCTTGAAAATTTGATCGAGGCAGCAAAACTGAATGAGTTTTTAGGGAAGAAGGAAGAGCCCAAGAAAAAGAAGTGCAGTCCGGTCCTGTGCGTTCTGGCAGTCATCGGTGCGATCACAGCAGTAGCGGCTATTGCCTATGCAGTGTATCGTTATTTTACTCCCGATTATCTGGACGATTTTGAGGATGATTTTGAGGACGAGTTCGAAGATGAAGAAGGCGATGAGGATGAGGACGACTTCTTCGTAGACGAGGGAGAGCACTGAACCAATGAAAAAAGGACAGGTATATGAGGCGACAGTCGAAAGGATCGACTTCCCCAACAGAGGCATGATTACTACCGGGGAGGGTGTCGTAACTGTTAAGAACAGCCTGCCCGGACAAAAAATTAAGTTCAGCATAAATAAAACAAGAAGAGGGAAGGCGGAAGGCCGTTTACTTGAGGTGCTTGAAAGATCACCTTTGGAAACCGGTCATCCGTGTTCCTGTTTTGGGTTGTGCGGAGGCTGTCTGTATCTATCACTTCCCTATGAAGAACAGTTAAAGATCAAGGAAGCACAGGTGAAAAAGCTGTTGGACGGAGCATTGTCGGAGCAGGTACAGTCCTGGAGATGGGAAGGTATTAAAGGAAGCCCTGTAGAATACGAATACAGGAATAAAATGGAATTTTCTTTTGGCGACGAAATAAAGGATGGTCCGCTTTCTCTGGGGATGCACAGGCGTGACAGTTATTATGATGTGGTGACGGTAGAGGACTGTCGGATTGTGGACGGGGATTACCGGCTGATTTTAAAGACCGTGCGGGACTATTTTGCGGAAAGAGGCGTCCGCCATTACCATCGGATGCGGCATGAGGGGTATCTGCGCCATCTATTGGTGCGCAAGGCATCAGGGACCGGAGAAATACTGGCGGCGCTGGTGACCACCTCACAGATTCCGGTGGACAAGCAGATAAGAGAAGATGGGGGTCTGGAAAGCGGGATTTTGGCAGGAAACGAGGGTAGTTTGGAAAGCGAGTCCAGGCTTCTGGAAGGATTTTTGGATGCTCTGCTGGAGCTGGAACACAGCAAAAGTCTGCAGGGCAGGTTTGCAGGTATTTTACATATTGTCAATGATTCTCAGGCAGATGTGGTACAAAGCGACAGATGTGATGTGCTTTACGGCCGGGAATATTTTTATGAAGAACTTTTGGGCCTGCGGTATAAAATTTCCACCTTTTCTTTTTTTCAGACCAATTCTCACAGTGCGGAGGTATTGTATAAAACCGTTCGGGAATATGTGGGCGATCTGGGAAAGCAAAATGCGGTGGTCTATGATCTTTACAGCGGAACGGGCACCATTGCGCAGATGATGGCGGCGGTGTCGGGAAAGGTGATCGGCGTGGAAATTGTGGAAGAGGCGGTGGAGGCGGCCAGACAGAACGCGGCGGAGAACGGCCTGGATAATTGTGAGTTCATAGCCGGAGACGTGCTGAAGGTATTGGACAATATCAAGGAGAGGCCTGACCTGATTATTCTTGACCCGCCCAGGGACGGCATTCATCCCAAAGCACTGCCGAAAATCATCGGATACGGCGTGGAGAAGCTTGTGTATATTTCCTGCAAGCCCACCAGTCTGGTCCGGGATCTGGAGGCATTTCTGGCAGGGGGGTATGTGGTGGAAAGAGCAGTGGCAGTGGATCAGTTTCCATGGACGGCGAATGTGGAAGTTATCTGTTTGCTTTCCAAACTTCATGCAAAGCAGACTATAGAAGTGGAATTGAAAATGAGCGAGATGGATTTAACTACGGCGGAGAGTAAAGCAACCTATGAGGAAATCAAGGATTATGTACTGGAACATATGGGGTTAAAGGTCAGTAGCTTGTATATTGCACAGGTAAAGCAGAAATGTGGCATAATTGAAAGAGAAAACTATAACCTGCCGAAATCGGAAAATTCCAGACAGCCGAAGTGCCCGCCAGAGAAAGAAAAGGCTATAAGTGAAGCGTTGAAGCATTTTCGTATGATTTGATGTGTCTTTAGAAATGATGAGACAGTTTTTGTATGTTTTCACAGAATAATTTAATTGAATATTTTTTTAAATATTTACGCACTTTAAGATTTAGGATGATTAGGAGAAAAGAATGATTTTAGGAGAGTACTACCAAACAAAATGTAGAGAAACAGGGTATAATGACGAATTAAAACAGTGTATTGAAAGTGCTTGTGAATACTGTATTGATAATATGAAATCGACAGTTTTATGAAATCCCTATTATAAGGGAGAGCATCCGCTCATGTTATTGGGAGAGATTCAAAGTGGAAAAACAAGAGCGTTTACGGGTTTGATGGCTTTAGCATTTGACAATGGATTTGATTACGTTTTTATATTGACTAAAAATAATAAAGCGTTAGTTGAACAGACATATAAACGAATGAGAAAAGAATTTCAAACTTTTATAGACCAAGATAAAGTGGATGTAAATGATATTATGAAATTGCAAGATGAGCTGACGCCATATGAGTTGGATAAAAAACTAATCATTATTGCAATGAAACAAAAGGATAATTTGCATAGGATTAGTAGTTTTATTAAATACACGATGACTAACGGCGAGAAAAATTGTTTAATTATTGATGACGAAGCAGATACGGCGAGTATAGGATATGAAAAGGTCAAAGATACTATGGAAGATTTTAATCTTCGCACGGTAGCTGCTGAAGTTGATAAAATTAGAGGAAGCCTAGACGGTTGCGCATTTGTACAAGTTACAGCAACACCATACGCATTATATTTACAGCCGGATTTTGAAGGAATGGAAATAAAGCCTATAAAGCCGCTAAAAACAGTTTTGGTGCCATCTGGGGGAAATTATATTGGAGGGGAGTATTATTTTTTAAAGTCAAATAATGTGGATAGTCAGGGGAGGTTTATATTTGAAGAGGTGTCTGATGAAGAACAAGAGGTAGTTTCTGCTAAAATTACAGACAGAAGAAGATTTAAGGAAGAAGAAATTCTCGTTAGGGAAGACAGAATGTCAACTTTTAAGCGTGGAATCATTAATTTTATTATGGGTGGATGCATTTTAAATAGAAATGGCAAAAAACAAAAATACGCCTATGTTATTCATACAGCAGTAACGCAACAGGCGCATGACAGGGTCGCTAATATTACAAAAACCTTGATTTGCCAGCTCAAAGAAAAAGCAGAGGAACATATTGTATACATAGAGAAACTCTTGCAGGAGAGTTACAGAGATATTTCTAATTCAGTTGTTGAGTTTGGTTTTGATATACCCGAATATGAGGAAATTAAAGAGGATTTTTATTCTGCTATTAGACAAGGAGTAAAAGTAAGTGTCATTAATACGAAAGATGTTATTAATAAATATTTGAATGAAGATACTGGGGAGTTAAAGTTAAGAACACCTTTTTCTATTTTTGTGGGAGGGTAGGTGTTAGACAGGGGAATTACAATTCCTAATATGGTTGGTTTTTATTATGCAAGGAATCCTAAAACGATGCAGCAGGATACGGTTATGCAGCATTCAAGGATGTTTGGTTACAGAGAAAAAGATCTGCTTTCAATTACAAGATTTTATACTACAAGAAAAATTTATGAGAGTATGGTAAAGATTACTGAGATTAATGTTGCTTTGAGAGATGATATTAAACACGATAGATTTGCAGATGGGATATGTTTTATTGAACGCAGGGGAGATACAGAGTCTACAGCTAAAATAGTTCCATGTTCACCAAGTAAGATTTCAGTTTCAAATGTGGTTTATTTAAAGCCTTCATCGCGTATTTTACCTATTGGTTTTTTGCCGAAAGCAAAGGCGATTTCAGATAAAGTAGTAAGAGAAGTTAATTTGATGATAGATAGTATTATGCCGAGAGAACAAAAACGAGAGGTAGTCATTGATATTGTTAAGGCAGAAAAACTAATTGAAAAGGCATATAGCTGTCTGGTTCCAGATGAAAATACAGAGAGATTTGTGGAATCTGATAAAATGATTTCTATATTAAAATATGTTGCAAAACAGTCGGAAAAATGTTATTTGGTTGTAAGGAGAAATCGTGAGGTATCGAAATATAGGGATGCTGGTATGCGTTATATGGAT
>CAJTSE010000019.1 GCA_910578815.1 uncultured Acetatifactor sp.
GAATGTCTTTTGGAATCTTTTCAGGGTTGCATTACTGTTTGTTTGTCAAGGTACAAAATCTCCCGTTTATGGGAGAATGCCAGCCATCTATTGAACTTTGGCCGCAACTCGTTCATAATATCACGAGTTTTTCTTTTTGTCAACAAATTTTTTAAAATAAATTGGAAAATTTGTTTTTCTTTTCCACCGCCATATAACCTCTGCTTTTAACGGTGGAATTTCATAGTACCCTAACTTTTACCGTTTGTCAATATTTTTATTATGAAAATTTCAAGCAATTTTTTCAAGTGTTTTTTCAAGCCGGTAACAATTCCGACCCCCCGCAATCAAATAACAGGTAACAGACGGCTGTTGTTCTCAATGAGGACTGTAAACCTCCACGCGCAAGCATGTTCAAATGAGTCTGACAGCCATCTGTCGCCGTCAGGTTATGGGTGTCTAAACGAATACTCAAGCCGCTGTTTTACTTATGCGACTTATTGCAATATATGGCAATCGCCTGTTTAACAAAGTCAGCAGTTCCTTCTCCGCCCGCTTTGTCAATGTTGTTCCTGAAGCGTTCATCACATACATACATCTCACCCAGACCGCACAGGATTTCATCGGTGCACACATAGTAGTGATTGGTTATAAACTGTTGTAACGCAGATATTTTCTTTTGTACTTCATCGGCATCAGGCGTCAAACGCTTTAATTCTCCCAATTTGGAAAACATCGTCATCAGTTGGTTTGCAAGCTTATCGTGACTATCTTTGTTTCTGGCAATATCCTTTTCTCGATACTCTTGATATGCTTTTGTATTTCCCCATCTCGCTTTGACTTCCGCCTCATACTTTTCAATTTCACTCTTATCAAAAACATCAAAATTCATCGCTGCTGCTCCTTTGTTTTGAATTTCACGGATAAAGGCAATAAGCTCCCCTATGTGTTTATATTGTAACTCCAGCAGCTTGATTTGCTGGGCAAGTGCTTCCTGCGGATCAAAATCAGGGCTGTCAAGAATTACTTTGATTTCTTTTAAGGGAAACTGCAATTCACGAAATAATAATATATTTTGCAGACGGCCAAGTGCCGTATCGTCATACATACGATAACCTGCTTCGGTTATCGCCGCAGGTTTCAAAAGCCCGATTTCATCATAATAATGAAGTGTACGGGCGGTGACGCCGGTCAATTTGGCAACTTTATGGACAGGCATAAGTTTTTCAGTCATTCCAGAAATCCTCCGCGGCATCCAAAATTTCTTTTGCAGGTAAAAGTGTTGCTTCGACCACACTCTTACCCGTCTTTTCCAAATAATGCTTTACTAAATGATAACCACAGGCATATCCGGCACAATAAGGTAAACCTGCCTGCGGGAAATTTTGTAATTGAGCCAATTCATCACCATAAAGATACGCATTGAGCTTTTCAAGTCCCTGAACATTTAATCCACTCCGGATTACAGGTTTGATAGATTGGTTTAAAGTCGTCAAATCCGTTTTTGTCACCCAGGGACCTGCATGATCTTCGCCAAATAAATAAGTTGCAAAGTTTTCTGCCAGTCCTTCGCTGACCAGCATCTCTCCAAGCGTAATGTCGTTTTTCCATTCAATGAACTGAAAGCGGACATTATGATTGGTTTCATGTGCCAGAGCTGCGGGAAGATGCTTCAAGGTATATTCGTTGGGGACCAGCCAGGATAAAATATATCCCGGTATGCCACCGTCGCCGCAGTAGCCCTCATTGAACATAATATAAGGACTTTCGGAATTTGCAAGCAAAATAGTAAACAGATACTCCCCAACAGGTAAGCTGACTCCCTGCCCAATAAAGCAGTTTAACGATCTTCTGATTGCCGCTTCACATGTTTCCCAGAGCGCGTCATCCGCAATCAGCCGAATATTTTGTCTTTGCGTTTCGTCTACTTTAGTTGGCGCAATGAGTCCTAACAATTCGCCTGCCCTGATCACATCATAGCCGCCGGGCGTCTTTGCCTTTATAGGAATATGATAACAAGCCCATTTCCTCTCAAATGGCATCATCAACTCATACCGATAAATGTCATTCTTTTTGTCCGGAGGCGCATTCATAATTTTTGAATAAACGTCGTCTGAACGTACTGCAGATACTTTCATCGTTCCTCTCCTTCCGCCGCGCAAGCGGCATTTAAATCTATGGGAACTTTGGGACGCGCAGCGTCACAAATTCCGAGATTGAAAATTTCAATTTTCAATCTCATACCCCTTTCCTGTTTTCTATATCATAAGCTATGACGTAACGTGAAAGTCAAGGGGTAATCTGCATTGCAACATTTCAAAACATTTAACATATATAACTTAAGGTTTTCTAAAACAAAGGTTACAGTGGGCCAGCTTCATTCAACAGGTTGATGCTGCATAATAAAATTGGCGGTAAACCGAGATGAATCTACTTTTTCAAATCTTCCTTCACAAATGAATAAACATTACAATCATATAGTTCCCCTTTTATTTCAAATCTTTTTCGCAGCGTTCCTTCCTTCACAAAACCTGCTTTTTGCAACGTTCTGTTGGACCCGATATTGTCCACATGAGCAAATGCTTCAATTCTTTCCAAGCCCATAATCTCTATCCCAAATCCGCACACTGCCTTTAATACCTTTGTGTTGATTCCCTGGTTCCAATAAGCCTTCTTGATGAAATAACCAACCTCTGCACAGGTGTTATGAATAGAAAAACCAAACAGCTGGATCTGACCAATCACTTCCCCCTGATATGTCACAACCCAGGAGTATTCCCGCTTACCTTTAAATCCTTTTACACGGCTTGCTTCAACCTGAATTTCTCTCTCTTCATTCCAATCGTGAGGTCTTTTGTAGCCTCCCCAATAGGTAAAATTCTCTTCATCATCATATATTTCCCAAAAGGGTCTGGCGTCCTTTTCCGGCTCATGCTGCCGAAGATAAATGTCCTCATCCACACGAATCGGAATAAAATCTTTAAAGAAATCGCAAAATGCCATCGCTAATCCTCCAATCTTCTTACCGGGACATAAATATCCATCTGCGCGGCTTCAAGCTGGCAATCCCAGCGCTCATCATAAAATTCGAAATCAAACAGCGCCTTTTCATCAATACAGTATTCCGAGTTTGGCAGCCATACAAAATAAATGTATTTGAATGCCTCGCCGATTTCCCCATTAGTATTATTGCCATTCACTGTAAATACGGCATATTTTGCCTTAGGCACCACTTTGCAATACATTCCTTCCGGAAGGAGCGTATTTTTTTCCACTTCTACCCCTGCCATATAATAAAATGACAATGGCTCAGAGCAGAATTCTTCCGCATAATCTTCAAAACCATACATTGTATGCTCATTTTTTCTTTCAACGGCATCCAAGCTGCTCTTTAGCTCAAACCACGACTCTCCTATGACATGAAAGCCGTCTTTGGTGTGTTTTCTATATCCGGCAATCAAAAATTCTTCCCGTTCTTCAAAACGCGGTTCTATGGAAAATACCCCTTCTACCGCAACACGTTTCAGGTATCCTGTAACAATTTCTTCTACGCTGCGATAGGTAATCTTTGCCTGTCTTTCCCTTGCCACAAGCGGCTGCATTCCGAACGTATCCTTAAACGCCCGATTAAAGGTCTGAATACTGTTAAATCCGACTCTGTAGCAAATATCCGCAACGCTCTCTGTTGTCTCACATAATATTTTATGCGCCATGGTAAGACGGCGCTTTCGAATATATTCCGCTATACTTAGCTCTGTCACTGATGAAAAGATCTTATGGAAATGAAAGGATGAGTAGCCAAACACCTCTGCCAGACGTTCATAAGTCAATTCCTCACATATATGCTCATCAATGTAATACAGTACCTTTTCTATCAGTTTTAGATTATTCATTATTTTACTCCTTTCCGCGCATCACAATTTTCTACTGATAAACCCATTCTACAGCATCTGTGCCTAATCTGTATTATCATTTTTTGTGAATGATAAATATTTCATTTATGAAAAAATTCATTGCCTATTGACTTTTTGAACACTGTTCAATATAATACATCATGAACAATGTTCAGGAGGCACGGATATGGATCATAAAGAAACAATAATACAGGCAACGATTGCTCTCATTGAGGAAAACGGCGAAGATTTAGGCAGCATCACCGTTCGTGAAATATCTAAAAGGGCAGGCGTTGGATTAGGGCTTGTGAATTATCATTTTGGAAACAAAGATAAGCTTATTGAACTGTGTGTTGAGCGCATCATAAACGGGATTGTCGAGCAGTTTCAAAAGGTCCGAGAGAAAACAGAGGGCCTGACATCTTTTGAAAAATTAGAATATCTTGGAAACATGACTTTGGATTTTCTGTTCGAGCATTATGCAGTTTCCAGAATTTCAATGCTTACCGATATGAAAAATCCCACACCAAACGACAACACTCACAGAACTTACGCTGCATATCTTCCTCTTGTGGCTGCCTGCCGGCCGGATTGGGATCAACACACTGTAAAAAGAAAGACTTTTTGCCTGATTTCAATGATGCAGCAGATCTTTCTTCGGCATGAAACGGCATCAGCAACATTTGATATTGATTTGAGTCAAAAAGAAAACCGCAGGGCATGGCACACGCAAATTCTGCACGATATTTTGGAGGTATAAGAATGATGAAGATAACGGTCATAAACGGAACAGAAAAGCACGGCGTAACCTGGCGGTTAAAAGAAATATTTTTAACTGATTTCAGAGATAATGCAAACATTACAGAATACTACCTTCCAAAAGATTGTCCCCATTTCTGCAGTGGCTGTGTAAACTGTATCATAAAAGGCAAAAACACCTGCAAAGACGCAGAATACATCCAAAAAATTGAGAAAATGCTCTTGGAAGCCGATTTAATTGTCATGACATCTCCTGCATATGTGCTTCATGCTACGGGAGCAATGAAGGCGTTTCTCGACCATTTTGCTTACCGTTGGCTGTCCCACCGTCCTGCTCCCGAAATGTTTGGAAAACGGGCCGTGATTATTACGCAGTGTTTAGGCGCAGGGGCAAAATCTGCGGCAAAGGACATAAAGCACAGCTTATCCTGGTGGGGAATTTCTCAAATTGGCATATTCACCGACGCTTTGATGACCGATTTTGTCTGGGAAAGACTTCCCCCCAAAAAACAGGCCGCACTGACAGGAAAAGTGAAAAAGCTGTCTCAAAGGTTTGCACAGATAGATTATGCAAAACCTGCACGGACAAAGTTCATTATCAAGACTAAGTTCTTCATTTGCCGCCTGATCCAGCAAACACTGCATAAAAATGGTCCTGAATCTCTTGATGGGAAGTATTGGGCAGAACAGGGCTGGCTTGGCAAAACCAGACCATGGAACTCCTTCCATTATTTTTATTCCAAAACCGGATAATTGCGAAAGCCTTATCAGCTTTGACGGGTACGTTCCCGGCAAATCAATCACAATTCACCCCAGGCCAGCAAATTATCCTTTCCCATACCGCAAACATACGGATTAGAATCATAAAGATAACAAAATTCCAAAAAGTCGGAACGCTGCTTTGGATTTTTCATGATCTTTACGAGCAATTCATTGGGAATCGTCCTTGCATATGCGCCGGGACCTGCCAGCTTAATATTCTTCACGCCATAGCGCTTCATCACACCTTCTAATTCATCAGGCATAAAGGTGTATGTGATGCACCACGGTGTTCCCCCTTTTTCATACTCGGCAATTTCGGCTTCACCGCCCATAAACCCTTCTTTCCACAGCTTCATGACGGCACCTTTATCAAACTGAAAAGCCTCGATTGCGTTTGCCTTATTATCAATACACCATTTGACAAACGGATCATCACAGCTTTCATCCAATAGGAACTGGTTTTTTTGTATCGGATTTGCCAGATAGGGAAGATAATGCTCCCTTCACAAAACTTATCCTTTCAAGGACACTTTCTTTTTCAGCTAATTCTCTTGCTTTATTGATCATGGGCTGCAAAATGTCAAAATGTGTCACTCCGCAGCCATGCTTCGCAAGTAAAATGGAAAATCTGCCGCAGCCAGCGCCTCCATCAAACACGGTTTCCACACCGTCCAAATGGGAGAGCAGTTCCTTTTCAATATGACTCTTTTGATTAATATCATCAATAAAAGTTTCTTCCCTGTGGCTTTCAAGCTCGCCTTTATCCGGCATGTTCCACAGGCGCTCCGATATTTTAAAGCCATAGTCCATCAGTCAGTCTCCTTTATGGCCATTATAATTGTTGCGCCGTCCGGATTGTCCAGTGTTTTCCCAATCACAAATCCGGCACTTTGCAGCAGCTTCTTTTCATGCTCCAATGTCAGCGGAATATCAAAATGAATAAAGCATTGATCCGATACGCCGAACCGCTTCCGCCTTTCCAGGTATTCGCCACGCAAAAGTTCTTCCTCTTCCTCGCAGCAGGCGATATAATCCCCCAAAAGAAAAATACCTCCTGCTTTTAAGCTGTTATAAACCTTCCTGTATAATTCCCTTTTTCGCTCCGGAAGGAAATGATGCAGACTCTCAAAAGAAATCACGGCATCCCACTTGCAAAGGCCAAAATCATATTGAAAATAATCCTGGCATGCCGTAATAAAATGTTTATCCGCATGTTTTTCCCGCAGTTTATCCAGCATATTTTGGCACAAATCTACCCCTGTCACCTCTATGTCCGGATTCTTTTGCCATATCTTATCCAATTCCAAGCCCGTTCCGCAGCCTAAGTCTAAAATCCTCTGGCATTCCAAGGGCAGCATTTCGGCAAACATCTGATATGACTTTTCCCAAATTGACATGTGCTCTTCATAATCATCCAGCCGCTTCGCAAAAAATGCCGCCATTTCCTCCGGCGGAGTATCCGCCGTATCCCGAAGCCATTGTTTTAAATTTTGTAAATATTCGGCAACTGATTCCATGCTTACCTCCCTCATTCTGTTCTGCGAAATCTCACAATCCCAAGGCCAGCAAGCTGGCCTGTGATAAACGCCCGTTTTTGGCATTTTTCGGTGTGAGCCTTAGAATTTCTTCGCAAAGCAGCCTTTGCTGCGAACAAAAACTGCTGCAGGCATAAACAATCCTTGAAGCTTATGGAAGAATCGCTTCAGCGATTCTTCGAGGCGAAACTTAGATTTTCACACTATCCTCGCGACAGAGATAGGATAGCACATCCTTCACGCCGCATTCCACCTCATTCTTTTTTACAAAAAAACATGAGCCAATACTACGTATCAGCTCATATTCTGTCTGCTCATTTTTCTTAAAATTCTCTGTATGCTCTTTTCAGACAAAAAATATTTACCGGCCAGTTCCGAAGGCATGCCGCCTGCCAGGTAATCCTCATAGATTTGCCGGTCCCGCCGCAAAAGCTCCTGCCGAATCTGCGTGCCAGCTCCCCATACCTGCCTGTGTGCCGCCTTGCGCGGAATATAAATATTTTCTCCGTCAACATACTGCTGTATCAATTCTATTACTTCAATGGGCAGAATTTCTTCTGCTCTTATATAGCCCATGTCTGCCTCCTAAATTAATATTCTTCAGGATCGCATTGGCTATAACAATTAATCGGGCATAATCCTAAACCGCAAAATACGGCACCCTATTCTCGATTGCAATAGCCAGTGCTATGCAAACATAACATATTTTCTCATAATAAATCCTCCTGCCGTATTTTTTATGCTAAATTAACACTTCCCTTTTATTATCTCACTTTTCCTGACAATATTCAACTTCTCATTTGCAATCATAACTGCAAATTACTCATCTAATCTAACAGTTCAGGCAGGTTTCTGAACTGTTAGCGCCTATTCCTTACCCTCGGTAAAACTTGTAACATACTTTTGTTCCACTTCCGGAAGCCCGTACTTTCCCCCTGCATCAGAAAATGCCTTGATCATAAACGCCATATTCCGGGCAAGATTCCGCATGGTCTGCAGTCCCTCACGGTCTTTTCTAACATCTTCCGCAGTAAAGCCGTGTACCTGATTCCAATAGGTAGAGGAAGCCACGGGCATCCCACTGATGGTAAAGTACTTATTCAGCACATCAAAGGATGCAGTATTGCCGCCCCTCCTGCAGCTCACCACTGCCGCGCCCACCTTCATGTGCTTTGAAAAGTGCGAGCTGTAAAAAAGTCTGTCCATAAAAGAAAGGATCGTTCCGTTAGGAGATCCATAGTACACGGGACTTCCTACCACCAAGCCCTCTGCCGCCTCAAACTTTGGTGCGGTCTCATTTACCAGGTCATCATTAAACACACATTTTCCATTCTGCTTACAATATCCGCAGGAAATACATCCTCTGACGGCCTTATTGCCCACATGGATCAGCTCTGTTTCCAGACCTTCTATTTCAAATATTCGAATCATTTCATCAAGCGCCGTCCATGTGCAGCCCTTTTCGTGGGGACTTCCATTTAGTAAAATTACTTTCGCCATCATTTTCCCTCCTGTTGCAATGTATTTATGGTTAATACCCCGTCAATCCGGGTAATTGCTTCCCTTGCAAAACCTCTTAGTCTTTCGGCATCATATCCCTTACAGGCATTGCATGTGCCATTGGCAGCGTGTGAACCGCCGGCTTCCTGTGTACCATTGGCAGCGAATGTACCGCCGGCATCGTCTCCGTATTCATCCATAGCAGCTTTTATCACGTCCTCATAGTCCGAATTCATGTTTTCCAAAGCCCATCGTCCGCCGTCATACTTAGATAATGTCAAACCATCTCTGATCAGTGCATAGAACCTGCACAAATTTAAAACACAGTAAACCGGATGATTTACAATTTCTTCCACACATTCGAGGGTATCACGATAATTAGAGTCTATTACATACTCCATGGGCACCTTCGCAAAAACCTCCTGTGACGGCCTTCCAAAATCCATTTTTTCATTTGGCACATTAATCACATTAAAATGGCTTGCCAGATCGGGATCAGCCTTATAATCTCCATTAATTACCGTCGCCTTATCCGCTCTGTATCTGTCAATCCATGCCCTGCTGCCATGCAGCTCATACGGTACGGGATGCTTTATGATTTTGCAATTTTCATATAAAACGACACTGAACTCAAACCCGCCTTCCGGAAACGCATCGACATTTTCCAGCATTTTATCCCAAATAAGTTCCTTTGCTTCAGAATCCAGCTTATCCTTTACGACGATAATAAAATCCAAATCCGATCTATTCGGATGAAAACTTCCCAGCCGCAGCGAGCCATGAAAATATACACCTACATAATTATCTTTTAAAATATCCTTCAGCCAGCCATTAATCTGCTGCATTAAACTGTTTATTTCCATCATTTCCTCCATAATTGCTCCAACTCTATCCATTACCCAGCAAGCAAAGTTTCTTTGTGGGAGAAAATTACCATAATCGAGCAGGAAAGAGTGTGGGCCTGCGCATAATACAAAATGCGAGACGCTTTTCCGGCATCTCGCATTCCTTTTGGCAGATTTACTAACGGAGAAAGAGGGATTTGAACCCTCGCGCCGGTTGCCCGACCTACACCCTTAGCAGGGGCGCCTCTTCGGCCTCTTGAGTATTTCTCCTTAATCCGAATTACGACTCTGCCAATATTCGATTTCCGCGTCAACACTACGACGCAAGAATTATTATACCCATGGCTGACTTATTTGTCAATCGCTTTTTCAAGAATTCATCGAATTATCGTAACCGTTCAGCCAGCCGATGTGCGTAGCCAAAAATCGTACTTGCACGAATTTTCGGCTGATTTAATACAAACTATTTCCCTGCGCATCCATCACCACGATTACGGGAAAATGCTTTACTTCCAGCCTGCGGATCGCCTCCGTTCCCAGGTCCTCATAAGCAATGACCTCCGAAGAAAGGATGGATTGCGAAAGCAGCGCGCCTGCTCCGCCCACCGCCGCAAAATACACCGCGCCGTTCCTTACGATTGCATCCCTGACCGCCTGGTTTCTCTTTCCCTTTCCAATCATTCCCTTCAAGCCAAGGTCGAGAAGGGTCGGAGTGTATTTATCCATCCTGCCGGAAGTGGTGGGACCTGCAGAGCCGATCGGTTTTCCCGGTCTTGCCGGAGACGGCCCCATATAATAAATCACATTATTTTCCATTGCAAAAGGAAGCTGCTCCCCTCGTTCCAGCGCTTCATACATTCTCTTATGTGCAGCGTCTCTGGCCGTGTAGATCGTCCCGCTCAGATACACATAATCCCCTGCTCTCAATTCTGCTGCTGCCCCTTCCGTTAGAGGCGCATTCACATATTTCTCCATTCTTTCCTCTAATTCCGCCGCTCAAGCGGCATCTAAATCTGTGGAACTTTGGGACGCGCAGCGTCACAAATTCCGAGATTGAAAATGACAATTTTCAATCTTACCCTCATTCCGCCACCGCTGCTCCTGCAATGCAGGAATCGCCCGGCGAACTTGTTCGTCTTAAGATTCCCACAGACAATTAATGAACTCGTTGCAATCCCATGAAACTTCGTTTCAGGAAGAATTGCCGAAAGGCAATTCTTCGAGGCGAAACTTAGATTTTCTTAGGTTGAGTTCTTTTCAACCTTAGAAAATCTTTTCGCCTTTTATATTTCCCGCACGGTATGGCGATTCACATGGCAGCAGATATTGACGGCTACCGGCAGCCCTGCAATATGTGTGGGGTATGTATCAATGTTGACCGCAAGCGCAGTGGTGCTTCCGCCCAATCCGCCCGGTCCAATGCCGGAAAGATTGATCTTCTCAAGCAGTTCTTCTTCCAATTCTCTCACATAGGGAATATCAGAGCGCCGATCTAAAGGTCTGGTCAAAGCCTTCTTTGCCAGAACGGCACATTTTTCAAAAGTTCCCCCGATCCCCACTCCTACTACCATGGGCGGGCAGGCATTGGGACCTGCTTCTCTCACTGCAGTCAGCACGGCTTCCTTCACACCCTCGATGCCGTCCGCCGGCTTCAGCATAAATATTCTGCTCATATTTTCGCTGCCAAAGCCCTTCGGCGCCACAGTGATTCTCACCTGATCTCCCGGCACAATCTCATAGTGAATCACCGCTGGCGTATTATCCCTCGTATTTTCCCGAATCAAAGGATCCTTAACCACGGATTTACGCAGATAGCCTTCCGTGTAGCCCTGGCGCACACCTTCATGAACGGCTTCCTCCAGCAATCCGCCTTCGAAATGTACCTCCTGGCCAATTTCCAGAAAGACAACCGCCATTCCCGTATCCTGACAGATCGGAATCATCTCCTGTCCTGCAATCACAAGATTTTCCTGCAGTTGATTTAATATCTGCCTTCCCAAGGGAGAATTCTCCTGATCCACCGCACATTTCATGGCACATTTCATGTCTTCCGACAAAAAATGGTTTGCCTCTATACACATTTCCTTAATATTCCTGACAATTTCACTTACATTCAACGTCCGCATCTAATCCGCAATTTCCTTTCTTACAGCCTCCAGCTCCTCCTGTGAAGGCTGGGAGGGAACCCAATTTATCTTTTGTCCGTCTCCCTCGTATCTGGGTATCAGGTGTATATGAAAGTGAGAGACTGTCTGCCCGGCCGTTTCCCCGTTATTCTGCACTAGATTTAATCCGTCGCAGTGAAGTCTGTCTCTAAGCCGCAACGCCATCTTTTTTGCCAGCTTCATAACCTCTGCCGCCGTCTCATCCGGCAGCTCGTACAGATTTGCAGCATGACTCTTAGGCAGAATCAGCGCATGGCCTTTCGCAGCGGGACCAAGATCAAGAATCACTCGAAACTGCCCGTCCTCATATATCGTTTTGGACGGAATCTCCCCCGTCGCTATCTTACAGAAAATACAATCTTCTTTCTTCATCTGTCTGTCCTCCGCTCTCTGCCTTCTATATTTCAACTCTTTTTCTATCTGCAATTAACCCTCTGTTTAATCATCTATTTTAATCTTTCTGCTTGCAGACTATTTTAATCCTTCTCTGTAAATCTACGCTTTCTCTTCAAACAGAAACAGCTGATCCAGAGTCCGCAGTATTCTGAAATCTCCCTTCATCTTCATGGACCCGGACATAAAGGCCCGCTGAAAGGTCATTCTGCCGGTAACCACTTCCTCCATGGCTGCTCTGTTCGTCTGCATCTCCACATCCGCCTGTTCCACATTTCCGTAATAGCACTCCAGCCTGGGACCCTCCACTTCAATAATCAGCTTTTTCTTTTTTTCTTCTATAGTGATTGCGTATATCCCATGGAATCCTGCCTGCGGCTTGAAATGACGGCGGAACGCCCCCAGATACTCTTCCTCGCTGTCCGCCCCATCCTCACTCAGCATATCTCTGAAAAGACTGGTCAGCTCCTGAATATCCTGCTTCTGGCGCTGCACATAACTGTCGTCCGACACATATTGAGACAGCTGCTCCGTCTCCTGAGGGGTCAAATCGTTTTGCTTTGGCACTGCAATCCTCTGCTTCACCGCCTGGCTGCTGGCCGGAAAACTGCTCACCTTCTGATTAATGGTCCTGTATAGATTCTCCGCCTTTCTCTCAATCAACCGAGTATACTGTTCATTCATTTCCAGCACAACCGTGTTTTCGATGTAGCCGCACATCCCGCTGCATGGCAGGCCGCCCAAAATTTCCCATGCAATCTCCAGATTCAGCTTACCGTACCGCTCGCCATAGGTAGTGGACATAACCACCGGACACATATAGATCTTTGCAATCTTTTCCTTATCCCCAAACAGCCAGCAGGAATCCAAAAACTGCTGCATATATCCGCCCACACCGTACCATTCTACCGTAGAAGCCAGTATGATCCCGTCCGCCTCCTTCAGCGTCTGAGGAAGTGTGGGAATAGTGCTTTTGCACTCATACAGATTGTAGCGGGTCACATTGACACGAAGTTCCTCCAAAACCTCCTGCATCTTGTTAATCACAAATATTGTGGGATCATCTATCAGCCCTCTTCCTCCGTAATAGATATTAATATTCAAATCCGCACCTCCTACTGCCGTCTTCCGCGTCTTACCCGCTGCAGCATACACACCGCGCACCCACCTGCAAATCCGACAATCAAACCGCCCACATGAGCCGCATTATCAATATTTTCCCCGCTGAAACCGTTATATAACGATAGCAGTATCATGGCTATGACCCTGACAGGCGTTACATTTGCCATTTTCCTGCCGTAAAGCAACACCATGGCAAGCAGTACGCCGTCCAGCCCGAACACTGCGCCGCTTGCTCCGATAGATCCTGATATATCATAGCTGCCCGCCTTAACATAAAGGGACACCAAATTACCTCCGATACCCGACAGAAAATACAGCAGCGCAAACCAGACATGCCCGATTTCCCTTTCTATCATAGCTCCCATGAAGAAAAGTATCAACATATTGTTGAAAATATGAGGAACTCCGCTGTGCAGAAACATGGCCCACAAAACGCGCCCATATTCCCCGTTTACAAGAACGTCAACCGCATTGAGATTCCCCCTCCTGTACAGATCGTTTCCCATAAACAAGCACAGGACATATACCAGAATATTGACAGCCACAAAGATGCTGCTGACAACAGGCAGTTCCTTCCATCTTCTCAAATCTTGCTCCTGTCTGCGCTCTGCAGCGCATACTCAGATCAGGGATGCCTCCCCAAATTGTTTCGAACAGTAACAGATTAACACAGTTTCTCCCCTTTTTCAATCATTCTATCGGAAAACCATAAGGACTCTTCCCGCCTTGATCTCATCTCCTTCCTCCAGCTCGCGCCTTTCATAGGGCTGAAGCCTTAACCCGTTTTTAAATGTTCCGTTGGTTGAATTTAAATCCTCGATATAATATTTCTCTTTTTCTTTTACAATCCTGGCATGGAGTCTGCTGACCGACATATCCTCCAGCACTACATCTGCTTCTTCCTTCCTCTTTCCCATTGTAATAACAGTCCTGTCAAGAATCGCAAGCACTCTGCCCTCAGGCGTACACAACTCCCGCTTTGTCCTTTCCGATTCCGCCGTTCCCTCGATATAAACGGTTCTTCCATATTCTTCCTCATATGTCGTTTCTTCCGCCACGGAATATCCATTCATGCTTTCCTGCATACTTTGACGATAGCTTTCTCGAATCTCCCGTTCTTTTTTCTTCTTGGTAAAAATCCCTGGAAAAAATTTTCTTTTGTCCGCCTCTGCACCGCCGTTTTTTTCTTCTGCTTTCTCCACGCCCGCGCTGCCCGCCGCGGCATTTTCCACAGCTGCCAGTACCTGCGCTTTTCGTTCCGGCATTTCCGGCTTCACCGCCTTTTCCGCTGCCTCCAGCCGTTCCGCATCCTCAAATATTTTAGTCTGCAGGTATGCGTCTCCGTTCCGCTCATATTGCTCGTACATTTGATAAACACAGTTGACAAACGCCTCATCATTATAGTCGATCTGTTCAACCCAAAATTCCAGAAGCTCCTTAAAACCGTTACTGCCTTCATGATAGGGAAAATGTAAAAACGAAAAAACGTTGCTTTCCAAATCCTGATAGATCTGCTCCGGATACCATAAAATATTCCTTCTGTCCAAAAGAAAGCGTCCAAGTTCCCGGTCAATCTGCCGAAAACTCCACATAAAGTCCAAAAACCAGCCTCTGGTAATACAGCGCCCTCCATACAGCTGCTTTATATTCTGCTTCGATGATATGTTGTAATACAGGTAGGCATCCCCGTTGATATATCGCAGACTGCAGGCGAGCAGTCCCCGGATGCCGCCTCTGTTCAGGATGCAGTATTGGTATCTTTTTTCCTCCGGTTTTTCCTCTAAAAAAATCCTTTCATAATTACAGTTAAGACTTCGTACAAATTCTGTCTGCACTCTTATTGCCCTCCTTTGATTTTTCGATATAGCCGGATATAATCCGCAGGGGATATACGCCTGGTTTCCCTGTATGTCCGCACCTTCCACAAATCTTGCGCTCCCCAAAAATTCCACTCCGGCAGCGGCAGATTAAAAAAGCCTTCCCCCGTTACGCTTACTTTGTCACCCTTAACGGTAACCTGCAGCACACTCGTCTCCCAGGCTGCGTACTTACCCATATACAGCTCTGACGCCTTCCTTTGAATGGATGCTTCCGGTTCTCCGCTGCCTTCCGCCGGGGTCGTTGCCCCAAAGACCGCCAGCATGTTCATATCCTGCTCCAACAGACAGCGGTCATATTGAAAAACAAACAATAATATCGTGAAAATAAGCGCTCCCGTCACCAGGGGCAGGACCAGCGCCGCCTCCACCGTAAAATAAGCATTTTGCCCCTTCAATATAGACTCCACCTCCCCAATGCCGCAACCAGCCAGCCTGCCGTTAAAAAGGGAACAAAGGGAATTTTGGTATTTCGCTTTACCCTGCGGAGCGCCAAAAGGATTCCGGAAAACAGAGACAGCAGAAAAAGCCCACTTAAAGCCGCCGCTATGCAGCCATCATATCCCATAAGAACGCCCAGCAGTATCACTATCACGCCGTCTGCCTGCCCGGCCTTTCCGGTAGCAAACGCTGCTGCCAGCAAAATAACCCCCGGAATCAGTCCCCGGCACACCTGCCAGCCGTTCAGCTCTCCATTTACCCCTTCATAAAGCAATACCCCTGCTGCCCCCAGCGCGCCAATACCCAGCATCCACACCGGCACCCGTTTACTCCTTATATCTGCAACGCTCATGATGAGAAGCCAGGCTGCCGTCATTGCTTCCTTCCACATATTTTCTCTCTTTCTGCCTGAACTTTCTTTGGACTTTTGCAAGACCTTCCAATTATAATCAGACTTTCTTCATTCCGCAGCCAACGCTTACTGCAGGGTATTTAACTGCCTAGAAACTTTCAAGCGTTCCCCCGCACCGGCTGCACGGCCGGTATCCCGATGCTTCCTCCGGAGTCAGCGACCTGACAGTCCTCTTAAGCCCTGAACAGCTTTCCCTGTAATGATAGCAATGCCCTTCCCCCGTTACATACAAGGTATCCGGCATCCCGCCTCTGACACATTTTTCACAGGCCGCATACCTTTGCCCCCATTGATTCCGCAGACCTTCCAGCTCTGTACGCACAATTCTGCGGATCGAGAGCTGCAAATGTGTACAGCTTCTGTCCCTGTGAAAAACCACTCCGTTTTCCGCCACGTAAACACAGATTTCCGTTTCCTGCGTTCCGGTAACATCGTAACCGTTCCACAGTCTGACATAACAACGGTTGGCCATATAAAAGGAGCGAAAGCCGGCAAGGGCGGTCAGGGGCCCCACCTGATATGTCAGCGTAATGTCCAGCTCGTTGCCTGTTTCCGACAGTCCGCTCTGCCAAAGTCCAAGTCCGCTGCATCCTCTAACCAGCGGCGAGCTGTCCAGATATTCTTTGCCCAGGCTGTCCCGTAACCTGTTTCCGATGTAAAAATCTGTTATCAGCGTCGGAATCCTGTCCTCTCCCAGTTCACAGCCGTATACGGCTGTCCTCCCACCCACATCCCATAACGCAAACTGCAGATTATTGTGCAGGCGTATCATTTCCACGGCATATCCAAGATTCATCAAAAACAAAAGGCATACAGGCAAAACAATCGCCGCCTCCACCGTCATTCCGGCCTGTACCTTTTTGAAAAGCGAAGCAGGCAGGGAGGGCTTCCTTCGGAAAAATCTTTGCGGATCTTGGGCAGGATCCTTGTTTTTGTCATAATTTACGAAAGAAGGTTTTTGTGATATTGTTTTCAGTTTCTTATTTTTGTTCCATAAAGAAGCCATCCCTGTCTGCCCCGCCTTTTAAACGATATATTTCTTACTGATATGCTCTTTTCCTGCGTATCTCAAAACGATACCCGTAGGAACTGTCGATCCTCATAAGAGCTTCCAGCTCCCCATAGCAGGCATCCAGACGAAAATACGAGTTTCCAGGAGTCTGCCGTATATCTGCCTCCACCATGTCCATAGCCCGGACCGTCAGGGTATCCAGTCCCGTCAGTGTCATCAAGATACGCAGATAATCCTCATAGGACAGTCCCCGCCCGGTTCCCCCGGAGTCCTCCATGCCGCCATACAGGGCGCTGCTCAAACCATAATGCCAGCTGCTTTTATCCTTGATCAAAGGAATCTTCCCGCCTGCCAACAGCGTTTTCACATCATAAACACTCTCCGCATAGGCCCAGCCAAACAGGATGGCCGCTTTCACCAACGGTATCAGCTCCGGCAGGGCAAAAAGGCCGCAGGCAAGAATGGCTGCTTCTTCTATTTCCAGGCTTTTCTCCGGGTCCGTAAGCAGATAAACCACGTTTGCCGCTTCCCGTATGGCACTCAGCCTGCTGACTACACTTTTCAAATTCTCCGTGTCCTGCTCCTTTCCTGCAATCAGATATTCGATCTGATAGTCAAGCGCTCCGCCGCCTGCTTCGTCTCCGTAATGATCCAGATACCGCAGCAGATATTCCTGAAACAGGACGCGGTTCCACAGATCCTCCGCAGGCTGTACCGGCATATTTCCACAATTTAAGATTCCCCGCTCTATGCGCCGGCTTACCGGCTCCGCACCGCCTAGCACCTTTGGGGAAAGGCTTTCCGTATTCTCAATTACCAGATGCAGAGTACCCAGACCCCGCTTTGTATTAAGCTGCGCCGCAGGATTGTCTACCTCCAGAAATACACTTTCATTTTCTGAAATCTGCACCTCCATACCGTCATACTCTTCCAGCGCCTCATCCAGCTTCCGGCTTTCCGCCGCATAATCTGCTTCCGCCAATCCGTTTACCTGCACCACTGACATCCAATCCTGTACTTCCTCCAGAAGGTTCAGTCCCACATCATTTTTCACCGCCTCTATTGCCATGCCGCGGAACACTGCGCCCTTTTCATCCGTCAGAATTGACACTCCTGTCAGTTCTGCATCATACGCTTGCAGCCCAAAAAAATCCCGATACAAATACTTTCCTGGAAAAATATCCTCTGTACTCAGATTGTGCTTTAAATACTCCATCAAATGTGCTTCCGTATTTTTCCTTCCGCAAATCTTTGTTCCGTAAGAGGAATCCAGAGCAAACAGGTTAAATTGATTTAAAAGCTCCCGATGATATTCCGCCATAATATTCTGCATTCCGATTTCCGCCGCACAAGCTGATTCCATGGCTGCCCCGCCCCGCCTGGCTCCTTCAATCAGAGCCAGGTAAAGGGACAAAATCAGTGTCAGACAAAGAGCCAAATACACTGTCAAATAACCGTTTTTTTGTTTCATTTATACCTTGCCTGTCTGAGAAGTGATCTTGTTGAAAAGGTTATTTACGATCTGCGTGATCTGATCTTTAAAAATGATTACCAGCCCTACAAGGACAACAACGATCAAAATGACCTCCACCGTCCCCATGCCATCCTCTTCCTGCAGAAGATCCCTACAGCTTTTCAACTTCTGCCGCTCCTTTGTTTCCTCAAACTCCTTATATTCCGTGTACATTTCCATATTTTTCATCATATTTTTTCCTTTCCTGTTTTTGCAGTTCATTTTGCTTTTCATTTTTGTTTTGACTTCTGTTTTCAAATTATTCCGAACGCCGGGATCATGATCATTACCATAACAATGGCCAGCATCAGCACCATCGGCACCAAAAGCCTTGTTCCCGCTTCCTCCCCCAGTTTTCTGGCCCTTAGCAGGCTTTCCTCGGAAGATTTTTCAGCCTCTTCCCGAAGACGCTCCAAAAGCGTACTGCTGCCCCTTTTCAGATTTTGTCCCAGCAGGGAAGCCAGCCTTATGTATTCTCTTAATCCCGTTCTTTTTCCGAAATGCTCATAGGCGGCGCCTTCGGCTACGCCCGCCCACAGTTCCCTGCAGGTATAAAGTACTTCTTCGCAGCCAGCCCTCGGTTCCAGTCCCTTTTTTACTTTTTTCTCATAATCACCCCCTATCTTTTGAAAGGCTCCGCGGATTGTCATTCCTGCCCCCACATAAAGTGCGAGCTTGTGGACCAGCCCAGGGTATTCACGGCGCAATCGGCTCTGCTTTTTTTCCAACGCTTTTTTAAGGTCCCTGTCGAAGGACAAATAAATCAACAGGGCAACGGCTGGCGTGGCTGCCCAGATCCATGTACTGTAATCCCTGCTCTCAAAGCTCCATCCAATCGGTCTTCCCTTCCATTCCTCAGGCAGAATCCATTCTTCCTCTCTCCGGCTGTTTTCTTCCCCTGCCAGCAGGTACTCCCGTATCTCCAGATACTCCTGTTCCTCCGGTGTCAAACTAACCGGAATCACCACCGCCTCCAGCTCCTTTTTTTTGCAAAAAGCCTGATACCGTAAACTGACTGTTAAGCTTACCCTTACCGGCTCATCCACCTCCCCCACCCTTCCCCCACAGTCCAAAATATCCTCCCTGCTGCTCTCCCATTCCACCGCAAAAGGAAATCCCTCATATTCCTCTTCCAGGCTCAGCTCCGAGCTGATATGCCGCATATCTTCATTATTCTTTAAAATCAACCCTTCCACATGATCAAAAAACGTTTCCGCCAGCGCTGCCGTCTCTTCCGCCGTCAATATTCTCGGAAACACCGAAATGACAAAGCTCATTTTATCCTTACCGATGTGGGTTTTCAGCCGGACCTCCCGCTCTCCTTCCTCATAACCACCCCGGAATATCGTGCCGCCTTCCCCCACGCGGGACTTTCCGGCCGCGCCGGCCTTTGCCAAAAGCCCCAGGATCAACCCGACTGCCAGAATAGACAGGCACAAGGAAAGCTTCTTCACAAAATAATCCGTCTTTACGCACTCCACTCTCTCACCCGGATGAAGCAGCGCCAGCTCGGATTCCACCTGTCTTCCGTGAAAAACGGGAAGCCCTAGGATACAGGCCCGTTTGTACAAAAACATTGCCGCTTTTTTCATTCGCTCCATTCCTTTCCCATTTTCTTAATAACGAAATCTCCCAACAGATAAGCGCCAATATATGCTCCAAGACACCCTGTCATAATGAGAACTCCATATAAATTCCCATATAATATGTCAAAATATCCCGGATTGGCGGAGCCTATGTATACAAGTATGGCAAAGGGCATCAGCTTCATAATCGTCAGCTCCATTTTCTTTCCGCTTAAAAGCGTATCCACCTCTTTTTTCAGCTCCGCCTTTCTGCTGATCAGTTCCGCGGAGGCCTTGATGATTTCCGCCAGATTCCCCCCGCTTCTCTTGGCAATAGAAAAAACTTCGGCAAACTGAACCACCTCTTCACAGCCGCTTCTTTCTCCAAAATCCGTCAGCAGCTCTTCCAGCGAAACATTAATATTAAGTCCCCGCCGCACTACCTTAAGCTCGTCGCAAATCAAGGCATCCCTTCCGTACATTAGCTCCATATCCTGTTCACACTCCATAAAAGCATTTTCCACGGAATACCCTGCCCCTAACAGTGTAGATACCGCCAAAATGCACTCTCTGAACTGCTCAGTGAGCTCTTCTCTTTTTCGTTCCCCCTTTCTGCGCCGGAGCCTGCAAAAGAACACTGCCCCCACCGGCAAAAGGGGCAAGACCGCCCAAAGACTTCGATAAAAGAAATATGCCAGAAACACTACCACCGCCATCGAAACAAACGCTGCCACCGTACACTCCCGGCGTTTCCAGTGATACTTATGATAATCCCGCCGCCTTGAGCTTGTTTTCCCTAAAAAGAGTCCCCCTTTTATGAAATTCCCCGATAATACGCCCTTCATTGTCTTCTCCTGCCTCTTCAAATTCAAACAGAGTGTTCAGCTTGATCTCATTGTTTTCAAAGCCAAGAATCTCCGTGATCTCAAGAACCCTCCTGGACCTGTCCCGCAGTCTGCCCAGATGTATTATAATGTCAATTCCTGACGCAATCTGCTGACGGATAGCTGCAAGGGGCAGCTCCAACCCCATCAAAACCATGCTTTCCAGCCTGGCCAGCATGTCCCTTCCGCTGTTTGCATGGCCCGTGGACATGCTGCCGTCATGACCCGTATTCAGACATTGCAGCATATCGACAGCCTCAGGACCTCTAACTTCGCCCACAATGATTCGATCCGGCCTCATCCTTAAGGATGAACGGATTAATTCCCTGATGCCGATTTCCCTGCAGCCTTCCGTATTACCGTTTCTGGTTTCAAGACGCACCAGGTTTGGCAGCCCCTGCAGCTGCAGCTCCGCACTATCCTCAATGGTAATGACTCTCTCTTCCGCAGGAATAAATTGAGACAGTGCATTTAAAAAGGTAGTCTTGCCACTGCCTGTGCCGCCACTGATAAAAATGTTGTACCCGGCCTTCACCAGATTTTCCAAAAACAGGGCAGCCTGCTCCGACAAGGAATGATTTCTAACAAGCCAGTCCATTGTAACGGGCCGGGCCGGAAAACGTCTGACGGTTACGATGGGACCGTTTAACGCCACCGGGTTCATAACCACATTCACTCTGGAGCCGTCCGTAAGCCTGGCATCCACAATGGGCGACGCTTCGTTGACTACCCGGTTGCAGCCTGCCACAATCTGCTGTATCACATCCTGCAGCTTTTCCGGCGAATCAAAGCCCTGATCCAGCTCCTGCAGCCGGCCCCCTCTTTCAATAAAAATGTGCTCCGTGCCGTTAATCATAATCTCCGTCACCGAATCGTCCTCCACAAAGATCTGCAGAATATCCAGTCTCCGCAGGGAATCAAACAATTCCTTTTTAAGTTTCCAGCGCAGCGCAACCGGATAAGTTACCAGCTCTCTCCGCTCCAATAGCACCTCGTCTATGGTCTCTTCCACCTCTTCGTCCGACATTTCCCGCAGACATCCAAGCCTCTCCTGCACCTTTCCTCTCAGTTCCTTCTTTAAATCCGCATATTCCATTGTCAGGCTCTCCTTACCGCATCCTCATCGGATGCTTTTCAGCAGATCATTTACCAGCGCCGCAAGATCCCCTCTGGTAAGCTGCTCCAGCTCTTCCGGCAGTCTTTGTATTTGTGGCAGCTTTAAACGCCTGGTCTTTTCCAGCACATCCCCATATTCATAAAGTGACAGCAGCTGTTCATATTGAAGAAGCTTACTCTGGGAAATCCTGTCCTCTCTGGTCAGCGTAAACACCACCTTACACATACGCAGTATTTCAAACAGCCCCTGCATACTTTCGCTCAGGTCCAGGATCACATATTCGTATTCCCCCATATCCTCTATCCGCTGCAGCAGCTCCAGCCATTCCGAAGGCCTGACAGAAAGCAGATTCTGGCCGGACTTCATGGGCGGTATATAATCCAGATCTCCCAGACGCCGGCAGCCGGCACGCAGACGCAGGCCGAATTTATCCCCGTCTCCATGAAGAAAATAAAGAAGATCCGCCAGATCCGGCGATTGCAGGTCAGATCGCAGCTCCGGTATTCCGGCATAATGTTCAAAGTTCAGATACAGCGCAGCATGTTCTCTGGCAAGAATCTGTCCCATAGTCAGAGCAAAGGATGTCTGCATGGTCCTGCGCACCGGCGAATAATTGCCGATAAACGTAATGTTTCCGGTTTTTTTCAGTTTCGGCAGCCTGCAATCGACAAACTCCATGTACACATTCAATACATCCTTCAGAACTTCCTCCGCCTGCTGGTATTTGTCCACATAACTGACATTTTCCCATTTCATCACTCCGCTCTCGCTTAAGAGCACAATGCAGGGCGCCTCCAGGTCCAGCACACGATCACAATATGCCGCTTCGGAGATCACCAGCATCTCCAGTCCTTCCTTTCCCTCCTTCATCAGCTCCTGCACGCTTGTATAGGTATGAATTTTCCAGAGCAGTTCCCTTTTTGTTCTTAAAAATTCTGTCATTAGCTGTGCATATTCCTCTTCTGTGTCGCACAGCGCCATGATCCTCTCCCCGTCCTTCAATAGACACCTCCCATATACAACAAAAAACTGAACAATATTGGGCCCGATAAGCAGACACTCAGCCGTCTGTCCTTTCCCGTGTCAGGGTAAGGCTGCAGTCCGCCTTTTTTTGCAATACTTTCCAGATACCCCCAAAAAACTCCTAAGCGTTCTCTGGCATTTCTGTTTACCACCAATTTAACAAGTGAAATCATTGCTGCAATCAGCATAGAAATAAAAGAAAAGATAAAGATTTTTCCGAATGGAAAATACCCTGCTGCCGCGCCCAGCAGCTTCACATCTCCGGCCCCCAGGGTGCCTGTTCTAAAGAGAAAATACAACAATCCCATAACGGCAGCCGCTCCCAACAGATAAAGCATCACACCCGCCGGACCATCTCTGGAAAGCCGGAACGCCATACCCGCCGCACCAATAAGAATCAAAAGCCCGTTTGGAATTTTTCTCTTCCAATAATCAAAGCCACAGGCGGCCGCCAGCAACAGACCTAAAACCGCCAACACCTTTCCTCCTTCCTACTGATTTCACATTTCAGACAGTTTACAAATGCTTGAATTCTTACAACGCCTGATCAGTTTTTTAAGACGAATTTGCGGGACGAAACCTGTCCCAGAAAAAATGAACCATACCGAACAGCCGGACCATCTGGCTGTAAGCGTATTATAAGCGAAAGATTTCCGCTTTGCAAGATATAAAATACAAAAATATCATTTTTGTAAATAGTTTACAAAATTTTATACAGTCCAATCCCGTAAAGTGCCGCAAGCCCAGGAATTCCAAGGATTCCCGATGTCAAAACAGTTGCTCCGTTAATGCCCACTCCCAACGAAACTCCTGCCCTTTCCAATGCGCCGTTAATGAAATACATGGCAATGATCCCTAAAATACTGCGCAAAATCACATTAAGAACCCATTCTTTTTTCATATTTTCTCTCATTCCGCCCTGACCCTTTGTACATCCTATGTCCAGAATCAACCGAATATTCACTCTGACTCTCATAATCTGACTCGGCATAATCTCTCAATCCCAAGTCAACAAACTGGCCTATAAAAAATGCCTCATTGTCGGCCTGTACAAAGCCATATTAATGATTTCTTTCCGCAATTTACTATTTATGGAATATTTTACTAATTACCTGACTATAATTTTAACAACCCCAGGAAAGGAAGGATTTACCATGAAAATGTATTTCAGCCAAAAGGCAGACACCGTTCAAACCGTGGAAGAGGATCTCACTCCCATAACCCTGCGGGAATCCATAGAAAAAACCCACAGAGCGCTTGACATTGCCTATGCGGGTTTTAACAATGCTACCGATCCTGACTTGATCGACGGCTATATTTATGAAATTAATTCACTGCAAAAAAAGTACAAACATCTCAGCGAACTGGCAGCCTTAGAGACTGCATCTGAGCAGGAGGCTTCACACGTACATTCCCCGATTCGCTCCCTGGTCAGTCATGTTTTCGGTTAAAGAATTTCTGCCGTAGGTCAGCCCTGCATACACTGTCTGAGAATTGCCCATAACCGGCCCAGCACTGTTCTGCCCGGCGATCTGTCCGTAAGCATCTTTAAGCGGAATGATGACACGCTCAATCTCTTCCAGCGGCAGTACCTTCTTCCCGCTTTCCGCAGCGGCGAGTCTCCTGATGCAGAAACCATAAAGACCAAGCAGTGCGGGGGCCGGTTCATATTGCAGATTCAGCGAGTTCATCAGCTCGCCCAAGCATCCTCTTGCCCTGCGGACCGCCGCCTTAAGCTCCGATTCCGCTTCCCTTTCCAGCGCCGCTTTCCCATCCCTTACATAGCAGAGCAACATTTCATATAAAATCACCACCATCTGAGTGGGATTCGCCTGAGATATTCTTAATGTAAAATCCTGTTTCTCCACACTTGTCATAGAATTTTACCAGCCTTTTTCAATTTTAAGCATATAAGTCCCGCTTGGAAGAATCGCTGTTCCTGCGATTCTTCGAGGCGAAACATAGATTTTCTTAAGCGGCGTTCAAAGAGGGGTGTTTACACACCCTCTTGACGCCTTAGAAAATCTTTTCGCCTTTTTATTGCAACAGCTGCAGTACCTGCGAGGGCCGCTCGTTTGCCTGAGCAAGCATGGATGTACCCGCCTGGGTCAACACCTGATAGGTGGTATAGTTGGTCATTTCCTCCGCCATATCCACATCCATAATCCGGGAATACGCAGCAGTCATGTTCTCCGAAGTGACGTCCAAACTGTTGACGGTAGATTCCAGTCTGTTCTGATATGCTCCAAGCATCCCTCGCACCTTCGAAACATACTTAACCGCACCGTCAATGTCGTCGATTCCTTTCAGGGCTCCTTCCTTGGTGGATACATCTAAATTTTCGATTCCCATATTTCTTAAAGAAATAGCAGGAATCTCTACCGGCAGGACCTGCCCTTCATTAGACCCGACCTGCAGCCTCATGGCGCCGACGCCCGTAGCCTCTATTCGCAGGGAAGAAGCATTACCATTCTCGTCCTGAGGCGTGTATACGAGTATTTCCGCCGGATCATTCGGATCGTTCGGATCCCCCATGCCCAGATCCTCAAATTTCTTTTGCACGTTTAATTTTGGATTTGCCTTCAAAGGATCATCCGGATTTATGTTCTGATTCAGTCTGAACAGGTCCAGCGTCATTTCAAACCCGTTGGAGCCGGAAATGGTCACCAGATTATCTTTATTCATTTTTGCCGTATACCCTTCCGGAAATCCGGTAGCTTCTGCCTGACCGCCGGGTCCCGTTATCTCAACCAGATAATTTCCCGTCCAAACCTTCTCCGTTGCGGCATCATCGGGATCGTCAACAATATTGCCGTCCGCATCCACAAGATTCCCCTTTTCGTCCTTTATGGGAGAATTTACCACTTCCTTCTGCAGCGTAATGCCACCGATAAAATAATCTTTAACGGTAACATCCTTGGAATAGCCCGCTACCTTAATATCCGTATCACCGTACACATAACCCTTTAACTCAAACTCGCCATTCAACAGCTTCTGACTGTTAAACTCTGTAGTCTCAGCAACACGAGTAATCTCTTCCTTCAGCTGAGACACCTCGTCCTGCACGGTAGACCTGTCGCTTTCCGACATTGTCCCGTTGGCAGACTTGATCGCCAGCTCATTCATGCGCTGCAGCATCTCACTGATCTCGGACATGGCACCATCCGCCGTTTCGATCACGGAGATTCCGTCGTTTGCGTTATCATTGGCCTGAGACAGGCCCTCTATTTGAGCATTCATCCTCTTTGCCATGGCAAGCCCTGCAGGATTATCCTTGGCATGATTGATTTTCAAGCCCGACGACAGCCTTTCCAAAGACTGAGCCAGAAGACTATCATTATTTGCCAGTGCATTATTGGAAAGCATGGCGGACACGTTGTAATTAATTCGCATATGAAACTCCTTCCTGTTCTGCGGATCCTTCACCTATGCAAGCATGCAGAAAAACCTTTGCCACACGGTAAAGCTCAACATTTTCTATTCCGGCCTCCATGCCAACTCCGGCTGTCTCCGAAAAGCGGACATCTGTACTTACCACGCTGATGTCCCCCAGCTTCCAGCTCTCACCGGCTTCCTCCTTAAAAATATCGGCTATTCTCTCAGTTTTCATAACCTCATTTTGATTTTCATTTTTAATGATTCCGCTTAAAACTTCCTTTTCAAAGCGGAAGGCTGCCTGCACTTTGTCCTCTTTCCCTGCTCTGACATTGATCCTGACCATACCGGCGGCGCCCGCTCCCCGTTCAAGTGTCAAATGTACTCTGGCCGTCCTGCCGCCAATATCCACCGGCAGGAAAAATTCCTGCTGCTTTGCCAGTTTCCCCGCAACGGTAAGCTGCTTATGTACCAGCTGCATACGCCGCACATCCAGGCTGCGGTCCGCGGATTCAAAGGTGGCTTCCTCTATTTCTGACTGCGCTCCGGCAATGCTCTCTTCATATCCCCGTTTAAACTCTTCCGGGCTGTCAAGCTGCTCCCACAACTGGGTGTTCTCTGCCTTCCGGCCTCCGTCCGCCTGCAGGGCTTCGCCGCTCACGGCCCCGGCTTCGGCAGGCAGCTTCCCCTTGTGCGCATGAGCCGCTGCGGGACGATTGCTCTTCCCCACAAATCCGGCCGCAGCAAAAAGATCCTCATCCCCATCCAACAGGGCCGCTGCCGCAAGCAGGTTATCCGCACCGGCAGGAAAATCCCCCCGCGCCAGCATGGCCGTACACTCCTGCCCCGCCGACACTACTGCCTCACGATACTGCTCCAACTGTTCTTTGTTGTATGCCGTCTCCGCCGTTTCGACATATGACACATCTGTCATTGCCTTTTCCACATTTCTGACAAAGGCTTTTCCAATCTGCTCGGAAATGCTTTCACCTTTTTGAATCCGCTCCGCCACGGCCCCCATTTCGTCTCCGACCTTTGTATCGAGGGACTTGCACCTGCCGCTGCGAACGGCACTGAGCAGATTTCCAAAATGAAGCTCTGCCTGGGTATTAACCAAGGCTCCCACTGCCGCTCCATCTGTCTTTTCTATTTGACGCAGCAGGCGGTAAACTCCGATATAGCTCTCTCTCTCTTCCTGCGTAACAGCATGATTCTTCTCCAGACCGTAAAGGAAGCGGCTGTAGCTCTCGGCTTCCGCTCGATAGTCCTCCGGCAGCTCTTCAAAGTACCGCTCCAACTCTTCAAAGGTTTTTTCCAGCGGATTCACCCCATCCCGGATCATTTTAAGCGTTGCTGCCGGCGTCAGCTTCTCCACCACGGTCTGAACCACCCGGTCCGCTTCTTTCACCCTCTCCAGGTTTTCGAGACTCATCTCCATGCGGTTATATCCCAGAATCCGCGCTGCCCTGCGGTTTTCCTCCGTCGGCTCCTGACCCAGATCCCTCAAAATATCGTCCACATTGGCAAAGGCCTTTCTGATGCTGTCCCCCAGATCCCGCCGGGGCTCCGTCATCAGCGTTTCATAGCTTTCCCCTGCCTTTTTATAGGTATCCTCCAGAATCTTGCCTTCTTTGTGAAAATTCTCAAGAGACTCCGTGCTGATGCCTTCCGCAAAGGTTCCCAGTACACCTGCCGGCAGTCCGGGCAGCTCCCGCACAACTGCATCTGTATCCCGCAAGCTCCGATACTTCTCCACACTGCTTTCATCTCCGGGGAAGTACTGCTCCGCCAGCTGTGACTCCGCCTGCCTCAGCGCTTCCACCAGCTTTTCCATGGGCGCCGTGTCAATGGAGAATCCGCTTTTCAGCAACTTAATATTCACCTCCGCCGTCATCCGCAGACGAATTTCTTCCAGTTGCCTTCTGGCCGTAATATCTCCCGCACAATTTTCCCAGGCCTCTTCACTTCGGTAATAGTCCTCCGTCCGCACGGCCCTTTCATATAAATTCTCACTGCCCTCGGAAAGTATTCCGTGTACGGGCGCTTTTCCTTCCGCCACCGCGCCTGCAGCCGCCTCTGCAAAACGCTCCGGTTTTACAGGCAGCTCCAGCGCCCTTAATTCCTCCAGCCGGTTCAGATTCTCTTCGGTCAGGGGCAGCCCGTTATCTAAAAGCCAGGCAGCGTCCCTGCGGCTCTCCTCATTGATCTCACGCCCGGAATTTTCAATGATATTCTCGATCTGACGGGCAAGGCCGCTCTCATGGACTGCTTCATCAGCCGCTTTATTCGTTACGGCTGTCCCGGAAATTTTCGCGGTCTCCTGCCCTGCGCCGAAGGCACTCATAGCATAATATCCCTGTACATCCTCGGCAAAAAAGCCGGGAACATTTCCTTCACCGCCTGCGGCACCGCTGTTTTCCGCCACATAAAGATTCCAGATCTCACTGCTCATTTCATTATCTATCAGATAGCGGATGCTCCCCTGATCCAAAGGCTGAAGCTCAGCCGCCATCATCCAGGCGGTCTTCGTCAGCTCCAAATTTTCCTCTGTCAGCGGAAGGTCTGCCTGCCGAAAGCTTTCCGCCACTGCCTCTGCCAAAACCTGGCTCCCCAGGACCGCCGCCAGTGTCTCCATGTTCAAATCATCCGTATATCCTGCTATTTTCTTACCCGCACGGACCAGCTCCGCCTTGATTTTATCTACAATCGTAACGGTCTCTTCCGGATTCATATTGCCGAAATCAAAGCCTTCTTCTTTGGCTTTGGCATAATCTTCCTCCGATAATGTATGTGACATTACTGTCATATAGTCCTGACTGATCCCCACATCTGCACTTTCGGCCTCCTGTTGAAGCTCAATCAGGCTCTTACCCTTTTCCGCTCCGTTTCCGGGCAGACCGTTTCGGCCTAACCCCGGCGCATATATGCTTTCCCCGGATACCGCTCCCTGGGCAGGATGATTTTTTCCGGGATGGACTTTTCCATTGATTCCCTGATTCTCCGTATATGGATTCTTCGTCTCACTGACCTGCTGCTGATTAAATGATATTCTCAAGATGCTGTCTCCTATCACAAAATGCCGAAATAATTGTCTTACTTCTTTTATTTCGGTTAAATGGGAATAATTCTTTACACGTAAATTATTTTCCGGCAATGAGTCGACGGCTATCTAAAGAATTAAACAGACTTTACACCTTTTTATTTTCGTAATAGGATTTGTATAAAAGTACCCAATGAAAGGAACGGGAGCGACACTTTACAGGTGAAAGGCAGATGAAAATGATGAATTACAATACAATCGAAAGCTATGTCGAGCGAGTGTATGGCTTCGCAGTCAATCATACCTTTACCAGAGACGAAGCAGACGAGCTGTCTCAGGAAATCTTGATTACCGCTGTCCGTGAGCTTCCAAGGCTGAAGGACAGAAGCAAATTTGAGCCCTGGCTTTGGGGTATTGCAGGCAATACTGCAAAGAGCTTTCGGCGTCGCATGGGAAAACAGCGCGCGATGTATTCCTATAATATGCCGGAAGACCTGTTCCGCAGCGAGCAATGCAATGACCCGGAAGAAAATCAGGAAGAAGAATATGACCGCCTGCGAACAAATATTGCAATGCTTTCAGCCATTTACCGCGACATCATCATTCTTCATTATTACGACGGCCTTTCCACAAAACAGATCTCCGACAGACTGAATATCCCGGAAGGAACCATAACCTGGCGGCTGTCGGAGGCAAGAAAAAAACTGAAAAAGGAGTATAACAACATGAACGAAACTGCCTTAAGACCTGTAAAATTAAGAATTGACATATATGGGAGCGGAGACTATGACGGCGAAATCATTCCGTTCCCCAGTGAAAAGATCGACGACGCGCTTTCACAGAACATATTATACTACTGCTATGAAAAGCCCTGTGGCATTGAAGAGCTGGCACAGTTGTGCGGCGTACCGGCTTATTACATTGAAGACCGGATTCGGAACCTCCTGAAACGGGAGGCCCTTCTGGAAACCTCAAAGGGAAAATATCGTACAAGCTTTATAATCTGGTCGGACAAATACGGTATTTATTGTGAAGAACACGGAGAAAAAGCACTGCTGCCGCTTATGAATCAACTGCTGGAAGCCCTGCATGGCATCGCAAGGGAAGCAGCCGGACTCGGCTTTTATAAAGCCGGAAAGAGCGAAACGGATTTGTTTTATCTCTACGGAAGCATGGCCTTCTGCCATGCCAGTACACGTTACTGTACTCTGCCCTATCCCGATTATGTCCAGCGGTATGACGGGGGCAGATGGTGCTATATCGGAAATATGGAAACCGGACAGCACCGCAGAATCGGCCTGGGCATACAGTGTTGTACTAATAACGGCATCCCCGGCGGATACACCCATACTTCATACGGCGGTATCCACGGCATGGCATTCCGCCCAATGATGCGCGATTATTATATTAATATCTGTGCCGACATTTTACGAGGCGCTTCCCCGAAGGATACAGAGTCCGTGGCAAATGCAATCAGGGAGGGATACATTATAAAGAAGCAGGACGGTACTCTGCTTGTCACGACTCCCGCTTTCACCAGAAAGCAGAAGGCGGCATTTAATTCCATAACCGACAAATATCTGGCGCCGCTTATGCCCGCATACTCGGAAATTATAAACGACTTTATTGCAGGATATAAAAAGCTGTTCCCCCCGCATTTGAATGACGATGCAGACCGCATGTGCCAGAATATGTTTCAGGGATTTTACACGGTAGTCGTGGAGCATGCCCAGAGAATTGGCGCCATAAAAATGCCCTCTCCGCATTGCTTCTGTGACGTACTGATCCAGACAGCCCCGGCTGACCCTGACCCTCTGCCATAATGCCCTGTTGAAGCCCGGAATCCGATGAAATCCGCACCCTGCACGTGATAGCTCATTTTTAAAGCCTGACAGGCATCTCCACACCTGTCAGGCTTATTCTTACTGCTTAAAACACAAATACCGCCGCTCCATAGGGAGGCAGATCCAGTGAAAGCGAATACTTCTGATTACACAAAGGCTCCTTTTCCGCCGTAATTTCTTGGGGAATCTCATTGCCCCAGCCGCCGAAGCGTTCCTCGTCGCTGTTTAAGAGCAGCTTATACTTCTTATTCTTCGGAACGGCAACCCGGTAACCTTCCCGCTTAACCGGCGTCATATTCATGACAAACAGCAAATTGTTTCTGCCCTTAGAAGACCTTCTCACAAAGGAATACACACTGTTTTCCGTGTCGTCCGCGTTCATCCATTCAAACCCGGCCCAGGTATCGTCCAGCTCGTAAGCCGCCGGATATTTTCTGTAGATCGTCAGCAATTCCTTTACATAATCGTGCAGACCTTTATTGCTTTTCTCGCCGAGAAGATACCAATCCAGTTCTCTTGCCTCGCTCCATTCTCTTTCCTGCCCGAAATCCTGCCCCATGAACAACAGCTTCTTGCCGGCATGTCCGAACATATATGTATACCCCACGCGCAAATTCGCGTATTTATCCACCTTGTATCCAGGCATCTTATTTACCATGGAGCATTTTAAATGCACCACCTCGTCATGGGACAGAGGAAGGATATATTTTTCACTCTCATTGTAGCTCATGGCAAAGGTCATGGCATAGTGATTACCTTTGCGGTAAATGGGATCCAGCTTCATATACTCACAGAAATCGTGCATCCAGCCCATGTTCCATTTAAAGGCGAAACCAAGGCCCTCGCCGCCGATCTCCCCGGTAACATTGGGCCAGGCCGTGGATTCCTCCGCAATGGTCAGGAATCCGGGATAACTCCCACGAACTACGGAATTCATATGCTTGAAAAATTCGATAGCCGCAAGATTCTCATGACCACCGTACTTATTAGGCACCCATTGACCCGCCTGCTTTCCGTAATCCAGATAAAGCATGGAAGCCACCGCATCCACCCGGATACCGTCCACATGGAATTCCCGCAGCCAGAACAGCACGTTGGCAATCAGGAAATTCTTTACCTCTGGCTTCTCGTAATTAAAGATTTTGGTGCCCCAGTCAGGATGCTCCCCCAGGCGGGGATCCGGATGTTCAAAAATGCACTGCCCGTCGAACTGCCCCAGTCCGTGAGCATCGGTGGCAAAATGAGCCGGCACCCAGTCCAGGATGACACCAACGCCTGCCTTGTGCAGCTGATTCACCAGATACATAAAGTCCTTAGGCGTACCGTAGCGGGAGGTAGGCGCATAATACCCCGTCACCTGATACCCCCAGGAGCCGTCAAAGGGAAACTCCGCAATACCCATCAGCTCCACATGTGTATATTTCATTTCCTTTAAATACTCCACAATCCTGTCTGCAAACTGGCGATAATTATAAAAGCCCTCCGCCGTTCCGTCGGGATGCTTCATAAAGGAACCGATATGACACTCATAAATAGCCATAGGCTCTCTGTTCATGTCCTTTTGGTCCCGTTGCTCCATCCAGGCCGCATCCTTCCATTCAAATCCGGAAAGATCCGCCACAATAGATGCCGTTCCTGGACGATACTCCGCCTGATTGGCAAAGGGATCTGCCTTGTATAGCTTTCGCCCGTCCTGAGCAGTAATCAAAAACTTATACATATCTCCCACAGCCGCTTCCGGAATAAACAACCCCCAGATGCCTACCGGTCCCAGCTTTTCCATGGAATGAGTCTCTTCATTCCATCCATTAAAGGAGCCGATCACATGAACTGCGCTTGCATTGGGCGCCCATACACCAAAGTAAATACCTTCCACCCCTTCTTCCACAGAGCGGTGGGCCCCCAGCTTTTTATAAATGTCATAATGCGTCCCCTGTGAAAACAGATACTGATCCGCCTCGGAAATGAAAACCTTTTCTGCTTCTTTTGCCATAATAATATCCCGCCTTTCCAAAATCTCCATTATACAAAATCTTTTTCCGTCAGAATAATCATGTCCTCTTCATCATAACGCCTTGCGAAAAGAATGTCAAAGAAATGTCCAATGGTTTTTCTATTGGCATGGCGGATCGCTTCATCAACAATATCCTTCACTTCCATAACCGTCACCACATGATCCAATGTCTGCCGTTCTTCAATCCGGGTATGAAGCGCCAGTATCCCCAATTCATCAATAGAGTATTCCATCTCACGGGCATACTGCCTTCCGAACGACACCAGGGAATCATTGCTCAAAGCCTCTACGTCCATCCTTGCCGTGAAGCACTCACGCAGCCCCGGATGGGCCCCCAGCAGCTTATCAATGGCTTTTTTTGTGTCCTCAAGAAAAATAATGATGCCAAAATTTTCTTTTTGTAATGCCTTCTGCAGCGATTCTATTGTATGCGTTTCCATATCCGATGCCTGCCGGATAATCAAGGCACCGCTTTTAAAACGTTCCAACGTTTCGCCTATATTCTTGGAATTCAGTCCCTGTCCCGATACCTGCGCCACCTTGCCTGAAAAATTGCTGTCGGCCATCTGAATTTCCCGAATCATATTTTTCGCCAGGGAAAGGGTGTCCATCCCCTTCTCTCCGGTAATAATCACATTTCCGGTATAGGCTGCCATGCTGATACTGTCAATGGCCTTTACCAGCCTCTCTCTGCCGGAACGGCTTTGGATGAAGGGGGCATAAAGTTCCTTTTCCTCACGGGTCAGAGCGCGCACCTTTGTATCCCTGCGCTGAACAATTTCTGATTCTTCCCCGGTAAATTCTTCTTTACCGCTATCCTCCGCAGGCTCTTCCACAAAGCCTCTCTCTTCTGTCTCTTCCGTCTCTCCTTCCCCAGGCTCTTCCTCAAGGTTTCCTTCTTCTGCCTCTTCCGTCTCTCCTTCTCCAGACTCTTCTAGGTTTCCTTCTTCTGCCTCTTCCGTCTCTCCTTCTCCAGACTCTTCTAGGTTTCCTTCTTCTGCCTCTTCCGTCTCTCCTTCCCCAAGCTCTTCCTCAAAGTTTCCTTCTTCGGTTTCTCCTTCCCCAGGCGCTTCCTCAAAGTTTCCTTCTTCGGTTTCTCCTTCCCCAGGCTCTTCCTCAAGGTTTCCTTCTTCGGTTTCTCCTTCCCCAGGCGCTTCCTCAAAGTTTCCTTCTTCGGTTTCTCCTTCCCCAGGCGCTTCCTCGAAGTTTCCCTCTTCTGGCTCTACTTCCCCAGACTCTTCCTCAAAGCTGATTTCTTCTATCTCTTCTTCGTCAAGCTCCACGGGTTCACTCTCCAGCTGTTCCAGCAGGCCATCTTTCACGGATTCCTCAAACTCGGTAAACATGTTGCCTGTCTGCTCCAAAACATGCTGCCGCACTTCCTCCTGCCGCTTAGCCTCATTATCCCGCTTCAGCTTTTCCCACTCATCCAATATATCTTCAAAATCCATCTGACCGGTGATCTGCTTTTCAATTTTTTCACTCTCCGGCACCACAAGACTGATCTGACCGTCTGATTCCTGAGACAAAACTCCGGCAATTTCCCTTGGCGGCTGCGCGGTCAGTACCTGCTCCACCCTTTGTCCCATGTTTTCCATCCTCAACTGATCCATTACGATCTTTGCCGTCTCGTCAGCATGAAGTTCTACCATTTCTTCCGGTAACTCTTTTCCTAAAGACACATTCTCCGCCGGCAAATTTTTCTCTGACACCTGCTCCCCTGCAGGCGTCTCCGGCAATGCAGACTCTTCTGCCGGTCTCTCTTCAGCGAAAGCCTTCTTCCCTGAAAAATCTTCTTCCTTTCGGATATTACCCAGTTCTCCCGTCTCCCCGAAAAATACTTCGGTGCCTTCCATAACCTCCGCCTCAGGCTCCAGATCATCTTCATCTACCTCATCTATTTCCGGCAGATCAAGGCTCTCGGTATCAGTATCCAGCAGCGGTGCAACAATAGAGCGAGTAATAGCGTCATTCTGTGCCTGATTTTCAGCCAGCACCTCCTGCAGCCCGGCCGCAATTTCTGCCTGCAGATTAATTGTATTATAGGCGCCCACATCCATGGTTTTAACTTGTATATCCAACTCTTCCGGTTCCGGCTGCTTTTCCGCTCCTGCAAACGAAGGTTCCGCTACAGGCGCAGGCCTGGCCAGCACCCAGTCCGTTCTGGTATCCCCCGATACCTCCGTTCCTTGTGCAGCCCAGCCCGTGTATACGGATTTGTCCGCCTGTTTACTATCCGCTGCCTTCGCTGCGCCCTCCTGCCAGTTTCCGTCGTCTGTCCCGGCATTCCACACAGAGTCCCCCCAGCCGCCTTGTGCCGTTCCGTTCTGTCCGGACTCTCCCCAGCCGCCTTGCGCCGTTCCGTCCTGTTCGGATTCTCCCCAGCCGCCTTGCGCCGTTCCGTCCTGTTCGGATTCTCCCCAGCCGCTCTGTACTGCCTCTTCCTGGACGGGATTTTCCCAGCCGGCCGGCTCTTCCACCGCTGCAGGAGCCTCTTCCACAGGGTCAAACCGATGGTCATACTTTTCCTGCTGGCTTGCAGACAAAGGCTGATGCAGCATTTTCAGTTCCATCGCTTTGATCACATATTTTCCGTCGCCAAACCAAAGGATCAACTCATCGCACTCTTCCACACAGCGAGTAGCCAAACCCACCCGATGGTACAAATATGCCAGCTCATATGCCCACTTTTCCCGGTAATCCCTTTTTTTAAGCTCTTCCAGCACACCGATTCGCTCTTCCAGACTGACATCCTGAGCCTCGTATAGCTTATACTGCAGAATATAACGTCCCGGATCCTTCGGCGCCACCTGCACAAACTCTTTGTAATAATTTACCGCCTGCAGAAATTCCTCCGTTTTGATGCAAAGCTCGCAGAGTGAATAACAAATAGTCTTCCCCCCCGGTCTTCTCTCATATGCCAGCAGCAGCATATTTTTCGCATCCTCATAGCGACGGTTTATTTTATACAGATCGCTGATGGTGCAAAGCATCATGACGCTCTTAACCCTGCGCCAGTCGATGGTATCCGCAATCTCAGCCGCCTGTGGATAGTCCCCCTCAGCGATCAGCTCTTTAATTTCGTCTGCCCTTACTTTATATTCATATTTATCCAAGGTATCTCTCCCCATCCCATATACCGCCTCATTTGCATTTTCAAATCGCTTTCCTGCAAAATTAAGAAAGACGGTGCAGTCAACACATACGTATACTTTCCCACTATTTTGTTAAGTTTACCATAGATATAGTACACATGTCAAAGAAAAAAGGCAAAAAAAATACAATATCTAGTATTAGACACATAAAAACCATGGACAGATGTATCAAAAGAGATTACAGTCAGGACTGGTCGTCGGGCCGGCCGTCTGATATACTGGAGGCAGCTTTATAAACTTTATAAAATAAATAAAAGGAGAACCTGTATCAGATGACAAAATTATTAATCGTGGATGACGACAGGGCGCTTGTCACCATGCTGCAAACCCACTTTAAAATAAAGCAGTTTGAGATCCTGACCGCCGAAAACGGCGGGGAGGCATTGGAAAAATTAAAGTATCAGCCGGATCTTATTCTTCTGGACATTAATATGCCCCAGATGGACGGACTTTCATTGTGTCGACTCATCCGCGATAAAATATCCTGCCCCATCCTGTTTTTGACGGCAAAGGCGGACGAGGATGACCGAGTGGGCGGACTGCTTTCAGGCGGCGACGACTATATCACCAAGCCTTTCAGCCTGAAGGAGCTGGATGCCCGGATCACTGCCCATCTGAGACGGGAACAGCGGCGCAGCCTCCCGTCAAGCTGTCTTTTCCAGGACGAGCTTATCATTGATTACACATCCAGAACCGTGCAGATCGCCGGCAACTGCACGGAGTTTACCAGAGCGGAATATGGAATCATTGAGTTTCTGTCCTTGAATCCGGGAATCGTGTTTGATAAGGATCGAATCTATGAGAAGGTCTGCGGCTATGATGCCGAAGGCGACAGTCGTGTCATAACAGAGCTGATCCGCAGAATCCGAAAAAAATTTCAGGTATTTACGGACACAGAGTATATTGAAACTGTATGGGGGATGGGATACCGATGGGCAAAATAATTCAAAACCTTTCTGTCAGAAAAACGATTCTTCTCTATTTAATACTCAGCCTGATCTGCAGCTACTTTTTGTCCGCCTATATTTCCGTGCTGGCCCGGCATACACAGGCAGCTGTCTGGCGAAAATATACTGATTCGGATAAATATCCTGGTCCAGAGCGCTCCGAATATGCGGAAAACCGGCTGACACCCGACCCTTACGGCGAGATGAGACCCGCCTACAATAAAATGACCCCTGCCGACCGCCGTATAGACGATGTCTGCGACTTTTTGCAGTCCTATGCGGTACTGATCCTGTCCATAGCCGGAAGCTGTGCATCTGTCTTTCTGTTTTACCGAAATAAATTGAAATACCCTCTTTTGGAGCTGACTCAGGCCTCCCAGAATATCTCTCAAAACAATCTGCAGTTTCATATTACGTACGAAAACAAGGACGAAATGGGACAGCTGTGCCGGGAATTCGAACGGATGCGGGCGCAGCTTGTGGAAAATAATATCCGCCTGTGGCGAAGTCTTGACGAAGAGCGGGCTCTTCGCGCCGCCATCTCCCACGACATCCGCTCCCCCCTGTCCGTCTTAAAGGGATACCATGAGATGCTGACGGACTACCTTCCCGGTGAAGCCATCAGCATGGAAAAGGCCATGGAAATGCTGTCGGAATGTGGGAAACAGCTTGAGCGCATGGACAGATTCGTGGAGACCATGCAAAGGCTGAGCAGTCTGGAACGGCGGGAGCTTTGTCCTGATGAGCTGACCGCCAGGCAGCTGCAGGCGGAGCTTTCTGCGGAAATCAGCATTCTGGAAAAGGAAACCGGGAAAAAAATTCTGCTCCGCAAGGTTACCCCGGAAGAATCCTTTCGGGGCGATCAGGAAATCATATTAGAAGTCACGGAAAATCTGCTGTCCAACGCCCTGCGTTATGCCAGAGAAACAGTGGAAATCACCCTCGACCTCAGGGCGGACGAATGCTGGATCCGCATCACCGATGACGGCTGCGGATTTTTCGATTCCACTGCCAAAGCTGCGAAAGCCTGTTTCCCGCAGAACCCACAAAACATCAAGGACAGCCTGAATCACTCAGGGCTGGGCATGTATATCAGCAGACTGTATTGTGAAAAGCACGGCGGCAGGCTTCTGACGGAGAATTTGCAGCAGGGCGGCGCTTCGGTAACTGCTGTATTTGGCCGGATTGTGTAAGCAGTCTGGTCTTTTTTCGATTTTATGCCGCCTTGTTGTCTTTTCATTGTGATTTGTCCGGTACTCTGTATTGGTGACGGCTTTCGCTTACAATTTTCTGATTACCAGAAATAATACAGAAGGAGGCAAAACATGCTTGCAATTTTTAAAAGAGAAGTCACAAACTATTTAAAGCGCCCCCTGTTCTGGCTGGGAATCGCAGCCGTGATCCTGGGCGTTTATCTGCATCTGGATTTTTACCTGCAGATTCATTTTCTCTTTCCGGGGGAGCAGATTGTCAACAATTACCCCGAAACCATCCATGCGGGAGAGACCTGGGAGGGCTATATCCCCACACCCCCAGAGGAACGCCGGTCCTTATGGGAAGCATCCCTGGAGGAAACCTTTGTCTCGGTTTTCGGAATGAGCAGCGCCAAAGCGGAAGCTGCCATAAAGGAAGCAGAAAATCTAAGCATCTATGACGCTGTTTCGTATTTTGAAGAAAACTACCCTGTTTATAGGCTGGCCTCGGCCTATGAGAGGACAAAATACCGAAAGGGAACCAACGAGGAAATCAATGCTTATCTTGGGCAGGTTCTCTCCGAAAAGCCCTTTTCTTATTATTTTTCCAGAATATTTGCGGACTTTGCAGGGCTGTATATGGGCTTCTTCGCCACCCTCATGCTGGCCGTTCTGTTTATGCAGGACACGAGAAATTCCACCTATGAGCTTCTTCATACCAAGCCTGTCACCGCCGAAGGCTATGTACTGGGAAAAGCTCTGGGCGGATTTTCCGTCTGCCTGATTACGCTGGCCATCCTGAACCTGGTGTTTTGGGCAGTCTGCCTGATTTCCACCCATGATCAGGGCTTTGAAGTACACCTGCTGGATTTTATCAGGACCACCTGCCTGTATATTCTGCCCAATATGCTTATGATTGTATGTACTTATGTTCTGATTTCCCTGCTGTTTAAAAACCCCCTTCCCGGAGTGCCGCTTTTACTGCTCCTGATTGTATACTCCAATATGCCCGGCAGGAACGCCTTTGGGGTAAGCGGTTATTACGGCCGGCCTCTGGCCATCATGGTGCGGTTTTCCGGACAGCTTTTCGATACGTCGGACCCGCCCATGGTGCTGCTTAATCAAAGCTTTCTGCTGGCTGCATCTGCCGTCCTTCTGCTGCTTTCCATTCAGCTGTGGAAATGGAGGCGGATATAAGGCTGTCAGAGCGAAATCTGACATTTTACTCGCCTTTCTCAGCATAAAACGCTTCAAAATGGAGGAAAAAGGACATGATGAAAGAAGTCAAAATATCCCTGCCCTTTTATAAAACTGCCAGCGCACTGCTGTTTATCGTGATTTTGAGCTTGATTCGGGGCGTATCGGTCAGCTATGAAATTGGAGCCGCCATGGAGCCTGCCATGGCCATTCTGACCACGGCGTTCTGCGCGGACACCTACGTACAGGAGATTACCGGCAGACGCTCCGAAGTCTGGCGTCTGTATCCGATGAAAGATAAGCTCTGTGCCATAGGCGCCAGACTGCTGCTTCAACAGGGTTTTCTCCTGCTGTTGGCGGCGGCAGGATATTACCTGTTCTTTCTCTTTCAACGTCCCCGCCTGTTCAGCCTCATGCAGCCGGAGGCCGGAAGCGAAATCAGACAGTTTATGATTTTCCTGGGGGCAATGGCTGTGACGATTGCGTTTTGGTCCGTCCTTTCAAACACCATCGCCTGCATCTTCCGCAGCCTGTGGTTTGGAATCGGCGGAAGCCTGCTCCTGTGGCTGATGGCAAATTCCTCCTTTGCGAAGAAGCTCCTGGGCCCCCGCAATGTTTTTTCCTACGCCTATCGAAACATTGCAGATGCCGGCGGCTTCGGCTGGCTTGCGGGAAAGGGCATCTGCATCGCCCTCTGCGCCGTAATGCTGCTGCTCCTGCCGACCCTGTTAAAGAAAAGAGGATAGTAAATTTATTAATCACATTTTCAATCGGAAAAGAGGTAATTTATGAGTATTCTAATGAATGACCTGACTGTGACCTTTCGAAATAACGTAACTGCTATCGACCATGCCAGCCTGGAAGTCCCGGAGGGCATCTTCGGCCTGCTGGGGGAAAACGGCGCGGGAAAGACCACGCTGATGCGGGTACTGACCACTACCCTGAGCCCCTCAAGCGGCACGGTAACCTTGAATGGCCTCCAATACCACGAGAAAAATTATGAAAAGATACAGAGGCTGATCGGCTATCTGCCCCAGGAAATCGACCTCTATCCGGGCCTGACCGTACAGGAATGCCTGGAATATATGGGAGCTCTGGCAGGCGTCCCCAAGAGCCTCTGCAGGGAGCGTATCGAATGTTATCTGGAAAAGACCGGCCTGACAGAACACAGGAAAAAGAAGATGAAGCAGCTCTCCGGCGGCATGAAACGGCGAGTAGGACTGATCCAGGCTCTCATAAACGACCCTGAATTTCTCATCATCGACGAACCCACCACCGGCCTGGACCCGGAGGAACGCATCCGCATCCGCAATCTGCTGGTGGATTTTTCAGAAAAACGCACCGTTTTATTTTCCACTCATGTGGTGGAAGATCTGGCTGCCACCTGCAATCAGCTTGCCGTAATGAAAAAAGGATGCTTCCTGTACTCCGGCAGCGTACAGAATCTGCTGGACAACGCAGCCGGCGCAGTGTGGGAGTGTATGGTAACCGATCCCATAAAGGCACGGGAGCTGGAACAGAATTACCGCATTTCCTCCAAGCAGCAGACAGAGGGCGGCATCCGACTGCGCATCTTAAGCAGGATAAAGCCGGGAATTGACTGCAGGCCGGTACCGGTGACGTTGGAAGATGCGTATATCTATCTTCACAACTATTAATATGCGCTCTTTTTCTTCATAACCGTATGATCTCTCCCATTGCATTGCTGCTCATAAGACCTCTCGTATAAGTTATGTCCAAAATCGGAGTACCTTTTAAATCCGGTTACTCAGCTCCGCAAACTGCTCCAGAGTCAGGGCCTCTCCCCGGATCATGGGCGGCAGTCCCATTTTTTCCAGTGCTGCCGCCGCATGGTCTCTGGAGATTCCCAGCTCAGGCGCATTCGAAAGACTGTTGACCAAAGTCTTCCTGCGCTGGCCAAAGGATGCCTTAATCAGAGAAAACATTTTTTTCTCATCCTCCACCTGCACGGCCGGTTTTTCATGCCTGGTGAGCCGGATCACCGCGCTGCCCACATTAGGCCTGGGGATAAAACAATTTGGCGGCACCTTTGCCACCACCTCCGGCTCCGCATAATACTGCACCGCCAGGGATAAAGCGCCGTAATCCTTTGTGCCGGGGCCTGCCTGCATCCGCTCCGCCACTTCCTTCTGTACCATCACGGTAATGCTCTTTACCGGCACCTGCTTTTCAAACAGCCCCATGATAATAGGAGTAGTAATGTAATAGGGCAGGTTTGCCACCACCTTGATGGATCTGCCTTCGTTTCGTTCCTTCACAATCCGGTTAAGATCCACTTTCAGTATATCGTCATTGATCACCGTTACGTTTTCGTAATCCGAAAGTGTTTCTTCCAGTATCGGAATCAGATTTTTATCAATTTCCACCGCCACCACTTCTCTGGCCGTTTCCGCCAGGTATTGGGTCATAGTGCCGATCCCCGGACCGATCTCCAGACACAGATCCTCCTTGGTAATTCCGGCAGCTCTGATAATTCTCTCCAGGACAGAGGTGTCAATCAGGAAATTCTGCCCGTACTTTTTTTGGAAATTGAAATTATATTTTTGGAGTATTTCTATGGTATTGCGTGGTATGCCCAGTGATGCCATGTGCATGTCTCCTCTGCATTCCAATGTTTATTTCCTCACGGCATTTGAACGCCTCTCACCTGCTGCGGAGAAATTGTCTGCTTCTTCTGCGCTTATTCTGTATTTCTGCGCCTTTTCAGTCTTCGCTGTCTTCCGGTCTTCTCCCTAAATCCCGTGCCTTGCCGCCGTTTGCTTTCATCATTTGACGCCATCCCATCTGCGCCGCCAGCTTATACAAAAACCTCGGAAAAGCAACCGAAACATATTGATTTTCCACTGTCTTCCGATAATCCTGTCCCTGCTGATCCTTTTGCACATGACCCGCGCAGATCGCTTCGGCAAGCGCCTTCAACGCTTTCTCAATCGGTTCCCTTGGGCCATGACCCGACTTCGTCTTAGGCATCTGCGCAAGTCCCCCTCCGCCGCCGATGCCCACGCCGCCTCCCCAGACATATCCTGCCTTTGCGCACCAGTTTTTAAGAACCTGCAGCGCCGGCTCAGCCTGAATGCCCTCATAAAACCCGCAGTTGACGATTCCGTATACATGAATCCTGCTGTTTTTGCAGGAAGCTGCCTCCAAGTCCCCAAGACAGGAGAGCAAGTGCCCGGGAATCCCGTCCACATAAAGAGGGAAAACAAACACCAGGGCATCCGCCTGATTCAATACCTCCGTCATTTCCTTTGCGGCGGCAGCTGTGTGGAATCCATAGTCCACCGCCTCCGTTTCCTGAAGATAAGCCTTCAAGTCCTCCAGCAAAATTCCGCTGGCACTTCCCTTTACCTTCGGGCTTCCGTTAATGAGCGCTGTTTTCATATCCGTATGCCCTCCAGTTCCTCTTTCGAGTTGTAAAAATATACTTCCTTTACCCGGCCGTCATAATTGTCCGCATTTGCCTCCAGAATCTTCCGCGCCGTCTCCTTTTCCGCATCCGTGATATTTTCTCCGTAATAATATGCGGACAGCAGGATTACATTATTATATCTGCGCTTATGGTGCATTTCGCCCCTGCGCATCACAAAATCCGGATGGATATAGGAAATCGCTCTGTCCTGCACGGTTTTTACAAAGGGACTTACACTGCCGTAATAACATCTGCTGACGAAAATCAGCTCCGCGCATTTGCTCATATCAATCCCCGTGTTCTCATACCCGTCATAGAGCACGCATCTTCCCGGCGTCCTGGTCCAGCATCCAAAGCAGCCGATGCAATTTTTAACAGGACCCCGCGGCTGAATAATCTTATGGCTGCCCTCTATCGGAACCTTGAAATCTTCCAGATCGGTTATAATCAATTTCATCCGGCTTCCTCCTTCAAAAACTCCAGCACCTCGCTCAAATCCCTGAATACCTTCCTGCTCAGGCGGACCATTTCCTCATCCGGTGCGATCATATCCGGCACCATCAACGGTGTCATCCCAGCGGCATATGCGGAGCGGATCCCGTTGGGCGAATCCTCGATGGCATAAGCCTGTGCCGGCTCCGTTCCCAGCTGATCGCAGGCCAGCAGATATATGTCCGGTCTGGGCTTGGAATGCTCCACCATGTCCCCCGTGACAATCACCGAAAAATATTCACGGATTCCCGCCTGCTCCAGGTGATTCAGCACGGTAGAACGTCTGGTAGACGAGGCCAGTCCCACCCGGAAACCCTGCTTCTGCAGCCAGTCAAGAAGTTCCCTGACCCCCGGCTTTACGGGCAGTCCGTTTTTTTCTATGTAATCCCAAAACCAGTCGGAGGCTTTCGCCCGGAATCCCTCGTAATTAAAATCCTCCCCGTAGGCCTCCATCACGATCCTTCTGCTGTCATTGGCGTTGAGACCGATACATTTAGGAAAGATTTCCTCCATCCCCGGCATTCCTGCTTCCTTCGCCATCACCACCCAGCTCCGTTCACACAGCCGCTCCGTATCAAATAAAACGCCGTCCATATCAAATATTACCGTGTTCATTTTTCTCTCTCCTTCCGCCGCCGTCTTCATGTGCAGCTGCAAGGCTCATTACCCATGCGGATAAAACCCTGTCATACTGCATAACCCTGTAAGCCTCTGCCATTCGTCTTACAGTCTTCCCATAACCTCTTCCTGAAGCGGCGTCAGCTTCTGACTTGCGCTCTTTGCTGTAAACACAGGCGTTACTCCGTAAACCTTTCCCAAAAGAGGCATCCAGCACTTCTACTCTTCCTCCACAAAAATCTCCAGATATGACTGGATTCTTGCTTTTGAGTACAATTCTTTCATCACTCCAAATTCCGGGTCATAATATGTCCCGTCACAGTATAAAATCCAATGCCCGTATTTTGGCAGGAGAGCTTTAAGAATACATACTTTTGGTAAAGCCGAAGTATTATCTGCTTTCGTCATCGTTTTCGCCTGCCTTATCCCATAGTGGTTCAGCGCCCTCTCAATATCCTTTTTCCCTGTGCCCTTATCATTTTCCATCACAGAAACTACTTCCTCTACCGTTACCCCTGCAAGCATAGCAACACAGGCCTGTCCACATAAGTACTCCGTAGGCTGCTTAATATAATGAATTTGTTTCATACTAATAACCATACCTTTCCACAACCTGCGAATTCTAGACGACGAAAAGCACAGGCTTATTTTCTCCCTTGTCAATTACGTTTTTTTCTGTAGTAAATAAACTCGTGATCTTCCTTATATCCAATATAGCCCAGTTTTTGGTAAAAAGCATTTGTGCGCACGTTCCAGACAGGGGTATCAAGCAATATTTCCTCTGCATCAGGAAAAATTCTTTCAATTTCCTGCATAATAAATATGCCATACCCTTTTCTGAAATGTTCGGGATCTACAAATATTCTGCCTATATTCAGCCGCAATCCATCCGCAAAAAGAAGGGCGCCTCCTGCAATCAGGCCATCCATTGATAATTTATATAAGTGATTCGTCCTTGCCATCTTCGTATGAAAACTTACCGATCTGTATCCGGGCGGTCCTGCCTTTGAAGCAGCGCCAACCGCAATGTCACTTTCAAACGCGCGCCTGGAAATGCTGCTTAACACTAACGCATCTGCTGTGCCGGCTTTTATAAATTCCATCATTTGATTGATCCTCTGTTCATCATAGATTCTTTCTTACATTAATGCCTCCATAGTTTCTCACGCTGCTGCACTTATCTCCATTATATCCGGCTGCCGTCGAAAAAACAATCTAATTTTCGAAAAGGGAATAGCAAGCCGTTGCAAAAGATGTTATAATCCTTTAATGGAGCTTACATTCGAAAACATGCTCCGGAAAGAGGTTTCCTATGTACAAAAACATTTTTATAAACCAGTGCGGCTACCTGCCCCTGATGCAGAAGCAGGTCACTTTCCGCACCGACAAGCCAGTGTCCTTCAACGTACATACAAGCAGTGGTTCCTGCGTATACACCGGCAGGGCTGACAGGCGGGTAGAAAACCCTTCCGCCGGCGAAACAAATTATGTTGGCGACTTTTCCGCCGTGACGGAAATCGGACTCTATTATATTACTGCCGAGGGCCTGGGGGAATCCGACTCCTTTTCCGTGAGCGTAGACGCTTATGCGGATACCTTCCAGAAGGCCATGGCCTTCTTCTATCTCCAACGCTGTGGATACGACCTTCCGGAGAAAGCAGCAGGACTCTATGCGCACAAAGCCTGCCATACACAGATCGGCCACCTTTACCAAAGCGAAGAAACAAGGAATGTGGCCGGCGGCTGGCACGACGCCGGCGATTACGGCCGCTACGTAGGTCCGGGAGCCATGGCCGTGGCACAGCTTCTCTATGCAGCGGAGCGAAACGGTGCGCTTTGCAGCAGCTACCGGTGCCCTGAAGGCAAAACATCTGTTTCTCTTCCTGATTATCTGGAGGAACTGAAATACGAACTGGACTGGATGATGAAAATGCAGCGGGAGGACGGTGCTCTGTATCACAAGGCTTCCTGCCGTAATTTCTGCGCTTTTATTATGCCCGATGAAGAGACGGAAGAAATGATCTTAAGTCCTGTCTCCGTCACTGCTACAGGCGACTTTGCGGCAGTATGCGCCATGGCAGTGCGCTTTTACGAAAAATATGATCCGGCCTATGCCCACAGACTGGAAGCGGCTTCCAGAAAGGCCTACGAGGCCACGAAAAAGATGGAGCTGCCCGGCGGCTTTCGGAATCCACCGGAAATAACCACCGGAGAATATGGCGACTCCTGTGATCAGGACGAGCGTTACTGGGCAGCAGCAGAACTATATCACGCCTTCGGAGATCAGCAGTACCGGGCCGATTTCGAGGCTCTTGCCCAGGAAAAAATTTATCAGGGCTACGGCTGGGCTGATATGGGGAGCTATGGAAACCTTGCTTACCTGAACACAGACCGCCCCGTGGATGAAGCTCTGAAAACAGAGATACGGCAGGCCATGATTTCCCTTGCCGACGGGCTTTTAAAGACGGCTGAGGCAGATGGTTACGGCACTGCTCTAACCTCGGAGCAGTACATTTGGGGAAGCAGCATGAACGCAGCAAACAACGGCCTGCATCTCTATGATGCTTGGACGCTCACCGGAGAGCAGCGATACCTGGATGCAGCTGCTGCGCAGCTTCACTATCTTTTAGGACGCAACTGTCTGGGATTGTGTTTCGTCACAGGCTGCGGCAGCGATGCCATCAGGCATCCTCACCACAGACCTTCCGGCTTCCGCGGCAAGGCAATGCCCGGTATGCTTTCCGGCGGCCCCTGCAGCTGGATTGCAGACGAAACCATCAAGAGCATGTTTACAAAAGAAACGGCTCCTGCTCCGGCAAAATGCCTGGTAGACATGACGGGAAGCTACTCCACCAACGAGGTCACCATCTACTGGAACTCGGCGTTCCTTCAACTGCTGGCCTCCGTGACGGCGTAGACAAATCAACAACCCCGCTGAAAGCAACGGGCATTAAGCTTGCAACGCTGCAGGTCAGCGGGGTATGTGACCCTTGCGGCATTTTGCTCGCGGGAATAAAGGAAAATAGTATGAACGAAACAAGACCCCAAAAATTATCCATGCTCCCCTACCTGTGGAGTTATAAATGGCATTATCTGCTGGGCGTCATTGTCCTGCTGCTGGTAGACCTGGCAAGTCTTTACATTCCCCAGTATACCGGCGAGATCATTGACGGCCTGACAGCAGGCGCCTTTGGCTTAGAAGGTGTTAAGCCCATCCTGCTCAAGATCCTTCTGGCTGGTCTTACCATGATGCTGGGCCGCTTTGGCTGGCGCTTTTTTATCATCGGGGCTTCCAGGGGAATTGAATATAAAATGCGCAACGACCTGTTTGGGCATTTGGAAACCCTTTCCGCCCGCTTCTACAACAGCCACAAGACGGGCGACCTGATGGCTCATTTTACCAATGACCTCCAGGCTATTCGCCAGGCAGTAGGTATCGCGGTGATCACAACCTTTGACGCTGTGGTTATGACGATTATGGTACTCGTCAAGATGATCTTTTATGTGGACTTTAAACTGACAATGCTGGCCTTTATTCCCCTGACGCTGGTGGCTTTCGGCTGTTACTATTACGGCACCGAGCAGAAAAAGCGTCAGACCAGACGGCAGGAAGCATTTTCCTACCTGTCTGACAAGGCTCAGGAAAGTCTGGCAGGTATTCGGGTACTAAAAGCTTTTGTCCAGGAAGATGCGGATTTCAATACCTTTCAGGATGCCAGCCGAAACAATATGGAAAAAAATCTTTCCGTAGCAAAGCTCCAGGCAATCTTCGGAGCAGCGCTGGATATGGTTACGGGTTTAAGCCTTCTGCTGACTCTTGTTTTCGGTGGAAAAATGGTGCTGGACGGGCAGGTATCCATCGGCCAGTTTGTAGCCTTTAATTCCTATATCGGGATGCTGGTCTGGCCCATGATCGCCTGCGGAGACTGTGTCAACACCTTCAGTCAGGCAGCGGCAGCCTTTCATCGGGTAGCGGCAATCTTTCAGGAGAAACCGGATATTGTGGATACAGATTCCCCGCTCTCCGCAGACTGTGAGCTGCATCTGGAGGGTGACATCCGGCTGGAAAACCTTACCTTCACCTATCCTGACGGCGAACTGCCTGTACTGAAAAATATTGATCTTCATATCCGCCCCGGCGAGATGCTGGGGATCCTGGGCCGCACCGGCAGCGGGAAATCCTCTCTGGCAGACCTGCTGCTCCGAGTTTATGACTGCGAAAAGGGAATGCTGCTGATCGACGGAAAGCCTATAGACGAAATACCTTTAAGCATCCTTCACCGGGACATGGCCTATGTTCCTCAGGAAAATTTCCTGTTTTCGGATACTCTGGAGGAAAACATTGCCTTCGGCCTGGAAGAACGTATTCAGGAGCATCCAGAGCTGCGCGGAAATATCCACCGGGCGGCAAAGGCTGCCTGCATCCATGACAATATCATGGACTTCCCGGAAAATTACCTGACGCTGGTGGGCGAAAGAGGTGTCACTCTCTCCGGCGGCCAGAAGCAGCGCAGCTCCATTGCCCGTGCACTGTTAAAGGATTCCGCCGTGTTGATACTGGACGATTCCCTGTCGGCAGTGGACACAGACACGGAAGAGCAGATTCTGGAAAATCTCCTGCATCTGCGTCAGGCCAAAACCACCATTGTCATTGCCCACCGTATTTCCACCCTGCAGAAGGCGGATCACATCGCAGTGCTGACGGATGGCGAGCTCACGGAATATGGCACCCATGATGAACTGTTAGCGCTGGGCGGCTTCTATGCCCATATAAACGAAAAGCAGCAATTAGAGCAGCAGCTACAGGAGAGTACATAACATCACAGAGTGCAGGCAGACTTTATCAAATGCTTCAAAAAACCGGATCCTGGTTCGGAAAGACGGAGTAGCAAGTTATCGGACAATATATGCCGGGAAGGTTGCACACATGCCCTGGGCCGGCGCGGAAATGAGGATATTATGCAGGATGACAAAATAGAATCCACTTATAAGGGAAGCGTTTTACTACGCCTTCTCTCCTATATGAAACCGTATCTGGGCCAGGTAATTTTCTGCCTGTTTATGGTGCTGGGCCTGACTGCCCTGGAGCTTTACCGCCCCGTTCTGATCGGTGACGCTATTGATCTGTTCGAAGAGCAGGGCAGCTATGACATCATTATTGAAACTGCCGTGAAGTATGGTATTGTGCTGGTTTTAAGCTTTTTCTTTACCGTAGTTCCCATATGGCTGCTGCAAAAAATCGGCCAAACTATCATTCATACCGTTCGTCAAGAGCTTTACTCACGTATCCAAAAACTGAGCAGCCGATATTTTGATTTAACACCTGTGGGAAAGCTGGTAACAAGAGCCACCAACGATGTGGAAGCCTTAAGTGAAATGTATTCCGGCATTTTGGTGCGGCTGTTTCGAAACATTGTCAAAATCATAGGACTGGCTGCAGTCATGCTGATTCTGGACTGGAAGCTGGCATTGATTTCCTTTGTACTGCTGCCAGTGGTGGCGGTATTGACGGTTGTTTTCCGAATCATCTCCCGAAAAACCTACCGCATTACCAGAACGCGGCTCACCGACCTGAATACCTTTCTTTCGGAAAATCTTTCCGGTATGCGCATCATACAGCTTTTTGGGCGGGAGGATAGAAAATTTGAAGAATTTAACGACAAAAACCACAAATACTACAAAGCCTTTTATCGGGAGATGCTGGTATTTGCCATTTTCCGGCCGCTGATTTACATCCTCAGCGTCCTGTCCTTGATGGTGGTGCTGGGCTTAGGCAGCCAGGATGTCTTAAATGAAATTATCCCCATTGGCACTCTGTATATTTTTGCCCAGTATATTCAATCCTTTTTTGAACCGATCCAGGAGCTGGCAGAGCAGTTTTCCACTCTTCAGTCCTCCCTGGCCTCCGGTGAAAAAATCTTTGCCGTTATGGATGAAGAAACCCTGGTTCCGGAAGCAGATAAGCCCACTGTCCTTTCTGAAATTAAGGGTCGGATCGAATTTGATCATGTATGGTTTGCCTATGATGATGAAAATTATGTGCTGCGAGATGTATCCTTCGTGATCGAACCCGGACAGAGCGTTGCTTTTGTGGGAGCCACCGGTGCAGGTAAATCCTCCATTTTGAATCTGATTGGGAGATATTATGACATCCAGCAGGGGCATATTTACATTGACGGCGTTGATATTCGGCGCTTAAGCAAAAAGCAGCTGCGCAGCGCCATTGGCCAGATGCAGCAGGATGTCTTCATTTTTGAGGGAACTGTGGAGAGTAATATTCGACTTTATAATGACGAAATTACTGCTGAGGAAATCAAAGCGGCGGCAGAGTACGTGAATGCCTCCCACTTTATTGAAAGACTGCCAAAGGGCTACGAAGAGCCTGTCTCAGAGCGAGGATCCACCTTTTCCGCCGGAGAACGACAGCTTTTGTCCTTTGCACGGACTCTGGCACATAAGCCCAGCATTCTGGTTATGGACGAGGCCACTGCCAATATTGACACAGAAACGGAACTGCTGATTCAAGAGGCCCTGGAAAAGCTGATGAAAGGGCGCACCACCATCATGGTGGCTCACAGACTCTCCACCATCCAGTACGCGGACTGTATTATGGTTATGCACAAGGGAAAGATAAGAGAACGGGGTACTCATCAGGAACTGCTGGCTCAAAACGGCATTTACAAAAAGCTGTATGAACTGCAGATCCATCATGAGATAACGGCATAACGATTGCTGCTTTTAATTCATCTCTTCTATATGATAGATATAATCCAGAGAGCGCAGCGCTTCAATAATCTCACTATGGGTTTTGTATTTCTTCAGCTCCTGGCTGGCTATAGTAATAGTCACGGAATACACGCTTAAGCCCGACCCCAGATAGGCGCTGTTTGATTCAATGTCATCAATCCGCAGCCCCAGTCTGCGGATTGTTGTCACGAAATCCTGCAGGTTCTCCCTGCTCTTTAACTCCAGATGGATTTCAAAATGATTGGATCGGTTTTTCAGGTAAGTCTCCACCGCAGGCAGGTAAGTCAGGATGCACAAAAGCAGCAAAAAAGAAATCAAAGTCACCGTGTAAAATCCTGCCCCTGCTGTCAACCCGATGATGCCGCAGGACCAAAGTCCTGCTGAGGTAGTCAGCCCTTTGATCTGGTTTCGTGAGCTGAACAAAATGGAATTCCCGCTTAGCATGGCAATGCTGATCACGGATGCCGCCGACAAAAAGGGAAATTTAACGGAAGTCTCCTGCATCAAAAATAAATCCAACAGCATCGCGAGGGCCGAAGAAAAGGATACCAGAATAAAAGTCCGAAGCCCTGCCGAATGCCGCTTGCTGGCGCGCTCGCAGCCGATCACCGCCGCAAGCAGAACGGCTATCATCAGCCGCAGGCACACCGAACCGATCCCTATATCGCTGGCCCAATCTCCCAGCCATCTCGCTAACGGGTCATAAATTATCTCGTTCATACTAATAACCATGCCTTTCCAAAACCTGCGAATTCTTGACGACGAAAAGCACAGGCTTTTTGTCGTATAAGCCGCAGGCACAAATTTGCGTGTGAAAAATTTATTTTACACACTTAGATTCTCTTTATCTGCGTCCCATGCCGAATGCAATTCTGCAGCAGACTTAAAAAATCTTCATTCCCTTCACACTAACCTCCACGCCGGCGCAGCCGACACATTCCTTGAAATCGGGAAGAATCGCTTCGCCTGCGATCAAAATCCGTTCGCCTTTTACAATCTCCTGCTGCCTGCCATATGGGAATGCCGCAGCATAGCATATTGTTCTTCCGCCGCTTCCGTAAAGGCCAGCTCTTCCTCCGACGGCGTGTTCAGATGCCTTGGCAGTTCCTTTTGAATGGCCTGGATCCGTTGAATCAGCAGCTCCACCTCGCTCAGCTTTTCCTCTGGCTGCGCCTTAATCTCAGGCGTCAGATCCTCCAGTTCATCGGAATAAGACTTCGACAGATACAGGGAAAGCTTGGCGCAGGCAGGGCCAATCAGCTCATACAAAACACTGGATGCCAAAATAATGGTCTGCAGGGCGCTGCCTGTCTCCCCGCCCAGCGTTCTGGCTCCTAAAGCCGCAAGCCCTATGGCGACTCCTGCCTGGGGAATCAGCGCAAGTCCCAGGAAATTTCGCACTTCCTTCTTTTTCTTTACCAGCAGGCACCCCAGGAAAGCCCCTGCATATTTGCCGATAATGCGGACCAGAAAATAAAGGATCCCCACCACCAGCAGGGGAACCGCCCCCACCGAAACAGAGCTGTCCACCAAGGCATCCAGCTTAAAGCTCAAACCGGAACGTACAAAGAACAGCAGCAGAATAGGCGGGCTGAAATAATTCAGCTGCTTGAACAGCTTATCGTCCTCCGTAATATTAATATAGACCATGCCCATGGACATGCAGCCCAGTAGAGGCGATACATCCAGCAGGGCACAGATCCCGCAGAAACCAAACAGGGTAGCTACAGAAATAATCAGGCGATTGTCCGTGGAACGCTTCTTCGGCATCAAAAGCTTCATCAGTCCCCCGAACAGTCCCCCCAGCAAAAGTACCCCAAAATTTACCAGTATGGGTTGTATGATACTTCCGGCGCTGAATCTCCCCGTCTTTGCCGCCAAAGCCACGGAAATCGCAATGCTGTAAGCAATCAGCCCCACCACGTCATCCAATGCCACCACCTGCAGCAGGGTATCCACAAAATCTCCTTTTGCCCCCGTCTGCCGTATGGTCATTACTGTAGAAGCCGGGGCCGTAGCCGCCGCCAGCGCCGCCAGGACAATGGAAAAGGTCAGGTCCAGCCGCAGCAGGAAAAAAGTAACCACAAAAATCAGTGCCGATGCCATCAGGGATTCCAGCACCGTAATGACCACCACTTTCAGACCGTTTTTTTTCAATGCGGAAACGCGGAAAAATTCTCCTGTGCCAAAGGCAATAAATGCCAGGGCAATATCGGCAATAAAATCCATTCCTTCTACAAGGGCAGAAGGAACAATCTTAAAGCAATAGGGTCCAAGCAAAATTCCCGCCACTATGTAAGCCGTTACATTGGGCAGATGCAGCTTCTTGGTTATCCGGGTCATGGCATATCCTGAAAACAGCATAAACGCCACGGAAATAATAATGGCAGCTACCCCTGACGAATCCTGCAGCTTATCATAAAATAAATCCAGCATTTCTTTCCCCTCTCCCCATAATTTCCAATCGCATTCCGCAGTAAAATACCTTCCAAGCCTCACCAACCTGCTGCCGCATAATCATCCTTCGGTAAAGACACGCCCTTATCTCTTGTGAAATAATATAATTTATGTTACACTATTCTTGCAATAAAGGGAAATTATGTTTTTTTAAATTATAATAAATTATTTGAATGGTAGAAAGGCATGGTTATTACTATGATAGATTCCAAGTTTGAAACCCTGCTGGCAGTTGCAGAATTCAAGAATTTTACCAGGGCCGCGGAAGCCCTTTCCCTGACACAACCTGCTGTCAGCCACCACATCAGCCAGCTGGAAAAGGCTTATGGAGAACAGCTCTTTGTGCGCAAAAAAAACGGCCTGATGCTGACAGTGGAAGGGGAAATACTCGTAAAATACGCCAAAAGAATCAAGGCGTTGGATTCCCAGATGCGGGCGGAGCTTGCAGATGCCAAGAGGGACCTGAACAAAATCCGGGTAGGTGTGACCCACACCTCAGAAAGCAATCTGATGATTGAAGTGCTTGCCAGGTACAGCAACGAAAATCCAAACATAAGCATTACAGTTATCACTGATACCATAAAAAAACTTTATACCATGCTGGAGAATTTTGAAATTGATATTGCTATTGTGGACGGGAAAAATACCAATTTTAACTTTAACGCCCTGATGCTGGATACGGATTATCTGGTCTGCGTGATGTCCAATAACAATCCTCTGGCCAGACACTCTCTGGTAACCCTGGCAGAACTAAAAAAAGAACGGCTGATCCTCCGCTCTTCTTCCTCCGCCACTAGGAGCCTTTTTGAATCCACCCTAGAGGGCATTGATGAAAATATCGGCACCTTTGACGTCACCATGGAGGTAGACAATATCGCCACTATCAAGGACCTGATCCGCAAGGAGCTGGGTGTTTCCATCCTGCCCAAAAGCGCCTGCATGGACGAGCTGCGAAAGGGAAAGATTACCGCCCTCCCCATCGAAAACCTGAGTATGATCCGCGAGACCAATATCATTTACCACAAAACCTTTTCCCACACGGACGTACTCCGGCATATCACCAAGATTTATCAGGAAACCGCCAGAAAATACGTGATCGGACAAAAAAGTAATTAATTTCAATCCATCCCGTCCAGCAGTTGTACCGCCTCCCTGTTGAGCACGGCCTGCCCGAAATCGTGAATATCCTTAAGCTTCCGGGGAAAGACCATCCCGCCCCAGAGCATATGGGTACTGTGCTGGTCGGAACCGGCCGTCAGCGGCAGGCCATGCTCCCCCGCATAGAGCAGCGCCCGGTCATTATACTCCGGATGCCGCTCTTTCTTTTCCCGGCTGGAATGGCTGGCATTGATGCCCTCCACCGCATCCACAAAGTCCGGATACGTGCGGATCTCTTTGATATAGTCGGCCTCCCTGTAAGGATGTGCCTGGCTGATGATGCCGCCGGCCTCATGCACCAGCTTAAACTGCTCTTCCACTGTGGCGTCCCTGATCTCCGGATGCGCCAGAAGCCAGTTTTTGTCCGGCCCGTAAATCAGGAACTCCGTCCCGTTATACCCGGATTCCCAGCCAAAAAAGACCTGCAGGCCCGTTCTGTCCCCTTCCGCCTTGGCATGCTCGTAGCCCAGGCAGAAACCCTCCACCCACTCTCTCCAGGGAAGACTTCGATTCACTGCCGTATTCCCATAGAAAAAATGATCCGTGATAATAATGCCTGTATAGCCTGCCCTTTTATAAGCCCTGGCCATCTCCGCCCCGGTGTTCACCGCACAGGCGCTGGCCTCCGAGGTGTGCATATGTGTCTCGTATAAAAATCCGTTCATATCCGTAAATCTCCCTGCAATTCGCTGTTCCGGCATCCAGCAATGATTCACAGCGCAGATCCGCCGCTCCAGGTCCATACATCTGCCTGTAATGCTATCATAGAAAATGCCTTGCATTTTCTATGATCCAAGTTCTATAATAGAAACTGCTTTACATTTTCTATGATCTAAAATCTATCATAGAAACTACTTTGTATTTTCTATGATCCAAGTTCTATTATATTCTTTTTCCCTAAATTATCAATGACGATTTCCTCATTTCCTCACCCTTACTGCCAACGCATGGGCCTTCATTCCTTCCGCTTCCGCAAGCCGGATGATATGGTCCGCATTCTTTTTGAGGGCGGCTTCCGTATATTGAATGACACTGTAGCCTCTCATAAATTCCCCTACCGACATGCCCGAAGAAAATCTGGCGGTGCCGCAGGTGGGAAGAATGTGGTTTGTACCGCAGAAGTAATCGCCCACCGGCTCAGTGCTGTATTCCCCTACAAATACCGCACCGGCATTGGTCAGCCGGTCAAGCACCGCCTCATAATCATTAAGCAGCAGCTCCACATGCTCCGGCGCTATTTCATTTACCGCTTTAACGGCCTCTTCTATAGAATCAACCACAAAAATATCACCATAGTTTTCAAAAGTTTTTTTCGTGGCCTCGGTGAGATTGTTTTCCTTGCAGAGGGTATAGATTTCCTCCCTGATCTGCTGCGCCTGGGCCTCCGACAGGCAAAAGGCCGTGCTGGCTTCAAAGCCTGTTCCATGCTCCGCCTGGGACATCAGGTCAGCGGCAATAAAGGCAGGATTGGCATTTTCGTCTGCAATGACTGCAATTTCGGAAGGTCCGGCAACAGAGTCTATTTTCACCTCGCCAAACAACAGCTTCTTAGCCATCTGCGTATAATTATTTCCGGGGCCGACTATGGCATCCACTTTGCGAATACTCTCCGTCCCGTAAGCGACAGCCGCCAGGCCCTGAGAGCCTGATATTTTCAAATAATTTCTTACCTTCAGGTAATCCGCCACATATAATAAATGTTCGTCAATGGTTCCGTCAGCCCGCGGCTTTGTCAGTATATACAGATTGGGCACGCCGGCAACGATTGCCGGGACCAGGTTCATGTACAGGGTGGAGACCAACGGTGCCATATTTCCGGGCACGGTAACCGCAACGCTGTTGATCGGCGTATACCTTCGCTCAAGTACGGTGCCGTCCTCATACGCTTCCGAAAAACCTGCCGGAAGCTGCCTGCTGTGAAATTTGAACAGGTTCTCACAGGCCCTTTTAACTGCCTCCTTAAATTCAGCGGACACCTTTTCCTTTGCCTCGGCAAATTCCCTGTCGGAAACAAAAAATCCGATTTCGTCGGAATCAACGCCGTCAAATTTTTTCATATAGCGTTTCAGCGCTTCGTCTCCCTTTTCCTTTACGTTTTTCAGGACTTCCCTGACCGTAGTCTCCACCTCTGGGGGAATACTGCTTCTTCTTTTCAGAAGATTAATGTACCTGGGGTTTTGAAGGTCAAATTTGCTGATTGTAACCATAGTTTTTCTCTCCTTTTTCACAATTGGCGATAAAAAAAGCTTGCCAGAGAAATTTTCCCTGACAAGCGTGGATCAAGCGTTTCGCCTAATATCAATTTTTACTGTACCAGCAGATGGGGCATCTGTCAAGCCTGAAAATAATTATCCGCTTCCTGCGCTTTCATCTCCCGCAGTACGCTGATCCCTAACGGCACGGACAGCAGAAACGAGCAGACATCCGACCAGGTCTGGCACATCTGCACCCCCAGCAGTCCGAAAAATGCCGGGAGGATATAAATCAGGGGGATAAAGAAAATTCCCTGCCTGGCGGCAGCCACAAAGGAAGCCTTAGCGGCCTTGCCGATGGACTGAAGCATCATATTGCACATGACGATCCAGGCGTTCAGCGGGAACACCAGACATTGCAGCCGCAGGGCCAATGTACCAATACGGATCACGTCCCCATCTTCCTTACGGAACAAAGTTACCAACGGCTCCGCAAACACAAACCCTGCCACGGATACCACAATCAGAAAAACCGCCGCATATTTTACACAGAAGCGGAAAGCCTCCCGCACCCTGGAATAATGTTTTGCCCCGTAATTCATACCGCACACTGGCTGAAATCCCTGACCAAAACCGATCAGCGCGGAATTGGCAAACATGGAAACACGCCCTACAATGGACAGAGCAGCTATGGCCGCGTCGCTGAAATCCCCGCCATATGTACCGGCAGCGCGGTTTAAACAGATCTGAGCGATACTGGCAAGTCCCTGTCTGCAAAGGGAGGGAATGCCGCCTTTAAACATTTCCCAGTAGAGCATCCATGAGGGCTTAAAATTTTTAAATTCAATGCGGATGTTGCCCCCCTTTCTGCTCATGAAAAAGAGGATTACAAAGCTGACCACCTGACTCACCACCGTAGCCAGCGCCGCTCCTGCCACTTCCATATCAAAGACAAAGATCAGCAGGGGATCCAGCACAATATTCAGCACCGCCCCCGTGACGATTCCCACCATGGCATAAGACGCGCTGCCCTGAAAGCGAAGCTGGTTATTCAGCACCAACGAAGACATCATAAAAGGACAGCCAATCAAGATAATCCGCAGATAATCTTTTGTATAGGGCAGAATCGTGGGAGTGGATCCCAGCACCTTCGCCAGCGGCGTCAGAAAAATGATTCCTAAAGCCCCTGCGATTACTCCCGCAAAGAAAGCCGTAAAAAAGCCCACTGCCGCCATGCGGTTTGACTCTTCAAACTCGCCGGCCCCCAGCTTCCGGGAAATAAAATTTCCTGAACCATGTCCAAAGAAGAATCCAAAGGCCTGAATAAACGCCATCACCGAAAAGACCACACCCACCGCCGCCGTAGCCTGGGTATTCAGCTTGCCCACAAAAAAAGTATCCACCATATTATAAAAAGAAGTCACCAGCATACTGATGATAGTAGGCACCGCCATCTGGCAGACCAGACGGGGCACCGGCTCGCTAAGCATGTAAGCTACCTTCTCCTGCTGGTCCATACTGCGCACGTTCATAAGACCCTCCCCACTTTCAATCCCTTTGTATCTGAATCAACTCCCGACACCGATTCAAAGCAGCGTACAGTTCCTGCTTTCTCGGCATGGCAAGATTGCCGGGAAGGGAGCCTGTATCTTCTCCTCCCCGTCCCTGTCCGCCTCCGCAGAAGGCGGAAAAGCCTTTCTCGCCGATACGGTTATACATATTCTCCACAGCCTGCCCCAATGTCTTCCTGCCGTCAAACTCTTGAAGCTTCATGCTTTTAATCATATATGACAGTGCTGTCACCTGTTCAGAATCAATCAGTTGCTCCACATACCGCAGATCCACCTCTTCACGATTCACGGAAAAGCCGTCCACGCCATCCGTTCTCATTTTGATGCGGTCATCCTTGGCAAAAGCCATATCCCTTTTTACCACCCTGTGATAGTCCGGCTTTACCGACTTATCGGCAGCCCCCAGAAGATACGGGTAGCTCTCCGCCTCCATTTTGGCAAATTCGGTGATTTCCACAGGCTGGTACTTATTCATCTGCACAATGCAGTCCGACTTGTGAAAATAGGAGCCGCAGCTGCCCGCCACCAGTATGGTAGAGATGTTATAGTCCTCATACAGCTCCCGCACCTTGTCAATAAAAGGAATAATCGGCTCCACGTCCCGGCTTACCACCCGCTGCATCAGCTCGTCACGGATCATGAAGTTCGTGGCGCTGGTATCCTCGTCGATCAAGAATACTCCCGCTCCCGCTTCCATGGCCTCCACCGTATTGGCCGCCTGAGAGGTACTGCCGCTGGCATCCTCCGTGTAAAAACATTTGGTATCCCTGCCGTTGGGCAGATTGCGGATAAACATGGAAATATCCGTCTTTTGAATGCTCCTGCCGTCCTCCGCCCGCAGCTTCATGGCTGTGTCATCCGTAATCACATACTCCCTGCCGTCCCCGGCAATATGATTATATACTCCCAGCTCCAACGCCTCCAGCAGGGTGGACTTGCCGTGGTATCCGCCGCCTACAATCAAAGTGACACCCTTTTTTATCCCCATGCCTGCAAGTTTCCCGTGGTGGGGCAGCTCCAAAACCACCTCCATGGACGCAGGGCTCTGAAAGGCCACCGCCTCCTTCATGGGCAGTGAGGATACCCCTGATTTTCTGGGCAGGATGGCGCCGTTTGCCACAAAGGCTGTCAAGTCTCTTTTTTTCAGTTCTTCCCTGATATATTGCTGGTCGTCTGCTAAAAACAGCACCTTCTCCAGACTGTCTTTCGGGCAGGTGGAGGATAACAGCGTCTGCCTTACACATAATGGCAGGAAATCAAACAATATCTTACCCAGCTCCCCGGCGTTAATGGTTCGGCCGTTGGCAGGAAATCCGATTTCCATGCGTACCGTCAATTCTCCGTTTGCCGTATTTACCGTACAGGCGCTGCGCTCTAAAATTTCCTGTCCCGGATGACTGATGCCCAGAAGGCCGCTCTTGCCGGAACCCTTTGCCTTAAAGGAATAGTCCTTGATCTTTGCTGCCATTCTTCGCAATAGAAAATCCTGAAACGCAATCTTTCTGACATTACTGTCATAACACTTTCCGTCAAAACCGGCTACCTTTCCCGGCACAATAATACTGACCTTGGAGGGCGCTGCAAAGGGGTCCCCCTGCACATGGTCTATGGACAGCACATATTGCTGAAACTGATATTTACCTCTCGTGTCCTTGTATGCGGGATAGCTCTTATGGTCTATCTGCCGCAGCAGTGTCTGCAGTTCCGCCGCTGTTTTCATTTTCTGATTCCGCCTTTCCTTAAGCATAAAACCCTACTTATTATTTTAGTCCTTTTTGCAAAAGTGTCAAGGAATCAGCCTGCCATTTAAAAGATGCGCAAAAAGGACCGCCAGCGTCTGCCGCCTGCCTTGTCACGCCGACCCTTGCCGCAAATTCCTCCTGGCTCAGGCCCTGCCTTTTCCGATATTCCTGTATCTTTGCTCCGATCAACAGCATATTCCCCAAAACCGCCTTTCCATACCCCTATATAATTACCTTATTCATAAATAAGAAAATTGTCAAGTTTCCCGCTCCGCCCGCTGTCGGGATTTCCAGAATTATCTTGCTTTTCCGGAGATTTTTGATATAGTTAGAATGAAAAAACGGCAGCAGAGTACCCATTTCACAGCGCTGCCCATAAATGGAGAAAGTGAAAGCATGGCATCTCATATCAAGAGCATGACCGAGGGAAAACCCGGTAAGTTAATATTGACCTTTGCCCTGCCGCTGATGGCGGGCAATGTGTTTCAGCAGCTTTATACGGTGGTGGACACTGCCGTCGTGGGCAAATTTCTGGGCGTGGGCGCACTGGCTGCTCTGGGAGCCTCAGACTGGCTGAACTGGATGATGCTGGGAATCATTCAGGGCTTCACCCAGGGCTTTGCCATCCTCATGGCACAGGAATTCGGCGCGGAAAATTTTCATCGGCTGCGAAAAATCATTTGCAGCTCCGGTATCCTCTCGGCGGTCTTTGCCCTTTTGCTGGTTGCCGCCGGACAACTGATCGCCCGGCCTGTGCTCCTGCTGCTGCAGACTCCCGCAGATATTCTGGGCGATACCCTCCTGTATCTACGCATTATGTTTCTGGGCATCCCCATCGTCATGGCATACAATCTTTTTGCCTGTATCCTGCGTTCTCTGGGAGACGGGCAGACGCCTCTTTATGCTATGGTGGTGGCTTCCCTGACCAATATCGTTCTGGACCTGCTTTTTGTAATGGTTTTCCACTGGGGCATTGCCGGAGCTGCCGCAGCCACTCTGATCGCCCAGCTGGTGTCGGGGGTTTACTGCCTGTATCATATCTCCAAAATTCAGATCATGAAGTTTGACAAAGAAGACTTCCGCCCGGAGCAGGGACTATTTGGCAGGCTGTTAATGCTTGGCTTCCCCATGGCCTTCCAGAACTGCATCATTGCCATCGGGGGCATGATCGTTCAGTTTGTAGTCAACGGCGCCGGCGTTCTCTTTATCGCCGGATTCACCGCCACCAACAAACTTTACGGCCTGCTGGAAATCGCCGCCACCTCCTACGGCTACGCCATGATTACTTATGTGGGTCAGAATCTGGGTGCCGGAAAAACGGACCGCATCCGTAAAGGAATGCGCTCCGCTTTGGGACTGGCACTGGTTACTTCTGTCTGCATTGCCATTGTCATGCTGATATTTGGCCGGCTGATTCTTGGCTGCTTCATCTCCGGCACGCCGGAGGAAGTAGAAAAAACCATGGAAATCGCCTATTTCTACCTGGCAGTCATGAGCATCTGCCTGCCGGTTTTATACATTCTGCATGTTGTCCGCTCCGCCATTCAAGGCATGGGCAACACGCTGCTTCCCATGCTGTCCGGCATCGGGGAATTCGCCATGCGTACCTCCACGGCGCTACTGCTGCCTCTGGCGGTTGGGGAAGTGGGAATCTTCTTCGCGGAGATTGCCGCCTGGCTGGGCGCTGACATGATACTGGTCATCAGCTATATCGTCACTGTCAGGAAGCTGCCGAAGGCCGGCTCCCGGCCGGCCTAATACCGGCCAAATATATGTAAAAATTTAATGCGCAGTATGTTAGCTCTAACCGTAACAACTTCATAATCCGTATTTGCGTTCCATTCCATACCTCTTCAACTTGCTGCAGGTTTTTTCACTTACCTGCCGCCCGCCCAAACAGTCGAATCATCCAATACCTGGACAGGTTAAAGGTGCGCCAGTTTAGATCCTCAGCCCGTCGTTCCATTTTTTCCATCCAGACATACCCGAAGGCATTCGCCGGATAACCGACTGTTTTTCCGCTGTTCACCCTTTCGCCGTATTCCACTGGCGTCTCATCTGCCGTCCATGCCTTCATATCATAGCCCATACTTTCCATACATGGCACCAGCACCGGAGCCGCGTCGGCACAAAGCCCGCTCAGATACCAGTAATCTTGATACCCTGTTCCTGTCTCCGCTTCTTTTTTCATGCCAACATTTTTACTGTTGACATTGACATAATCATTATTGTTGGCATTGTCTGTATCGCTGTTGTTGACATTTTCTGCAATACCGCCATTTTCATTGCGAAATGTATTGCCGCCATCATTGCCCGAAACATTTGCCAGGTTGATTCTGGCAATCAGATAATCCGGATGAGCAAAGGACAGCGCCAGATACATTACCGTCACTACTGCCACACAGTAGCGGAACAGGTGAAATTTTTCCCTGAAAATATGAATCATTACCCCTGCAAACAGCACTGCCAGCAGGGCCAGTCCCCAAAACACCAGCACTCTTAAAAAAGTCAGATAATAGCTCCGAACGTACATTACCATCCGCATGGCGCTGGAAGCAATCATAATATAAGTGCAGACTGACATTATTATCAGTACTGTTTTCAACACCTTGCTGCTTTTAAAATAACACAGGCACACCAGCACGATCACCAGATTTAAAAGGCTGACTGTCAGCAGCTGAAAAAATCCTTCTCTGGCATATGCCGCATAAGTATACCCCTCCGGCAGCTGCATCCTTCCCAGAAACAATCCGTTGATCTGAACAACGGAGAACACAAGATACAGCGCCGTCAGCATCCCTGTCACCGTGATTGCCAGCACAGGCTCCCCCGACCTTCGGTCCTTCACTTCCTCATCTATTTTCTTTTTGCAGAGAAATGCTGTCAAGCAATATGCTGCCAGAAACATTAACAGGATGCGGGCGGCAATATTCATCACATTGTCAAGCCGGATACCGCCCAGAAGCCGCTCTGCCATCTGCCGAAACAGCGCATCCGCACTGGAAAGAAGTAACAGTACCACAAGCAGCAGCGGAATTCCCGCCAGCAACCCAAGTCCCACTGCCCAGATTCGCCCGTCGGCCTTGCCGCCTTTTTCCCTCCGGTAATTTGCCCAGCATTCGGCCCCGTCCCGAAAGGGCTCCGCCGCCACGCCTCCAACGCCGAAAATAAGCCTGAAAATGCTGCTCAGAAACTTCCCCGGCCCCCATTTCGACGTGTCAAAATACTGCTTCAGCAGCAGACTCATCATCAGCAGAAAAATGCCCAGTTTATTCAAAAAGATGATCCTGCCGTCATCTGTGCAAAAAGTGGAAATTCCCAGCAGCACTATGGCTGCCATGTAATAGACGCTTCCTTTTTTTAAGGTAGTCTCCAGTTTTGCAAGCGATAAGCATAAAAACAAGAGGCTGCCTGCCACGAAAAAAGGGAATGTCACCCCCGATCCGTTTTTATACATGCAAAAGGTATAAAACACCGCATAGAGAAATGCCGCCGGACCGAAAAAGCCAAATCTTTCTTTCATGCGCTTTGTCTCTTCCGTCTCTTTTTCCGGCTTTGGCTCCTGTTTCCCCGCCCCGTCAAGAACGGTCATCGGCACTCCGCTTTCCTCGCTTCCCGTCTTCCCTGCTGTGCCGGGCTCCGCCCAGATATTTTGCTCCGCTCCCGTCATATTCTGCTCCTTTCGCTGGTTTTCGCTGATTCCTTTCCAGCGGGCATTTTTTGACCGCTTAGAAAATCTTTTCGCCTTCTGTATACTCCAGTATATCCCCCGGTTGGCAGTCCAGGGCCTTACAGATCGCCTCCAGGGTGGAAAACCGTATTGCTCTTGCCTTATTGTTTTTTAAGATAGACAGATTTGCCAACGTAAGGTCCACCTTGCCGGCCAGATCCGTCAGGCTCATCTTACGCTTTGCCATCATCACGTCCAAATTTACAATGATCCCCATAGTGCCCTCCTATATGGTCCAGTCTGTCTCTTCCTTGTAGTCTACCGCCTGTTCAAACACAAAGCTCAGCACCTTGCTGAACAGCCCGGCAATCAGGAAAACAAGAATCACTACTCCCATGGCTATCGTCATATACACAACGCTTCTGACCCCTGCCATCAGGGCAATGAAAAAGCTCCAATTTCCCATTTTCTGCAGACTGACCACATTCTCGCGGACAAAGCAATTTCCCACAAGTACCGTCTTAAAGATTTTCCGCAGCTCCCAAAGCAGCTTCTCCGCCGCAATTCCCAGCACAAAATAAATTATGACCGATTCTTCATAATGCCAAATCAGCTTCGGCAGCTGTTGTCCGATCCACCTGATACTCCAGGGCAGGGACGCCGTTACCAAAATCCCGCCAAAGAACATAAAGTCCAGAAGAAACTTTGTCACCTTCGTCCAGGTCAGTCTTCGACCTGCCAAAGAGCTTGCGGGCTTTCCGGAATCCTCCTGCTCTGCCGCAGACATTGTAAGCTCCCCGGAGGCTCTTTTATTCCCCTTAGTCTGATTTTCTTTGACCTGATTTTCTTTGACCTGGTTTTCTTTGACCTGGTTTTCTTTGACCTGGTTTTCCTTCATCCTGCTGTCCTTCCTTTCCTCTGTATGGTTGCTCTTCATTTTTTAATTATTCGCTCTTTCCCCTGTACTTTTCACTTTTTCCAAGCTTCTCTTTCCCGACCTTTCGTTTCCGCTTTTTGTTTCCTGCTTGCTTTCATGTTTTTTCGACTTTTTATTTATCATGCTCTATTTCGGCTTCGACTTTCTTTTTCCTGCTTTCCTTTTCTGCCTGTACTTTTATATATTTTCCGCAATGACTTCTTGTCTGCTTCCCCTTTTCCCCAAAGACTGATTACCTCTTACTTAAAATCCTCCAGCCTCTTTCCTGTATACTGGATGGCGATTCTGTTTTCCGGGTTTGCGTCCGTCAGGTACAGCACCGCCAGAAAAATCCATTCCAGTGGCTTCATGATGAAATAAACCACATCCGCCGCATATTTACTGCGGATCAGCTTGGCCGCGGGAAAGCCGTAAGTATCATAAAACCGGCGTACCGCCCTGTGAAACCTCGGCGTCCGCTCTTCCAGCACCTGCTCAAAGGCATTGGCAATACAGAGCTGCCTGTTTACAATCACCTGATGGCCGTGCCGCACTCCCAGCCGCTTTGGCTTTACAATTTTTTCATGTCCGCCTGCCGCCACGGTGCAGAGATAATGCTCGTCAAAGTAAATATTCTGAGGTGCCACACGCTGAGACAAATTCCAGTCGCTGGTCTCCGTAAATGCCCTGATCACCGCGTCAGGCTTTTGTCCGAACAGCATCAGCAGTCCAATCAAAATTCCCAGCAAAGGCCACATCAGCAGGAATGCCGCCAGCGGCCAGCGCTCTGATTTTGCCAGGAAACGATTACATCTGTGAAAAATTCCCGTTCCCTCCAAATACCGCTGCCGCCTGGATTCGTCCGTCTCCAGCAGCTGCTTCCACTCCCACATCTTATGGCTGACTGTTCGTGCCGTAAGCAGCAGACAATTCAGCGGATAAAGCAGTAAAAAGAAATCATAGTCTCTTCCCCGAAAGACCTGTATCCCCCAAACCACGCTTTCAATGGTTCCCAGATACATTGCCGCCAGCCCCAGTACCAATGCCAGCGGCGGCATCACCCTTAAGGGAATATAATTGACGATCAGATACCCGGCCGCAGCCGTCAGCGCCACCATAATTACGGTGAGCTGTGCCTGCGTATAAACAGGGGTATGTGTCTGCCGGTTGACCAGCTGTTCCTGCCAGTCCCTGCCAAAAGATACTTCATAAAAAATACTTAAGTAGATTAGGCTGTAAAGCGCTCCCAGTGCAATTCCGGCCACATCCAATACTCTGCACCTTTGATAAAGCTCCTGATTCCGTCTCCCCTTCACCAGCAGAAACACTTCCGCCGCCGTCAATACCAGCGGAAATATCATAAAGCCTCCCAAAATGATAATTCCTGCCGCAGAAGCCTCAGCAAACGCCGCAATTCCTCCAAAGCCCGTGCCCCCGATCAGATCTCCGATACCGAAGATCACCTGCAGCGCCACACTCATGAACGCCCCCAGCACAAGCGACAGCAGCACCGCCGCCCAAAACGGATGAGCCTTCAAAAATCTCCATTTCCCCTGATCTGGGTTTTGCTGATCTGCGTTCTCTGTACTTCTGCTTTCTGCATTTTCGTATTTGGCACTTTTATTTTCTGTATTCTGATTTACTGTATTTTGATTTTCCGCATTTTGGGTTTCCGCACTTGGGATTTCAGCATTTTGGTTTTCCATACTTTGGTTTTCTTTCTCTATATTTTCCTTATTTCCTGTATTATTTTTCATAATGCCTCCATAATTAACACAGCGCTTTTGTACCGTTACAATAGCACCGCACAGATTGAATGTCAATATATTTTTATTGATATTCAATAAATTCGAGGGGATTAACGGAAACTACAGAAAAAATCATGATTTTTGCAAGAAATAAGAAATGTAAGCTCAATACCTGCCGTTTCCCGATCCGTTAAAATAGGATTCAGCAAAATGCAATGGACATTCACGGAAAGGAAAAAATGTATGATCAAAAACGCAGCCTCTTACAAAGGAAAAACGAAAAACTCTTCAACTCAGCAACACAGGACACGGTATAAATGGTGCATTGCCACAGCTCTACTACTTTGGCTTCTTGCCACAGTTCTGATCATAGTCACACAGAAAACGCAGCCGGGGGACGAACTGCCAAAGCCCGTCCCGGAGAGCATTCCTCCCGACGCCTCGCAGGATCTCACACTGTCTTTGGACCAGGAAAACGAAGTTCCGGCTGAAGATGCTCCCTGGTATTTGACATTGGTAAACCGTCAGAATCCCATTCCTGAAGATTATGAAGTGAATCTGGTGAAAGTAGAAGGCGGAGAAAAGGTTGATGAGCGTATTTACGAGCCATTGATGGAAATGCTGGAAGCAGCAAGGGAAGGGAATCTGGGACAGCTCCCCATGGTTGTATCCGGCTACCGGACGCAGAAAAAACAACAGCAGCTTTATGACGATAAAATTGCCAAATACCGCAGACAAGGCTACTCAAAAGAAGAGGCAAGAAAATTGGCCGAGCAGCTGGTAGCCGTGCCCGGATACAGCGAACATCAGCTGGGCTTTGCGGTAGACATTAACGGAGCCACCTACGACGTATATCTGTGGCTGCAGGAAAACAGTTATAAATACGGATTCATTTTTCGATACCCCGGCAGCAAGACGGAAATCACCGGCACCGCCGAAGAAGTCTGGCACTATCGCTACGTGGGTCCAGAAGCGGCGGCGGAAATATATGAACAAGGACTCTGTTTGGAGGAATATCTGGAGGCGGTCTCCGAGCAGCTATAGCCGGACGCCGCCCCTGTCCGCTCCAACGTCAGGTTTTCCAGGATACCGCACGTATTTTTCCCACTGCAATCACATAATCGCACAGCTCCCAAACATTTGTTAACGGCTTTCGTCCAAATACAGCTGAATGCGGCTGTGAATGATTCCGGCGACCTCTTCCGCGCTTTTATCACCATTTATATAAGCCTCCGCTTCCTCCCAGACAACAGATTTAATAAAGTCTTCTTCTGCAATAACAGGAGACGGAACACAGCTTTCCAGATAGGCTGCGTAATCATCAAAGGTAGTGGTACCGTCTTCCTTTATTCTCAATTCCTCATCCTTCCAGTATGCTTTTCTTTCACCGCCCTCTTCTCTGTATTCTATATCCTCCACGGACACTTTCAGTATGGATGTATTCAGCAGATGCACATTCTGAAATTCATCTCTTAACAAGCACTCAAAAAATGGCACCACCGCATCCAGATTCGACGATGCCGAATTTACTACCAAGACCCCCTCACAGCTTAAATAACTACTGTTTCCTGTGTCAGTTGGCAGCCCAGTCACATAATAGTCTTCTCCATATTGATCGTAAAGGTCGTTGAAATCATTTAATGCCAATCCTCCCAGCTTCACCGGACACCCACCTGCTCCCAGCCAAATCTCCTGGCCAAAGGGAATACCGCTATAATTTTTTGCCATATACAGCATACGGCAAAAAAGTTTATCATTAAAATGGCTTTCTCCCCTTTCCCAGTCAACCAAGGAGGAATTTTCCAGCCCAAATTCTGTCAATGCTCTAATCACACTTTCAGAATCACAGCCTAAATTCATCTGGCAGAATGCTCCCGAAAAACCCTGACAAAAAATCTCTGTAAACTCACCTTCTTCCATCAAATCAATTAAATCCTCCAACGTCCATGTATCTGGATTCCATACTTTCCTCAATGTTACCGCCGTGTTTGTATTCATCAATGGTGCCAATCCCACTAATGTATCATCTACTGTTCCCAGTTGGATCACATTGAAAAAAATCCTGTCTAAATAATCTTGCGAAAGCACACTCCTTAAATCCTGCAGATACCCCTGTTCCTGCAACAGCCTCATATCCTGCAGAGATACAAACAAAATATCCGGTCCGCCGCCAGCCGCCAGTTCCGCAAATATTCTGGTCCGGTAATCCTCTTTCTCGTCCATTTTATATGTTTCATATGCAAAGGTATGGTTTTTATACTTGCGAAATGCTGTGACCGCACAGCCTTGTATGTCAAAGCTGGTTTCCGTTAAGCTGGCAACCCGTACGGTATCCTTAGGTTTTACCGCTTCCTCCGCCAATGGCACCAACCAGTCCTCTGTTTCACCATTGACTGTCCCATACATTCTTAATATAGGTGTCTGGCCTTTCCGAAGCACCAACATGGTACGGTATAACCTTGAAATGCAGTCCCGGTCAAAATGGTATACCAGCGTCCTGTCGCCGGAAACAATATCCCATTTAACAATTCCTTCCCACGCCTCGTAATAAATATCACTGCCCTGAACGCCGTACACCGATTCAATCGGATAGTTCTCAAAGCTGCTGATGATATGATCCTCCTTTTGTTCCGTATCAAGCCAAACTAGCCGACAGACCTTTTCTTCACTATTATAGATGGGAAAAATCAATTCTCCCGAAGGCATGGTGAAAGGAACTCTGATATTGTCGCCCTCTTCGCCCTGATACTCCATCAGCAGACCGCCGTCCCTATCGAAAACATAAAACGCCTGACACTTGTTGTCCCTAATATAAGTATTTCCCTCCGAATCGCATATACATTCATAAGATAACTGGTCTGCAATGCCCTTCTCCTGACAGGCCGGAAGAATATCCACGACCCGCGTCTGTTCTTCCAAATCGGAATAAACAATCTTATTAACCTGTTCCTGCTCATTTAGAATGCAAAATACATACTTACCCGGTTCCATTACATACATGCTGGCAACAGCCCCTCTATCGATACCAAGCCTTTCGCTGTCTATCTCGATGAGTGTGGCCTGCCCGGAGGATATATCATAACTCTCTAACAGTTCTATTACTTTTCCACTTTTTTCCTGTGGATATATGCTACAAAGTCTGTATATCTGCTCCCCCCAGATCATTGCCTGTCTCTCATAAAGAACTCCCTTTGCGGGAAAACCCCTGCAAATATCCTCATGCGACCATCTGTCATATCTGGCTGCCCACAGAGCCGTTTTCTCTTCTACTGTATCCGAAACTGAAAAACTTTTTCTTCCCCAGTCCTCATCGTCAAACATTCCCGCGTTTCCCGACATCTCAATATTCTTTGGTGCCTGGCAACTATCTGCAGGAATCTCATCCTTTCCACAGCCTCCCAAACACAATAGACAAAAGAAAAAGGCTCCAATCCAGCCCTGTATCCGCATAAAACGCTCCCTCCCGCTCCTTTAAACATGCAATCATTTTATACCTACCAAATATTATTTGATTTTCTGCTGTAATATATAAATATCCTGAATCCGTGAGACTTATTGTCCCGGCACATTGACAACTACATATTTAACCAG
>CAJTSE010000020.1:0-48903 GCA_910578815.1 uncultured Acetatifactor sp.
AAAATAGCTACATTTAATGTGACGCTGAAAGCATCATTTAATTTGCCAAACAACACTTTATTATAGCAGGTCATTGTTTGTCATTGGTATCTCCACTCATCTTTTGCAAGCCACTGTATTGTTATTTTTTCAATAACTTTTTAATACTTTCTTTAATGCATCTCCTACCTTAAGCATTACTAATCAATTTCTTTTCCAAATCATACATTACCATAATTGACTTAATTCTCTGCCTCACCACATTTCCCCGTTTCCAGATTAATTGAAACCCGAAAGTTCTGCGAATGATCCATTGCCGGAGTATTATTCGGATCGTTGTAGAAAATCATACAATCCACAACTAATTTTTCCATGGTGGCTTCTACTGGATGATAGCATACTGTCATGTACTTCCATTCCTCTTCCTCCCAAAAAGCCTCCTTCTCCATCTTTTCTTCCAGCAGCATCCTGATATTGCGGTTTACGGATTCCTGAAGTTCATTTCCTTCCTCCCATTCCAGTTCAAAGCTCCTCCCATCCCTTGCACGATGAATGATGTAGTCCACCCCGTCGGACTCATCCATGACCTTATAGGAAACGCTGCATTCTATTTGGGGAACATACTCGGCGCAAAGCACTCGCTCATAACTGTCCCCCTGTATCAGATAACCTTCTATGCACTGCCTGTGCTCGTCCCCATCCTGATAAGATATGTATGTGATATTCCCCCGCTCCGTCTTTTCTACCCAGAAATACAGAGGGGTCATTTCTCCCGCCCAAATGTCCAGCCCGCACATTTTAAAGAAATCCGTTTCTTCCCCCTCCGATTCGATATAATACATGAGTCCGTACCTTCCCTCGTGGATTCCATAATATTCCCCTGTAATATGCGGCAGGTCTGAAGGATATCCAAGGGAAAGGAACCCGGTTTCACACATCCAGAGAGCCTTGACTGCCTTCAGGTATTTTTCTGTGACTCCGTCATTATTCAAGTCACTCTCATACATGGTTGTCATGCCGGTAATGTTGTAATGCCACTGAGGATCCCCAGCCCATTCCCCTGCATAAGGTTCCTGCTGCGCTCTGTATTTTCTCGCATAGCCGTCGCACAGTACTTCATACTCCTCGTTTGTCCTGTCATCCTGCCGGGGAAAGATTTCCGTCTCTCCGGTGCCGTGTCTGCTGCCCAGCCAGTCACACTCAACCTTGCAATGCTGCAGATAATCCACGTGGTAGAGGGACAGCCTGTTCTCCGTCAGAAAGCCCGCATCCCATGCCCCTGCATTCTCCGTGACCGTCATGTTTACATCACTGCATACATAGTCCAGATTCAGCTTGCCCATGGGTCTGCCGTCATGGAGCCAGTATGCCGCCAACACCCCTTCCTCCTTCCAGCCGCTGTATTCGCTGCGGGTCCTGTCACGAAATAGGAGATATGTCTCTTCCTCATGCCTTACCACCTCAATGATATCGCTCCACTCGACCATTGTACTGAACAGGGGTTGCGAATAAGACAGTTCAAACCTGCCGCCCTCCTGTCCCAGATAAATGTTCAACATATTTGCAGTGTCTGCATTTTCTGCGTCCGGCCCATATTCGATCAGGTCTTCCTGCCCATCCCCGTTTACGTCGGCCGCAAGGATGCAGATTCCTCCGGTAACGATCATCAATTCATCTTCTTCGTACGCTTTTATATGTTCCAGCAGCGGAGAGCCCTCAGCCATAAGCGCCGCTTCCTTCAGGCTCAGCCTTCTTGATATGACCTGGCTGTCCAGTTCCGTCCTCCTGCCTTCCCTGTACAGTTCCTCCAGATATTTCCCGAAGTTCTCCAGCGCAATGGGAATCTTCTCTAACTCCGTTCCTACAGGCTCCTGCGGTTTCTCTCTTTCCTCAGGCTCCTGCGGTTTTTCATCCTTCCCCTCCCATTCCTGTATTTGAGTTTCAGAGGATTTTCCCACCTTGACTTCCTTCCGGTTCTCATGGAAAAGGTATGCAACGGCAAAGCAGATTCCGGTTGCGCAGAAAACAAAGAATATTGCAGCCACTGATTTTATAAACCCATTTTTCCGTCTTGGATATTCCTTCATCTACTCTCCTATTCTCACCCATATATTTCATACGTCAACTGTTCCCAATCCTCCGCCCTTTCGCCCCAATTATTCGGTAATCTTTCTGTATATGTTCCTTGCTTTGGATCTCCCTGCGGTAACGTGAAAGTTAGCTTGCCATTTGTTAGCACATACGTATCATCCATACATTCTGCTATCTTTTGCAATCTAGAGCGTTTCCACGGACTTCCATTCACATAATATTGAGTTGCCAGAAATAGATTTTCCCAAGGCGGTTCCTGCTTCAAAATCATTGAGTCAACATCGTTTGCATCCGAATTTTCGACTATATTGCATACATATTGATTAAGAGATATGCTCTCACCATTTGTGCTTTCTGACGTGTTGATATCCTCCCAGTATGTGCATTTTTCATAAGTACCCCAATACCATGCTGCAGACTCAAGTGGATAATACTCTGCAATAAATCCCGCAACATCCTTGGAATTAACGCAAACCTTTTTCTCTTTGCCATTTATTATTACCGTAGGGAACGGATCTGGATACCCTTCTAAATATTCCTGTACTTTTGTCAATAAATACTTATCCTCCCGTTTACTGTCCGGTCTCATCATTTCATTTTCAAGGTATTCCAGAAATTCCTTCTGGTCAAATCCTGTTACTTGCATCAGACCAGCTCCTTTTGTATTTTCCCTGTATGTAAGTTTATCAAATGTACTTCGGTTTTCCAACAATGCACTTCCATCACCGGATTCCGTTCCAAGCGTTGCCAAAAGCATACATATGCTATGGCTATTCGTTATTCCATATTGATACATATATTCTTTTAACTTATCAATAACATCGTCCCCATATGTTTTCTTAAAGATTTCCACATTCCACCCCATTTTCTCAAAAATCTCTTCGCTTACATATCTATCCAAATCCGAAAAATCATCATCGGATCTATAGATTGACTTATGCGCAAAATCTTTAATTGGTAAGATATCTTTATACGGCTTGGGGATTTTATGAAGATAAGCACCTGTTGTCAGTTGAATCTTTCTCACAGCAAAGCTTGTCTGATATTTTCCAGTGCGCTTGTCTCTTGTTATAATTACCTGTGAAACATCAGGAATTGCTCCCACTGCTTTTAGCATAGAATTTGCGCTGGCTTTCACCGCAGCCATAATGAGCGGCAAAGCTCCTATCACCTTGGGAACACACTGTTTATAATCGGGTGTCAGACGTACATTTTCCTGTGGAAGCAACTTATATTTATTGTGTTGTGTAGCTCTTAAATAGGTCTTCTTGCCACTGCCATTGAACTCATCCCCCATGTGAAACGAACTGCTTTTTTTAGCCATTTTCTCTTCCCTTCTATTATTCCCTATTTTTCTTGATAAACAACATTCAATCTATCCATATAACAGCCACAAAGTACCTGTATCTCGTCCTCCAGCTCTAAAGAGCTGGCTTTCATCCTTTCTATCAGCCTTGCAGCCGCCCAACTCAGGAATTCACATAATAACTCCCAATCATACGAAAGCAGACATTGTTCAATCCGCAGCAATTCATATTCTTCAATGCGCAGATATTTTTTACTAAGAATCTGACGCACCTGTTTCATATCATTTTCCAATCCACAATAGAATATTTCTGGTTTCCAGTACACGCAAGACATTTTCTCATCCAAATATAGCGCGTCACTACTCATTGCCATAGATATTTCATGGCTCCCCGTGTATCCGCTGCTCAGCAAACGATGAAAAACCAAATATTTTACTTTTTCATGCCCGTTTAATGCCTGCTTTTTCTCTACATCCTGCACAAGCGCATCCATAATCTCCATAAGCTGTTCAAGGGTGTCGTCATAATGGTTATTTAGAAATTTTCTTTTTTCTATTTTTCGCACACGGCAATAACTTTTTATATATTTTTTCATTTCTGCACAACGCATCATATAATTATCCTTCCATAGCAAGAGTATCATAAATAAATTTAAGATCCTCGAATCAATCACTCTCCAGTAATTCCCCAAACACCTCTTTCAATGTCTTTTTCGGAATCTCGTATTCTATTGCCTCATAAAAAGGTGCCGTCAACTCTTCCCATGTTTCCTCCCCAACATTCACGTCGTTTATAAGAACATATTTCGTATAAACAGTTTCTTTCTCTTCACCATAATACAACTCAAGCTGTAAAACCTCTTCCCACTCTCCAGCGCTATTTAACACAATATATCGAAACCTTTCAACCCACCCATGTTGAGTATCGTGCTCCCATATCTTACCAACTCCCAGCAAACCTTCAAAATACGTTCTCTGTCCACCATAGGATACGCTACAAGTCTTTTCACCCAGCTCATAGTCAAAAAAATACACAGCGCCTTGGCACACTCCAAACTCTGGCTTGCCATCTCCGTCTATATCATCATAATAATAGCAACAACCCTGTACGAAATCTGTATTATCTCTTTCTTCCAACAATTCTTCATAAGGTATGCCTGCCCACCACAGATCCCGATACCGATCTCCGTCTTCACACCATTCCTCGCCTCCCTCAATTGAAAGTTCATTCTTTAATAGGCACAAAAACGCCTCCTTGTATGCCAAATCTTCCTCTTCCGTCAGTTCCATATGCGGCTGTTCTACGGTAAAATCCATTGCACGCACTATCTCATACACTGCCATCACGTCTTCTTCTGAATTCCCAGTCCATCCATTCTCCGCAGCAGTTTCTGACTCTTCCTGCCCTTCCTGCTTAGCCAAAGCTCCTGCCGCTTCCTCCATCAAAGATTCAGATTCCGTTTGTTCTTCCTGAACAGTCAAAGGATGTGCTTGCGTTCGGTGCATAATAGCATATAGTTGCATAAATAACACCGCAGCAAGCAGTAACCCAAACGTGCAAAACACAATACCTACTATTCTTCTCTTACGCATTCAATCGTCTCCAACTATTCCACTAAAAAGCTGTTACTGAATAATCAATTCCAATTTAGCCAAGCTTAAGCTGATTCAACTTCTCTGGTAAGTTTATTCTTTCATCTCAACCTACTGTGCTCTCCCTGTTTTTTCCCTTTATTCAATCAACCACCTCCCTTTCGCGTTCCATCTTATGCAATTATTCATCCAAAACTTTTTCAAAGGATTTTGTGGTAATTTCACCTTCCTGATTCTCAAAAGACAAAAAGAATTTTTTACCCGCCAGCCAAACCGTATTCAAGTCATCTCCATCCCGTTCAAACCGCAAAAGCACTTCCCCCTTGGGAAATGGATCTCTTTCACAACCATAAAGCACATCATCCGGAAGACGCTGCAAAAAGGAAATGTCTATTTTATTTCGATTACCAGCGACCTGAGCTAAATACCTTGCCATGGTATACCAGCCATCACCCACTATTTGCGCATAGTATTTATTATCATCCCTGTAAATTGTGACCGTATACTCAATGACATAAAATAATTCACCGCTACTATGTGGATATGTTTCACAATAATAGTATTTTCCTAGCCAACTGTTCAAATTTTTATAATGCTTTATCTGAATAAAGAATACTGCGGATAACATCAAGATAACTCCCAAACATATAAATGTACAAAATTTCCTTTTCATATATCATTCCTCTTTCATCTCTGCCTGAATATAAACCGGATATAAGAAATATGATATTATCTATTTGAGCCTAAATATATACATTTTCTTATTAAACATTTCTACAAAAGCTTATTCATATAAAGTTCTCCTGTCTATAACTGCAGCAACTGCATCACCCACCGTAATATAACCTTTTTTATCTTTATCCAAACCTTCATTGTACTCATACGCTTTAGGACTATTTTCTGAAGAGTATACGACTGCATCATCTCCTTTGCCAATGCATGACGGTGCAAACACTGCCATATATACATCACTTAATCCGTCCATTTCACCTTTATATTTCTTAAGATATAAAGACACTACATCCAATTGATCTACGGCATTCATTTTCACGATTTGATCTTTCGTATAGTTTGTATCATTATCATCATTCATCTGATCAATGGCCGTTTGTGTGAACTGAATTAATCCCACTGCTCCTTTTGTGCCTTTTCCTGTAGAAGGGTTAAGCCATGATTCAAATGCCATAACAGCCATTAAATCATCCGGATTTATTTCTAATTCTGCCGATATTTCGTCAACTTTTTTCAAAAAATCAGGTGTCACATAAGGACTGGATTTCATGCCTTCTTTCATCCAGTCATAATAGAAATTGACATAAAAATCATCGTCTGGTACTTCCGAAACCATTGGCTCATTCTGCAAACCATCATCTGGCTTATCTGGCACTTCTGCAACAGTAATTAAACCACCATATCGGCATATTAATACTGCCCCTTTATCCAACGCCGCATGAAAGTCCGCTTCAATATTGCTTACGCTAATCATATAATCCTGATTTTTCGTAATCCAATTATGATCTAAGATTGGAAAGCACTTATATTTTCCGCGTCCATCTGCTTGTTCTTCTCCCGATAACTCACTTGGATGATGAGTTAATCTGGTGTAATTTTCAGGACTACAATAGCAGGTTCCAAAACTTCCAATGTGGGTTCCGGCCTCACAATCTTTACAAGTTAAAAGCGGTTTATCGTTTGCGGCTATTATACCATGATCTTCAGGCAATTGAATTGTAATTGGTTTACTGCCATTTGTGCATTCTAAAACAGAACCACTTGTCACGTATTCTTTATTACATATTTTTTGATAGAATACATAATGCCATGTCATCAGCCAATTTGCTCGTTCCTGATATTCCTTTTTATTTTTCTTCCAGTCCTTTTTGCTTGCTCTTAAAGTTACTCCTTGCTCAAAAACAAAAAGTCCTGCACTTATTTGTCCCAAAGAAGCGTCAAGGCTCAGTTCTACATCAAATAATACTTCCTGCTCTGGCTCGTTTTTCCCATAAATGCTTCCCTTCACTTATTTCACCTCCCGAATCATCTGGCCAAACATAAGACTAAAGTATTTCTTCTATTGATAAAAAACATTGTTCAACCACCCTTTCCCACTCATCTTGATACTGCACAGGACAATTAAAAATACCATGTAAGACTGTCTTTTTCATTTTCACTACATACATCCTATTATAAATCTGACCGTCCAATGTAAAACCTTTAAAATCAAACCACCCCATTTCATTCCCTTTCTCTGTGGTTATATCACTGATTTTATTCTTTATCTTGAGAGCCGGATTAATATTACATATCGCATTTTGAAACTGTTTGCTCATTTCTTTCGTATCTCCAACATCTAATACAACCGGAAGTATGTTAAATGCGAAGTTCACCATACTGTCTAAACTAGTTACTATAAAATCCGGCGCATTATGAGATGGATATTTCATTTCCTTCACCAGGTCAGGCATAACTATGAATTGCTCTGGAAGATACATACTGATTTCGCTGTCCGGAATATCTATTTTTGTAAAAGTGATTAACTCATCATTTACATAAATTCCCGTTTCTAATGTAGTGTGTTTGAGTCGCTCTAACTCCCTCTTTGCATTAATAATTTCTTCATCAAAATATTCCACGGCATCTCTCCTTGTATTATAGCAATGGTAACTTGTATCATATGTAGAAAAGAGAATAATCTATGTAGGTGCTTTTATCCTTGGCAAATATTTAATTCGTCAGGTGTACTGATTAAAATTTGGCTGGCACTAAAATTTATTGAGCTATGAGCCAAAATAGTCATTTTTCCGGTGCTGCAAATTGATATAGAGTCATCTTCCAACAAAGTCCTATGGCCTTGCTTATTAGAAAAAACTATTCTTCCTGCAGACAAATGAGCCAAATTTCCTTCTTTTGTATCAAAACGTCTATTTATATAACTTTCCTCATAATATGCTGCATCCAACAAACTATATAACGCAAAACCCTCTCTTTCATCCTGGCATCCAAAATACAAGACAACGCGTGTTCCTTTTTCCGGTACGGCATAAAGCGCATTTCCGGTTTCTGGATACCAATCATAAAAATATTCTCCTGTGGAAACACCACCATCAATGTCAAAGGCGATTTTCACCTGTTCCTGCCGTGTACTCATAATCGTTCCTTTCAGCCCCAGACCAAGAAACTTATTATGATAAATAATTTCAAAAGACGCATTACGTTTTAAAGTGTACCTGAATATTAATTCTCCATTTTTAAATAGTGCGAATACTCCGCAGATAACTACATCCTGATTACAGAACCTAGTACTGTCTCCAATCTTATAAAATTCTCTGCTTTCAACATTGTAATACGCTTCCTTCTTTTTACTATTTCCTACTCTACAAATATTAAATTCATACTCTTTCTCTGAAAAAGCAGGCACCACATTGCCCTTACGCATTCCGAACCAAAAATATTCTCCACCAGTTTCAATATCGGGAACTACACATGTTCCCAACTGACTGGAAAGACGTCTACTAAATTCCCATGCCGTTTCCTCATACTGAATAAGAGGTTTTCCTATTTCGTGATCGACTCCAACTTCACAAATTGTTCTCCCTCCAGCACTCTCTACAGACTTCTTAATAACTTCTGCATAAGTGGCTTTAATATTTTGGAAAGACCGCGATTCTGCCATCTGATCTAATTTATAAGACTCCGACTTTGCTTTCAATCGAATTCTTGTGGTTCTTCCAATATTTTCAGCTTCCATTTTTACTAATTCGCCCCAAAAAAGGATTTTGTTTCTTTTTTCATTCTCCAGCCAAATCTTTATTTTGCTGCTATACACTTCTGCCTCTTCATATCTTTGATTACTGTCCATGTAACCACTCAAAGTAAGCTCTGCATGCTGATTTGGCATCCATATAAATTGAAAACATTCAACTGATATAAAATGGATTACACTTTCTAATTTTATGTTACTCGCAATGCCTATTTCCATATGTTTCCTCATTTCTGTAACTTAATTAAGTAAATTGAATCCCTGCATATCTTGCTATAATTTAATCTGTGCGCCACTCATGCTTAAGTCACCTCCCAAATTCATTACCGTATCTCCCTGTTTTAATTTAATCTTGTTGGGTGCACTCAATTCTATTGAGGAATTTGTACTGAAAAGTCTCAACATGCCCCCAGCAGATAATGATACAGGTCCATCGCTCACAATTTTTACACCCTCCGCATCAGACAACTCAATGTATGTACCATTATTATTAGTTAATAATATCTTTCCTGGTGCAAGTTGTATTTCTTTTCCCTCCTTATTCCTCCAAAACTTGCGTTCTGGATTTTGGCGCAATTTACTTCCTGCTTCATGATAGGCACTGACTACAAATGCTTCTTGATCCTTAAAACTTGGAAAGTAAAGCCGCACCTTATCGCCAATTTCCGGCATACAATACCAGCCGCTTCCATTCGCCGATGAGTAAATGCTGGCATATGGAAACCATCTCAATTCCGTCTGTCCTTTGTTCTCATCATCAGCCATTTTCATTTGTACTGTATCATTTCTTACGCCTGTTACAACTCCGAATAATGTTGCGCCAGACAAATTGGTATTATACTTTATTTGTTGCATAAGCCCGGTTTTAAGCCTCATATAATATGTATGATATAATTCTCCACCTGTCATTTTGCTTTCAATTTTCCATATATAGTGAGGTTGTCCCTTAATTTTGCACCAACACCCAGGCTTATATATTTCCCTGCTTTTCCAAGCGTAGGAGGACTCATCTGACAGTGTAATGTTCATTCCAGCTTTAGTCTTTTTTCGGTATTCCTCCATGTCACACACTATTTGAAATTCAATTTGCTCGAATGGCGATATTTCCTCTCTTTCAGGAATACCAAGGTTATATTTCACACCCGATTCAAAACATTCTGGCATAACCATCAAATGTTTTAAACTAGCCATTCTTTTTATAAATTCCCAATCCGTTTCCATATATTGCATTATAAAATGCTTAATTTCCTGTTCTTTCTCAAAAGTACAATTTACCTCCACATTCTCATAGTCCTGATTGCATATTTCAAGCACTTCACCATATGTTATTTTTTTTGTCTGGAAACTGCGTATCCTCTTTTTCTCGTCCATCAGCACAGTGCCAGACTGTAGATTCAACTCCATGCTGCAGGTATCCCCAATGACATTGATTGTCGCCCCTACCATAATGCCGCAAAATAATACATGTTCAGTCTTTTCAGAAACAACAATCACCTGCACCCAGCCAGATTCCCAGCATTTTTGCATATATTCATCCTTTTTTCCGGAAGGTATCTGACCTTTTAACCTAACAGACGCATGTTCGTTAATCTCCTGTATACTTTCATATTCTTCAATCGTTAACTCCACAAATGGCCTGACAAATATCCCTTCTGCTCTCATCTTACCGACTCCTTCCTTTCCATAAATAATTCTACCTCTTTTATTCCTATTCCCGTTATGCTTCTTTTCAACAAACTCTCTGCCATATCTAATGAAATAATAGTATGTCTCTTTTGCGAATCACTTACCCAGAAAATATGCTTATCTAAATATACCTTCACATTACATTCAAAAAAATTTGAGTTTTTCCACACTTTATTCCCTGTTTCTATAACACGCAGCTTGTTTGTTTCATTGAATATAGGCAGATAATATAGTTTGGAATCCCCTCTTTCTTGATCGAGAAGAATAACATCTCTATAAAAACACAGTTCTTTATACATTTTAATAACATCCATTACTGACGGTGATACTAACAAAAACGGAAAAAGAATAAAATCAGTATATATGATTTTAGTAGTGGAGTCCAGAATGAATAATTGGCGCTCTGGTAAATCCGGATATTTTTCTAATGTTATGTCTTGGGAGACAATCTTTCCGTGCCAGCCAGTTATTCGTGGTGCATATTTCTGTTCTGGACTACTTTGCAATTCAAAATATTTCATTTTAACATCTACCTCACATTTACCACAACCATACATTTTCCAGTTTCAAATCCACGCTTACAAATTTTTTCTATTTGTTAACAGTTTTCTTTCACTCTATAAAAATCACCTTTTTTTTATTCCCATTGTCCCAATAGTTTTCCTTTCTGCTCAATATCCTCTCAAGCCATTCAAAACACTGTTCGTCATTCCACATTTCTGCATTATTATAGTTTTTTCCTATCTGCCTATCCTGCAGATACGCCTCTACGACTTTTCTCTCCACCTCTCCACTCTGCTGTAATATGTGATAGTAAAACGCCACATCCTCTATACTCTTTTTATCATGTCCCTGCATCTCTTTTGCAAACTGCAGCAATATCTTCGGATGCAATCTTCCCTGCCCCCGTCCGGATACTGTAGCATATAACAAATTAACCGTGTCATATTCTGTGTTCATGTCAGCAAAGTCCGTATATATATCCCTTAACGCAGACCCTTCCCGCAGGTGAAACCTGCAGATTTCTATTTGATTTTCCTGCCGCTCCACATCCTGATCCAGCAGAAAATCCACCTGATAGGACAGGTAGTCCGGATTCCCCGCCTTTATGGTAAAGATGGCTTTCAACACTACCGTCCTGTTCTTCGCCGCAAAAGGAATCCTCGCTTCCTCCTGCAACAGATAAAGAAAGTCCCCATACTTCAGCATCCCTCTTCCGACTACCAGGCAGTTGCCTTCCACGCGGACATTGCATCCCTTGACAATGCCGTCCGTGTAATCCATATATTGAAGCTGCATGCTGCCATAGGCATAATCCCGCATATCCCACAGGGCTTCCTTTTTCAATATCCTTCCGCCTGCAAACAGCGGGTATCGGTTTTCCATATTATCACCCACTTTCCTGTCCTTCCGCTCACACTGCACCCGGCACCACAGGTGCTCAACAGAGAAACAGTGCCTTTATCTTACTTCGTGCCGTCATAAAAGCTGTTTATCCAGTTATCATTCTCAAAACAGTAAAAGGCCGCCTTCCCCAGATAAAGCTCGTCCTCTCTTCTGCAAACGGGAACTACCTGGTATCCCCATTCCTCCTGAACCGCCCACACAAAGAATTTTACCTCACCGTTCACTATGGTATCCGTCTCATCCTGCCTGATAAAGTGCCCATAAACCTCCTGGATTCCTTCATTGGTCTGTTGCGTGAAGTCATCGGGCCGGCAGTAGTACTGAAACCGGTACCGTTCTTCACCCTCCCCATCCTTTAAGTGCATTTGCAAAGTCAGCTCTTCCAGATTCCGCGAGATACAGCCTGCCTGCTTCCAGTCCCCGGTTCCGTTTAAAAGGACCACTTCCCTGCCATTGTGGGTAAACGCCGTAACCTGATAGGGAATCACAGCCTCCGCCTCTTCCATGTGAACATTTACCATGCCCTGGCGCTTGTCCCGCAGATATTTCAGCACCCCATCCACACAAGTCATCTTCAATTCATAATCCGCATTTTCCGTTTTGGCGCGCTTTCGGAAGTGAATCATCTTTCCCGGAACAAACTCCTTCAGGGCATTCTTGAACAAGTCAATTTTACAGGACTGTCCGGTCAGTTTTATGAAGGAAAATCTGTTCAGCCTGCCATTCTCATACATCTCTTCCATAAACTTGTGCAGGATGCCGTAGACCTCCCCCTCCAGCAGCAATTCAATCTGAAAGATGTTAAAGGTCACATCCGGCAGCTCCTTTCGTGTCACCAAACCTGTCCTGTCTCGGAAGGAAAGCTTCCACTTGTCCAGGGGAATCCTGTATACCTGTTGATCCTCTTTCCGAAGTGTACGATATGTGCTGCCCTGAGACTCCCCCCGGTAAGATTCACTCCCGGATTCCTTTCGCGGCATGCCCACCGTTATCTGCAGCCTGCCCACCTGGCCGTAAAAAGCCTTCTTCATCTGCTCCGCCAAGGCAAACAGGGTATAAAAGTTATTTTTCACCTTATAGTAATCACTTCGATTGTAGCGCTCATACTCCCCAAAGCGCGTGGGCAGCAATGCTTCCGCCTGCTCATAGGCTGTATCCAGTCCTCTGTAATACTCTTTTATCCCGTACTCATCTACAAACCTGTCTACGTCCGTGTCCATCCGGGCAAGCAACTCCATTGCGGATACCTCCGGCAACGCTCCGCATTGGTGCAGCAGCTCTATTTTCAACAACTGCATGATACGGTAAGTCAGGTTGTTGCCGCCGAAGTCCGTATCTCCGTTCTCGTAGGCAGTCTGCATCTCAATCCCATAGGAGGTCTTGTTATCCCGAATTCGGAACCGGTAGGAGCAAAGGTCAGTAGTGCCGCCCCCGCAATCCACCACCAGCGCCTCATACCGTCTGCCGTCCGCCAGTTTCCCCTGTGCGATCATATTTTCCATGGTGTTGTAGAGTACCGCTGTTCCTTCGTCCAGCATATCCTCATCATTGATCCCATACTCCGGCAGAATGCTTTGAAACATCCTCCTGAATCGGTATTTCTGCTTTACCGGACTGGAAATATGTACCTGCTCCACCCGGCATTTGAAACGATTCTCCGTCTCCTGTATGACGTACAGGAAGAAGCGGCGAAGCAGTTCCGCCCGGCTGACCCACCTGCGCCTGCCCAGCCTGTCCACGATTTCCTCTTCCTTCTCATAGTCGCTGATCCAGCGCTTGATGTCATAAAAAACACAGAATCCCTCATCTATGTAGCTGGCAGCCGCAAGCTCAACCGCCTTCCTGCCAAATACCAGCCTGTAATCCCCATCCTCCACGGCAGTCACGCCGATTACACTTGGCAGGAGCATCTCATCCCCTTCCGCCTCGTCAAACAGGACATAGTTCACTGCATTTTCTCTTAATCCCAACACCCCTGCCATCCGCCCCAGCTTTTCCATGTAGGCGGTATCCAGGTAAACACCTGCCGTGGTATTGACTGATCCGAAATCAATGGCCATGGGAAGGGGCAGGGAAACGGGCTCCTTCACCCGAAAATCCATCAGCGGAATTTTCCAGACACGCAGATGCTCCGGAACGGTATTCTGTTCTCCCCGATACAGCCGGTACAGCTCATCCGAAGTGCGCTTATCCACACAGTACAGCACATATCCCTTGCGCTCCCCCTCGGCAGCCTCCAGATTGGCGGGCTTCGTCAGGTAGAGGTTTTCCACGTCTCCCTGCTTCTGCCGGACATGCAGTATGGTACACAGCTTCCCTCCCTCCGACATGACAAAGGCATTGGTATCCGCCAGCTGTTTTCTGTATGGGATGGTATAAGCGTCTGCCCTTGTAACTGCCAGCCCCCGATAAGCGACAAGAACGGAATTGCACCGCAGGTTTTCCCCATCCTGCTCCAATATCCTGCATGTGGAAAACAGCGTCTGCAGCCGTTCCATACCCTCATTGTGGGACTCTGTTATCAAAAATTCCTCCTGCCTGCCGAAGCTGCGCAGGATGATGCGAATCAGTTCTTCCTTGTCCAGCGGGGCAGCCACACCGTTTATAATCTTGTTTTTCCTGCAGATCTCCCGGAGCTGATAAGTTGTCATCAGTTCCAGGTCCCCCTTGTCATATAAAACATTTTCCGCCTCTGGCATACCGACCCGCCTCCTTTCGTGCAAATTTCCAGTCAAGGGACCATTTCCAAACAGTTCTTATGCTTCTAGATCAGCACAACCCTGTCCATAACCATTGTTTCCTCCAAATCCATGATTCCAAAGTGACTGTCATAGAACACCTGGACCTCTTCATTGACGGGAAGAAAGGTATCCGTCAAAAAATTAACTCTTTTCCTTTCTTCCTCCGTCTCCTTTTTTCCTACATACAGGTAAAGCGCCTCCGCCCTGTCCCTGCCCTCATAAACAATGGCATTTTCGTACAAAGCAGTCACCAGCTTCCTGAATGTTGCCTTTCCGTGGCCCGAACGATACAGAGAAAACAGAGCGGCCACAAGCATCTTCTGTTCCCTTATGTCAAACAGCGAAAAAGCTTCTGCAGCCCGTCCGCCATATACCTTTCCCAACAAATCCTCCCTCAGAAACCGGAGGTAATATTCCTGCCTGTGCATGCCTGAGCGCAGGTCTGACCGTGCCATGCACTGCATGAACACATCCAGAAAAAGACTCCTTGCCTTCTCATAGGCATGGATGTCCGGTGCAAACATCTCTGAGAAAACATCGCCAAACCGGTATAGCGGATTTACACCTACTTCGGTATCCTCCGGCGCCGTCAGGTTCATTTCGGCAAAGGAAACCTCCACATAAGGGCTGGGCGCCTGCTCCGGGTAAAAGTGCAGTCCTGCGTCCCCCATCTTCATTTCCCTTGCTGCCAGCAGCACTTCCCATACATAATTCATGTAACAACCTCCCAATAACGCCGCTCTGCCAGGATTCTCATATTGACTCTCACGTCACAGACCTGTTGCAGGCTCAAATCAGGATACCCACACATTTATACTCATCCAACAGCAGCTGCACCTGGGAGATGGCATACCGCAGCATATCCTCTACACAAGCTTCCGTGCCGCCCTGCCTTTCAAAGGTAAATTCCAGCACCCTTCTGGTTTCCATGGGGAAGATTTCTTCCCGAATGAATCGGTTCATATCAGCCTGAAAGCTGCCATCCCGTTCCCTCTCCCGGACCTGGCAGTCCACCAGCCTGACCCATTCCTCCACGCCAAGCCCCTCTACAATCCGAAAGATTTCCGTCCGACTGTGGATTCCCTGCCCATAGCGCTCCGCAAGATGCCCTGCAAAGTTTTCCTTCCCTGCATTCCCCAGCACCCTGCCCCCATATCCATGGGATTCCATGTCCGGGTGCCCGTTGAAACGCCAGGCTCGCCAGTCTTCAAAGGTCTCCTGAAAAGAAGTCATCAGGATTCTGTCTTTTTCATAACGGATACTTAATATATCTTCATTCCCTTCCACCATATAACCGCTGTCCGGATCGTAATCTCCCAGATTCAATTCATGCTCATAATGCTTGCCGTCCAGACAGGGAACCATAAACTTCATGCAGCGGAAGGAAAAGGGTTCCAGATTCCATAACAGTATACGGTCCTGATCCACCAGCCCCTCCCATTCCCCAAAGGAAAGGCTCCACCCATCCATGCAGCCTTCCACACCGCTTTCCTCATCCAGGGGATAGACATCATAAAACCGTTCCACATCTCCCGTATTGACAGTTCGCCAGGGAATCCTGTTATAGACAAAAAGCCTGTAGAGGGATTCTATTGCCCCGCGGTAGTCCTCCGATCTGCGGATGCCTATGCGTAAGGTATTTCCCTCCGTATCCATGGCAGAAAAACAGGAAGCTTTTTCAAAATCCCTTTTTTCCCTTGCAGATCCACGAAAGTAAATTCGCCTGCACCCTGTCCCCTCCTGCACATCCTCCCTGCAGACGGGAAACCATGTCCTGTTCGTAGGGTCATAATCCTTCTTTCGGATTGCTATGGTATAGACGGCAAAGCGGCTGCCCGGTATTTCAACCTCCCCTCTTATACGCTCTTCCAGGCTCCGGTAACATTCTTCCAAGGCCCTGACTGCAGGCAGCAAGCCCTTAAGCAACACTTCCTTTGCCACATTCCGCTCATCAGTGTCCGAAATCTCTGTCAGCCTCATTTTTATATATGCTTCTACATCGAAGTCCTGATCCTGCATTCTTCTCTATCCCTCCGCAGCAGTCCTATCCGGTTCTGTGTTCTCTGTCCCGATCAGGGCGTCCATCTGCTCCCCCAAGTTGGCAAGCCGCTCCACATCCACATCGCTCCTAAGTTCCAGGTACAGATTCTTTGCCTGTAAGTAAAAACTCTTTGCGCTCCAGTAGTCGCCGTTTCCCTGCGCCTGCATCCCCTGCCGTTCCAATTCCTCCGCAGATGTCCTCACTTTTTCCTCTTCCGCTGCCTTTGCTGTCACAGATTCCAGCTTTCGCTGAACATACTGTTCATTTGCGGCATCCTCCAGCTCCTGATATTTTGTCAGCGCCATGGTGTAATAAACCTCTGCGCCCGCAAAGTCCCGCTCCAGACATGCCTTATCCCCGCTTGCCACCAGTTCTGCAGCCGCCACTTCATTCCCCGCCTGCTCATCGGCCGACTGCCGGCTGGCCGCATCCGCTTCCGCCCATTGTGCGTAAAGCTTTTCCAGAGCGGTCATAGCTGCCTCCGTCCCTTCTGTGTAATGGCTTGCAGCCGCCAGCTTTTTTGCCGCAAGGTACTGCTTTTCCGCCTTCTCATACGCTGCCGTTTCCAGCAGCATGTCCCCCAGCGCTATGTAATCCGACACGGAAAGGAAATCAGCAAGCTTGTCCAGCTTTGTCTCCATATAAGTTTCTCCGATGAAATCAGCATAGCGGACCCGGTCCATGGCATTTTCGTAATGGTCCCTGGCTTCTTCATAGCTGCCCGCCGAAAAGCTCTCATCCCCAAGGATTACGGTCTCAATCACGAACAGATATTCCTGCAGTCTGCTTCTCATTTCTTTGTCCTTCAGCTTTTCCGCCAGTTCTGCCGCCTTTGCGCATTCCTCCTTTGCCCGTATGAAATTCCCTGTGTCAATGTATTCCACTGTATTGGTAAAATAAAAGTTCATATCCGCGATCCTCTGCTGCTTTCGCCGATACAGAAAGATACAGATGCAGACCACGATAATGATAAGGATTACTGCCAGCACTGAAAACAAGATGATCTTTTTCCGCTTTTTTGCTCTGGCAGGATCTGAGTAAACCTTATTTATAAAAATAGCTGCAAAGGTGTAATTTTCCAGGTTCCGAGGCTGCCTGGACAAAAGAAGTTCCTCCACATTATCCAAGGAGTCCTGCACTTCATTTCCCGCCTCGGAAAAAACATCATCCAGCTCCGCTTCGTCCAGATTCTCCCAGATGCCCCTTGTGTAAAGGGTGATGATGTCCGTGTCCAGCAGCTTTATCTTCTTTGATACAAAAGGTCTTGCGCCTCCCTGTCCCAGGTATGCATACAGGTTGTTCCGCTCTTCATGCTCCTGCAGCACATCCCTGGCAATCTTTTCCTGTTCGACAAACTCCTGTGCCAGAGACATGTCCTCTGTCTGCCGGAACACCCGCCCGCCACGGTACATGCGCATCCGGGTATTGCCCAGGTAACCATACCGGAAACTCCGGTAATCTGTCAGGATTACCGTCAGGGACACCTCCTGCCTTGTATAGCTGTCATATCCGATCAACGCCCTGTCCGCCGCCGCGATCAACCGCCGCATGCTCCGTCCAGACATGGACGGGTTTGCCTGAAAATGCAAAATAACCGTCTCTATGGCAAGCCTTGCACTTTCCGTCCCCGTCAGTTCGGTAATGCCGTCTGCAATGACATAGCAGGCATATTCATCCAGTTCCACAAAGCCGAAATAATCACTGTTTTTTAGTTGACTCCCTGCCTCCGACACAAAAGCGGCGCTAAAATCGCTGTTCTGCTTTCTCATAACAGTTCTCCCACCCTGAGCAGCACAATTCCGGCATTATCCTTATCTCCTGCCTTCCGGTTAATATGCTCTATCACCTCAAATGCAAGCTGCTGGGATCCCGCCTTCCGGTTCAGGCATTCCTCCAGCTCCTTCCACTCCATGCCCTCATAAATGCCGTCGCTCATAAGGACTACCATATCGTCCTTTTTGAGCTGTATTGGCGTGTCATAACATTCTATGTTCTGAAAGTGATCCCTGCCTATGTAATTATAGATACGGTTCACATCCAGCAGGGCAAGCGCGTCCTCCCTGGTAATATCGCCGCTGTAATACTTTTCCTGGGCCAGCACGCTTACGGTATGTCCGCTTCCCACGGGTATCAGCTCCCCGTTCCGCAGCACTGCCACCTTCACATTGCCCACGATGGCATAATACATCTTAGGGTATTCGCCCCGGTTCGGGCTTTCCTGCAGCATCACCGCAGTTGCTGCGGCACACCCCCTGCCGTCCTCAAAAAGCTTCAGCACCTCTCTGTTTGCCGCCTGAAATGCTTTGCGAAAAAAATAAAAGGGATGATCCAGTGCGTTATATTCCTGAAAGAGATCCGCAAATACTTCTGTGACCTTCCGGGCAGCAATCTTTCCTCCCAGTTCTTTCCCCATGCCGTCTGCAAGGACAGCAAGCAGTCCTTCCCTGCCCCGTATCACCCTGTAAAAATCCTCCTGTACCTCCCTGCTTCCGATGGTTTTGCTGCATCCGACATCGCAGCGGCTTTCCCTCTCCATCAGCGCCTGTGCCAGACGGATCAGTGCAAACAACAGGAGAAACCCTGAAAACACCGCAATGGCCAGGTATGGCACACTCATTTGTCATCCTCCCACATGAAGTGCTCCCCACAGAACGGGATGAACAGGAACTTACTCGCTCCCATTTCTATTACATCATAGGGATTTAGATTCTGCGGCACATACACAGCCTCATCGTTCAGGTACACCAGCCCGTTGCTGTCACCGGGAAGCAGCATGTTCTCCTGCTTCTTGGCATCAAATACGATGACGGCATGATTCCTTCTGTCTATCTTATTGTCCCCCAGAATCTGAATGTCCATGTCGTCAGCCCGCCCCACAAAGTTCTTGCCGTTCATGACCTTGTAATCCTTTCCCTTCCTGGGACCGCTGATGCACACAATCCAGCCGCAGACAGGGCGTTCCTCTTCCAGGAACAAAAGTTCCTCTATGTCCTCCTGCGTCTTTTCCACATCCCTCTTTTCCCTCGTAGCCGTTTCTATATTACAGTAGGGACATATCGTCCCGTACCTTCTACCGGAAAAAAGATGTCCGTTCTGACAGCGAATCAAATTGCCCTCCATATGTATCCTCCGCCTTTCCGTTTTATTGTGCCGCTAACCTGGTAAGCCCGATGAACAGGACATCACCCTTTTCCACCTGGCATGGCTGCGTCCTGGACACCTCATAAATCCTGCCATCCGGCTTTTGGATACGGATCCCGTTAGCACTGTCCAAGTCTTCAATATACCACTGCCCTGCCGTATAATTCAGCACTGCGTGCTGCCTGTCAACCATTCCCCCAAAAGCTGTATTCGCAAGGTTTATATCTACATCCTCCCTGCGAGTGTCCCTGCCGATCAGAAGAGAGGTCTTTCCTGCAATGTTCCATTCCGCCACGACCTCATCCTCTTCATCCAACAGCGCCAGCACCTGGATGCCGCCGCCCGCGTACCGTCTCCTTCCCCGCTGTCTGCGGGGCCTGCCTTTCCTGTCCTTGTCCAATACTGCCAGAACACAAAAGATGCAAAAAAGAATGCCTGCGGCAATAATCAGTGCCCTTCTGGCCGTTTCCTGCTCTACATAGCAGCAGCTTAAAATCACGATGGCAGCAGAAAAGCTGCACGCCATGATGTCCACCAACCGCTTCCCATTCATACACAATATCCTCTCAATGGTTCCTGCAATTTATTTAAAGCCCATGTACCGCTCGAACAGCCCGCTGGTGTCTATGGGATTTTTCTTCGTTTCCTGCTTTTTTGTCTCCGTTTCCTGTTTCTGTGCGCTCTTTTGTTCCGGCCGGGCATTCATAAAAGAAAAGAAGTCCTCAAAACCACCACCGAAACCTTTTGCCCCGAAAGCCTGCCCGCACGCCCGGCCTCCGGCAGCCGCTTTCTGTCCTTCCGGCGCGCCTGTCCTCTCCCTGTCATATTTTTTCCTTTTCTCTGCATCGGAAAGCACGGCATACGCCTCGGTGATCTGCTTAAAGCGTTCCTCCGCCTTTTTGTCGCCCGGATGTGCGTCCGGGTGGCATCCCTTTGCCAATCTGCGGTACGCAGTTTTAATCGCTTCCGCATCTGCTGTCTCTGTCAGACCCAAAATTCGGTAATAATCCATTCTGCTCATGACCTTTATAAGATTTCAGGCACACCTGCCCCGGCGCCGCCGGAGCAGGTGTGCCCAAACACTACTCTGCCGTATAGTTACCTTCGACGGCAACACTGCTGATCTTGTCCTTTTTCTGCTTCAGGACCAGGGTAAAGGTGCCCGTTCCCTCTACATCTCCGTACTCTTCCTTGTAATCCACTACAAACGCATTGGGGAAGGTATACTGCCTCTCCATAATGCTGCCCGCGATATGTTCCACCGTCACCTTCCGATAACAGTCCGCCTTTTCTGCAGGCACCAGGGACCACAGCGCAAGCTTTCTGGTGCTGTCAGTTATGTCTCCGTCAAGGGCCGCCAAAATCTTACCCGTAATCACCATGGTTGCGCCCACGTCCTTCGTCCGCGCATTGGAATCCAAGGGGATGTCCGTCGTCATGGTGACGCTCTTCACGCACTCTTTTGAAATTTCAAAACTCTCCAAACCTTCTACTTTTACCAAAAAAGACATCTTCCTTTTCCTCCTTATTCTTCACCGTATCCGCCTTCAACCTTTACTGCAGCATTCTCATCCTTCTTCTGCTTGATATGCAGGTAGAAGGTGCCCACACCGGTCTCGTCATCCAGGTGCTCTTCATACTCCATGACAAACGCATTAGGAAACATAAACTTACGCACCACCTGCCCTGCTGAGATAACCGAAATCTCCGCATTACGATAACAGTCCGCCTGCTCGGAAGGAACCTGAGACCACTTGGATAACCCAAGGGTGCCGTCCTCCCCGCTTCCGCCTACCTTAAACAGCATTTTGCCTGTGATCTTTGCGGACAGGCCAAAATCCGTTGCCCTCGCATTGGAGTCCTTTGCCGACTGAGAGTTGAAGACCACTTTCTGAATGGTCTTTTCATCCAACTCGATCTTTCCGTTCATTCCATTGACGCTAAGTCTGAAACCCATGGTATTTCTCCTCCTTTTACATTTACAGATTTATCAGATAAATCGTAACCGTTCAGCCCTCATATTCATAAAAGCGCCTGCTCCGCATCCGACGCCGCTTTGCGGCTCATCTTTTATTTCATATGAGGGCGCTCCGCTCATGAAACGATTTATCATCAGTGCTTTGTGTGCAAGCACCCACGCACAGCTTACAAATCGTTTCATGGCTGAACTGTTACGATAAATCAGCCCTCGTTTGTCAGCCGATTCACCTCAACCTCAAGATTTTTTACATTACCGTTGAACAGGATGTCCAGTGTGCAGTAACCCGTGGCTGCATCCACCGAATGGCGGATGTCGTCACCACTCCCCAGGATGGCATTGACGCACTCCTTTTTCTCAAGCCACCTGTTTTTCTGACTGCTGGGCTTGTTTGAGAAAAACTCCGCAATGCTTTCCTGTTTGAAATCTCCGGTAGCATGGCGCATGACACGCTCTATATAACTTGTCACCTGGGTCTTGTAGATCGGCTCGTAACTCTTCCCGTCGCTCAACAGGTTTCTTGCCTTATAAACCATGATATTCTGAATGTTCACATCGCCCAGCACCGCATTCTCAGAAGAAAATACAAAGCCAAAGTTCCTGCGGTTAATGTCATTCTTAATCACATTGGTAAATCCCGTGATCTCTTTCGCCATGGTGGTGCGAACCTTCAGCGCATGATCTCCCGCCTCAATGTCAAAGCGGACGCCGGGAAGATTTTCGTCTACATTTTTCTTAAACACCTCCTTTAAATACTCAGGGCTCTGGTATGCGGACACCAGCCCTGCGGCGACATAGGCGGCGCCAATATAAACGCCGTCAATCCACAGCTTCATGATGTCCTCCTTTTCTCTGGACAATTCCGCCGTGTTCTGTTCCGTCACGTGCATCCGTTTATCCAAGATCACCCCCGATTTATCCTTCGGGATAATGGTAAAATTAGGGATGCAGGGAATTGCATATTCGCTGAAGGGTTTTCCGATCAGCGCACTGCATTTGTTTTCATAATCTTCTATACCCTCCATTGCCATGGCGTTGAAGGTGGTCCGGTCGCCGGTTTCGTAGCTGAAGAAGCATTGCACAGAATAATCCTTCAGCACATCCAGAATTCTCGCCAGCGACTCCACGCTGTTCACATCTTCCTTGTCAATATTTTCATTTCCCTTGAAACGCTCCCTGACTGCCTTCATCTTGGAATGGCTGTCCAAAGACACCGAAGGGAAGATACCATACCAGATCGTATTCGTAAAATCATTCTTGGCATTAACTGAAGTGAGGTAGGTGATCAGTCGCGGAATGTTGCTGCTGCGGGCCAGCATCTCATTGCTGATGTTAGTGACGACCAGGGACGGACGCATGGTCTTAATGTTCTTGGGAAACTGCTCAAAAAAGGACCATACCCCCAGAATCTTCTCCACCAGCGGCTTTACCACCTTGATAAAATCATCCTTGCTGTTCTTATAGAACTCCAGATAGGAATTGTAATTTGCCACTTCCTTCTCCACATCCACAACGCTTTCCATGGTAGATGCCAGCGGACAGAAGGTCCTGGTCACAAGGGACATTACATATTCATTCCCGTCCTCGTTAAGGGCTTTATAATCATCCTCCAGCGCTTCGATCAGACCCGTATTGGCGTTATCGTCAAGCACTATGAGTTCCTGCTTTTTCTCCTTGGGTGCCTCCAGTATCTTCAGTTCTCCCTCCGCATCCATGCTTAAAACACCTATGGCAAGGGGAGCAGCATCCTGAGATGCCTGCCGGTCGCCCAACAGGAGTCTGGTCTTTATATCCTCAATAGCAAGGGGCAGCATTGCCATCACATTGTTGTAGTTGGCGCTGGCTTCTTCAAACATCACATTCAGCTTATCCGCCAGATCCAGCTTCTGGGGATCTCCTTCATCCAGCTTCGCATATTCCCCGTAAGTATACTGCAATTCCTTCCGGTTCTGACGAATGTCGTCCATCACCTTCTTGGGGGAAATCATATCCGTCAGCTTCTCAAACTGAAAATCCACATTGATGGTTCCCTGAGAGCGTTTCGTCTCCACCAGCGTCATCAGCATTTTCAAAAAGTCATTCTGGCGGTTTAAATGAATTTCCGTAAGCAGATCGTCGGAAACACCCTCCGGTTTCTTTAATGTATATAAAACTTTTTGGTTGTTGGCATCAAAAAAAGAATAGACCACCGGCTCAAACTTCTCCAGAAACTCGTCAAAACTCCGCACCAGGAGCGCTTCATTCAAGGTTTTGATCTTATCGTCGCTTAAGCTGTTAATCCCCCTTACATCCCCCACCAGGGTCATAAGGTTGTGCTTCTCCGGATTGATCTCTTCAAAGAGAATCGTCCGGTTTGTCTGGCTGATCGTGTTCATCCTGTCACCCTTTCCTTTCGCTTGGTTTCATATTTTTATAATGAATTTCCATCTCTATCTCGCCGTCATTAAAGATAAGGAACAGCTTGTCATTGTAACTTAATGCGTACTTTTTCTCCCTGAGCAGGATTTCACTGCCCCGCACTGCGGTCACATCTCCCCTGTTCCTGACGCACAGGGTATGATCCTCTCCGCCGCTGAAAATAAGCTTATCGGCATCCTGAAGCCTGTAATCAAATCTACACCGCCCCCTGACCCATTCAAAGCTGAAAGGCTCCCTGTCTTCTCTGGCAAACAAATTGATACTGGCAGGCGGTATATCCGCTTCATCCGGTGTTTTCAGCACATAGATCACTAGCTCGCCCGAAAAATCGTGCCTTAATATCTCGTTATGGTGCGGGGTATTTTCTTCCCTGCCGTCGATATTTTCGTTTTTTTTTTGGCATACATCAGCAGACACAACAGTACTGCAAACGCCGCACATACACCCGCTGTCACAACATATATCCAATAATACGGCGCCTCATCCTCCACGGGCTCTTCCGGCAGTTCCACCGGCGGCACCTCCAGCCACAAACTGCTTTGCGCACTGTCACAATATATCCGGCTGTTTAACTCTTCAAAATCCACATTTATGTCAATCTCTCTGGAGCTTTCTTCAAACCTTGTGATAACTGCACTTCCATTTGATACTTCATAGGGTGCTTTTTCTCCCTCAATGTAGATGGCAACAGCATCTCTGATCTCAGGATCCTCCAAGATGTCCTTTCCCTCGGAATTTATCACGCGAACCTGAATCTGCTGGCAACCCGTCTCCGGCATGTAGGATGCTTCGGCACTGACAGTCAGGTCATATTCCTTTACCAGATAGGCATTCATCCTGCCCTTTTCCGCCATAGCATACTGCAGATCCACGGTATCTTCCAACGGGTGCTCCAAAGTGATAACCGCAAAGCGATTGCCCTGAGCAATGCTGATTTTCCTGCTCTGACAGGATACCTGAATGTCTTGAAGCCCTTTTTCGGATAACAGCAGTATTCTGACCCGCTCAGCGAAAGTGTCCTGCAGGGAAACCTTCGTCAGGTTATCAGGGGAATCCGAAACCCCCAGCATGATCTTTTCTAAGCCAATCCGTTCAAAGAGATAGTCCTTTCCAAAATCCTCCGCTGTCTTCTCCTGTGTCCTTAAAAAACAGCTTCCACCGGTCAATGCAGCACTCTCACTGACCTGATCCTCTATATTCTTCGTCTCGTACAAAAGTACGTCCACAACGATTCCCTGCTCTGCCGCATTCGCTGCGCTGGCCTGATAGGCTGTAAACGCCTCCTTGGTATCTTCCTCCCCAGGCAGACTAACCTCTCCATCTGTAATAAATACCACATACTTTTTATTCACGCGCTCCCCGACAAGCATTTCCAGCGCCGCGTCCAATGCCGCCCCCGGATCAGTATATCCTCCTTGTTTTCGTTCTCTCAGATCCGATATGCCTTCTTCCATGGAATCATCAAATCCCACAGCCGCATCAACCTCTGTATTGTATACAGCCAATGCCGCCTGATAGTCGGAGGGCAGCATTGCGTCCACCATCAACACGCAGTCTAAAGCCTCCTGCCATCTCTCTTTAGACATGGAATTACTCCCATCCAACAGGAACACGACCCGCCCGCCTTCCGACAAACCGCTTAACTGCGTTTGAGCAGCAGCCTGCATCGGAAGCACTGATGAAAAAAACAGAAACAGTATAAAAACTGCCATAACCTTAAATTTCTTCATTCTTTTTCGTCTTCCCCATCATTCCTCACCGTTCGTTCTATGAACCATGCAATAAATCCAACTGCACACCATGAGACAGCTCCCCATATCATGCAGGAAACAGATACGTCTACCATCAAAAAGAGAAATCCCGCCAGAAGCTCTGTGATGACTATCCGCCTGGCCTTGCTTCCAATGCGTTTTTTCTCTTCATCATCCAATCGCCTGTTTTTTGTATCTAAAGGTGCATATACATATATAAAGACAGTAGATGCAACCGCAACTGCAGCTAATGCAATTATCCAAAATAAGTCTGTCTTGCCCACCAACAATAATGTGCTGATTAGTGAAATAAAAGAAAGGATATAACACACTAAAAGTTTAGAAGCATGATAACCTCCGGCATTGGATCGCAGCGGAATTATGGCGCACAAAAAAACAATACAGTATACAACTCTGTCCAATAAAATTCCAATTAATAAGCTCAACAAAATATTGACTCCCAGTATCAGTACGCTCTGAAGAGCGTACTGATACACGGCCTCATATTCTTTGCTGATATTTCCGTTTTCTACAAGACTCCGAGTCACCTTCCGGCTTAGCTTTTCCATAACTTTCCGTAAATTACTTAGCTTTAGAAAAATCTTTCAAGCCTTTGGGCGCCTTGGGCTGATAAAAAATGAAATAACAGCCCTGATCTGCCTGGGCAGATGCAACAGCAGTCAGTGCAGATGTCGTAGCATTGCAGACATGCTTTTTGATAAGTTTTTTCAATTTCATCATCAAAACCTCCCTGTATAATTTTAAAAATAATATCATAAAATGTCGTATTATGACCGTAAATGTAAAAAATAACAGGGTTTTATGTAACTTTTGTATTCAGACACAAAACCGGAGAATAAAAATACCCCGCAGTTCTTCCACGGGGTATACGGCCATATATCAATGAATAAAATCAAACAACAATATTGTCACGTCAAATTTGCAGTTCTCATCCTGTATCTGCATCTGCCCTTTATACTTATTTGTAATCTGTCCAACAATCGCAAGTCCGAGTCCATGATATGCGCTGTCCGCCTTAAATGACAAATATCTTCCTTTTTCCTTCTTTACCGTTTGATATGGATTTGTCACATTGATAAATAGATTACCCTTATCTGCCTTGAGCGTGACTCTGATTATCCTTTTTCCCTGGAGCCTTGCCACCGCTTCAATAGCGTTATCCAGCAGATTGCCCAAACAAATGCTCAAATCCTCAGCATTTAATTCTCCGTCTTTGGGAGCGCTCGCCGTTACCGCAAACTCTATCCCCAGCTGTGCAGCCGATTCCGCCTTATAGTTTATGATACTGTCTATATAAAGGTTTCCAGTATTTGAAACCAGCCTTCCCTTTGTAACCAATTTCAGACTTTCGTTGCAATAGCGCTCCAATTCCGAATAGTTACCCGCATCAATGAGCATTTTTTCTAACAAATAGTGTTGTTTAATATCATGTCTGAAATTTCTTAACTCTTCCCACCATTTTTGACTTTCCTTATTCTGTCTGACATAATATTCACACTGCTTTTCCAATACTTTTTCCCGTACTCTCGTTTCTTCTGTCTCCCGCGCCCTGTCATATAAATAATATGTAGCCACATTGATTAGCAAAATGATGAAGGTTGCTATAAAGCTGCTGACCTGCTTGGAAAACGGCCCGGCATTCATAAGTGTCAAAAGAACCCAGATACTTCCGGCCGGAACAATAAATACTTCCATCCAGTCCCGATAATCCAATTCTATATTCCTTCTCTTTTTGACAATCAGCAAAATAGTTTTTACAATACAGAAACAAATGAGCCTTGAGATTATGGCATACACCATTTCGGTGTTCTCATCGAGCGGCCAATCCAAAAATCGTACAAAAAAGAGCAATAGCACTTCTGTTCCCATCCCGGTCAGATAGACAAAAAATGTAACAATCAGGACAGAGCACAGCGAATCAGAATAAATGACTCTGACAACAAGAAAAAATGCTGTCAGCGAAACCGCCATATTAAACCAAATATTATGCACAAGAAAATACGTCATTATATTAATACAGACATAATATCCTCCCCATACCACAAACTCTGCCAACAATGAATTAACCTTCTTCGTCAACGTGTTCTCGCACAGGATACGTTGTATTACCGTAGAAAAGAACTCTGCAACCAATAGCAGTATAATTACTCTCATATGTACATTCCTCCGCGTTGCTGGCTTTTTCCCGCATTACCGTACCCTTTATCTCTTTAAGCAGTTCTGTTTTAACGCATTTATTACCTATCAAAAATACCATTTCTCCATGCTATCATTTTAACCCAAAATATATATATTTTCTTTCAGTGATGATATATAATATTCTCGAACGGCAGGTTTATAGTTTTTACTGATTTCTATTACGGTTCCGTCATTCAGGGACACTCTATCTGCGGCATATTCTACAATAAACTCCACGTTCACAAGAAACGATTTCCGAAGCCGCAAAAACTTCAGCTTATATCGACTAACTGTTTCTTCCACCTTTTGTAATTTTCCATAAAACATATACGGGGACGCGGCAGCGTCACTATTTGTCGTCCACACATAAATCAGCCTCTTATCGCTTTGAAAATATCGTATTTCAGACAGAGGCACCCTGAACTGCGTTTTTTTGCACGAAAAGCAAAAACACTCCCTCTGATCCAAGCGTGTCCGGATTGCGTGGGCCAATACCTCTTCAAGTCTTTCTGCAGAGATTGGTTTGTCAATGAAAGCATAGGGCTGCACATCAATCACTTCTTTACAATATTGATCGTGCGAAGATATGAAAATCATAATGGCATTGTTATCTTTCTCCCTGAGCTTACGTGCAAATTCAACTCCGTTCATCTCTCCCAGCAGTTCTATATCCACAAGCAGAATGTCCATATTTCCCGTAGTATCGATTTCCAGCAGAAGATCCTCCCCGCTCTGGAAACTATACACCTTTGCATTTCTGGAGAGATTTGCCATAATCCTGTCAACCAGTTTTTTGCAGTAAATCATTTCTTCGTACACATCTTCACAAATGCCCAGCCTTATCATTCCGAATCCCCTTGTTTTGTATAAACTTGCTTTTTCTCTTCGCGCTCTCTATCTCTCATGCTCTGAAGCAGAACTTTTGTTACATCAGATAGGATTCTCAATTCCTGAATGCTGCATGAACGAAGAGTGTCTGAAAAATCCCCAAGAAAAATTTCCTTTGCCTCCGGCAGATTATCGCAGACCAACTCATCCAAGGTCGTACCCAAAGCCCTTGCTATCTCAATCAGGGTTGGCAGACTGACTTTTGTTTTCCCACGTTCAATATTGCTGATATGAGGACTTGTCACAGAAATTCTTGTGGCGAGTTCCGCTTGTGACATTTTTTTGGCCGTTCGCCGTTCCTGCACTCTTTTTCCTATTGCACTATAATCTGGTTGCATACACACCCCTTATTTTAACAGAGATTTTTATAAATAGTACCCTTTTTCTAAATATTTATAAATACACTGTGTGCTATATTTATTCTTACAGATTAATTTTTGAAAATTTTTCTCAAATACAATCCCTATGCGCCCCCATAATACTTCTTTTCCGCTTTTTGTTTCCGATTAGATTAACAATGATGCAGGCACGCTTTTCATATTCAATTCCACATCTTGCCATGTTTCTGTACCAATACTTTTTTCATATCCCAGCAGCGCCGGGGAATCAATCCCCGGCAATATATCTCTCTATGATATTTTTATAAATCTTTGCGTTAGGGCTGCTATTTATGTAGTTTGGCTGGTATTCCAGAAAGAGTATTTTGTGATATTCGGTCTGAAAAGCCTCCGCATAGGTTCTCTGTAATGACCTTTCCACAAAGGGGCACAATATAAAAGCTGTCCTTGTTTTATATTGCTCCAGCAGCCTCATGGTATGTTCCATCTCATAGGGTTTCATCCCGCAGACCAACAACAAAATATCCGCATCCTCTTCCGGTCTGCCTGTCCCGTAATCCTCGATCAGAAAGTGAAATTTTTTTTTGGTGTCTGGATGCCGTACTATATCTTCTCCAGATGGCAGCCCCCTATTTTATTATTTATTTTATAAGTATTTTTGAGATAAGGAATGATATTGTTGCCATTCTTCTCCACATATGCCACACTTGCCCCCACGCTGCCCAGCCATGCGGCAAAGCCAAGAGCCGTGGTCGTTGTCCAGATACGGCTCAGAGAGCTTATCATGGCAATCCTGATCCCGTCTGCAGCAAACCAGAAATGATCCTCCTGCACTTTGGTCTTTTCCCGCTCCATAGATGAAAACTTTGTCATGCCTCGGATGCTCAAAGACTGTCTTATCTCATCCAGCATTTCCCCTATTTCCACACTGGCAACGATATTACTCACCCCGGCGGCTAGTAATGTTTGGTACAACGGATCCCTTTTTTTCAGCCCCTCGCAGATTACTGTGATTCTGGCGTTATATATTGTCAAAAATTCCTCGATGGCATGAACAAAATCTTTATTCTTATCCCCAAAAGCAATGTGGTCTAATATTAGCTCCGTACAATGGGAAAAATTACGCATATCATAAACCACAAACTGCTTTAACATGAAGTTCCCCGTCATCTTCTTAACCGGCAGGGCGTCCTCCTGCTCTGCCAGAAAATCCAACAGATTGGTGTGCTGCTGGGACGATAAATATAAAATCATAACCTGACTGCCTCCTTTCAAAACAGCGTTCATCTGGATATAGCCCAGAACGGACCGCCTGCCCCCACCCTCTTTTTCGCCTCCTTCAAAATGAGTGACAAGTCCCATTCCTGATTGCTCCGCTTTAAACTTGCGGGATCCGCCACAAGTACCTTGCCCTCCGGCGTAATTCCCCGCAACACGATAAAGTGCCCGCTCTTTGTAAAATGCCCCTTTGACATAATAGCAACTACCAGCTTCCCTTCCCCAAGGGCATCCGCCACATTTTCCGCCGCAAGATTCCTATCCACCGTAAGCCCCCCAGTGTTCCGCCTCCTTTGGTATCAGGCTGTGGTAGGAGCCGCCGCCCGGACAATAATAGCCGTTCTCATAAGACCACTTTGCCATTTCCACCGGATCCACGTTTCTATCCGTAAAGGTAGATACCACAATACTCATGCTTGTGGGGCCGCACCCATGGGTGCCGATCTTATCCTCCCCATATGGTTCCTCTTTCCACCGCTCATCCAGCTGATTATAATAAACCACCTGGATTTCCCCCTCTCTGCCAAGCAGAATGTCCTCGTCATACTCCTGCCCGTCCGCCTCCCGGAAATCCCTGTCAAAGATGCCGGAATCATTGTTATATCCATAATCCTTCTGGAACGCATCCACGGCAATGGTTTCCTCCCCCGTAAGCCAGGCAGCCAGGGCTGAAAAAGGACTTGTAACAATATACAGTACCAAAGCAATCAGGAGCAGTAGGAAAATAACCGGACCTAAGATGACCGCAAGCAGCCGTTTCCTGCCCTCCTTATCTTTTGCCGCCTGTAAAGCCGCCTCAGCCAGCAGCTTTGCTATGATTGGATCTGCCAATTTATCACCTCCGTTTTATATAGGGCTATAGGGGAATTTTTCTCCCCACTGCGCCGCCAATGAGCCAAGCGTGCGCCTCATAAAGGCAGGCCTTTAACGCCCGCCTGCCTTACCTGAATATTATCCCCCTTGGGAGCCACCAGTTTCCCGCTTGAAAGCCACCCGGAAATGGTATTTTCCATCTTCAGAGCCACCACAACATATTGTGGCAGCACACATATTTGATTTCACTATAAATCTCCTTATAGTTATTCTTGGAGAACTGCTGATGCAGTATCACCAAATAATCTATAGGGAGGTCTTTTTATGTTTAAGAAGACAAAAGTCAGAAGTATTCTGGAACTTCTGGGAAAAAATCTAAGCGCAAGGGAGGTGTCAAAAGTTTTAGGTGTATCAAGAAATACCGTCGCTGAAGTACAGGCGTTATTCTTACAATCGGACAAATCATGGGATGATATTTCTGAATGGGATGACGACAGGCTTTATGAACTGTTCTATCCGGATAAGTTTAAATATAAACCCAGATATGCTCCGGTTGATTATTCTTACGTCCATAGAGAGTTAAAGAAGACAGGCGTCACAGAAAAGCTCCTTTGGGAAGAATACTGTGCCAGATGTGAGAAAGACGGGGTGAATGCATGTTCTTATATAACATTTGCCAAAAATTACAAGAAATTTACGGCAGATAAAAACTATACGAGCCACATAGAGCATAAACCCGGATTAGAGGTTGAAGTCGACTGGTCAGGTCCGTCAATGAACTATATGGAGCCTGATACCGGTGAGCGTGTAACGGCATACCTGTTTGTTGCAACAATGCCCTACAGTCAGATGATCTACGTGGAAGCCGCAACAAGCATGAATGAAAAAGCGTGGCTTTTCTGTCATGTGAACATGTTCCAGTTCTTTGGCGGCACACCAGTAAAGATTGTCTGTGATAACCTGAAAACCGGAGTGACCCTGCATCCTAAAAGGGGCGAGGTCATACTAAATGAGGCCTATCTTTCCCTTGGCGAGTATTATTCCGCTGCCATCATGCCTACAGGTGTCAAAAAGCCGAAGCAGAAAGCAAGCGTTGAAGGTTCTGTGGGTAAGATCGCCACGGCTGTCATCGCAAAACTCAGGAACGATGTATTTACATCATTAGCCGCATTAAATGCCGGTATCCGGAAAGCGGTAAAAGAATTCAATGACAAGCCGTTCCAAAATGCTCATGTACGGTAAAGAAGCAAGCAAACAAAAACAAGAGATAGACCGCCAGCACCACACTATTCCGAACCAAAAACCAAAGACCAAAAGACAAGCATTGTGGAAATGTGTATAATTGGCTATGGAATCATGGATAACTCTATTCACAGCACATGGAAAAGCTAAAGTGCAGCTTTCCCACGTCCTGCAAACAGAGTTACCCACAATTCCATAAGATAGCCAGTTATACACATTCCCACAATGCCGACTACTACGAAATTCCCCCTATCTTTCATATCTTTTTATAAATTCTTAAATTTTCATTAGGGTATTGCATTATCACCCACAAAGTGTTAAGATGTTTATACACCCACAAAATGTTAATATAAAAGGAGGACAAAATGGCACAGCAAATTTCTGAATCCGAATTGGTACTAATGAAAATCATTTGGAAGAATGGAGGGGCAGCTTTATATTCCCTCATCATGGAGGAATTGGAAAAAGATAAAAACGAATGGAAGAACAACACCGTACTCACGCTGCTTTCCCGTTTAGGAGAAAAAAAGTTCTTGAAAGTCAAAAAAATCGGCAGAAAAAATGAGTATGTGGCTACGGTAACAGAAGCAGAATACCAGACCATGCAGACCCACAGCTTTCTTGATAAAGTCTACGGCGGGAATGTGAAAAACTTAGTATCAACCTTGTTGCGGCAGGATATTCTTTCGGCAGACGAATTGAAAGAGATTGAAACATTTTGGAGAAAAGAAAATGAATGAATTTATGAAAATATTATTGTCGCTGTCTGTTTCCGGCGCACTGTTACTGCTTCTCATTTTGGGATTGAAGCCGCTGTATAAAAACAGGTTCAGCAAGCGTTGGCAGTATTATATCTGGATAGTCGTTGCTTTGCGGTTTTTGCTTCCCTTTACTCCCGATAATGCGATTGTTGGAAGCCTGTTTGAAAAAATCGACACAGTAGCAATAACGAATGAAATTCCTACAAGCCCCAATATACTCGTTCCCGCAGATACGGGTAACAACAATGCAGAGCCGATACAGACAAACCGGGAAATAAACGCCGCTGCCATGCGTGAACCATTTAACAAATATGTCTGCCTGTTTTTTATCTGGTCAGCATTGGCACTGGTTTTATTTGTCCGCAAAGTAACGGTTTATCAAGGCTTTATCCAATACATCAAAGCAGGAAATAAAGAAGTATCGGATATAAAAATCTTGAATCTGCTATCTGATTGTGAAGAAAAATTGAATATTAAGACAAGGGTTGAATTATCCCGTAATTCTCTAATTGCTTCTCCTATGCTGATTGGTTTCTTTCGACCAAAAATCATTTTGCCGATTAGCGAATTGGAAGATAGAGAGTTGTCTTATGTCTTTGTGCATGAGCTGATTCACTACAAGCAGAGGGATATGTTTTATAAATGGCTGATACAGATTGTTGTGTGCGTCCATTGGTTCAATCCTTTTGTATATCTGCTGGAAAAGGAAGTGAATAAATCCTGTGAATTGTCATGTGATGAAAAAGTTATATCTGTACTTGACGATACCGCAAGACGTGAGTATGGAGATACACTAATTTCCTTTTTGAAGTCAAACAATCTCTACAAAAGTTCTTTAGCTTCCGTCACTTTGACAGAGGGAGCAGAACAGTTAAAAGAAAGGTTAGGTGCTATTATGAATTTCAAGAGTAAGACGAAAACAATTCGGGTTTTGACTGTTATATTAACTCTTTTTATTTTATCTGGTGCGGTTTTAATCGGTGGTTATTCCGTTTCTGCTGCTACCGATTCTAAAGAAACAAGTAAATCGTCAATACCAGAAAAAAAAGGCAATGGGAAAAGCACGTATATTTATGATGAAAATTTAGGGTATGGCTGGTATTTAGACGATGAAAATTCAGATAATAATGATTTGGAAAATGCTAATTCCTACCAATATTCTTATACGCAAAATGGATATTATTGCAATTCTTATATTATTGAAATGGGTTGGAACTTATACGCTAAAAATCAAGATTATTATGGTGCAACAGAAATTGTCTTTGAGGACGAATCAAAAATGACAGTATATTTTTCTGATTCGGTAAAAGATTATCTGAATGACAGAGAAGCTATTTCGGCAATAGAAGAATTGATTTATTCTCTGAAAAACACAGATATTAGTCCGGCAATAGAAATGCCTTTGATTATAAGTATAACGCCTGTTGCAGCTGATGATATACCAGTTTTGACGGAACAATATTTTCAAAATGAGGACTTAATTAGATTTTCCGCACTCTTTTCAGTATTAGACGAAACAGCTCAAAAAGATTATTACAAGAAAGCATATGACGCTGATAAAATTGCACTGTTTTCAACCATTATACAAGATATGGACACAAATTTGGTTTTACAGTATGTAGATAAATCAGAACAGGATAACAAAACAAACTTCTTTGCCGTGCTTTCAAATTATATGCCATTAAGTGACTTAAAAAGCTATGTCGAAAAATACTATGAAAATAATAATATTGCCCGCTTTACAATTTTGCTTGATTGCATGACAAAGGAAGAAAAACAGGAATGGCTGAAAAGAGCGCAGACAGATAGGAAAACTAACTTTGTCGCTGTCTTATCTAATGAATTGCTTGATTAAAAAACTATTACGGTTTAACGAGGGGCAGCCGCCTATAACAAAGCTGCCTCTTGCAAAATAAAGGAACCTATCAACATTGTTTCCCATGTGGGAGAAAGGGGGAATCATCTATGCCTTACACAGAAGCATACAGAGAACACATCATGTATACTTTCAATGGCTATTGCAAGACCGTCATACGCTTTGCGGCTATCAACGCATGGCGTGACAGGAGCAGGCGGCGGCAAAAAGAAATATCCCTTGAATACCTCACAGAAGAAAAGTAACTTTGAGAACCAGAACGACAACCTCAGGGAGCTTACAAAATACAAGAAAAGGATCGGCAACTATCAGATCCTCATCCTTGATGAATGGCTGAATTATAAACTTACTGAAAAGGATGCCAAGAACCTCTATGAGCTGTTTGAACAACGCAGTGGCAATAACTCAACAATCTTTGTCGGACAGTATCCTGTGGATGAATGGCATAACAGGCTCGGCGGAGGAACGCAGGCGGATTCCATCATGGACAGGATTATCCATAATGCCTATGAAATCCCTACAAATGAAACAAACCTGAGAAAGCTGTATGATTTAAAGAAGCTGAAAAGGCTTGTCGACGAGATAGAAACATAATCATCTGAACATGCTAGACCTAATATTGCCTCTGTTGTATTTTCAAGCGATAGGGGCAGTATTACTATATCTTGTGTCTGGGGTAGCTCTCAAGGAAGAAATTTCCGGGTGGCTCTCAAGCGGAAAACTGGTGGCTCCCAAGGGGGATAATATTCACCCTTTATTTACGGGCTTCTTACTAACGTAACCTTATTATAACTCCCTCCCCCCACTCCATCAGCAGTGCCGCCGCCCCGGTGACTATGGGTGTGGCAAAAGAAGTCCCCGTAACCGGCAGGAAGCCGCCGTAAATATCCGGTGCCGTCACTCCTACTCCTGGTGCCACCAAATCTGGCTTCACCAGTCCGGCCGCTACCACTCCCACCGTCCGGTCGGCATCCGCGTACCCCCTGCCGGAAAAATCCGCATAAGCATCATACGTGCTGTCATACGCTCCCACCGTAATGACCTTTGCCGCCGTGGCGGGAATGGTAAGCGTCACCTCCGGCGTAGGGCGGTAAAAGCCTGTAGCGGCACTGCGGGCGGATGCACTGGGCAGATAAAAGTAATACTGCCCTGTCACGATCCGGACGCCCTCCAGACGCACCGTCCATATTCCGCTGTTGATATACTGCCGGCCCACGGGAATCATCTCCAGGTAAATCTCCTGTGCCACCGCATAGGGAGTGGGTTCCCCCATATAAACCAGAACCTCCGTCTGCTCCAGGCGCAGAGTATACTTCCCATTTTCCACGGACAGCGGCAGCTCCGCCTCCCGCCCTCCCGGAGAGCGCAGCCAGACCCGGTATATATCACTGTAATTTTTCCACAGTTGAATGCTTAAGGCTCTCTCATATGCTCCCACCGCGATCTCCACATCCGCCCTGCGGGCGGACACGCCGGTACCGATCTGTCCGCTCCCGAATAAAGACTGCCTTCCTTCTGTCCCAGCCGCTCCATCGCCAAACGGAGACTGCCCCGGCCCGGCTGATTCTCCCCCGGTACTGCCCAGCCTCCCCGACAGATGCCCTGCGCTGGCGCCGTCGTTGCCGCTGCCAACACAAATCACCGTCCTGCCGATCTCCGAGGCGTTATCCAGGAAACGCTCCAAAAGAGAACTGCCGTCATGGGCTCCATAGCTGTTTCCGAAGCTTAAGTTAATTGCCAGCGGCATCTGCAGTTCCTGCGCCTTTCTCACAGCCCAGGTCACCCCCCGCATAATTTCCGTTGTCCGCGGAAAAGAGGCCGCATCCGGCAGTCCCAGCTTTACAATCAGCAGCTCCGCTTCCGGCGCCGCCCCTCGGTAATACTGCATCCTTTCGTAAAAACTGTTGTTTCCCCCCTCGCTTTCACTAAACCCGGCGGCAATTCCCGCCACCGCCGTGCCGTGGCCGCCGGTATCTACTGTGGGAAGCAGCATATACTGCTGCTCCTGAGTTTCCGCTTGCAGGGCTGCGTTGATCTGTGCCGCATCAAACTCCACTCCCTGACGGAAGCCGGCCGGCGGCTTTCTTATCAAACCTGCCGTATCCCCTACGGTCTGTCTGCCGCCGCCATTCTCCCCCGACATCCCGTCTTCCCCCGTGCTGCCGCTGCTTTCTCTGTTCCTTATCCCCTCACTGCCTGCCGTCCCATTATTGCCTCTTTCTTCTTCAATCGCTTCTCCGCCTGTCTCTTCCTCTACAATTCTCCCAATCCCATCCGTCCTGACACCATCTTCTCCTTCGCCCAACTCCCCTGACGGTACAAGAGTCTGATCCCAAAGATAACGTATCCTTGTACTGCCGTCCGCATGTCGAAACACCGGCAGGCGATAGTTGATACCGCTGTCCAAGACCCCCACCAGCACGCCTCTGCCCGTCAGGGACAAATCCTGTCCGGATAACTGCCGTATGCAGGAATCCGTAACAGGATCTGTCACCTCATAGAAAAAGCGCTTGGGCTTTTCCACATATTCGATTTCCTCCAGCTCCGCTACCCGCTCCACCAGGCCATCCGGTACTGTCAATATGGCGTATCCGGCAATCAGGTACTCGATCTGTACGTTCAATGCTTCCAACACATCCAGACTGCCGTGATATTTTACGATCAGCTCCCAGGTCCGGCTGACAACATTAAAGCCCACATTTAGTTCCTCTGTCCGTTCTCTTGTTTCCTCCGATGTCTGCAGCGCCAGCTGCAAAAGGTCTTCCAGCTTCTGATTCATGGCTCCCGCCTTCCGCCGCGGCAGTCAGACAAAGCTCCCTGCGGCGTTTTCCTTATTAAAGTTTATGCGAAAGCGCTTTCTTTTCATGCCTTGCAGTTCTGGTAATCCCCGCGCACAGTCTCCCCCCTGACCTGAATCCGCTTTAGCCGCACATGGTCATCTCCGTACACTTCCGACTCCACTGATACCCATGATTACACCCTCCTTATCCGCCTCTGTCAGGCACTGCCTTATCATAATGATGATGTTTTACTGCTCCAAAAATTTCTCCCATTTCATGCAGCCCTGCAGATCCCTAACTGTACATTGACTGCATAATGCCACTCATAATATAGTCAAAACACCTAGTACCCTTCATTCACTACCTTCCACTCCCCATCCTCCAGACGCAGGGTAATACTGCGGTCCGGTTCCTGAACCACGCCGCCCTTCGACACCCGGACTCTGAATACAATTTCCTCCGCAGTCTGTTCCTTCACCTCCAGGGATTTTATCCCGAAAACGGTGTCTACATAATACTCCTTTGCGACTGCCTCCGCCGCCTGCAGACTGTCTTCGTCCAAGGAGGCCGAATCCTCTCCATGCCATACGGTTTCCGTCTGCGCTTCCCCCTGTGACTCCACCCGTGGTTCTCCCTGTGTTTTCACCTGCGCCTCATATTCATAACACCGGTACTCTCCATCTACCCTGACAATAATATCATCCCCGTACTGATAGACCTCCGCCCCCACGATTGGATGATTCGCCTGAAAATCCTCTTTCGGCACCTCATTTTCAATCCATATCATCGTTCCGGCAGAATTCTCTTTTCCTTCCTCAGCCCCCATTTCCTCTCCGACGACATTTCCGCCGTCCGTAATGCTGCTTTCGATCTTCCCCAGATAGACCAGTTCCTCTTCCCGCACCTCATAGAGCTCTTTCCGATCCATAGACCGCTTGTATAAGCTGCCGCCCACGCAGATCATTTCTGGTGCATCCGCGGAGCTTCCGACTGCCATCTCACTTCCTCCCTCTGCCGTGCCGTCTCCCTGAGCATAAAGAGTGTCCCGTGGAATCGCCGGACTGTCGGGACGCCTCACAAAAGCGTCCTCCTCGCTGATCCTGTAATCCTCCAGTGCCGCAAAAAACGAACCGTCATTCAGCAGAGAAACAGTGATCGCCTTCGTGACAGTCTCGCCGTTTTGAAAGGCAACCTCCATTACAATTATATCCCTTCGCATTTCCTCCGGCAGGCCGGCAACAGTGCTGTCCGCATTATCTGTCAACTCCCGAATAAGGAGATTCGGTACCCAGTCGATCGTCAGGTAATAATATTCGCTCTCATCCTCTCCGAAAGGAACGGTAAAGTTCTGCGCATTCCCGTATTCCTCCCGCTTCTCCGTCCAGTCCATGAAATTAAGACGTTCTCTTTTGCAGGAAAAGCGTACGGATGCAATATCTTCTCCTGAAAGATAAAACATCAACGGATGCCCCTTCATCTCCCCACTGTCGCTGATGGTGCCGGTATGAAGAACAGCCCCTGCCTCTGTAATCTCAGCCCCCGTCTCCCTGGCATAAACAGTTATCGTACCCTCATGGGAAGAACGGAACAGAATAAAGCTGCTCAAATGCAGACAAAGAATCATCACAGCCGCTGAGACTGCTACACAAAATCTTCGGATACCGTTTTTTCCGATAACTTTTTTTCCAGAAACACCTTTGTCAAAATCCTTTATCCCGTATGCTCCTTCACCAGCCGCTTCCTGTATAAATCGAACATCAATATTTCCTACTGCCTGAGATATTTTTTCCCGGTTCATAAACACACCTCCCTGTATGCCGTAGCACGGCCAGCACAAACAATCCATGAAGAACGCTTGTTTTGCGTTCTTCGGTGTGAGCAGGCGATTCCTTGCGCCGCAAAATTTCTTAGTCTGCGTCCAAAGAGGGGTGTTTACACACCCTCTTATGCAGGCTTAGAAATTCTCTTCACACTGCATATCCTTCCTTCTTTAGAAAGCCCTTAAGCTTCCTGCGAATTCTGGAAAGACGGGCTGACACACTGTTTGCGCTCATGTGGAAAGCGGCCCCGATTTCAGATACTGGGTCCGAGTACCAGTAACGGCGCACAAACAGAACACGATTCTCCCGGTCAAGAGTTTCCAGAAACCGATCCAGCAGTGCCGAAAGCTCTCTGGCGTCCACCTCCGTCTCCACGGTCACTGCCGAGGGCAGGCATTCCTCCAGCTCGTCCAGCGCGGCGTCATAAAAGCTGTTCCGCTTCACGGCAGTATTAGCATGGTATCTGGTAATCGAAAGATTGCGTACAATCTGACAAAGATATGTCAGCAGCGGGTCCGGGCGATTCGGCGGTATGGCATTCCATGCTCCTAAGTAAGCGTCATTAACACATTCTTCCGCATCCAGTTCATTCCTTAAAATATTTACTGCCACCCTGCGGCACGCCGCCCCGTATTTTTTCGACAGTTCCGTGATTGCCTGTTCCGAGCGCTCAAAAAACAGGTCAATAATTTTACCGTCCTCCAATTTCATCCCCCCTTTCCCGGCATGCCGGTTCAAATAATCCATGAAACCAAGCACAAAGGTCACGCTTTAGCCTTTCACTCTATTACTAGGGATTTCCGGCCGGATATGACGCATACAAAAAAATATATCTCCAGGAAAACCAATTTGCTTTCAAAATATTTAGTATAATACGGGTTATTTTGCATTTAACGCATTCACTGAAGGCCGTCAATCGCCCAGCGGATCAACGGTTTCTCCTTCCACCGTTACCGCAAACAGCAGCGTGGGGCCTGTGGCCATTCCGCTCTGTCCCAGGACCGCAATCACCTGCCCCTGCTTCACCTCATCGCCCTCAGATACTTTGATTTCCTTTAAATGACCATACTTCACCGTAATTCCATCCCCCAGGTCCAGCACAATCATGTTTCCCAGCGCACCCTCATAGCCTGCCTTTATCACCACGCCATCCGCAACCCCGTAAACCTCTTCCCCGGATTCCCCGGCAATATTAATATGATCCGAAAAGACTCCGTTTTCCTGTATACCATAAAGGGCTGCCACATTCTGGCTGACGGCAGGCCATACCCAGTCCTGAAATACCAGACTTCCCGTGCCATAGTTCTTCTTTCCAGCCACCTGCTCCGCTTCCCGCGCTTTCCGTCCCTCCATTTGCTCCGCTATACGGACTTTCACCGCCTCTGTCTGCTCCACTTCAAGGTCAAAAAAGCACATCCAGTCCTGTCCGAAGGCGAAATTATGATTGGTGAGCACAAAATAGTAACTGTCTCCCTCCGGCAGGTTTTCCTCCATTGCTTTCATATCATACCCTGCCGAAAGGTCGATGGTTACAATTCCCTGAGAATGGGGCCCTATTTCCAAAGTCTCCATTTTGATCTTCCCCGGATTTCCCTCTACCTCTTTAGAAGTGGACCACTGCATAACCTTCACCTGCTCCTGAAGTTTTAACACCTTATCAGAATCGTTTGCAACAATAATCTCAAATCTGCCGTTCCCCTGATATACCGCCGCAAACCCCGCATCATCCCCGTCCAATGCGGAAAACTCTGCATAAGCAAAGGCAGATAATGTTACAAAGCACAGCAGGCTGCAGGCTATAAGCGCCAGCCTTCCCGCTCTTTGTCTGGCATCCCTTGCACCCGCCACGGCCGCTCCCGTTTCCCTTTGCACAAGGGCCTGTATGTTTTTAAGATGTTTCCTGCTATATTCCTCCATATGACCTCTCTCCTTCCCTGCTTCCCATCATTTTCTTCAGCTTCTGCCTTGCATAATACAACTTGTTTTCCACCTGCTTCTTTGGCAGATCCAATGCCACCGCAATCTCCGCCGGCTTCTGTTCGTAATAGTACCTTCTTAAAATCAGCTCCTTCTCATTTTCCTCCAGCCTGCCAATGCAAAGACGCAGCCTTTCCTGTTCTTCGTCCGCCTCTGCGGCCATCCCCCATCCCAGGCTTTGGACTGCTGCCTCTTCCAGCGGCAGCTCTCTCTTTCCGGCAATTCGGCGGTATCTGTCCACTGCACGGGATCTTGCCACCAGGGAAAGCCAGGAGGACAGTTTCGCCCTGTCCGGATCATATTTCTCCGGATTCTGCCACAAATAAATAAAGACATCCGCCACACATTCCTCCACATCCTGAGCGGAAGCCGCGTTGATCAAAACAGACGCGGCAATTTTCCAGAGCAGCCCGGAGTATTTCCGTATGGCAAAAGCAAATATCTGCTCGTCCCGCCGGATGATCCCGGCAATTATCTTTTTATCGTTCAAGGTGACACCTCGCTTCCAAACAATACTTTTTGTTGACCGGTCATATATAATACGAAGCAAAATTGGAAAACTCTTAATTCCAGCAGCTATTTTTAATATTTCATCTGTGCGCAGCGCGCACTGCTCCCCTGTGCATAAAAAAGAGGCTGTCCCCCAAAAGACAACCCCTTTATTTCTATCTTACCTGCCGTCACTGATTCTCCTGCACATACATCTGCACCCGGCTCTGGATAACCGCCGCGTCCTCCGCCTTCTTCTGACCGGAGAAATAGCTTCCCAGCTCTTCATTGATGATATTCAGCACGTTAATATCCTCAAAAAGAATCGTCTCCGGCAATCTGACACTCTCCCCCAAAATATCCGTCCGCAGGTTATATTCTATAAATTTCAGGGAGTCCTCCGTATTTCTGCGCAACAGCAGACAGGAGCCGTCCTCCTTCCACATCAGTTTGCGGCAGTTCTCCAATGCTTTACCCGCAGTGTCGGACAGCCGCTCCTTCCCTGCTTCCGACAAAACACCGTCTTTTCCTAAAGAAAGTCTGTATGTATTCTCTCCAGTCAAAAGCCGCCCAGCGTTCCGTCTGCCGCCGGAAAGACCGCCGTTTCCTTCCCCGCCTGCGCTGCCCCCGCAGGCGCACAAGCCCACAGCCAGCGCCAGCACAAGTCCCATACTGAATTCTTTGCCGCCACGATTTCCCTCTGCCTGGATTACCCTTTTTCTGTGTTACCATTTTCTTTACCATGTGCCTCCGTAATTTAACTGGGCTTACGTCCCAATCTGCCCCTCATTCGCTCAGGATTTTAAACAGATGATAAAAGGCCTGTCTCTTTTCCATTAACTCGTCAAAACTTCCTCTCTCCACTATTTTCCCGCCATCCATTACAATGATTTCATTATATTTCTGCATAAGCGCTTTGTTATATCTGTGTGTAATATTGATAATTGCTATATCCTCATCCAGCAGTCTTTTTTCGATTACATAAGCAGTTTCGTTATCCAGTCCAGATGTGATTTCATCAAGAAAAGTCATGGTTTTATTTCTTAAAAACAGCCTCGCCAAAGTAATTCTCTGTAACTCACCGCCTGAAAAATTACTGCCGTTTTCCCGGATTTTTTCATTCACTCCATTCGGAAGCCTTTGGATGGTATCATAAATACCAGCCTTCTTAAGTGCATTTATTACCTCTTCTTTCGTATACTCCTGATACAAGGCCACATTGTTAAAAACAGTATCATTAAATATATAGGTTTGCTGATAACAGACCGGGCTTACGTGCATAATGCTTTCCCTGTTAAGCTCTGACAGTTCCTTTCCATTGATCAGGACCTTACCGGTATAATCCGCTCCATATTCCGTAAGCAGCTTTATGATACTCGATTTGCCGCTTCCGCTTTTGCCTACAATCGCATACTTTTTGCCCTCTTCAAAATGAAGCATAAGATTGTCCAAAGAAAAGCTGGCACTGATTTCCTGGTGTACATTTTCCAGACAAATTTCCCGGATATTTTCTTCCAAGCTCTCTTTATGATCGTTTTCACTTTCGACCTCCAATAAAGATACCAATTCCTCCTTTACTTTCTCCATGGCCTTCAGCTGAATCATTCCATTGGCGAGCGCCTTACACGGTGTTAAAACAAAATTCATCATATTGGTAATTGCCACCACTTCGCCAATCGTAATTCTGCCTGCCGCAGCAAAGAACAGACAGCTTCCTAATACAATCAGGAATGCTCCATTATTCACAAAGGAAGATAACGCCTGTGCCCAATATAAGTCTTTGGAAGAATATTCGTTTTTTCTGCTTACATAGTCGCTCAGCTTTTCCTGCTTTAGCAGAATCTGTTTCACGGCATCAAAAGTCCTGATTACCTTATGACCGCCCAAGTCGTTTTTAACGCCATCCAAATAGACCTCCACTGCCTCAGTATACTCTTTTCTGGAAGACGCTGTTTTCTCTTTTAAAATATTCGGAACTGCAAACTGTATGCTGCTAACTATGACAACAATCAGTAAGATAAACGGCTCTACACAAAACAGATAAACGACGGCAACCACTACAAAAACGGACTGCATAACCATACCGTATACATTGTTGATTCCGTCGTCCAATATGATTCTGATGTCCGTAGTAAGTTTAGAAAGATACCAAGCCAGACCCTTTTTCTCAAACTGATTGGCCGAGATATAAAACAGCTTATACATCACCTGGTCCCGCAGATCTTTTTCTATATCCCGCACCACCACGGCCTGGCACTTTTTGCTGATCCACTCATAGATGAACACTGCTATGCTGAAAGCAGCGGCGAACAGACACTTTTCAAACAAATCTCTGTAACTTTTGAAATCTATCAAAAGCTGCATAATATAAGAACGCAGGGGGGCCATAATCCCTACAATCACCACCGGTATCAGACTAATCCAAAATCTAAAAACATTTTTTTTACTGATGCTTTTTATCATTGCCGGCTCCAATCTCGCATTCAAACCCCGCGACGCTTTGTTTGTGCTTTCCAACATAAACTCACTTGCCCGGCGATTTTTCGAGGCAAAGTTTTCATTCCCCGTAAAACACCTTCAGCGCCTCCACCGCATATCCGGTATCCTTCACACCTGCGGTCTCCACCGCCGAGTGCATGGCCAGCTGAGGCAGGCCGATGTCAACGCTGGATACGGATACATGAGCCGTAGAAATATTGCCCAAAGTGGAGCCTCCAGGTATATCCGAGCGGTTTGCATAGGACTGGAAGGGCACCCCTGCCTGACGGCACAGCGCCTTCATTTTGGCCGCGGACAACGCATCCGTGGCATATTTCTGGCTGCCATGATACTTGATGACAATACCGCCGTTCAAATAGGGCCTGTTGGTGGGGTCCGCCTTCTCCGGATGATTTGGATGCACCGCGTGAGCATTGTCGGCAGAGATCAAAAAACTCCCTGCGATCCACTGCAGATACCTGCTCCTGTCAGCTCTTAAACATTCACTGATCCGAAAAAGGGTGTCCTCCAAGAAGGTAGAATCCGCCCCCTGCTTGGTGCCGCTACCCACCTCTTCATTGTCAAACACCGCGCAGACGTTGATATAATGTTCCGGTATACTTTTGGAAAAAGCCTTCACCGCGGCAAACACGCACTGTAGGTCATCCAGCCGGGGAGACAGCACGAACTCTCCGTTTTCACCCAGAATGCGCCCCTTCTCCCTGGGATACAGATACAGATCATGCCCCAGAATTTCCTCCTGCTTCACCCCTGCCGCCTTGGCCACCCGCTTCATAAAGGATGTCTTCTTATCTCCCTGACTGCAGTCTGCAAACAGAGGCTGCATATCCACCTGCGGGTTATAGGTCACGCCATTGTTCAGCTCCCGATTCATATGAACGGCCAGATTGGGAATCACCAGCAGGTCCCTGTCAATATTGACCAGTTTGGTCACTATACGATCCTTTTCCTGCACTGCAACCCTGCCTGCCACGGAAAGAGCCCGATCCAGCCAGGTAGAAATGATCATTCCTCCGTATTTCTCCGTGTTCAGGCGTACATAATGATTCTCTACCCTGCCTTCCGGAGACTCCTTCACTTTAAAGGAAGGGGAATCGCTGTGAGCCGCCACAATATGGAAACCGGCTGTCTTCTCCCTGATCAGGCTGTCTGCGGCATCTTTTCCCGCAATACCGCTCTCCGGCAGGCAGAACGCTATAATCGAGGAATCATTTCTAGTGACATAATAGCCCTTTCCGGCTTTTACAGCCCACTCCCCGGCTTCTTCCAGTTCTTCAAAGCCCTGCTCTTCCAGCAGCTTTTTCACATTGGCTGCCGCATGGAAACAGCTGGGGCTCTTTTCGATAAACTCCAACATTTCCTTCGCACATTTCAAATATTCCTTCATTTTAACCTCCATCCGCCAGCCCCATCATATTTCACTTTATCCTCCACGGAAATCTCCCTGCCCAACTGCACCTCGATTAGCTGCAGCTGCGTCTCTGCATACACCGTATGCTTACAGTTTGCCGGCATGGACACTACATCCCCCGGCTGCACCTTCCGCTTCTTTCCGTCAAGCATCACTGTTCCCCTTCCTTTTACCACCGTCCACACCTCGTCCCGATGCTCATGACTGTGATAATGAAGGCTGTTTCCCGGCTTTAGCACCACCCGGATTGTCATGCTCTCTTCCTGCACATCCAAAACCGTAAAGCTTCCCCAGGACTTCTCCGCATACATGACCTGCCCGGTTATTTCCTCCACAAAGGGCTTAATATAGCTGCTCTGCTCCTTGTCTGAAACCAGGATCCCGTCCCCACTGGCCGCAATTACCATATTTTTACACCCCATGCACAGGATCGGAATATTGAGCTCGTTGACTACATGAGTATTTTCACAGGTCTCATTTAAGGTGACCCGCCCCAAAGTCTGCCGCTCCATGGTTTCCACAAAGGTGTTCCAGGTTCCGATGTCCTTCCAAGTTCCCCGGTAACGAAGCACACAAAGACTCTGCTCCCTCTCTGCCACCGCATAGTCAAAGCTGATCCGCTCCAGCGCCTCATATTTTTCATACAGACTCCGGTAATCGGAAACCCCAAACCGCTCACGGGCCTTTTCCAGCAGATACCCCAGCTTACAGGCAAAAACGCCCCCGTTCCAAAGGGCTCCCTGCCGCAGGTATCCTCTGGCAGTTTCCAGATCCGGTTTCTCCCGAAAGGTTTCCACACCGCTGACCGTCTCCCAGGATGAAGGAATGATATACCCATATTTTTCGCTGGGGTAGGTAGGCTCTATCCCCATCAGCACCAGCCTTGCCTCTCCCTTTTCTGCCAAACCTGCCATCTCCCCAAGCGCCTGAAAATAGCCGGGCTCCACATAAGGATCCACCGGACAGATCACCACTGTCTCTTCCTCCAAGGCTTGCTGCTTATCCTTTAAATAAGCGGCAGACAAACAGACCGCCGGAAACGTATCCCGCCGGTCCGGCTCCACACAGACATTCACCTTATCCCCCAGCTGGTTTTTGATGGCACTGACCTGCTTCTTTCCAGTGGCAATTGTCACTCTGGCCTCACCAGCGACTGCCATGATCTGCCTATATACCCGCATAATCATGGACTCCGGCTCTCCTGCCTCCCCCGGCAGCATCTTCAAAAACTGCTTGGAACGCACGTCATTGGACAATGGCCACAGCCGCTTTCCGCTTCCCCCAGACAATATGATAAACTGCATCCTGCTTCCCCTTCACACTTAATAATACGCCGCCAACGGCGGCACAAGTTATTGCTGCAAGACCGGAAGAATGCCCGCCCAAAGCGAACTTGTTCGCTTGGCATTCTTCTGTGTGAGAAAGGCGCTGCTTCTGCGCCGTAGAAAATCTTCGCGAAGCGGCTTCTGCCGCGAGCGAAAATTGCGGAACCCAATTTGATTTTCTTCTCACACTTAGCGCTCTGTCCTTATAGGATTCTCCAGAAAGTCCCGATACGCCAGACGAATCCCGTCCTCCAGCTCAGTGGTGTAATGATACCCCAGCGCTTCCAGCTTACTTACATCCAAAAGCTTCCTGGGAGTGCCGTCCGGCTTTGAAGAATCCCATCGGATCGCCCCCACATATCCCACCACCTTCGCCACCAGCTCCGCCAGTTCCCGGATCGTCATATCCTTTCCCGTTCCCAGATTCACCGTCTCATTCCCGCTGTAGGTATTCATCAGATACACACAGGCGTCCGCCATGTCGTCCACGTAGAGGAACTCACGCAGCACGGAGCCCGTTCCCCAGCACACTACCTCCGGTGCCCCGGAAACCTTCGCCTCATGAAAACGCCGGATCATGGCCGGCAGCACATGACTATGGTCAGGATGATAATTATCGTTGGGGCCGTAGAGATTAGTGGGCATCACGCTGATAAAATCCGTTCCATACTGCCTGTTTAAATACTCGCAATACTTCAGACCCGAAATCTTTGCCAGAGCATAAGCTTCGTTGGTTTCTTCCAGCGACGAAGTCAAAAGACAGCTCTCTTTTATGGGCTGGGGCGCCAGCTTGGGATAAATGCAGCTGCTGCCCAAAAACATCAGCTTTTTACAACCATTCTGCCATGCGGAATGAATCACGTTCATCTCCAGAATCATGTTTTCATACATGAAATCCGCAAGAGCTTCATTGTTAGCCATGATTCCCCCCACTTTAGCCGCCGCAAGAAACACATAATCCGGCTTCTCCTGCCCAAAAAATGCCTCCACCTCATCCTGCCTGCACAGATTCAGCTCATTATGGCTCCTTGTGACAATGTTGGTGTACCCCTGCTTTTCCAAGACACGGCAAATAGCGCTTCCCACCATTCCCCTGTGCCCTGCCACATAAATCTTCCCGTCTTTTTCCATCATGTCCCTTGTCCTCTTTCTTCCGCAGCTTTTTCTATTTTTCTGCTTAAGACTTCCTACATCCGCCTCACTCCTGCCACCGGCCTTTCCCCACGGCTCTTCCCTATTTTCGGATTAAGTCTTCCCTCGTCCGCCTCACTCCTGCCACCGGCCTTTCCCCACGGCTCTTCCCTATTTTCGGATT
>CAJTSE010000020.1:49003-69487 GCA_910578815.1 uncultured Acetatifactor sp.
AAGTCTTCCCTCGTCCGGCGTCTTATCCCTGCAGACGTTTCTCCCGCCTTGCAAGCTCCAGGTCATGCTCCGCCATGATCCGGCAAAGCTCTTCATAACTGGTCCTTTGCGGATTCCAGCCCAGCACTGTCTTCGCCTTTGTGGGATCTCCCCAAAGATTGATCACGTCTGTAGGCCGGTAAAACTCCTTGCTCACTTCCACCAGCACCCGCCCGTCTGCTTTATTGATGCCTCTCTCTTCCATTCCCTTCCCCTGCCATTCCAGATCAATACCCGCATAATGGAAGGCCAGGGTCGTAAACTCCCTTACCGTATGCTGCACACCGGTAGCAATCACAAAATCCTCCGGCTCCTCTGCCTGCAGCATCAGCCACATACATTCCACGTAGTCCTTCGCATAGCCCCAGTCTCGAAGAGCGTCCAGATTACCCAAAACAAGCTTTTCCTGCAGCCCGCAGGCAATTCGGCCCGCCGCCAGGGTGATCTTCCTTGTCACAAAATTTTCTCCCCTGCGCTCGGACTCATGATTAAACAAAATACCGTTCACCGCGAACATGCCGTAAGCGTCCCGGTACTCCTTCACAATCCAGTAGCCGTACTGCTTTGCCACTGCATAAGGGCTGTACGGATGAAAGGGCGTCTTCTCATTCTGCGGCACCTCTTCCACCTTTCCGTATAGCTCCGAGGTAGATGCCTGATAAATCCGACAGCTTTCCGTCAGTCCCGTGATCCTTACTGCTTCCAGAATCCGCAGTACCCCCAGCGCGTCCACATCCCCGGAATATTCCGGCGCATCAAAGCTCACGTGTACATGACTCTGAGCCGCCAGATTGTAAATCTCATCCGGTTTCACCTTACCCACAATACGGATAATGCTGGAAGAATCCGATAAATCCCCTTCGTGGAGCCGAAGCCTGTTCTCCGCAATCAGATGATCAATGCGGGCGGTATTGCTCACCGATGCCCTGCGGACAATGCCGTGTACCTCATATCCTTTTTCCAGCAAAAGCTCCGCCAGATAGGAGCCGTCCTGACCGGTAATCCCTGTTATTAACGCTTTTTTCATATCTCCTTCTCAGCCTCCAAACTTCCCTTTATGCTCTATATACGATTCCTTTTGCCAGTTCCTCGGCCTTTTCTTCTCCGCAAAGCACACTCACGATAGCAAGTCCAAAGTCAATGGCTGTTCCCATGCCTCTGGAGGTAATCACATTACCCGAAATCTCCACCGGGCCGGCAGTCACCTCTGCTCCTTGCAAATGGCTCTCAACAGAGGGATAGCTGCACGCCCGTTTCCCCTCTAAAATGCCCCTGTGCCCCAAAATACTGGGTGCAGCGCAAATCGCACCGATATATTTCCCGTTTTTGTAAAAATCATCCACCCTGGCCATCAGCCCTTCATGGGCCTCCAGGTTCTTTGTTCCGGGCATGCCTCCGGGCAGCACAAGCATATCATATTCCGCAAAATCTGCTTCCTCAAATTTTTTATCCGTTTGTACAGTAATGCCATGGGAGCTTGTCACCTCTCTCTCCCCGGTCACGGAAACCATATCCGCCTCCAGTCCGCCTCTGCGGCAGATGTCGATTACGGTCAACGCCTCTATCTCTTCGTAACCCTGTGCAAAAAAAACAGCCAGTCTGCTCATCCTTCCATCCTCCTGCATCAATATTTTAATCTGCCAATATATTGTAAAACTAAATTCAGTATACACATTTTTAAGGTTTTTTTCAAATTATTTATATTGATTTCATAGCAAAACCGTTTGAAACATGGTATAATGACCTTATTCATGGCAGGGAGCGGCCGCATGGCCATCCATACCGTAAATGCAAAGCATTTCATCTTAAATTTGATGTTTATTGACAATCATTCAAAGAAACACAGACATGCCAGTCTCAAAAAGCAAGATACAGCATAAAGGAACTGCAGAAATGGAAATCGAACGGAAATTTACAATTAAACAGCTTCCTTCCAACCTGGAGGAATATCCCTTCCGCCACATTGAACAGGCCTATCTTTGCACGTCTCCGGTGGTTCGCGTACGTCGGGAGGACGATGACTATATACTGACCTATAAGGGCAGCGGCATGATGGCCCGTGAGGAACACAATCTGACGCTGAATGAAGAAGCTTATTACCATCTTCGAGATAAAGCGGACGGAAATATTATTTCTAAAAGACGCTACCTGATTCCTCTGGTAAATCCCTCCTTTCAGGAAGGTTTCCCCGCTCCGCCTGCGGATTATCAGCTAACCATAGAGCTTGATGTCTTTGCCCCGCCCTTCGCCCCTCTTGTCATGGCAGAAGTAGAGTTTGGAAGCAAGGAAGCAGCAGAAGCCTTTGTTCCGCCCTCATGGTTTGATGAAGATGTGACCTACCGTAAGGAATACCACAATTCTTACATGGCATTACAATCCTGATGCTTCATTTTATACTTTCTTTCATACATCATCTTATCTGCCCGACGCAGCGTATCGTTTATATCATAGTCGATCCGACGATCGTAGATCTCATACCCACAGGCTATTCCAATGTGAATATTCTCGTGGGTATTATTGTACTCTGCAGCAAGCTTTCCTATGCGCTCCATCCGCCTGTCACACTCCCGCAGAGAACAGCCGCGCACCAGCGCACAGAACTCATCTCCGCCCATACGATAACATGGCCCTAAATCCGAAAAGCACTCGTTGATAATTCTGGCGCTCTCCCTGATATACTCGTCTCCCGCTTCATGCCCAAAGGTATCATTACAATTTTTAAGATTATTCAGGTCAAACATCACCACTACACATTTCTCCGGCTCAAACCCTTCCCCGTGGATCAGCTCCGCAAACGCCGTTCTGTTATTAAGACCGGTAAGCTGATCGTGGAAGGCTTTGTTTTCCAACTTCTTTGCCTGCATACCAATCGCCATCAAAGCCTTTGCATCTCTGACGGAATATATTCCAAGCACTACATTATATGTAGTAAATCCCAGCAAACCCAGCACCGTCTGAACGGTTCCCCTGCTGATATAATATACCCCCATATCCAGAATCAGCCCCAGAAAACACAGGCCGATACAACTGATATTAATCCTCAGCCGCCTGCTCCAGCCTTTTGCCGCTATCTCCCTGATAATCAAATACACGTCAAATACGCATAAGAGGAAAAGAGACACATGGGTCAGCCAGAGCATTTCCCTGAAGTCGGCAATGCCAAGCATCTGCAGCCCGATCTGCACCACCGCGCTGCCAATACAAAACAAACAGGGAATATACCAGCCCAGCTTTTCGGCTGTGCTGTGGAGACTTTTGACAAAAAAGGTAAAGGGAATCACAATGAGCATCAATGAAAAATAAGGGAGGTAAGAAATTGCTATGCTCCGGGGGAACAGGACATGAATCGCATCCACATCTGCAATTTTCCATAACCCGATCTGAATAGAAAACAGCCCCAGCATCAAGAGGCTTTTATCCACCTCCGTATTCTTTCTGTTATAGATGATATAAGCTGCATAGAACAACCCCAGAATAACGGCGATCACTCCCAAGACCAGAGAAGGCAGATCCTTTAAAATCTTATCCCTGCATATCTCATATCTGCTTCCCAAAAGAAATTCGGGAATAATGTCCATCGAACTCCTATAGACAGGCTCCAAATCCACCTCTATCGTACTTCCTCGGTCTTCACCTCGTATCACAACAAAATTCCATACGCATCCCGGCGTCCTGCCAAAAGGGTTTCCCTGATCCGCCCGCATTTGATAAACTGTCTCACCCGCAATCCTGACTGTCACATTTTGATGATATGCCTGAAAAACCAACGTTTCATCAGCCGTATTCTGTCCGTCCAGCACAAAGGTACAGCGCAGCAGCTGCCCCAATCGGGCCCCGCTGTCCTGTATTTCATCCGTCCTGCAGTCCTTAAGAGTTATGTACCCCGACGGATTTTCACGCTGCCGGACATCCAAGCGGAATGTACCCAGCATAAACAGAAAAATTACCGCCAGTACAGCGCTGCATACTACATAACCAAACTTGACAAATCGCCTCATCCGGCTGCTCCCTTCACAAAAGATAACACAACGTATCCCACATAAATTGCCAGTAGCGCGGCTCCCTGTACCCGATAGGAACGCTGCTTTACCATCAGCGGCACTGTCAAAATCGCCATTACCACAATACCTAGGAGCGCATCTATCCTGATGGTGCTGGGATTCAAATTGATTCCGATAACAGCGGCCGGAATACCCATAACCAGTACCAGATTCAAAATGTTCGCTCCCACGATATTGCCCAGTCCTACATTACCATAGCCCTTGATAATGGAAGCAAGAGAGGTCACCAGCTCCGGCAGGGAGGTTCCCAGCGCAATAAACGTCACGGCAATAACCCGCTCAGGTACTCCCATGGCACCCGCCAAAATAATACCGTTATCCACTAAAAGATTGGCCCCAAAATACAAAAGCACTGCGCATACCGCCAGGGTCAAAAGCTGCAACGGCAGAGAACCCTGTTTTTCGTCCTTCTTTTCTTCCTCATCGCCTCCGGGAAACTTTACATTTGCCACGGCATAGACGCAGAAGCAGACTAAAAGCACCACACCCGTGACGCGGCCGAACCTGCCCGTAAACAATCCCACGGCAATCAGCCCCATGGATATGGCAAAAAATGCGGCCGCACGCCAGGTAATCGAAGACCGTGCCACCTTTTTAGAAGGCGCAATCAACTGAGTCAATCCCGCAATCAGCGCCGTGTTACAGATAATGGAGCCAAAGGCGTTTCCGGCGCTGATGTCCGCTGCTCCGGGCGTCCCCTGCAGCGCCGCCGTAGTAGAAACCAAAATTTCCGGCAGGGTGGTTCCTAAGCTTACAATGGTAGCTCCCACCACAATTTCCGGAATTTTAAGCCGTTTGGCGATAGCCACCGCCGAATCCACCAGCCGGTCGCCCCCGACACAGATCAAGATCAATCCCAGCACGAACAACGCTGTTACTTTAACCATAACAAACTCCTTTCTTCTTCACACCAAAAACTATGCGGAAGTTTCCGTCCGAAAAAAAAGACTCCCGGCACATGTGTGCCAAAAGTCTCGTTCTTTCCGAATCAGAAAGCGTGCACACACGGTGCTATGTACCGGGATATGTTGCCTGCACGTTATAACTACTCCCTTTTAACTTTATAAAAAAGTTACCATCTTTTACAAAAAATGTCAAGTTTTTTGCCCTTACCGTATGAATATTATTTCCGTCTCTTTAAAAATTCATACATGTAAGCTTATTCCTTATGCGCGGCAGCAGTTACCTCCCAGTGTCAATCACCTCATACAGCTTTTCCATAGTCCGGCCGCTCTCATAGGGAAAATCGGGATAGACATAGTCCTCAGGATTGTTTTCATCAATACGATACCATTTTTTCGTGGAAATCTGCACAAGCAGCCCCGTGTTCGGCAGGTGAAAAACTACCACCTCCCCATAGCCGTTGACGCTGTTTGCAGAAGCCTCCCCCACAATCTGCCCCAGATGATTGTCCTGAATCAGCATTGCAAAATCCTTTGCCGAGGAAAAGGAACTTCTGTCAGTCAGCACATAAACATTCCCATAAAAGATCAGGTCCTCATACTGCCTGTTTTCAATATGTCCGGCATCGCAGTGAATCGTAAAAAGCCCCCACCGCCAGTCACAGGCCCCGTCGGCATAGCTGTCCGCCGGCAGGTACTTTACAAACTCATTGCCCACCATGGAAGTGCCGCCGCCGTTTCCCCTGAGATCTACCGCTACATTTTGAATCCCTTTCTGCCTGACCTGCGTAAACATTTCTTTTACGCAGTCAATATAGACCTGATTGTAGATGCACTGGGTCAGCGTCAGCACTGCCAGACTCTTTTCCTCATCAATCTTATAAAAAACAAAATTCCCCGATCCTTCCGTTTCCCCAGCCGGAAAATACTGCTCACGAATCTCCAGGTATTCCTCCCAGCTCACAAAGTCCGCTTCCGTGCAGCTTTCCGTGATCACATCACCGTCTCTGGACCACTCATAAGTAAAGGGTGCCGAGAAGCCGTAAAATTCCAGAGAAGCCAGACTGCCCAAGTCAATGTTGATCCAGTCCTCCGTCTCATAGCAGTAATATGGCTTGGCCTCTTCTATTATCTGCTTTACGGTTTTCCCGTTTACCGATCGGATGCCATATCCCTGACATATTTTCTGCGGAGCGGTACTTAAATATCTATCCTCTGGAAAATTATTATATGTGGTGGTATGGGCATCACCGATCGGGTGCAGCACCGTCTGAATCTCTTTCCTGAAATCATTGACCGTAATCCGTTCCGTTCTTTCCAGCTTTTTCAGCACCTGCTCATATACTTCTTTGACTTCATCAGTCAGCCCTTTTTGAAACATAGGATGCAGCTTTTTCAGATAGTATTTTAACATTTTCAGATCATCTGCTGCCTCTTCACCTGAAATCATATCGTCATAATTTCTTATTTTACCGCTATACCCCTTAAATGTATAAGAATTCCAATAGGGAATTACATAAGGCGCAAAAGAACATATAATAGAAACCCCTGCAAAGATAACGGACAGTATTATTTTAACAGCTTTACCGGTTTTATAGTAAAAAAAATATGCTGCCAAACCGCAGCATAATAAAATGCACAGTATCCCCATAATCCATCCGGGGAAATTCACCAGAAATATATTGGCAGGAATCAGAAGCATCGTCAGCACCGGCATAACGCACAATACAGCCCTGCAGCGGACCTTGATGACATTTTTCGCCTTCTCGGCTTTTTCTTCCACGGCTTCCGCTTCCGTACTTCTTTTCACTTATTTCCTCCCTTGACCCTTTACAGGACGGCTTAAATTAATCTCATGCACCGGCTGTATAAAGTAAATGCGGATAACAGGACTTGAACCTGCACGTCTGCTGACACCAGAACCTAAATCTGGCGCGTCTGCCAATTCCGCCATATCCGCTAATCATATAAACCGCCACCCGGCATTTACTACACTGCCGGAGAAGCAAAAACCGTCCAATCCCTGATCACGGCTTGAACGGTCTCTCATGAGACATAGGAGACTCGAACTCCCGACACCTTGATTAAAAGTCAAGTGCTCTACCAACTGAGCTAATGTCCCATATTGTTACTAAAAACTTAACAAAGCAGGGCTAGCTGGATTCGAACCAGCGACTGCAGCAGTCAAAGTGCTGTGCCTTACCGCTTGGCGATAGCCCTGTATATGACACCAAACGTACTACTACAATAGGTTTGATTCTCAGGGTGGATAAAGGGATTCGAACCCTTGGCCTCCAGAGCCACAATCTGGCGCGCTAACCAACTGCGCTATACCCACCATATCAGCATCTTTGTATAATGTATACCTTCGCCGCATCTCCATTGAGAAAAAAGAATACAGCGGCAGTGTGCCCGAAGGGATTCGAACCCCCGACCCACGGCTTAGAAGGCCGTTGCTCTATCCAGCTGAGCTACGGACACAAAACAAATACAAGTAAACACACAAACCGACAAGGCATATTGTATCTTATTCTTTGGCAAATGTCAACTAATAAAAAAAATTTTCGCAGCCCTTGTCGCAAAAAAGGGTTTACATCTTAGCTCCCAGATGTAAACCTTTTTAAAACTGCTCCGAAGTGGTCTCTACATACTGCCGTCCCCACCCATGAGACGCGTCATTTCTTCAATGCGGTCAATCGGAAAAGGCGGCATTACCAATGGTTTCATGGCAATAGACATCAGCTTCATGGGATTATCGTCCGCCGCCACGCGATTGGAACTGAAAGCCCCGCATACTCTGCACCGATGGATAATCGCCCACTCACCGCTCTTTCTCACCCATACCGCAACCGGATCCATATACCCGCCGCAGTCCGACTCCCGGTCTCCCGGCTCCACATCCACATGCAGGCTTGTAAGACAGTTAGGACAGTGATTTCTGTGCCCGCTTCCGGCGCCTTCCGGCACCACCAGCCTGCCGCATACCTTACAGGTAAAAGTTTCCTGACAGGTATGATTTTTGTAATATCCCTTTTCAAATGATCTTTTCTTATTTTCTCTATTCATTTTTCCCTCCCAAAGGCTTACCCTTTTCGTTCCCTTCGGAGGGTTTTATTTTTCTGATAATCCGCTGCACACTTTTTTCGGTGAGAAAGTATTCTTCCGCCAACTCCTTCACGGACACTCCCCCACAAAATTTCGCATACATATCCTCGTTTCGGGATCTCAGCTTCTCTCTGGTTTCAGTAGCGGCACCCCAGATTTTCTTTTCTTCCGCTCTTCTCGGAATATAAAGCATCTGTCCGTCTACATACTGCTGCACGGAAGCCAAAATCTCCTTGGGCAGAATCTCTTCTGCTCTGATATAGCTCATAATACCCTCCTAAATTTACCGTACTGTCAGGAATGGCAATGGCTATAACGTCTTATACCGTGACAGCCATTGCTAATCTACGGCAGCACTCTCTTGATTATTCTTCATACGCTAAATCCTCCTAACTGTTTTCTTATTATAATCTTTCTTTTGTTTCTTATTCATTCTAGCATCTGCCTTTTCCGCCTGCAACCTTATTTTTGATTCTGAATCAAACAGGTTCTCACACCAAATATTCTTCTCTGTTTTCTTTTTCGTTTTAGAAACCGCATCTGCCGGACAAAACATTCCCGCCATTTCGATTATCCCTCTAAGGATGAACCGCCTGCGAAACCGTCAACACATCAGACGCTCACCCGGCTGTCAGCTCCAGTAATGACTGAAGCAGCTCTTCCATCATAGCCTCGCCGGGCAGATGCCCCGTCTGTGCCACCACCCGGTATTGCAGGCAGGGATTACCCGCAGTATCAACCAGCTCCTTTACATATTTGGTGGGTGTGACAAGATCAGTATCTCCCTGCAGAATAAGATAGGGGATCTTCACCGCCTTCAGCGCTCCAGACAGATCCAGCCGGCATATTTCTCCCCAAAGGGAATTATTTTTCCGATAACCGTTCACCATCACCGCCTTAAAATCACGGAAAGTATAATCCGGTCCGGTCAGCAGTCCCCAAATGATATTTCCCATGGCCGGCTTCTTTCCATTTTTATTCTGATAGGCATCCGTGTACTTCCGCAGACAGGAGGATACCAGCCGCAGATCTTTGGGAGTAACGTGCTCCCCGTCAGCGCTTCGGATGGCGGCAAGCTTCTTCTGCGGAACTTTGGCCCTGCTTAACCCCTCCATCACTTCCTCGTTAAAAAATACCTTTTTGACAATCTGGCCTACAACCACCGCCCCGTCCACAATCTCCGGGTACTGCTCCAGCAGCCTGGCGCTCAAAATGCTTCCCCAGGAAGTGGCAAACAAAAAGATTTTGTTATCCTGAAAAAGCTTCCTCAACTCCCGAATCAAATCCGCCGTCATTTGCACAAACGAGTCAACGGAAAAGCTGTCGTCGATCTCCCTGTTATTGATGCCGCAGCCTAACTGATCCCAGCAGACCATAAGAAATTTATCGGTAAATGCCGGAAACATCCCTCTGCTGCCCGCGGATAAGGGAATCGGTGTACCCGGCCCGCCGTGCAGAAACAGCACCACGGGCAGCTTCCTGCTTTTTCCCTCAATCATTACCTTCTGCGGGTATCCCCCAAGATTAAATTCATAGATGGCGGAGATTTCGTTATTTTTGATCACATCTTTTCGTTTCATACTGCCCTCTTCCCCTTTTACCTTTTTGGTCAATTCTGATTCGCTCAAGCCATGGCCGGCACTCTGTCGGCCGGCAAAGGCGCCGGCCGCCCTGCTGCCCTAAAGCGCATCCTCCCACTCTTTTTTCAGCTGCCTTATGGACTGCTGCCTGCCTTTTCGCTCATCCGTAACGGCTCTGGCCGCCACTCGAAACAGGGCCTCGCTTAAGGTCCAGTCCTCTGGTCTGCGGGAATAGCCTCCGAACAAAGCAAAGGCAAAGGCGCCGGCCGTATACACATTGGTAATCTCGTCGATCTCTGCCCCCAGCCGATATTCCTCCGGAGCTTGAAATCGGGAGCTGCCCCACATTCTTCCCATATCATTGACACAGGGCTGCTTCCTGAAAAAATCTATATCACAGACCGTGGTCCTATGTGTTTCAAAATCATATAAAATGCTGCCGTCGTAGAAATCTATGGCAACATACCCTTCACAGGCCACATACTCTAAAAAGTCCAGCACAGCTCCATAAACCTGCAGCCTGTCTGCCGCCGGCAGCTGCATAAATCTGCGGTGGGAAGCCGGGTACATTCTTCCCATGCAGTCCCCCGCCGCCCATCTGAAAACAAGTACAAATCCGCCGCCGATTTCCTCGCCCTTCACAAATTCAATGAGATGATCATGATGCAATGCTTCATAAACAGGCAATGTAGCCTTTAAGCGATCTACAGCCTCCTGCGGCGTTCCGGTGTAAGCCTCCGTGGGAGCGCCGGCAAATTTTACAAAGTACAGTTTCCCGTCCCTTTCCGTACCAAAACAGATATTGCCCGAATCCTGATCGTCAAATATTTTAAATACCCTTCCGTAGCGGCTTAAGAACGAAAAATCAAAGGCAGCCTTCAGCTTATACGGTATGCCGTCAAGCGTCTGCAGATAATAACCCTTAAAATACCAGCTGGGGATGACTCTGTGCATATTGTCGTACCATTCCAGTATCTCCCTGCACTGATTACGCATGGTTTCAACTTCCCCTTCGCCGAAGGGAATCGCCCAGGGAAGAGAACTAAGGGTATTGCTTGCAATGTAAAAGGCCAGCCGCCTCCAGAATTCCATGGGCACATTGCCGTCAAAGTAGCCGTTGACCATGCCGGAGGCAAACAGCGGCGACACCTGGGCACACCAGACGATACGGTTGAATTCCTCCCAGGGATCCCCAAAATCAAAACGATCAAAGTCAATGATTACCAGCTTTCCCTCCTTCAGCATCATGTTGCCGATGTGATAATCGCCATGCTGAAAGGTCTGGGGTCTGTTTTTCAAAAGGCTCCTGTTCTCATGAAGATAGTCAATCAAGGCCTGTCCCCCTTCATACTTCAGCGGGCATTCCTGATAGATCCTGATTTTGTGGTCTGCCTTCTTATTAAAGCGCTCTTCCCAATCCTGCTGCCCATCCGGCGCCGGAATTTTGTGGATCTGCTTCAGAATCCTGCCCGCCTCAAGCCCCAGGGCATACTGTGCGGAATCTGCCAGCAGGGGGATCGCCTGTTCCGCATCCTCGCCGTCAATCCAGGTCTGCAGGGTATACACGCCCTCATCGCACCTACCAAACTCCACCGGTCTGCACATGGGCACTCCCAGCGCCGCCACCCTGTTCTGCATTCGAAACATATCCTCACGACTGGCGCTTTTCTCTGCCGGCGTCACCCGCAAAAGATATTTTGTGCCGTCCTCGGCGGTGACGCAGTACTTTTTATCACAGGACCATCCCTTCTCTATCGGTTCTTTGGCAACAAATTTAATCTGCGGCATTGATACCTACCTCCATTCGGCCGCTCCCTGCCTTGAATAAGGTCATTATACCATATTAGCAGGAAATCAAGCGCGAATGCAGTGAGCATTTGATTTCACCTGATATGGTAACGAAAGAATCTTTGAGCGCAAAGCGCGACAGACGCGCAGCGGCTGGATTCTTGAGTGTATTATACCATAACCCGCCTCCCCATGAAATCTTTTATTGACACAAAACATTATTTATGCTATTTTATGGATGAACAAATATTCATTCATAAGCTAAAAAGCAACACTGCTCCACTCTGTTTGAACAGCCGGAGGCAGCCAAAATTTGCAGAATTGCAGAAAGGTATGGATATTCATATGCCAAAATCACAAGAGCGCTGCCAGGAAATCCGCGAGGAAACCCGTGCCAGGATAATTCATAATTCCATGCTCTATTTTGCCAGAAACGGTTTTGCCGGCACCAAAATCAGTGACCTGGCAAAGAACATCGGCATCGGGCAGGGAACTCTCTATCTTTATTTTAAATCTAAGGAAGAACTGTTTCATGAGATTTTTGCTTTGGCAAACAACAAAGCAGACATACAAAATTTAAAAATACTGAACCGCCTGCCCATACCCGCCAAAAAGAAAATCCAAAAGCTTTCCGAGCGCATTATGGACAGACTGACCGGTGATGAAGTCTTTGCGGCAAAGATTGCGATCAGCGTGCAGATGATGCTGGAACAGAAAGACTTTGGCTCCGCGGAAACCACCTATCAATCGGAGTTGTATCGACTGACAGGAAATATTATCAGGCAGGGGCAGCAGGAGGGAAGCGTTATCGAGGGACTGCCTGTCAAGCTGGCCGATTATTACTGGGGCGTGGTCTATCTTTATGCCCTCAAACGGTTATTTACTACCAAATACGAAATCATCTCCGCCAAGGATCTGTCCCGGATTCTGTTAAAAGACGAGTCAAAGACCCCGCCGCAAACAGCAGGGCATCAATCTTGAAACGCCCCAAATGGCGGGGTATTTGACCCTCGTAGCATTTGCAAAGCCAATTTTAAATTGGCTTTACTGTCCGTGCAGGCAGCGGCACAAAGTCAGCCATGTCGATTTGATCAAGCGCCACGCCAGGGGTGTTCTCAGACCAGCGGGACATATAATAAATCTCACCGCCAAACGCCTTAATATAGGTATTTAGTGCCTCTTCACAATCTCCTTTAAATGATAGATACGGTATTACATCAATCTTTTTTTTCCATTTTATCATCCTCTCTCCGCACTGCGCCTGCAGGTATTTCCACAAAAGTTTTTACACAATTCTACCACTTCGGCCGTCATTTTTTCGGACTCTTCCTTCATGCAATCTTTAAATCTTTAAATAGCTGATATATTAGTCGTTCAAACAGCATATTTATTCCTCAATATGTATCCACGTTTTGTCATCAGCTTTTCGTGCCGCTGATCAGCACTGTAGTTGCAATACGAAACTTCCAGTCCCCGTTCTTTTAACCGATGACAGAGAAGCCCGCCTGCACAGCCCACTTCAAGAATTTTCATTCCGTCCCGCAGCCTCATGACATTTATCCATTGATCCATGTTTCCCTGATGAAATTTCAATCCTCTGGATAAATAAAGCTCTTCCGTTTTCTGCACATATCGCGACCACTACGTATTCAAACCTGCTCCCTCCCTGCGTCTCTTTTACTCACACTGCTCATTGCTGCTGCCGCTTTTCAATGATAATCAAATAATCCGTCTCCACGATCTGCCCATCCCCATAATTTTCTTCCACCCACCGAAACAGCTCTCCGTTTTGGGCAGAAAGAGCATACGTCAGATAATACGCCGGATTTTCCTCAAAAGTCTTGTCAAATACAACCACGTCGGGAATGCGGTCTGGATGCTCTTTGTAATAGTACAAAAACATCTCATTATACACTACCGTCCCCAGGGTGGAGGGAGTGGACGGTATGGCCTCCATTCCCACATAAGCAAGGCTCTCTGCCCCGATATACAGGACCTTATCTTCCCGGTCTATATACTTGTCCAGCTCTCTGTAATTATCATTCCAGATCCTGGCGGTATCCGCCATAATATAAATTCCCTTTTCAGGCCCTGCTTCCATTTTTTCCAGGGGCGCCCGCACTGTGACCGGCAGGCAGCCCGACACCCTGATCAGCGCCAGGCGGCACACCAAAAACGCCGCCAGCATACCAAACTCCAGCCCGCCCTGAAGCAGGGAAAAAGGCTTTTGCCAACAGGTACTTTCCAAATTCTCACGGGCATACTCACGGAAAATCAGCAGCCCGCCCAAAACCCCTATAAAACCTTTGGCATAAGTGGTATTCGTATCCATATTTGTCAGGAAAAGCACTGCCGCCACAGACAGGAAGCCGGGAATGACACACAAATACAACCATAATGCCATACGCTTGCGGTAACGAAATCCTAAAACCATTGCCGGTAAAAGCACAGCCATATGACGGACCTGCAGATAAAACTGGTTTTCATCATGCAGCAGATACCCAAGGACTGCCTCGACCTGCATCAGCAATCCCGCCAAAAGCAGCGCCGCAAAAAGCAGATTCCATGCCTCTCCCATTTTAAGCGAAGTGACTTTACTCTCTTTCAGCCGCCTGCCGGTACGGCTAATAAGCCGGTACAGCACCCAGACGAACAGGAGGATTCCCGCTGCTGTCAGGAGACTGCCGGCATAATCCTTCCCCTGCGCCTGTATCTGCGCCAGATACATAGACCATTTCTCGCTCATCGTGTAAATTCCATGGGAGGTGTCCAGAAAAATATATGACAAATACCGGCGGAAATCGCCAAAGGACATATAGCTGAATAAATACACCAAAAGCGCCGCTCCGGACAAAAACGCGCCGCCGGTAAACAAAACGCCGCTCTTCCCGATTTTCCTGCCGGCCGCCCCGCAGTACTGCCTTTCCAGCATACACATGGCCAAAATATAGAAGGGATACAGCAGAAACATGGTCGGATAACATAAAATGCTGCACACATACAGACATCCCCCCACGGCAGGCAGGATCCTGCCCTTCCCTCCGCCGGTATAGTAAGCGTGCAGCACCAGAAATATGCCCAGCAAGCACCAGTAATGTATCAACTCAAATTCCGGCATCTGGATCCACTTGGGCAGAAAATTCAGATGCAGAACCATTATCATATAAGCAGGAAACTTGCCCGCACTGCCCCACAGGCGCCTGTACAAAAGTACCCCCAGACCCAGATGAATCAGTGCCCCGGCAATCCTTAGCCAGATCACCAGATACTCCGTATTACCGCGTATCCAAATATACGGTGCCGCAAAAAAAGCCGCAGGAAGCGCACTGAACTGATGAGGCTCCCACAGATCCCGCATCAGCCTGTCTCCCCTCGCCAGGCGGTAGCCCAGGGCCACGGCATAGGATTCGTCAATGTCCAGACTCACCAATATGGCCTTTATAAAAGCAAGCGCCGTCAGCAAAGCCAGCGCAAGCCTTATCACCTTCCATACAATTTCACGGCTTCCGCCCTTCACCTTCATACAGTCGTTCTCCCTGCGCCGTCTTACGGTCGTTCCTCCTGAGCCGCCTTGTGGTTATGCTCCCTGTGCTGCCATACTCAGCCCTCTCTCTTGTCTCCGGCCCAGCTTAAATACTGAGGGCATCTGGCTTTAATCAGTTCCATTGCTTCCTGATACTGCTCGCTTTTGGAAAAGAATAAGGATTCCTCGGCATCCCTGTTTGCCTTTGCGGAAACGGAACCCTCTTTGTATTTAATAATCAGGGAAACACCGACCGCTATGTTTTTTCCTCTGATGCTCCCTCCCGTATTATAGGTTACCCTTGTGGACTCGTTCTGCCTGCTGAGGCTCTGAATATCCTCTGTTCTGATAAAACGGCAAAACCTGTTAAAAAACATCCAGTAATCAGGTCCGGCAAGAAACCGCCCCGGATAAGTTTCCTCACTGACATTATAGAAATTCACCTTGCCATAATTGCCGGATTCCATCTGTCTGACAAAACGCTCCTTGTCTTCCTCTGTCTGAAAAAATTCCTGTATGGCCTTCTCGTATGCCTTCCGCACGTTCTTTACGTTAGAAATTTTTGAAGGCAGCCAAAAACAGAGTCCTGCAAAAAGCGCAATCACACAGCCGATGGGAAAATGAACCCGCATTACATAAGCGGCATCATATCCTGCAATAAATCCAAGAGCAACCATGCCGATCAAAAATGCCGCCATCCACAGCGGCGCCTTATTCTTCTGCTTCTTCTTGAACGCCTGCAGTACCTCCGAAAACTCCTTCATTTCCTCGTCCAGCCATGCTCCTAATTTTGTATCCATTTGAATACCCTCCCCAAAAAAACTAATAGTTACTCACATACACCCCTATGCTTACAGTACATTTCTTTGTATAATATCGCCACTGCAAAATATCTCCACCTAATCATGGTTCAGCTGATTCATGCCATTATACTGCGCATTCAAACTATTTTTCCGCAGGGCATTTTCATTATACCAAAAGCCTGTCCTGCTTACAATAAATTTCCCTTGAAATATTCAACCAATCTTGAACTTCTGAAAAATTTATCCGTTTAGGTCAAGCTCTCTAATAACGCAAAATTTTATGTTTTGCTTCCAACAGAAACAACAGGTTTCTCACTTATCGAACTACTAAATGAATCCTGTCTATCTAACTGCCTAATCTCATTTTAAATCTTATCTAATTTTGCATCCACTCTATCATCTTTAGATATTCAGCTTTTGAAAGGTCAGGTGTACTGGCTTTTACAATTCTGACTAATGTATTCATTTTGCCATCTCTTGTTGAAATGATGGCATTTTTTATATTTTCCCTGGCATCAATTACAGCCTCATATATCCGCGCACTATTATAAAAAACTGTGCTGATTCCACTTACATCAAGAATCTATTTAAACAGGCTAATCTGGGTTTAAATGCGTTAAAAAATCAAGGCGTAAAAACAGCCGGAAACCGTTGCATTTTCAATAAATGCCCGTGTTTCCGGCCAAAATACATCAATCGGGGTAACAGGATTCGAACCTGCCCAAAAAACAGCTATATTCATTTAATATATAACATTTCCAATGTTTCATGACAATATTCATGACAAGATTAAGAACATGGAATTATAACGAGGTTATATCAAATCTAAAATGTATATTGCAGGTATCTTTAACATATGCTATAATGCCGATAGGCAAAAGACAACAATGTCCAATGCAACAAAAGGAATGTATCCCCTGATCTCATTCGCCGCTGCGATCTGCTTCCGGAACGCATACGTACTGGTGATCTCCAGACTGGTCAGAGCCGCGGCCAAGGTAGTCTTCTTTCCGGTATAAGCCGGATAATACTTTCCGGGTGCCGGCTGCTTCCCGGCGCCGGCTGTCACGCCTCCAGCCGCCAAAGCATTCCCTGCGCTCCCAACTGTACCGGATGCCTTAAGTTGCAGCAGGGACGTAATAAAGTACACCACACCCTCCGCCGTCTTCTGCGCGTGCTGCTCGGACAGGATGATCGGCACGTCCTGCGGCGAATCCATAAACCCGTTTTCCACCAAAAATGATGGCATGGATGTCTTCCTGATCACGTAAAAACCCTTATTAATTACCTTTGCCGACCTATTACCAATAAGACCTGTACGGGAGACAATCGCCTGATACAGCTTTTGTGCCTGTACGCCCCGCTCCGTCTTGCTGGAGCTGTAAAACACCACCGTCCCGCCGCCGTTACGGCCGCCCAGCCCTGCATTGTGGTGCATGGATATGTAAATATCTGCTTTAGCAGTATTGGCCGCCTTTACGCGGGCTGACAGACTGATGTCCTTTGCCCCGGTGGTATCATCCACCCTCAAGACGGTGCAGTCATAAGCCTGCAGTGCAGCCTCCACCTTGTCCATGATCCTGTCGTTTAAGTACCACTCTCTGGTCTGATTCGGATCCAGGGATTTCAGGCACCTCTTGCCTGCCGTTCGCATTCCATGCCCTGCATCCAGGGCGATAATCTTTTTACTCATTTCCCTCATCCTCCCCTTCTTTCTCTTCGCTGTCCTCTCCGATTTGCGCCTTATCCTCAACTGCCTGCTTGATATGCCTTACAATAGGCAGTAAAAACGGCGGCAGCGGAACGCCAATATCTATAATGTTTTCCAGAATGCTGATAATCTCATTTACTACAAGCCACACTGCCACCACTGTAGCCACCATAAAAGGCAGCGTGATGGAGATGCCGGCGCATTCAACGGCATAATTAATCAGTATGTCCATCCATGCCCCCACAAGCACCAGCAGCCACATGCAGACCTTTTTGACAATCCCCCTGATTCCTTTGTAGCTGCTGACCTGTTCCGTCCTGTATGGCGCCGCCAGCAGCCCGGTGATATAATCGGCCACATTGCAACCCACCAGCAGAAACACCGGCACGGCCAGAACGCCAAGCCATCCCATGAGTGCGGACATTACCGCTGTTACCATTACTTTCATTTGCTTCATTGTTGTAGTCCTCTCTTTCTTTTTATTGCAAAAGCCGGATGCACCGAAGGGTGTGCCCGGCTCCTGGCTCTGTTAATATTAAGTTGTGTTACAGATTTGTATCGTTTTCGCCCTTCCGGGGCTGGCACGTGGCTGCATGAGCTTCCCTCCCTAGTAAAAGTATGGATTGGTGACCTGCACCGCCGTGCCATGCGCCGGAACATCACCCTCCGTTTGTATTGCACAGCTTATGGTATCCGGCTGATCGGATATATCAATGATAACTTCTTTCCCATTTCCATAGCCAGACAGCGCAACGCGTTTGCTATTGACATAAAAATACCCGCCGTCTAAAAAGCATGTCATTTTAATTTTTGTACAGCCTTGCCTGCTAAAGGCAGAGGTATCGCAGCGTGCATAATAGCCGTCCCTGTTTACCTGCCACCAAGCCCAGCTTTCGTCGGGCTTTCGCCAACTTGATAGGTTACCGCTTGTTGTATAGGTAGGACTTTTATCGCTCAAATAAAACGGCGTCGCCGGTATGGCTGTCCACACCGCATACATGGTTGCGGATGCTGCCAGAGTCACACTTGCACCGGCCCCATACTGGGTACCGCCGTTTAGGGCCCATGCCGTAAAATTATAACCGCTGCGGCTAAAGCCATTGGCACTGAGGATAAACGTGGGATTTGCCACATTGCCGGAGTTCCAGTACCGGGTGCTGGACTGGGCCGCTGTAGAGCCACCGGAGGCACCATTGCCATCGTAGGAAAGGGTGATGATCTGATAAAACACTGCATACAGCGTGATCGGTGTATTTCCCATGGCAAGGCTGCTCAGGACACTGCCACTGGCCGCCGTATCCTGCCGCCAGCCTGCAAAGGTCCACCCGGCTTTTGCAGGAGTAAAGGTCTTGGGCGACAGGCAGGATTCCCCCTCTTCCATTTCTTCCTGGTAAGTGGCACCCGTATCTACATGATAGGTCACGGTATTTCCTGTAGAATACACCAAAACATCCCCAAGATAAGCTCGTTGCACCTTCGCATCTCCTAACCGCAATTTTGCTTTCACAGCTCCGATATTAAGCCCCATTCGCATTACCCCCTGATTATATAGAGCGTATCTGCAGGCCTTCCGCTCCCGATTGCATCAAAATCAGCTTGGGTGCAGACAACAAAAGACAATCCACCAAACGCAGTATTTATCCTTTGTTCCAGATCGTTCATATTTTGAGCAGAAAACATGTCGCCTGTCTGCGATACAAATCCCTCATCTCTCTCAACATCCACGACCATTTCCGTTCCGGCGTCAACATCCGTAAGTCGCCTTCTTCCGGCAAACTCTGCAATCCTGTCTTTCCATTCTTTCATGACAAAAGCCATTATAATCCACCATTCCTTTCCCCTGCATATATTTCACCGCAGTAATTAATGCTTCCCACAACCCTGCTGTAAATTAAGACTACATCGCACATAGTCTTTTCTATATCATTCCACTTTTGATATATAGTAAGAGGCTGTACCGGTACCTGTGGCGTACTTGGCATCACCATGCCGGTATCCCTGATCTGCTGGATGTTGTCCAAAATTCGCACGAAATCGTTTACCTTTGGAATGTCTCCATGACTCCATGTCTTCACCTCAAAATGAAGCTTCAAAAGCTCAAAGTCTCCTATGAGGCGTACATTCCATTCTATCCTCTGTAAATCTAAAGCATTCAATGCCCCTTTTATTCCAGCGATCCACTCTTCTTTTTCCTCTGCGGTAATTGTCCGATTTAAATACTTGTTGTTCAATTCTCTTACTCGGAGAATGTCTTCATCCGATCTATCATAGACAAAAACAAACCAATATGTATATGACATCTGCTCATGCGTGTATTTTTTCAATTTTTTATGGCTGTACCGCGTAAAAAAATCATGAGTCATTGCGCCCTCCTTTTTGCAAAATTCTAATCATGATACACAGCGAAAGCAAATGCAAATAAAGATACAATTTCAAACGATGTTTTTGTACACGTAAGATGTACTTTTATCCTTAAATTGCTGCCATTTAAAAGTACGTTGTCGCGATGATTTAATACACATCCAGCAAACGACTTTAAGGCATCTATTCCATATGGATTGACTACGGAACTGTGCATTACATCGCCTGTTGCGTTGTCTACTAATGTACCATCCGAAACTCGGTATGTCGAAAGACTATACGTTATTTTTTTTGCCTCCCAGTCATTCCTACTATTCCAAGGACTAAAATCTGCATTAGCGGAAGAGGACGCACATATACCGAAATAGATGTCTGCATACTTACTACTGGAAATACTATTTCCGATGTAAATTTCCCCCATGTCATATGATGTACTATTATTCATCCACCAGATACCGATTGATACATCGTAAAAAAGTTCACAATAAGGCAAAGATTTTATAGCGGTTGCAAAGGTTGCAAAGGGTGCGTCGGTCGCCACATATATACCTTTACTAGTAATGGCACTGGCGACCTGTGCTTTGCCATCACTGACAGAGTTTTTTAATTCG
>CAJTSE010000021.1 GCA_910578815.1 uncultured Acetatifactor sp.
GACCCGTGACCTCCGCACTACCAATGCGACGCTCTACCGACTGAGCCACAGCAGCATCAGGCAACCGGGAAGCATCTGCCTCCCGCAATCACCGTGATTCATTATAGCAAACACCCCAGCAGTTGTCAACTAAATTTTTTGAACGTCTCTGTCTCCTTTTTTGAGCGTCTCTCTGCCTCCTTTTGAACGTCTCTCTGCCTCCCTGTTTGCCGTTTCAGCCAAATTTCCCTCCGATATTCTTCCAACGCTTTTTCAGCCTTCTTTCTTACCACCAGGTCCTTTCCACCGCCGTTTTCTCCTGACCGGCCTTTCCTTCCGACGGCCTTCGATCCGTTCCATACTTTCCGCCTTCATCCGCAGGTACTCCGACGCATCATCCGGCACATCGTCTAAGTCCTCCCGCCCAATATCCACATTGACGGGATTCTTTTTAAAGAGAATATCATACATCACCGGAATAATAAACAAGGTCATCAAAGTCGCATAAGCAAGGCCTCCGGCCACAACGATTGCCATTCCCTTTGACATCTGACTGGACAAATCTTCGCCAAACAGGAGACTTGCCATAGCAAGGATCGTGGTCAATGCCGTCATCAGAATCGGACGCATCCTCGTTTTTCCGGTAGCAATCAGTGCATCCCATCTCTCCAGCCCGCCAATCCGCAGCTGATTCACATAATCCACAAACACAATACCATTATTTACCACCGTTCCCAGCAGGACCACAAAACCCATCATGCCCATAACGGAAAGGGGCTCTCCCATGATCAGCAGGCCGATCAGACCGCCCGTAAAGGCCAGCGGTACCGTAAACAACACGATAAACGGGCTTAAAAGACTTTGAAACTGAGCTACCATAACCAGATAGATAAATGCCAGGCCCAGCAGTATCACCTTCATCATCTCAACGATCATCCGGTTTACCGTATCGGATTCTCCTATGGAATCAAAGCTGTAGCCTGCCGGAAGCTTGTACTGGTCCAGCAGAGGCTCCAACTCTCTGGACAACAGCGTGGCGTTATAACCCTCTTCCACGGAAGCCGTCACCGTCATATAGCGGCTTTGGTTCTCTCGCTGGATGGACTGCACCCCGTCCTCTATCCTGATCTCGGCAAATTCCGAAAGAGGATGATCCTCCGTGACACTGTTACCCTTTTCGTCCGTTGTCTGGGTTTCAAAATTATAATCCAGAATATTTTCCTTTGTCAGGGGCTCTCGAACATCTTTTACAACGATCTGCATCTCCACGCCGTCCACCGTAACCGTCGTGGCCGTAGCACTCTCCGTCAGACTGCCGCTTAGCTCCGCAAAAATCTGAGCCACAGTCAGCCCCTGCTTCATGGCAGCATCCCGGTTTAGAATCAGATGAATCACCTGATCCGGTTCTTCCTGGCCGTTGGAAATATCCGTAAAGCCCTCTACACTGTCCACGATCTCCATGATCTCTTCCGTAATACCTGTAAGCGTATTCAGATCGGAGCCGTATACATTGATGGAGAGTCCGGATCCCATCATGGTACTCATCTCATCCATTCCGGTGGAAACAGACACCTGGCAGTCCAGGCCGGAGGTCTTTTCCATAATGTCCCTGCAGATCCTTTTTACTTCCGTCTCACCTGCATCCTTATTCTCTGTGATAACCATGAAAGAATACGTGGTAAAATCATTGGACCCACCACCAGCAGTAGATGCCACCAAAGACATGGAGCCGCCCGACATTGCACCGACGCTCTCCACCCCGTCCACTGACAGAATGGCATCCATCACCTGATCCGCCGTTTGATAACAGGTGTCTTTTTCTGCCTCTTCCGGCATCTGCACGGAAATTTGGATCTGGTTGGATGTCATTTCCGGTATCATGACAATCCCCATCCGCATTACAGCCCATATGCTGAACACCAGCAGCCCAACGGCTACAGCCAAAGGCACCACTTTCACTCTCAGGCAGAACTCCAGCAGCTTTCCATAAGCATCCTGAATCTTATCAAACCAGGGATGCTTCTTCTCGCTGGAATTTTTCAACAATGTAGAGCCGGTAGCCGGAACCACGGTCATAGCAATCAGCAAAGAAGCGCACAGGGTAAAGATGATGGTAAGACTGATGGGCATCATCAGCTCCCGCACTGTACCTGTGGTAAATATCATGGGTGCAAACACGCTTACCGTGGTCAGGGTGGAGGCAATAATAGCTCCTGCCACCTGTTTCGTCCCCTGCACGGCAGCCCTGGCCGCTGCCACGCCCTTGGTGCGCAGCCGGTAAATATTCTCGATGACCACGATGGAATTGTCCACCAGCATGCCGATGCCCAGCGCCAAACCGGACAGGGACATCATGTTCAAAGAGATACCGGAAAAATACATCAGTATCAGCGCCGTCAGCACGGACAAGGGAATGCTGACCGCCACCACCAGCGTCGGCTTCACATCCTTTAAAAACAACGCCAACACAATAATTGCAAGAATGGCGCCCACGATCATACTCTGCAGCACGCCGTTTATAATCATGGTAATATAATCGCCCTGATCCACCAGCGTCATGACCGACAGCCCCGGATACTCGTCCTGGAGCTGCGCCACGGCGGCATCCACATTCCTGCTGACTTCATTCGTACCTGCCGTTGACCCCTTGAATACGGACAAAATGATACCGTCGTTGCCGTCCAGTCTGGCATAGCTCATGTCCGAATTATCAATCACCGTTATATCCGCTACATCACACAGACGGATCTCTCCGATTCCCTCCATATAAACCAGCACCGCCTGAGACAATTCTTCCAGGCTTCCAAAATTAGTTCCCACCTTCAGCAGCCACGAATTGTCCTCCCTGTCGTCCACATAGCCTGCAGGCATGGCAAAATTCTGAGCATAGATCAACTGTGCCAAAGTGCTGATATTCAGAAGCCGGTCCGCATTGGCCTGGCGCAGCGCTTCGGCTCTTTGAAGTTCAAAATTGTCCAAAGCCTCATAATATTCCTTCCAGCCGTCCTCAATCTGCTTTTCGGCATCCACCAAAGAATCCTTGCCGGAATCCAGCTGGGACTGGGCGGCATCCAGCTGGGACTGAGCCATGTCCATCTGAAATTCTCCCATAGAAATCTGACTGCTGGCCTCCGCAAAGCCAAGTGCCGCCTCCAGCTCGCCTTTTTCCACTTCCACCAGTCCTGCGTCAACCTGAGCCAGACCTACGTTTATCTTTCCCAGATTCTCATTTACCGTCTTTTCATATTCTATTCTGTCCAGCCCGCCTGTGATGGCCTCCAGCATACTCTTTAAACCGGATGCACCGCCTGCCACCAGCGCCAGTCCGCTGCGGACCACCTCATACTGCCCCGGATCCGTCCAAGTCGCATTTTCCAGCGCCTTAATGGTCTGCGAGATCAGTTGATTGTCACTGCCCGCCAGAAGTTTAACCACCTCGCTGTTCATGTAATCTGCCTTCAGCTTTTCCACTTCCGCCTTTGTGGCATCGTCCGGTGTCGGCGCCGCGTCGCTGCCGGAAACGGATTCGCCTGCATAAGGCCCCATTAACTCTTCATACCTTCCGGGAGCCGTGGTTACAATATCCGTTCCGGACTGCATCTTGGACAATGCCGCGTCGATCTGCTGAACCATGGCAAGGTTAGTGGTCAGACTCATCCTGGTAGATTCCAGATTCGTTTTTGCCGTCAGCAGATCCCGCTTTGTCTCTGCCAGTTTCTGAACGGTGGCATTCTTCTGGGCCTCCAACTCCTGCCTGCCGCTTTCCAGCTCCTGCTTGCCGCTTTCCAGCTCCTGCTTGCCACTGTTTAATTCCTTCTGGCCGCTTACCATCTCCTGCCTGCCGTCTGCCAGACTCTTCTCTGCATCCTCCAGCTGTCTGGCCGCATCTTCCATCTGTGAATAAGCATCTTCAAAAGCTTCATCAGCCTTGGCAAGAATCTTGTCGTTAAGCTCCTGTACTTTATCCTCATTCAGCTCCACTACAATGGATTTTTCCACAAGACCGATAGAAGAAATACTAGTGATCCCTTCCTGCCTCTCCAGAAAAGGGATCACCGTGTCCTCCACAAACCGGGAAGTCTCCTGAATATCCATGCCCTCATAAGCCACGGCAAGGTATACGGACGCCATCATGTCCATGCTGATCTCCATGATGGTGGGCGTTCCGCATTCCTCCGGCAGGGCTGCTTCTACGGCATCCAGCGAACTGGACACCTTGACCATTGCCGAATCCATGTCCGTGCCGTCCACAAATTCCAGCTGTACGATGCCGTAATTTTCATTGGAGGTGCTGTATACATTTTTCACTCCTGAAACAGAACCAAGCGCCCTCTCCATAGGTTCACATACAGAGGATTCCACCTTTTCCGGGCTGGCTCCCGGATATGTAGTAATAACAATCATGTAGGGCAGGTTCATCTCTGGCAGCAGATCCGTGGTCATGCTGCTTAAACATACCACACCCAATATCATGATAACAATTACCATGACAAGCACGGTAAAAGGCTTTTTCACACTAAATTTCGGCATCTCAAACTCCTGTCTCCTGCGTAACCGTTTTTTTCTCCGTTCATTATATGCCGCCGGGCAATTCCCGGTCAATATCCGAAATCTGTGATTTTTCTAAAAAAAGTATTAATTACAGCATTTTGCGAATTTTACCCTTTAAACGCTGTAAGGCATTGTCTGTGGCTTTCTCATCGCGCCCCAGCACCTTCGCCGCCTGTCCGTAGCTCATGCCGGTCAAATACAAATCCAGCACCTGACGTTCAAAATCGCTCAGTTCTTCCTCTATGGACTTCTCCAGATAGGCCATCCGTTCCTTGTCCAAAAACAGCTCTTCCGGCGAAAGCTCCGCTCTGTCCGCCAACAGCTCACTCAGTGTCCTTTCTTCTTTCTCGTCCCCCTCCGCAGTGGATTTCCCGCTGTCCAAGGAGACATAAGTATTTAAGGGCAAATGCTTTTTCCGCCTGGAGGCCCGTACTGCTGTATACATCTGCCTGCTGATACACAGCTCCGCAAAGGTATAAAAGCTGGCATCACGTCCCATATCATAATCCCTCACGGCCTTAAACAGGCCAATCATGCCCTCCTGAATCAAGTCCTCGTTGTCCGCTCCCAAAATGAACATGGACTTAGCCTTGCTCCGCACCAGATTTTTATATTTATCGCAGATATAATCCATAATAGACTCTTCCCCACGCCGAAGCCTGTCAATCAGCTCGTCATCGGTACACTGCTCATAATCGGAATATTTCCCTGCCATCATTTTCTCCACTTCTGCGCTGCCTGATCACCCGGCTTTGCTGTGATCCTTTCCGTCACACCGGCATAAGCCTTTGGCGCACAATCTCATAGGCCAGCACCCCTGCCGCAACGGAGGCGTTCAGGGAATCAATATTCCCCTGCATGGGAATGGCGGCCACCATATCGCACTTTTCCTTTACCAGCCTGCCTACGCCCTCCCCCTCACTGCCGATCACCAGGCCGATAGGGCCCTTTAAATCAAGCCGATACATCAATGTGCCGTCCATATCCGCACAGACAAACCACATACCTTTCTTTTTCAGCTCTTCCATGGTCTTTGCAAGGTTTGTGACCTTTGCCACCGGAGTGTAGTTTAAAGCCCCGGCTGAAGTCCGGGCTACCACCGCCGTCAGCCCCACCGCCCGGTTTTTGGGGATAATAACCCCATGAGCCCCCGCCAGGTTGGCCGTTCGAATAATGGCCCCCAGATTATGAGGATCCTCAATATTATCCAGCAAAATAATAAAAGGCGGCTCCCCCTTCTCTTCGGCTGCCTGGAGAATATCCTCCACCTCCGCATACTCATAAGCCGCGGCTACGGCAATGACCCCCTGATGCTTTCCTGTCGCGGACAGCTGGTCAAGACGTTCCTTTGACACGTATTTCACCAAAGTATCCTGTTTCTTTGCCTCCCGCTTAATTGTCATCACGGGTCCGTCCTGACAGCCGTCCAGAACATACAGCTTGTCGATGGTCTTTCCTGAGCGGTACGCCTCGATCACGGCGTTCCGCCCTTCTATGGTAAATTCCTGATATGCCATTTTTCCTCCATTCTGACTCCATTCCGCAGCTTTGCTGGGGCTTACAATCTCAAGACCTGCAAAGCAGAGCCGGGGTTTTTCTTTTCACATTGCACTACAGCAAATGACCGTCCATCAACGCCAGAAGGCCTTCGATTAAGGGCCTGAAAAACGTTGCAAACCTGTTGTCCTGCTCCCAGTCTCCGCGCAAAACCTCAAACCGAATCAGCCTGTCCACAACATGGCGGGAAATTCTCTCCTTATATTCCGGCGTATCCTGATACCGGTGGAGCACCAGATTTCCCTCTTTCTCTTCCTCCAGCAGTCTGCTGTAAAGATCCGGCACCACCGTTTCCCGCAGCACCGGTACCTCCTGCTCCGACACCAGCTCCGGCATCCAGGAGGTGGCGCCGCGGATAAAGCCCTCTTCGGAAAGCTCATATACGGAACAGCCTTTTCCTTCATAACTCAGCCGGAAAGCATCCGGATAACATTCATACACAAGGGGCCGGTCTTCCTCGTCCGTGGAAAGGATAAAGTCAAAATCATCCTTATTTACGCCAAAAAGAAGACCTGTCACCAGATTGTCGATAGCATAAACATAGGCCTTCTTATGGGTAGAAACCCTGGGCTGTAAAACCCTGATTCCGGAAGTACCCGACACATGATAAACCGTCCCCGGCTCCCGTCTGTCATTCTTTTCTTTTACATTCCTGCCCTTTTCACTATCTGTTATATGATCCATCTGCATATTCCTCTCTTCACACAGAAGGACGCAAAATCAGCGTTCTTCCTGGAACTTTAGTTCCATGGGATTGGTTTGTGCCGAGGAAGGCGGCATGACAGGAAGTGTGAAAACACTCCGCTCACAGATCCCCGATACCGGCTGCCGTGATTCCCCTTCTCACCAGCTCCAAAATCCGCTCCATATCACCCTTTAAGTACAGCCAGCCCAGTACCGCCTCAAAGCCGGTAGCCTTCATGTAGTCCCCGGATGATGCATTCTTTGCCGTAGTATGCGGCTTGGCGTTTTTCCCCCGCCGGTACACCGCCTGCTCTTCCTCCGTAAAATGCTCCTGCAGCACCGTCGCGATCCTTGCCTGAGCAACCGCACTCACGTATTTCACCGTGATATGATGCAGCACATTGGCAGGACGGTTTGCCCGCTCCACCACCACTGTCCGGATAATCAGGTCATAGACCGCGTCTCCGACATAAGCTAAAGTCAGCGGCGAATAGCTTCTAATATTCTGGCTTTTACCGGGAAACATCCCCCGAATCATCTCCGGCAGGCTGTCATGACCCCTCTGCAGTCCTGCTGTCTCCCTGTTTATACTTTCTTCCACTTTACACCCTCTCTGGTATCCTCCAGGGCAATACCCTTTTCCAAAAGCTCCGCCCGGATAGCGTCTGCTTTTGCAAAGTCCTTCTCCTTTTTCGCCGCCTTACGCTCTTCGATCTTTGCCAATACAAAAGCCTCCAGCTCCGCATCCACTTTGGGATCCGCCGTTTTCCCAGCCCGGTCCGCCGTCAGACCTAAGGACAGCACCTGGTCAAAGCTCTCCGCCAGGGCAAACTTGGTGGCATCGGAAAGATCCGCCTTCAGCATATCGTAAAGCACCGTTATGGCCATGGCGGAATTCAGGTCATCACAAAGCGCCGCCTCGAACTTAACGTCGTACTCATCAAAGCCAGCCTGATCCACCTCTCCGCCCCGCTTCAGGGTGCCGATCCGCTTCACCAGCTTCTCATATGCGGCGCCCATATTATCCAGCACCTCATAAGAGAATTCGAGAGGCTTCCGGTAATGGGACTGCAGGCAGAAGAACCTGTACACCAGCGGGTCATAACCCTTGGACTCCAGCAGGGATACCGTCAGGAATTCTCCCTTGGATTTACTCATCTTGCCGGATTTGTCATTTAAATGGTGTACATGGAACCAGTAATTGCACCATTTATGCCCAAGATAAGACTCGCTCTGAGCCACCTCATTGGTGTGATGGGGGAAAATATTGTCCACGCCGCCGCAATGAATATCCATATACTCTCCCAGATGCTTCATGCTGATGCAGGAGCACTCGATATGCCAGCCGGGATACCCCAGCCCCCAGGGGCTTTCCCATTTCAGCTCCTGATCATCGAACTTGGACTTGGTAAACCACAGCACAAAATCGCTCTTGTTCCGCTTGTTGGCATCCTCATCCACATCCTCTCTGACCCCCACCAGCAGCTCCTTTTCGCTCAGATTAGAAAAAACGTAATACTCCTTCAGCCGGGAAGTATCGAAATATATATTGCCCCCTGCCTCATAAGCAAACCCCTTTTCCAGCAGCACCTGAATCATGTGAATAAACTCGTCAATGCAGTTGGTGGCCGGCTCCACCACATCCGGTGTCTTGATATTCAGTTTTCCGCAGTCACTGAAAAAAGCGTCGGTATAATATTTCGCAATTTCCATCACGGTTTTATGCTCCCGTTTTGCCCCTTTCAGCATCTTATCCTCACCAGTATCCGCGTCGCTGGAAAGATGTCCCACATCCGTTATATTCATGACGCGCTTCACGTCATAGCCGATATAGCGCAGGGTCTTCTCCAGCAGATCTTCCATGATATAGCTTCGCAGATTTCCGATATGGGCATAGTGATACACCGTGGGGCCGCAGGTATACATGGACACCTTCCCGTCCTCATTGGGTATGAACCGTTCCACCTTTTTTGTCAGAGTATTATAAAAATACAGTTTGTTTTCCATTTTGATCCTCCGTTCTTTCTGATATACTGCCAATAGAGGGCGAAGCCCGCCTCTTTTGACACAAATCGTCGCTGAAATCTTCAACTCCTTCATTCCCTGTGTAACTGCCGCATTTCCTTCTCCAGCTCCAGCAGCCTGTTGGTAAGCTCTGTATTGGCACGCTGCAGATTCATAATGTCCTCCCGCACCGGGTCCGGCAGGTCCGTCTGATTCATAGTTTCCTGAGGCAGCGCTTGATTGCCGCGTTTGACCACCCGCCCCGGCACCCCAACCACCGTAGAACACGGGGGCACCTCCCTCAAGACCACGCTTCCTGCGCCGATCTTGGAATTGTCGCCGATGGTAAAGGACCCCAGCACCTTGGCCCCTGCACTGATCATCACGTTATTGCCGATGGTGGGATGGCGCTTGCCATGCTCCTTGCCCGTTCCCCCCAGTGTCACCCCCTGATACAGCGTCACATTGTCTCCGATGATCGCCGTCTCTCCGATAATAACCCCGTTTCCGTGGTCGATAAACAGCCCCTTTCCGATCTTTGCTCCCGGATGAATCTCGATGCCCGTCTTGCGCACCGCCCGCTGAGACACCCACCTGGCCCAGAAATAATGCCCCTTTTCATAGAGTCTGTGGGCAACCCTGTAGTGCATCATCACCTTAAAGCTGGGATAAAGAAACACCTCCATGGAAGAATGAATCGCCGGGTCCCGTTCCCTGATGATCCGGACCTCTTCCTGTATACTCCGTAATATCCCCATTTATGCAATTCACCTCACTGTTTCAAAATTTACCGTTTGGTTTTACGCCGGTGATACGTCCAAAGAAAGCCAAAAGCATTAACCTTCGTGTCACTCACCAAACAGGACATTGCACGCCGAAAAACGAAACCGCAGGAAATCTCCCTAAGAGACGATTTCCCGCGGTTCCACTCTTTTTAAAGGCCGTAACAGCCCTTCCCTTCCTGCGCTTAACGCTCGCCTGCGTATCCGGCTACCCGCCTGCCGCGCTCACCGAATCTGCTCCTGGATGCACTTCCCTTTTCCCGGACGGGGAACGCTTCCAGCCTGACTGACACTCCCTCTCTGACATCCGCAGATTCTGCCGGGCCCCAATCTTCCCGCCGAATCTTTAAAAGGTACTCTTTCCGTTCTTTGCATTTATCATTTATCTACTACACAGAATATGCAACTTTTTGGTTTTTGTCAATATATTTTCGCGATCAAGGCTTGAATTGTTTTTCAACGGTGAACTTCGCTCTGATTTTCTTCTGCACGTGCAGGAAAAGCAAGTCGGAAAAGATACACATTCGCCCGATTATAAACAGGATCAAACGCCCGTCCGAAACATGGATGCCATGTTGACAGCTTTTTAATTTGATGTAAAATAAACTCTGTGATAGAACCGAACGTAAAGGAAACAACAATGTACACAATACTGATCGCCGAGGATGACGGCGCTCTGAGGAACGGACTGGCCTTCGATCTGGCGGCGGAGGGCTATAACGTTGTTCCCGCCGAAAACGGCCGGGCCGCCCTTGCGCATCTGAGCGGTGCAGACCTTGTACTGCTGGACGTAAACCTTCCCGATGCTGAGGGCTTTGAGCTATGCCGTAAAATAAAAATAAGCAAAGAGATTCCCGTCATTTTCCTGACCTGTCGTGATCTGGAGCAGGACGAGCTGCAGGGCTTTATCTGCGGCGGGGACGATTATATTACTAAACCCTTTTCGCTGCCCGTGCTGCGGAAAAGAATTGCCGCTGTTTTAAAGCGCAGCCGGGCGTCGGGAGACGTTTATGCCGACGGCTTCCTCACCGTGGATTTTACCGGCTTTACGGCTTCCGCAGGCACAAAGAGCATCGCCTTTACCCCTACCGAATACCGGCTGCTGAAAATTTTTACAGACAGCAAAGGCAGCGTGCTTACGCGCGGGATGCTGCTGGAAAAACTCTGGGACAGCAAAGAAAACTATGTGGACGAGCACACACTGACCGTAAATATCAACCGCATTCGCCGGAAAATTGAGGACGCGGACCACAAATATATTAAAACAATTTACGGCATCGGCTATGTCTGGAATGGAGAATGTCAATGATTTGGATGATGCTTGTTTCCGCCGCAGCGCTTATTTCGGCAATTATAATCCTCTGCGTAACCATTCATTACCGCCGGAAAATCAGTCTCTTTTCCAATGACTTATGCCGCATTCTGGACGACATGGCCGCCGAAAATACCCCTGATTTTACCGTTACGGAGGACACTCTGGACGGCAAGATCAACGTCAGGCTGAAGCGACTGCAGGAAATTTTAAACGGTAAGAGCGAACAGGCCCGTCGGGACAAAGAAAAGCTGCAGGCCCTTGTCTCCGATATTTCACATCAGGTAAAGGCTCCTGCGGCAAACCTCAAGCTGTATCTGGAGCTGTTGTCACGGCCGAACCTTGACGGGGAAAAGCGCAGGGAATTTCTGCAATTATCTGCCGCTCAGGCGGAAAAACTGGAATTTCTCATGAATGCGCTGGTAAAAATGTCCCGCCTTGAAACCGGACTCATTTCCTTTGAAAAAAAGAAAATCTCCGCAGCGGACGTGATTGCCGGAGCTCTGGCACAGATTTCCCCCACCGCCGACCAGAAAAATCTCGACATGCAGGTAAACTGTGCAGACGGTATTTCTGTATTTTGCGATCAGAAGTGGACCGCCGAAGCCGTGTTCAACCTCCTTGACAACGCGGTAAAATATACGCCGCCAAACGGATCCATCCACATTTCAACAGGCAGAAACGAATTCTATATACAGGTCCGGGTCAGGGACAGCGGCAGGGGCATCTCCGAAAGCGAACAGGCAAAAATTTTTGGAAGATTTTACCGTTCCGAAGCCGCCAAAGCCGAGGAAGGCCTGGGTCTGGGCCTGTTTCTGGCCCGCAATATTATTTCCGGGCAGGGCGGATTTCTCTCGGTGCGCTCGGAGCCGCCTCACGGCGCGGAGTTTACGATCAATCTGCCGGTGGAATCAAAGAAAGATTGACAAGTCTGTTTGTAAATTGTGCTTTTCTTTCATGCTCACGAACATCGGAAATGAACTTCCTGAAGAATATACAGAATCAGAAAGTCGTTATTTCAAAAATACCGCTTTGCCGATGATCTCCTACTTTACTGAAATCTTTATATAATTGAGAGGATTTTGAAACATTTGGAAGTTATACTAATGTCATACGACAGGCAGAGCACGGTCTGCCGAAAATATGGCATGCAGGGAGAGCTTGAAATGAATGTACTCAAAACAGAAAATCTCAAAAAATATTACGGCAGCGGCGACAGCCTTGTGAAAGCCCTGGACGGCGTTGACCTTTCCGTGGAACGGGGCGAGTTCGTGGCCGTCGTAGGGACCTCCGGCAGCGGCAAATCCACGCTTCTGAACATGATGGGCGGCCTTGACATTCCCACCTCCGGCAGCGTTAAAATAGACGGCCGGGAAATTTCGGGAATGTCCCCCGATGAGCTGACGGTCTTCCGCCGCCGGCAGATCGGCTTTGTGTTCCAGAATTACAACCTTGTGCCCATGCTGAACATCTATGAAAATATTGTCCTGCCCATCGAGCTGGACGGCGCCAGGCCCGACAGGGGCTTTATTGACGACATCGTAAAAATGCTGCATCTGGAGGATAAGCTGGAGCGTTTTCCCAACAAACTTTCGGGAGGACAGCAGCAGCGGGCGGCGATTGCACGGGCTCTGGCGTTCAAGCCGGCGATCATCCTTGCCGACGAGCCTACAGGAAATCTTGACAGCAAAACGGGTCAGGAAGTCCTTGGGCTCTTAAAACAGACTTCGGAAAAGTTCGGCCAGACCCTGGTGATGATCACCCACGACCTGGACATTGCACAGCTTGCGGACAGAATTGTCCGCATCGAGGACGGTAAGATAATAGAGGGAGGAAATAAAAATGCTGAAGAACAATAACGGCGCAATCCTCCGCAAGCTTACCATCCGCAGCCTCCGCTCAGGAAAAATGCGCAATCTTTTTATCATGATTACGGTTGCTCTTTCCGCCGCGCTTATTTCGGGGCTGGCTGGATTTGCCTTTGGCATGGATAAGAAAGAAGAACGTGACCTTGCCGTTTCCCCCCATGTCCTTTACACCGGGCTTGACAGTGAACAGGCGGCTCTCATCGGTAAGGACGAACGGGTGGATGAAATCCTATCCTGCATCCTGGACGACGCCGGGAACGAAACCCTCCCGCTGCCTGGGGGCGCCGACTTCGAAACCCTCGTGCTGCCTGGGGATGGCACTTATTCTGTGGCAGTGAGGATACTTGGCGCAGAAAGCATGGACAGTGAGACCTTTTTCAACACGATCCACGGCCTGGGAGAAGCGTATGGCATCCCCCGGCATCAGATTTTTGAAAATAATCGCTTTGTCATCAGAATATCCAATATGAAGGCAAGCTCCGTGGCCGGCATTCTTGCCGTGAGCGCCGCCATATTATTTGCCAGCATATTTGTAATTTACAGTATCTTTTATATTTCCGTTACCGGCAGGATCCGTCAGTTCGGACAGCTGCGCACCATTGGCATGACCTCCAGGCAGATCCGCAGAACCGTGCGCTATGAGGGCCTTTTACTTAGCGGGGCAGGTTCTCTGGCAGGCCTTTTACTGGGCACGGCTTTTGCATACTTAATAGTCCCCGGAGGATTTCATTTCCCCGACACCGTAAAAATCTGGATCCTGACCCTGATTGCAGTCACCCTGACGGTGCTGTTTTCCATCAATAAGCCCGCCAAAATTGCGGCCGCGGCTTCTCCTATAGAAGCCTCAAAAGCAAACGAGAACAGCTTAGGCAAAAGCCGAGGAAAAAGAAGGCTTACTCCCTTCGGCCTTGCCAGAATCAGCGCGGGCAGCAACCGGAAAAGATCCGCCATGACCACGGTCTCTTTAGGAATTGGCGGCCTGTTTTTTACTGTGGGAACTACCTTTATCGCGTCCTATAATATTGAGGAATATTCCCGCGCAGGCGTATACGCATTCGGCGACTATATACTGGAAATTGCAGACGATTCAGCCCATGCCGCGGAACACGGCGCAGCGGATATTCAGATCAATAATCCCCTGACCAAAGAGCTGGAGGCGGAAATTGCGGCTTTTGAGGGCGTGAAAGGGGTAACCCGTTACGAGCGTTTCAGTGTACAGTACGAATACAACAACTATCAGACAAAGGATTCCATCCTGCCGATTGAAAGCCGCTATCTGGAAATCCTCAACCGGCACAGAGTGGAGGGAGAGGCTTTTGATTATGAGCGAATGGTGCGGAATAAGGAAATCATTATCCTCCGCAACCGTCAGGTAAATGACATCTACGGCTGGAAATTTGAGATCGGCAGCCAGGTCAGATTCCTATGGTACGACGGCGAGGATTATCGGGAAGATTATTTCACCGTTGCCGGAAGCGTTGAAGGCCTGTCGAAGTCCCAGGAGGAAGATGCGTACTATTTAAATACTGCGATTGGCTGGTTTCTGATTCCCAGAGACCTTTTGACAGCCATGGTTCCCGATAGATACGACCCCAGCGACGGGCTGATCGTCAAAGTAGATAATTACAAAACGGATACGGCGGTAAAGGAATATCTGCAGACATTTGCCGACAGGGATTCACGGCTTGAGGTGAGCTGCTTCGCGGACGAGGTTAAAAACGGTGAAAGAAACTATTATTTTGTGGCAGGACTGGTATGGAGCCTATCGGCGTTTATCATCGGATTTGCGCTGATCAATCTGATCAACACTCTGGTATCCAATGCCATGTCCCGCAGGCAGGAATTTGCAATGCTCCGCTCCATCGGCATGAGCAGCAGCCAGCTGAAAAAGATGATTATCGGCGAAGGCCTGCTCCTGGCGGTAAAAAATATCATCATCACCCTGACCCTGGGCACGGCTGCAGGATACGCGGCCATACAGGTCCTGCGGCAGCTTGCCGCCACTTATCTGCACTGGCATTTCCCCGGCTGGTATCTGCTGGGATACATTGGCATGGTGCTGGCCCTGCCCGGAATCATTTCCGCCGTGATTACCAATATTTTTGAGCGAAAATCTCTTACGGAAAGGCTGCGGGAGGCGGAATAGTTCCGCCTCCCGTTCACTTTTTATTGACTTTCACAACTTCCTGTCTTTCTAAAATTTTCGTTGACATCCCTATGAAAATATAACATGCTTTCCCAGGGAGCCAATGGGGCGATTATGTCAGCTGCCGGACACTCAAGGAAGGGAGCTGGTGCCAATGGTTACATATGATGAATTGTTCACATTTGTAATTATGCTTTGCGCTGTAATAACTCTTGTTATTTACATTAAACGCAAAAAGTAGCGCCCCCGCTCTGGTAAAGTAAGGCGCTGCTTTTTGCACTACACTTGCCGGCGGCTAGGTGTACTCTAGCCATTGGCTCTCTTGTTAAGCACATTATATACAATAATTGACCACAATGTCAACAAAAACCTTCAACCCATCTTTCGGCAATCGGCACAAAAGCTCTCACACTTTTGTATTTCTCCCTAAGCAACCCGTACAGCCCTCGCACCTTCCCGCCTCCTGCTCCGCCGATACCTGCCGGGCGGTCAGGTCAAAGGGGCTGGTCAGCATACAAACAGCCTGGGCAGCAATTCCCTCCCCGGCCCCCGTAAAGCCCAGACCTTCCTCCGTGGTGGCTTTAACGCTGACACAGCTTATATCCGCCTCTAATGCACTAGCAATATTCTCCCGCATGGTATCAATATAGGGGCGCATTTTGGGTGCCTGTGCAATGATGGTAGCATCAATATTTTCGATTAAAAATCCATTGTCTGCCAGCAGCTCTCCCACCTTCTTCAACAGTGTCACCGACGAAATCCCCTTGTATTTCGGTTCGCTGTCCGGAAAATGCTGCCCGATGTCGCCCAATGCTGCCGCTCCCAAAAGAGCATCCATAATGGCATGAAGAAGCACATCCGCGTCGGAATGTCCCAGAAGTCCCTTATCATAAGGGATGGTAACGCCTCCCACGATCAATTCCCGCCCCTCTGCCAACCTGTGTACGTCATATCCTGTTCCGATTCTCAACTTGCAAAGCCTCCTGCCGCTATTTCTTTCCTAATACTTATTTTTCCCGATTACTTACTCTTTCAAAACACTGATACTTTATTTTTCTTATTCTTCCTTATTCTTCCTTATTCTTCCGCTTCGGCCTTGCAAAAGCGATGCCGCCGTCACGCTCTTTTCTGCCTTCCCGGCGCTGATACCCTTTCTCTCGCTCTCTCCTGCCTTCACGGCCCTGATACCCGTTCTCACGTTCTCTCCTGTCATTTCGGCCCTGATACCCGTTCTCTCGCTCTCTTCTGTCATTCCGGCCCTGATACCCGTTCTCTCGCTCTCTCCTGCCTTCACGGCCCTGATACCCGCTCTCACGCTCTCTTCTGTCATTCCGGCCCTGATATGCCCCCTCACGGTCTCTCCTGCCGCTGCGGGATCGAAAACCGCCGTCTCTGCTCCGGCCGCCGCGTCCGCCGTCTCTCTGCCCGGATCTGTCTGCCTCTATCTCCTGCCCTTTATCCCCGATCTGCAGCTTCAACATCACCGCTGCCAGCTCCAGCGCATCACATTCCTTCTCGTCCATCTTCAGGCGCAGGTAGCTCTTCATCAGCTCCATATCCTCATGCTCATGAAGAGTCCACGCCTTGTTCAGATATTTATCCGCTTTTGCCTTCAGTACCTTTGAGGCCCCCGGCAGCTTTTTCTCTTCAATCGTGGTGTGGCAGATGCGCTCTATCTCCCTGATCCTGTAAATCTCGCTTCCCGAAGCAAAGGTAAAGGAACGGCCTGTCTTGCCTGCCCGGCCTGTCCGGCCGATACGGTGAACATAATATTCAATGTCCTGAGGAATGTCGTAGTTGATAACGGCTTCCACGTTATCCACGTCTATCCCTCTTGCCGCCACATCCGTAGCAATCAATACGTTAGTGCTTCCCGCCCGAAATCTGCGCATGACTGTATCCCGCTGATGCTGGGACATATCTCCATGCAGCCCATCCGCCTTAAAGCCGGCCTTGCTTACAATTTCCGCAAGCTCATCCACCTTCATCTTGGTATTACAGAAAATCAGACACAGGGAGGGTTGATAATACTCTAAAAGCCGGATGCACGCCGCATCCTTATCCTGCTTCTTTACCCGGTAATATCTCTGGGACACCAGCGGAATCGTCAGCTCCTTTGCCGCCACCTTTATCATTCTGGCGTCCTTCTGGAACTGTCCCGTAATCTCTAAAATGGGTTTGGGCATGGTGGCGGAAAAAAGCGCAGTCTGATGCTCTCCCGGAATCTGCCCCAGAATCAGCTCCATATCCTCTCTAAAGCCCATGTTCAGCATTTCATCCGCTTCATCCAGCACCACCATATTCACATCCTTCAGCTTGATGGTATGGCGGCGCATATGGTCCATAACCCGCCCTGGTGTGCCTACAATTACCTGCACTCCCCTCAAACCGTTAATCTGTTTCCCGATCTCCTGTCCCCCGTAAACGGGCAATATCTTAATTCCCTGTAAATATTTTGCAATCCTGCGCAATTCCTCTGCGGCCTGGATCGCCAGCTCTCTGGTAGGACACAGAATCACACACTGCAGCTTTCTTAATTCAGGATCCACCCTCTGCAGCAGGGGAATACCAAAAGCTGCCGTCTTACCTGTTCCCGTTTGAGCCTGTCCGATAATATCTTCTCCCCTAAGCAGGCTTGGAATCGCCTGCTCCTGTATGGGAGTAAAATTGTCAAATCCCATTTCCCTCACGGCTCTCAGGATTCGCTCATCCACCATTTCCTCCCAGCTTTCCATAACATTTAAATCATCCATTTACATTCCTCTTCATTCCGAAGCGTTCTATGCTGATGAACGCGGGCAGAATCTCAACATCTGCTCTGCGATCAGGGAATTTATGACGCCTCTGCACAAATTTCCGCCGCCAAAGACAACTTATCGGCACCTGTGAAAAAAGGAACTGTTATACGAATACAACAGTTCCCCATGTGCCTTCCGCAATGTGTTATTATACACACAAAAAGGGGATTTGGCAAGCATTAAATTACCGTTATTCATAAGCCGTTTTATATTTATTTCCGATATTTTTTCACAAATACATTATTAATAATCAAGTAGACTATGCACTTAAGTTGTGATATAGTTACCTTTAGGGAGGCACAAGTATATGGATAAGGAAAACCTATAGACGCCTCATTTCTACCTGATTCTGAAAGGTTGGAAACGCCATGCTGGTTGACAATACATTAATTTATATTCCCAAATACAAAATAGAAATCGGCCGGCCCGAAAACAGTCTGTACTACTTTTTTGACTATGATGAGCGCTCTTACTCCATCAACATGGAGTTTCAACACTTCCATCAGTTTTATGAAATCTGTATCTTTCTGGAAGAAAGCGCGGGCCACCTGATCGACGGCGTCTGGTATGATATGCGCTGCTGCGACATCGTGGCCCTTCGGCCCTCATTGCTGCACAAAACGGTTTATCCGGAGGGGGCTCCAAACAAGCGTCTGATTATCCAGTTTTCCCTGCCGCCCATGACCTCTGCCTTCGAGAGCTGCATGAAATCTCTCTATAGCATATTTGAAGAGACTGTACCCATCTACCGCTTTGAAGGCCCCTATAAAAAAGCGGTACTGGAAAAGCTGAACGATATTTTTTATCTTTCTCAGAATCCGGGCGAGCTGAGAGATCTTTTCATACATAATAAATTTATTGAGTTTTTAGGCCTGATCTATTTATATAAGGAAAAAAACACTTATTCCAATCACGCGGACTTTGATAATATCACAAACAAGGTCTATAACATTACTGCTTTTATTCACAGCCATTTTACGGAAAATATCTCGCTGGAGTCTATCTCAAGAGAATTTTTTATCAGCAGCTATTATCTGTCTCATCAGTTTAAGCGGATCACCGGCTTTACCCTTACTGATTATGTGCAGCTGACCAGGGTGCGGAATGCACAGACCCTGCTCCTGTCCACGGATCTCTCCATTGCGGAGATAGCGTTTCAGTGCGGATTTTCCAGCTTTTCCCAATTTAACAGGGCCTTTAATAAATTTATGCACCAGGCCCCTTCCTCTTTCCGGAAAAGCGCCAAAATAGCTGCCGCCCAATCTTCGACTTCTTCATAGTCCGTTTCACAGGCGCTGCATAGTCCTGTTTTTTGTGTATGTTTGTCCTGTTTTTTGATCCTTGACAAAGCACTTTTGTCAGGTTATAATGTAGAAATATTTACATATCCTTTGTGAGGGAGTAGTTAACAGCTTTGGCTGTGGTAATATCAACATAATGACGGATGCCGTCTGGTATTACCGAAGCAATTTCGATTGTGATAATGAGACTCAGAGACGATTTGTGGGGATACCCTCGAATTGCCTTTGGGTCTTTTTCAAAAGAAAAACAAGAGGATGGGATGAAAAGATGAGTTTATTGACACTGTTTATCACTGCTGTCGGGTTATCCATGGACGCATTTGCCGTCTCTGTCTGCAAAGGTCTGGCCATGAAAAAACTTTCCTGGAAAAAGGCCGTTATCATCGGTCTCTGGTTCGGCGGGTTTCAGGCGCTGATGCCCACCCTCGGCTACCTTCTGGGTACTCGCTTTGAAGGGTATGTCAACGCCATCGACCACTGGATTGCATTTATACTGCTGGCTCTCATCGGCACCAACATGATCAGGGAAGCACTGTCTCCCGACAAAGGCGAAACAGACGATTCCACCGATCCAAAAACCATGCTCCTGCTTGCCGTAGCCACCAGCATTGACGCTCTTGCCGTAGGTGTCACCTACGCCTTCCTGCAGGTCCGCATCCTCCCGGCTGTATCCTTTATCGGCGTGATCACTCTTACTCTGTCTGTAATCGGTGTAAAGATTGGAAATCTGTTTGGCCTGAAATACAAGGCCAAGGCAGAAATTTTCGGCGGCATCATCCTTATCCTCATGGGCTTAAAGATTCTGCTGGAGCATCTCGGCCTCCTGAACTGGCTGCCGTTTTAGTCAATCCAATTAATATGAAAAAGGCTATAACCGTTACGTTACAGCCTTTTCACTCTAATCCTCCAGCCGCCGCAGCTCCGTATAGGCCAGCAGCAACGGTCCTACGCCCTTGGCATCATTTTCCACCACCGGCTCCGACATATAATATTCAAAACTGCCGTCCCTGCGATGGTTGCTCTCCGGCCCAAGCCCTGCTACAAGACAGATGCCTCCCAGCTGCAGGCTGCCGTCCTTTTCCTTCAGATACCGATCACAAATACCGTTAAAAGCCGTTATACCCGGCTTTCTGTACTGCTCCGGTAAAAATCCCAACCTTACTCCCTTTAACAGGGAATAGGCCATGATTGCGCTGCCGCTGGTCTCCAGATAATTGGGTGTCCTGCCGGCAAGAGCCGGAAGCTGATACCACATGCCGCTCTCGTCCTGAAACCTCAGCATATCATCCATCAGTTGTACAAAAACCTTTTTCAGGTTTTCATATTCCGCCCTGTACTCTTCTCCCGGCTCACACTTTGAAAGGGTGTCCAGCAGTGCCATGGAATACCAGCCTATGGCCCGCAGCCAGAAATTTTCAGACAGTCCCGTCTCCCGGTTACACCAGAAAGCCTTTTTTGAGGCGTCATATCCGTGATAATAAAGACCGGTTTTTTCATCCCGCATATGCTTTACAACATTGGCAAACTGCGCGAATATATCCCCATAATTTTCTTTTTTATTAAATTTTGTCTCATACTCCATGTAAAAGGGCTGCCCCATATACATGCCGTCCAGCCACACCTGATTCGGATATATCTTTTTATGCCAGAAATTTCCTTCCATTGTTCTTGGCTGATTTTTTACCTGGCCGTAAATCAGCTCAATGGCCCTGCGGTACTTTTCCTTCCCGTTCATGCCATACAATGCAAGCAGCGTCTTTCCTGCATTTACATTATCAATATTATATTCTTCCGGATCGTATCCCTTAATCGCACCGCTCTCTCCTACACGATGATCAATGAAAGCATCCGCAAACTCATAATATTTCTTTTCTCCTGTCGCCTGATAGGTTTCCAGCAGAGCAAGAATCATGCAGCCGTCAATATAATTCCAGCCCACTGCCTTTCCTTCCATGGCTTTCTCAATATTCCACACCGGAATATCCAGGGTACTTTTCTCGATCAATTCATCAATATATTTCTCAAAAACGGGCATCTGCATGGACATTTATTCCTCCGTAACATGATATACTGACAATGCTTCACCTTTTGAGGCCTAAAATCATTTTACCCTGTTTCCGCTCTCCCGTCAACCGTCCTTCGCCGCAAAATATACCTAAGCAATATGTATCAGTTCAGCCACCATAATCGAGTAACAGGTGACAGACGGCCGTTGTTCTCAATGAGGACTGTGCGAAATGTCGGTACTTAGCAAGCGTACTGTGCTTGCCTAGGTACCGTTACGTCGAGCCCCAAGCGCAAGCGTGTCCGAATGAGAATGACGGCTGGCTGTCGCCGTCAGGCGGTGGGAGCTGAACTGTTGCAGCAATATACCTAAACCGTCTCCATCTTATAAAAGTTCAGCGCTGCAATCACCATAAAAACAAAAGTAAACAAGATCAAAAATACATCCATGATACAATAAGATAAGATAACGCCGCCCAGCATAGCGCCTAATACCGCCCCCATCACCGCTGCCATAATAACAAAGCACTGGATGAACAGCTGAAACAGCTGCTTTCCCACTCTTCCTAAGGCTCCGCCAACGGCAATCTCCGCCACCGCCATGGCGTACAGCTTATTGCAGGAAAGCACTGCACAGCCCACAACACACAAAACGGCTGTAAGCGGCTGCATTCCCATGACGATAGCTCCCGGCACCGTAATCAGCAGCCCGTTGATCAGGCACTGGATCAGCTGGATCGCCGTGGCGTTCATCAGCTTTGCAAAAGGCGAATCAGGAATCAAATAGGTATACGGCGACTTCAGCTCCTTAGCCCACTTTCCGTTCAGCGTCGTAAAAATAAAAGTGAAATAAGCTGAAACCAAGGGTATGACATAGGGCTCTGCATCGCCAAAGCCGCCTTCTCTGATATACAGCCAGGGAATCACGATCCCTGCCCCCAGCGAAAACAGAGTGGATACGTCAAAGATGAAAAATTTACTCTTTTTATACTCCAGGAGCTGCCGATAGAATATGGCCTTTGCCCCCGTTCCTTTCCAGCGGATGCTGGCCCGGCCAAACTTCTGCTTTTTACCGATACGCATCCGGGTGCCGCCCTGTCTCTGGTTCTCCAGCACCTCTTCATAGTCCTCCGCAAACTTGGCGGCATCCTCGTAAAAGGCGCCCGTACACTTCATGCGCATTGCTGTCGCCAGCACTGCTGCCATCAAGCAGAAATAAAGAACGGTTCCCAAAATATTTATAACGGTTACCACGCCAAAAAGCAGATGGATCACCGAAATATACCAGCCTACAATCGGTATCAGCTTCACGGCATCACTATTTAAGAAAGCCCATAATGCAGCTCCGTTCAGCCCCATATCCAGATAATAGTAAATACCAACAGCCACCGCGATGGCAATCAGACCGTAAGCTGCCTTAACAATCCAGCCCCGCTGCTTTTCTCCCAAACGCTCCGAGCCGTAAAGCAGAAGCATCAGACAACCCTCCGTAACATTTTCCACCACCAGGGAAAACAAAACATATAACATCAGCTTCCAGACCGGCACCCGGAACATAATCACGCCGCAGGCCACGGCAAAAAGATTCAGGATCACCTGCATAAATAAGGTCTTGATATGAGCGTAAAGCAGCACTCTCTTAGGGCTGACCGGCGCCTGAAACAGAAAATGCACGTCACTGTTCCTGTATACAAGCCCCTTGCGCTTTGCATAGGCAACCAGATTTCCGGGAATGATCCAAAAGGCCAGCGCAGTCAGCACTGCTGCCATCCCGTCGGGGGAATTGATTCCGAACTGCTCCGCCAGCATACGCAGGGAAAAAGGCACCGCAGACAGATAAAACAAAATAAATACAATATAAACATATGTAACCGGTTTGTGAAGAGCCTTTTTGGCCCAATTTGTCCAAAGCCGGCGATAAAGATACCCAATTGCTCCCATAATTTACCTGCCTTCCTCCGCACCGTCCCCGGCTTCCGTATTTTTCTTCTCTCCCTGGCCCGTGACTGCAAAGAACAGTTCCTCAAGGTCCTCGTTGGCAAGCTCTTCCTTTACATAGGTTCCCAGAATATGACCCTTATCCATCACGAAGGTCACGTCCCAAAGCTCCTTTACCATCTCCAGCATGTGAGTACTGATCAGGATGGTGCAGCCCTGCGCCTTAAGCTCAAGGATAACCTCCTTCAGCTCTTTAATGGCCGCCGGGTCAAGACCTACCATGGGCTCATCCAGCAGTATAACCTTCGGGCGGATGATCAGTGCGCAGCAGATACTGACCTTCTGCATCATACCCTTGGAAAGCTCGTTCCCCAGCTTATCCTGCTTATCCTTAAGCTCAAATTTCTCCAGCAGCGCGTCTATCTCCTCCTCTGTCGCTTCCACTCCGTAGGCCCTGTTGATAAACTCCATATGTTCCCGCACAGTCAGCGCTTCATACATGCTGGGAAGCTCCGGCACATAGGCAAAGCATTTCTTTGCCTCCGTTTCTCTGGAATCAATCCCCTGGATGCGGATGCTCCCCTTGTAGCGCAAAAGTCCCGCAATACTCTTTATGACCGTTGACTTTCCTGCCCCGTTGGGCCCCAGCAGGATGCCTATGCGTCCGTCCGGCACCGTAAAACCCACGTCATCCACTGCCAGCATCTTTCCGTACTTCTTTGACAAATTTACAACCTCTAACATATTTACCCCTCTCCTTATCTATGTGCATTTTTCAAACATTAGCGAAACATTCATTCTGTAACCGGACTTCCCTGTATATTTTCACCGGTACTCACAAGCTTTTTAAATCACCGCTATTCCTCCCAAACCCATGGCCAGGCAAATCAGCCAAAGAATCAACAGATGTGCCGGATAAAAAACGTAAAAGAAATATTTCATTTTCAAGCCACGCTCCCCATTATACCGGGATATGGGGATCAGAGCAAAAAACGCTATGGCTTCATCTATACTCATGATCGTCAACGTGATGCAGCCGCCCAGCATGGACTTCACCTTGCTTTTCCGCAAAGCATACATCACCGCAATAGTCAGAACCCCCATACCGCCGTAATCCGTCCGCAGCAGGGTTGCTCCTACCATGGCCACCGCCAAAACCGCCATATCACCGCACATCCGCCATGCCCGATCCTGCCCCCTTTTACGCCTGTATACGATCCATACCGCCAGCATCACCCCTGCAAGGACCATCCAGATAATTAATAAAATCGGCTCTCTCATCTCATACAGACGCACATTTCCGCTGAAAAACAGATCCCTGATAATATTTGTCACCCTGTCGCGTATTCTTAGCGCCACACATAAAGGCAGGGCCAAAATGCCTCCCGCGGTAAATAAAGCCTGAAGCCCTTTCCCCTGAATATCCAGCTTTGCAATGGCATCAAATGCACACAGGGCCAAAATACCAATGAACAACGTAAAATATACGTTCTGATACCCGGAAGCCCACATACGTCCGGTATTCGCCAGATTAAAGGGAATCTCCGAAATCAGTGCAAACAGCCCCAGCCGAAAGACATATTTTTTAATATTTCTGGTTTTCTGGAAGCCCTCCACCAGCAGGAAACAAAAAATCGGAAAACCAAGCCGCCCAATCAGCCGCATCAGCAGCATCCCGAAATACAGCAGCCAGTTATCCTTAAACCAAGCCAGCAGCCTGTTCACATCCACTGCCGAGTAAAAGTAACCTCTTTCTATGATCATCCGGGTCAATACAAATGCACCGATATGATCAATCAACATAGCCGCTACCGCAATGATCTTAATGGTACTGCCGGGGATTCCCTTTCCTTTATGCCCCTGCGGAGGCTGCTGCGCCACTCCTCCCGCTTGTATACCTTCCATTGATTTCCGCCTTTCCCATGGGTGTCTGCCGCATGATATGTAATCTGCTTATATGTATTGTTCCATTAATACAATAATCCATATCTTTCCGTTCGTCAATCAATTTTTGCGCACTTTAACGATTATTATTATGCAGACGGACCCATAAAGAATGCCCAGACGACACTGATCGCCTGAGCACTTTAGGTACGGAACTTTCCTCACTGCTAACCTACCTTATAGCCGGTTCCCCATACCACCTTCAAATACCTGGGTTCTCTGGGATTTGCTTCAATCTTTTCACGGATATGGCGGATATGCACCGCAATGGTGTTTTCTGCTCCAATGGCCTGCATGTTCCAGATACTCTCATAAATCTGACTGTTGGAGAGGACCCGCCCCCGCTGCTGTACCAGCAGCTTTAAAATCTTGTACTCAATAGGCGTCAGCCTTACGCTCCTGCCCTCCACCGTAACCTTGCGCTGTATATCATCAATCACAAGGCCGTCCACCTTATAAATGCGGTCAATATTAACACACATATTAACCAGCTGAATATACCTGCGGATCTGGGACTTTACCCTTGCCAGAAGCTCCAGAGGATTGCAGTCTGCCACCACATAATCGTCCGCTCCGGCCTCCAGCGCCATAATTTTGGCCGTCTCCAGAGACTGCTTTGATACTACGATCAGGGGAATGCTGCTGGCCTTTCTTAGATTTGCAATCATCTCAATCCCCTTGTCCCAGCCCTTGCCTCCCAGCTCCACATCCACAAGCATCAGCAGAACTTCTTTATCATTCAAAAGCATACCCAATTCCTCTGTATCCGATGCGGCTGCCGTCTGCAGCCCCTCGCCGGCAAACAAAGGCTCCATTTTTTCCGCAAGTCCCGTTTGATTGTTGTACACTAACACTTTTCTCATAGCCTTCCTCCTTACGTCTCGCACCCTATACACTGCATTGATCCTATTCTAAGCATGAAACAGCCGATTGGCCATCCATATTGTGATTTCCAAACCATTCATAATATATGTCAAATTTAACCCGTAAATATTCCTGAACAGAAAATTTTTATTAACACGGGCATTTCCACCCTGAACAAGAGCAGTTTATCATCCCTTTGTATCAAAGTTGCAACAAAATAGAGAGTGTTTATACACTCTCTACATTTCTATCAGACGACATATAATTAAAAAAGTTTCAGCTTTTTTCTTTTTTTTGTTTCTGTTTTCTTTTTTTCTGTTCCCGTTTTTCCTGCCTTTCCAGCTCCGCCTCCTGACGCTGTTTTGCCAGTGTCTGAGCGGCCTCTTCATTCCGCAGGTTCATTTCGTCCACCTCAAACATGTCTTCACTTCCCAGGCGTCTGAAACGATTAACACCGGCCACCAGAATCTTAATGCTGCTTTCCGTAGTTTTAAATGCTCCCTCCTGATACATGGAATAGACCAAAAGGCCCGCAGGAACCGCAATAATCATGCCAATCACGCCGCCCACCTTATATCCGATAAACAAAAGGAACAATGTCGGCAGCGGCGGCACACCCATGGAATCTCCCACAATCTTAGGCTGAATCAGCTGCCTTGCAAGCTGCCCGCCGCCCCAGATGATCAAAAGCCACAGCGCCATCGTGTAGTCCGCCGTCAATATCTGAATAATTGCCCAGGGAATCAAGACCGTCCCCGTCCCCAAAAAGGGCAGCAAATCCAAAAAGGCTATCCCCAAGGCAATCAGCGCAAAGTAATTGACCTTCAAGGCTCCCAGGCCGATAAGCAAAAGCAGGTACATCCACACCTCAATCTTGAACTGAGCCTTAAAATATCCGCCTACGGAATGGACCAGGCTCTGCCTTACCGTACGATAACGCATCTGCAGAGAAGCCGGCGCATGATTCCGAAACCATTCGTTGATCTGCTCTCTCTCCGCCACAAAGAAATATGCAGACAAAAGTGCCATGATCATTCCGATAAAAAAGGCAGGAAGCTGTTTGGCAAAATTACCTGCAGCCGCTATGGTAGGGGTGCTGATTTTTCCGAAAAAATCGCCCAGCGCAATCTCAATCTGATCCACCAGATTATCCAGTCTCAGCCGATTGTCTCCCGGCAGCTTTTCCAACAAAGCACTTAAAGTCTTTCCGATATTCTCAAAGTCCTCTTCCATGCCGGCCCACATATCAGGCAGCGCCTGAATCAGTCCAATGACCTGATTCACCAGCTGTGAAATCACAAAATAGATCAGCAGCACCACCAGCCCGATTATCACTATAATCACAAAGGCGCTGCCCGCCTTCCTCTTGATCTTGAGCTTTTCTTCAAAAAAGCGTACAAGAGGACTGGCGATCAGCGCTATAATCCAGCCAATCACAAAAGGGGCGAAAAAGACCACCGCTTTGGGCAGAAGTATAATAATTGCAACAAATAATGCCACCGCCACCGCTATGTTTACCAGTGCTTTACTGTACTTCCTCATGATTCCTCTCATTCCGCCGCGTAAGCGACATTTCCTTAGCGGGCACCTGCCCCGTGATGCCATCCAGGATCTCATAAATCTCTTCCCGGCCCTGTCTAGTCTGAGCGGAAAAGGGAATCAGTACGGTTTCTCTTTCTGCTCCCAGCGTATTTAAGATCAGCTGCCGCTGTTTCGGCAGCTGGCTTCTTTTAATCTTATCCAGTTTGGTGGCAATGAGGATGGGCTGATAATCGTTTGCACAGATCCACTCATACATAACACGGTCATTCTCCGAAGGCGCATGACGTATATCCACCAGCAGAAAAACGGCCTTCAGCTGCTTTGACCTTTTCAGGTAACGCTCCACCATTTTTCCCCACTGTTCCTTAACGCTCCCGCTCACACGTGCAAAGCCATATCCCGGCAAGTCCACAAGATACAGGGCGTCGTTAATATTATAATAATTGATCGTCTGAGTCTTACCCGGCTGCGCACTTGTTCTCGCCAGGGCTTTGCGGTTCATCAGCACATTAATCAGCGAAGACTTTCCAACATTGCTTTTCCCCGCAAAGGCCACCTCAGGATAAATATTATCCGGCAGTTTACTCGTTATGCCGCATACAGTCTCCAGACTTACTTTTTTGATAACCATAACGGGTATCCTTTCACACGGTCGCCTGTTCCGTATCAAATGGCCGTCTCCAGCCTTTTCCGATCTTCTCCCCGATGGACCACGATCGGCTCGCTTTCGTTTTCCACCACAGGCTTTGTGATAATACATTCTTCAATGGACGCGTCGGAAGGAATGGTATACATGGTATCCATCAGCACACCTTCCATAATAGAGCGAAGCCCTCTGGCCCCTGTCTTTCTCTCGAAGGCCTTCTCCGCGATGGCCGTAACCGCGTCCTCATCAAAGGTCAGCTCCACGTCATCCATATCAAACAACTTCTTATACTGCTTGATCAGTGCGTTCTTGGGCTCCTTTAAAATGCGGACGAGTGCTTCCTTATCCAATCCCCTCAGTGCCACACAGATGGGCACACGGCCTACAAATTCGGGAATCAGACCAAATTTTACCAGATCCTGGGGCGTTACTTCCTGCAACAGATCTCCCAGCTCCTTTGTGTTTTTCTGAGACATCTCCGTATTAAAGCCAATCGCCTTGCGGTCCAGTCTGGCCTCCACGATCTTCTCTAATCCGTCAAAAGCTCCCCCACAGATAAACAAAATATTCGAAGTATCAATGGAAATCAACTCCTGATGAGGATGCTTCCTGCCGCCCTGAGGCGGAACATTGGCCACGGTTCCTTCTACAATTTTTAACAGTGCCTGCTGAACACCCTCACCGGACACATCTCTGGTAATGGACACGTTCTCGCCCTTTTTGGTGATCTTGTCTATTTCGTCAATATAGATGATGCCATACTGCGCCCGCTCCACATCATAATCTGCTGCCTGTATCAGCTTCAGCAGGATATTTTCCACGTCCTCACCCACATAGCCCGCTTCCGTCAGTGTAGTTGCGTCCGCAATGGCAAAGGGCACATTAATGATTTTTGCCAGAGTCTGCGCCAGATAAGTCTTACCCGAACCTGTAGGACCCACCATAATAATATTACTTTTCTGAAGCTCAATATCGTCCAGATCCTTAGGCGCTGTCACCCGCTTGTAATGGTTATAAACTGCCACCGATAATACCTTTTTTGCCTCTTCCTGGCCAACCACATACTCATCCAGAAAATTTTTGATCTGGATGGGCTTTAGCAGATTAATTTCAGGGTGGGCAGTTTCCTGTATTTCATCGTCTTCCAGCTCTTCTTCAAGAATATCCGCACAGATGTCAATGCACTCATCACAGATATACACCCCTGCAGGACCCGCAATCAGTTTGCGGACCTGTCCCTGGGTTTTATTGCAGAAAGAACATCTTATATCGTTTCCGGTCATTTTAGATGCCATTTTCTTACTCCTAAAATTTATTTTGTGTCATGGGAAGCAATCACCATGTCAATCAGTCCGTAGTCCTTTGCCTCTTCAGCGCTCATCCAGTTATCCCGCTCCGTATCGGCACAGATGGTTTCATAATCCTTGCCTGTCTTCTCAGCCAGGATATGGTTCAGCTTTTCTCTGGTTTTCAGGATATGCTTTGCCGCAATGTCGATCTCCGTTGCCTGCCCCTGAGTACCGCCTGCCGGCTGATGGATCATAATCTCCGCATTAGGCAGGGCAAAGCGCTTGCCTTTTGCACCTCCTGCCAGCAGGAAGGACCCCATGCTGGCCGCCATGCCGATGCAGACAGTGGAGACATCACACTTAATATAATTCATGGTGTCATAAATTGCCATGCCTGCGGTAATAACGCCTCCGGGACTGTTAATATAAAGGTGAATGTCCTTCTCCGGGTCCTCCGCCTCCAAAAACAGCAGCTGTGCTACCACAATGCTTGCAGAAGTATCATTTACTTCCTCACCCAAAAATATGATTCTGTCCTTTAAAAGTCTGGAATAAATATCATAAGATCTTTCGCCCTTGCTTGTCTGCTCAACCACATAAGGTATTAAACTCATATTCAAATCCTCCGTTTTGCAATTATTGATATTACGGTAAATTTACCAAAATAACCCGTAAATAAAAATATTATATCTTACCTTTGCTCTTTTTTCAATGCGTATACAGGAATTAAGAAAATATTAAGTAACAGTTCAGCCATGAAACAATTTGTAAGCTGTGCGCGGGTGCTTGCACACAAAGCACTGATTATAAATTGTTTCATGAGCGGAGCGCCCTCATATGAAATAAAAGCTGAGCCGCAAAGCGGCGTCGGATGCGAAGCAGACGCTTTTATGAATATGGGGGCTGAACTGTTACCGCCCGTAATCCATCAGGTTACAACAGGAAACGGCTGCGCTCCGCCGCCCGGAAGTGCAACCGTCCTCTTGTTCCCTGGTTCTTAATCCTCTTTGGACTCTTCCGCCGTCCCTTCTGCAGGCGTTTCCTCCTTTGCCTTTTTGGTGGTCTTCCTTGCCGTAGTCTTCTTCGCGGCAGGCTTGTCTTCTTTTGCATTTTCCATCAGGAATTCTACCGCCTTCCTGACGCATATATCCTGCATGACCTGCTTCTTTCCGTTCTCACCCAAAAGCTCCTTTGCCTTGTCTGCTTCCATCTTATAGGCCTCTGCCATGGACTTTACTTCTTCCTCGAAATCTTCCTCGGAAGCCTCCATCTTCTCGGCAGCCGCCACCGCCTCCAGTACCAGTCTGGACTGAATGCGCTTTAACGCCTGCGGCTTAACCTGTTCCATCAGCATTTGTACCGTCATACCGGTAAACTGCATATACTGTTCCATGGAAATACCCTGGGACTGCAGACGCTCCGCATAATCCTGTACCATCTGCCTCTGCTGGGTATCAATCATGGCTTCGGGAATATCCATCTCTGCATCCGCAATCACAGCCTCAATAACGGCTTCCTCCTTTGCGTTTTTCGCATCGGCTTCCTTTTTGGCCGTCAATTTCTTCTTTATCTCTTCCTTATATTCGTCTACTGTATCACTCTCTTCGGAAACCTCTTCCACAAACTCATCATCCAATTCGGGAAGCTGCTTCTCCTGAAGCTTATTCACGGTACACTTAAACACAGCAGCCTTTCCTGCAAGCTCTGCCGCCTGATAGTCCTCCGGGAACGTAACGTTCACCTCGGTCTCCTTTCCCGTCTCGGCACCGATCAAGGCATCTTCAAAGCCGGGAATAAACGCGCCGGAACCGATGGTCAAAGGATAATCCTTCCCCTTACCGCCCTCAAAGGCCACACCGTCTACAAATCCCTCAAAATCAATGGTGGCAATATCGCCCTTTTGTACGGGCCTGTCCGTAACGTCTACCGTCCGGGAATTCTTTTCCCTCTCTTTATCAATCTCCACGTTCACTTCCTCTTCGGTTACATCCGTATCCGCCTTGCCGACCTTAACTCCCTTGTACTTTCCAAGAGTCACTTCCGGCTTTAAGGCCACCTCGGCGGTAAAGATAAACGGCTTTCCGGCCTCTATCTGTACCACATCCACCTTCGGAGAAGATACCACCTCTTCCGCGCATTCCTCCAGCTCCTTTTCGTAAGCGTCTGGAATCAATATATTTGCAGCATCTTCATAGAAGATCTCCCTGCCATACATCTGCTCGATCATTCGGCGAGGTGCCTTACCCTTTCGAAAGCCGGGGATACTGATTTTATTTTTGCTCTTCTGATAAGCGCTCTCAATCGCCTTTTCCAGCTCTTCCGCAGGAACCTCGATTGTCAGCTTCGCCATATTGTGCTCTAATTTTTCTACCTGTAAACTCATTGTTGCATTTCCTCCTGGTTATTCTGCTTCTTATCTTATACTATTTCGGACATAATCACAGTCATTTTAAGATTATAGCATAAGACCGGCGGAAACACAAACAGAAAATTTAACTTTATGAATTTTTGTTGACATCAAAACGGATATTCTGATAATCTTATAGATATTATCTGCATGAAACATGAAAAAAGCTCGGAAAAGAGGTTTTTATGTCAAGAATCGAAGCAAACAAAAAACGTCCCGCACTGCGGGTCCTGATCGTCCTGCTGTTCATGCTGTTTACAGCCGCAGCAGTCTTTGCATTCTGGCTGCGAAGGGAAATCAATAATACCGAGGTTCTGCGCAGCTACCGCATTACTTACAGTGAGAGTGCCGAAGAGTCCGCCGCTCTCTTAAAGCAGCTCTGTAAAAACCACTTATCGGTTAGGCTTTTCCCCTCCACCGGCCATTCCCACCTTTATCTGCATCTTGTCTGTACAGAGGAAGAAGCCGAAAGTCACGGGTTTTCTTTGGCGGCTTTAAATGACGGCGGTTTCCTGATCGCACGTCAGGGGAACGGTCTTTACCTTCTTGCCAAAAGCCAGACCGGCCTGTCAAAAGCCTGCTGTTATCTCACCTTTCGCCTTACCGATGACGAGGGCAGACTGCTGATCGGGCAGGATGAACATTACCTGGATACCGGATCAGATCTGAAGGAGATTTTTGGTCCCGGCGGCGTACCTATGTCCAATTATACCGTGGTTTGCCCCAAGGATATTTCCGCCGATACTGCCTGGGAACTATGCTACTATATGAATCAGTCCTGTGGCGTTCTTCCCGATATTTCCGAAAAAAAGGAAGCCGCGGATATGCCTTACATTTTACTGAGCATCGAACCCTCTCCTGCCGGCCCTTCTCACAGCATCAGCTTTTCGGATTCCAATATCCTAATCAAGGGCGACAATGAAAAGGAACTTACGGCCGCCATACATGAATTTGCCAATATGTACCTTGGGTGGATGTTTGCAGGAACGGCACAGGAAGAGCTGTCAGCAGGTAATACCTCCATTCGCCTTCCTGACCGGTATGACGCCCCCCAAAATGAATCCTGGATTCCCGAACGGGAAGCAATTATTACGCTCTGGCAGGTGAATTACAGCCGTGGAATTTTTTTTAACGACTCTACCAGCCTGAAAACGGATATTCTGTCTTTTTCCGACGAACAGCTTTATGATTATGTCCGCATGTTAAAGTTCTGTGGTTTTACCGGTATTCAGGCCACCGACATGTGTTCTGCCTGGGCAGGCGCAGGCGGCTATGAATTCGTCCACGAACGCCTGCGCATTCTGGCGGATGCCGCCCACTCCATGGGAATGAATTTCACCCTTTGGGTGTGGGGAGCGGAATTCACCGGCTATGGCTGGGTGGATAACAGTGTCACCTATATGCCGGACGGATACAGCTTCTCCCACGAAAATCCTGATGTGATCTCCACCTTCGAAAAGTACTACTCCATCTATGCAGAGCTGGCAGACTGCTGCGACCGGGTTATCGCCCACTTCTTTGATCCCGGCAACCTGTACCTGTCCGAAGATGTGGCATACTTTTCCAAGCTGCTTTCCGAAAAATTTCTTGCCGTAAATCCAAATATTGATTTCGGCGTAAGCTGCTGGGTAGATACCTTTAACAAAAAGGACTTTATTGATGTGCTGGGCACGGATATAACTCTCTATGAGGGCACTCATCACGATGATAAAGAAGAATACGCCTCTTTTCGAAGCTTCTGCAGAGACATGGGCTGCAGGCTTGGGACCTGGGCCTGGAATACCTGCGAGATGGAGATTGATCAGCTGGCGCAAATGAATTTTAATCCCCACATTATTCAGGATGTTTACCTGACCGCATCCCAATATGACGACATTGATCGGCCGGACTACTGGAGCGAAATGGATTCTAACCATGTAGTCAATGTGTTTTCCCTCTATTGTGCCGGTCAACTGTTGATTGATCCTGCCAGAGATTTGGATGAACTGACGGAAGAGATCGCTCTTGCCGCAGTGGGTGCCGAGTATGCCAGCGGCTTTGCGGACATTCTCCGGCTTCTTGAGGATGCCCGTTCCGGAGAAAGCTGGAATACTTACTGGTGGAACAGTGAAGACTATTTATTAAAGAGTCCGGATTACCCTGCGGAGGAAATTCTGGAGCGCAGCGAAAAGGCCCTAACGCTCCTTTCGGAAATGATTGACAAGAGGATTCCCGTCAATACCTTGCCCCTGCCCATTGAATTGCCGGAGCTGATGCATCTTATGCTGCCCCAGATTGAACAGATTAACGCTTTTGCTAAATTCCGAATCGGCCTGGCAGATGCCGCGCAGCTGCTCGCAGGCGGCGCCGCCCACGAAGATATACAGGCAAGGCTTGAGGCTATTAGTACTCCTGTCTCCGAATATAACACCGTCACGGGACTCTGGGGCCAGATCGAAGCAAGGGCACAGCAGGAAATGCTCCTTGATTTTTGCAATGCAAACGGATTTGAAATACCGGCGGATCCGGTCTTCCGGCAAACCCGCAAAAACCGGATTTACGATTATTTTGTTTCTTATCAAAAGGGACATTCCGAACCAGTCCTGCAGTTTGCACCCTATTTCCAGTATGGCCTTGCCTACGGGGAGGAAACCACTATCCAACTGGTAAACGAGCTGCTGGAGGAAGGCCTTTTCTCCAAAGATCCTGAAACAGGCGGCATTTACCTCACCGACTGGGAGCATTATAAGTACGCTTTCAATTTTATATATTAAGAAATAAGTCACCAAAAGTTTCCAACATATTTTCACCTTCCACGGTCATACTAACATCAAGATAAGTCGCGGCGGACACTTGCCTTGAACACTTGCTTCGAGATGAGTGCTTGCAGCACTTATCTTGAAGATAGAGAGAAAAAACAAAAACACTTTTATGGAGGTGAAAAAGAATGTCCGGTAACAAGAGCAATAGAGTAGAAGTGCCTGAAGCAAAGGCAGCAATGGATCGTTTCAAGACTGAGGTTGCATCCGAGCTTGGTGTAAACCTGAAGGAGGGCTACAACGGTGATCTGACTTCCCGTGAGGCTGGTTCTATCGGTGGCGAGATGGTTCGTCGTATGATCAAAAAGCAGGAAGAGCAGATGAAGTAAGACTTCCCGCAAAAAAGACTGAAAAAAGCACCCAGGCGAGATCACTTGCCTGGGTGCTTTCATTCTCCTTAAATTAATCGCCAAACACTGCCCTGTAATCTGCCTGGAACTTAGCGATACCCGCATCGGTCAGGGGATGCTTTACCATCTGCTCGATGACGGCATAAGGTACGGTTGCAATGTCGGCTCCTGCCAGCGCACAGTCTGTTACATGAATGGGATTTCTGACACTGGCTGCGATAATCTGCGTCTCAATACCGGCAACATCAAATATCTCCGCAATCTCACGGATCAAGTCAACGCCTCTCTGGCTGATGTCATCCAGACGTCCCAGGAAAGGAGATACATATGTAGCACCCGCTCTGGCAGCCAGCAAAGCCTGGTTAGCGGTAAAGACCAGCGTTACATTAGTTTTGATGCCCTCTGCGGTAAGCGCCTTACATGCCTTCAGCCCTTCCACCGTCATGGGAATTTTTACTACCATATTAGGATGAATCTTAGCGATCTCACGCCCCTCTTTGATCATACCCTCGGCATCCACAGTTGTAGCCTTAACTTCTCCACTGATGGGCCCGTCAACGATGGAAGCGATCTCCGCAATAACTTCCTCAAATACTCTTCCTTCCTTTGCAATCAGGGAAGGGTTGGTGGTAACACCGCAAATCACGCCCATGTCATTTGCTTTTTTAATGTCCTCCACCTTCGCAGTGTCAATAAAAAAACGCATAATACATCTCTCCTTTTCTATTCAATCGTATTAGGTAATTACGAAACACTCCTTTTACCGTCAGGCTTTGAGCAATCACCTTCGCAATTTCCTACTTACATTTAGTATACTAGGATGATCTTAAAAACTCAAGTCCTTTTCGTCAAAAGATTGACAAACTGGTAACAGCTCTTAGTATTCGCAGATTTCCCTAATCATACAGATTTCCCCCCTCAAAACCGCCCGCTGTCTGGCATCCGTTTTTACTCCCCGCCTCCCTGTACAAAGCAGAAGCATCTCCAGCACCTCCCGCATATCCCACAGACGCTCCTCCGGATGATACATCGTACATCTCCGCGTTATCTTTTTCAGCAGTCCCCTGCACCTTCCCCCCGTCATTTCCTGCAGAGTCCTCCCCAGGCCATAAACATCCGCAGCCACTGTCTGCGCCGCTCCCGGCTCAAACTGCTCCGGTGCTCCAAAGCCTACGCTTCCCGCCCTGTGGGCGCCGTTTCCAGGTCTGCAGGCACATCCGAAATCCAGCAGTTTCACCTCTCCCGTCGATGCCAGCATCACATTTGCCGGCTTAATATCCCGAAACAGCAGCGGCATCTTCTTTTCGTGAAGCCAGCAAAGACCTTCCGCAAGCCTGCAGCCGATCTTTGCGGTCCAGACATCCGAAAACCCTCCTTCCCGCCGGATCAAACGATCCAAGCTTTCCCCCGGCACATATTCCATCAAAAGACAGGCTGCATGATCCTCTCTCCAAAAATCATAAACTCTGGGAAAAAGCGGGTGTGCCGCCTCTTTTTGAAACCCGGCTTCTCTGTTCAGAATTTCTCCATGGGCACTGACCTTACAGGCATACTCCCTGCCCTTTTCATTCTCTACCAGATACACCTCCGCAAAGGCTCCTTTCCCCAAAAGCCTTATGGTTTTATACTTTCCCCTGCTGTCTTTATACACCTGCTTTTCCTTCCCTTCCAATCAGCAAAATTGCCGCGTCCGGCACCCTGCTTTTTACTGTCTTCTTTCCGATAGCCGTCTGATCTCGAATAACGGTCTCACCTTCTGAAATTGCAGATTCACGGAAAGAGAGAAGCTCCCGGAGTCTCAAAAGCTCCCGCAGACGCCTGTCCGCCTGCTCCTGCGTCCTGATCTCCGCCAGACGCAGCACCTCACCAATACTTTCTTCCCCCGCGTTTTGTATCAATCCGTCCGTAGCCAGCAACAGCCCTGCCCCTGGCTCGATACACCCCCGGAACGTTCCCGGCAGCGGCGTAATCCGCCCCGTGCCAAGGGAAGTATTTACCAGCAGTAAATTCTGTCCGGCTCCCAGTGAAAGTACCTCTCTGCCAATACATAAAAGCATGGTCAGCCTGAGCCCGCTCCGTAAAGAAGCTGCCCCGCATGCTGCTGCCTGCAGAGCCGTCAATTCCCGTTCCATGTTTTCCAGACCTTTGCAGGGGCACCTTACGCTTTTTTGCCAGGGAACTCCGCGGCACCATACTTTTAGCTTCTCCGCCATATCTCCGCAGCATTTCTCTCCGTCTGCACCCGCTGCGGTACAAATACAGGCAAAACAGACCGGCGTCTGCCGGCATCGAAACTGCAGCAGCAGGAGCGAGCATCCGCTCCCTCCCTGCTGCCTGTAATAGCTTGTAATATATTCCATGGAGATTGTCCTCATTTAAGACTACTTAACAAAGATGTTTACAAGATCATTAAAGAAAATAAAGACCATCAAAACCATAAAGAACACTAAACCAATAAAATGAACAACGCCTTCTTTCTCCGGCGGCACCGGTTTGCCCCGGATCACTTCCAGCAGCAAAAATACCAGTCTTCCTCCGTCTAAGGCAGGAACGGGAAGCAGATTTAAGATCCCAAGGTTCACAGACAGCATCAATGTAATATTAAGCATATTTAAAAAAACGCTCTGCCAGCCGTATTCTTTGGAGGCCTCGTAGGTGGCGCCTACCACATTCACTGCAATCCCCACGGGGCCGGCCACATCCTTTCTGGAAACCCTGCCCGTAAACAGCATACCCAGACTGGTATAAGTCATCTTCACCGAATACCGCATCTCATACCAGGCATATTTCAGCGATTCTATCCCCCGTGGCTCTTTCACATCGGCGTTGCTGATACCCAGCAAATAGTATCCATATTCTTCATCGTACTGAGGCGTCACCGTGGTGGTATAACGCTCACCGTCCCGCTCATAAACCACCTCCAGGTCTCCACCCCGGTAAGACAACTGCATGTACAGAGAGATTTCCTGATAAAGGCAGACCTTCTCTCCATTCAATGAGATGATCCGGTCTCCGGGCTGAAGTCCCGCCGCCTGAGCGCCGCCTCCTTCAATCACCTGGGAGGCAATCGGATCCCTGGTAACACTCATGTTTACCATGATAATGGCAATGATAAAGGCCAGAAGCAGATTAAACAGAGGGCCGGCCACCACCGTAGCAATCCTTGCCCAGACCTTTGCCTTCAAAAAGGAGCCCGGCCCCGGTTCCTTTGTCCCGCCTTCCGCTTCATCCTGATCCGCTACGCCGTCCTCACCCTCAAACATGCAGGCACCGCCGATAGGAAACAGCTTCAGGGAATATTTTGTGCCTCCCTTATTACGGGAGATAATATTTGGTCCCATTCCCACCGAGAATTCTACTACATGGATGCCGTTTACCTTAGCAATCAGGAAATGCCCAAATTCATGAGCTATGACCACTACCCCGAAAATGACAATAAATAAAATTAACGATACCATTTAGCGCTTGATCCTTCCTGCAATATATTCATAGGTTTCCGCTTCCGCCTCCAAAACAGCCTCTATCCCCGGATTTGAAATTGGACTGTGGTGATCCATGGCCGCTTCGATCAGCTCAGGGATCTCCAAATATGCTATCCTTTTATCCAAAAACATAGCCACTGCTTTCTCGTTTGCAGCATTATATACCGTGGGCATGGTGCCCCCCTGCCCTGCTGCCCGATAAGCCAGAGCCAGCCCACGGAAGGTATCCGGATCCGGCTTTTCAAAAGTGAGACTTCCCAACTCAAAAAGATCCAGGCGCTTGCCGTCCATGGGCCGCCTGTCGGGATAAAACAACGCATACTGGATAGGAAGCTTCATGTCCGGCATTCCCATCTGGGCAATGACTGCCCCATCCACATACTGCACCGCAGAATGCAGGATGCTCTGAGGATGCACCACTACCTGAATCCTGTCAAGCTCTACGTTGAACAGCCATTTGGCCTCCATCACTTCCAGCCCCTTATTCACCATCGTGGAAGAATCAATGGTGATCTTCCGCCCCATGGACCAGTTGGGATGCTTCAAGGCATCTTCCACCTTTATCTCCGAAAGCTGCTCTTTGGACCAGCCTCGGAACGGTCCTCCTGACGCGGTCAGCAAAATCTTTTCGATTTTATTCGCAGGTTCTCCGTTCAGGGACTGAAAGATCGCACTATGTTCACTGTCCACCGGAAGTATGGATACACCGCACTCCTTCGCCAGAGGCATGATGATATGCCCGGCCGTCACCAGCGTTTCCTTATTGGCAAGGGCAATATCCTTACCCGCGCGGATAGCCGCAATCGTAGGCCTGATACCGATCATTCCCACAATGGCCGTAACTAATACCTGACTATCCGAAGAAACCGCAATTTCCAACAAGCCTTCCATTCCAGAAAGGATCTTCACATCCAGATCCCTGACTCTTTCCCGCAGATCTGCAGCCGCCTCCCTGCTCCACATCACAGCCTGCCCTGGCTTAAATTCCCGGATCTGACGTTCCATCGCCTCCACGCTGCTGCCTGCCGCCAAAGCAGTCACCTTCAGATCCGGATTGCTGCGTACCACTTCCAGCGTCTGCGTACCAATAGACCCTGTAGAGCCTAAAATTGCTATCTTTTTCATATCACATTAACTCCCCAGCAAAAAAAACAATCAGGAAATAAGTCAGCGGAGCCGTCACGATCACGCTGTCAAAGCGGTCCATGATCCCACCGTGTCCCGGTATCAGCTTCCCGTAATCCTTAATATTCCTGTTCCGCTTGATCGCCGAGGCCGCCAGATCTCCAAGCATGCCTGCCACACCCCCCAAAGCACAGATCAGCCCCACCAGGCCAAGCTGCTTCGGGCCCCGAATCCCCAGGCAGGCTGCATAAATCACGCCAATCAACGCTGCTCCGGCCACCCCGCCGATACAGCCCGCCAACGTTTTCTTGGGACTAAGAACGGGGAATACCTTTCTTTTTCCGATCAGTTTTCCCACGCAGTAAGCACAGGTATCACAGCCCCAGGCGCTGATTAATATCAGCCACACCTGAATGATACCGCTTTTGTACATTCTGGTGTGATCAATAAAGGACAGCATCACCGGTGCATACAGGAAAGCAAAAATCGACGCCGTAACGGATTCTACCTGATACTTGGGAAAGGACAGCACATAGACCAGCAGTTCCCCCAAAAAAAGGAACACTAGGCAGGGAAGTATGTAAAAAAGTCTCTGGCCTTCCAATATTCCCACATCCCGAAGCAAAAGCACCCCGTAGTAAAGGGTTACGGCTGCCGCTCCCACCAGCTCCTGGACGCCAATGCCCTTTCCGCCTTCCTTTCTGACCCCCAGTGCTTTTGTCAGCTCTAAAAAACCAATCAGGGAAACCACATACAAAACTACGGGGAGCAGCGGCGCTCCCACCCACAAGGAAGCGAAGGCGATTACAAGCAGCACCGCTCCGCTTAAAAGTCTGATCCAAAACATCAGGTCACCCCTCCTTCACTCCGCCGTATTTTCTGTCTCTATGATTATATGCCTCCACGGCTTTTATCAATTCTTCTTTCGTAAAATCCGGCCAGGGTACGGGAGTAAAATAAAATTCCGTGTAGGCCAGCTGCCACAGAAGAAAGTTGGAAATTCTCTGCTCATTACAGGTTCGAATCAAAAGATCTGGGTCTGGAATCCCCGCCGTATCTAAAAATCCGGCAAATCTATCCTCCGTAGCCTTCTCCGGCTCCAGCTCCCCCGATGCTATAGCCGCCGCCATCCTCTTTGCCCCGCGCAAAATCTCATCCCTGCCGCCGTAATTGATGGCAATCTGAAAATGCAGTCCGTCATTTTCTCTGGTGGCTTCCTCCAGCTCTTCGATGCGGGTGCGGATGTCCTCGTCCAGCCGGGATTTCTCCCCCAGCACACGGACGCACATACGGTTTTTCCTGGCCGTCTGCAGGCAAGTTTTCATATAATTTCGCAGAAGCTTCATCAAAGCGTCCACTTCGTCCTTCGGCCTGTTCCAGTTCTCCGTAGAAAAGGCGTAGACTGTCAGATATTGGATTCCCATCCTGTACGCTTCCTCACAGATCGTCTCCACCGTCTTAGCACCCTGTACATGTCCGTAATTGCGGGGCAGCCCCTTTGCCTTCGCCCAGCGCCCGTTTCCGTCCAAAATAATCGCCACATGCTGCGGCATCTTCAAATCCTCGCCCATACAGTCAGCCCCTCTCAAACCCGCACACATCCGTTTTCTGCGGAGACTTAACAAAGAGGGAGCGGAAACACTTCCGCTCCCCCGCTTTTGCCTCAAAATCTAGACAGTCAAAATTTCCTTTGACTTATTTTCCATCATGGCATCAATATCCTTGATGAATTTATCCGTCAGCTTTTGCAGCTCTTCCTCCAGCTGCTTGATCTCATCCTCGGAAACCTCGGTCTTGGCCAGCTTTTTAAAGGCATCGTTTCCGTCTCTGCGGATATTGCGGACAGCCACCCTGCCGTCCTCCGCCTTTTTCTTTATTTCCTTCACCAAATCCTTTCTGCGCTCTTCTGTCAGTTCCGGAAATACAAGCCGGATCACATTGCCGTCATTCGTAGGATTGATCCCGATGTCCGATACCTGAATCGCCTTTTCAATCTCCTTCAGCAATGATTTCTCCCAGGGGGCAATCTGAATGATGCGCGCCTCCGGCACGGTCACGTTGCCTACCTGCTGAATCGGCGTGGGTGTCCCGTAATAATCCACCCGCAGCTTATCCAGCACATGAGGGTTCGCTCTGCCCGCACGAATGGCTGCGTAATCGGCTTCAAGAAACTCATAAGCCTTCTTCATTTTATCTGCATACTGCTGTAATCTGGAATCCATATCTGTTTTCTCCTTACACTTTGGTTACACGCTTTAAACTAATATCCGGGTCCCGGTAAACTTTCCCTTAACGGCATTGACAATACTGTTTTCCCCCTTCAGGCCAAATACCCACATGGGCATGTGGTTATCCCTGGCCATAATGGACGCGGTCATATCCACCACCTGGAGATTCTTATCAATCACTTCTTCAATAGAAACCGCATCATATTTTTTAGCGGCAGGATTTTTACCGGGGTCGTCATCATAAACACCGTCAATAGACTTTGCGAGCAAAATCACCTCTGCCTCCACCTCGATGGCTCGAAGCACCACCCCCGTATCCGTCGAAAAACAAGGATGTCCTGTACCTCCTGCAAAAAAGACCACCTGTCCCTGCTCAAAATATTTGTTTGCCCGATCCTTCGAAAAAAGTTTTGTGAAGGATCCGCACTCAAAAGGAGTCAAAATGCTGGTTTTCATCCCTTCGGAGCGAAAAATTTCAGACACATAAATACAGTTCATAACCGTAGCCAGCATCCCGATTTGGTCCGCCTTGGTACGATCAATGTTTTCACTGGTCCGTCCTCTCCAAAAATTTCCGCCGCCCGTAACGATACCAACCTGAATGCCGTCCTCCACCAGCTGCTTCACCTGAAGAGCAACACCCCTTACCGTCGCTTCGTCAAATCCGGTCTTCTTGTCTCCTGCCAACGCTTCTCCGCTGAGCTTTAATAAAATTCTGCGCATAATGCCCCTCCTGCAGTCCGACTTCAGCCTTAAAATAATCCAATATTATCGTTGTCTTACTTATCCTTCTGTTCTCCCTGCTTTGTTTTTGTCTTGCGGGGAGGCTCAGGCTTATACTCGTCAAAGAAGGAGGTAGGGCTGACATCCGCATAGCACTGTGAACACATACCTTCGATCACCGCACCGTTGTTGATCTGTACGGATTTGGACTTGATATTGCCCATAACGATGGCAGAAGCATCCAGAATCACAGGTCCCTGTACGTCGATGTCTCCCTTGACAGCGCCGGCAATCGCCGCACTTGTAGCCGTAATGTTGCCGATAATAACCGCGCTGGCACCGATCTTAACCGCGCCCTCACTCACAACCTCGCCGTTTATTTTTGCGCTCTCCGCATAAATTTCAGCCGCTTTGGAGTTACCGTTCACATGCCCGGTAATATTCAGCTTACCCAAAGCATCAATATTTCCGTTCACCGTGCCGATCACATCTATAGAGCCCTGGGTGGAAATATCACCTGTAATGGTCATTCCCTCCGTAATAACAGAGGTCTCATCTGATACCTCCAAGTCTCTTCCATAATCCATTTCTTCCATCATATCCATTTCTTCCTCTTCTCCTTTACTTTCTTCTAATTCATAGTTTTCGGTCATATCTTCCACCGCTTCAGCCTGTACCGCTTGTTCCGGCATTTCCGAATTGAGATCGGTGCCCGTTTCCTCCGCCAGCATCTCCGTCAACAGCTTCTCCATCTCATCATCGCTGCTTTCTGCTTCCTGTGCCTCCGGCTCCGCCGTGGTCCAGGACTCCTGCTCTGTCTTCAGTCCTTCGAAGCCACCCGCCGAATCTCCGGCTGCAAAATCGGTCTCAGATGCACCAAAGCTGTCTGCAAAGCCCTGACCCGCAGTATCCGCCTCCAGCATTCCAAAGCCATCTGCAAAGTCCTGACCTGCAGCATCCGCCTCCGGCATTCCAAAGCCGTCTGCAAAGTCCTGACCTGCAGCATCTGCCTCCGGCATTCCAAAGCCGTCTGCAAAGTCCTGACCCGCAACATCCGCCTCCGGCATTCCAAACTCTGCCACAGACTCTGATTCTGCCGTCTCCGGCTGTGTACCATCTGAAAACTCCGCTCCCGTTTCCTCCGGAAACGGAATCTCGTCAATATTCTTCAGCATCTCTTCCAACGAAACCTCAGATGCTTCTGTCGGTTCCTCCGCCTTGTGCTTTTCGTCCTCAGGCATCAGTTCATTTACAGCCTGAGACAAATCTTCCTTTAAGTCTGAGAAAAAACCCATTGTAAATCAAACCCTCCATTCATTCATTGGTCACCGGGCGTTTCCGGCCGGCGTTGAATATGTTGAACCAGCTCCGTATCTTCAGTAATCGGCAGAATCACCGTATCCTCCAGAGCCAAAATGTTCTCAATAATTGTAGGCAGCGCCTCCACTGTAGTCGGCTTCGATGCCGAATCGTGCATTAATATTACAGATGTCTCAAATCTTTCAATATCCGCCGTACAGTTCTCCACCAGTGTTTCCACGGAAAGAAGCGTTGCACCTCCGTCACCGGAAGATATATTCCAATCGAAAAAACGCACTTCCTGAGTGTCAAGATAATCCGCAAACTCTTCCATACTTAAATGGCTGACCGAGTTGGAGCTTCCTCCGGGAAAACGATAGACCTTGCTTTCCACCCCTGTAACCTCATACACATAATCCCTTATCTTTTCATAATCCCCGGCAAAATCCTCAACAGACTTATAGATTTCCGAATACTTGTGACTGTATGAGTGCATCCCAAGAGTATGTCCTCTGTCTACAATCTCCTGCATTGCCTCCCGCGCGGAATCGCTCTCCTTCCCTACCACAAAAAAGGTAGCCTTTACTCCATAGCTGTCCAGTATGTCCAAAATATCATTCGTATATTTGCTGGGGCCGTCGTCAAAGGTCAGGTATACCTTATGGGCAGCAGTTATTTCTTCTTCTGGTTCCCCGGTTTCTTCCGGTTCATTCCTATCCCCCGGCCGGCCGGTTATTTCCTCGTCAGACCCGGATTCCGAATCCGCCTCCCCGCCTGATGCAAGCCCGGACTCCTGTCCCGACTGCCTGTACTCCCCGTTGTCCGAACCGGCAAAAATATCGTTTGCACCGCTTTCGCCGCTGACCGCCGTTAAGCCCTTCAGCTCTTCCAGCTGCTGTCTCTGTTCCCTCACAATGCCTGTCAATGTCTCCACCTGCATTATTAGATTATCCAGAGTCTTGTCCGCATTTTGAATACGGTCCAGCAAAATAAAACACAGGACAATGGGAAGCATGATGACCGCCACTGCTGACAGGATAATACATTTTTTCAGCCTTTGTACACGCTGTCGTTTGGCGGCAGCCGTCCGCTTATTGTCCTCCGCCATAATACCATCCATTCCATTTTCACTTTTCAACCTTTAGTATAGCATATTCCGACTTGTTCGAAAAGATAAAAATGAAATTTTTTAATTTCTGCCAGCTTAAGCTCTGCCGCATCTTTTCGTCCTCTTGCAGGATTTTCGGGAATATGCTACAATAACCCCGCGCACTGACAGAAAGCGTTAAGCGCCGTCTTCAAAAAGCAGTTCACCCAAATTTATGTGCCGCTTACGCGGCGGAATGAGAGGACATATGAGTTTTGAATTTATCAAAAAATTACCCACTCCCGCAGAGATTCGGGAACAGTTTCCGCTTCCTGCGGACCTGGTGAAAATAAAGGAGGCCCGCGACGCAGAGATCAGAGAAGTGCTTACCGGCAAAAGCAGTAAGTTCCTTGTCATCATTGGTCCCTGCTCCGCAGACAACGAAGCATCGGTCTGCGACTATGTGACCCGCCTGGCCAGGGTCAATGAAAAAGTCAGCGACAAATTGATCCTGATTCCCCGGATCTACACAAACAAGCCTCGCACCACAGGCGAAGGATACAAGGGAATTGTTCACCAACCGGACCCCGAAGGAAAGCCTGATTTTCTTTCCGGGCTGATCGCCATGCGGAAAATGCACATACGTGCCATTGCAGAGACCGGCCTGACTGCCGCGGATGAAATGCTGTATCCCGAAAACTGGCGCTATGTATCGGACATTCTTTCTTATGTGGCCATCGGTGCCCGTTCCGTGGAAGATCAGCAGCACCGATTAACGGTCAGCGGCTTTGACGTGGCGGCCGGGATGAAAAATCCCACCAGCGGCGATCTGTCCGTTATGCTGAATTCCGTTTATGCAGCCCAGCATCCGCATTCCTTTATTTACCGCGGCTGGGAAGTCAATACCACCGGCAACGACCTGACCCACACCGTACTGCGGGGCGCAACCAACAAACACGGAAACAATATTCCAAACTACCATTATGAAGATCTGAATCTGCTGTTGGAAATGTATGAAAAGACGGATTTAAAGAATCCCGCCTGCGTGATTGATGCCAACCACTCCAATTCTGGGAAACAATATCAACAGCAAATCCGTATCGTAAAAGAGGTTATGCACAGCCGAAAATTGAACCCGGACATTCACAAGCTGGTAAAAGGCGTTATGATCGAGAGCTATATTGAGGAAGGCTGTCAAAAGGTTGGCGGGGGAATCTACGGAAAATCCATCACCGATCCCTGCCTGGGATGGGAAGCGTCGGAAAAGCTGATCTATGATATTGCAGAATACGAGTGAGGATGCTCATGATATATGAAATGACTCAAACCTCCCAAGCTGCTGCACTTTTTGAGGGCTGGGAGGAAACCATGATTCTATCCTGCCTCCAGGGCATTATGGGCAGGATCTACACCACAGATCAGATCTATAGTACAGATCTGATTTACAGTACAGATCCGATTCATGGTGCAGATCTGATTCATGATCCGAGCCGCGATACAAAATCCCCCGCCTCGGCAATGGCTGTCCTCGGAGACTTTACCTTTTTTGCGGGCAGGGTCAGCAGAGAACTGATTTCTTTTAAGCCGAAGGACTGTACGCAGGATTTCATGATTATGGTGGGACAAAATGAAGAATGGAATAACGCCATTGCAGAACATTACGGCGCAAAAGCTACCGTTGTCTCCCGCTATGCTTTTCAAAAGGAGCCGAATGTTTTTGACCGCAAAAAGCTGATGCACGCCGCCTCTTCCCTGCCTGACCGCCTGGAATCGGACCTGATTGACGAACAGATTTTTCATCTATGCAAAGCGAACAGATGGAGCGCCGATCTTGTCTCACAGTTTAAAGACTATGAAGAGTACCGCCGCTTAGGGCTGGGGGTGGTGATTCATAAAGGCCCTGAAATATACTGCGGAGCTTCTTCCTATTCCAGATACCATGGCGGTATTGAGGTTGAGATCGACACCAGAGAGGATCACCGGCGCCAGGGCCTCGCATATGCCTGTGGTGCCCGCCTGATTCTGGAATGCCTGAAGCGAAATCTTTACCCCAGCTGGGACGCGCAGAATCCATGGTCCGCGGCACTGGCCCATAAACTTGGCTATCACTACAGCCACACCTACCCAGCGGTGGAAATCCACGGCTATTAATTCATAAACAATCAGAAGATTTTCAGGTACCCAATCAAAAGCGCAGGATTCACATAACTCTCCAGAAAGCAGCCTGCGATAACGATCCCGGCAATAGCGCCCAGCCAGCCCAGCTTTTTTATCACAAAACTTCTTCCCTCAGCCTCCATCACGCCGCTCCTGGAATAAATCGCCCGGTACAGGCCTTCACACCATCCCAGCAGCATCAATATCGCCGGCACAAAAAGAAGATACTGAGGGAAAATGCCCACCAATGCTAAAGCCAGCCCTTTAATACCATAGCGGATAAACAGCGCCGACAGATAAACTCCCACTGACATCCCGCACCAGACCGCGGTTCCCATGCAAAGCACATACCCTAAATAGGTTGTTGCCAATATGGCCGCCAAAATCAGCGCCAGCATTCTTTTACGAAGAACATAGTAAAAAAAAGCATTGCCGTCCAGGCTCATATACTTCATCCGATATAAGACAGACTCGTCGAATAATCCCGTTTCTTTCAAAAAAATACTTTTCCCCAGATTCATTATCAGGATGCCCCCGATAATCCCGATACAAAACACCGGAAGCAGTCTCCTGCTCCCGGTGGGTATCCGCTTTCCCACAATCTGCATGAAACGCCCGCCTTTCTCCGGGCGGCGCATCATGACAGCCTGCCAGTGCAGGACCATCGCTGCATTCGTCTGAAATATTACGCTGCTCTTACAGCGCTGCCGCTTCCGGTTATTCATCTCTATGCAGCGGGCCATACACTTATGTCCCATATGTCAAACATTTGAACTACGCACCTAGCTGTTACCAACCTGATCCGTCAGGTAAATCTGGCAATATAGGATAAAATACCGCAGATTGTCTTAGAATCCTGTATCTTACAGTCAAAAATCATCTGCTTTAATTCTTCCGGCTCGTAGGCCTCCACGTTCAAATACTCGTCCTCGTCCAAATGCTGCTTACCGGGCTTTAAATTCCGGGCCAGATAAATATCAATCTTTTCATTGCAAAAAGCTACCGTGGTATAAATGGAATTCAAAAGCTCCACCCTGTCGCAGGTATAACCAGTTTCTTCTTCCAGCTCGCGCATGGCTGCCACTGCGGTAGGCTCGTCTCTGCCATTCAAACCGCCCGCCGGAATTTCCAGTGTCTCTCTCTCCAAAGCATTTCGGTACTGACGCACCATCAACAGCTTCCCGTCCTCTTTGACAGCCACCACTGCCGCTGCTCCCTTATGATCAATCAGATCCCATTTTGCAGTATTCCCGTTGGGAATCTGCATGGTATCCTGATAATAATCAATAATGGCGCCTTTTGCAATCAGTTCTCGCTTTAATCTCTTATATTCTTCCATAAAAACAGCACCTTTCCGCAAATCCGCAAATTTCATTCCATTCGTGCTTCCTGAACTATCAGCAAAGCCCGCATAAACCATTCACGAAACCTTTCAAGCTTCCAGAAGCTTCTCTGCACTCACCAGTTTCACGCAGAGAACAAACAGCTCCGTGGCCATAGCCATCTCTTCCGGCGTGGGGAAGGACGGCGCAATACGAATATTGCTGTCTTTCGGATCTTTTCCATAAGGAAAAGTTGCCCCAGCGCCCGTCAGTGTCACGCCTGCTTCCTTACACTTTGCCACAATAGCCTTAGCACAACCCTCCATGGCATCAAAGGAAATAAAATAACCGCCGTTAGGTTTTGTCCAGGCACCTATTTCCAGGCCCCCCAGTTCTCTCTCCAGAGTTTCTTCCACCGCCTCAAATTTAGGGCGCATCAGCGCGGCATGCTTTTTCATATGCTCCTTAATCCCGTTAATATCCTTAAAATAACGAGCGTGACGCAACTGATTAATCTTGTCATAGCCAATGGTCTGGATGGTCAAGGACTTTTTGATGCACTCCAGATTTCCCTTGGAAGAAGCAATGGCAGCTACACCTGAACCGGAAAAACTTATCTTGGAAGTAGAAGCAAATTCGTAAACCATATCCGGACTGCCGGCCTTTTCACACTCGCTTAAAATCTCCAAAATCTTGTCCTGTCGCTCTTCCTCATCGTAAAGATGATGAACCGCATAAGCATTATCCCAGAAAATACGGAAATCCTTTGCTGCCGGCTTAAGATTTGCAAATCTTCGTACCGTCTCATCGGAGTAAGTATAGCCCTGGGGATTGGAATACTTGGGAACGCACCAAATGCCCTTGATGCTCTCGTCCTCGGCCACCAGTCTTTCTATCAGGTCCATGTCAGGACCCTGAGGCGTCATGGGCACGGTAATCATTTCAATCCCAAAATGCTGTGTAATGGCAAAATGCCTGTCATAACCCGGAGCAGGACACAGGAATTTAACCTTGTCAAGCTTACACCAGGGTGTATTCCCCATCACGCCATGAGTCATGGCGCTGGATACCGCGTCGTACATTACATTCAGGCTGGCATTACCGTATATGATCACGTTTTCCATGGGAACCCCCATGATGTCCGCCATCATCTGCTTTGCCTCATCCAGGCCGTCCAGCACGCCATAGTTCCGCACGTCCACCCCGTTCATGCTCTTCATATTACTTTTTGAGTTGAAGACGTCAAAAATGTCCATTCCCATATCAAGCTGGGCTACAGAGGGCTTTCCTCTGGACATATCCAGCTTCAGCCCCTTTCCCTTTGCCTTCTCAAAATCCTTCTCCAACTGCTCCTTCAATGATAACAGCTCTTCTCTGCTCAATTCCCGGTACGCTTTCATACTGCCTCCTCATACTTGCCTTGACAGCCATGCCGCCATGGATTATTGTATACAATCATACAATGCACTTGCACTATCATACTACAAGACACCGAATTTCACAAGAGCCAATTTAAAAAACTGCCGCTTGACGAATGATATTCGTCAAAGCAGCAGTTTCCTTCTCTTATGAAATTTTTAAGTTCAAACTGTCTGTCGTGGTTATTTTGCGTATTCGATCACGCGGCTTTCGCGGATAACGTTGACCTTGATCTGTCCGGGATATTCCATTTCCGTTTCAATCTTCTTGGAAATATCACGCGCCAACAGAACCATATCGGCATCTGAAATCTGCTCCGGCACTACCATAACACGAACTTCTCGACCTGCCTGAATAGCAAAAGATTTATCTACACCTTTGAAATTGTTTGTTATTTCTTCTAATTGCTTTAATCTGCTAGTATAGGTTTCCAGTGTTTCCCTTCTAGCCCCTGGTCTTGCGGCAGATATTGTATCAGCAGCTTGTACAATACATGCGATCAGGGATGTTGCTTCCACATCACCGTGGTGGGACTCTACCGCATTCACTACAACAGAATTCTCCTTGTACTTTCTGCACAGTTCCACGCCAAGCTGGATGTGAGATCCTTCCATTTCATGATCCACGGATTTGCCGATGTCATGGAGCAGTCCGGCGCGTTTTGCCAGCCTGACATCCAGCCCCATCTCTGCGGCAAGAAGTCCTGACAGCTGTGCAACCTCAACGGAATGCTTTAACGCATTCTGGCCGTAACTGGTCCTGAACTTCATCTTACCCAGCAGCCTGACAAGCTCAGGATGGATTCCATGTACGCCAACCTCCAGCGTTGCCGCCTCGCCTTCCTCCTTCATCATCAGTTCCACTTCTTTTTGCGCTTTTTCCACTGTTTCCTCAATTCTGGCAGGATGAATTCTTCCATCCACGATCAGCTTTTCAAGCGCAATCCTCGCCACCTCGCGACGGATGGGATCAAATCCTGACAGAATAACTGCCTCAGGCGTATCATCAATAATCAGATCCACACCTGTCATGGTTTCCAGGGTACGGATATTACGTCCCTCTCGTCCAATGATTCTTCCCTTCATCTCATCACTGGGAAGCTGTACGACGGAAATTGTAGTTTCAGAGACGTGGTCTGCCGCACATCTCTGAATCGCGTTCACCACATATTCCTTCGCCTTTTTGTCTGCTTCTTCTTTGGCGCGACTCTCCATTTCCTTGATCATCACAGCCGTTTCATGCTTTACTTCGTCTTCAACAATTTTCAATAAGTAGTCTTTTGCCTGTTCAGAGGTTAATCCGGAAATTCGTTCCAGTTCCTGTACACGCTGCTCATTCAGCTTGGAAACTTCTTCTTTCATCCTGTTCAAGGACTCTTCCTTCGCTGTTAAGCTTGCCTCGCGCTTCTCAATCGCATCTGCCTTTTTATCAATGTTCTCTTCCTTCTGCTGAACCCTGCGCTCATACCGCTGCGCTTCCGCACGCCGTTCCTTGATTTCCTTGTCAAGTTCATTCTTGGTACGAATGGACTCTTCCTTTACTTCAAGGAGCGATTCGCGCTTCTTTGTTTCAGCCGTCTTAAGAGCTTCATCAATAATCTCCCTTGCCTTATCCTGTGCACTTCCAATGGTTGACGCAGCGGATTTCTTCTGAACGTTTGTCACGATCAGCGCCGTTACTACCGCAGAAACTACCATGGCGGCCACAATGATAAGAACCCAAATGTATGCCGGCATCTACAGGAGCACCTCCTTTATTTGATTTTCATTGTACATGAACAAGCATTTTACAACAGTTAAATTTTAAACTTAAAAGTGTCCGCTGTCAAGCCTCAATATCTTCAGCTTTTAAAACCCTTCTTATCGCTTCACCGGAAAAACCCTTTCTGACCAGGAACGCATAAGTTTTCTGCCGCTCGCGGATTTCCCCGTTTTCCGCATCATATCCCCTTTTTTCCAGAAGTGTCCGAATCATGGAATCCTCGTCCTGACTTCCTCCCAGTTCCTCCCATCTGGCCCAGGCCTGTTCCAGGGTGGCCCGTTCAATTCCTTTTCCCAACAGGTCCTGCTCGATCCGCCGCCTGCTTCTTACATTTTCATGACCGGTAATATAATCACAGGCATACCGCAGATCATCCGTATAATGAAAACCCGCCACATAAGCAAGAGCTTCTTCAATTATCCGCTGGGGATAAAATCCTGCCCTCAGCTTGTCGCGCAGCTGCTTTTCCGTATACTCCCGCTTTGTCAGCAAATTCATGGCACGCAGCTTCGCCCGCTTCGGCAGCACTTCTTCCATAATCTCATTATAATCCTTTTGAGCGATCTCTTCCCCCACGGACAGATGATAAGAACGCAGTTCGCCTTTGTACAGGACAAAGGCGAGCTCTCCGTCAATATATACCTTGCTGCGGGAAGCTGACAACTCTTCTAAAGCCGTAACAATCATTCCTTTTCACTCTTTTTTTTGGAGGATTTTGCATTCTCGCTGCCGGACTCGGCGCCTGCCGCTCCGCCCTCATCCTCTTTTCCCTGTACGCCCTCAAATCCGTAATGTTCTCTCACCTTCTGGCTGATTACCTGACAAATCTCCGCATTATCCCTTAAATATTGCTTTGCATTTTCCCGTCCCTGGCCGATCTTGTTGCCCTCATAAGCGTACCAAGCGCCGGACTTTACCACAATATTCAGCTCTGCCGCCAGATCCAGAATATCGCCCTCTCTGGAAATGCCTTCGCCAAACATAATATCAAACTCCGCTTCCTTAAAAGGCGGCGCAATTTTATTTTTTACCACTTTCACCCTGGTACGGTTACCGATGATCTCACCGCCCTGCTTCAGAGACTCAATACGCCGAACATCCAGACGTACAGAGGAATAAAATTTCAGTGCCCGGCCTCCCGTAGTCGTCTCCGGATTTCCGAACATCACTCCCACCTTCTCACGAAGCTGATTGATGAATACTACCGTACAGTTTGATTTGCTGATAACTGCAGTCAGCTTTCGCAAAGCCTGGGACATCAGACGAGCCTGCAGGCCCACATGACTGTCACCCATATCACCGTCGATCTCTGCTTTGGGCACCAGAGCGGCCACAGAGTCCACAACCACTATGTCCACGGCGCCGGACCGGACCATGGTCTCCGTAATCTCCAGGGCCTGCTCGCCGTTATCCGGCTGAGAAATATACAAATTGTCAATATCTACACCAATGTTTTTTGCATAGACCGGATCAAGGGCATGCTCCGCATCAATAAATCCCGCAATACCACCTCGTTTTTGTACCTCCGCTATCATATGAAGGGTAACGGTGGTTTTACCGCTTGATTCCGGTCCGTATATCTCCACGATCCTGCCCTTAGGAATACCTCCCAGACCTAGAGCTATATCCAGGCTTATGGAACCGGTGGGAATCGTCTCCACATTCATCTGTGCGGAAGGATCCCCCAGCTTCATTACCGCTCCCTTTCCATACTGCTTCTCGATCTGACTGATCGCCGCATCCAACGCTTTCAGCTTTTCATCTTTTTCCATTTGAAATCTCCTTTTATCCAGAACAAGCGTTCTTGTCCTTTTTAGAATAAAACATTTGTTCCTGTTTGTCAATTACATTTTTGTTATATCATGTTCAAAGTCCATTAAAACTCCCTCAATATAGAACACCTCCTGTTATTTTATTGTTTTTTGAATCTGCATCAAGAGGCCATTTTGCACACCAGTGCATAGTAATAAACCGTAAGCCTAAAAATATCACATGGTATTTTTTCTGTCTCTTTTGTTTTCTGTTTTCCGGCGCATTTCAAGGCGAACTGCCTTATTTGATTCCCGAAGGAACAGATTAGGATTGTACCGGAACGTACAATCCGAAACTTGATACCTTTATATGATACAACATATTTTAAAATAAAACAAGTTTTTTTACTGCCGCTTTTATTCCCACTCTCTAAAATGGCCTTTATTTTCACGCTTAACCTCATAAAGCGCTTCATCCGCATGGCTTAACAGCGCAGCCACCGAAGCATCAGGAGAATCCGTCCACTGAAATCCGGCGGAGGCGCCAATGATTCTGATCTCCGTATCCGAAAGAACGGCCGGAGTATTTTTAAGCGCCCGATAAAAGTCATCCAGACAACCGATTACCTGCTGCCTGTCCCGGCAGTCATGGATCATCATGCAAAACTCATCCCCGGAGCGCCTGGCTGTCAGGAAATGCGCTTCCGGCATGGATTGCATAACTCCGGCAAAAGTCTGCAGATAAAGATCACCTGTATTGTGGCCGAAAGTATCGTTAATCTCCTTAAAATAATCCAAATCCAGCATAACAATGGCACAGCCCTTTCCGGGAGCCGCACTCTTCATGATTTCTGCTGCCTGCTGTTTAAAATATTCATATTTGCACAGCCCGGTCAGTGCATCATGGGTATTTTCATACAGCATTTTCTGCTTTTCCATCATCTCCCGGCTGGCGTCGATGATGACTCCCAGACACCCCTTCTCCCCGCCGGCTCCATCGTCACTCTCGGACATATGTATGCGCACATATTTTCCTTCCCTCACAGGGTAAATGTCCTGCTCTCCTTCCACGGGCTTCTCCGTGATCTTGTGAATATACCTGTCAAACAAGTCCGCATTGCAGCAAAGAGTCTCCGCCTGGGACGCGGAAAGCTCTAACAGCGCCCTTACCCCGGAGGTAACAAAAACATAGTTTTCCCCTCTCTTATACTCAAATGCAGCCAAGGGAATACCGCTCATATCAATAATGGCGGAAATTCTGTTCGAAACACTGACAATGCTTTTTACCATGGTATTTATGCCCCTGCTGAGCTCTTCAAATTCCCGATTCCCGCCGACAACTACCTGCACATCCAAATTTCCGTTGGTAATGGCCGTCAGGTTTTCATTAATACTATGTATCCCGTCTATCACCTTGCGTTTCACCAAGTAATTCAGCAGCAGAATCACCGCAATCTCAATGCACAGCAAACAAACAAAAATGCTGATCACATTCACCAACAGCTTGGAAAACAGCATTTTTCGCGGAAATGCCGCGCAGATCAGAACCTCTTCATAAGGCCGGCTTGCCACATACATCATGCCGCCATCCGCCCCTTTCACAAAATCTCCCTCTTCACAGGAAAGGAGCCGTGACAATTCATAACATTCCGCCGTAAATGCCCGGTCCATGCCTCCGGAATGCCCCAGCATCTCTCCCGTAGCAATATCCACCACATAAAGCTCTTCTCCCGCATCGGTAGGAAACTTGGAAAAAATATATTCATAGGTATTCCTGGATTCCGCTTCCAGCTTCCTCGTCGGTGCAAATCCCACCTGTACAATACCCTTCTGATCTCTCCTGGCCACCCCTACATACTGCCTGATCACTCCTTCCGCCGCATTGGGCTGGGGATCCTGAATCAGATAAGCGTCCTCTCCGCCCTCCAAAAGGTCCAGAAATTCGCGAGTCTGAGGGTGATTCGCCATATCAATGCCAATATACTGAGCAACGGAGGCGGACACAATGATACCGTTTCCGTCGATGACATGAAGCTCATCCACATTAAGCAGATCCGCTAAATACTGCAGTTCTTCCACATCCAGATACATTTCCCGCTGCCGCTCCAGCACATAAGCTGCCGCCCTTGCCCTGGTAAGATAATCCTCGCCCAAATTCTCGTTCAGCATGGCCAGCTCTTCTTCATTGTTTTCCAGAGTATGAATCACCTGATCTATTTTTGTACGAAAGGCAGCAAGCTTTTGTCCCTCTATAGAACGAACGCTGAATAAGAAATTAATAAAAAGAATCAGCAAAATAGCTGTTGTCACAATGGCAAGCGTATATTTTATAAATATTTTCTGCATGGAAAATCACCTTTCACTTAATCTGACTATAAAACGATTCCTCTATTATAATTATACCGCTTTTTTATGGCTCCGCTCTTCTTTTTCTCCGCAAAAATGAGCTAAAATTTCGCAAATAATATAATTCCAAAACTTTCGCTTTCCCATTTGCAGTCAATGCTGCCCCCGATTTTTTCTGCAAAAGCAGACACGCTCTGCATGCCAATGCCATGCCCCTTACCACGCGTACTCATGGGGAGACCGGTGTATCCGTTAAACCGAATTCCACCGTCGCACGGATTTTCAATATGAAGAAGCAGGTGATCCGCCGCACAATGTATTTTACCTTCCACACAACGCCTTTCCGTATCGTATTCTTTCACACAATTAAGTGCATTTTCCAGCAAATTAGCAACAACAGATGCAAATTCATACTCATTCACAGGAATCTCTTTGGATATGACCGCATCCAGATGAACCTCAGCCTCCAGAGAACGGGCTCTCTCCATGACCTGCATCAGCACCGTATTGATGATCAAATTATCACAGTATCTGGCAGGCTTATTGTCATTTGTCACCTCTTCAATATAGCCGATTACATTTTTGATCTCGTCATATTCCTCCTGCTCCAGCAGAGAAAGTATCATCCCGGAATAATGCCGCACGTCATGACGCAGGATTTTCAGATTACGCTCGGAGCGCTCCAAAAGGTTGTACTGGTTTTCCAGTCCCTTCATATATGACTTAAACAGTACGTTTTTCCAGTAAATATCTGTCCGCTTCGATTCACTATCCACATATCGCAGCACCACCGCATAAGACACAAACATGGTCAGGATAAACAGCACCACGCCCGGAATATTGTCCGGGATTTCATAAAGGGTATGAGGAAAAAAAGCCAAAAAAGAAAAACCGCAATAAAAAAAGACGGGAATCAGACATAATCCCCACCATTCTTTTATGTATCTTCTCTCATATGTCTGCAGCCAGGTATTCCTTAAACACACATAAAGGAAAATCAAAATCCCTGTATGTACCAGAAGGCTGCCAGCAAGAGCCAGTCCCTCACTTCCGGTGCAAATCTGCAGAACTGAGGCCATAATGCTGCCCGCTATCACATAGTTGGAAGCGCTCAGCCCCAAAAACAGAACCTTACCGTTACGCTCTCTTGCAATAAACAGGCCTGTTGCCTGAGTCACCACGATCTGAAATACCGTCACTGCCGCATAGCAGAGCCTGCTGTCCGGAAACAGATTCAGCTTCAGCACATCCGTAACGCATAACAACAGAAACGACGAAAGACAAATCATGGCCGCCTTTACTCTGGAAAAACGATGGACAATAAAAAGGTAAATGAATATCAGTAAAAAGCCATGGCTGATCAGATAGTAAACATTTCTAAAATACTCCATCCCCGCTCCTTAACCGTATCTCTCCAGCGCATAAGAAAGATATTCTCTTTTCACATCCGCCATTCGAGATTTACTTACAGGAACCGCTCTGCCGCTCTTCATCACAACGCTTCTCTGCCCCAGCTTCCACACATATTTCATATGAATCACAAAGGATTTGTGAACCTGCACAAAGCTGTTGTCGTTCACCAGGCTCCGAACCTCATCCTCAAAGGATTTTCTGATAAAAATGCTTCGGATATGCCTGCCGTCTGCCAGGTGGACCGTCAAAGCTCTGGATGAGCTCTCAACATATTCAATTTGCGAATACGCCGCAGATTCCAGCCCATCCTTTGTCTTAACGAGAAAAAAGGCATCCTCCCTGGCTCTGATGCAGGAAAACGCATGATCCAGTGCTTCCAGGAAATCCTTTTCCTTAACCGGCTTCAGCAAATACCTGCCGGCACGTACTCCGTAAGCATCCAGTGCAAAATCGTCAGACAAGGTAATATAGATAATCTCACTGTCGCCACAGGTTTTTCTCACCTCAAGCCCTAAATCAATTCCGTTCTTTCCCTCCATCATCATATCCAGTATATAAATGTCTGCCTGTGCGTTCTCCTGTATCTTCTGATACAGGAGAACAGCATCCAAATACTTATCCAGCTCAAAGTCCAGCCCCGGATGCTGCTCTCTGTATTTCAGAAGCAGTTCTTCTGTTTTAAGCAAGTCTTCCCTGTTGTCGTCACATATCACTATCTTCATGCTTCCCTCGGCAGGCCAAGTCAATCCGGTTTCAATACATACGTTATTCTATAGCATATTGCTAAAGGCTACCACTCTTTCTTAAGCTCCATATTCCAATTCGTGGCAAAAGGACCGCCTGCCTGGGATTCCATGCTGCTTACCAGTTGTGCCCGCTCTGCAGCGCTGCTTCCTGCATCCTCCAGGGACTCTTCGGCCCAATAGGAATAACCATAGAGGTAGCTTTTGTTAAAATCTTCCCAGGAATCAAAAAGCTCCTGCGCCTTCAGGGCTGCCTCCAGCATCTTATCCATCGCTTCCTCATAGGTGCAGTAACCGCCTGCATAGCCAAATCCCATGATGGTTCCCACACGGCTTAAATCCCAGGCAGCAATGGCTCCGTCCCCGTATGCGGACCAGGCGTCGTAAGCCGCCAGCAGGCTGATACAGGTTTCTTCCTCTAAGTTTTGCTCCTTCAGCCCTGCTTCAAAGGCATCACGGTCCGTCTCTCCGGTGCCGTTATATTCATTCAGAAGCGCCAGAGCGTCCGGGTTATGAAGACCTCTTATCAACTCATCTGCCATCTTAAGCAGATCTTCGGTATTTTCTATACCCCAGCTGTCAGACAGACTCTGCCGGGCCTGTGAAGCCAACATCTCCAGCTGGCTCTCGTCAGCCCCCAGGTCCACCATTGTCTTATAGGTCTCCCTTAAGTTTGCCCCGTTCACGGAATCCAGCACCGCCGTCATCCCGTTAATAAAGTCACCGGTCCCCCGTTCGCCCAGTCCTCCCAGAACTTCCAGAACAGCGATCTGTCTGGCCTCTTCCACATCATCATCATTTCCAATGATAATCAGGGAAAAATAGCAGTCTTCCGACTCTGCATAATATCCGTATGCCTGTCCCCTGCTCATTCCGCTTTTTGCCACGCCTGCCCTGGCAATACTGTTTACGGCGCCTGCGGCAAGAGGTGCGTCCGTTTCTTCCCAGCTTACCGTTAAACCGGTCCCGTCCAAAAGCATATTCGTTATATGGTCCGCATAATCCTCCAGGCTGTCCATGCTGCCCGTATATCCAGGAACCGCTGCCTTTGAACTTCCCAGAGAAACGGCGGTAAAGCCTGTGCGCGCAGTTCCGGCATCCAGATTCATCATGGTGGAGCCTGCCTGCAGCTGCATATCTTCCTGGGTCATCCCCTCAAACAAAACTACCTTGTAAACACCATCTACGGAAACATACTCCGCCGAAGCCGGAAGGTCTTCCGGTTCTATAGATTCTTCCTGGGAAGACTCCCTGGTCTCTTCTTCCGAGGTGCTGCCCGGCGTTCTGTCCTCCATGCTGACGGAATCCCTGTCCTCCGGCTCCTTTGTATCTCCACAGGCTGTCATCAACACCCCCATGGCCGCCGCCAGCAATAATACTTTACATTTTTTCATAAAAATGCCCTTCCTTTTACTCTTTTTCGCTTATTTATTTTTTGCCGCTTTTACCTAAAACTCTATTCTCTGAAGCAAAATTAATGCAATCAGCCCAAAGACTGCTAATGCCCCGCCGTAAATCCTTACGGTCAGGATACCCTTCTTTGTCTCCGTAAGAGACTTCTTACCCATTTTCTTCGGTGCAATGATCATTAATATTCCCATTACTATGACGACCACCATCACTCCATTGGTTATAAGCCTGTACATTTTTCCTCTCCTTCCGCATCGTCACTGTTTATTTTAAGCCAAACTCCGGCAGAATGCAGGGCGGCGGCCGCTCCGTACCGCAAGTGCCCCCCCCAAATCATAAAACAGCTTTTCTATGTACATACCCCGCTTATCCTCCCGACAGCATTCATCCTTTGAAAATATATCCGAATTCTTCGCTCGACACAACAACAATCCGGCAAGCGTTGCAGTACATACTATTATTATACATAAACCTGCCTATGAGTCAACCAAAATCAGCCATAAGCCTGCCGGCCATAGCAGTTCAGGCACCCCACAATCAAGTGGCAGGCGAAAATCAGCCGTCGTTCTCAGTGCAGATTGTCTGAACGCAAATGTTCACAAAAGGGTAGGCGCGCTTTTTGCGCCGTAGGGGAAGTGTAGCGTCCCCTTTTGGCTGCCGCAAGGCAGACAACGCCCTCCGCAGGGCGCAGAGCCGAAGCGGAGCGGAGAACCATGCAAGTGAAACTTGCCCCTTGGAAGATAAATCGCTACCTAAAGGTAAACAATATTCAGTTTTCATATCAATTTCTGTCTTGATTTTCCCCGACAAACCAGCTTGTTTTTATGGGTTTTGATTTAGCCCAGAGGTGATAGTGTCGTTAATATGCTTTTGTATCTGTTCGGGCGTTTCATCAAAATCATATTTTATCCACTGATAGATGATTCCGAAGTATCCATAAATAACAAAGGACATAAGATACGAGGCTTGCTTATCGTATGTTTCCCCCGAAGGTATCAAATCCTCAAGCGCACGCATAATGACAGAAATAAGATTATTGTGATAGAGCATTGCAAACAGACGCCTATTATCATATATGAATTCTGTTAAATCAGCTTTCTTTCCCTGCTCATCGCTTTCGTGCTTATTAGAATACTGCTCCCATTCATATTTTATCTTGAAAAGAAGCATTTCTTCTTTACTGTTTTTGTTGTCAAAGTATCTGTAAAAAGTGGTTCTGCCGATGTCCGCTTCCTTGCAAATCGAGTTTACATTGATTGTATCAAAGTCTTGAGTTTTCATCAGTTTGATAAGTGCGTCTGCAAGACATAGTTTCATAAATGCTGTTTGATTTTTCTTCATAAAGGAACAAAAACCCCCTTTTTGTACCGCATAGCGTGATGAAAGTATCATTTTTACTGATTCGCATTGACACGCAATGCAGCCGTCATTAAAATATGACTTGATTGAAACAAGTGTTTTATTTTATGACATTTGTTCCGTAATTAATATATTGAAAACAGATTATTCTGTCAAGCGGAAGGAGATTTATTTATGAAAAAAGTCTTGAAAATAGTGGGGCTTGTGATTTTAGTGATTATCATTTTAATCGTCCTTGTAGTGGGCTTCCTGATGATTAAAAACTACATTGATTCTCAAAAACCTTGGTTGGAGAATGATTACTACACGCAGTTCCAGTCTGATTCGGAATTAGAGAAAAAGTATGCAGGGCTTGGAGATTATGAAGTATCCAACGAGAAAGTTAAATCCGAGGATAAGACGATAGGAAATATCCGTATTTGGTATCCATCTGAAATGAAGAATAGTAAAGATAATTATCCAATGGTAGTTGTTGTAAACGGCAGCAATACAGCGGCATTGAACTATGAAGCTTATTTTGAAAGGCTTTCTTCGTGGGGATTTATTGTTGTTGGTAATGATGACAGACAGTCGGGAATAGGAATATCAACCTTACAAACTTTGCATTATATGCTGGAGCAAAATCAAAATTCCGACAGCTTATTTTATGAAAAAATTGATACCCAAAATATTGGGATTGCTGGATATTCACAAGGCGGTGCGGGTGCGATTAGAGCGGTAACTGAATGTGAGAACGGCAGTCTTTATAAAACAATTTTTACGGGTAGTGCAGCTCATTCCTACCTTGCACAGATGTGGGGAGGATATGACGCTTCTAAAGTGTCAATTCCGTGGTTTATGACCGCTGCTACCGGAAATTCTGATGATACCGGTGCAACGGACGCAACGAAAGAGTGGCTTGGTGTTGCTCCGCTCTCATCTCTGGTCGAGAATTACAATGCTATGTCGGACAATGTATTTAAGCTTCGTGCAAGGGTTGTCGGTGCAGAACATGAGGAAATGCAGATGAAGACCGACGGATATATGACGGCGTGGATGCTGTATCAGTTACAGGGAGATGAAGAAGCTGGTAAAGCACTTATAGGCGAAAATGCAGAAATTCTAAACAATGCCAACTGGCAGGATATTGAAAAAAACAAGTAAGGAATAGAATATGCAAACCGAATGGATAATCTGCCCCATCTGCGGCAGGAAAACACACAATAAAATACGGGAAGATACCGTTTTGAAAAACTATCCTCTATATTGTCCAAAATGTAAGCAGGAAACACTGATAGACGCAAAGGATTTGCAGATAACCGTCATCCAAAAGCAGGAACACTAATCAAACTATGTAAGCCGCCGATTATGGGTAACACCATAGCGGCGGTTTTTCTGTGCCTATCGGCTGTCTCTGTCAAAGGATTTCTTTCTGTGCGGCTGCTGTCTGCCCTGCTCCTGTTGCTAGGTCTGCCCGTCAAACTCGCTGACAAGAACACTCCTGCTGATATAGGACGCTTTCTCAACTGCCGACTGCCCCTTGCTCCGCTTGACTATGGAGAAACGTGTGCTTGCCTGTTTCGTGACATTACCCATACGCAACACCTACATTCTGCCGATAGGGTAGTGGGGCGCACTCATAGACTTTGTGGGCAGATAAAAGCCGCACTTTGGCTTTTGTCTGAACGCAAAGTTCACTAAAGGGTAGCAAGCGCAGCTTGCGAAGGGGAATTGTCGTTTCCCCTTTTGGCTGCCGCAAGGCAGACAACGCCCTCCGCAGGAGTCCATGCAAGTGAAACTTGCCCCTCGGAGAGCGCACATACCACCTCTGGTGGTATATCTGTGCGCACCCTGTAAACAGGGTGAATACGTTACCTCGGCTTTCCAGTGTCCTCGCCTTTGTCATTCCGTACCGCCCTCGCTTTCATTTTCGGCATTGGGGAGAGTGGATTGTGGGGGAGTGGTTTCTCGGCTTTCCGCTTTGATTTTAGATATAATCTGCTGACACTCCCTTGTCTGCAATGCAACCGACAAGATACGGTTTAACTCGCCCTCGTCATAGCGGTAGCAGTCGGGGAAATACTTCACAATGATACCGCCCATGATGTACTTGTGGTGGTTCTCGGCTTTGCGTTTTTTCTCGTTCTGTTTTTTCTTTTCGTTGGCTACACGCTGTTGCGCCTGTTTCAATGCCTGCAATGCCTTTTCTAAGTTTTTGCTTGTGTCATTCTTGCTCTCAATCATTTCTGATACCTCATTCTTTCTGTGCTGTGTTGATAGTTTCTGAAAATAAAAAAGGTAGCTGATTGTCTGTTAAGATAATCGCTACCTAAAGGTAAACAATATTACATTTTGTATAAATTTATTATTTTCTATACCTCATTACTTAAAATACTGATTGCTATTTCCTTTGCCTTATTTCCTGATACTACTTCTCTATTTTGCATATCATCAAGATAAATTGCAAAGTAAATTTTATTATCACTTTTTTCAATATAGCCAACAAACCATGCTTTACCGTCAGTTCCCGAACCTGTTTTTCCATACAAAGAACCATTATCAAGTTCTGCTATATACATAATATTTTTTAATTCTTCCAAATTGTCAGTACTAAAATTATTCTTACTGCCAAAAATATAGTTCAGCATAACTACTTGTTGTTTTGGAGAAATTTCTAACGATGATTCTAACCAAAATCCATTAAGCTCTGGCAATGAATTAGTTTCACTTCCGTTCCATTCGGATATATCACAATTTCCATACTGTATTTCTTTCAGCATAGCATGAATATTTTCTTGACCAACCATATCTACAACTTGCCGAAAATACCATACACATGAAGTTTCAAATGCTTCTTTTAAGGTTAAATTTGAATTCCATGTGTCAATGGGGTATTTTACACCACTATATTCCATTGTGAAAGTTTGGTTTTCAAGCACATTATTTTCCAAACCTGCCAATGCAGATATAATCTTGAATGTTGACAACGGCGAAACTTGCTTTTCACATTTCTCTTTGCCGTAAAGAAAATATGTGTCTGATGATTCATCATACATTACAGCACAACCGCTAATTCCTTGAAAGTAATCAGAATAATCAACAATATTATCTGTCACAATAGGTGTTTCATTTTCTTTAACGGTTTCCGTACTCTGTATACTTTGGTTTTCTTCTGTTTGCTGTTCTGTCGTAATAGCATTATCCTGTTGCTGTTCACTATTCATCTTTGAACAACCTGCAAGCATAACAGATAATAGCACTATCACTATACCTTTGGCTTTTTTCATGTTACCTCCTCTTATATATCCAACTGCTATGTAACTTTTTCATATTATCATATACCCACTTATATTTCTATAAAAAAATCCTTAATATTTTTCCTTTATTTCTCTCAATCATCATCTGCCTTGCCCGTTCCCTCTGTTCGGTGCTGACTGCCCTCGGCTTGCGGTAACTGACGTGTGACTTCGGAAAGGAATAGGTCTTAGATACCTCGTCCTGCCCTGTCAGCTTGTATGTGTCGGGAAAATCGGCAACAAGTGTGTCAAGTTTCCGCATGACTGCCTTATCCCTTGTGTAGAGGGTGGCGTTCTGTTCTCCTGCATTGTAATTAACAATCGTTTCCTGCTCGTATCGTGAAAGTTTCATAGTGCCATATCCCCCTTTCCCTTGTTGTGGGTTCTGTGCTGTTTTCCCTCGGTAACTGTCAGCTTTTTTGCCTGCTCCTTTGCTCTTGCTAACCTTGTCTTTATGGAATGGTCACGCTCGGTCAGTTTCCATTTTTTGGTGGTGGCAGTCAGTTCCGCACACGTTTTTTCTGACAGGGCATTTAATTTCTTCAAAGTATCACTTACTATCTGCTTTGTGTCACTGTCCTTTATCTGCGGAAGAATAGCGGAAAGACTGGCGCACGTTTCCGCTTTGCTCCGCTCCCCAAACTGATAGATTAGATTGATTTCATCAGCGTTAAAAGGTATCTGAAAATTTGCACCCTCACATAAACGCTCCACACCCACGCACTTAGGGAGATTTCCTGTCAGTTCGTAATTATCCCTTGCTGTGATTGTTCCATGATTGTCGGTCTGCCTTACCTCGACTTCGCACTGGCTTTTCTGCTCCAATACAAGCCACTGGTATTTGTCGCTTTCTTTGGTGAATACGGTCTGATGCGCATTGGAATGTGTTTTGTTACGGACATATTTATCGTTGGTACTGTAATAATCTAAAATCTGCTGTTCCTGCTTTTTGTTCATGGTCTTTACCCTCCTATGATACGGATTGATTGATTTCGTTGCTGATATATGATTTTCTTACGGTAATTTTCGGGAGATTCGATTGCGGAATACTGTTGTTGGGTATTTTCACCTGTGGAAATAGGAGTTCATTTCTTACGGTAATTACCGCATGAAAAAAGACTATAACCGTCACTGTCATAGCCTTTTCTAAATAAATTATTTTAAATTGCCGCCTGATTGCCCGCCCTCGGTATGTTCGGTACTCCTACATGAAAATATATGCCCTTTTCCCTGTCCTCGGCTCTTATCTGCTCTTTTTGGCTGTCAATCTGCGCCTTTTTCTTGGCTTTGGTGCGTTCCTCATATTCTTTCTGTTTCCCGTTGGCTTTCCGTTTCAGATAATTTTGGTGCAGTCTGTCCTTTCTTGCCTCTTTCTTCCGCATTTCTTCCAGTTCTTCGGGTGTCGGCTCTTTCTCCGCCATAGTCGGCGGTATGTATTCCCCGATAAAGTAAAATAAATCTCTATCTTCTGTGTGGTGTCTGCGCTCCCTTTGCGGTCACGTTCATGCACGACTATTTTCTCCACAAACTCATTCAACATTACCGTTGACATTTCCTCTGCGTTGCTGTACCTCTCAACTAATTTTAGGAAACGTGCGGCGGATTTGCGGTCATTTTCATACTGTGCCTGTTCCGTTTTGTAACTGTCCAATTCGCTCTGCAACTGTTCCTGCTCGCCCTCATACTGGTTGTAGAGCATGGTATAACGCTTGTCTGACAGTTTCCCCAATGCGTTGTCCTCATAAATCTTTGCAATCAGCATTTCCAGTTCCCCGATACGCTTTTCACATACCACCATGCGTTTCTTCTGTTCCGTAAAGTCTACGGTCTGCCTGTCCTCGATATGCGACTGTATTTCTTCCGCAAAACGCTCTTTATCAAAATTAGCGTACTTGACAACTTCCCTAATCGTTTTTGTCGCTATCTCCATGACGTGATCCGCTTTGATACGGTGCGCCGACTGGCACAATGTCCCGACTGGCTGTTTCGCATAATTTCCGCATACATACATGGGAACACGCTTTCCATTGTTTACCCTGTGGACATACATCTTGCCGCCGCAATCAGCGCAATACATCAATCCTGTGAGCGGGTGTGCTTCGCCCCAACCATCGGGATAACGCTTTACCTGTCCTCTGATGCGCTGTACGTTGTCAAAGGTTTCTTGGTCGATAATCGGCGCATGGGTGTCCTCAAAGATTAACCACTGGTCTTTATCTACATAATGGCTCTTTTTATCCTTGAAATGCTTGCGTGTCTTGAAATTTACCGTATGCCCTAAGTATTCATGTTTCTGTAAGATATGCGCTATGGTGGAACTCGTCCATTTGTAGGGATATTTAATCTCCCTGTTCTGCCACAATCCCACGCCCAACTGCGCTTGGTGGTAGGCAGGAATGGGGATATGCTCGGCTGTGAACTGCGTTGCAATCTGATACGGACCGTAACCCTCCAAAGTCATTCGGAATATCCGTCTGACAATGGGTGCTGCCACTTCATCAATTACCCATTGGTTTTTATCTTCGCTGTCTTTCAGATAACCGTATGGCGGACTGCTCGCAACGTGCTTTCCGCTCTCGCCTTTTGCCTTAAAGGTGGACTTGATTTTCTTGCTGATGTCCTTTGCATAGTATTCGTTGATCACGTCACGGAACGGAAGGAAATCATCATCAAAGCCCGAACCTGTATCAACACCCTCGTTGACCGCAATCAGCCTTACATTTGCCCTGCGCAACTGTTCCCGCAACATTCCCATCTGCACATAATTTCTTCCCAGCCGGCTCATGTCTTTCACAATGATTGTTCCGATATTTCCCTTTTCAACTTCGACAAGCATGGCTTGCAGTCCCTCACGCTCAAAGGTCGTGCCGGAGATACCGTCATCAACGTAGAACTGGCAGTTCAGAAAACCGTTGCACTTTGCATAATCTATCAGCATGGTTTTCTGCGTGCTGATACTCATGCTCTCGTTGTTTGTGCCATCGTCTTTGGAAAGCCTGCAATATAAAGCAGTGATTTTGTCGTTATTCAGTTTTGCCCTTTTCATGTCGTCCTCCTTGATGAAAAGGGACTTCCTCAACTCCTATTATACTATATTCCCTTTTCCGTTTCCAGTGCTAATTTGCGTTGTTTTCCGCTATCTCCTTAACCTTTTTTGTTATCTGTTCCTCGGCTATCCGCTTGAATACCGTTTCCATTTTTTCAGTGCCTACATAGTGCCTTTCCACGATTATTTTTGTGGGTGGGTGCTGTCGGGTGGCTCTTTGCCGTGTGTTGCTGTCTTTGCTCATAAATCTGCTCCTTTACAATAAAATAGAGCGCATAGACTGTTTCTATACGCTCTGACGCTGTGTTTTATATTACTTATTCAGTTGTGATTGTGGTAATGGTTGTTTAGACAAATTGTAATTTATTGGTGTGGTTTATACCAAATATCTATTTCTTCTTTTTCTGGAATTTCAAACAGAGAAGAAACTTTATTTAGTAATCCCTCATCAACATAAAAACTTGATCCGCCATTTCCAGATATGACTTCATTATTTCTTTTTTCAATATTTTCATACCAAGTCTTATCATCAATATCAATATAATGCATTTCTACCAAAACCCCATTATTTTCTCCATATCTTTTTATTTCTTTCCTATTTTCTTTTGTCCAAAATCCCCAATCTAAAATTACAGTGCATCCTGCATTTACAATCTCCACTGCTTTTTTTCTTAAATATAAATTAACTCTTCTAGCAAATTCATCATAACCTTCACCTTGTTGATTATTTGTTAAATCATAGGTTACTTCATCTGTAGATAAAATCACAGCATGCTCTTGTTCTTTTAATCGATTAGCATAATATGTTTTACCACAACCAATCTTTCCACATATACAAAGTAATTTTGCCATAGCACACCTCACTTACAAATTTCGATTGTGATTTAATGATTTTTAAGGGAAATATCAGCTGTTATAATTTGTTATTAAAATCTCCGCTAACCCTTGAAAACACTAAGTTTATCGCAGGTGAACTTTCCCTTATCATTTCCCTTGTGTTATATCTTCCCACAGGGTATTACAAACCCTGATAAGGGAAAAAATGAGGGAAACAAAATCACATAAAACATTATAACACAAAATATACGGGAATTGGTAAACTGATTGAAATGCTTTCAAAAAATCTACGAAAAGAGGACAGATAAAATGAATATGATTTATGCAACATACAATATCCGCCATAACAGCATTGACGTATTCACCTATGCAGGCTACTTTTTACGGATAGACTGTAATAAAGCAGAAGAAGGATTGAAAACTACTCCCTGCTCTGAATGTGCCTTAAATG
>CAJTSE010000022.1:0-51964 GCA_910578815.1 uncultured Acetatifactor sp.
AGCAGCATAATCTTTCGACTTTTTTTGTCCAAAGTATTGACATAGGTCCAAGGTGACCCGTCCCCGCCAGCATAGACACCTTAAACGAAAGGATTCTATCCGGTTCTTAGTTTTGCTCGTTTTTTCTGGTTTTTTCATATTCACAGGATAGCGGAACGATTTTTCTCTTGCCCGCTGTGCCTGTGTGACGACTTGTTCAAAAGCTGCTATACCGCTTTCAAATCTGTCTGGTGTCTACGGTAGTAGTCCTCCGGCGTCAGATAGCCGTTTGCCTCGTGGATACGCTTACGGTTATAAAATATCCATATATATTCAAATACTGCTGATCTGGCTTCTTCTCTAGTTCGGAAATGCTGTTCATTTAGCCCTTCCTGTTTCAGCTTCCCCCAGAAACTTTCCATCGGGGCGTTATCCCAGCAGTTCCCTTTTCTGCTCATACTGCTGATGAAACCGTGTTCTTTTGCAAGTGCCTGATAATCCAGGGAACAATACTGGCTTCCCCTGTCGGAGTGCAGGATACAGCCCTCAGTTGACCGCGTATGCCGCACAGCATCTTTCAGGGCAGCTATCACAAGTTCTTTTGTCATACGCCCGTCCATGGATATACCGACGATCTTATTCCCGCACAGATCCATGACGCCCGCAAGGTAGAGCCAGCCTTCATCCGTCGAGATATAAGTGATGTCACTTACCATCTTCTGTCCGGGCCTGTCAGCTTTGAAATCCCTGTTCAGGATATTTTCTGCTGCCGGAAGGCTGTGCTTAGAATTTGTTGTTGCTTTATATTTTTTACGGACTTTTGACCGGATGCCGTTTTCACGCATGATGCGCTCTATCCGTTTGTGGTTGAACTGCTTATCTGACTTCCGGTTTACCTCATGGGTGATCTTTTTGCTGCCGTAAGTCCCGCGGGACGCTTCATGGATCCGGCGTATCTGTTCTAGAAGGGAGCGATTCTCCAATTGGCGGGCGCCTGGTGTTCGTCTGCGCCATGCATAATAGCCGCTTTTGGAGACCTGAAGCCATTGCGCCATCTTTGCGATCCGGTATTTGGAACGGTTGTGTTCCATGTAAAGATAACGGATCACTTCAGGTTCTTGGCAAAGAAGGCGCTTGCTTTTTTTAGGAATTCATTTTCTTCTTCCAGATCTTTAATGCGTTTTTTGAGGGCGCGCAGTTCGGCATCTTCCTGATGGGGGTTACCACTGCCGACAAAGGGTTCTGTGGGATGTTCCTTAAAGCGGGACATCCATGTGTAGAGGGTGTTTACATTAATGCCCAGTTCCCTTGCGACCTGTGCTGCAGGTATTCCCGACAGAACACGTTTACATGCTTCTTCCTTGAATTCGATACTATACGTCTGTGCCATAACCTTTCCTCCTGACTCTGTTGGATAGATTATACCATTCGTTCTACATGTCTATCAAATGGGGTATGAGGCATAGGCATTAAAACACATAAAATACATTTCAACCCACGCTCCCGCAAGGGGAGCGACGTATGCACACATTCCAACCGAACATCCCAGAATATTTCAACCCACGCTCCCGCAAGGGGAGCGACAAACAGCGCAGACCAATATAAAAAATACCTATGGAATTTCAACCCACGCTCCCGCAAGGGGAGCGACGGCAAACAAACCACAGGAGGGAAAAGATATGACATTTCAACCCACGCTCCCGCAAGGGGAGCGACGATTTATGCAAATTATGGAGTTCTCTCCAGCGAATTTCAACCCACGCTTCCGCAAGGGGAGCGACATTCTTCCACCTGATTTTCACAAAAATATACCAGGATTTCAACCCACGCTCCCGCAAGGGGAGCGACCATGGCCTGTGATAAAACGCGGGAAGTCCTGTGGATATTTCAACCCACGCTCCCGCAAGGGGAGCGACAGTTTTGATCTCGGCGGGGATTTTGAATATCCCAGTTTCAACCCACGCTCCCGCAAGGGGAGCGACTATTGACATGGTGTTTGATTCTGCGTTTGCAAGAAATTTCAACCCACGCTCCCGCAAGGGGAGCGACTCACGACAAATGTCTGTCACTGTTCTATCAGATGATTTCAACCCACGCTCCCGCAAGGGGAGCGACGGGAGCCGGTGCAGTACATAAGCCGTCGCGATGATATTTCAACCCACGCTCCCGCAAGGGGAGCGACCAAGGAAGTTGAGAGGTACTAAATGCGCAAAAAATTTCAACCCACGCTCCCGCAAGGGGAGCGACCTGTAAAGTTGGCGGATGATTTGCGGAAAGCAGATATTTCAACCCACGCTCCCGCAAGGGGAGCGACGACAATTCCGGCGGCAGATGGCTTTCCGTGGAGGATTTCAACCCACGCTCCCGCAAGGGGAGCGACTAAGCGTGCTATCGAAATAAAGAGAAAAAGAGATATTTCAACCCACGCTCCCGCAAGGGGAGCGACGACTTACACGGTCATCACGGACTATAAGCCCACCCAATTTCAACCCACGCTCCCGCAAGGGGAGCGACACACAGATGTATAATCTGTTGGTGTCGGGATTGCTATTTCAACCCACGCTCCCGCAAGGGGAGCGACGGAACATTTTTCCTGGATTCTTACAGTGCAACAAAATTTCAACCCACGCTCCCGCAAGGGGAGCGACGGCAGTACACCATGTTTTCCCCGGCACGGGAAGGAATTTCAACCCACGCTCCCGCAAGGGGAGCGACCCAGACCAACCAAGGCCTTTTGTGGGTACAAGGCATTTCAACCCACGCTCCCGCAAGGGGAGCGACGTTAAACAAGGCGGCAAATGAGGCGGCCAAAGCAGATTTCAACCCACGCTCCCGCAAGGGGAGCGACTGGGAAAAAGCATAAAGCCTAGGATTCCAGGACGATTTCAACCCACGCTCCCGCAAGGGGAGCGACAATGCGGAAACAAAAGAGTATATCGGGAGGTAAAATTTCAACCCACGCTCCCGCAAGGGGAGCGACCGGAAAACCAACGGTAATCCGTAAAATCACAAAGCAATTTCAACCCACGCTCCCGCAAGGGGAGCGACGATTCGGAGAATTTGATTCGGCAGCGGAAATCAATATTTCAACCCACGCTCCCGCAAGGGGAGCGACTCAGCACCACATATCCAACTGATGTATATCTGGACATTTCAACCCACGCTCCCGCAAGGGGAGCGACCGGATGGAAAAGGAAATTGCTGATTGAGGTGGTAATTTCAACCCACGCTCCCGCAAGGGGAGCGACCATCTCTGCTGTGGCATATGTTTTAGCATCATAATATTTCAACCCACGCTCCCGCAAGGGGAGCGACGGTACAGGCCCCCGCCAGGGCCGAGTACATAAGGAAATTTCAACCCACGCTCCCGCAAGGGGAGCGACGATTGCAGGAGCAAAGAAGCAGACAGGCAGGAGCGATTTCAACCCACGCTCCCGCAAGGGGAGCGACCCCATTCTATTCCCATTCTGTTCCCAACAATAGAAATTTCAACCCACGCTCCCGCAAGGGGAGCGACCAGATAGGGGCTGTCTATCTTATGCACCTGATGATTTCAACCCACGCTCCCGCAAGGGGAGCGACTGATTCCAATGGAGATTAAATCCCCTATCTTACTATTTCAACCCACGCTCCCGCAAGGGGAGCGACTCTTTTCCCTGGACGAATTCCACGAGGCGAAGAATCGATTTCAACCCACGCTCCCGCAAGGGGAGCGACATCCCGCCCCCTGCCGGGTAAAGCAGGGGAGAAGGAATTTCAACCCACGCTCCCGCAAGGGGAGCGACCGTGATCGTGCGCCCGGAGGCTTTTAACGATCCGATTTCAACCCACGCTCCCGCAAGGGGAGCGACATCGGAGCTGAGGTCAGCGTCTCACTATACAACATTTCAACCCACGCTCCCGCAAGGGGAGCGACGGAGAAAGGATGTTTATGCCAAAGGCATTAAAAGATTTCAACCCACGCTCCCGCAAGGGGAGCGACCGCAAAAACATATAATGCAAAATCTTTTTTAACAATAACACAAGGCACATTGCACAAAACAGAACAACAAATGTACCGATATAAAATACTTTCTCTAAAATCTGCTCTGGTTTTTAATAAAAATGCTGCGCGAATACCCGCACCATTCAATGGGCACTTATCTTTCGCACATCAACAAATCAGCGGTCCGGCCAAATCTACCCCCTGTTTCTTTCCTATATGCTCTATTCGATTCTTATATTGTTCTCCCAGAACATAATATCTGACACTGTCCTTTTCTACATCAATAATATCCTGTATCTGCTTTTTGATCATGGCAAGCTGTGTATTATCAACCAGGCATTCAAATACCGAGTTTTGTACCCGCTGTCCATAATTTGTGCATACTTTAGCAACCTTTGCCAAGCGTCTTACTCCTTGCCCTGTTGTCGTATTCACGTCATATGTAATCAATACCATCATACCCTTACCTCTTGAGAAACGGTGGATAAGCATCCAGATCTCCCCGCAGGTATCTTGCAAGCAGCAATGCCTGTGCATAAGGCAGCAATCCTATTTGTATTTTCTCCTTCAAAAAGGGATGCTGTATTACTTCCTGCTTCGTTTCCTGCCATCTCTGGATAACCATCTTTCTTCCTTCCTCCTTCATTATGACCGCATGATCTTCCATTTCCAGAAAATCGTCTGCCGTAATCTGACGTTTATTTATAAGTGTCAACACAAATCTGTCAGCCACCGGACTTCTCAATTCTTCCATTAAATCCAGCGCCAAAGATCTTCGCCCTGGTCTGTCACGGTGCATGAAGCCTACATAGGGATCCAATCCGACAGAATACGCCGCCCCGGCACATTCATTTGCCAGAAGAGAATAAGCAAACGAAAGAAGCGCATTTACATTATCAAGCGGAGGCCGCTTATTTCTTCCTCTGAACCGGAACTGCTCTTTATTTTGCAGAATCAGCTCGTCAAATACACGAAAGTATACCGTTGCCGCTTCTCCTTCATGTCCTCGCAACTCATTTAAATCCTGACATTTTCTGATATTTTCAATAGCTTTTTGTAATAGTCCCGACGCATTACGAAGTTTATCGGTATCGACTCTCATTTCATGATCCCGTAAAGCACGATTAATCACATACCGCTCGTTAAAAACCTTTCCCAGAATCATATTTCCTGCAATATCCACGCATTTCTGCTGATCATCCGAAAACCGATATTGTGTCTTACGCAGAATAACATTTCCGTTTTCTTTTCCCACAAATCTTCCGCAATACTGATTTCCTGAGAAAAAACTTATGGAGATATTATTTTCAGTACACTTTCTAATCAATGCCGGGCTTGCACCAACATAATTAAACGCTACGACTGCATCCTGGTTATGAACAGGAAGACGCATTGTAACCTCATCATCCTTCCTGACCACAATATTTTCCCCGTCAAGACTTAAATAAGCATCAGGCGAAGTCACATAAAGGGTATTCAGTAACTTCTTCATCTCACTCTCCCCCCCAGCATTGCCTCAATATAATCATTCACTGTATCATTACTGCTCATGCCTGGCACACATACATTTTGCAGCGAACATTGCTTACACTTTGTCCCGGTTTTTACCCTGGGAGTGTAACCTCTGTGATAATATTGGTGCATCTCTTCCAGAAGCTTCCGGACCTTATCGCGAAGTACTTCGGAAAACGCAACCTCTTTTCTATGCTTCGTTTCTCCATAATAAAGAAATCCCCGCTCGATGTCAGTTTGCAGCATTTCCTCAAGACACATCACCTGCGCTGTCAGCTGCAGCTCATCTGCATCATGGCTTTTTGGTGCTCCGCGTTTGTATTCCACGGGCACAACCCTGTACAGCCCACTCCGGCCGTTCAGCGGAATTCCCTGAGAGTCAGCATGAAATTCCACAAGATCACATTCTCCGCTGACTCCCAGACTTTTGGAAAAAACTTTCATGGCCCGAACCGATATTATCCCGCCCCGCTTCTCTTTGTAAAACGGATTATGCGCATTTTCGTGCATACTTCTGCCTTCAAAGGTTCTGACATTCTCTTCCCATTGCTGCTCAATATGGATCAACGCCCATTGCCTTCTGCAGAATGCAAAATGCTGGATACCGGACAGCAGCAAATAATCCTCTTCTTCATACTCCATGTCACTTATTCCTTACAAATGCAGGTTACGCCGTCCGGCAGCTCCGACGCCAGTTCCACCACATAATCGTTAAATCCTCTGGCAATCTCCACATCCTTCTTTCGCTGAACCTTTATGCCATCAAAGAGCTTATGTGCTGGCGCACATCCCAATTCACTGTCATGCTTGAAAATAATCAGCTTGCGAACTGCCATCTTGCCCCTCGCAGCAGAATGGTCATTCTCAAACATATTTAGAATTGCCTGCCATAAAAGCTCCAGATCCTCTTCCGAAAATCCCGTAACCTTTCTTGCCAGATTTGCCGAGATGTAGCCCTCCGCACGGTACAGAGCATAGGGTACAATATATTTCCTGCCCATTTCCGTGCCTTTATTTTCTGCATCGTTTTCTGTAGTGATTGCCACTCTGGTAATTGTAACTTCCTGGGGCAGGATCGGCTCCACCGATCTGGCAAACCCCAACTGAACCGGCCCTCGCACCTGCCCACAGTTCAGCTTGTCCTTTACAAAAGTTGTCATCACTGCACCAAAGGTCCGAATATCGAAAAAATTATCACACATAAAATCACGTACTTTTCGATCCAGGTCAGGATCATCCTTCTTCTTTTGTTTCACGCTGCTGCTATCCACTCCAACATAGTCATATGCTTCCTTATCACTGCGATTTAAGGGAACATTTTCTTTAATATAAATCCGATACCCCTTCTCGTCTTCCTTGATCGTTTCCACATAATTTCGAATTTTGCGCTTTAAGCAAACATCCGTCACAAGGCCGTATCCGCTTTCCGGGTCAACTCTGGGCATATTGCCCGCATCGGGATCCCCATTGGGATTTCCGTTCTCCACGTCAAATAAAATCACAAAATCGTACCTGTTTTTAATTGCCTCGCTCATATTGCTTTATCCTCCTTTTTCTCATATCTTTTCTGTGTCTGATGATAATAACCCAAATGAAAAGACCCCTGCTGTGGCAATGTCATACGCGCCGGATACTCTTCCCCAAGCTTTTCCGTGATTCCCTGAATTTGTTTTTGAAAAGAAATCCTGATCCCCTCTTCCGTAAATTTGCGTAAATGTTTTTGTGCCAGATTGATCAGCAGCGGAAATGTATTTGCCGGTGCAGAAGCAGCAGAATTAAAGTACTTATCCTTTATGGTTGTCTTAATCTCCGGATTAGCCGCCTGCTGAATATGCTCCAGCACAGCAAACAGTCTTCCTAGATTATAAAATTGATTTTTGCTTTCTTCATTTAATGCCATTTGTAATACCTCCTTTGGACACTGCGAGTTACTGTTTCTTAAATAATAGGCTTTTATAATGGATGCTCTCCCCCAGCTCACTTTATGTTCTGCCCGAATACGCAGCATTACTCCGTTCAGCAAAGAAACCGGGTATGTGCCTCCTGTCAAAATTGCCTTCATAACATCTGCCGCCATTTGCGGAGAAGGTGCTTTGTCCCTGGCGTTCTGGTTGACGGTTTCCTGAAGCAGTCTCCAATAGGACAGACGGTCTCTTTTTTCGTATGCCGGCTTTATTATCTCAAGTCTGTCATAATGTCTGCCAATATTCTTAAGCATATTTCCAAAGGAATCCTGCCAGAAAAACCTCACAGACAGCCTTGCTGCATTGGGCGCCACCCCCAATATGTAAAAGTGCCTGTCCAAATCCAGCTTCACATGTTCCAGCTCCACCGGCTTTCCTGCCAGTGCAGCGCTCAATATTGCACTTAGATCTTCATCTGTAATCCTGCCTTCATCCTCGGCCCCAAACATTGCGGCAATCCCCACATCCTGATAGACCTCTTCCCCGCCTTCCGCCCAGCAGACGATTGTGGTATCTCCGATCCATTTCACATGCTCCCTGTCCATCAACAGGCTGTTTAACGCTGCACCGTAGGCCGCCGCCGCATATTCTCCCACCGAAGCATTTTCTCCCTGCTCCTTCCCATAGGAGCAAAAAGCCGGGGCGTTAAAGGACACCAGCGAGGTTCCCATTGCCTGCGCGCCATATACTCCCTTAATAACCGGATGCAATACTGCAATCTGCGTCCTTTTACCGGTAATCATACAGATACCGTTTTCTTCTGCACCGGCAGTATCATAATATCGCTGCCAGCATCTTTTGACAGTTTCATCATTCGTTACAGGCTCTCCTTCACACCAAAAAATGATATTGGCGCCTGCCATGAGATCCTTCCATGCCTCTGCTATACAATCATACTCCAATGCCTTTCCCGGTTCCCAGTTTTGCAGAAAAAGCAATACGGATTTCGCTGATTCAGAAGATACATTACCCAATAATCTTCTATGTAAATCGCAAAACGCCTCAAAACATCGCTCTGTCCTGTCCGGCTTTCCCTTTTCATCCACCCCCAGAACATAAGTAGAATTATCACAGAGAAAATTAGGCGCAATATCCACGGAACGCTTTACCGGCTGCGGCACGATGATATTCTGGGCTTCAAAGACAGTTTTTTTCCCTTTCTCCTTTGGCACCTTCAGCGAAAAGAGATCAATGACATTTCCTTCCCGATCCAGATTCAGCGCATAAGAAACTCGCACCGTTCCCCAGCCGGGTCTGGGAATTTCTCCTTTTTCCAGCAGATCCTCATAATGCTTTACCAACGCCTGCAGTATCACATAACCACCTCGCAATCTCTCAGATCCAGCACCCCGTCCTTTATCTGCGCCCTGAAAAACCTGGGACGAATCTCTGTCGGATCACTGTAATCCATACTATGAAGCATATACCCCAGATCCTTTGTCAGTGGAATGGCCGGTATCGAACCGCCCTCCCACTCCCGAAAATGTGCCGGAAATTCCCGGCATCCGAAATATGGCTGGTGATAGCACTGGCCTTTTTCCAACCGCCGTTTCATAATATCCTGAAACTTTCCCGGATTGTCACCTGGACTGGCATTGGATGTCATGTCAAAATGAGCTTCCAGCACGTAATGCACGTCCTGTAATATCAGAGAAGACCGCTGGCTCCTTTCCGCCGCCGTATTCAGATATAAACTGCCTTCCCCGTTGACCATAACCTTTTTTACACTACTGGCAGAAATCTTTGCATTCACTTCGTTTCTCTTGATGCTTGTCATTTTAATCTCTGCCGACTCCAAGTTTTCCGTATCTTCCACGGTCTGCTTTTCCAGCCGGATCGGCGCTAAGACATAAATCCTGTCTACAGACCAATTCAAGCCCGGGTGCCAGTAAATAGCTTCCAAAAGCCCCCTAGCGGCGGAAGGGGTGATCACATCATATGTCACCCTTTCCGTCTTAATAAATTGCATTGAAAAGCAAGCAAAGTCTCCCCATACCTCCACCAAAACAGACATGTCATTTATCCCTCCTTTCTATATTCAATAGTTTTAAATGTAAATTCATTTCTCCATGATTATATAACAACTACAAATTATTGTCAATACACAATTGCAATTTCTTTCATAATTATTTAAAATGTTTATGTCATCTTATAGATGTGGGTTGAAATAATAGCTTAAAGTGTAATGCGATTCCAGGCGACAGGTGTTCTCTGTCGCCTGAACTCTTTTCCCTGCATTCTCTTCTATTGACGCTCTAAATTCACAGGTTCTCGCTTTCAACACATCTAATCCTATTTTTCAGACGTCCGCTCATTGATGTACATGAAAACAGCTATCACCGTCAAGTGATACTCTATCTCTTTGCGCTTAGTTTTTCCTTTTCTATCAGATCACAAATCTGCGTTTTATGATCTGCATTCGCCACTTGTCAAATGAATAATCTCATTCTTCTCGCTTACACTCATTAAATCAGAATCCCATATCCCGTCTCCACATCCATTTTGAGTCCGGTATCCCTGCTGTATTGATTTTGATCCCGAAGCACGAAAAAGTCTCTGCTGATTTCCTCCAGGCATCCCGACTCCCACAAGTTCTTAAAATGATATTCATGAACATTAACACTATACTGGCCCAGCTTTCGGTATGTATTTCTTCCGGCACTGCCGTTTTGCACTTGTTCCAGCAGTTCTTCCGCCCCTTCCAGCGGTATGTATACCGGCCGCATCGCATTCTCTATCAGATGAAAGCTTTGACTGACTGTAGCAAAAGGAAACCTATTTCCCGCGATCCCTTTTTCACACGCTTTCATAATTTCCTTTTGATCCAGATTTTCATTTCCCAGAAGCTTCCTGAAATACTGAAAATAGAATGAAATTGCTTCCGGCTCATCCACCGTCTCAAATCTGCGCCAGGTTTCTCGAAGTGCCGCAATATTTTGAGCCAGGAATCTACTCTCATCGCCTTCCAGCCGGAAAGAATAGGCAAACTGCTCTTCTCTCGGTCGTTTTCCCTCACGATTGCATCTCCCTGCAGCCTGAATCAAAGAATCAAGCCCTGCCTCCTGCCGGTAAACCTGAGGAAAATCCAGATCCACCCCTGCTTCCATCAGCGAGGTGGCTATCACCCTGCAAGTCTCCCCCATTGTCAGCCGCTTTTTTATCTCCGCAAATTTCGCTTTTCGGTCGAGAGGACAGAGTAATGTTGTAAGGCAAAAAACGCCTGCTCCCTCCAGATCCCGATAGAACTCCTGCGCCGTTTTCCTCCTGTTGACAATACAAAGCACCTGCTTCCGGCTGCGCAGCCGTTCCTCCAGTTCTTCTACAGATAACAAATCCAGATTCTCGATCCTGCTTCTTCTGAAAAGATCAAACATCACTTCTGCGCCACTGCAGATTTCACGAATGTTTTCATTAGGCAGATAAACTTGAAACTTTTCCTCCAATGCCGGCTGCGTCGCCGTACACAATATCACCGTTGAACGATAATTTTTCACCAGCTGAGACATTGCCGCCACACAGGGCTCCAGATATGGCACCGGCAGTGTCTGTGCCTCGTCAAAAATAATGATACTGTTGGCAATATTATGCAGCTTCCGGCATTGTGAGCTTTTGTTTCCATACAAAGACTCAAAAAACTGTACCGCCGTAGTCACAATAATTGGCGCATCCCAGTTTTCTGTGGATAATGCCTTCCTGCAATTTTCTCCTTTCTCCGAATTTTCTTCTATATCATACAAAATACCAGAGTGGTGCTCCAATACATTTTCCTGTCCGAAAATATCCCCAAAAACTGCCGCGTTCTGGTCAATCACAGATGTATATGGTATCACATAAATAATCCTTTTTAATTCATGCCTGCAAACATGTCTTAATGCAAATCCCATAGAAGCAGTGGTCTTCCCGCCTCCTGTGGGCACCGTCAGGGTATAAAGCCCCCTGGAATATTTCTCTCCTTTTTCCATACACTCCAACAATATACTATTACGGTTTTTACACAATTCTGCATTTACATCTGCTTTCCTGCCTTTGTCTTCCAGCCAGCGAGATACATACTCTTCAAAACGATGCCGCAATATCTCCAGAGAATCATAGCCGCCTCTTTCCACCTGGCCTTTCTCCATAAAGTCTTCCGTATCCAGATAATCAGCGTCTACTAAACAGGAAAAGATCATGCGGATAAAAAATGTCACGTTGAACCCGCTTTCTGAGTAAAATTTCGGAAGTGCCGTCAGGCTGTTCTCCGGAAGCTCAGAAGATAAATCTGCTTTCCAATGGCTGTATTCTTCCAGTTTCTTCTTAAGCCGCCCGAAGTAAGTGCCATCCTCCGCCGTTATGGCATTTCCCCCGTCCAACAGACCGCTATGGTGCCCTGCCACTGCCATCCCCAAAGCAATATAAATATATTTCTTGCTCAGCTTCTGCATTTCCACCGCACCTGCAGTAGAGTGATCCACCCGATTGGACGGTAAAGGATTTCGAATCCTTTTCTGGAAAGCCTCTGAATATTTCCCTATATCATGCAAAAGGCCGCAAAGAAAGCCAGCCTCATTGCAACCGAACTCAGCTGCAAATTTTTCCGCCCTTTCCGCCGTGCCCAGTAAGTGTTCTTTAACCGTCTGAACATTGCCGAGAGCATCTTTATGCGCAATAAATAGATTATCCTCCTGCATTCTGCTGCCTCCCTTTTTCGAATAGAATACACCGAAAAATGTTCACCAAAGTGTACCTATATGGCATTTTTTATGAACTATCTTAATTTGTAGTAGCTTCCCCGCAATTTTCCCTCTTTTTTCAACATTCCAGCCTCGACCATTTCTTTCAAAACTTTCAGCGCACGGGAATCCTTCACATGCAGCAGATTTTGGACTTCTTTATTTGTTATCGTTCCCTTTTCTTCTATATAGTGAATAATCTTTTCATAACTGTCCTTCACTTTATCCGTACTTATCCGTACTTTATCCGTACTTATCCGTACTTTATCCGTACTCTCCATCCCCTTATCCACACTTTTGCCGATTCTTGTCTTATCTAAAAAACGGAATAAATTAATACGGAAGCTTCCCGCAATCTCCATTAACTCCGGTTCTTCTAAACCAAGTTCCCTACAGCGTCTGATAATCCTCGGAATCCCACTCCCCCAATGTTCCATAATGTTCATATAAGTAAACGCATACACCAATGCCCGATTCCTGGGTATAGAAATACCTTCTCTAATATCTTTCAGTCTCAGACTGCCAAACAACATCCCTGGAGAAGTTACTTCCACGCGGTCATCATACACTGCCACCTGGATACTTGACGGATGTAGATAGCTGCGATGCACCACAGCATTACAGATCATCTCCCTGATACAGTCTGTCGGTAATTCATATACATCTGTACGATATAAACCACTAATTTCTGCACTCATGTTAATGTTACGCAAGACATACTCATAAGCTGCATCCAGCTGTGTCACAATATCTCCGTCATATTCCTTCCGATCAATAAATACGTCCCTGTCTGTTCCCTTGAATACAGCACATTGAATTGTTGCCTGTGGAAAGGAATTGCGAGTCATAAGAATATAAGCATTGGAAGGAAAATATTCGTCTCCCCGTTTTATCAAAAATCCCCAACTGAGCAAATTTTGCTTTGTCAGATGCTGAATCCTGTCTGCCGTTTCCTCAGACTTGCAATGCTCTACCGCATACTGATACATTTTGTCGCACAAAGAGTTAATTTCATCTTCCGACACTGCCCCTTCTGGTGCCGCATATGTCTGATCATAACAGCGATTAGCACCTTCAAATTCTAATTCTTTTAATACAAACGAATCTGCAGGTCTGGTCGTGCCAGAAACCCGAATATAAGTTCCACTTTCTTTTCCCTTTGCAGTAAGATAATAAGGCCGCTGACCCCCTGGCGCTATATTTACAACAATCACTACCTTTTCTTCGACGGATGCCAGTGTCACAATGGGTGTAATCATCGGAGTACAACTATCACAAATTGCCGAAGTAATTCTGTCCATAATAAGAAAGACCTCAGCCTGAGGGATTCCAGTCACCCTAAGCGTATCATCCTCCACCCCAAATACAATCTTGCCACCACTACCATTTGCAAACGCTACTACTGTTTTCATATAAATTCCACTATTTTCCGGTACCGCTCGTTTAAATTCAAGATATTGGGATTCTCCAGATATGATTTCCTCCAATGTCATAAGCTGTCGCCTTCTTTCTCTTTCTAATTCTTATAAAATTTATGGTGAATTTAGATTATACCTTGAAAATTTATTTGACTTTGTCGAAAAAACAACTTTCTGCCGACTTACATATCATCAAATAACTCACTCTTTCTTAATGCAGAATCCAAAATCCGGCTTTTCTCGTTTAATGAAAATAACCCTCTATCCTCATCAATCCTCTCTTGACAATAATCCAACACCTCCCCTTTGTAATCTGTAAAGTTGCTTATAATGTAAGCGGGAACCCCCTCTCCCAATAACTGTATAATCGCATATTTTGCAACTGCCCCGGCCTGCATGTTACCTGTTATCTTTTTTAGCAGAATAAACATTTTTGTATTGTCTAATTCCTTGTTCACATTAAAATCATCAAAAAATAATCTCTCACTCTCCAGTCCGTATTTTTGTAAATATTCTTTTCTCATCTTTTTATATTTTTTCATCTGCATAGCCAGTCCATCAGGTAAATGAACTCTATAATGATTAATTACTAAATCATTTAACTGATCGTTATAGTCTTTTATCTTTAACTTCCTAATAGCATCATTTTTTAATCCATAAAACAAAACCAATTTCACAATTAAAGCTGAAATATAATTTGAATAAACTCCTTTTTTCTTTTCCAATAACTTCTCATTGTCTATATTATCAATTATTATATCGCACTCTCTCAAAATGTTTTTTGCCACTTCTGCTTGAATCGGTTCCTGTTGATCCGACTCAAGTAAATTTAATTCTTGTATTTTCCTCTCGTACGCTTCTTTAAATTCTGCCTTTTTTTCATCTGTTTGAAAATAGTCATTCGTTTTTCCATATTTATCAAAAAGAAAATTATAAAAATTCCCAATTACTGAATAGTAAATATCCACTGTCGCTCTGCTTTTAACATTTCCAGCTCTTATATAATACTCAATGCTTTGTAACAATACCTCTTTGTCTGCCGTATTTAAAAAATAGAGATAATTAATATCCCTTTCCTGGAGCTTTAAAAGTATAAAATCATAAAAAACTCCTATTTTACTCCTATATGTTTTCTTCGTGCCTGGGTCATTACCAATTCTTTCCATTAGAACTTCCATAAATTCTTCAATTAAATCATGTAACTCCATAATTCATTCCTTTCATTTTATTCATTAATTTATTTCTTGTTTTTCATTGTATCACACAGGTATGTCTTTTACAATTAAATAATTAAAAAAACAGATAATAAGCAATCTCATGCACTGTTAATATGAATGCCTGCTTCATTTAGCAGCCACTTATCCAAATTCATAAGCCCTCGCCCGATGCACGGCTTGCGCCGCATAGTCCACTCACAATCATAACCACCGGCTGAGCCGGTGGTTTGTTCTGCCCCTATAAGGGGCTGTTACCGGCACTGGGTCTAAAGACCCTTGAAAGCTCGCCAGCCGCAACATCATTTCTCTGCTGAGCCCTAAAGGGCTCTTCTTACTTGCTTTGTTTTACTGGCTCACCCGTAAACGGGTCAATATACTCTTTTAGGGTCATTTGATCGTATTCCAGATCCTCTTTCAGTTGGTTTTGGATATACTCTTGAATCTTCTTCGCATTTTTCCCTACAGTATCTACATAATAGCCTCTACACCAGAAATGCCGATTGCCATACTTGTATTTTAGGTTTGCTTGCCGTTCAAATATCATCAGTGTACTTTTTCCTTTCAGATAACCCACAAAACTTGCTACGCTGATGTTTGGCGGAATCTCCACAAGCATATGCACGTGATCCGGGCATATCTCTGCTTCTACTATATTGACCCCTTTTCTTTTACACAGCATGCTTAAAATATTTGCTATATCCTGACGTAATGCTCCATATGCTACTTTTCTTCGGAACTTTGGCGCAAATACAATATGGTACTTACAATTCCATTTACTGTGTGATAAACTATTTACATCCACTTTTGGATACCTCCTTTGATTTGTGCGGTTGGCGAACCTGCACTATTATATCACTGGAGGTTTTTTACTGTAAGCTAAAGCGTTGTTATCTCACCTGCATAGCAGGTGGTTTATTAAAAAATTGCCATACAAAAAGAATGCGTCTGCAAGCAAGCTTGCTCCGCATTCCCGCTTCCTTTCCCCTTCATCGGGCAGCATCGGGCAATCGCTTCGCGCTCGCCCGATGTCCGGCTTGCGCCGGATAAGAATCTCATGTCAAAAACGAGGCCGGGAGCAAGCTCCCTCCCTCGTTTCCGCCCCATACTATCGTCCGGGCTCAGCGGCTAATTGTTTCACAATTATCCGCTGCACGGCTTTCGCCGCATAGTCCACTCTCAAAAAGAATGCGTCTGCAAGCAAGCTTGCACCGCATTCTCTTTGCTCCTGTCCTGCCCGGACTTAATGCTGAAGCATATTTTCAATAAAAATCCCGTATCCTCTGGCGGAGTCCTGGACCAGTACGTGGGTCACCGCCCCGATAAACTTTCCGTTTTGGATTATCGGGCTGCCGCTCATGCCCTGAACAATCCCCCCCGTGATCTCCAATAACCTTTTGTCTGTAACCTTCAGCTCGATACCACGGTTTACATTGTCATGGTCCAAATGTATCTCCGTGATTTCCACATCATAATACTCCGCTTCTCCGTTTACAGTACAAAGTATCTGTGCTGGTCCTTTTACAATCTCCTGCTTAAGCCCGATGGGCAGCGGTTCATTTACCCCCAAAGCAAGAGCTTTTGCATTACAGGTGCCAAAAATCCCCTGTATACTGTTTTCTGTAATACTGCCAAGTATGTGATCATCGGTATAGACAATCATGCCCGTCATTTCTCCCGGATCCCCTACCGCTCCCTTTTTAATATCTATGATGCTTGTCTCATAAAGAGTACCGCCGCCCATGTGCATGAGAGTGCTTGTATCTACATCATTAATGCCGTGGCCAAGCGCTCCGAAGTTTCCCTGACTGTCAATATATGTCAAGGTTCCTACCCCCTGCGCATCGTCCCTGACCCAGACACCGATCTTATAATTTCCGGCCTCATCCCGTTCTGGCTTTATCTGCACATCCATATTTTCCCCGTCTCGTTCTATTGTAAGAATCACGGGATTTCCACCGCAGTCCTCTACCATCCTGCTTAATTCATTCTTTTTATTTATGTCCTGTCCATTTACCTTGCGAATATAATCTCCTGATTTTACTATGTTTTTTCCCGGCGAGTGCTTAAGGCCCTCTTCTCCCTGAAACTCTCCCGTCCCCACCACAAGCACTCCATCCGTCTTTACATAAATTCCAATGGGCGCACCCACCGGTATCAGCGTCTGATCCTCGATGACCTGGATGCTGACCTGCTTGATGGGCAAAAAGCCAAAAAGTTTTACCTGCATCTGATAAACGGATTCCAGATTCATTTTCATAGTGACTGTTCTGCTCAGGTCAATATCCACAGCACCTGCCGGAATATTACTGCTTCCCTGATCACTTACGCTGAGAATCTCCGCCCTGGCCGGAACACCCAGGTGAAAGGATTCTTCCTCTCCTGCCCGGATATGAATCACCGAAGGAATGCTGCTATCTATACGATAGTAAACCGTTCCTGTAAGTGCCGCACAGCTGATCATCAGCATCGCAGCCAGACAGGCCCTGTATATTTTCAGCCGTCTCACCTTTTTCTTCCATTTATCCAGTATCACTACCATATTTTTACCGGCCTGCTCCTGAATCTTTTCATTTTCATCTTTACTTTGTCTCATGTCAACACACTCCCCAAAAGTCTGCTCAACAAAAAAAGACCCTCGCAAGAGTCTTTTTTCTTTGGTCAAACATAGTATGCGCCGTTTATATGAATTTATTCAAAATCAAATTTTACCTCAAAGCATAAAATACCGGCTTGGATACTCTATTTTTCGTCATCCTTTATACTTTTATGCAGACTCTGAAGTGACTGTATCTCTCCACTTCCGTTCTGCTTGATCTGCAGGATGCCCTCCGCCGTGGCCTTTGCCGCCGCAATGGTGGTCATATACGGGATCTTACCCTTAATCGCCGCTTTCCGCAGATAGCTGTCGTCATGTACACTGTCCGCTCCCACAGGTGAATTGACAATCAGGTCAATTTTGCCGTTTGTAATCATATCAAGCACATTCGGCCGGCCCTCATACAGCTTCTTTACCAGCTCTGCCGGTATTCCTGCCTCCTGAATCAGCTTGCAGGTATTCCCCGTAGCAAGAATATGAAAACCTGCCTCATGGAAAATCCTTGCCACATTAACTACCTCAGCCTTGTCCTTGCGATTGACGCTGATCAACACCGTTCCATCAAGGGGAAGCCTGGTCTGAGTAGCCTCCTGAGCCTTGAAAAACGCCTCGCCCACAGTGGAAGCCAGCCCCAGCACCTCACCGGTGGAACGCATTTCGGGTCCTAAAATAGGATCAACCTCCGGGAACATATTAAAGGGAAATACCGCCTCCTTGACTCCGTAATAGGGAATGGTCCGCCCTTTTAACGTGGGCACAGGAGAAGGCCTGCCCGTAATATCGGATGTAATAATATCCGTGGCCAGGGGCACCATGCGTATGCCGCATACCTTGGAAACCAGCGGCACCGTGCGGGAAGCTCTGGGATTTGCCTCTAGCACATAAACCCTGTCGTTTTCAATGGCATACTGCATATTCATCAGGCCCTTTACGTGCATTTCCTCCGCAATCCTGCGTGTGTAATCTTTGATAACCTCCACAATCTTTTCGGAAATATGTTTGGAAGGAATAATGCAGGCCGAGTCCCCGGAATGGACCCCTGCAAGCTCAATATGCTCCATTACTGCCGGCACAAAGGCATTCGTCCCGTCACTGATGGCATCCGCCTCGCATTCCGTGGCATGATTTAAGAAACGGTCGATCAGTATGGGCCGATCCGGCGTCACGCCCACCGCCGCCTGCATATAATTTACAAGGTTCTCGTCGTCATAAACCACCTCCATGCCTCTGCCTCCCAGCACGTAGGAAGGGCGAACCATCACAGGGTAGCCAATTTGTTTTGCAGTTTCCAGAGCTTCTTCCACCGTGGAAGCCATACCGGATTCCGGCATGGGAATCTCCAGCTTTTCCATCATAGACCTGAACTGATCACGATCCTCCGCCAAGTCAATCACGGAAGGCGCCGTACCAAGGATGCGCACACCGTTTTTCTCCAAATCCGCCGCCAGGTTTAAGGGCGTCTGTCCGCCAAACTGGGCAATTACTCCCATCGGTTTTTCTTTTTTATAAATGCTTAATACATCCTCCAATGTCAAGGGTTCAAAATAGAGCTTGTCCGAGGTATCATAGTCCGTAGAGACCGTCTCCGGGTTACAGTTTACGATAATGGTCTCAAAACCAAGCTTTTTTAGAGCCAGAGAAGCATGTACACAGCAATAGTCAAACTCAATACCCTGACCGATTCTGTTGGGACCACCGCCTAAAATCATCACTTTGGGCCGATCATTGCTGACCGGGTTTTTATCCGCTGCATTATAGGTGGAATAATAATATGCGCTGTCCTGTGTTCCGCTGACATGCACCCCCTCCCAGGCCTCTTCCAGTCCCAGCTCGATACGACGGTTCCTGATCTCCGCCTCCGGGATCTCCAGCAACTGACTTAAATACTTATCGGAAAATCCGTCCTTTTTGGCGGCAATCAGCTTTTCCGCCTCCGGCAGGCTGCCTTTGCAGGACAGCAGGACTTCTTCCTCTTCCACCAGCTCTTTCATCTGCTGAATAAACCAGCTTTTCACATGGGTTATTTCATGAAGTTCTTCTACGGAAGCTCCCTTGCGCAGGGCTTCATACATGATAAAGTGGCGCTCACTTGAGGGCGTAGCCAGCATCTGCAGAAGCTGCTCCTTTGACATGACTCTCAGCTTTTCAATCTGGCCCAGGCCGTAACGCCCCGTCTCCAGGCTGCGGATGGCTTTCTGGAAGGCTTCCTTGTAATTCTTACCGATACTCATAACCTCGCCCACGGCACGCATCTGGGTGCCCAGCTTATCTTCCACACCCTTGAATTTTTCAAAAGCCCAGCGGGCAAATTTGATCACTACATAATCTCCGTCCGGCACATACTGATCCAAAGTGCCGTACTTACCGCAGGGAATGTCCTTTAAGGTAAGCCCTGCTGCCAGCATGGCGCTCACAAGGGCGATGGGGAAGCCGGTAGCCTTGGAAGCCAGCGCAGAAGAACGGGAGGTACGGGGATTAATCTCAATCACGATCACACGATCGCTTACCGGGTCATGGGCAAACTGCACATTGGTGCCGCCGATGACCTGCACGGACTCCACAATGCGATAAGCATATTCCTGCAGCCTTGCCTGCAGCTCCTTTGAGATGGTCAGCATGGGCGCCGCGCAGAAGGAATCCCCGGTATGTACCCCCATGGGATCAATATTTTCAATAAAGCAGACCGTGATCAGCTTACCGTCTGCATCCCGGACTACCTCCAGCTCCAGCTCTTCCCAGCCTAAAATGGATTCCTCCACCAGTACCTGTCCCACCAGGCTGGCCTGCAGCCCTCTGGCACAGACGGTCTTTAATTCCTCCTTGTTGTACACCAGCCCGCCGCCAGCGCCGCCCATGGTATAAGCAGGACGCAGTACCACCGGATACCCCAGTCTGTCCGCAATCTGCAGGGCATCTTCTACGCTGTAAGCCACCTCACTGCGGGCCATCTCAATTCCCAGTTCGTTCATGGTCTTTTTAAATTCAATCCGATCCTCGCCGCGCTCAATGGCATCCACCTGAACGCCGATGACTTTCACGTTATATTTCTCCAAAATACCGGCCGAGGCCAGCTCTGCACATAAATTCAGTCCCGACTGTCCGCCCAGGTTAGGCAGCAGCGCATCCGGCCGCTCCTTTGCAATAATCTGCTCCAGCCGCTCCTTATTTAAAGGCTCGATATAAGTGACATCAGCCGTCTCCGGATCCGTCATGATGGTTGCCGGGTTAGAGTTCACCAGCACAATCTCATAGCCCAGTTTTTTTAACGCCTTACAGGCCTGGGTGCCGGAATAGTCAAACTCACACGCCTGCCCGATGATGATGGGGCCCGAACCTATAATCAGTACCTTATGAATGTCTGTTCTCTGTGTCATATTATACCATGCCCTTCCTGTCCTGCGAATTTCCGGCAACAGACTGCCTGTTCCTGCCATATGCCGCCGCAGGTATCGTTTTGTATTATTTTTGTTTTACTTCACACCATAATATATCAAAATGCGGCGCTTGAAAATACCCAAATTTATTTTTTCAGGAGAGCATCTCCTTGGTAGGTATCTCTTTGGGAGGCACCTACCTGGGAGGCGCCTCCCTGCGATGTTTATCCTTCAGCTCCTTTGCCTGAGCCCGCATCTCCCCGGCATTGGACATGGCCGCCTGCGATAGCTCGTCGCCGCCTAACAGCCTGGCCAACTCCTGCATTCCCTCTTCCTCCTCCAGGGCACGGATGTCCGTGATAGTATTGTCCCCGCTGCTGCTCTTTTCAATGCAAAAATGCCTGTCCGCCATCGCCGCAATCTGGGGCAGATGAGTAATACAGATCACCTGATGGCTGTGGGCCAGCACATCCAGCTGGCCGGATACCTTCCAGGCCGTTCTGCCGCTGATCCCCGCGTCGATTTCGTCAAAGATCAGCGTATCTACATCATCCCTGCCTGCCAGCACCGTTTTAATGGCCAGCATGACCCTGGATAGCTCTCCTCCGCTGGCCACCTGACTTAAAGGCTTCAACGACTCCCCCGGATTGGTGGAAATCAGAAATTCCACATCATCCCATCCCCTGGCCGTAATATCCTGCTCCGGCCGCACTGCTATTTCAAATTCCACCGTTAAAAAATTTAACTGCACAAGGGCCTCCTTCAGCTGCTTCTGCAGCACCGGCCCGTTTTTTTGCCGAATTTTGGTGAGCCTCTTACATGCCTCTTTCAGCTCCTTTTCTGCCTCCGCCAGCTCCTTCGTAAGCTTGTCCATATAGGCATCGTAATCTTCCAGTTTTTCCAGCAGCCGCTTTTTTTCCTCCCCATATTCTATCACGTCACGGATGGTCCTTCCGTATTTTCCCTTTAAATGATTCAGCAGATTCAGCCGCCCTTCCACGGCAGCAAAATCCTCCCCGTCAAACTCGCAGTCCGTCATATATTCCGCCACATCCCGATTATAATCCGCAAGAAGGCTGTCAATCTCCGTCAGCTGCTCTTCCATTTCCGCCAGCTTCCGATCATAGGAAGTAACACTGCGAAGCGCCCTCAGCGCCCGTCCCAATGCACTTCCTGCCCCTCCCTCACTGTCATTTCCTGTCAACCGCAGACTCTCCGCCAGACTCTCCAGAATTCTTTTACTGTTGATCATCAAACGGTAGCGCTGCTCCAGTTCCTCGTCCTCCCCTTCCTTCAGCTCTGCCTCTCGGATTTCCTGATATTCAAATTCGGACAGAGAACGCTCCCTCGCTTTTGTCTCTTCATCCATGGCTTCCTCTTCCAGGGATTTTCTGATTCTTCTGCATCGGTCATACTCCCTGGCTACGGCTTCCGCTGCCGTCTCATACTCCCCGCCGCAATAGGAATCCAGGATTTCCATATGCTTCCGCTTGTTCAACAGCGATTGATGCTCATGTTGTCCATGAATATCAATCAGTGTTTCCGCCAGCTCCTTCACCTGCTTTGCAGTAACCGTCTCCCCGTTTATCTTGCAGACACTTTTCCCTGTCTGCATTTTCCGGCTGATAATCACCGCACCGTCCTCCGGCTCTTCCAGTTCCATTTGTGCCAGCTTCTCCCTGACCTGCGGACTATCCCCGTCAAACACAAGCTCTACCAGGGCGCTTTCCGCCCCCGTGCGAAGCATATCCCTGTCAAATTTTCCCCCCAGCGCCAGATTGATGCTTCCAATCAACAGGGATTTTCCCGCTCCCGTCTCACCGGTAAGAATATTTAATCCCCGTCCGAATTCCACCTCCGTCTCCCGAATCAGCGCCAGATTTTTCACATGTAAACTAAGCAGCATATTTTATCTATATTTCCTCCAATTCCAGACATACCGCCTCCGGCGGCATTGTCGACTTTATCGGCACAAACAATCCTTAAAACCAACCTTAGAAAATCTTCATTCCGTTCACACTAACCGTTGCAGCCTCTCCATCAATATTTTTGTATCCTCCACGGTGCGAACCGCCACAAAAATCGTGTCGTCCCCCGCGATACAGCCTACCACCTCGGCAAAACGCAGCTCATCCAGCGCTGCCGCCACCGCCATAGCCATGCCGGAGACCGTTTTCACCACCAGTATATTCCCGGCCATATCCATGGAAAGGAAGCCGTCCCGCAGGACACGGATATATTTATCCCCTTTACGCTCATCTCCTTGCTCCAAAACCACATATTTCTGGCCGCCTCCGGCCGCGGCAACCTTGGAAAGTTTCAACTCCCTTATATCTCTGGAAACGGTGGCCTGCGTCACATTGAAGCCCGCCTCCCTAAGCCTGCCCGCCAGTTCCTCCTGTGTTTCCACATCATATTTTTGTATGATTTCCACAATCTTTCCATGCCGAACCTTTTTCATCTATCTGCCTTCTGCCTTTCCGGTCTTTTTGTCCTTTCCGCCTTTTGCCTTCCTCTTTCCTCCCTGTCTCTAATCCGAAAGTTTCCCGTGCAGCACCTCCAAAAAGCTGACACGATTCAACCGTATAAACTCCGCAACTTTTTGGGACTGCATAATGCGGATCCTGTCCCCCGTACAAAGGGGAATCCCGCGGCCGCCGTCAAAGCTGGCTTCCACTGTCTGCTCTCCGCCGTCACCGCCTTGAGGAATTTCAATCTCGATTACATCCTCAGGAGAAAGGATAATGCTTCTTTGATTCAATGTATGAGGACAAATGGGCGTCAGTATAATCAGCTTTGCCTGAGGTGCAACCAGCGGTCCCCCCGCAGACAGATTATAGCCCGTAGACCCGGTAGGGGTGGTAACGATCATACCGTCCGCACAGTAAGTGTTAAGAAACTGGCCATTGACATAAATGTTAAAGCGAATGATCCGCAGCGGCCCGCTCCGCGCTATGACAATATCATTTAGGGCCCAGTCCTCCTGCCGGCTTCCGCCCAATTTGTTTTCTTCCTCACTGCCTTCTTCCGATTTTCTTTCTCCTGGTTTTTCCGCTCCGTGCCCTTTAAGGTATGCCCTGCCGTGGAGCATCATACGGCTCTCCCGCTCATAATCGCCTTTGATCAGACGTTCCAACGCCTCTTCCAGGTGATCCGGCTCAATCTCTGTCAAATATCCAAGCGTGCCCAGGTTGACGCCGATCATAGGAACGTTCCGTTCTCTGGTTTCTCTGGCCGCCCGGAGCATAGTGCCGTCACCGCCCAGCACAATCATACAGTCCGCCGTCTCACTCCAGTCCGCACCCTCAGTCTTTAATAAAACCTTCCGCCCCCGCTTCTCCAGATAACTGCGGATGCGCTCCGTAACTGCCAGTCCCTTGTCTTTTTGCCTGTTTGTATAGATCAAAAACTGTTTTGCCATTACTTTGCTCCATCCTCTTTCGCATGAGAATTTTCCACTATCTCCCGGATCAGCCTCTGCCACTCTTCACACCCGGACAATCCGCTCCCAGCCTCCATTATCTCGCGCAAAGCAGATTCCGCCTCCTGCTCCGTAAGTCCACGGACTTCGTTTTCAGGCTCCTGCTCCTTGATAAGATGCAAAAGATACTCAATATTGCCTTCCGGCCCCCTGATGGGAGAATAATCCAGCCCCAGCACACAAAAGCCAATGCTGTCTGCATAATCCACTATTTTCCCGATCACCTCACGGTGGGTTTCAGGCTCTCTTACCACTCCGTTCTTTCCCACCTTCTCCCTGCCGGCCTCAAACTGAGGCTTAATCAGGCACACCATTTCTCCGCCTGCCCTTAACAGATTGCGAGCTGGAATCAATATCTTCGTCAGAGAAATAAAGGACACGTCCACGCTGGCAAAATCCAGGTCGTCGCTTATATCTTCTCTGACCATGTATCGGAAATTAGTCTGTTCCATACAGACCACCCTTTCGTCGTTTCTCAGCTTCCAGGCAAGCTGCCCATGCCCCACATCCACCGCATACACCTTTGCCGCTCCATTTTGCAGCATACAGTCGGTAAAGCCGCCGGTGGAAGCTCCTATGTCCATGCAGACCATTTTCTCCAAGGAAAGCCCCCAGACCTGCATGGCTTTCTCCAGTTTTAATCCGCCCCTGCTCACATACCTTAACGCATGCTCCCTGATCTCAAGCCTGATTTTACTCTCGTCGAAGAAGGTTCCTGCCTTGTCCTCCTTCTGGCCGTTGACATAGACATTTCCCGACATAATGATCGCTTTTGCCTTCTCTCTGGAAACGGCATATCCCCGGTTTACCAAAATCACATCCAGCCGCTCCTTCATACGCCTGCCTCCAGCGCCTTCAGAATCCGCTTGGTGACACTGTCCGCATCTATGCCTACCTCCCGCTTTAAGGCCTCTACATCCCCATGCTCTATATACGCGTCAGGAATACTGAAATTCAGATAATGATTGGACAACCCGCTTCTGTTCATGCAGTCCAGTACCTTTTCTCCGTAGCCGCCGCAGGAAACATTTTCTTCCAGGGTAACGATCAATACATGATCCCTGCAGGCCTCCCGCACGATTTCCTCGTCGATGGGCTTCACAAACCGGGCGTTGACAAGGCTGACGCCATAGCCTTTGCTTTTCAGCTGCTCCCTGACGTTCTCCGCCGTCCGTACCATACTGCCCACGGCAAACAGGGCAATTTCCCACTCTTTGTAAATCCATTCCGCCTTTCCAAACTCCATCGGCGCCCGGAAGGTTTTTAATCCGTCATAGGCGCTTCCTCTGGGATAGCGCACCGCTATGGGAGCATGATAAGACACCGCAAATTTCATCATATCCGAAAGCTCCCACTTATTCTTGGGAGCGCACACACACATATTGGGAATTCCGGTCAGATATGTAAAATCAAAGATGCCCTGATGGGTCTCTCCGTCACTTCCCACCAGCCCGGCCCGGTCTATGGCAAAGATCACCGGCAGATTCTGAAGACAGACATCATGAAGAATCTGGTCATATGCCCGCTGTAAAAAAGAAGAATACACCGCCACAACGGGCTTTAATCCCCCGGCCGCCAGTCCGGCCGCAAAGGTAACCGCATGTTCCTCGGCAATGCCCACATCAAAGAAACGGTCAGGATACATATTCCGAAAGCGCTTCAGCCCCGTGCCGTCCGGCATGGCAGCAGTGATCGCCACGATATTTTTATCCCGCTGTCCTAATTTACACATAACAGTGGAAAACACATCCGTGTAATTAGCCACGGTTCTCGGCTTACTGGGCAGCCCGGTTTCAATGTCAAAGGGTTCCGCTCCATGAAATCTTGCCGGATGGCGCTCCGCGGGGATATAGCCCTTTCCCTTTTGAGTCAGCGCATGAATCAACACCGGCCCCTTTACGCGCCTTGCTTCCCCGATCACGCGTACAAGCCCTTCTATATTATGGCCATCCACAGGTCCCAGATAAGTAATCCCCATGTCTTCAAAAAGCATCCCCGGTATCACCAGCTGCTTAAAGCTGCTTTTCACCTTACGGATCGCCCTGATGGTGTTGCTGCCCCGTCTCGCCCCCTGCAGGGCATGATAAATTCCCGCCTTCAGGTCCAGATAGCCCGTAGCGGTACGGATATTGTTCAAATATTTTGACACGCCGCCCACGTTTTCCGAAATGGACATATTGTTATCATTCAAAATAATGATAAAATTTGTCTCAAGCTTTGCCGCGTTGTTCAATGCTTCATAAGCCATACCACCCGTCAGGGAGCCGTCACCGATCACTGAGACAATCACATTGTTCTCTCCCCGCAAATCCCTGGCCTTAACCAGTCCCAGCCCGGCCGAGATGGAGGTAGAACTGTGGCCCGTGTCAAATACGTCACAGCAGCTCTCCTTCCGCTTAGGAAAGCCGCTCATGCCGTGAAACTGGCGCAGGGACTCAAATCCCGACTTTCTGCCGGTCAGTATCTTATGGGTATAGGACTGATGACCCACATCCCAAATAATCTTATCCTCCGGCAGATTTAAGGCAAGATGAAGCGCCATAGTCAGCTCCACCGCTCCCAGGTTAGAGCCCAGATGCCCCCCCGTAACGCTGATTTTTTCGATCAGGAACTGCCGGATTTCCTGCGCAAGCTCTCCCCAGTTCTCCCTGTCTATCTGCTTTATGTCATTTGCTTTCTCTATGGTCTCTAAAAACATGATACATGCCTTTCCCCAGCGAACGCTTACTTCGTGCGATGGATCAGTTTCAGAATCAACTGCTCCAGGAAGCCGTGATCTCCGCCAAACTCTTTTAATATCCGAACCGCTTCGTCGGAAAGAGCCGCCACGTCTTCCCCGGCCGCCTTCAAACCTTTCAACGTCACATAGGTTTGCTTTCCGTTTTGCGCATCGCTTCCGATCGGTTTTCCCAGTTCCCTGCTGTCTCCCACCACATCGAGTATATCGTCCTGGATCTGAAAGGCAATTCCTATGTTTAAGCCGCACTTTTCCAGCGCTGCCACCTGCTCCCGTTTTGCTCCAGCAAGAATGGCTCCCACTGCCATTGCCGCCTGAATCAGCGCCGCAGTCTTATGCTCATGAATAAACAGAATCTGTTCTTCGGTTACGTCTTCCTCCCGCCCTTCTGCTTCAATGTCCGCTGTCTGGCCACCGATCATGCCGTAAATGCCTGCCTTCCTTGCAAGCACATACAGGGCACCTGCCGCTCTGTCCAGATATTCCCGCGAGGTATATTCAGATGTGACCGGTCCTCCGGTACAGCCGCAGTATTCAAAGGAACGCATGGCCGTCTCAAAGGCATAATTTAAAAGTCCGTCCCCTGCCAGTATTCCCAAAGGCTCCCCGTATACCCGCCAGGTAGTCTTTCTTCCCCGGCGGTACTCGTCATTGTCCATGGCCGGCAGATCGTCATGTACCAGGGAATAGGTATGGATCATCTCCAACGCCGCCAGAAAGGGCGCCACAAATCCCTCATCCTCCCTGCGGCCGCCGCAGAGCAGAAAGGTTTCCCACAGCAGCATGGGCCGCAGACGCTTTCCGCCGGCTCTGATACTGTAGTTCATAGCCTGGATCACTGTTTTTTGATCTCCCTCTTCCGCCGGCAGAAAACGCTCAATGATCTTGTCCAGTTTTTCTGTTTTTTCCCGAAGCAGCGCTTCGAATTCATTGTTTTCACAGTTCTCCATTGTCAAATGCCTCCAGCTGTCCCGCCTCCGTGAGCTTCAATACCTGCTTTTCCACACGATCAATCTGATCGTTACATGTCTTGACCAGCTTCATTCCCTTCTGATACGCCTCAAAGGCATCCTCCAGAGAAATATCTTCACGCTCCAGCTGATCCAGTAATTCCTCCAGCCCGCTGAAATTTTCTTCCAGGCTGAGCTCTTTCTTCTTTTCCGCCATAATGCCCCTCCAGCCGTCATAACTTTTCTAACAATCCTCTAACCGCTTTTAAACCTGCCGCTCCCGCTGTCCTGCCCCGCTTCGGCTGATTGCGCTTACACTGGCTTCAAAACTTCCGTCCTTTACCCTGACCGTCACCTGCTGCCCCAGCTCCACCTGTTCCACCGACCGTATGTTTCTGCCCTCCCGGTCCGAAACATAGGAATATCCGCTGCTTAGCTTTTCCAGAGGCGAAAGGCCCTTCAGCCGCTGGATATAAAGCTCCATCTCATGCCTTTTTTCCTGCAGCAGCCGATTCATCCGGTTTTGCAGCTGTTCTTCCACACCCAGAAGACCCATTTTTTTCTCCCTGATCCGCCCTGCCGGGCTGAACGCCTTCAGCTGCAGCTCCGCCTGCTTTACCGTCATGCGGCTGTCCTTCAGCCTCCGCTGTATCCCGCGCTGCAGCTTACGCCGATATTCTTCAAGCTCATCCAAAATCTCCCGAATATCCGCCACTGCCAGCTCCGCAGCCGCTGAAGGGGTAGGTGCCCGCAGATCTGAAACAAAGTCTATAATGGTGGTATCCGTCTCATGCCCTACTGCAGAGATGACGGGAACGGAGCAGTCAAATACTGCCTGCGCCACCTGCCGTTCGTTAAATGCCCAGAGATCTTCAATGGAACCTCCCCCTCTGCCTACGATCATCACGTCCACCCCCAGCCGTTCCAGCGCCTTAATGCCCCGCACAATGCTGGGCACCGCCGCCTCCCCCTGAACAATGGCAGGATAGAGAATGATCTGTATGTATGGATTCCGTCTCCTGGTGATCTGTATAATATCCCGAACAGCCGCACCTGTATCTGCCGTTACCACACCTAAAGTCCTGATATATTTTGGAATCGGCTGCTTATACTCCTTTGAAAACATGCCAGATTCCTCCAGCTCCCGCTTTAGCAGCTCAAATTTTTCATATAGGAGACCGCTTCCCTCCAGCCTGATTTGTCTGGCATACAGCTGGTATTTGCCTTCCTTCGCGTACACATCTACGGCACCGCTTACGATCACCTGCTGCCCTTCCGCCAGACGAAAAGAAAGACCCGCACGATTACCTGCGAACATAACACAGTTCACCACTCCACCGGGGTCCTTTAACGTAAAGTAAATATGTCCGGAGGCATGATATTTACAGTTGCTGATCTCCCCCTTTACAAGAAGGCTCTGCAACAGATAATCCTGCGTGAACATATTTTTGATATATGAATTTAATTGTTCTACCGTATAAACACTTCGAATATCAATCACCCAGCTTCAATATTTTTGCCAGAATCGCATTTACAAAACCGCCCGAATTCTCCTGACCGTACCTTTTAGCAAGCTCCACCGCCTCGTCAATCGCCACTCTTGGCGGAATATCATCATCAAAGCGCATCTCGTATACAGCCAGACGCAGGATGGTAAGCTCCACCCGCCCCATGCGGGCAGTATTCCAGCCTTCTGTATTTTCATCTATCAGCTTATCCAGCTCCGGAATTCTTTCACAGATTAGGCGGCAACGCTCTTCAATGCGTTCCCCGCCCTTTTGTGAGCTGACAGCCTCATTGTCCTCCAAAAACAGTCTGATCTGCCCCGGCATATCCGCAGGCGGATGAAACTCCGCCCGGAACAAAAGCAGAAAAACCTGCTCCCTTTCTTCATGTCGTCCCATTACATTTTTCCTTACTATTTTACTTTTACGCCTGCAATTCGAATATTGACATCGGTACAGGTAAGCCCTGTCATGTTTTCGATCGCCGCCTTCACCTTGGTCTGTACCTTCTGACAGGTTGCCGGAATATTATAGCCATATTCCACTGTCACAGCAAGAAAAACCACTACGCTGTCGTTAAAAACCTCAACCTTGACTCCTTTGGTCAACTTCTTCATGCCCACCCTGCTCATGAGCTCATTGGTAATATTGCCGGACATGGCGCAAACGCCCTCCACCTCAGTAGTAGCCAAAGATGCAATCATAGCCACCACGTCATCCGCGATCTGCACCACTCCTACGTTTTCCTCGTCCTTCAATACCACTGTTTTTTTATCCTTTTCTATATCTTTTTCCATCTGAATTCCTCCGTCAAAATATGAAATGACTCGCAAACCCGCGCTGCGCGCTCTTTGTCCGTCGCAGTGCTCCGCTCGATTTTACTTCGTTTTATCTCGCTCACGGGCTTTCGCCCTATGAAAAAAGTCAGATATAAATTTTCTTACATGCAGACATGAGAAAATTTATACTTGCCTTTTTCCGCACTGCTCAATGCTTTCCCGAATATTATAACACACTCTCTACTGATTTGTCACCCAAAAAGTCAGAGACATCTGATTATCGTTCCGGGCATAGGCCACGGTATCGTCCTCTTCCCCCATATATCGAAAGATTCCGTGATTTTCCACCAGTTCCGTCAGCATCTTAGTATAACATTCCCAATCCGCGCATTTTACGGTCACATCTTCTCTGCCCCCAAGCCTGGCACTGTCAAAAAGCGTCTGCATCTGTCCGGTATCATAGGATGTAAACAAAGCCCCCTCCCTCACATAGTAATTGGCTTCCGTAGCACTGCATAATGGCATGGGGATAATGTCTCCGATGGTGTGACTCTTTAAAAGCTCTTCCGTAGTCACATTCAAGTAATCATAATTAATTTCCGGCATCCCCATGTCCTCCGTCTGTCCGCCATCCTGACGGCTGTAGGAAGCGTCTCCCCACGTAGTATCCACATAGTAATATTCTCCGTCCACTCTAACCAGATTCCAGGCATGTCCCTCTCTGCGCACCACCTCCGTTTTCTCTGCCGCCGCTTCCTCCGGGACACCCTCTTTTGTCTGCTCAGGGACTGTGTATCCGCTTTCCGCCACCGTTCCCAGCACCAGAGTACAATCCACGTCCAAACGGTTCAACAGATACTGCGTTGCCTTGGCATAACCCTGACATACGGATCTGCCGCTCACAAAAACCGAATAAATATTTTGGTTATCCGGCGCGGACGGATCGTAATCCGTCTGGCAAATGATCGTATCATACACATATTTTACCTTTGTATACTGGTCCGCATTTTCGTCTATACCTGAAAGGATTTTCCCGGCCGCCGCTTCTATCTCATCCCGCCTGCCTGCCGCCGTCTCCCTGTCCATACTATAGGTTCCCGAAAAAACCACGGTGGTGGTTCTGTCACCTCTGGTATACCTTGTGTAAGAATAGCCCTCCACGAAAAAAAGTTCGGGGTGATCATTTAAAACACATTGAAAAATCCTGTCAATGTCTTCTTCATCACAACCGGCTGAAAGCGCCGCCTTGTCCAGACGGACATTCTCTCGATAATTTCCCAGTGCTTCTTTTATATCCAAGTACCATATCAGCTCTGCTTCGCTTAAGCCCTGGGCTGCATATTCAAAGGCGCCGTCATACAAAAAGTCTTCTTCCTCTTCTTCGGTCTCCGGCTCTGTACCCGATCCGCTTTCATTTTCGAACGGTGTTTCCTCTCCGGGCTTGTTTTCGTCTTCTGACCCTGTTGCCTCCCCGGCCTTGCTTTTGACCTCCGGCTCCCCTTTGTTTTCGGACACAGAGCCGTCCTCGCCGGCCGGCCCTGCATCCTGTTCTTCTCCTGTATCTTCTCCGGTCCAAAGAGGACCCGGACCCGTCACGGAAAAGTCCCGCGGTATCTCATCCAGCAGCCTGCCGTTGCCGCAGCCTGCCAAAATAAACATCATCAGAAGTAACAGACATAATCTCTTTTTCTTCATACCCTGATTCCGGTGCCTAATTTCTGGAAAATTCTGTCAATATCAGCCCCTTGTTTCGTTCCAGCGTCATACCCACGCTCCAGGCATTTACAAACAGCAGCAGCGGATTTCCTTTCATATCCTTTACCTTTTTCATATCTGATGTACCTGTCAGCTTCCCAATATCCACTTCATCCTTATTCTCGATCCAGCGGATATGCTCATAGGGCAGATTTTCCAGCCGGATTCCCACATTGTATTCATTCTCCAGCCTGTACTTTAATACGTCAAACTGTAATACTCCTACCACACCTACGATAATTTCTTCCAGCCCTGTATTAAACTCCTGAAAGATCTGGATGGCCCCTTCCTGGGCAATCTGCTCAATCCCCTTCACAAACTGTTTTCTCTTCATGGTATCCAGCTGGCGCACTCTTGCAAAATGCTCCGGCGCAAAGGTGGGTATTCCTTCATATCGAAAATTCTCCTTTGGCGTACAAAGCGTATCCCCAATGGAAAAAATACCCGGATCAAAGACGCCGATAATATCGCCTGCATACGCCTCGCTCAAGATCTTCCTTTCATCCGCCATGATCTGCTGGGGCTGGGAAAGGCGCATGACCCTGTTTCCCTGTACATGGCGCACCTCCATGCTGGCATCGAACTTTCCGGAGCAGATGCGCATAAATGCCACTCTGTCCCTGTGGGCCTTGTTCATATTGGCCTGGATTTTAAATACAAACGCCGAAAAATCCTTCTCCAGCGGATCCACCGGTCCAATGTCCGCCGTTCTGGGCAGAGGCGTAGTTGCCATCTTTAAGAAATGCTGTAAAAAAATTTCCACACCGAAATTGGTCAAAGCAGAGCCGAAGCAGACCGGGGTCAGCTTTCCCGCCTGCACCTGGCCCAGATCAAAGGAAACTCCGGCGCCGTCTAACAGCTCTATTTCTTCCATGAGCTTGTCCGCCGCCTCATCGCCGATCAGATTTCTCAACTGTGTCTGATCCGTGACAGGTATCCTGGTGGCAACTCCCTCTTTCGTCCCCTTTTCTGTGTCGGAATAAGAGATCACACACTTCTGCTCCCTGTCATAAACTCCTTTAAAGCCCTTTCCCGAACCGATGGGCCAGTTTACGGGGCAGGTAGCGATCCCCAGCTCTTTCTCTATCTCGTCCAGCAAATCAAAGGTATCGTTGGCATCCCGGTCCAGTTTATTGATAAAAGTAAAGATCGGGATTCCTCTCATTCCGCAGACCTTGAACAGCTTTCTCGTCTGCGCCTCCACTCCCTTGGACGCATCAATCACCATGACCGCGGAATCCGCCGCCATCAGTGTACGGTAAGTATCTTCCGAAAAATCCTGGTGTCCAGGCGTGTCCAAAATATTGATGCAATACCCGTCATATTCGAACTGCAGCACCGAAGAAGTAACAGAAATTCCTCTCTCTTTCTCAATTTCCATCCAGTCTGACACTGCATGTCTGGCCGTAGCCTTTCCCTTCACGCTTCCTGCCAGATTGATGGCTCCCCCATATAACAGGAATTTCTCCGTAAGGGTTGTCTTTCCTGCATCCGGATGGGAAATAATCGCAAAAGTTCTCCTGCGATTGATTTCTTCTGTATAATTATTCATATTTCTTCATTTTCCCTCTCATTCCGTCTCACAGCACACGTCCCATATTAAACGCGGACCTTGCCTGCGTACAATATTTCTTTCGCCCGGTTTTCGAATCCTGCCGGTCATTATTACCTTCACAGCCGGGACAAAGAGCATCAGGTGGGACCGCAGGACAAATCACGGTCCTGCCGGCTGCACTCCGCCGACATGCTTTCCCCTTCAAAAGCAGGCGTAATACCAAAATAATCCAGAACCGTCGCTCCAATATCCGCAAAGCTCTTACGGGTACCGTAATTAACCGGACAGACATTTTCCCCATACATAAGAAAGGGCGTATACTCCCTGGTGTGATCCGTGGTGACCGTGTATGCGGGATCACAGCCATGATCCGCCGTAATCATCAAAATGTCCTCCCGCTTAAGCCTGCTCAGGATCTCCGGCAGTCTTTCGTCAAAGTAGGCAAGGGCCTTGGCATAGCCGTCAATATCGCGCCTGTGCCCGTAAAGCATGTCATAATCCACCAGGTTGATAAAGCACAGGCCCTCGAAATCTTTTTCAAGGTACTCCAGTGTCCGGAGAATCCCCTCTTCGTTGCCGCTTGTATAAACAGACCGGGTAATCCCCTTACCTGCAAAAATATCCTTAATCTTGCCCACTGCGATCACATCCTTCCCTGCTTCGGAAAGCTGATCCAGCATAGTAATTCCGGGAGGCTCCATGGAAAAATCATGCCTGCGGGGCGTTCTGACAAACGGCCCTCCGGCCGGCCCCGTAAAAGGTCTGGCAATCACCCTTCCCACCCCATGCTCTCCCCTCAATATTTCTCTGGCGATGCGGCAGTATTCATAAAGCTGCTCTGGAGGCACGATGTCCTCATGGGCCGCGATCTGAAACACACTGTCCGCAGAGGTATATACAATCAAATCTCCCGTAACCATATGGGCATCCCCATATTCCTGAATCACTGCCGTCCCGGAATAGGGCAGATTACAAAGTACGCCCCGGCCCGTTCTTCTTTGAAACGGCTCCAGCACCTCTTCTGGAAAGCCCTCCGGATAAGTGGGCAATGGCTTAGGAGAATAAATCCCCGCGATTTCCCAGTGTCCGATGGTGGTATCCTTGCCCCTGGAGCGTTCCGTCATCCTGGCGACGGCCGCCCTATGCTTTTCTCCGCCCTTGCTGCCGTCTGCCGTTACGCCTTCGATCTCAAACAGCCCCAGCTCGCTCATATGCGGCATACGAAAATATGGGCTGGAAGATACGCTCCTTAAGGTATTTACGTTAAAATCCCCATAAGAAGCGGCATCCTCCATCCCGCCAATTCCAAAACTATCCAAAACAATCAGAAAAACTCTGCGCATAATCTTTAGTCCTCTCTTACAGTGCCCGCAGCCGGCTTTTGTCCCGCTTCGCAGGACGATTGCCCGTTAAACATCGCGGAGAAACAAATGTCTCTATCAAGCAGCAGTACGCAGCCTTTCGCTTTGTTTCCCACTGCGATGTTTACATTATAGCACACTATTTATGTAATTTATACTATATTTTACATCTACTGCACCACCGTGCTGATAATAATATTTTCGGGTGCAATTTCCGTCTTGCGTTTTACGATGTCCTCAATCTGTGCCCGCATGACATCGTCCAGCACCGCCTCATTGACCACTACGTCCACGGCATTCCCGTTGATGCTGACCACCACATCGGAAAAACCTTTTGCCTCCAGCAGGATCTCCGCAGCAGCCTCCTTCTCCGCAATGGCCGTCATCTGTACCATAGTGTCCACAGCCGACTGCTTCTGTTCGTCGGAAAGTCCTTCGCTGTTAATAATCTCCAGTAGTGTTTCCTTGTTTTTTGCCCTGGTCTGTTCCTTTAAAAGCTTTGCCTCCGAAAGAATTGCAACTCCCGGCGTAGACGTAAACACGGCCTCTCCCGGAATCTCCCCCTCTCCCGGCGTACTGCTTCCTTCTTCTGCGGAGTTCTGTGATACCTGGAAATCCGCGTCCAGATAATCGTCTACGGGATTATCCTCCATGTCCGAATCCAGACTGTCGATCTCGGTCAGCCCTGTCTGTATCAGATCCTCTTCCGACAGATCCAGCAGATCTCCTGCCGTATAGTTCTCCCTGAAAATGTCATCAGAGCCTGCCGGATTTGTATCGCTTGTGTATACATTGCTGTCATCCACTGCCTGATATTCATCTTCCAGACCGGTCCCCGCAAACTGTAGATACCCTGCAATCGCAATCATGATTGCAAGTGCGGTTATCATAAGCTGATTTTTTTTGATTAGGTTTTTCACGTCTTTTCCTTTCTCTGTGTTTTACTAATTTATTGTATGAGCCCGGAAACGGATATATGATTTATGTTACCTGGTTTTTGTCTCCATTTTTACGACCTTGACTTTATGAGCTTCCACGGAAAAAAGTGCCTGTACGATTTCCGTCACGGTACGATTTACCGTTCCGCTTCCAGCACCCTCCGCAACCACCAGCACCCCCTCAACCTCCGGCACAAAAGTCTTCACCACGTAGGGTGTGCTGCTGCCGCCCTCGGTGCTGTACACCACACTTTCTCCCACCTGACTGGTATTCACAGTACGGCTTCCGCCTTGGGCATCGGTCTCGGTCGTCATGGAACGACTCACCGGCATTTCCTTTTCCACCACCAGCTCGCTGGAAGATTTCAACGTGATCATTACCCGCACTTTCCCCACCTCTGCCATCTCACCCAGAACCTCCGTAAGCCTTCTTTCCATGTCCGCTGCGTAGTTCAAGACTTCTGCTTCCTCCACCGCCTGTATATTTCTTACCCCGTCCGAATCCGATTCCGGCAAATTTATTAAATCGCCTTCCCCAGGTGCCGTATCTCCCGTCTTCCTGCCGCTGTTCCCCGAAGGCAGGGCAATAATAAACAACAGAATCCCCAACAGCACCAGCACCACCAGATTCTCTCTGCTAAAAAGTTTCTTTATCCTCTCATTTTCCAGCCAATTTTTCCATTTCATATAATCCTGCCTTCCCTCCAGCCGCACAGACTCTTATATCATCTATTGTATCTCAATGGGCCCCACCGTCACGGTGACTTCCGGCACCTCTTCGATCCCGTCCTGTAACTCCCCTGTTCCGGCTGCCCCATCCTTTTTTTCGTCCCCTGCTTCTTCCGCCAGACGCTCCTGCTCTTCCACTCTCTTCCTGACTTCTTCCAAAGTCATCTGTTCCAGCAGCTTATCCGTATCTGCAGCCTCCCTGGCTGCGGAATCCATCTCTTTCTCCAGCTGGGTCCGAAGCTGTTCCAGGCGTTGAAGCGTCTGTTCCATACCGCCTCCCAGCAGAAAACTGCCGATCGGCAGAAAAAGCTGAATCAGTATCATGGCACTTACCAGAAGTTTTAAATATTTTTCATAGGTCTCCCTGGGTCTGAAATGTATGATTGCCTGAGCGCAAATCATGAAAATGCCAATTTTGCAAATTGTTTGAAAAAGAATACTCTGCATCCTCTTCCTCCTGCTAACCTCTGCCTGATGCCGTAACTACCGCTATTGAGATCAGAAACAGCAGAATTGCCGTCCCTGTGGTCTTAAGCAGCAGCAGTCCCGCGTCCCCCGCCCGGTTGACACAGGTGGTAATCCGTTTATCCCCCACAACTCCCATCAGCGCAGCAGCACATTTCAGCACTCCTGAAATCAACCCAATTTTTATCAGCGGCGCGGCACAGAGTACCAAAATCAAAAGCAAAAGCACCACCCCGATACTGTTTTTAATCACGAGAGCAGACCCCAGGACCAGATCCAACGCTCCGTCTGCCGCATCTCCAATACCCGGAATCGCTGACACAAGTCTCTGCAGTGCCGATTTTTTCACTGAATCCACCACCGGCGTAATCAACGCCTGAAAAATACTGATGCCGGTCACCACTCCCACCGCTGCCTTTAAAATCCAGCCCACAGCCTTTTCCAGCAGCTCGATGAGCATGGTCAGCTTTTCTTCCACCCAAATGCCGTTCACCATGGAAAGCATCACGAAGCTATAGACGACAGGGATCGCTCCTTTGGAGAGAACATATTCTATTCCGTATATGACCAGCAGCATGATTTCACATACCACTCCGGCCGTGGCCGCCCCGGTGGACACGCCCAGAGAAATCAGATATGCCGGCATCAGCAGCCGTATAAAAAGAATGATGTCCTCCAAAGCCTGCAGCGCCGTACCTGCGGCCTCGGAAAAGCACTTCAGCAATATTGCCGTAAACAAAAGATACATAAAATAAAAGCTCATATCCGCCACTTGGTGCATATCGAAAATTTCTACGAAGTGCGTAATAAGTGAAGAAACAATCCCCATCACCAACAACCAGATAAATACATTTTTCATGCCGGCCAGCTGATCCGTGATCCCTGCCGCACCACCCGCAAAAAGGTTTGACAGCGCCCCCAGTATATCCCCAGACATTACCTGCTCCAGCAGCCGCTCGGCCGATATGCCCGTACGCGGGAAAAGCTGCTGAATCCCGTCCGAGAGCCTGTCCAGGCCATAATCCTGCCAGACTGCGCCTAAATCCATTTCCACCTCCTATTCCGCCTAAAAAACAGACGCCATTCGGCTGTTACAAAAAATTTTGAATCTGCTCGATTACTGCAAACAAAACAGGCAGACCGGCAAACATGACGGACAGCTTTCCCAGCACTTCAATCTGTCCCGCCACGGCCTGATAACCAGCGTCCTTGCAGATGTCCGCGCTAAACTCACAAATATATGTTATGCCGATGACCTTCAGCAAGACGGTGAGATAGCTTCCGGCACTGCCAAGGTAAGTCTGCAGCTTTTCCATCTGAGACGTCACTGCCGCCACCTGCCTTAACGCATACCAGAAGATGAGAATGCCCACAGCCAGCCCCATATAAGCACCATATTCCGGCTTCTGCCCCTTAAACTGGATTGCCAGCATCACACCGACAATTCCCAAAAAAACTACCCTTACAAGTTCCTGCACACTAACCTCCAAACTCTCACCTTGCGGAACTTTAAATGACACCCAATTCCGTTTACAGCGTGAACAAGGTCTGTATTGTCTGAAACAGCTCATAAATATACGGTACAATCCATGTCAGCACCAGGATCAATCCGGCAAGGCTGATCATAAACGCATGCTCTTCCCGTCCACTGTGCCGCAGCACCTGGTTAAGTATGGCGACCAGAATCCCCACCGCTGCTATCTTGAAAATCAGACTCACTCCCATAATTATTCGTATCCCATCTTTCTACTGACCGCTTATCAAACATGGTCATGATTTCAACTATTTTTGCGGCTTAATTTCAGCACAATATGAGAATAAGCATCAGCCCTCCCATAGTTCCAAGCCCTACCGCCACCCTGCATTTACCCGCATTCTCCCGCTCTAAGGCTGCCGCCCTTATCTCCAGCTGTTCCCTGCTTTGCTCTATCAGTCCCAGCTGCATCCCGCCGTCGCCAAAGGTTCCTGCGGACAAAAAACGCAGAAACTCTTCCCGGTCCTCTTCCTTTAAAGGCATTTCCTTTAAAGGCACTTCCATACATTCCCGAAATATTTCTGCAAAACTTTCACCGGTATTTTCTCCCATTCTGTCTGCGGTTCTTTTAAGGGCCGCCCCATATGTACCGGACATCCTCTCTGCCACATGTTCGCAGCACTCCGTCAAAGTTCCTCTGCCATAACGGATCTCACTGGCAAACAGGCTTAGGGTATCGCAAAGCTGCCGCAGGGCCCTGACTCTGCCCGCAAACTGCCGCTTGTACCAAAATCCCAGTCCGGAGCAGCCCGCCAGAATCATGCAGGCACCGGTCAGCTTAAGCATCCGCTTCCCCTCCCTCTATCATTCGCTTCACCACACAGTTTCCGTTTTCTTTACCTAAAAGAATAACCATTCCAAACAGCTGCCGCCAAAGTGCACTGGGTACATCAAATCTGGCTGTCACATCCTCTTTACTCGCCCCGTGGGCCGTGGCCAATATCCTGCAGCCGCAGGCAGCGGCCTGGCCGAGCGCTTCCAGTTCTTCTCTGTTTCCCAATTCGTCAATGGCGATGACCTCCGGGGACATAGAACGCAGGAGCATCATCATCCCAAGGCTTTTCGGGCAGGCATCCAGCACATCCGTTCTCATGCCTACGTCATTTTGGGGTTTCCCGCAAAAAGAGCCTGCAATTTCCGAGCGCTCATCCACCACCCCCACCGTCATGCCTCTGCCCCAGGCATTCCCGTCGGACACCTGCCTCACCAGATCCCGAAGAAGGGTAGTCTTTCCGCATCCCGGCGGGGAAATAATCAAGGTACTTTTAAGTCCTTCCAGGCTGTACATACGAGGAAGCACACCGTCTGCCGCCCCTTTGATCTCATGAGAAATCCGGATATTCAAAAAGGATACGTTTTTGATCGTCCGAAGTCTTTTTCCATCTTCTGTCACGGCTTGTCCTGCAACTCCCACCCTGTGGCCGCCGCCCACGGTCAAAAAACCCTGCCGCAGCTCATCTTCAAAAGCATAAAGGGAGTAATGGCAAATATGCTCCAACAGCTCTGTCAGCTCCTTGGCCGAAATACCCTTCGCCTCCTGCAGGTGCTTCGTAAAACGTCCCTCCCGGTCCAAAAAAACTTCCTTTCCGTCTATGTAGACCACGATGGGACGGTCTGCCCGCAGCCGGATCTCACGGACATATTTCTGATGTGCAGATGTATATTCCCAGAAAGGTCTCTTCCCTGCCGGAAAAAGCTGCAGAATTGTATTCTCCATTCCCATCTCCATCCCCCTTACATGCCCAGGCGGGCATATGCTTTGTCCTTCTTTCTCCAATATATGAAATTAATACGCGGATATTCCTGTTTTCTTTTTAACATTTGTACTATGAAAAAAACAAAATTTTGCTAAAAATTCTATAGACAAATAGATGAAAAAGTGGTATTCTTATTTTACATAAAATAGTAATCATTACTATTATCAAATAACCAAATGGAGGTATCAATATGAGCACAAGCACAGCACAGGTTGACAATCTTGTAAATCTTCTTGACGGATATGCCACAAAGGGCGGACATCATTTGAATGTCAATGTATTAAACAGGGATACGCTGCTGGACGCACAAAAGCATCCTGAAAATTATCCCCAGTTGACTATTCGGGTCAGCGGGTATGCCGTAAACTTTATAAAGCTGACTCCCGAACAGCAGGCTGACGTTATCAGCCGCACCTTCCACGAAGGACTGTAAGTCAAATATCAGGCTGAATCCGGCCTGACCTTACAAACGGCCGCTTAACTCATAGCCTGCTAATATCAAATTAAAAATGCAGAAAACACCGCTTTCCGGCTTCTGATTCCTCCGGGAAACGGTGTTTTTTCTATCATTTTGACCGAGATATTCAATTTCGCCAAAAACGAAAAGTATTGCCAGGTATTGTATCAAAGGTTATAATATTTGTCAGAAGAAAACACAAAATTAAAAAACGGAGGATATAATATGCTGGCACACAAAACACCCATGGGCTGGAACTCATGGAACACTTTTGGAAGTAATATCAGCGAAAAGCTGATTATAGAGATGACGGACATCATTGTGGAAAAGGGCTATCAGGCCGCAGGCTACGAGTATGTGATTATTGACGACTGCTGGTCCCTGAAGGAAAGAGTAGACGGAAAACTGGTGGCAGATCCCGCCCTGTTCCCTCACGGGATGAAATACCTTTCCGATTATGTCCATTCCAAGGGCCTGAAATTCGGCATGTACTCCTGTGCGGGCTTTATGACCTGCGCAGGGTATCCCAGCAGCTACGGTCATGAATTTGAGGACGCCAGGCAGTTCGCGGAATGGGGCGTGGATTATCTCAAATATGATTTCTGTAACTTCCCCGCCAGCGGCAACGGGAAAAACGCTTACCTGACCATGGCCATGGCTCTGCGGGCCAGCGGCAGAGATATTCTTCTGGCCGCATGTAACTGGGGTGTTGAAAACCCTTCCGGCTGGATGCGCTCCAGAGGCGCCCACAGTTACCGCTCCACCGGAGATATTTTCGATGTACCCAAAAGCTATAAGGACATCTTCAAAAGCCAGGTGGAAAACATCGAAGGCAACGGCCCCGGCTGTTATAATGATATGGACATGCTGATCGTGGGTATGCACGGCAAGGGGAACGTTGGCCTGAACGGATGCAGCGACGCCCAATATCTTCAGCACTTCGCCATGTGGGCATTCATGGGTTCCCCGCTGATTATCGGTTCCGACCTGCGCAGCCTGGATGAGGTAAATGAAAAGACCCTGCTTTGCAAAGGATTGATCGCCATCAATCAAGACGAAGAGTGCAGACCCGCCTTTCTGTTAGGTCACAACGGAGAAAAGACCTATACCATGGCAAAAATCATGAGCGGAAACCGGGTAGCCTTAGGCTTCTTTAATCTGGATGCCGCCAACGACTGGGAAAATACCATGAGCATTTCCTTTGACGATCTGGGAATCCATTCGGAATCCGGCGTTGCCTTAAAGCTGACAGACGCCGTAACAGGAGAAGCATTGGGCGTTTACAGAGATGGATACCGCTGCAGCATCGCCGTGGATGAATGTAAAATTCTGATCGGAGAGCTGGTCGTTGAATAAACCGGAGAGATGCAAAAAATGCGGCAGGCTGCTGATCCAGGATGAGATTGCGCTTCATAAAAAGCTCTATAACCGTGCCGCAGCCTCTTTCTTCTGCCTCTCCTGCAGTGCGGAATATTTGAACGTAACCATCGAACTGCTGGAACTGAAAATATGTCAGTTTAAAGAGATGGGCTGTACATTGTTTGACGAAAACAGGGAGCTGCACTGAATATCCGTGCGCAGCTCCCTGCTTTGATGGTTTCCTTGACCCCTTTATATTTTAATAGGTATAAACATTATGATACAGCTTGCAGTAACCGCCGCCCAGACGCTGTACTTGAAGCTGTATCAAAAAATTATCCGCTCCCAGCTTTTTTAACGCCTCATTTACATACCCGGTCTTATAGGTTCCGCTGCTGTAGGCCCGCTCCAGTGAGTCCCAGAGGGACTCCGGTATCACGCTTACAAACTGCTTTTCACCGATGCCTGCTTCCTCAAGTTTTACCTTGCAGTCCCCGTAATATTCCTCCAGGGTCTCCATTACCTGATCCTCCGTAATGCCTGCTTTATCCAAATTTTCCTGACGGATTTCCTCTTCGCTCTTCCTCTCTTCCTCCTCTTCTTCCTCATACGGCTTGCCCCTGCTCTGCCATACCAGCGGCTCAATCGGGTTAGGGTTGATATAAGAATCTACCGTACTTTCTCCCGCATTCGTCTCCGGCGCCGGCACATCCGCACAAGCCGGAAGATATACTGCCAGGTCAGTCCGCACATGAGTGCTTCCGAGCTCTTTGTCCGACTTATTGTAGTAATCGTAAGTAGAGGGCTCCGTGTCATCCCAGGTCACATCCACATTCCGGTAAAGGCTCCCCGTTTTCACAATATTCCAAGCGTGGTCCTCCCCTGCATATCCCGTACAATAATAGCAGGGAATGCCTAACTGCTGCAACAGATACTGATAGGCCTTTGAATAACCTGCGCATACGCTTTGACCCAGCACAATGGCGCTGTAAGCGCTCTGGTCTATGGGCACCGACGTTTTGTATTCCACGATCTGAATCAAAACGTCATGAATATATTGCTCCTTTTCATAATCACTGCCAAGATTAACGGCGCCGGCCAGGATCTCCGCAGTACAAGCGTCAAAATCCTGCTTTGCGGACGCCAGATCGTCTGCCGTTTCATTGTATTGCAGCGTAATCTCCACACAGATTCCTGTCCGCAGATACTTACAGGCAAACTCCGCATCCATCCAGAACAGCTCCGGGTGATCGTTATATACCGCCTCTACCACGCTGGCCGCCTGCGCTGTCGTCACCGCCACCTTGGGCGCAAAAGATGTATTCAATACCAGCGCATTGGCATAAACCTGACGATACAATGTCTTTAAGGTATTATCCAGTATGGCATAATAGGGATAATACTCTGCTGGAAAGTTTAAGCCCTCACCCGTCTCCCCAGACGCCGGAATACTGCCCAGATTATCAGCCTCTTCCTGACCGATCTGCTCATTTTCCGCCGTTACCTTCTGATAGCCGGTAAGGCCGCTTACTTCTCCGGGAATCTCCTGCGGATAGCTGTCCGGAAGAACATACTTTTCTCCGCCGCTGTCTTCCTGAATCACCGGCGTAAATGGAATACCCTGACCCTGATCCGGCCTTGAGGGACCGGCCTGCATCTGCTGCACTTTCTCCGCCAGCGCTGCCGTAAGGGAGGGATTCAGCGCACACACCAGGATACCTAAACTTCCTGCCATAAAAAGCGCCGCTATACATAACAGAATTCTCTTAATCAGCTTCATGTTTCCTCTCATTCCGCCGCGCGCGCGGCATCAAAAGACTCTAAAAAAACAAATTCCAAAAAATACTGAACATAATATTGCCTGCAAACCCAAACACCATGAAAACAACCGCAAGAATACAAAGAGCATTTATCACCCTGACGTTGGAGCTGTCCGCTGCCTTCCGCCTGGCCAGCACAATAAAAATAATACCTGCCAGCGGAAAAAACCAGCCCGTCACCATCGCAAGTACGGCATACAGCATGGCCTGCCTTTCTTCCGGATCACGAGTGGAACTGCCGGCATTACCCGCCTGCTGCCCATACTGACCTGCATTCTGCTGCCTGTACTGCACCGTCGGTTGACCACTGTTCTGTTGCCGGCTCTGGCCTGCAGACTGACCTCTGTTCTGCTGCCAGTTGGTGTCCTCTTTCCACTTATCATGATTATCGACATACTCGCTATTATGATGAAGCGGGTCGGAACCGATATGACCTCCTGCCAAAGATCCGGCCGCCGTTTTCTTCAATGTCTCGATCAGCCCGTCTATGCTGGCCCGAAACTCTCTTCTGCTGGCACCTCCACCCATGCCGTCCAGGTCCGTTTCTCCGCCAAAAGAATTTTTCAGCCACGCCTCCACATGAAACTGCCCGTCCACATAAACCCATTTCAGGTAACGCTCCTTTTTATGGCGGTCCTTTAAATAAAATACCATTTCACCGTTCCAGTCGGTTCTCGAAAAACGGTTATGGTAAATAAAATCATCCATTACCATACTGACTACATCTATAGGCTGCTCCAGCCGAACGTCCTTTATATATCTCCCCATCCTGTTCCCCCTCTTTTGTCACTGCCTGCCATGCTTCCGCTCCGTGGAATCTTATCATCCCACTGCCTGCCTTAAGTATAAACAATCCGACGGTAAAAGTCAAATACCCCGATGCAGGCGGCAGACAGACATCTCTGCCGCTACAGCAGGGGAAATACCGCACTGACGGAAAAAATATCGCCCTCTAGTTTCGCCGTAAGCTTTCCCCCCAGCTTTACCGTAAGCTCCGAAGCAATGGTAAGCCCCAGACCCGTAGAGTTTTCCGCCCTTGCAGAATCAGCCTTATAAAACTTCTGAAATACCCCCTCTATATCTATCTCTTCCGGCGCTTCACATCTATTGGCACATTCAAACACCACGCTGCCTTCCCCCTTCCGCAGCAAAACAGATACCTTCCCCGCACCGTGCACCAAAGCGTTTTTTACAATATTCTGCAGGATCCGGCGCACCGCTTCCGGGTTTCCATAAATATATGCCGCGTCTTCATCAATATTTACCGAGGGCTGAATGTCCTTCTCCGCAAATTGCCCGTAAAACGCCAGCATGGCATCAATAGCACATTTTGTAAAATTCATGCCGGCCATCTCGATCCGATAATCGCTGTTTTGGAGCTTTGTGTAAGTAAACAGCTCTTCCAGCATGGATTCCAGGCTGTCAATACGTGCCCTGATCACCGCACAGTACCGCTGCCGTTCTTCACGGTCTTCCGTCTGGGTGAGTAACTGAAAATAGCCGCTCAGGGAGGTGAGCGGCGTGCGGATGTCGTGAGAAATGCCTGTCAGGGAATCCTTCAGCCCTCTGCTCTCCCGCTCATATCTCAAACGTTCTTCGGCAGTTTCTTTCAAAAAGGAATTAATTTCTGCCGCCAGCCATTTCATGGGACCAAAGGGTGTATCCCAGGTCAGCCTCATATTGGTATTATGACTTCTTACAAACGCCAGACAGCGGCAGATCTCCCTGATCTGCCGCAGAATCATAATAATTATTATCATGCAGACAATGCAGCCCGCCGTAGCTGCCACCGCCCAAACCCTCATAGTCAGCGAACCCCCTTGTGGTGAAATCTTACACTATATCTCTTTTCTCCATTATAAAGTATCCTGCTGCCGAAGCCAGTATAAGGTAAACCGCTCCTGCAAGCAATGCTGCCGCCACCACACTGTTAGGAACTGCGGAAAAGACCTCAGATATATAATAGTCCAACGAATATCTGGCCATGTCAAACTCCATAGGCGCACCCAGAAAAGCTACCGCAAACCTGCTGACCTGTGCATAAACGACCTCAAGAAGCCCAAGACTCACGGCAACTCCCGCAAGGATACCTCCAGCCGCACTGCGTACAAGCATGCAGATCAGCATGAGCAGAGCCCCGAAAGCCAAAGCAAGCACAAGCTGCACCAGCAGCGTCCTGCACAATAGGACAATGTTTCCCAGCATATACTGCGCATAATAAATCCTGCCAAACAGAGCAAAACTTAAAAATGCCGTAATATAAATAGCTGCACTGTCAAACAGGATCACCGGAAGCTTGGCCAATGCCAACATTCCCCTAGGCTTCATCTGACCACCCAGGTTTTTGATAAATCCCTTTTTCCGATCCGCATTGACAATCAGCGGCACGGACACAGAAATCAAGATCAGCCCGATACCACTTGTAAGAAATTCATCCATAAAGTCCGCCGCATTGAATGTTTCCAGCACTGGTGCCTGCGATACCTGATCCCCAGACATTTCCCCAACGTATCCCACACGAAAACCTTCTATAAATCCCTTTTCCTCCGTAGCACGAGACCCTATCTCCGCCTCAAGCTTCGGTGTCATCCAAACCAAAAAGACCATAAACCAGCCGGTCAGTGCAGCAGCGGCCAAACAAATAAAAAAGGATTTTTGATGAAACAGCCGGTAAAAATTCATTTTAATCAAATTAAACATTTTTCCCTCTTATTCCGCCGCATAAGCGGCATTTGCATTTATTTTGTCAACTCCAGATAATAGTCCTCCAGCTCCTGCTTCTGGACCGAGATACTGTTTATCTGAACCCCTGCGGAAACAAAGGCAGAATTAATCTTCGCTGTGTCCTGCAGTCCTTCATAAATCTCCATTGTTTCCCTCCCCGTCACTCTGTAGTTCATGATACCCATTTTTTCCAGCACGGTGGCAGCTGCCGGCGCATCCGGCGTGTTTAACAATATCTTACGAGAGCATTTTTCAAAAAGCTTATCCCTAGAAAGCTCCTGCAGCAGCTTCCCGTTGTGTATAATGCCATAATTTAAGGCAAACTTTGAAAGTTCCCCCAAAATATGGCTGGAAATAATGAACGTAATATGACGCTCCCTGTTCAACCGCTCGATCGTGTTGCGCACCTCTGCGATCCCCTGGGGATCCAGCCCGTTGATGGGCTCGTCCAGTATCACCAGATCTGGCTCTCCCACCAGAGCCAGCGCAATCCCCAAACGCTGCTTCATCCCCAGAGAAAATTTCCCCGCCGGCTTCTTTCCCGTATCCATAAGTCCCACAATTTTCAGCAGTTCTCTCTCTGCATTTTTATCTGCCACTCCCAGTGCCATACATTTTGCATGCAGATTTCCGTATGCGGACATATCCGCATAGATACCGGGTTCCTCTATCAACGCCCCCACCCTGTTCATAATCCTTCCGGCCCTGACTCCCTCTTCGCCAAAAAGAAGAAATCCGCCAGAAGTTGGTGCTGCAAGCCCCGAAAGCATCTTCATCAAGGTTGTTTTTCCTGCCCCGTTCCTGCCGATAAGCCCGTAAATATCCCCCTGCCTTACATGAATATTGATACTGTCCACTGCTTTTTTCTTTCCGTACTGCTTTGTGAGATTTTCCGTTGTAAGCAGATATTCCATATAGTTCACACTCCTTTACATTTGCCTTAACGTTTCGACCCGGATCGAATTGCTATATTTCAAATATACCGGCAGATATTCAAGATGACGCAAAAGAAACGTAAAGAACTATTAAAGACTTCAAATTCCAGCCTTAAAGCCAATTCCCCAAACCGTCTCAATATATTCCTCATCTGAGACGGTTTTCAGCTTTTTTCTGATATTGCTGATGTGCATATTAATGGTTTTATCCTCACCCATATAGTAGTCATCCCAGGCGTAATCAAATATATCCTGTTTGGAAAATACTCTTTTGGGATTTGAGAGTAAAAGCTCCAGAATCTTAAACTCCTGTCTTGTAAGGGAAATCCTTTCTCCTCTCACTTCGCCGCAAAAGCCTTCCGGATCCAGCGTCAAATCTTTAAGTACCAGCCTTTTCCCCACAGCCTCCCGGTCTGCAGATGTCTTGCGCAGCTGCACGCCGATGCGGGCCACCAGCTCCGCAACCTCGAAGGGCTTTGTCATATAATCCTCCGCCCCCAGATCAAACAGTGACAGCTTGCTGTCCAGTCCGTCCTTTGCCGACAAAATAATAACCGGAATGTCCTGCTTTTCCCGAATCTTGGGCAAAAGCACTTCCCCGCTCATCCCCGGCAGCATCAAATCCATAACTGCCAAGTCAAATTGTTCCGCGGATATGCACAAGAGCCCCTCCGTCCCGGAAAACGCCTGTCTGTACTCATATCCTGCCTTTTTCAGTGCCTCTCCAATAAGGTCGTTAATGTCCACACTATCCTCTATAATCAATATCTTACTCATAATTCCTCTCATTCTGCCGCCCCGGCAAAAAACTGATCCAGCCCGTTTGCAATTCCCTCCGCCAGCAGATCCTGATATTCATCCGTGGCCATTAAGGCATCCTCCTCCGGATTTGTCATGTATCCCATCTCCACAATGGTTACAGGCACTTGACACCAGTTGATGCCGCTCATGGTATCCGTTTCCCATACCTTTCTTTTTTTACAGCCCGTATTTTCCGCCAGCGCCTCCAGCACACAATCCGACAGTTTCCTGCTCTCTGTATAAAGAGTCCCGTTGTACGGGTTACTCTGGGTCTGGCAGATTGTCATGGCGCCGTGTACCTCCGAATCCTCCGAACCGTTTGCATGAATACGCACAAAGGCATCCGCCCCGGCGTCATTTGCCACTGCCGCACGCTCGCTGTTGCTGATGTCCACGTCATGAGTATCGCGGATCATAATGACTTCATATCCTCTTTCCTCCAATATATCCCGCAGCTTCAGAGAAACGGCCAAATTCAACTCATATTCCGCCCAGCCGCTGACACATCCGGCAGTACCGCTGGAAACCTTTGCTTTCATCTCTTCAGCACCGGGTCCCACCGGTTCCTTTTCCCTGTTTCCCTTTTTCTGATGACCTGCATCAATCACCACCAGAAACGCCCCGCCTGATGTCTCCGTCTTCCCCTGCTCCGGTGTTTCCTCAGATATGTCTGCCGTTTCTCCTTCTTTCGATGTTTCCTCAGATGCGTCTGCCGTTTTCCCTTCTTTCAGTGTTCCCTCAGATGCGTCTGCCGTTTCTCCTTCTTTCGGTATTTCCTCCGGTGCGTCTGCCGTTTCCCCTTCTTTCAGTGTTCCCTCAGATGCGTCTGCCGTTTCTCCTTCTTTCGGTATTTCCTCCGGTGCAGCTTCGCTTTTTGGCTCCGTCGTGTCCACGCCGCTTGTTTTTCCCGCTTCCCCGGATTCACCTGCCTCACCGGCAGCCAGCCCGTCCCCGGCTTCGATCTGCAGCGCTTCCTGACCTTCCTGCTTTGACGGTATTCCCTGCTCCATATTTTTTCCGCATCCTGTCAGCCCCGCCAGCAATACTGCTGCCAGCAGCCCGGCAAACGCTTGTCTCTGCTTCCTGACTTTTAATCTGGTACTCATTCCTGTCCTCCGTTTCCATTCCTTCGTCCTGCCTTCTGTCAGGCCCGCCCTTATCGTTTCTTTTCCGTCCGATCCCGTCCTTATGCCGCCTGAGCCTTATTCCTCAGCTCTCCGTCGCAGTTAAAGCCTGCGGCCTAAAAAATATCATAACACAAAAAAATAAAATGTGCCGCCTTTTTATCCTGACGACACATTTCATTCTAAAATTTTCTGCTTATTCGCTCAGCCTATCTCCATCCGCTTTATAAACCCAAACCTGCGGAGCAAAAACAGCAGCACCGTAACCAATATAAATTCCAAAACCAAAATCAAGCTGTTCTCCGACATGTACCGGCGCAGGCATTCCAGATCAGACATACTGTATAACACCTCGTCCAGCGTCAATGCCATATTCAGCGCCAGCCAAGCTAAACTTCCGCTGACCGTTAAAATTTTACCCTTCTTTTTCGCCAAAATCACCAGCACAATCAAAAGTACGGCCGCCGCCAGCGCAATCAGCAGACAGCTTTTGTGGATCATCGGCCCCAGTCCAGCCGCCGTAACGTCGTCTTTTCCGCTTCCCTGCAGCAGTCCGGCAATTTCGTTAAGTACTAAATACCGCAGCACGGCCGCCGCAGATACCAGCATCACACCGAATGCCGGAATCAGCCACTGAATTCCTGACGGTATGCCTTCTTCCCTGCCTCTTCCCAAAGCGTAGGCGCACAACAGCATCATCACGGGCATCTCGATATAATAAAAAACCTCACGAAAGCCAGCCGAACGATTTACGCCGTAAAAGCCTGCTATCAACATCAGCAGCGGAAGGAAAATTCCTGCCAATGACTGAATATCCAAAAAACGGCGCGCCCTGTTCAGATAGGTCAGCTTCAGCTCTTCCTTTCCCGTATCCTCTGCCCGCAGCTTTTCCAGAAAATCCCGACAGGTCTCGCATTCACTTAAATGCTCTTCCACCAGCTCTTTAGATTCTCCGGAACAAGTTTCATCCAAATAACCCGACAGCAGATCCTTCGTCACATTACAACTGATTTTGCTCATACGCATTCCTCCTTTTCCAAACTCAAAAACTTGCAGCAGGCACAAAAATTGCAGAAAGTGCTGTGGCTATTTTCCTAATCCCCTCCGCTCTTTAGCAGCTCCTTTGCGCGAAAGAAATTGACCCTGGCCCAGTTCTCGGATTTCCCCATGATCCGCCCGATCTCCCGAAAGGATAAATCCCCGGTAATGCGAAGGTAAACCACCTCTCTCATATTCACCGGCAGCCGGTGAAGCCTACCCAATACCTCCAAAAGCTCTTCTCTGGCCAAAACCTGCCGCTCTACCTCCGATTCCTCCGAAAGTATCCACTCATCTTCCTCCAGCAGGACGCTTTTTTTCTGCTTCCTCCAGTACTGATACAGCAGATGCTTTGCAATCTGGCACAGCCAAACGGACATTTTACAGCTTCCGTCATAGTTATCGGCGGAACGGATGGCCTGCAAAAAAGTCTCCTGTGTCAATTCCTCCGCCACCGATAGGTCTCCGCACTTAGAGAGCAAAAAGTGATATACAAGAGCTGCATTTTCCTTATACAGTTCCTCCATCCCTGGCTCCCTTCCTTTCGCTCGCGTACGCTTCTTCTTGCCTGTTACATCTCTTATATCCGTTTGGAAAAGGTTTCGTTACAAATTATTTTGATTATTTATTGCTCATTATATTTTGCTATAGCCTGATACATTCTAAAGGCTGACGCCGCCTCCCTGCGCGCCAGGGACTCTTCCCGGTATCCCTCCTCCAGCTTTTTACGTGCATAAGCATCCTCCCGGTATCCCTTTTCCAGCCTTTCGTGATCCAGTCTTCTCTTCGCCAGCAGCTTTTTATAGAACGCCTTCTCCAGGCGCAGCTTTGCCAGCCGCTGCTGTTCCAGCAGTTTTCTTTCCCGCCGTTTTTTCAGTAATGCCTCCAGCTTCTTTTTCTGTCTCAGCTTTCGCTCCCGCCGCCTCTCCTGCTCACATTTACTGCAGCCGGAATGCCAGCTCTGTCCCTGATATTCTTCCTTTGTGGCACCGAAAAAGTGTGCACTATGGTATCCGTCGTGGCCGCCTCTGGAACCGCAGTAATGATAAGCCTGCCTGATATTTTCCATTACCCAGGCCTCATATTCCGGACTTTCCTGCATAGCCCGGAAGCCTTCCTCGGAAATATAAATAAATACGGAGTTCCCCCTGCTGTAATTCTTCCGGGACAGTTCCGATATGATCCCGTAAATATAGTGCATGTATTCCTCCAGACTCATATCACACGGGGATTTTGCTTCCTGCCCGGCAGTAGACTCCCCCCAGACAGAGGCGGCCTTTTGACCGTCCGGGTTTTTCAACGAGGTTATGGCCTGCTTTTCGTTTTCCGCGGCTTCCACTGCAGTTACGACTTGTTTTTTCTCTTCCGAACTTTCCTCAGCCGCCATGGCCTGCTTTCCACTT
>CAJTSE010000022.1:52064-64882 GCA_910578815.1 uncultured Acetatifactor sp.
CTCTTCCGAACTTTCCTCAGCCGCCATGGCCTGCTTTCCACTTTCCGCGGCTTCTGCAGCAGTTATGACTTGTTTTTTCTCTTCCGAACTTTCCTCAGCCGCCATGGCCTGCTTTCCACTTTCCGCGGCTTCTTTGCCGGCTGTCCCTTTTTCTCCTGACTTTCCCGCCGCAGCTTTCGCCATACTTTTAGCAAAGACCCCTTCGCCGCTCTTTTCGGCCTCCTTCTTAACCTCTTTGCTCCTGCCGGCCTCGCCTTCTTCCGTTCCCCCGGTCTTTCCGCCCATCCGCCTTTCCGTTCTGCCGCCTCCGCCGAAGGTTCTATAGCCCCCCATTCCATTTCCATAACTTATTTCAACCGTACTCATACCCTCTCTCCTTACACGCCGCAGTTGTGCAAAATGTCTGACTGTCCGTTAACGCTTCTGTTATACTTATCGACATAAACTCGAAATATCTTTCCTCCCTGACGTAAACAGGCATTTTATTGACATGAAACGGTTAATGTAACTTTTTACCAGCAGACGCATTAAATTTTTGGTACTTTTTTACCAACTAAATTTCATAAATTACTACCTTTTTTGAAAATAAAATTATATAATCTAAGGTAAGGTAATAAAACAGGAGGTAGAACTATGGCAAAAGAAATGATTGCAATGCTTCTCGCCGGGGGACAAGGCTCCCGCCTGTACGCATTGACCGAAAAGCTGGCAAAGCCGGCTGTCCCCTTTGGCGGGAAATATCGGATCATCGATTTTCCGCTGTCCAACTGTGTCAATTCAGGAATTGATACCGTTGGTATTCTGACTCAGTACCAGCCGCTGGTGCTAAACGAGTATATCGGGAACGGACAACCCTGGGATCTGGACCGTCTCTATGGAGGAGTGCATGTACTGCCGCCCTATCAGAAGGCCAGCGGTTCAGACTGGTACAAGGGAACCGCCAACGCAATTTATCAAAATATTTCCTTCATTGAGCGGTATGATCCCCAGTATGTCATCATTCTGTCCGGAGACCAGATCTGCAAGCAGGACTACAATGACTTTCTGCAATTCCACAAGGAAAAAGGCGCGGAATTCAGCGTGGCCGTCATGGAAGTTCCCTGGGAAGAGGCTTCCCGTTTCGGGCTGATGGTGGCGGACGACAATGACCGGATCACCGAATTCCAGGAAAAACCCAAGGAGCCCAAGTCCAACCTGGCTTCCATGGGTATCTACATCTTTAACTGGGATATTCTGAAAAAATATCTGGAGGAAGACGAGGCGGATACTGCTTCCGACAACGATTTCGGCAAAAATATCATTCCCAACCTTCTCAGGGATAACCGAAAAATGTATGCCTACCATTTCAACGGCTACTGGAAGGATGTGGGTACCATCTCTTCCCTGTGGGAAGCCAATATGGAAGTACTGGATCCGGAACACAGCGGCATCAACCTGTTTGACGAGGGCTGGAAGATCTACAGCCGCAACAGCGGCATGACCGGACACAAGATCAATGCCGGTGCTATTGTTGAAAACTCCATGATAACTGACGGCTGCCGGATCAAGGGCACGGTAAAGCACTCCGTATTGTTTGCAGGCGTGAAGGTAGAAAAAGGCGCTGTCGTGGAAGATGCAGTAGTGATGGGAGGCACCGTAATCAAGGCAGGCGCAGTGGTAAAACACTGTATTATAGCAGAAAACGTAACGGTCGGTGAGGGAGCCGTCGTAGGAGCAATGCCCACTGAGACAGAAAGCGGCGTTGCCACAATCGGCCCCGGCATTACCATCGGTGATAATGCGACGGTAGGTCCCAAGGCTATGATCAGAAACAATGTGGAAGGCGGTGAAGTACAATGTTAAACACAAATATGAATGCGCTGGGCATTATTTTCCCCAACAGCTATGACGCGCTGGTTCCTGATCTGGTAAACGTGCGCATGATGGCGTCCATCCCTTTTGCCAGCCGTTATCGCCTGATTGATTTCATTTTGTCCAGCATGTCTCATTGCGATATAGACAATATCTGCGTGATGGCAAATAATAACTACCACTCCCTTATGGATCACTTGGGGTCCGGACGTGAATGGGATCTGGTCCGCAAGAACGGAGGCTTAAATATTTTCCCGCCTTTTTCCGAAAAAGGGAACAAACCTTACAGCGGCCGGGTGGATGCTCTGGCAAGCCTTCTGGGCTTCTTAAGAAACCAAAAGGAAAAATATGTTGTTATCACGGATACCAATATCGTAATGAATTTTGACTTCAATGCCATGATCCAAGAACATATAGAAAGCGGTGCAGACGTAACAGTGGCCTATAATGAACAGGAACTTCCGGAAAGCCTTGTTCAGTCAAAGTCCAATGACAAAGGTTTCTATTACACTTTTCGCATTGAGGACGGACGGATTACCCAGATCTATGTTAATCCCAAGGAAGCCGGTGTACAGAATTTCAGCATGAATGTCTATCTGATTGACCGTGAGCTTTTAATTGACCTGATCAATACAGCTTTCGTACACGGACAGGCTTATTTTGAGCGGGACGTGCTGCTGCCCAACTTAAACAAGCTGAATGTGCACGCTTACAAATACGAGGGCTATGTGGCTCGCATCAGCAGCCTGAAGAGCTACTTCGACGAAAATATGAAGCTGCTGGATGATTATAACCTGGATGCCCTGTTTTCAGGCTTCCCGATCTACACAAAGATCAGGGACGACAATCCCACTAAATATATCGAGGGCGCAAAAGTGCAGAACGTCATGGCTGCCGACGGCTGCCTGATAGAAGGTGAAGTGGAGAACAGTATCCTGTTCCGCGGCGTAAAAATCGCCAAGGGTGCAAAGGTGAAAAACTGTATCCTGATGCAGGGAACTACGGTGGAGGCAGGCGCAGATATTGAATACCTGATTGCGGATAAAAATGTCATGGTTACAGCCGGTAAAGAAATGAAGGGAGCTGACAGCTTCCCGATTTATATCGGAAAGTCCAAGAAAATTTAACCCGGATAACTTCTTCCGACCACGTATCTGACAAAAAGGGCTGTCGGCTTTACGATGATAATTCGTGAAGCGGCAGCCCTAATTTTACGAAACCGTCTGCTTTTTATTAATTTTCATGATCTTCCGCATCTGCGTCTGATTATCTTTACGAAGCAGGCTTAAGCTTCTTTAAACGTATGCGGACCACAATGTCTGCAGCCACCGCAAAAACCACCATCACCAGCGCCAGCACCTGGGATACGGGGACTGTGGTTCCGGGAATAAAAAGAGTATCCGTCCTAATTCCCTCTATCAGGAAACGTCCTGCTCCATATCCTCCGAGATATAAAAGGCACAGCTCTCCGTCAAACTTTTTATGCTTCCTGTACAAAAGCAGAAGCGCAAAGATCAATAAATTACAAACACTCTCATATAGGAAGGTAGGATGCACATTGATATAATTTGCTCCCTCCGGAATGTTCTCCGCAATCTTCTTAGTAATGTCGCCCGAATCCCGTACCGCTGCCACCGGAATCTGCATGGAAAACAAACCATTGTAATAATCTCCAAACACCTCTCTGTTCATGAAATTGCCCCAGCGCCCGATGGCCTGTCCCAAAATCAGCCCCGGCATGGCGGTATCTCCGATCAACAGGGGCTTGCGCTTCTTAATTCGGCACCAAATAAAAAGAGTAATAAAAGCCGCTATCACTCCGCCGTAGATCGCAAGGCCGCCGCTACGGAACTTAAAAATGCTGAGCAGATCATTCTTATAATCGTCCCAGGAAAATATAACGTAATAAATTCTTGCGCCAATAACGGAAAAAATCACGGCCCATATAGCAAAGTCCCAGTAATCATCAGGGTCCTGCCCCGTTTTCTTCGCCACCTGCACCGCCGTCAAAAGGCCGGCCAAAACTCCGATCCCGATAAACAGCCCGTAAAATGCGATCCGGAAACCAAAAATACTAAAGTATACTGGTACATCATGAAGATAAATCCCCAAATTAGGAAATGCAATATCACCAGCGTTCATGAAAACTCCTTCCTCTTTCAGCTCAAATCCAGGTGAAAAACAGTCTTTGCACTCTTGTAAGATTTGCTTTGCAAACTAATGTATATCTGTTTCTCGGCTGCTTGATTTCCTTCTTCACTAGACGTTGAACCTAAACAGAATGACATCACCATCCCTTACAACATAATCCTTCCCCTCGATACCCACTAATCCCTTTTCGCGGGCTGCCGCCAAGGACCCCTGCTCCAACAGATCCTTATAATTTACTACCTCTGCCTTAATAAAACCGCGCTCAAAATCAGAGTGAATCTTGCCTGCCGCCTGAGGGGCTTTCGTGCCAATCCTGATGGTCCACGCCCTGGTTTCATCCTCTCCAGCAGTCAAGAAACTCATCAGCCCCAGCAGAGAATAGCTGGCCTTCACCAGTTTCTCAAGGCCGGACTCCTTTAACCCCAAATCCTCCAGGAACATCGCTTTTTCATCTTCGTCCAGCTCTGAAATCTCCTGTTCTATCTGAGCGCAGATCACAAATGCCTCACTGCTTTCAGCTTTGGCAAAACGCCTCACCTCTTCCACCATAGTGTTGGAAGCCCCGTCGTCTCCCAGGTCTTCTTCCGATACATTAGCGGCATAAATCACAGGTTTCCAGGTCAGGAAATTGTACTCCCGCATCAGAGCCTGCTCGTCCTCATCCGCAATTTCTATAGACTTTGCCGGCTTTCCGCTTTCAAGATGAGCCTTAATTCTTTCCAGAAAATCCTGCTCCTTGGCTGCCGTCTTGTCCATCCTTGCCGCTTTGATCACTTTTGCAAGCCTTCTCTCAAGCACTTCAAGATCAGAAAAAATTAACTCCAGATTAATGGTTTCAATATCACGCAAGGGATTCACACTGCCGTCCACATGAACAACATTGTCATCCGCAAAGCATCTCACCACATGTACAATGGCATCCACCTCTCTGATATTGCTCAGGAACTGATTCCCCAAGCCTTCTCCCTTGGAAGCACCCTTTACCAGTCCGGCAATGTCCACAAACTCAATCACCGCAGGCGTCACTTTTTTAGAATGATACATTTTTCCCAGCAGTTCCAGCCGTTCATCCGGCACTGTCACGATTCCTACATTGGGATCAATGGTACAGAACGGATAATTTGCCGATTCCGCACCTGCCTTTGTCAACGAATTAAAAAGAGAGCTTTTCCCTACATTGGGAAGCCCTATGATTCCCAGTTTCATATTTCTATATACCTCCTTGAATATGCCATAAATAGACAATGTGTACCCTTGACAGTAAGTTATATATTACCACATAAGGCTTTACATTTCCACATAAATCTATATTTCTATTCACCATTTCTATTTGGTTTTTCATATTGTATCGTTCTTCATGTTCGTAATCCGCTAACAGACTTTCGGAGTCAGGAAAATATTAGGAACATAATTGAAAAAAATCAGGGCATAAAAATGCGCATAGACCGACGGCGGAGGGCGTGAGCGCTCCCCACATATAACTTTCGGAGACAATATGACGCCCCCGTAAACTCCACCATCCAAGCAGAGACGCCCCAACTGCAACATTTCCCGAACAGTGTGAGCGGAAGGGATTTCATCTTCCTCCCTGCCGCCCACGCCAAACTATTTTCATCATTTTATCCGGAGGGCTCAGAAGGGCAGAAACCAGCACAGGCCAAGGGCACAAACCATTCCAGCAGGCAAATATCTGTCAGCTATGTACATCCATGCCCGGTATAACGGTTAAGCCACTCCGTTGACGCATCCATTGCAATGCGACAAGCATTCGTCTGGTCCAGGGCATTCAGCATTACAAAATCATGAATGGTGCCCTGTACCCGCAAGGCAGTTACTTCCACTCCGGCACATCGAAGCTTTTCGCCAAAGGCTTCTCCCTCGCTGCGCAAAACATCAGCCTGGCCGTTTATAATCATCGTCTGCGGAAAACCCTTCAGGCAATCTGTGCCCGCTCGAAGAGGGGATGCGGTTATCTGGTTTCGATCTTCCAGAGAAGATGTATATTGCTGCCAAAACCATTTCATTCCTTCCCGGTACAAATAATAATCCACTGCATACTGACAATAACTCGGTGTTTCAAAGCAGGCATTGGTCACCGGGTAATATAGCAGCAGCTTCTGAATGCTCGGACCGCCTCGCATCTTTGACATCAGCACCATGGCAGCTGCCATGTTTCCGCCGACACTGTCCCCTGCAACCGTAAGTGCAGTACAAGCCTTCACAGAAAAGCAATCATCAATAATTTCCTCCAGATGGGAAAGAATAAAATAGCATTATTAAATCACTTTAGGATATTTCATCTCCGGCGATCGGCTGTATTCAGGAAATACCACCAGTGAATTAGTCCTTGCCGAAAGCTCTCTCACTAACTTTTCGTGTGTGTGAAAACTGCCAAATACCCAGCCTGCACCGTGAATGTAGAATATCACATTTTTGATTTCTCCCTCTTCAGGCGCTGCAAAATATACCGGTATGCTGCCCCACACTCCTGTATCTATACAATCCCAAGTGATACCGGCAGGATATTTATATACCGGGGTATCCTGCGCTTCCTCCAACACCTTTCTGCCTTGCTCCGGCGACATCTGAAAAATCAGCGGCGGCACCGAGCTTTGATTGCAGACATCCTCAGCCGCTGGTTCCAATGGAACACATCGTTTCATATACTTGTTCTTCTCCTTAATGCTTTAACAGATTCTCAATATAATATGCCTGAACTCTCACTTTGTAAAGTCCGCATCCGACCTATAGCAGCGGTTGTTTCCCGATGACCCCTATGAAGCCTTGACCTTAACCGCTGCCTCCATCGTTTTTCATACTTCAGCACATACGTATTTGCCTCGGTCAGGACATTTTTCGGCTTTCCCAACAGGAAAATTTTTTGAAAACCCTTCCATTATATTTTTTCTGAACTGCTTTATACTGTAACTATACTGGTATAAACTCATCAGGCAACTGCAAAACAAAACACCCGCATATAACGGCTGATTAAATATTTCGCAGTTCCCTGACATAAAGCAAATCAGCCTGCAAATAGAACATGAATATAGGAGAACAGATCAAATGTTTACGTAACCAGAAAAAGTGACACAGGAAACACTGGCGGCAGAGATGGGTGTTACCGTTGATGCCGTAAGTAAGTGGGCCCCGATATTCTGCTCCTGGATATACATCTTGGAAAAGAAGACGGGCTTAAACTGTTAAAAGAATTAAAAGAGGGACTATCCCAAAGTTTGTGTAAACCTCCAGACTGATGTAAGATAAAACTACACAGTCTGGAGGTATTATTATGGCAAGAAGAAAAGAAAGCCCACAGAAAGCAGCCATGCGGGAAATAATGCGGGAATATCTGAAGGAAAATGATGTCAGCGTCAAAGACGGCGCAGATTTCAATGCTGTCATGAGGGATATGATGTCCGTCCTTCTCAAAGGGGTGCTGGATGAAGAACTCGATCAGGAGCTCGGTTATTCCAAGTATGATTATCGGAACAAAGATACTGAATATTATCCCCCTCCCTGAGGTTGTCGTTCTGGTTCTCAAAGTTACGCATTGTATGTCCGACGTGATGTGGGAGGAAAAGAAAATGGAACATTCCTCGTCTTGTATAAATTCTAAAAATAAATCTAACATTTCATCACGCACAACCGGGTCAAGCCCCGTAGTCGCTTCATCTAAAATCAGCAGTTTCGGCTAATGCGCCATAGCACAGATAATAGACAGCTTCATCTTCATTCCCTTTGAAAAAGATCCGATTTGTTTTTTTTTCGGGAATTTTGAATCTCTTCAGATATTGTCTGTAAAGGCTACTATCCCAGGATTTATATATGCCGGACAGTATTTTTTCAATATCAGACGTATTAAATACATCGTGGAAGTTGCACTCATCAAAGACAACTCCAATGCCCTCTTTGACAGCGGAAATTGTGTTTTCCTTACCGAAAATCTGTATCTGTCCATTATCCCTCTTTAATTCATCAAGTATCAGGTTAATGGTCGTACTCTTACCTGCCCCGTTTTCGCCAATGAAGCCGACAATTCTGCCTTTGGGAACTTGAAATGAAACATGGTCTAACAAAAACCCGTCAAACTGTTTACATAAGTCCCGTACTAAAATGTTGTTTTTTTCCATACATTCGCCTCCTGATCATTCCTCGTAAAACAACTTCAAAATATTGGTCATTTGTTCATAACTGATTCCATGCGCCCTGCCGATTTCCGCAACCTTCTGCAGCAGTTCTTCTGCTATACGCAGCTGTTCTTCCTGGATAAACTCCTTGTTTTGGGCTGCAACAAAGCTGCCTTTTCCAGATACAGTTTCTATGAATCCGTCACGGGTCAAATCTTCATAAGCCCTTTGGACAGTAATAACGCTGATATGCAGGTCTTTCGCTAATGCCCGCATGGATGGTAACGCTTCACCAGCAGATAAAGTTCCGTTCATAATCAGATTTTTGACCTGCATACATATTTGCTCATAAATAGGCTTATCACTGCTGTTGCTTATGATTATTTCCATTTATTCACTCCTCTCTATGCGTACCGCCCGTAATGTGCGTACTTGTTTGATAAGTACAGTATATGCATTTTTAATGTTATTGTCAATACTCTTTTTTTATTATTTTAAATATTGGAGAATAAGTGGAATTCTGTAATAGTTGGCATTGTTAAATGGCCTTATTTTCAAATATGGATTCAATCTCTGATGCGGCCGATACATCCTCTTTATCATATCCACGGGCTTTTTTCTTCAAATATATTCACCACACTTTACAGAATGAGTTACCTAAAAATGAGAAAAAGGGCCATTGAACAACCCTTTTCCTCCCGCTAACATTTTTCAATTTTTCTGTATACTATCACGCAAAACTCCAAACTATCACGGAAACTCATATACAAACACGAAAACTCCGAGCGGTTTCCGTGTTTGTATCATATCCCCCGTTTTTCAACAGCATTTTCCGTCAAGCTAATACATCTTTCAGCCAAAACCGCCAATATCCTACACCTTTTTACCTTTTCGCTTTATACTATCACGGAAACCCCTGACTTTTGCCTGATAGTATACTTTTGCCTGATAGTACGATTTTTTCCCCAATCGCCATCCTATCAGCGGCATCAAAAAACACAAAAATAGGGGTCCACCACCCCCCACCAAGCCTAAAAAACCTTGATTTTAAGCCATTCTTCAATACTTTTGCCTGCGAGTACCCAAATTCCTATGGCATTATTTCTGAATTGCCGCCTGTGCCGCTGTTATACTTTGATGACTTTTACCCCTCTTTACCCCATTTACCCCACCCAATTCGACATTCGACAAACGGGATTCGACAAAATCCCCTTGCTTTTATGCGGAATCCAGTATAGAATGATTTCAGCGGAACGCTCCGCAGCGTTTGACAGATGCGGGGGAATCTGCTACAATAAAAGCACAAAAGGGAATACTGCCGATAGACGGTCAGCCCAAGTTTAATTACCTAAAAAAGAAAGTAACCGTATCCTTGGCCGGGGCGGTTACTTTTTTGTGTTTATGTATGCAGTCAGAATTGATACGATGATTCCAAGAATCATCAGAACAACCGTCAGCAGTTCATAGTCACTCATAAGCAATCCCTCCTTTCCCGGTTTTACCCGTTGTCGGAGGGATAGTCCCTCCGCGAAGAAGGACTGACCGCCTATCCCGTTATGGCAGTACCCCGTATGGATATTTTATCAGAAAATGTCGGACGCTACAAGCGGTTTCCGGCTTTTTTCTTTTTCCGCTTGCAATCCCGCCAAAACAGAGGTAAGCTACGACACCACGGAAGGAGGGATTGGATTGGAAAAAGATTCTGCATTGTACCAGCTCATGGACACCCGCATGCACAGCGTCATGAACGGTATCGTGAGCAGTGACGGGGAATACCAGGCGATTCTCCGAAGGTCGGATATATACTCCGGCGAACTGGACAGGATGGATTTATCAAAAGAAATCCGGCTGCTGATTGACCGCTACGTCAGCGAGCAGAACGAGCTGGGCTCCCGGTATGGGATGCTCGCCTACCTGCTGGGATTTTCCGACTGCAAGGCCATGTTTTTGGGGAAATGTCTGCCGACAGAAGCAAAAGAAATGACCTCAGAACTGTAACCGCAAATCGGTGACAGGGCGGAAAGGCTGCGCCACAGCCCTTCCGCCCTGTCCCTCTTTCGTTTTAAATGAATATCCATACCTCCAGTTCCGCGTACCTGTTGGATTTTGACCACTGCGGGTGTTTCCTGAACCACGCCCGCTCGTCATCCGGCGTGACCGTTATCTTCTTAAAATAAACGGGGGAACCGGCATCATCCAGTCCCCCTCCCGCATCGGGGCTTAAGTTTAGGAGCCACTCGAAGCGGTCTTCGTAAACCCTCACCCCTGACACATATTTATCCATTTCCTCTTCCGAAAACTCGCCATCCTCCGGCATGGCGGACTGCCCCATGAGCTTTTGCAGGTTTTCCAGCTTGCCGCTCACGTCTGCCTCCGTGGCGGGCTCCACGTCTCCGTACTGCGACATCCGCTGCTCCAGTTCCGCAATCCGCTCCCCAACCTCCTGCTGCTTGCGGCTGAATACTCCTTCGGTATCTCGTTGTTCATCCTCATATCGAGGAGCGTCTCATATCTGCCCCGCTCTTTTTTAAGCTGTTCCTCTATGACCTCCTTGTCCCGCAGCACTTCCGACTGCTCCACCCCCGCGATGCCGCACCCCAGCACCGCCGCCGCGTTCAGGAGCGTCCCCTCCGGGTCATCGAAAACGGCGTGGAGGACTTTCTGCGCCATCGTGTACATCTTCCAGTCCTGCACCAGCGGCGAGCGGCAGACGTTCTCAATGCCCAGGCCGTTTTTCAGCCTTGCCGCTATGGTCCCCGTCCGGGTCTGGTCATAGCATTTATAGGTGTAGGTGATGAAGTCCGTCTTGGTATGCCACTTGGTCTTTGCGAAGGCGTGGCCGCACTGGCACCGCATCTTCCTGCGCCAGAGGTCGTCCGAATGGACGCCCTTGTTCTTCCGGCGCTGCCCCATCTGCGCGTCCTTTTCCGCCATCATCTTCTGCACCCGCTCGAACTCCTCCTTTGTGACGATGGGCTGGTGCTTCCCCTCCACGATGACGCGCTCCAGCTCCCCCTTGTTCTTCGCCCTTTTCTGTTCGAGGTAGTCCGGCACATACTCCTTCCGGTATTCCAGCTCCCCGCAGTAGAGGCGGTTCTTTAAGATGTGGCCGACAGTGGCGTAATGCTGTTAATAACTTCATGAGCTGTCACAGATTCAACCTCACCTGCTGTCGTGAAATCACCCATTTTCCTGTCACACAATCAATTGTATATACAACTATTTATTTCCAGTCTATAGCAGCTCTCCGAACTGCATTTTCCATGTTTCTATCTTATATTGTCTGACTCTTTCGAACCATGCCTCTCTTATCTGCGCCGGAAATTGTTCCAACATCCATGTACAATTCATGCAGGAAAGCCGCCCGGGATATCCCGGACGGCCTGTTTTTCTTCCAGTTTATGTAATTGTCCCAATTCCCCGCACACTTCGACTAACAGACGTTTTGCGTATAGTTGGCCTGCTCCCCTTACAGCCAGTCCCTCCCTGTATACCCGGATAATGCCCGCAGGGCGTGCGCAACAGTTACTGCATCCGTCCCATTCATGTGCGCTGACAGCCTCTCCCTGTTCCAAAACAGGTCTGACAGCCTGCTCAGCGGGCATCCTGTGTCAATGTCCGGTATACAGATATACTGGCCGTTCATATATTTGCCTATTACCGCATTTATGCAGCTGTCCCTGCCATAAATTAGAAGCTCTGCCATGCAGGTGCTGTGTCTTTTTACCACAACCTCCCCCAGCCATCTCTCTTCCCCTTTTTCCGCCGGGATGGTGCATACAAACTCCATGCGCCCCTCCGGCCAGGCCGTCACCCCGCACCTCCCAGCATCTCGTGGTCTGCCACAAAACGCACCATACGCTCATCCGCCAGGCGTTTCTGCTGCTGGCATGCATACATCAGTGTTTTTTCACAGATCCGGTTTATCATCCTTGGAATGCCGGCTGATATCTTATAAACCTCATCCTCCGCTCCGCTGGTAAATATCTCCTTCCCAGCGCCGGAATACGCAAGATGCGCAGCAATATATTTCCCTGTTTCCGCCCTGTCAAGCCTGCCCAGCACAATGTTCATGTCTATCCTCTGGCGTATGGCAGCATATGCCTGAAGGCGCAACTTCTGCTCCCATAATTCTGTCTGTCCCACAAGCACCAGCGACATCGGGCTGCTGGAATCAAACTCATGGTTTAAAAGAAACCTCAGCTCCTCCAGCATGTCCTTCCCAAGCAGGTGCGCCTCGTCCAGCACGCAGATGACTTTCTTTTTCTGCTCCGTGCAGACTGCGGCGATCTCCTTCTGCAGCAGGCGCTTGGAATCCCCGCTGAAAAACCGCGGCTCCAGGCCCAGCTGCCCTAAAAGCCCTGCATACAGCCACCGCGGGGTCAGCTTTGAGTCTGAAAGGTACAGGAGCATGTATTTTTCCCTGCCAAGCCTTCCGTCCAGCAGCCGTATCAGCGTTGACTTCCCGCAGCCCGGGTTTGCCGTCACGACTGCAAACATCTGCCGGTCTGCCACATAAGTCAGCCGCCCGACCGCATCTTCTATCTGCGGCGACGTGTACAGCCTGTCCACTGGGATGTCCCTGGTAAACGGCGTATGCTCCATTTCAAAAAAGCCTTCATACATCTGCATGCCCCTCCTTGTATAATGTATTTAGGTTGTTCAAGGGATACCTATAAACCCTCAGAC
>CAJTSE010000023.1:0-2100 GCA_910578815.1 uncultured Acetatifactor sp.
ACAGTAACTATGTGGCTTTCAGCCACTTTCACGGCACAGCTGTGAATAATTCAGGCTTAGTAATGATTTGAACATGGTGCTAGCACCATGTAAGTTAATGCAGATAAGGGAAAGGCTGTAATGTGGCAGTTCGCAATATCAAGCGGATTGCCACATTTTTATGGAAAAACAGGCGGTTATGTGGTAATATATAGGGGCAAAGATAAAAACACAACGCAAGGCAATCTTGCAGAACTGGTAGGTAGTCCAGTCGCACCGATTTGGTGTAAGTAGCCCTCCCTCCTTAGGGTCGTCCGTTCTTTGTTCATTACAATCATTTTAAGGAGGAATTGTCATGGACAAAGTATCGGGAAAATTGACAGTATTTTTTGAAGAACCCTTTTGGGTGGGAGTGTTTGAACGTGTATCAGAAGGAAAGTTATCCGTGTGTAAGGTTACATTTGGGGCAGAACCAAAAGACTATGAGATTTATGAGTTTGTTTTGAGGAATTACTATCGACTACGATTTAGTCCGGTTGTAGCAACGGATGTAAAAGAAGTTGGTCGCAATCCTAAACGGGTACAGCGTGAAGTACGGAAGCAAGTACAGAATACCGGGATAGGAACAAAATCGCAACAGGCTTTGATATTACAGCAGGAGCAGTTGAAAACTGAACGCAGGATTGTAAGCCGGAAACAACGTGAAGCAGAGAAACAGCGGCGGTTTGAACTGAAACAGCAGAAAAGGAAAGAGAAGCATAGGGGTAAATAGAATCTGTGAGAGTTGCTTTGAGGAACGCAGCTTTCGTATAGGGTTGGTATAATGTAAATAAAGACAAAGGAGAAAGTTAAATGGAGCAATTGTTGTCAATGTCAAAAATTTTTTCTGAAAAAATATTCCGTATTCCTGATTATCAAAGGGGCTATGCATGGACACTAAAAGAAGTAAAAGATTTTTGGGGAGACTTATGCAGATTGGATAATAAAAAGAATCATTATGTAGGAGTTTTAACTCTAGAACCTGTTAAGGAAATAGATTATAGAAAGTGGGTTGACGATTTATGGATTATAGATGCAAAACGATATATGCCTTATTACATCGTTGATGGTCAACAACGTTTAACTACATCTATAATTCTTATATATGTCATTTGTCAAATTATGCAGGAAAAAAATATAGATAAATTAAATTATACTACTTATGATGAAATATCAAGAAAATTTGTTTTTGAATATCAAGACAAGAATAAAAATCGAACATATATGTATAGTTATGAGTATGATAATCCTAGCTATGCATATTTAATTTCTCAAGTTTATGATGAAAAAGTGATTTCCTCTTTAAGTGAAAATGAAACAATTTATACTAACAATTTGGGAGAGGCAAAAAAATTTTTTTATGAAAAATTAATTAACATGGATGTTAGTGAGTTAGAAGATGTTTATTCTAAAATTACACAACATTTTCTATTTAATATGTATATTATAACAGATGATATAGATGTATATGTGACTTTTGAAACAATGAATAATAGGGGTAAACCCTTATCAAATTTAGAACTATTGAAAAATAGATTAATTTATGTGTCTACATTGTTCAGAGTTAACGAAGCTGATAAAAATAGATTGCGACGTGATATAAATGAATGCTGGAAAAAAATATATCATATTTTAGGAAAAAGTAAGGAAAGGGTATTATTAGATGACGAATTTTTAGTTACTCATTTTATGCTTTATTTTGCAAAAGCTATAGAAGATCTAGAAAAAGAAAGGTACAAAAGAAGACATGTTGTATTTGGAGAGTGGCAAAGTAACTATTTATTGAATGATTATTTTGTTGTTCAAAAAATATTTGACAATTCGTTATCAATAGAAGAGTGTTTTGATTATATTGAAAGCCTTAGTGAGTGTATTGATTTTTGGGGAGATATAATGAATCCTTTATCTTCTAAATATGTGGATGAGATTAAGGAATATATTGATAAAATAAACTTTTTTTCAGAAAATAGGCGCAGATATTTTAGAAGCGGATATATGGTTGATTTTTCATACCTCAATGTCTTTCTTTTGGCATGTTTTAAATATTGTAATAATAATTCGAAGACATTACTAAGTTTTTTG
>CAJTSE010000023.1:2121-61910 GCA_910578815.1 uncultured Acetatifactor sp.
AGTATTGGAAAAGTATTTATTTACGGTGGAGTTTTTTGATGGAGATGCAATAAAAGAATATGACATAAAACTATTAAATTTATCAGAAACGGTCATAAAGTTGAATAAAGGGGAATTGGTTATTACAGGTGTGATTGATAAATTAAAAAAATTATATGAAGCTCTCATTAATTCAACAGAGTTAAACAAGAGAACAGTGCTATATTATTGTAAAAATGGGTTTTATCAAACAAACTGGATTAGATATTTTCTATGTGAATATGAATTTTCTTTAAAGAAAAAAAGTAAAACTAATATAGAAAAATTGAATCGTTGGGAAATATATGAAAGGGGTTATGGTTCGATAGAGCATATTTACCCTGTAAACTCACATTGTATTTACTGGATTAATCTATTTAAAGATTATAATTCTAAACAAAAAAATGCTTTGAAAAATTCATTAGGGAATTTTGTAGCGATTTCTTCTGAGAAGAATGGGAAATTAGGAAATAAACCGTTTCCAGAAAAGAAGACTAATAAGCAGAATCCAGTTGGTTATAAATATGGTACATATGCAGAAATAGAAATATCTGAATATGAAGATTGGGATTCCGAGGCAATATTAAACCGAGGATTAAAATTAGTGGCATTTCTCAATGAAAGATGGGGAATAAAAGTAGGAAATGGAAAAAAAGAAGATAAGATAAAGTTTCTGGGATTAGAATTTCTCAGATAAATTGGCTCTATTTTGGCTCTAAGAATTTTGACTGGCATAAAAACGAGAGTGAATTGTAAAGAATATGGATAACTAGTCCATTAAAAATCGTAAGCGGTGGATAGTGCGTACCTCGACTGCGAGGTAAAAATGTGTGACAATAGACTATATTTCTATCACGGTATGGAAAGTTAAGTCTCAACTTTTGATACCGACATCAGGAGGTAAGTCTATGAGTTCAGAAACAACCACGGTGGCTGAGCAGTGCCGTCTCCGGAAATGGGCCGCACAGATCTGGGACTGCCAGGGCCGCCCGGCCGGCATGAGCGTTGTCGAATGGTGCGCCTGTCACGGCATCACAAAAGCGAATTATTATTACCGGCTCCGCCGTGTAAGAAAGGCCTGCCTGGAATCCATTCAGGAGAAAAGGCCTGCACAGCAGATGGTTCCTGTGAGGTCTGAACTTTTACAGCATCAGGAGCAGGAAGGTGAAAATCCACAGTCAGGACTGGATATTTCCATAAAAGGATTCTCCATCCATGTAACGGAATCCACGTACATGCTCCTTCTGGAATCGGTGCTTAAGGCGGTGCGGCATGCTGAATGACGCCACCTGTTTTAAAGCCGTGTATATCGTCTGCGGAAATACGGATCTGCGCTCCGGCATGGACCGGCTTGCGGCGTTTATAGAATCACAGACCGGGAACAGGCCATATGTCCCTGATACAATTTATCTTTTCTGCGGCAGGCGGCCAGACCGCATCAAGGGACTTGTATGGGAGGGGCATGACGTATAATAAGTTTCGCAAATTAATTTCATAAAAAATAGACATGGCCTATAGCCGTTTGGTAGAATAAAGTCACCACAACAAAATCTACTAAAGGAGGCACAAAGACCATGTCTGATAACATTATACAACTAAATGAGGATCTAATAAAGCACGATTTAAAGAATCTTGTCCACTCCAGTGTGGAAGAGACTCTCAATGCCCTGCTCGATAAGGAGGCTGATGAACTTGTAAATGCCGGGAAATATGAGCGTTCTGGGGAGCGCCAGGGCTACCGTTCCGGCCATTATAAAAGGAATTTTCAGACGACTGTCGGGGAAGTGGAGTTAAATGTCCCCAAGCTCAAAGGCGTCCCCTTTGAAACTGCCATCATCGAACGTTACCGCCGCAGGGAATCCTCTGTGGAAGAAGCCCTGATCTAGATGTATCTTGCAGGTGTTTCCGTACGCCGTATAGAAGATATTACCGAAGCTCTCTGGGGGACAAAAGTATCCCCTGGTACGATAAGCAACCTCAACAAAAAAGCCTATGAGCATATCGAACAATGGCGCACCCGCCCGCCTACCGGCAAATATCCCTATGTCTATGTAGACGGTGTCTATCTCAAGCGCAGCTGGGGCGGTGAGATACAGAACGTCTCTGTCCTTGTGGCCATCGGTGTAGGTGAAGACGGCTGTCGTGAGATCATCGGGGCTGCGGAAGGCATGAAAGAGGATAAGGAAAGCTGGCGTTCTTTCTTTGTATGGCTTAAGCAGCGTGGTCTTTGCGGGGTGCATCTCATTATCGGAGATAATAACCTTGGTATGCTGGAAACGATCCCTGAGGTGTTCCCTGACGCACGTTATCAGCGTTGCACCGTACATTTTTACCGCAACATATTTTCCGTCACCCCCCGCAATAAGATGAAAAGTGTTGCTATGGATGACGGTATACGTCAATATGTCCAGATATCATGAGACCGTTTCAAGTTTTGTGTAAACTCAAAAACTGACATAAGTTTTATGAATAGTTGCAAGTTTTATTCGTTCTCCCAATACAATGTTAATTCTGTCCTTTCTGAAATCATATATTTGAGGGAATCATTACTTTTGATATTGCATATATATTTTCGCCGAAAATCCTTTCTGTTTACTGTGCTTTTCTTTTACTCTTTTAAATTCCTGGAATCCTATTGCAGAATAACAACGGATAGCGGCAGTGTTGACATCTGTAACGTCAAGTACATAATCTTCATAGGAACTTTGCCTTATACTTTCTTTCAACATAAATGTAGCAATTCCTTTTCTCTGGTGTGCATTTCGAACAGCAACAAATTCAATGTAACCTGTGGTTGGCGGGTAGTCTAATGCTGATTCAAATTCTTCTTTTAACACTAAATTTGCAATGATCCCTTTGATAAATCCAAAATTTTTTTTATAAGATGCTATGTCTGTTGCTGCGGCTCTGCCGTTGCAATCAGATATAGCCATAACACCAACTGTTTCGTTTTCGGATTCTGCCACATAAAACTTAGAAATATGTACGCCTGTACTGATTGCGGCTGCTACGGTATGTGTATTTTTACATAGTACATCAAAGTCTTTTTTAAATCCCTCTGCGATACACAGAGCGATATCACTTCTATCGTTTTCGTTAGCTTGTCTGATATTTATGTTCATGTAAATCCCTTTCAAAAGTTTGATTGTTCTATTCACTATATTTTAGTACATTTCAGGTAATGTAGCAACAAAACTGATAAAAAATAAGTTGAATAAATAATCTATTGAAAGTAACAGAAATGTTAAGTACAATTCTATAATAGAATTTGGATAATAGGAAATGCAAGGCAGTTTCTATTATATGAAATGGACCGCCGATGATGAGTAACTGATTTTAGGGAGAAACATAGATGAAAGAAATAATTGCATATGAAATGATATATAACAAACCATTGAAGTACCATGAATGTATAAACTGCGTTCCCTTTCAGGAAAAATACTGGAATGAATATATGAAAATATATAATGAATGCTTTTGCAAAATGAGAACAGCGTTAGAAGTTGAGCCAATAAATTTTTATTATGAGTATTTTCAAATCAAAGATAAAACAAATGATATATTTCTTTATTTGCAAGAAGATGTAATCATAGGTGCTGTTTCTTGCTTTGGAAATGAGTTAGATGACTTAATTGTTGAGAAATCGTTTCAAGGACAAGGTATAGGACAAAAATTGTTGTTATGGGGAATGAATCATTTAAAAGAACAAGGCTATGACGAAATTATTTTGCATGTAGCCGAATGGAATCAAAATGCAGTGAAGTTGTATTTGAAAAATGGATTTAACATTAAGAAAAGAGAGAGGGTGCGTTAAAGGAAATAGTTTTTGAGCAGATTTGCATTTAAATTGATTCAAAAAGAAAGAAGAACAACAAAGAACCCGTCAAGTTCGGATAAACAGGAAGTACTGATTTTTTAAAATAAATGAAACAATAATTGAAACAAAATATAGAATATAAAGGTAGTAAATATCGGTAAATAATCAGTTTGACACTTACGGATATTAGATATAAGATTATCAACACAAAGCTAATGGAAAATTAGATCAGGGAATTAACTCAAATGAGGCCATTTTCAGGACATTGTTGATTGTTCATTACGCGGAAGACAATGCCGGCTGGAAATATAGTTAAGAATACCGGAAAGTGCTTTTTATTCAACTGTCAAACGTCTGCGACAGATGATTTCATTATGGATGGTGATGAAAAATGGGTAAACAAGAATCAGGCTTTGCACTAAAGAAGGAAGCTAAGCTGTTTTCTGGAGAGGAAGAATTGAAGATCGGTAGTCTGGCGAAGCTTACTGGCGTGAAGGCGGGAACAATCCGCTTTTATGAAAAATGTGGTTTTTTGGAGCCTGTGAAACGTCTGCCTAACGGGTACCGGATATTTTGCAGAAGGCATATTTACCAGATTCGAGTCTGCAGGCTTGTGTTTGGCGGCTTTGTAAACAGGCGGCTTAGAAAGATAAGCAGGGATGTTTTGCAGGCATCGAGAGATTGGAAGCTGGAAGATTACCGTCGGGCATCAGACAGGTATTTGCAGGCAGTAGAAGAGGACATTAGGAGAACGAAACTGGCTGTTGACATTGTGATGGACAAGCTTCAGGAAACCAGGGAGGACGATTCACTTTATACGAAAAAGCAGGCAGCCCTGCTGGCAGGAGTGACATCCGAGACCATCCGGAACTGGGAACGCAACGGTCTGTTCAGACAGAGGAACCAGTATGAGAAGAGGCTGTATTCGCAGCAGGAGCTGAATCGTATGTATGTGATAAGGCTGTTGTTGGATAATGGTTATAGCATGATGGCGGTGAAGAGTTTCTTTCAGGAATTTAATGGAGGCGGCAGGGAATCGGCTATGCGGCAGCTTATGGAGCCTGGAGAAAATGAAGACCTGATTTATCGGGCAGACCGATATATGGAAACATTACTTGAGACAAGAGAAAAGGCCAGACAACTCTGTGTCATGGCAGACGAGATGGAGGAGGCTTAAACCTTTTATTTGTACACCACTTTTCAGGAAAATGTTATGCTGTCTGTACTGGCTGATTTGCGAAATTTGAGAAGCGGCACAACATTTGGAAAGGTGGTATTTTTATGAGACATTTTACAGTTGATGTACGAAAAGAATCTACAGAATACGGTTTTATGCCCACAATGCAGATGTATCTGCTGGAAGAACCGGAGAAGAAGAGACCGATTGTATTGATTGTTCCAGGCGGAGGTTATACAATGTTATGTATCGAGGCCGACGGGGAAAAAACGGCAATGCAGTATAATGCAGCAGGTTTTCATGCTGCTGTGCTCAGTTACTGTGTGGAGCCCCATCATTTTCCGGAGCCTCAAAGAGATCTGATGTCAGCCATCCGCATATTAAGGGAAAACGGGGATAAATGGGGGATTCATGAAGAGCAGATTGCAATCATTGGATTTTCGGCAGGGGGACATTTATGTGCCAGCGTGAGCACCCTATGGCATTTGGCGAAAGAGGATGCCAATCTGTACAAGCCTAATGCGGCTATCCTTTGCTATGCGATACTTACTACCCGGTTGGACCATTGCCGCGGCTTTCTGGAAGACCATGTAGGAAAGGACGAAGAGAAACTGAAGCTGGCGGCCTGTGATGAACAGGTTAGTGAATATACCCCTCCAACCTTTTTGTATGGTACCTTTGAAGACCCGCTGACGAATCCGGAAAATGTGATTTACTATGCAGAAAAGCTTTGCAAACACGGCGTACCCTTTGAGTGCCACATTTTTCCCAAGGGAGGCCATGGCGCGCCATGGTGTGACGATACGATTTGGGCAAAACCCGTAAGGAGAAGAGATTACAATTATATTCGCCTATCGGTGGAATGGATAAGAGAATTATTTGGATTGTTGTAGGTGCCTGAACTATGGCAATCGTCTGAAGATACTTGAAGATTGCGGCATGCCCAGTCTATAAATACGAAAGCTATGAAAATGCCAATAACGGGTTTGAGAAAGGACGGAGACAGGAATATGAATATAGATAATGCGAAAGCATACTTGGAGAATGAAAAGAAGCTGATTGCGGGAGGGAAAAGCGGCGCTCAGGTGTATGATATTGGCGGTGAGTATGTTCTTAAACAAATATACAGGGCGGAGCTTGGAAATGATGAATTGTACGAGGCATATCAAAAAGAAGCGCAGTGGTATGCTTCGGGAGGCGCAGGCCTGGATTGTGTGCCGGAGGTGTTTGACCTGCGGAGTACAGGAGATGAGATTTCAATTTTAATGAAGCAGTACCATGCGCTTTCGCGGCAGAATATAAATTCGGAGTTGTTGGAAAAAATCATGAGAGCCCTTGCAGCTGTACATGTTTCGGAGATCCCGTCATTCATAAAACGGAAACAGCATGCGCCACAGCCTCTTTCGGAGGAACAGATTTGTTTCTCTGTGGAAGATTGGCGTAAAGTACTGGATGAGCATCCCGGTGCCTTTGACAGAGCGCCGCTGGAGCGTATTGCAAAAGAAATCAATCGGATTATTTCTTGGCATGGTGCTGAGGGAACTGTGCTGAGCCATGGTGACTTTCATTGGGACAACCTGCTTATGGACAAGCAGGGCAGGATTATCATCTGCGACTGGCAGGGCGTGGAAGCCGGAGCGGCATCGGGTGATTTAAGCTTTTTCTTCGGGAGACTGCGAGGGGACGGAATACAGATAAAAGAGCAGGAGGCCGTGGAAGCCTATGGGCGGGAGATAAGGCGCCTTTCCGGAAAAAGGGTTACATGGGAGGAAATCTGCGGACATATCCGGGCGGCCAATGTGATTACTTCCTTCACATGCTGGCACCACTATCTGCATGGGAGTGATGAGGGAAGGGTCAGAAAGATTTTTGGGGAAATGGTGGAAGACAGTGACGGCCTCTGGTGATAAGCCGGCAGACCCCTGAAAAGTATTATCTTTAAGGAGACAGGAGAGCGGTTATGAATAATCTGCAAAAAGGAACTACGAAATTGCTTTAGAAAGGACGAATATGTTAAAACTAAAATATTTGTATGAAAATTACGACCTAGCAAGGTTTGCCTTGAAAAATTGGGAATGTGATAAGGAGACTCTTAACGATTGTCTGCAGCATTTTCGAATTTCATCAAATGCAGTCTATCCTTTCTTATGGCATGGAACTAAGCCGGTTAAAGGAACTGTCAAAAATGTATGCCCTCTTTGCGCCGATCCAAGCCACCTATAAGGAAAGCCAGTCGCTTAAAGGATTTGCAAAAATGAAATACGATAAGGAGCATAAGGACAGCTTATCAAAATACCCCGAATTAAAAGAGCGTATGCAGAGCCTTTTACATAATGGCGAAAAGATAACGCCGAAACAGTGGAAAGCCGATATACAGTCTTTGCAGTCTGAATATGACAATATCGGCAGGGAGCAGACCAAGACCGCCACAGAATTAGCGTATGCGGAAGTTATCAGCTACAACAAAAAGAACCTTGAGGGAGCTTCAGAACGAGAGCCGACAGCAGAACAAACAACAAAATAGAACTAAGCGGAGGGAGGAAGAAATTTAATATGAATTTTATTGTAAAGACAGGCGTTTTTTTGTATAATTGAAGTGTGACAGGAGTAGGATATATCGTATCTTGTGTCACAGATTTTTAGAAATCGAGGTGGTAAGGTGTCGGACGATACAAAATAGACGCAGGAAGTTAAGGTAAAGCGAACCGCAAAAAACAGTGTGTTTTTAGACCTTTTTCAAGATAAAAAGAATTTGTTGAAACTGTATAAAACATTACATCCAGAAGATACGGACGCAACAGAGGACACGCTGGATATTGTAACGATAGACAATGTTTTAACAGATAATCTCTATAATGATCTGGGCATAATGGTGGTAACAACCGATTGCTTTTGTTGTTAGAGGCGCAAGCCAGTTGGACGGTAAATATTTTAATCAGAATACTGTTGTATTTAGCGCAGAGTTACCATGAATATTTTGAGCGAACCAGTCAGAGCCTGTATAAGAGCAAGAAAGTAAAAATGCCAAAGTTTGAATTATATGTGATATACACAGGCAATAAAGGCAGAAACCCGATACAATATCTTTATCGCAGGAGTTTTTTGACGGTGCAGATATTGATATTGAGATAAAAGCCAAAGTCATATATGAGAGCGACAAGGACAATATAATCAACGAATACATTGTTTTTTGCAAGGTTTTTAACGAGCAGATAAAAGAGCATGGAATGACGAAACAGGCGGTTACAGAAACAATCCGTATTTGCAAGGACAGGAATGTTTTGAAACAGTATCTAAGCAACAAGGATGTGGAGGTAGTGACGATTATGATGAGTTTATTTGATGATGAACAGATTATGAGGACTTATACGAAAGACATCGAAAAAGAAACGGAAAGAAAGTCAGCCGAAAGAATGATTAAAGACGGAGAACTTTCTCTTGAAAAGATTGCATGTTATGTTCCTGCATTATCAATGGAGGAATTAAAGGGAATTGAAGCCGAAGTTATGCAGTTGGCGTAATCGTAAATCCATTTAATATTAGAATAACAGCGTAAAGGCGCATGGAACAGTAAATTGTAAACCATGCGTCTTTTTTGCGTCCAAAAGGAGGAACAATGAGCGACAACATTCAGACCAACACCACAGGGCGATTAACGCCCTGTCTGCAAAAGAAGATTGATAAGACGATCTACTTAGTCGAGGTACATTTTTCTGATACGAGTACCCAAAACGTAGAGGATAAGTTAAAGCGTGTCATTCTCCACGACTTAGAGCATGGAAAACAGGACAGACTGAGAAAAAGCGATGAAAAATGATGAATACGTCCTTGACAAGTAGCAACAGGGTAAGATGATTTGTGAGTGGCCGGGTAAGGCTGGCAGCTTCAATACCCGGCAGAATCGGGGAGAAAGAAAAAAGAGTCTATAGTCTGCAAGGTCCCCTTACAGCTTTGTTCTTGTTATCCGAATGTATCATAATAGATGTTCTGCGTATTATTGGTTAAAACGGACAGCTTTTCGTTTGAGGCCCTTAGCTTCACAATTTCTTCCATATTTTCGTCGGGGTCTGTCAGCAGCTCTGCCAGGTAATCAAGCTCCCGCAGTTCATTTTCGTTCAGCTTCCGTACTCCGTCACGAAGGTATAGGGGCTGATAGGAATAAAAGATTTCATTGTTCAGCAGTGCGTGAAAATCCATAAACAGGTATTCGCAGACACCTTCCAATGGATCCGGTGAAAAAACATCCAATTTCTTTTTCAGTGTATTTTTTCTTAAACCAAGCCATGCTTCGGAAGCAGTTACAAACTTCCGGCGCGGCAGGTCAAACTGACTGTAGCCAAAGCGCTGTTCATACTTATAATAGCCGTCAACATCTGCCAGCGCCCACCTGCATTCGTTAAAGTCCCAGTATTCATTTACCCAATGTTCCATGTAGCTGTCGCCCGTATTGCCAAAATCCATGAATCCGGCGCGTGAACGGCAGGGAATCCCTTTTGCCTTTAAGATTGCGCTGAATAATACGGAGGCTTGTCTGCAGGAGACGGTAATTCTTTTTGTCACATCTTTTGCTTTGGTAAATCCGGATTCATCCAAACGTAAAATACCGGCAATCATTGCAACCGCCGTAATGTACAGCTCATCTTCGTTTTTAAAGCGGTTTTTGGGATAGGACGCAAATTTTCCGTAATAAGCGTCTTCCAGGTAAGGCGACGGCTTCGTAAAATACATGGACGGATGGGTGATTTGGTCACAGATCAGCATCCCCAGGGAAGGAATGTGGTCCGGCAGTGATAAGATAAATTCTTTATACATCCCCACATAGGTATATACACTGGTTTCCAGGTAACGCTGATATATTTTTCGCTTCATGCTTTTTAACCTCCAGAATTTAATCGAAGCGGGCGCCTGCTCAAAATAAATGCTATCAAAATAAAAAAAATACGTCAATGAAAAAGAATAAAAAAGTATTTAAACTCAATCTATTGAAAACAAAAAGTTTTCAGTTTATAATGGAATCTGAATCTTGATAAAAGAAATTCAAGATAATGAATGACAAAAGGAGAGGAGAAAGAAATGTTAAAAACAAAACTGGGAATTTCCATCGCACTGGTAGGGGCTGCAATGTACTTTTTGGGAATGTTCAGCTTTATTCCGGCGGTGCTGCTTGCTGGCTATGTGCTGATTGCGGAGGAAAATGAGTGGGTAAAACGGCAGGCGGCCAGAATGATCGGTGTTGTTTTGCTGTTTGGCTTATTGAGCATTGCCATCGGCTGGATCGACGAAATTATAGGCATGCTTAACATTGTTGTCCGTTGGTTTAACGATGAAGTATATTTGAAGGTTCCAGGAAATCTGACCGGATTGCTTCAGTACATCATTTCCATTGCAAAGGATGTATTCCTGCTGGTAATGGGCATTATGGCGCTTGGCATGAAGAGTATTAAGTTCCCGTTGGTGGATAAGCAGCTTGACAAGTTCATGAGCAGCGAGCAGTAAGCGCGGCTTATGAAGAAACGTATAGGGCGGAGCAGAAAAGAGTAATATAATGATTATGTAAAAAGGAATCCGGAAAGCCTCCCCTGAAGAGGAAGCCTTCCGGATTCCTTGACTTTTGTAGTATGCGCTATGTGCCCGGAGGACAATGCAGGCATTTGTCCTCCGGCATTCGTCAAATATTCGGGCGGCCTGAATAAACTGTAGAATAGAGGGAGGAAGGAGTCTTGCATAATGTTCAGATCATAACGGAACGTCTGCTGCTACGCTCGCTTAAAATTGCCGATGCAGAGGACGTGTTTGAATGGGTAAGCGATGAAAGAGTGTCCAGATATATGGTGTATACTACCTATACGGATATAGAGCAGGTGAGGAAATGGCTTGCCGCAGTGGAACAGGAGACGGACACCTACAATTTTGGCTTTGAACGTATTTCGGACGGAAAGCTGATCGGTAGCGGGGATATTGGATTTAATGCACGCAAAAACAGCTGGGACTTTGGCTACAATTTCAGATATGACTGCTGGGGCATGGGGTACGCAACGGAAGCGGCAAAAGCGATGATAGACTATGCCTATGCTAATTTCGGTGCGCGAAGGTTTACCTCTTCCCATTGCGAGCCCAATCTGGCTTCAGGAAATGTGATGAAGAAGTGTGGGCTGCATTTTACGGGATATGGGGAGTTTCAAAAGCTGGATGGAAGCGTGAAAATGCGTTCGATGGAGTATGAGATGGAATTGTAATTCCCGGTTGTCAATCGGGCGCAGTTTGCTATAATATTGACATATGGATGAAGCTGCGGATTTACTGCGTTATTACGATAAATCAGATTTAAAGGAGCCGGACTATGCCGAATTTTACAAAGCGTGCCATCAAGGAAGCCTTTTGGAAGCTGTTAAGCGAGCGGCCGCTGACACAGATCAGCGTGCGGGAGATTGTGGAGGAATGCGGCATCAATCGCAACTCCTTTTATTATCATTTTCAGGATATTCCTGCTTTGATCGAAGAAATTGTCACGGACGCGGCAGATGCGCTGATACAGAAATACCCGAATATTGCTTCTGTTGATGAGGCGGTGGAGGCGGCGTTCCGTTTTACCATGGATAATAAGAGGGCGGTTTTACATATCTGCAATTCCGTAAACAGAAATACTTATGAGCAGTATCTGATGCGCATCTGCGAATATGTCATTACAACCTATTTTGACACGGTTTTTGAGAAAGAAGGAATCAATGAAAACAGCAGAGAGATTGTGATCCTGTTTTTAAAATGCGAGCTGTTCGGGCTGCTGATCGACTGGATCAACAACGGAATGGCCGAGGATGCCATCGTAAAGCTTAAGCAACTGTTTTCTCTTTGCAACGGTCTGACAAGTGAGCTGCTGGAGCGATGCAAGAGGGATTTGCCCCCTCAGGGTCCGAAAATTTAACAAGCTGATTCAGCAGATTATTTTTGGGCAGTTGGCCTTATTTGCCTAAAATTCAGACATTTGTGTGTGGGTGTCTTAATTTTGGGCAGCAGGCTTCAACTGCCTGTTTTTTTTACTCTTTTTTCTGATTATACTGACCCTGTAAAGAAAATTCCGAGAAGTGATATAGGAGGAAGGGAGGATTTTAAATATGCGTTTTTCAAAAGCGGTTGTAAAACACCGTATTCTGATCTTAGTGACTGCCGTGCTGCTGATGGTTCCGTCGGCATTGGGCATGGCGGCCACAAGAGTAAACTATGATATGTTGGACTATCTGCCAGGTGATATGGACACTGTAAAGGGGCAGGAGGAACTGCTGGAGGATTTTGGAAAGGGAGCGTTTTCCCTGATTATCCTGGAGGATATGCCGGATCGGGACGCGGCGGATTTGGCAGAGAGGCTGGAGACGGTGGATCATGTGGAAACCGTGCTGTGGTATTCTTCTCTGACAGATGTGTCAGTTCCTAAGGAACTGTTGCCGGATAAGATTTATGAGGAATTTAATACGGATCATTCCACCATGATGGCGGTGTTTTTCGACAGTGCCACCTCCGCCGATATTACTATGGATGCCATTCGGGAGATCCGCTCCATTGCAGGGAAGCAATGTTTTGTTTCCGGTATGTCGGCGCTGGTTACAGACTTAAAAGATTTGTGCGAGGAAGAAGAGCCAATCTATGTAGGGCTTGCCGTATTGTTTGCCATGCTGGCAATGCTTTTGTTCCTGGACGGGTGGCTGGTTCCTCTTGTTTTCCTGCTGTCCATAGGGATGATGATCCTGATGAATCTGGGATCCAATTATTTTTTGGGAGAGATTTCATACATTACAAAGGCTTTGTCGGCAGTGCTTCAGCTTGCGGTTACCATGGATTATTCCATTTTTCTCTGGCACAGCTATAATGAGCAGCGGGAAAAGTACGGCGATTATAAGGAGGCCATGGCAGCGGCCATTCATGAGACGTTTGCATCTGTTGTGGGAAGCTCGGTTACTACCGTGGCCGGTTTTGCCGCGCTTTGTTTTATGACGTTTACGCTGGGACGGGACTTGGGAATCGTGATGGCGAAGGGCGTGATTCTGGGGGTGATCGGCTGCGTGACGGTTCTGCCTTCGCTGATTTTGGTGTTTGATAAGCCCTTGCAGAAGACGAAGCATCGCTCGCTGATCCCTGATATGACGAAGGCTGCACAGGGGCTTACCCGTATCTTTCCCGTTTTTTTGGTGATTTTCGCAGCTCTGGCAGGCCCTGCGCTGTACGGGTACAACAGGACCAATGATGAAGTGTATTATGATATGGGTCAATGTCTGCCTGAGGATATGGAGTATGTGATTGCAAACTCCAGGCTGTCCGAAGATTTTAACATTGCTTCCACTCACATGGTGCTGGTGGATGCAAATGTGCCCTCCGCGTCGGTCCGCTCCATGATCGGCGAGATGGAACAGGTGGAAGGCGTAAAATATGTGCTGGGCCTGGAAACGGTTCTGGGCAGCCGCGTACCGGAGGAACTCCTTCCGGAAAGTATTCGTGAGGTTCTAAAGAGCGATAAGTGGGAGCTGCTGCTCATCAACTCCGAATATAAGGTGGCCAGTGATGATGTCAATGGGCAGATCGACAGTCTAAACGGAATTCTGAAGAAATATGATCAGGGCGGGATGCTGATTGGGGAAGCGCCCTGCATGAAGGACATGATTGAAACTACGGATCGGGATTTCCAGGTTGTAAACACCGTGTCCATTATTGCCATCTTTGTTATTATTGCATTTGTGGAGAAGAGCATCAGTTTACCCTTTATCCTGATTGCGGTCATTGAGCTTGCCATATTTATCAATCTTGGCCTGCCTCATTATTTCGGGCGGTCGCTGCCCTTTATCGCGCCGATCTGTATCAGCACCATTCAGCTTGGAGCAACGGTGGACTACGCGATCCTGATGACCACCCGCTATAAATCCGAGCGCATGGCAGGAAGCGATAAGCGAGGCAGCGTTTCCACCGCGCTGGCTGCGTCCATTCCGTCTATTATTGTCTCCGGGATGGGGCTGTTTGCCGCCACCTTCGGCGTTGCCGTATACTCGGATATTGATATTATCAGCTCTATGTGTATGTTGATGGCAAGGGGGGCCATGGTCAGTATGCTGTGTGTAATCTTTATCCTGCCGTCGCTGCTCATGCTTTGCGACAGGCTGATCTGTGTTACCACAGCCGGCATGAGGAAGGTCAAAAAGGAAGCCGTGAAGGACCGGAAGGTTTCCGGAGGCCAGGCAGTGCCCAAGGAGGCATGATGCCCCTGGCGGCAGATACTTATTTCCGAACTGCCAAGAGACGGTGAGGATGAAGGAATTCGTGTTAAATTTTTTATAATCAAGAAAGTGGGAGGAAAAAACTATGAACAATAAAAGCAGCAATGAAAAATTAAAAGAGAGCAGGACGCAAAATAATAAGCATAAAAACGGTAAAATCAGTAAAAAAACCTTGGCGGCAATGCTATGCTGCGCGCTGCTTTTGGGAAGCACCGGGGTATCCGTTTATGCGAGGACTGCTGAAAAGAGCGAAGAAACGGCGAAGGGGGAAGGTACAGAAGCTGGAATTTCCGGCAAGGAAAATGTGGAGGCGAAATCCGCGGAAAGCACACAGAGTAAGGAGACGGCGGACACAAAATCCGCGGAAAGCACACAGGGTAAGGAGACAGCGGACACAAAATCCGCGGAAAGCACACAGGGTAAGGAGACGGCGGACACAAAATCCGCGGAAAGCACACAGAGTAAGGAGACGGCGGACACAAAATCCACGGAAAGCACACAGGGTAAGGAGACAGCAGACACAAAATCCACGGAAACCATGCAGGAGAAGGAAACCGTGAAAATGGCCCGGACAGAAACCACGGATGCCGAACTGGTAAAGAATGAGACCGTTTATGTGCTGGCCGGAGCGGACGGGAGCGTGGAGAAGATTATCGTCAGTGACTGGATTAAAAACGGAACGGCAAGCAATTCCGTCGCCGACCGTTCGGAGCTTGCGGAGATTGAAAATATAAAGGGCGGCGAAAAATACACCATGAACGGGGAAAACATGCGGGTGTGGGACGCCCAGGGAAATGACATTTATTATCAGGGGAGTATTGAAAAGGAGCTGCCAGTGGATTTAAAGGTTTCTTATAAGCTGGACGGAAAAAATATTTCTTCGTCAGAGCTGGCGGGAAAGTGCGGCAGGGTAACGATTCGCTTCGACTACCGGAACAGGCAGTCCGAGCTGGTGGAGATCGACGGGAAGAAGGAAAGGATCTATGTCCCGTATACCATGATGACGGGTTTGATGCTGGACAATGATATTTTTACAAATGTGGAGGTATCCAACGGCAAGCTGATAAATGACGGGGAACGCACCATTGTTGTCGGTATTGCGTTTCCGGGCCTGCAGGAAAATTTAAAAACGGATCAGGAAAAGCTGGAGCTTCCTGACTATGTTGAGATTACGGCAGATGTGGAAAATTTTGAAATGTCTAATGCGGTAACCATTGCCGCCAACGAGATATTCAATCGTCTGAAAACGGAAAACTTTGATTCTCTGGATGACCTGAAGGATTCTCTGGATGAGCTTACGGATGCCATGGATCAGCTGTTGAACGGTTCTTCCCAGCTGTATGACGGATTGTGCACTCTGTTGGAAAAATCGGAAGAGCTGATGAAGGGCATCGACCAGCTGGCAGAAGGCGCGGAAAAGTTGAAAAAAGGCGCGGCGGACTTGGATCAGGGGGCCGGAGAAATTGCTGAAGGCGCGCAGGCTCTGGCAGACGGGCTGGGGCAGCTGACAGCAAACAGCGGGACCCTGAACGCAGGAGCCGGACAGGTATTCAGTTCTCTTTTGGGCATGGCAAACACTCAGCTTGCGGCAGCAGGACTTAATGTTCCGGCACTGACAATCGAAAATTACGGTGAGGTTCTGGATGGAGCCATAGCTTCGCTGAATCCTGCGAATGTGGGAAGTCAGGCCCAGGCAGCGGCACAGCAGAAGGTAACGGAAGCGGTTTACGCCCAGAAGGACACGGTTGCGGCAGGCGTTACGGCCGCGGTGAGGGACCAGGTGGCAGCACAGGTTACGGCAATGGTCCGTGAAAATGTAGAAATTCAGGTTTTGGAAAGTCAGGGCATGACAAAGGAAATCTATGAGGCAGGTATAGCGGCAGGGGATATTACACCGGAGCAGCAGGCGCAGACGGAAGCTGCCATTGACATGCAGATGCAGTCCGAAGAGGTAAAAGCAATAATTGACGCAAATACAGAGCAGCAGATGCAGACGCAGGAAATACAGGATATGATTGCGGTTAAAACGGAAGAGCAGCTTCGGCTTTTGATCGACCAGAATTTGAACTCTTCGGAGGTGCAGGGACAGATCAACGGAGCTGTTGAACAGGCCCAATCCGGGACGGCTTCCCTTCAGGCATTAAAAGGTCAGCTGGACAGCTATCAGGCGTTTTACAACGGATTGAATCAGTACACCGCCGGAGTGGCTTCGGCCAAGAGCGGTGCGGATAATCTGAATGCGGGTGCGGCACAGCTGAAGGCGGGGGCGACAGAACTTTCCGCAGGCGCCGGCCAGTTATATGACGGCATCATTACTTTAAAGAACGGTGCTCCGGCGCTGGTAGACGGAGTGACAAAGCTGCGTGACGGCTCTATGGAGCTTTCCGAAGGGCTGAAGGAGTTTAATGAGCAGGGGATACAGAAGTTTGTAGAAGCTGTGGACGGAGACGTAAACGGGCTGCTTACCCGAATAAGGGCCACTGTTGATGTGTCCAGAAATTACAACACCTTTTCCGGTCTTGCGGAGGATATGGAAGGACAGGTGAAATTTATTTATCGCACGGATTCCGTGAAGGCAGAGTGAAATTTTAACGGGTATCTGTTAAGACAAGTGCCGGGTTAAACGGCGTTTAAGAAAATCTGCCTGTTTATTAACTGCCTTTCCATTGTACAGGGATCGGATATGGCCTATACTGTAGATACAGACATTTGTCAGGATACCTGAAATACAATATATTGTCTGTTGGATGAAGCAGAAGGCCGCTGAAGGCGGCGATTGGAAAGGCAGGGTATAAAGCATGGAGCTGAAAATAGGCGGAAAGATTATGGAACTGCGGAAGTCCAAAGGCATGACGCAGGAACAGCTGGCAGGTGCGCTGGGGGTTTCGGCGCCGGCAGTAAGTAAGTGGGAGACGGACAGCTCTTATCCGGATATTACCCTGCTGTGCCCGCTGGCCCGGGCGCTGGGCACGGATGTGGACTCTTTGCTGGCCTTTGAAGAGGAATTGTCGGAAGAGGCACTGAGGCGGCACATGACGGATATTATTGGAAAGGCCGGGAAGGGCAGTATCTCGGAGGCGGAAGTGCAGCTGAACAGGCTTCTCCGCCTTTATCCATCCAATGTATCCCTGAAGTTCAGCGCCGTGGCGGCATTAACCTTTTTCGAAATGAATGATTCTGCCTGCAGTAAAGAGGACAGGGACCGTCGAACAAGGTTGAAAAAGAAGCTTTGCCAGGAAGTGCATGACAGCGGAAATCAGGCTTTTTTCCTGCCTTCTGTGTCCATGCTGGTATCCTTGGCCTTGGAGGAAAACGAGCTGGAGAGGGCGGAAGAGCTGTTAAAGGAAGCCCCTGCAGGCGCAGGAGATTTCACACCCCTTTGGGTTCGGCTTTATTTAATAAAGGGAGAGCGGGACAAGGCGCTGGGGACGGTACAGAGGGAGCTGTACAGCCTGGTAGGTAAGGTGCAGACCTGTCTGACCAGTATGCTGGGAGAGGGTATGGACCTGGCGCAGGAGAAACGGATAGAAGTTTGCAATGTGCTGCAGCAGATGGAAGAAAGCTTTCATGTGGGAGGCGGTCTGGCGGTCAGCGTGCTGGCAGAGGTCTACCTGCGGGAGCAGGATACAGAGAGGGCGCTGGATTATCTGGAGAGAATGTCAGAACGGCTGACCAGGCAGCAGGAGCCTCCAAATCCCCTTTTGTTTGCACCGGAGATTGCGCCGGGGCCGGAAAAGCTTAAATGGAGCAGGGAGTTCAGACAGGTGATTCTGCAGGGACTGAAACAGGATGCCTGCTTTGAGCCTTTGCGGGGAAACGAGCGCTTTCAGACCTTGGTAAGCAGACTGGCGGAGAGCATGGCGGAAGGCCGCCAGGAAGAAAACTAAATGCCAAAAACGGAAATTGTCTATTTCGGCGGCTGCTTTGCGGCCGCTTTTTATTTCACCCTATGTTTTACATTATTTTTGTGATATACTGGATCTATATACGCAGCATATTACAGGTATCCGGGAAGGCGTCGGAAGGAAAGGAGAACAGAATGCCAGATATAAACTTTCGGAAGAGATTCGAAATAAGAGAGGTACGGCCGGAAGAGACGGAAGAAGCAGCCGGGCTGGAAGGTATCTGCTTTCCGGCCAATGAAGCCTGTGCGCCGGCTCAGATGAGGGCAAGGGCAGTTGTGGCACCGGAGCTGTTTCTGGTGGCCATGGACCGGGAAGCTGGCAGGCTGGCAGGCTCCATCAACGGACTGGCAACGGAGGAAACAGTCTTCAGGGATGCCTTTTTTGAAGACGCGGGCCTTCACCGGCCGGAGGGCAAAAATATTATGATGCTGGGGCTGGTAGTTCTGCCGGAGTATAGGGGACTGGGGCTGGCCAGGGAGCTTATGGAAGAGTATCAGCGCAGACAAAAGGAGCGGGGGCGTGAAAGCCTGATTTTGACCTGCGTGGAGGCCAAGGTTAAAATGTATGAACGGATGGGTTTTAGCAGCCGCGGGATCTCTGCCTCGACCTGGGGCGGGGAGCAGTGGTATGAGATGTGTTGTGTTTTGAATCATTAAGTTTTTCTTTTTTGTATTTTCATTTTTCGATGACAGCGTTATAATAAATTAAGAAGGTAGGAAGCCATCGGCCTGCAGCCTTTATAGAGTGCTGTTCGGTTAACTGGCTGCAAAAAATTCGCTTAGGAGGACAGTATCATGAGATTAGTAACACGTTCGGATTTTGACGGCCTTGCCTGCGGTGCGCTGCTTTTAGAAGTGGGCATCATTGACAGTTGGAAATTTGCCCATCCTAAGGATTTGCAGGACGGCCTGATCGAGATCAATGAGAATGACTGTCTGGCAAACGTACCTTATGTGGAAGGCTGCGGGCTTTGGTTTGATCACCATTCCAGCGAACATGAAAGGCTTCAGCTGCAGGGGAAGTACAAAGGAGAGAGCAGAATTACGCCTTCCTGTGCCCGGATTATTTACGAATATTACGGCGGAAGAGAGCGTTTTCCTCAGTTTGACGATCTGATGGAGGCGGTGGATAAGGTGGACTCCGGTAATCTGACCTTCAGTGAGATCATGAAGCCCGAAGGCTGGATTTTGGTGGGCTTTCTGATGGATCCCAGGACGGGACTGGGCAGGTGGAGGCAGTTTACCATTTCCAATTATCAGCTGATGGAGAAGCTGATGGAAGCATGCCGCACCATGACGACCGAAGAGATTCTTGCCCTGCCGGATGTGCAGGAACGGATTGAGGTTTATAAGGAGCAGACGGTTAAGTTTAAGGAGATGGTAAGAAAGTATACCAAGACGGAAGGGAAGGTCATTATTACCGATCTGCGGGGAGTGGATCCTATTTATACCGGTAACCGTTTTATGATCTACAGCATGTATCCGGAACAGAATATTTCTGCATGGATTGTCAGCGGGCGGGGCGGCAAGGGCTGTTCGGCAGCTGTAGGATACAGTATTTTAAATAAGTCCTGCAAGGTGGACGTGGGCAGCCTGATGTTAAAATATAACGGCGGCGGACACCGAAAGGTGGGCACCTGCCAGTTTACGGACGAAAATATGGAGACAGATCTGCCTAAGATGCTGGCGGAGCTATGTGAAATGGCAAATCAGGACAGTAAAGATAATCAGGAATGATGGCGGAATAATCATGACGTATTACAGTATTTTAGATCCGGAAGAGCCAGGAACCGAGGAAATTTCCAGGCCGGTATTCTTTTGGGACTTGAATTTGTATCAGATTACGGAGAGTGTGCAGAAGCAGTCTCCGCGGTATGATATTCAAAAAATGTATTATCGCTTCCCGGTCAGTGAAGCCTGTACGGAGTACCGCAGAGAGGTTTTGGGGGATATAAGGAAGACGGAAATCTATGAATGCCTGGAAACCTTTTCGGGAAAAATGCGGGGGGCGGCGGCCGCGGAAGGATGTATGGAAGCAGCAAGGACAAGGCTGCAAAAAAGAGCTTGGCATGTCGGTGCGGTACACAGATACTGTAATGCAGTGAGCGGCCTGCATTCGGCGCTGTCTGCAGGCCGTTGTCAGTCAGAAGGGCTGCGGAGACTGTCGGCATACCTGGCTGACTATACGTCGCAGGCAGATTTTAAAAAACGCAGCGAAGAGGCTGGAGCAATTCAAAAGCTGCTGTCGGAGTTGCACCTGATTCTGGAGATAGAGGATAACCGGATTATAATTACGCAGGGGAGGCGGAACGGAGCCTACGGAAAGCTGCTGGGATACGGAGAGGAATCAGGGGGGCTTACTCCCTTTTTGAGTACGCCGGGAATGTCCCCTCTGGAGGAAGCGGTTTTTGAGGCCTTCCGTAAAAAAAGACCGGAAATTTTTGACAGGATAGAAGCTTTTGGGGATAGTTTTCCTTCTTTTGGAGACGAGACGATTCTGCGGGCAGAGCAGGAAATGCAGTACTATCTTGCGTATCTGCGTTTTGAAGAGAAGATGAAGGAACAAGGCTTTTCTTTTTGTGTTCCGGTGAAAAGGACAGACCGGCGGCTGGAAGCGGAAGGACTTTATGACTTGGCCCTTGCCTGTGTGAACTGTGTGCGGAAAAAGCCGGTAGTGAGTAATAATTTTACCTACGGTCCGGGAGAATGCTTTTTTGTGGTGGGCGGTCCCAACCAGGGCGGAAAGACTACCTTTGCCAGGAGCATGGGACAGTTGGTATACCTTGCGGGGATGGGGCTGGACGTACCGGCCAAGCGGGCAGAGGTGCCTTATTTTGCGGCGCTGTTGACTCATTTTTCCGCGGAGGAAAGCCTGGGCAGCGGGAAAGGAAAGCTGAAGGAAGAGCTGACGCGCCTTGCGCCCATGATGAAAGATGAGGCGGAAAATGCCTTTGTGATCATCAATGAGCTGTTTACTACGGCGGCTCATTATGACGGCTGTGTCATGGGGAAGCGGGTATTGACGCACTTTATCGGCAAGGGCTGCATGGGTGTTTATGTAACACATTTAAGGGAGCTGGGAGAAGGCATAGAAGGAGTGGCGGCACTGACGGCTATGCTGGACGGAAGCAGAGAGCGGAAGCGGACCTATAAAATCAGCCGTGAACATATGGAGGGCGTTGGATATGCCGAAGACATTGTGAAAAAATACGGGCTGACCTATCAGGAGCTGCATCGGCGGCTGGCTCACGGATTGTCTGCGACGGAATGACGGGAAGGAAACTTAGATCTTGAATTGATGTCCGCTGATGCGGACAAGGAGCAGCGGAATGGCAATGAAGGTAAGGCTTCTATACCCTGACAGGGAGTGGAAATATGAGGCGGCTTATTATGATCCGGAAAGTATTATTCAAGATCTGGGACTGTCCATATTGTTTCAGGTGGGCTCCAGGCGTCAGGAGCCGAAAAAGGGGACGGTCCAGCGGGCGGATGAGGCGGACAGGCACTTGGGAGAAATGCTGAAAAAGGTAATGATGGTGCCGCTTAAAACAAAAGAAGAAATTGAATACCGTCAGGAAATTCTGCGGGACTGCATGGAACATCAGGAGTTTATGGAATCGCTGTATGAGATTTCAAAAGAGATGACTTTCCGTTGGGAGACGCTGGGAAAGCAGCAGCTGGATAAGCCGGGCTCACGGGATAAAAAAGCCAACCTGCTTTCCAGAATCGAGATTCTGCACCTGTTTGTGAATACTCTTTCCCGAATCAGGGCGTTGTGTCGCAGGTATCAGGGGAATGCTGTCAGCGGCGGGGAAGCGGATGTACTAGATACGGAGGGAAATACCGGAAGGCCGGCAGGAGGTGCAGGCAGTGGGGAAGCTGGGAAGGGAAAGCTGCGCTCACGGGGGCTTACAGGTTTTTGTGCCAGGCTGGAGAAAGCGTTTGGGGAGGAACAGGAAGAAGGAATCCGGGGGATCCTCGCAGATATTATTTTTTACTGTGACGGGCAGGAGGAATATTCCCTGGAAGGCAGCGGGAGTAAAAGGGAGAATATATCCCGCATGATTCTGGACTGCGGCGTGGAGGATGGCTTGAAGCTGGGTGTAATCAGACTGGAAGAGGTGTCTACCGCCACGAGGAAGCTTAGGAAAAGAAGAGGTGAGATGACCCTGCGGGAAAAGATGATGACTGCTTTTTCGCAGGAGCCTACGCTGGTTTTAAAGAATGTGGAGCTTTTAGAGGATCTGAAGCAGCTGAATGAGCAGATTGTGGCTTATATTATAGACAGCTTCCGTCCTATGATGGAGGATCTTAAATATTTTTTTGAAGAGCTTTATGCGCAGACGGCCTTTTACCAGGCGTGCTGTAACCTGTTTACCCGCTGCCGGCATGCTCATATCCACTTATGCTTTCCCGAAGCAGGAAGTATAGAAGAACTGCGTTTTCAGGGACTGATGGAGTTTAGCATGGCGGTTTATAGGGGACAGAAGCCGGTGGGCAACGACTGTTCGGTAGACGGGAAGCGGCTTTTGGTGGTTACAGGCGCAAACCAGGGTGGGAAGTCCACTTTTTTACGCAGCATTGGCATTGCCCAGGTTATGCTGCAATGCGGTATGCCTGTTTGTGCCGAAGCCTATACCGGCGGTATTTTTCCGCATCTTTTTACTCATTTTACCAGACGGGAGGACAGCGCCATGAACAGCGGAAGACTGGACGAAGAGTTGGGGCGCATCGACAGGATTATCCGGCATCTGGGTGAGGGTTCCATGGTGCTGTTAAACGAATCCTTTGCCACGACTACGGAGGAAGAAGGTTCCGAGATTGCCGATGACGTGATCCGTGCCATGGTGGAGGCGGGGGTCAAGGTGTTGACAGTCACCCATCTGCTGGCATTCGCGCGGACAATGTATGAGCGGCATCTGCCGGAGGCAGCTTTTCTCACTGCCCAGCGAAAAGAAGACGGCACCAGGACTTATAAAATGATTGCAGGGGCACCGGAGTTGACCAGCTTCGGGCTGGATCTGTATGAGGAAATGATCGGAAAGCCGTAATGCGGCCTCGATTTAAAATGAGATCATACGGAAGGTGTGAGCGTCACAGGCCAAACATTACAAAAGGAGCTGCGTACGAATGTACGACAGCCCCTTTTGTATGCACATGGGCACCCAGAGGAAATATGTCAGCATGCGCTGACGGGTGCCCGGCGCGCGAGTAGGTGGAAATCTTCCCTACTCGATTTGCTGGTAGTTTGTTTATTTGAATTACTTCACGGTTACGGAAGTGATATGAGGATTTGCACCATTGTACCAGTACAGGAAGCCCTCCAGATCAACCACGTCGCCAACCTTCAGGTTTTCGACAGCCTTGTAAACATCTGTGGTACCGTCGCATAAATAGGATTCAACGCAGAAGGTATAGGTAGCGCCATTTAAGGAAACGTTGAAGTAAAGGTCGCTTTTGCCGGGCTCGCCGGAGTTATCGTCGTTGTAGACGAAAGCACAGTCGTAGGATACGCCGTCCTTTTCGTAGGTCTCAACGGTCATGCCCTTGAAGGATACGAACTGGTTCTGATAGTTTGCCAGATCATCCAGACCAAGGTATGTAGTAACATCAACGGGCTCCGCAATATAGCTTCCTTCAAGAATTTCGAAGTTTGCATCCATGATTTCTACTTCACCGGCCCATTCGCCCTTGTAACCGGTGACCTTGATTTTTGTGCCGGGAACAAGTTTTTCGCTGTCTTCCTTGGAGCAGTTCATCTCATAAATGAAGTAACCGCCGTCCTTGTCCTGTGCGTAAACGGTGATCTTGCCCACACCTTCCTTTTCCCACCAGGACTGATGTGCCTGCACATAGGCCTCAATGGTAACCTCGGTGTCAAGAGCAGCTGCAGCATACTCTGCGTAGGTCATGACGCCTTCGGACTTTACGTCGGCATCAGCACCCTTGTTTGCGTCAGAGCCCTTGCCGGCATCGGAATCATTACCGCAGGCAGTAAAAGTAAGTGCCAGCATAAGTGCCAGAACTAAAATCAATGACTTTTTCATATTTCCTCCTCTTTTCTGAAAGTGTTTACGTGCAGCTGTTTAAATGGATTGGTCAGCCGCGTTTTTAGATTCAAGGTTATTATACAATAAATCTTCAGAAAATCAATGGGCATTATGACGGGTTTTCCGATGCTTTACCGCCTCCCGGCATACATAAACAATAATCAGCAGCCAGGCCAGCCCAAGTGCAGACAGCAGGATTACCGCTGTTTTGGGGAGGGGCCCAAGCTCGGCTTTGCTTGTGACGGATGTACTTTTCTGGTCCAGGCGGTACAGGCTTGTTACATCATCATACAGTTTTTCCATGTAAGAGGCATCCACTGTTTCTTTTCGGCGGACAGATTTGGTCACATTTTCAATCAGTTGTCCGGCTGCGCTCCGCAAGGAGGCAGAGCCGTTGAACACGGGTGTTACAAAGGTACTGTCCTGATTTTCAAGGAGCAGCTTGGCAGCCTTGAGCTTGACGTCATAATGAAGATCGTTGTCTTCTCCGGAACGGGACAGGTAGTCCTGATATTCCGTGGAAGCCTGCGCCTTGGAAGTAACGGGAACGTACCCTTCCGTCTGAGAATAAGCAATCTGCACTTCATTGGTCAGCAGATATTGGGTGAACAGCCAGGAGGCCAGAACCTCCTGAGGATCCTCTTTATTGAACACGCATACGGAAGGCCCTTGGGAGATCATGGCGGGATTTGACGGATCAAACTGAGGAATCTTCATTACGGCTGTCTCAAATTCCACCAGCTGTTCTTCGCTGATGTCCAGCAGCGGCGCGTGTGAGCCCATCCAAGTAGCCCCTGCCGTGGAGTCAATGGCAAAAATGCACTGCCCCGCATTTAAAAAGTTGGCGGGATAACTGGATATTTTGAAGGTGGAAAAAGAGCCCTTTTCCACATGGTCAGCTATGTTTATCAGCAGTTCCTTCGTAGTGTCGTTGAAGATCAGAATCTCGCCTTCCGGTGTGGAATATCCGGCATTTTTCTGCTTCAGCATCTGAATCATCATGTTGTCCGTGGATTTATAGATGAAAGGTATCATGACGCTCTGCCCGTTCACCAGATAATTACCGTTTTCATCCTTTGCCGTTGCCGCGTCGGCGACCTCCCAGATATAGTCCCAGGTGAGAGTTTCCGGCAGCTTGAAGCCAAGAGCCTCCACATAGGTCTTGTTTATATAGCAGGCCTCGCTGGAACGCATAAAGGGAACGGCGTAATAATGGCCGCTGAAGGAGCACTCATCCAGAAACTGTGGAAGGAGTTCATCCCGGACAGGGGCATCAAATAATATTTCACTACCGCCCAGACCGTATTTTTCATCCGCAAACAGATTGTCCAGCGGTATCACCACGTTTGCGCCTGTCAGATAGGTGGCGATATGATCGGGGTAGGTGATGCACACGTTAGGGGTGGTATCGGTGGCAATATTGGTAATGACATCGTTGTAGATCACACTGTAGTCGGTGTACAGCCGGATATTTACGGTAATATTGGGATATAGTTCTTCAAAATCTTCAATTGCTTTTTTATAAATGTCCGTCTGTGTCTTGTTGGTGTCGTTCTTAGCCCAAAATGTGATTTCATAGTCTCTGGAGGTGTCAAATTTATCGGGAACGGCAAAGGGCTCTCTTCCCCTGGAGCCGTGACAGCCGGTAAGGACAAACAGGGAGACAATCGTAAGAAGCAGGAGCATTTTATACTTTTTCATGCTTTTGTACCTCCTCTTGCCACACCTTCCATGATTTTTTTACGAAAGATCAAGAACAGGATGATCAGGGGCAGTGAGATAACAACCACAGCCGCCATCATCGCTGGAATATTTTCGCGTCCAAAGCCGTTTTCCCGGATTTCCTGGATGCCGTTGGATACCAGAAAGTAGGCGGGGTCATCGGTAATCAGCCTGGGCCAGACAAAGGAATTCCAGCATTCGATCACCTTTAAGATGACGATGGTGATGAGAGTGGGCTTGCATATGGGTATCATGACCTTCCACAGATAGCGAAGGTCTGAGGTGCCGTCAACCTTTGCCGCGTAATACAGGGAATCAGGCACCTGGGCAAAATTTTCCCGCAGCAGATAGATGTAGAACACGGAGGTGACGGAGGGCAGGATCAGTCCGGTAAAGGTGTTTCTCAAGCCCAGATTGGTCACGGTAGCAAAGTTTGTGATCACCACCAGCTCGTTAGGGATCATCATCAGTGACAGGAAGAGGGTGAACAGCAGATCCCGTCCCTTGAAGTTTAGTCTTGCAAATGCAAAAGCCGCAAGAGTGATGACCACCAGCATAACGGAAGTGGTGATCACGGTAAATATCAGAGTGTTCAGGAGATATTTTCCCAAAGAGACGGTGGTAAAGGCGTCTATATAGTTCTGCAGGGTAGGCGACAGGGTAAAAAATGCCGGAATCCGCTCGGAATTATAGGTGCCGTAGCTTTTTACGGAGGTCAGGACCATCCAGTAGAAGGGAAACAGTACGATGACAGCCCAGAAAATGAGGAAAAAGTAACATATTATATTTCCAAGCCTTTTCCGAGTTTTCGCCTGCTTTTCTATTCTTTCATAATCGGTTTGATTTTTCATATTTTTCTCCATTTCCGCGCTGTTTTAAGGGCAAAGACTTGCAGAGACTCTGCTCATTTGCGAGTCTGCGCAGATGCAATTATCCCGCCGTACCGCCTGTAGCGGCATACACAATCCGTGTCAGTCCGCATAATGAACATGCTTCCTGCTTACCAGCAGATTGATGCAGGTGATGGTAAGAACGATGGCAAACAGGAGGATGGCGGCGGCGGAAGCGTAAGAAGGATAGCCGCCGCTGTCACCGTACAGCATATCGTATACATATCCGACAATGGTGTTCATTTCCGCCGCATTTAAATTGGTGCCAAACAAGGCCACCGCATCGCTGTAAGCCTTGAAGGCGCCGATAAAGCCGGTGATCACTAGGTAAAAAATCATAGGAGAGATCATGGGAATGGTGATCTTGCGGAAGATCCGGAAGCTGCTGGTACCGTCCACCTTTGCTGCGTTGTAGTACACCTGGTTTACGCTGGCCAGAGCACTTGTGAGAATCAGGATTTTAAAGGGCAGAACCACCCACACCGTGTAAAAACACAGTACAAACATCTTTGCCCAATAGGGGCCGTCAATAAAGTCCACGGAGCTGCCGCCGAATAGATTGATTAACAGATTTACCAGACCGTCGGAATAGGCGGTTTTCTTAAATAGAATCATAAATACCAGGCCTACTGCCAAGGTGTTTGTCACATAAGGCAGAAAATACACGGTCTGAAACAGATTCCGCAGAGGCTTGATGGAGCTTAACCCCATGGAGATCAGCAGTGCCAGAAGGGTGGAAACGGGCACGGTAATGATCACCAGGATAAAGGTATTCTTTACGGCCTGCAGAAAGTATGGGTCGTGCAGGACGTAGGAATAATTATAGCCGCCAGTACCAAGATAGGTCTGGGAGGCGGAATTGTATCCCTCTTCAAAGGAGTATACGAACACGTCTACCAGGGGGTAGATCATGAACACACCCAAGAATAAAATGGCCGGGATCAGGTACAGCCAGCCTTTAAAATTTTGTTTTTCCATATTTCCCCTCATTCCGCCGCGCAAGCGGCATCTAAATCTGTGGGAACTTTGGGACGCGCAGCGTCACAAATTCCGAGATTGAAAATGATAATTTTCAATCTTTTCACCTTTCCAAGTAAATGCGTTCTTCCGTGGTCTTGTTGAACAGATATACCTTGGCGGGCTTTAATGCAAAGCGGATGGTATCAGAAGCCGGGTCAACATTGCTTTCTGCCGGGATAATGGAGCGGATGGTTTCGCTTTGGCAGCAGGGATGACCGGAGACGATGCTGACGTCTCTGCCCATGACCTCCAGGCGGCTCATTTGAAGGTGCAGGGGGCCGTCTTCTCGGAGGACAAAGCCTTCGGGGCGAATACCTGCATGAACCTCCTGATCGGGGATGCCCTCTGCCTTTAAGACCACATCCTCACCGATGTATAGCATACCGTCCTTAACCCGGCCGTCAAAGACATTAATAGGGGGCGTTCCCAGAAACTTGGCCACGAACAGATTCACCGGATTGTCATAGACTTCCTGGGGTTTGCCGATTTGTTGTACATAGCCGTCTTTCATGACTACAATCAGGTCAGAGATGCTCATGGCTTCATCCTGATCATGAGTAACGAAAATGGTGGTAATTTTTGTTTCCTTCTGAATGCGCCTGATCTCTTCTCTGGTCTGCAGCCGAAGTCGGGCATCCAGGTTGGAAAGGGGCTCGTCCAGTAAAAGTACCCTTGGCATCTTTACCAGGGCCCTGGCAATGGCCACCCGCTGCTGCTGGCCGCCGGAAAGTTCACTGGGCCTGCGCTCCATGAGGCCGTCAATCTGTACCAGCTTAGCCGCAGCATAAACCTTACCGTCTATTTCTTCTTTAGAGAGCTTGGCGTCGCCTTTTAAATTTTCCAGAGGAAACTGAATGTTTTTGCGGACAGTCAGGTGAGGATAGAGGGCATAGTTTTGAAATACCAGCCCTACCCCTCTATTTTCCGGCGGCAGACCGGTTACGTCATCGTCTCCGAAAAAGATTTTCCCTTCCGTAGGCTTAAGCAGGCCGCAGATCAAGTTTAAAGTGGTACTTTTTCCACAGCCGGAAGGCCCTAAAAGCCCGACCAGCTTACCGTCGGGAATCTCAAAGCAGAAATCCCCCACGGCAGTAACCTCGCCGTGTTCCTTTTTGTTTCGGCTGGGAAACTTTTTTGTCAGATGATCCAAAACGATTTTCATGGCGTCCTCCCACAATAATATTTATACTAGATTCCGTACTGATCCCGCAGGTCGCTGGAGATATGCTCCAGATCCGGATACACAAAGCTTTCCGTGATACCGAAGGCCCGGAGGCTTTTGATAAAATATTCTTTCCTGCTGCCGGGAATGATGATCTTGTAGAGCATGTTGTCCTGGCAGATGTCCTCCAGATGCCGCAGGGAATTGTGTACCGTGAAGTTGGCATGCTGGGAATACATTCGCAGATTGTTCTCCGTGGAGCTGCAGGCAAGGATCCTGTCTACCAGCTCCGGGTTATGGTGATTATGCTTGAAGGCGGGCAGCAGCATCTCCTGAGTGGTATCCGCGTCAATGGGGTAAATACAGCGTCCGAAGCCTTCCCGCTCATTTAACAGATCGGGAGCCAGCACCCAGACGCAGGCGTCCAGGCTTTCCGTGGCGCGGTAGGTCTCCGTGGCAAAAAAGGCGGCAATCAAAGGGGATTCGCTCCAATCCAGCATTCTGGTGGGCAGGCCGTAATGCTGCATCAGGGAGACCCAGGCGGCGTAATTATGCTTGGCCGGCGGGTTCTCCGTGATCTGCCTTGCGCGGATATAAAAGTCATTGGTGATGTACCGCTCCACATTCAGACGCCGTTTGCTCCGTTGGATAGAGGGAATCAGGGTTCCTGCCGCATCCTCCTGGCCCCGGTACCAGAGTCTGCTTCCGTGTTTATCATATAAGCCGTTCATGAACTGCAGAAGCTCGTCCATGGTGCGGATTTCTTGAGTCAGCATTATTATCACGCTTTCCGGCAGTGCCGACTTTGCCGACACGTTTCCTCTCATTCCGCCGCGCAAGCGGCATCTAAATCTGTGGGAACTTTGGGACGCGCAGCGTCACAAATTCCGAGATTAAAAATGACAATTTTCAATCTTTTCTTCCCGACGGCTATGCGCCGTGCTGCCTGCATACAGATTGTTTTCGGGAAGATGGTTTTCTCTGTCAAGGTGATTATAGCACAAAAGGTACACAGCAAACAATGAAAATTTCGAGGGACATCCCACAGCCGTAAAAATACATTCTATAGCATTTTTCTTGTTTTGAGAAAAGGGAAATAGTAAAATAATATTTTTCGGGAGGTGATCTTAAGTGATTCATATTGCAATCTGTGATGACGAGAAGGAAATGTCCGACCGGACGGCAAAGCTGGTATCTGATTTTTTTCGCAGGAAGAATCTACAAATGGCATTGCTGCAGTTTTCCGGTGGGGAGGAGTTGTTAAGATATGACAAGCCGATAGACATTTTATTTCTGGACATTCAAATGAGAGGCCTAGACGGGATGGAGACCGCAAGGAAGCTGCGGGAGCGGGGATTTAAGGGCTTTTTGATTTTTATAACGGTTTTGAAGGAAATGGTTTTTCAGTCCTTTGAGGTACAGGCTTATGACTATCTGGTAAAACCGCTGGGGGAAGCATATTTTGAAAGAACCATGGAGCGTCTGTATTCATCCATGCAAAATGCCTATGAGGCAAATCTGCTTGTGCGGAAGGGAAGTGAAAGCAGGATGATTCCCTTTGACGAAATTATTTTTTGTGAGATTATTGACAGAAAGATCTACCTGCATCTGGTTTCGTCGGAGGTGGCTGACTTTTATGAACGGATTGAAAACCTGGAAAACAGGCTGGACGGCAGGTTTTACAGGTGCCATAGGAGTTTTCTGATAAATCTGCAGCATCTGAAGGGCTATAAGGACGGCAGGGCATATATGACCGGCGGGACGGAAATCCCCGTATCCAGACTGCGGGCAAAAGAGTTTTCCGGCGTGATCTTACAATACATGAAAGAATGGAGGCCGTAAGTTGATTACCCTCTTTGATTTTTTTAACTGCTATGTGATGGGCGGCGCGCAGGCGCTTACCGGTTTTTATTTTTTTAACAGGCTCTTAAAGCAGAGGATAAAGGCCCGGTATTATGTTCTGTTCGGGCTGCTTTGGCTTTTGATGATGATCGTGATTCCGGGCGGCAGGATTGCGGAGCTGCTGTCCTTTATTCTGCTGTTGACGGTAAGCGGAGTTTATATTTCCGCGAGCCGGCATTGCTTTTTCTATAGAGAGACGGGCGTCAGAGTGCAAAGCCGGACAGAGGATGGCCTGGACGGCTGGCGGATGCCGTCTGGCTGCTCAGCAGGCCGGAAACGGCAGGCTTATTTGGCGGTGTTTTTATATGCGGCGCTGACGGAAGAGATCATGCAGCTCTGCTACGGAGTCGTAAATTCTCTGCTGAGTATTTTGTATCCTCTGATGTCCGCCTTTGACCAAAAGGCGGTGGGTATTTGCTTTATGATATTGGGAAATATGGCGCTGGTGCCGGCGGTATTTTGTTACCGTGCGGCCTGTCGTTATTTTTCCTGGTATGAGACTGTGGAAAAGCAATATGCGTGTCTGGTTCTTATTCCGATCCTGATGATATTTTTCATCGAAGAATATGTCAGCTCCGTGATGTATGATTTGGATTTATCTGTGGGAGGAATCAGTGTGAGCGCGTACCGCTGGCCGCTGCTTGTCATCCGACTGTTCGGGCTGGCCAGTCTGTTCTGCCTTATGTCAGCCTATAAGAATCTTTTGGAAAATTTCCGCCTGAGCAGGGAAGTATCGCTGTTGGAGCAGGAAGAGCAATTTTTGTGTCAATATGTAGAGGAAGCAAAGGCGCGCTATGATGAAACCAGGTCCTTTCGCCATGATATAAAAAATCATATTACGGTGTTAAAGGAGCTTCTGCTGAACGGTAAGAAAGAGCAGGCGGTCAGCTATCTCAAGGACATGGAAGAGATGGCGGAAGGCCTGTCCTTCCCCTGCAGCACAAACAATCCCGTAGTGGACATTCTCATGGGGAATAAGCTGGGAATTGCGGAGAGCCTGGGAATCCGGGTCAGCTGCCGGCTGACGCTTCCTTATCCCTGTCCGGTGCGGGATATTGACTTTTGTGTTATCCTGTCAAACGCTCTGGACAACGGGATTCGAGCCTGCAGGGAAACGGATGAGGACGGGGACAGATACATCAGCGTGACAGGATGCATGCAAGGCGATCTGTTCTTAATAGAAATAGAAAACAGTTTTTCCGGGAGCGGCAGCTTTAAGGAGGGGACCGGTCTGACAAATATAAAGGCCACAGCGGAGAAATATCATGGCGCGGTCAGCATAAAGACGGAAGGAAAAGTATTCCTTTTAAGTGTGTTGCTGATCATTCCACAGCAGCCGGAGAGCATCTCACTGCAAAACGGTTGATATGACGTTTCAGACAGACGAAAATAGAGTTGGACGCATTGGATGCGAAAATATAAAAGAGGACAGGAGGCGGTAATATGTCAATGGAAATCAGCGGAGGGTATGGCCGCGCCGCGGTTGACTATGCGGAGCAGAGAAAAGCCGGCATAGGGCCGAAGGAGGCTGAAGAAGAAAAAGAAGAAGTGAAAGAGGCAAAGGAGGTCCAAAAAGCAGAACAGTCTCAAAAGGCGGCAGAGGGGAGAAGGACATCCAGTCAGCTTTTCGATTTACAGGACGAGTATATCAGCAGTGAAAAATCGGAAAAAAGGCCTACCGGGCTGTACCGGCTGGGACAGGACGAAAATGGTAACCGGAAAATCTATTTTGAGGATCCAAACGGCAGGGAGCCCAAGACAGACGGAGAAAATCCGGAAAAGCCTGTAGAGGTATGTGTTGGCAATACGGACCGGGTTGACGGAGAAATCAGAAAGCTGAAGGAGAAAAGGCAGCAGCTGGAGCAGCAGATGCAGTCAGCTTCCGGTGATGAAAAGAAGGTCAGGGAGCTGGAGAGAAAAATGGCGCAGGTAGAGCAGGAGTTAAATCTGAAGGACAACGATACCTACAGGCGGCAGCATACGGTATTTACTTAAACAAAGTACATAAGTGGTTATTGAGGACATCGGCGCTCGGTATGATACCGGGCGCCGATGTCCTTGCAAAATTAAATCTGCCGTGAACTGCTGGCAGGGAGAAACAGGGCCTTGGGAAAGGCAGTATCGGAGCACGGGATGCGCATTAATATGATATAAACATACGTTTTAATAATATAATTTATTAGCAACATATGCAAAAGTGATTGAATATAGGCAATAGACATATTATAATGTTGCTAAGCTGTATTCCTGCATGAAGGTATAGGGAAGGGGAAAAGGAATGAAGAAATTGTTTATGGTTGTGGCAGCAGTTGCATTTTTACTGGGAGGGTCCATGGCGGTCCGGGCCTATGAGGGTACTTATGAGGGAATACAGTTTTATTGCACCATAACTGGTAAAAAAAGTGTTATGGCATTTACTGCTGTTGGTTCTACCAGTACTACAGTAATTATTCGCTCTACTGCATATGATAAAGAGGGCAAAGCGATTGGGAGTGGAGGAAATGCCGGAGGTGGCTACGCATCCACAAATTACAATGTAAGTGGTGAAATTGAGTATGCGCTTCAGGAGCATGAAGTACCATCATACGGTGAACTTTTAAAGATTGTGGAGTACGCTTACTGAGAGGTATATGATTTAATGGATTTAGTTGCATAATAAATGTAATTTAGAGCGCACGTAAACGGGATTCATACAGGAATACAGCAGCTTTGTGCCATAAGAAAAGGTTTAGAAAAGGTATGAAAAAATGAAGAGTAACAAAAGGGTGCTTGCATTTCTTTTAATTGCTGCAATGCTGTCTTTGGTATCCTGCGGGAAAGCAGACACGAATCAAGCTCAAGCCGACAGAGGCGGGAAAACCACAGGAGAGGGTATACAGGCAGCGGCAGGTGAAGAAGCATCGGGAAATCCCATCGTTTTAAAGGGAGAGTATCCCAATCTGAATTATCAGAAAATCGAGCGGTCCTGGAAAAAGGATTATACTGAGGATGAGTGGAAAAACGGGAAATGTCTGAACATGTATGTCATGATTCCCGACATGGAAAGACAGGAAATTCCGGTAATAGAGGATGAGCTGAATCATCGGCTGTATCAGGCAGGGTATGATTTTTATATTCAATTTTATGGTCCTACCTTTGATGAAATGTTTGGCGAAGACTGGTTTGGAAAAGGCAGAACAGAGGGAGGGCAGAGTTCAGACGAGCTTGTCAGGCAGAAATACAGCGAGGAAACATTGATTGATATATGGATCACAGAGGATTATGATTTGGCAGTACAAAATGGGGAGATATTGGAGCTTACGGATTTTCTGCAAGGAGAAGAAGGAAAGAATATATATGATCATTTTGATGCCTGCGTATGGGAGCAGCTTGCGGATGAAGAGGGGAAAATTTACGGGATTCCCATGAATCCCATTGCAGCGAACAGATGCGTTTATTTATATACGCCTCAGCTGACAGAGCAGCTTTCCATTGACATGTCAGTTTTTTCCGGCGATCCGGCGGAGCTGGAGGATTTGTTTCCGTCCCTGCTTGAGAAAGGGGTGCTTCCGATAGAAGTAGAGCGGATGGAGGATACGCTGATGCTTTCCATGCTGGGGCTGGAAAATTACGGGGGTATCATAGCGGTCCGGCATGACGGCAATGAATGGGAAGCGGTGGATCTTTGGGAGCAGGAGAATGCAATGACCTTTTATGAGCAGCTTGGGGAATGGCGGGAACAGGGATTTCTGGACTATTACCCTTACTTGCTGAAACAGCTGAGGGAAGAAGGTAATGAGGATATTAAAGATGAGACCGGCAGCGGTCGGTATCCTTATATTTTGCTTCGGCTTGAAGACAGGAATACAAATACAAGGAATTGTTGTCTGAACCTTGCCGCAGAAGGGAATGGGACTGCGGATACGGCGACAAAATGTTGTGTTCCGGAGCAGTCGGTTTACGTTTCGGTAAAGGGAAATCGCCTGGATGGGGCAGCCGTGATTCATGCACAGACGGTATATCCGGAAGAGTGTATGCAGTTTCTGCAGATTCTCTTTTTGGACCCGGAGATCCGGCTGTTGTTGTACAAGGGGATTGAAAATGAACATTACGTTTGGAAGGATGACGTACTCATGAGCGGCAACGCTTATGGGTTTCCTATAGGCCTTGGCTTTACGGACGATCTGCGCTTCTGGCCCGTTGGCGGCTGGGGAGACAGGTATGCGGAGGAAATTGCTGATATGAACAGGAATGTTTCTCTGGGGCTTGGCGTGACAATACCCTATGATCTTTCCGAGGATCCGGAGCTGTCCGAAAAGGAAGCAGCCTGCAGACAGATAATAGAAGAAAACCGCGCGGTGTTTATTGGCTATTACGGGAAGGATACGGCCAAGAGGCTGGAAGAGGTACATACACGGCTGGTGGAGGCAGGGTATCAGGAGCTGATCGCGGCGGTAAATGCAAAGCGCCCCGGTAAGTAATGTTTACTCGCGGAAATAAATGCAGAAGCCGTTACGGCCTGGCGGGAAAGAGGGCAGGAGAAAGGCAGAGGGGAAAGATATGGTGGAAAAGAAGATGGCAGGCGTATTACTGCTTTTGGCAATGGGACTTTTTACGGGCTGCGGAAACGGAAAAGAAACGGCGGCGGGAGAGACTACGGAGATTTTTGGCAGCTGGACCATATCCCCTGCAGGAATCATGAGAGTGGACGAACATAATTATCTGCAGTTTTACAGCAGAGAATCGGGGAGTAAGGTATACCTGTGCAACCAGGCGGGCTGTTCTCATCGTGATAAAAGCTGCAGCGCATATGTAGAAAACCTGTTGACTGCTTTTTTTTATAATGACGATCTGTATTTGATCCAATCCGACAACACGCACACCAGAATCCAGAGAGCAAACCGTTACGGGGAAAACAGGCAGCTGTTGGGAGAGGCAGAGATTTTTCCTTTGTTTTTTTCCATGCAGATTTTTGAGGGGAAATTGTATTTTATCGGCGATAAGTGGGATTTTGAGCAGGATAAAAGCAGCCAGGGACTGTATGCTTTTGATTTAAATAACGGAGAAATTGAGAAATTCCCAAATGTCGATACAGGCTATCTGATTTCAAATGTTTCGAATTTTCTGCTGACGGAGCGTTATCTTTATACGCAGTACACGGCATGTGATATTGACGTCAATGACTATTTGGATTTTAACACCGGGGACTTGCAGGGAATCGAGTGGGACAATATCATCTATACTCCGCTTTTATACCGCACGGACAGGCAGACGGGGGAGACAGAGCTGCTGCTTGAAGAAGCAGGGGCAGAGCTTACGCTTTTAGAGGCTGAAGGGGAGAGCTTTGTCGTGCGACTGGGCGACAGCATTCTGCGGTATGAGGGGAAGGAATCAGCGGATACGTTGTATACCTATTCCGGGGATGCCGCGTATTGGCAGGTGAAATCCTTCGGTACGGGTTATCTGGTAAGTGACCTTCCGCGGACCTCGCAGTTCCGGATTTTGAAGGATTTTAAGGAGACAGGAAGCTTTGCGGATCCCGATGGGAAGGTGACTTCTTATTACGGCGCGGCGGGAGATGCGCTGTACTTTAACGGCAGCATCGGCAATCAGGGCGTGCTTTATTCTATGGAGCAGGATGATTTTGAGGCCGGAAATTACGAGTTTCATTTGCTTGAAATTGATTGATTGCGCCACAGGTTTTGGCTTGCAAAGGAGGCACGCTGCATGAATACAAACAAAAGTCTGATGTGGCTTGAGGGAAAGCGAATTGCCGGGAAGGGCTGGGTACTGCTGTGCTTTTTCGCCTTTCCAGTGCTGGGGATTTTGGTGAGCGGGCTGGTACTGGAGCAATCCTTTGAGAAACAAGGCTGCAGTGTGGAGCAGTATCTGGAGGCGGCGGAAAGCTGCAGGGGCAAGGCGCTGCCGGAGGCAGCGGAGTACCTGGAAGAAAAAGCCGGAGCAGCATTAGAGGCATTGGAAGCCTGGCAGAATTACCGGATGGGGATTCTCAGCCGGGAGGAAGCGGCAGAGGTACTAATGTCTCTGGGATATGGGGACATTACGCCGGAGGATCTGACCTTCAGAGAATTATGGGAAGAACGGGCGAAGTACCGCTGCGTATTGGATGAAGTCCGCCTGCTTCTGCAATACGACAAGCGCATGGAGGAAATACGGCAGGGCGGCGGAGGCTTGTCCGGCATTTCCTTTTTCAGTGGGGATGATTATGTAATACGGACCAGAGAAAAGGCCAGGAAGGATTATGCCGGGCTGAACGTGGTATTGAATTTATGGCAGCCCAATACGGCAGTCCGGGAATTTTTGAAAAACCGGGTGATGGACTGTTTTATTTTCCTGTTTTTGATGGTGGTGGTGTTTTTACTGTATGTGGAAGAAAGGGAAAAGGGATATTTGGCGCTGACTGCTTCCACAAAGGGCGGAAGAGGGCGTTTTTATGTAAATAAGGCAGGGGCGCTTTTGGGATTTACAATGCTCACAGTCCTGATATACGAGGGTATGCTGTTGATCTGGCATATGCGCCGGCTGGGGGGTGTGGTATGGAGTGCGCCGATTCAGTCTGTTGCGGAATTTGAGATGTGCAGCCATAGCTTGTGTGTGGGCACTGCAATTCTAATGGCAGTCATTTTCAAGGGATTATCCTTCTACATTTTAATGCTTGCTTTGTCGGCCGTCGCCTGCCTGGTGCGGAAAATGCTGCCTTTTTTAGGAATCACAGCGGCAGTAAGCTTGTTGTGCGTGGTGTGGGAGCGAACGGCAAATATTAATGACAGTTTCGGATGGCTTACCTGTTTTAACCCGGTAAAACTGACAGATTCGTCAGGACTGCTTATCCGATACAGGCAGGTTTCCGTTTTCGGCAGACCGGTATCCGAGCTGCCGCTGGCGGGGATATTCATGGGGGCGCTGGCGCTTGTGTCCTTTGCGGCGGGAAGCACTTTTTATACCAAAGTTAAAAAAGGCAGAGTTGGGATAAGGTTTGCAAAAGGTTATGCGGGTGCAGAAAAAGAAAAGCGGCAATCCCGGAAGCAAAGCCAGGATAAGAAGCAGGAGGGAAGAGTACGAGCAGGGAGCAGCCGACTGCTGTGGAAAAGTCTGTTTTGGGCGGAACTGCGGAAGCTACTGCTTTCTTACGGGATGCTGCTGCCAGTCCTGGCGGTAATCCTGATCTGTGCTGCTGTCTGTTTTTATTCGGGTGGAAAGGGGCTGACACAGCAGGAACAGTTTTACCGGGACTACATGGCGGAATTAAACGGTCCGCTGACCCCGGATAAGGAGCAGATGATCTTACAGGAGAGGGAAAGATTCCGTAACCTGGAGGCGTTTCGTGATGAATTGATTCTGCATGGGGGCGATCAGGCGCTTCTGCTGCATTATATCGAGAGCGAGATGACGAAAAAGTCAGCGTTTGACCTGGTGGAGCAGCAGTATACACGGGTACGGGAGGAAGGCGGCGTCTTTTTATATGAGACAGGCTACCTTTACCTGTTGGGACTGAAAGAAAATGAATCGGGTCGCACGGGCGTCTTTCTGGGCATTCTGTTGATGACAATATTGCTGCCTTATTTGTCCTGGATCGAGCTTGGCGGCGGGGCAGACGAGCTGGTGCGTACCGCCAGGGGAGGGAGAGGCAGGGCGCTGCGGATACAGTATGTCGTATATTTTCTGCTTGCGGTCCTGATCCTCGGAAGCATCTGTGCGGAAGATACGGCAGTGATTCTCAGGCAGTTCGGAAGCTATGGAATGACCCAGGCGGCAGGAAATATCAGTCAGTTTAAAGGCTTATTGTCGGGCAGCAGTATAGCGGGCTGTCTGGTACTCATTTTTGTAATACGCCTGCTGGGGACGGCATTGGCGGTGCTGCTGGCACAGGCGCTGTTGTATTGCTGCAGAGACTATCTGAAGGCGGTTTTGCTGTGCGGAATCCTTCTGGTGCTGCCCTGTCAGCTTTTGATAAGCGGATTTTCTTTTATGAGCGGATATTTCATGAATGCTTTTTTACAGGGGGATATTTTTCTGCTGATGGTCAGCCACGGAGAAATCGGAAGCATACTGTCGGTCCTGTTTCAGACAGTGTTGTGTGTGGGAGCGGCTCTTGGAATTTTAAGAAGAGAGGTGAAACGTCGATGAAGCTGGCACTGGAACATGTAACCTTTGGATACGGGAAAACCCAGGTGATCAAAGATATGAATCTGGAGCTGACGCCGGGGGTATATGGGCTGTTAGGGCCGAACGGAGCGGGAAAGAGTACCCTGATCTCACTGCTTGTTACAAACCGGATTCCGGACAGCGGAAGGATCCTTTGGAACGGCCGGGAGATCAGCGGGGAGGGCGCCGCATACCGGGGAGTGCTGGGCTTCAAGCCCCAGCAGCAGAGTATTTACCCGGAGCTGCGGGTCAGAGAATTTTTATATTATATGGCGGATTTAAAAGAAGTACCGGGAAAGGAACAGGAAAATGCAATCGACGAGCTGCTTAGGCGTCTGAATCTGGAGCGGCATCAGCATAAAAGAATGAAGGCTCTTTCCGGCGGAATGCTGCAAAGAGCCTTGCTGGCACAGGCGCTCCTGGGCGATCCTTCTTTGATTATTTTAGACGAGCCTACGGCAGGCTTAGACCCCATGGAGCGGATTAATATGCGGAAGCTGATCGGGGAGCTGTCAGGCAACAGAATTGTGCTGCTGGCAACCCACATTATTGAAGATATTGCCACGATTGCAAAGGAAATTCTGTTTATGAATCATGGAAAGATTCTGCTTCGTGGCGATCTGAAAGTGCTTGAGGAATATTATGAGGCCGGAAGAAGGGAGGGCAGGATGACAGGCGTGGAGATGCAGGATGAGATCATGATTCTGGAGAATCTGTATTATGATCTGTTCCACGAGGCATCATGCAGCCTGATGTAACCTGACGGCAGGCTGCACTGTCTGTAACGGGTAAAATACTGAAATTTTCATTTGATTGACATAGACTATCGGCAATGATATACTGATTCCGAAAAATGTGCAATTACTCATTTTGTCGGAATGGAGACATCACATTGGAGATCAAAAGAGACGCTTATTTAGTTCAGTTTCTTATCTTTTTTTCAATATTTTTCACAATTGCTTTTGGAACAGGGAATGAGAGAAAACAGTTTGAATATTTGAGGGAAAGAGATAAATTGTGTTTGGTGGAATGAAGCGTTATTTACAGATTTCATGCAGTCTGCTCTGTGCGGTTATGCTGGTTGTGACGGGCTGCGGCGGCCCGCAGGAAGAGGCGGACGTTCCGGCGGAGAATACCGGGAACTCCGCGGAGAACGGGCAAGGCGGCGCGGAGATACCAGGCGGGAGAGGCACGGAGGACGCGGAAGTACCGGGCGGGAAAGAGCCGGAAACGGCCGGAAATAAGGCGGAAGGTTTTGGCGCAGAAGGTTCAGGAGACTCAGAAGGCGGTGCGAAAACAGATGCTCCGGCGGAGCCGGTGATCTACGGGGAGCCGGGGCAGCTTGCGGCCTATGATCCGGACCGGGCGCACTTTGGCTTGAAGATTCAGGCAGATGAAGAGGTCCATGAGATCAGCGACATGCTTTACGGGATCTTTTTTGAGGACATCAACTTTGCCGCGGATGGTGGTCTGTATGCGGAAATGGTGCAGAATCGTTCCTTTGAATTCACTTCTTTGGCCCAGGGAAACGAAAAACATGCTTGGCGGGATGTGGGAGAGATTACGGCAAATGTGGTGACTGACGATCCGGAGGGGGCATTAAACTGTAATAATACAAATTACATGGTGCTGACTAACAGTGTTCCGGATACGCTGGCAGGAATTGCAAACGGAGGATTTCTGGAAGGCATGGCGGTGGAAGCCGGCAAGAGCTACCGCTGTTCTCTATGGGCAAAGGGACTGGAGGGCTATGACGGGGAGCTGCGGCTGGCGATTACCAAGGACGGGGAAAGCATAGGTGAGGCCGTGATCTCAAGGCTGACCGGGGAATGGCAGCAATATCAGGTCCTGCTGGAGCCTGTGTGTTCGGCTGCTCAGAACGTGGAGCTGCAGCTGACTATCGGGTCCGGCAGCGTGGCGGTGGACATGGTTTCCCTGTTTCCCACAGACACTTACAAGGGTAGAGAAAACGGACTGCGTGCGGATCTGGCGGAGAAGCTGGAGGCCCTGCAACCGAAGTTTTTGCGGTTTCCCGGAGGCTGTGTGGTGGAGGGTGTGAGCCTGGAGCTTGCCTATGACTGGAAGGATTCCATCGGTGTGGACCGGGAGGGAGAGCCCATGTATTTCAACGGCACTTATGGGGACGTGGCGGCCAGAAAGCAGGGACAGAATATTTGGACCAATGAGAATACCTCCAACGACCGCTATCCATCGTATATGAGCTATGGACTGGGATTTTATGAGTTTTTTCTGCTGGCGGAGGATTTAGGTGCGGTGGGCGTGCCTGTGGTCAACTGCGGGCTGTGCTGTCAGGGGCAGAGCAACGGCAGGGGAAAGGCGGTGGGGACACCGGAATTTCAGGAGTATATTCAGGATGCCCTGGATCTGGTGGAATTCTGCCGGGGCGGAGCGGATACCAAATGGGGAAAAGTCCGCGCGGCCATGGGCCATGAAGAGCCTTTTGCTCTGAAATACATAGGTATCGGCAATGAGCAGTGGGGAGCGGATTTCTTTGCCCATTATGAGGCTTTTGTGGAGGCCTTTGCCCAGGCGAGGCATGAAAATCCGGAAATGTATGGGGACATTGAGCTGATGTTTACGGCGGGGGTGGACGACGGCGACAGCGGCGCGGATTACATGGCGGCCTACAGGGAAGCGTCCCGTTATCTTGCGGAACACCCTGAGCTGACGGTGGATGAATTTGCAGGTGCCATTGATCATCATTATTATAATGCGCCTAACTGGTTCCTGGAACATACGGATTACTATGACGAGGCAAATTACAGCAGAGATGTTGATGCCATGACGGATACCCGTTTCGGAGGCGGGATGAAGGTGTTTTTAGGGGAATATGCGGCTCAGTCCAATACCTTAAAGGCAGCACTTGCGGAGGCAGCGTATATGACGGGGCTGGAGCGCAATGGGGATGTGGTGGTGATGGCGGCTTATGCCCCGCTTTTTGGCAACATTACCGCTACTCACTGGGCGCCGGACCTGATCTGGTTTAACAATCATCAGGTCACGCCTTCCATCAATTATTATATCCAGCAGATTTTTTCGAGAAATGCGGGGACCACATTGTTGTCCTCAGAACTTACCGGAGCGGAAGAGCCTGCGGAGGGCCTGCACGGGGCTGTGGGCCTGGGCACCTGGAACACCAGAGCAGCATTTTCCGATTTGAAGGTGGTTGACAATGAAACGGGAGAGGTCCTGGGGGAGGATGATTTCAGCGAAGACGATTTCGCGGAGAACTGGATCAATGTGTCCGACGGCAGGTGGAAAACGGAAGAGGGCAGGCTGATCCAGAGCAATTCCAGCACCAACACGGCACGTTATTTTAACATCGGCACTGCCGCTTATTTTGGCAGCGCCGACTGGAAAAATTATACCATGACAGTCACCGCCAGAAAGGACGGGGGCTCAGAGGGCTTTTTGATTCCCTTCGCCGTACAGGATACGAACAATAATTTTTTCTGGAATATCGGCGGCTGGAACAATACGGTATCCTGCTTACAGCAGGTCAGCGACGGCGCAAAATCGGACCGGGTTTCCGGAACGGTGAAAGACTGTGTGATCAAAAACGGGCAGGAGTATCAGCTGAAGCTGGTGGTAACGGAAGGTAATGTAAAGTGCTATATTGACGACGAATTATACATAGACTACAATATCAGCGAAAAGATACGTTACGAAAGCTATCAGGTGGTAAGTACCGACGATACCGGGGATATTATTATCAAGCTGGTAAATGTCACCGGCCAGGCCAGGACCTTTGCCATAGATATAGCAGGTGCGGGGGCGCTTGCGGATACCGCGGCAGTGGAGCAGGCGGCGGGAGACAGCCTGACGGATGACAATATTCTGGGCCGGGAAGAGGCGGTAACGCTTAAAATATCAGAGCTTTCCGGTATTACGGAGCAGTTTAATTATACGGTGCCGGAATATTCCGTGACGGTGCTGAGGATCGGCAGGTAGTGTGAAGAGAAGTTCTAATGCTCACCAGCACAAAGCCTGATTCTCAGGCTTGGCTGTTTCGCAAATAACTTCTATACTTCACACCGAAGAATGCCTGAAATGCGGCATTCTACATCAGAATTTGAGTCGCGGCAGGGTAGCGACATGGAGGTTAGTATGATAAAAGCAGTTTGGATTTTGCTGGGAATTATAGCGGTGCTGCTGGGGATGGCTCTAATTTACATTTTGTTTCTGCTGGTGTGTGATCTGCTGGTGGATCCGAAAAAGGAATACGATCATTGCGACCGGTTTTATTTTAGGGTTTTGAACAGCGCGGCCTTCTGCAGTTTCATCCTAGCCCGGTTGAAAATCCGGCTGGAGGGAGCGGAAAAGGTGCCCTGGGATCAGCGCTTTTTACTGGTGAGCAATCATTGCTCCAATTTTGATCCGATCATTACCTGGTATCTGCTGAGAAAAAATAATATTGCCTTTGTGTCAAAGCAGGAAAATTTTAAGGTGCCTCTGTTTGGGAGGATGATTCGGAAGTGTGCCTTTTTGGAGATAGACAGAAAGGATCCCAAGGAGTCCGTGCGGACACTGATGAAGGCCGCAGATTTGATCAAACGGAATGATGCCTCCGTGGGGGTTTATCCAGAGGGCACCCGGAACAGGACGCCGGAAAAAGGTCTGCTTCCCTTTCATAACGGTGTGTTTAAGATTGCTCAGATGGCGAAAGCGCCGGTGGTGGTGGCAGCGCTGCACGGAACAAATTTAATTCATAAGCATTATCCCTGGCGGCGCACAAAAATCTGCCTGGAGATACTGGAGGTGATACCGCCCGAAGAAATTACAGGTGTGCGGACCGCGGAGATCGGAGAGCGGGTGGCGAAGCTGCTGGCGCCGGTAAACGGAGTTCATTCGGGGATGACTGTCGTGGGCAGTGAGTCAGACAGCCGTTTTTAAATCCATAAATTTTCCATAAATTGGTTGTTGGCAGCCGCGACGGCGCGTTTGAAATATTCTCTGTCGGGAGATACTTATTTACAAGGGAGGTAATTCCTCTAATGTAAACGTTCTCAAAATGGAGGTATTTTATGGAAGACGATACAATTAAGCTCCTGCGGGAGTGTAACGCGGGGATCAAGATGGGAGTGTCCACCTTAGACGACGTGATGGAACATGTGCAGGAGGATTCTCTGCGCAATCTGCTGGCAAAGAGCAAGGCGACGCATACGCGGCTGGGGAATACGACTCACGAGTATTTGAAGGAATATCACGATACGGGCAAGGAGCCGGCCATGATGGCAAAGGTGATGTCCAAAATGAAGACCAATATGAAGCTGGATGATGAAGGCCCGGACAGCACCGTGGCCGAGTTGGTGACGGACGGCTGCAATATGGGGATCAAAAGCATTTACCGCTATATCAACCAATATCCGGCAGCCGAGGATAAGGTCAAGAAGCTTGCAAAGCAGGTGGCTGAGGCAGAAGAAACCCTGGTGAAGGATTTGCGGGCGTACCTGTGATGGCACCCGGCGGCAGGCCTGTCCGGGCAAGTAACAGTTCAACCTTTCCGGCAAGCAGATAACAGGCGGCAGCCGTCCTTTTCCAAATAGTATTTGACAAATATTTCAAAAACTGTATACTGGAATCATAAAGGGAGTAGCTGGCATGGAAGGATTCCATGTTTACTCTGCCGTCAGTACGATCCTTTCAGGATCCGGCTTTGTAATGAAATGGCGAGACTTTACTGTTATAAAAGCGGTAAGGCCTCGCTTTTTGTACTTTACCGGAAAATCTTAGAAAGGGGTACTTTTATGGAGATTATTTTTTGGTCTCTGGTTTTGGCAGCAGGGCTTTCCCTGCTGGTAAAGGGTGCGGATTTGTTTGTGGACGGAGCCGGCGGACTTGCCGCCGGACTTGGAATCTCCCAGCTGGTGATAGGTCTTACCGTAGTAGCAATGGGCACCAGTATGCCGGAAGCAGCGGTCAGCATTTCTGCCGTAATCAAGGGAAACGCGGAGATTACGATCGGGAATGTTGTAGGAAGCAACATTCTCAATATTTTGATTATACTTGGTCTTTCTGCGGTTATCATCCCGCTGGCTGTGGAAAAGAACACGATCAGGTGTGAACTTCCCTTTCTTACTGGAGTCAGCATATTGCTGCTTTTGCAGGGGCTTGACGGAGAGATCGGACTTTTGGACGGGATGATACAGGTGGTTCTGTTTGGGGTGTACCTTGTCTATTTGTTTGCTCAGGCCAGGAAAAACAGAAAAGAAAATGGAAAAGAAGATGCAAACAAGCAGGTCAGGAATGTCTGGCAGTTAATTTTGCTGTGTATTTTGGGATTGGTCATGACCGTAGCAGGAAGCAGCCTGGCGGTGGATGCCGCCAGCGAAATTGCTGTCAAACTTGGAATGAGTCAGCGGTTGATCGGGCTTACCATTGTAGCTCTTGGCACGTCCCTTCCCGAACTTGTAACCTCCGTTACGGCTGCGAAAAAGGGGAAGCCGGACATTGCCATAGGAAACATTGTGGGAAGTAACATCTTTAATATTCTGTTTGTAGTGGGAATTTCCGCCTTGATTCATCCGGTGGCGTTTGCGGAAGGCTTTCGCTTTGACAGTATCGTCTCCGCAGCGGCAGCATTGATGCTGATTCTATTTTGTGCTAAAGGAAAAAAGCTGAAGCGCTGGCAGGGCATCTTGATGCTGGCGGTATATGGGCTGTATTTCCTGGCAATTCTGTAATAGAATGCAGGCAGGATTTGTGCCGAAGCGTCACAAATTGTATAATGCAAAAAATAAGGTATTTTGCAGCACATCATCTGCGTAAAACGCTTCGGAATGGAGGGAAAAATGAATATTGCAGAGATTACCATGTTTGTAGTCAGGCTGCTGGCGGGAACAGGAGTGTTTTTGGTTGGGGTTCATCTGCTTACTTCTAATATCGAACAGCTGGCCACGGGAAAAATAAAAAGCCTGTTTGGGAAAACTGCCGATAAAAAGCTGCCCAATGTAGCAATCGGCATGGGGGCTACCGCGCTGATTCAAAGCTCCGGGGTCACCACGGTACTGATTGTGGGATTTGTAAACGTGGGCATTGTAAATCTGTATCAGGCGGCCGCAATGATTATGGGCGCGAACATCGGTACTACTGTTACCGCACAGATTGCCGCGCTCAGTGCTTTCCCCATTACTGCCTATATTCAGGTTTGTGTTTTCGTGGGGATCATGATGTACATGATCTGCAAACGGGAAAGCCTTCGAAGGGCTGGACTGATCTTTGCCGGGCTGGGCCTGATCTTTATTGGGCTTTCTTTAATGTCTGAGGCCATGAAGGGCAGCCGGGATATGATACAGGTGCTGTTTGAGCATGTGCAGAATCCCTTTTTGCTATTCCTGATTGGTATTCTTCTCACGGCTCTGGTGCAGTCCAGCTCTGCCACCACATCCATCATTATCGCCATGTCCGTGGCCGGGCTGACCATCGGTACGGGCGGAAATGAGGTGCTATACATAATTCTGGGGACGAATATTGGTTCCTGTGTCACCGCGCTTATGTCTTCCTTTACCGCGGGAGCCAATGCAAAGCGGGCTGGTTTGATTCATCTGCTGTTTAACACTTTTGGTTCGGTAATATTCTTTGTAATACTTATCCTTTGGCCCGGCTTTTCTCAAATGACCTTTCAGAGATGGTTTGATTCCGCCGCCACACAGATCGCCATGTTCCATACCTTTTTCAATGTGATTTGTACAGTGCTTTTCCTGCCATTTTGCGGAATGTTTGTAAAAGTATCCGAAACGCTGATTCAGGAAAGAAAAACGGAAAGGGCAGGCAAAGCCGATACCTGCCTGGACGAGAGAATGCTTACTTCGCCGTCCCTGGCCATTTCTCAGTTGGAAAAAGAGACAATCCTTTTGGCGGAAGAGGCCATGGGGGCTTTTCGTACCGCTTATCAGGCTTTCGACAAAAAGGATCAATCTCTGCTGGAGCCGGCCCAGGAGCAGATTGACAGGGCTGACGAGGTATATCATGGCATCGTAAATTATCTGATCCGCCTTTCTGCCCAGAGCAAGCAGGTGATCCATGAAAAAAGCATCTCCAATATCCATAGCAATGTGGGAGATATTATGAGGATTGCAGAGATAGCCGACAATTTTATAAAATATACCCGAAGCACCATGAAACATAATCTTGATTTTTCGGGAAGTGTCAGGCGTGAAATAGGTGAGATGGTTCAAAAGGTGGAAGAGCTGTACAGCCTTACAAAGCAGATTATTTCCGAAAAAGATGCGACTCTGCTGGCAAAGGCCGATCAGGTGGAGAATGAGATTGACGGCTTCCGCAAGCGGCTGATTGACGGACATATCGAGCGGCTGAATGCAGGCATCTGCAGGCCCGAAAGCAGCGGGGTTTTTATTAATCTTGTGTCTAACTTAGAAAGACTGGGGGACCACCTGACCTATATTGCCTATACGGTCAGTTGACAGCAGCACACCGGTTTCGTATGATAAAAGGAGAAATACAGCAGGTCTGTTTTTGAGCAGTATCTGTGGGACAGGTATGAGAAGAAGGGAGAACAGGATGGCACAGCAGTTTGAATATAGTGAGAATACTGTGGTTACAACGGATCGGGGGAAGGTGAAGGGGTATGGCTGGAGAGGGCTGCGCATTTTTAAGGGCATTCCCTACGCCAGGGCTAGACGCTTTCATGCGCCGGAACCGGTGGAAGCCTGGGAGGGTGTGCTGGATGCTGCAAATTATGGTTATGTCTGTCCGCTTCTGGATCTTAGAAAGCCACAGGGGGAGATTCGGGTTCCACATCGTTATTGGGTGATGGATGAGGACTGTCAGAATCTCAATATATGGACACCCGGCTGTGACGGCGAGAAGCGGCCGGTCATGGTATGGCTGCACGGCGGCGGTTTTGAAGCCGGCTCTTCCATTGAGCAGGTGGCTTATGAAGGGGAGAACATGAGCCTTCAGGGGCAGGTAGTAGTGGTTTCCGTAAACCACAGGCTCAATGTGCTGGGGTACTGCGACCTGTCCGATTTCGGTGAGGAATACGCCAATTCCGGCAATGCGGGCACGGATGATATAATAGCTGCCCTCGCCTGGGTGAAGCGAAATATAGAGGCTTTTGGCGGCGATCCGGACAATGTGACGGTATTCGGACAGTCCGGCGGCGGTGCCAAGGTGACCACGCTGTTACAGTCTCCGGCGGCGGACGGTTTATATGCCAAAGGGATTAATATGAGCGGGGTCATCGGACCGATGCTGGCGGACGCCACGGGAAGCGGCAGGGAACTGGCGGAGGCCATGATGAAGGAACTGGGGATAAAGTCTGTCAAAGAGCTGGAGACAGTGCCTTATGCCCGGCTGGCGGAGAGTTATAAAAAGGCACGGGATATTCTGGGACCCCAGGGGAAATATGTGGGCGGCTGTCCTCATCCCAACGCATATTACGCCGGGGAGCCTGTGGCAAACGGCTTTCGCAGAGAGACGGCACATATCCCGCTGATGATAGGATCGGTATTTGGAGAGTTTGCCGCATTTATGTCGGCCAGGAAGGATCGCAGTAAAATGAACAGAGAGGACGGCGTGCAGGCCGTGACCTCGGCGCTGGGGCAGGAGGCGGCAGGTGAGATGCTGCCATTATTTGAGAGTGCGTATCCGGACCGCAACCCTGTGGATCTGCTGTCTCTGGACTTTATTTTCCGTCAGCCGGAAATCAGCTATATTCGTCTGCGGAGCAGCCTGAACCAATGCACCTGGAGTTACCTGTTTGAGCAGGATTTCCGGATTGACGGCGGCTGCGTGGCCTGGCACTGCAGTGACATTCCTTATTTCTTCCACAATGCGGAGTTGGTGCCGAACACGCAGATGCCCGGTGTAGAAAAGCTGGAAGAGCAGATTTTCCGGAGCGTGATGGCTTTTGCCCATACGGGTGATCCCAACAATGACACCATTCCCCGTTGGAAAGCCTCCACGCCGGAGGAAGAGCATACGATTCTTTTTTCCGGAGATACAAAGGTGGTTACAAATCATGACCGTCAGTTAATACCCCTGGCGGCAAAATACCTTGGCCCGCTGCTTGGCAGAGCTATGTCTGGAGGCAAGGCGGAGATCCAGCACTGAATCTCCGCCGGGAGCAGCATTCGGCATATGTTAATTCTGCCATAAAATATTCTGCTCCCACAGCACCGGATAAGAAATCAGGTCACGGCCGTCCAGATGTTCTTTGTTCATATCCACGGCTGTAATCTGGCTGTTGCCGTAGGTGGTGTAATAATAGAGACCTTTATCTGCATTACAGCAGCAGGAATAAATGGTCACCTCATAAAGTCCGTCTCCCATGTCAACGCAGCCTCGCTGCTGTTCCACGCTTTTTAAAATGTGGAAGAACTGGCTTACGTTTTCTGCTTCCGAGGTGCCGCAGCGGGAATTTAGCAGGGTAAAGGCCGCTTTTACAAAGCGTGAGGCGGAGGACAGGTCCCCCGGAAGCCCCATGGCGCCCATGCCCCGGCAGTATGGCTCCAGGGTGAGATTGTGGCAGAAATTGTTGGTGGGCGGATTGGCGGACAGGGCCATGTAGTTGCTCAGGTTAGTCATATGATAGTCGAAGGGCGGGTTATTAGTTAAAAGTCCGATCGGGTTATCATAAACTGTCAGGCCGCTTTTTAAGGGTTCCACCGTAATGCTGCCGTCCCTGCCGGAAATGATCCAGTGCAGGGGAGAAGGTGGAAGCGCGTCGCTGAAGGCGAGAGACAGCAGATTCAGCCGGGACAGTTTCTCCTTTGCCTGAGAGATGGTGGAACACTGACCCAGAATCCAGGGAATCAATTCAAAGGAGGCAATATTATCCATTCCTTCCTCAAAAGACCTGTAATCCGCGTTTCCTGGGAAATTCAGGCCTGCCATGCTTAAGCCTGCCTCGTTAGTGGCCTCATAGTAGAGAGGATAGCCGTCGGAGACATATGCCATACCGATCATGGCATAGTGACCGGAAAGTGTCCCCGCGTGCCGAAAGCGGAAGGAATAATTCCTTGGGGTGATGGTCACCTCTTCATGATAGGAATGTTCCAGGTCCAGATTCCTGCCAAAATAGAAATCCTGATTTTGATAAGCGGCTGCCGTACACATATCGTTATACCTCCGTTCTGAAATGATTTCTTTTATTGTCTGTATATTATATGTATTTATTCCGGTATTCGCAGGGAGTTTTCTCCGTAATTTTCTCTAAAGTGTCGGGGAAACAAGAGGATGAGGAAAATACCAAAAAGCAGGTTTATGTGCAGACATCGTTCTGACAGTCCGGGCAGTACACACTGCTCCTGCCGCCCACCACGATGCGGCGCAGGCTGCCTCCGCAGACAGAGCAGGGCCGGCCGCCCCTGCCATACACCTGTAGAAACGGAGTGTTACGGTAATCTCGGCCCTTTGTCTGCAGGTAATCTTCCGGTGTGATTTGATTTTTTTCGACGAAAAAGGCGAGACGTTCCGGCACGGCGGCTGCGATTCGCTCCCATTCCGCCGGCTTTAAACTATTCGCCGGACGTGTGGGGCAGATTCCGGCCGCAAACAGGATTTCGTCGGAATAAATATTGCCGATTCCTGCAATTACGCTTTGGTCCAGCAGGCATTCTTTTACGGTCTTCCTGCGCTTTCCCAGGCGGGCCGCCAGATATGCCGGTGTAAGTTTATCATCAAATGGCTCGATACCAAGCTTTCCGATTCCGCTGTATGTATCCTCTTCGTTTTCTCGAATCAGCCAGAAACGCCCGAAGCGGCGCATGTCGGAGAAGCGAAGCTCAAGAGCGGGCAGGTTATTCGAAACAGACACATTTTCAGAAGCAGGCAGGTCATTCGAAACAGACGTATTTTCAGAGGCAGGCGCGTTATCCGAGCCTGGCAGTTCCTCAGGGGAGCCGCTGAGGCTGAAAATAATGTGAGTATGAGATTCTTCCGGAAAATCTGCAGGCGCGAGCAGCAGACAGCCAGTCATGCGCAGGTGAAGGATAATCTGGTCATGGCTGCGCAAATTTATGATCAAAAATTTTCCCCGCCGTTCCATGTGGGATAGGGTCTGTCCGGTCACCAGGCGGCAGAATTCCTCCGCGCCGGGGTGAGCGGTGATTTCAGGGCGCTTTACGGTAACCTTTGTGATGGTAAGTCCCTGAATCTGGGGTTCCAGTACTCTTTTGACGGTTTCAACTTCGGGTAATTCCGGCATGGCATTCACTGTCCTTTCGTGAGAACACAGGTTTATCTTTTGTTCCCGGATGTAGATGGTATGTCCGTTGAAGCGGGCAAGGGGTATCATTATGATATTTGATTTTGTCGGTAAAAGCAATATTAGAATCTATAAAATTACGGGTTCGGTGTACAATTCTGATTTGACAAAGTACAGGCAGCGTGCTAAAATGACTTTATCTTAAGGAGAGGGGTGAAAGGATGAGAATATAATTTACTTTTGATTGCATGAAGATCAGAAACAGTTTCAGGGTATTCCTGTGCTGTTTACGTCATGTTGCCAAAAGTGGATTATGTTCTCATAACCTCTCTTTTTTGTGCGGCAATTTTTGGGAAAATTCCGGTGAATATCAGGGCAGGCATTGTGATCAGTCTGTGCCATCTGCAATAGAGGTTTGGAGAATGTAGGGGAACTGTTTGGCAGCAAACGGTTCCTTTATTTTATGGAGGGGGAAAGTGTGAAAAATAAATTTTTCACAGGTGAACTTGTTCACCTTGCAAATATTGTGCCTGCGGCCCAAATTCGCAGGATTACGGAAAGGTATGGTTATTAATATGGCACAGATCAATGTAAGCCATCTGACTTTTGGCTATGAAGGGAGCATTGATAATATTTTTGAGGACGTGTCCTTTTCGATTGACACGGATTGGAGGCTGGGGCTGCTGGGGCGTAACGGTAAAGGCAAGACCACGTTTCTTAAGCTGCTGCAGGGGATGTATCCGTATCAGGGAGCGATCAGCGCCGGGGAGAGATTTGATTATTTTCCTTATACTGTCAGCGGGGAACAGATGCTGCAGCCGGCGGCGGAGTTTATGGAGGAATTAAAGCCGGGGTGCGAAGACTGGCGTGTGATCCGTGAGCTGGAACAGCTGGGCCGGACGGCGGAAATTCTGTACAGACCATTTGGCGCTTTAAGTCCCGGAGAACAGACCAAGATACTTCTGGCAGTGCTGTTTTCGGCAGAAAATGAGTTTCTGCTGATTGATGAGCCTACCAATCATCTGGATCATGCTTCCAGAGAAATCGTTAAGCATTATCTGGCATCCAAGAAGGGGTTTATTCTGGTGTCTCATGACAGAGACCTGCTGGATTTCTGTGTGGATCATGTGCTGGTGCTGAATCGGCAGTCCATCGAGCTACAGAGCGGCAATTTTTCTACATGGCAGGAAAACAAACAGCGCAGGGATCAGTTTGAGCAGGCAGAGAACGAAAAGCATTTGAAGGAAATCGGAAAACTAAAGCAGGCAGCGGCGCGTACCGCCGCCTGGGCTGACAAAAACGAAGTGACAAAGATTGGCTTTGACCCTATAGTAGAGCATGACAGATGTAAAAACACCAGAGCCTTCATCGGCGCTAAGACGAAAAAGATGCAGAGCCGGGTCAGGCAGATGGAGAAACGCATCCGCCGGGAGATTGAAGAGAAGGAGGGCCTGCTGGCAGATCTGGAGCGGCCGGCGGATCTGAAGATGATGCCCCTTAGGCATCACAGGGAAACCCTCGTGAATGTCAGGGAGTATGCGTTGGAATATGCGGGGGCGAAGGGGCCGCTTTTTACAGGGCTTACCTTTGAAATCAGCCGGGGCCAGCGGATCGCTCTCCACGGCAGCAACGGGTGCGGCAAGTCAACGCTGCTGAAAATGATTCTGCATAGGGCGGGGATAATAGAGGCTGCTCTGCCGGTTCGGGAAACCGGAGTCTGCGAGACTGCCTCCGGTCTGACCGTTTCCTTTGTGAATCAGGATACCTCCACGCTCCGGGGCAGTATTTCCGAATTCTGTAAAGGGAGGGAGCTGGATGAGAGCCTGTTTTGCGCTATACTCAGGCAGCTTGATCTGGAGCGGGGGCAGTTTTTGAAGGGCATGGAGGAATATTCCGAGGGGCAGAAAAAGAAGGTGCTGATTGCGGCAAGCCTGCTCGTTCCGGCTCACCTGTATGTATGGGATGAGCCGCTGAACTATGTGGATGTATTTTCCAGAATGCAGCTTGAAAAGTTGATTCTGGAGTATGAACCGACGATGCTGTTTGTAGAGCATGACGTCAGGTTCAGAGAAAAAATTGCGACGGGGACGGTGGAGCTTTTATGAGAGAAAACATATTTATCGAAGGACTGCAGGGGATGGGGAAATCCACCCTGCTGCAGAAGATTGCCGGTCAAAGGCCGGAGTACCGGGTATGCCGGGAGGGAGAATATTCGCCGGTGGAGCTGGCCTGGTGTACATGGATGAACGAAGAAGAGTATACTGCGGCGCTTGAAAGGTATGCGCCCCTTCGCAGCGAGATGGAGGCGTGTACCTACCGGGAGGGAGATCATTATATTGTGACCTACACAAAGATACTTACGGACATACCCGGATTTCATAAGGATTTAGAGCGGTATGAAATCTATAATGGCCGGAAAACCCTGCAGGAGCTGGAAAAAATTGTCTTTGAAAGGTACAGGCAGTTTCAAGACAGCGGCTATCTGTTTGAGTGTGCTTTTATGCAGAATATTGTGGAGGATCTGATCCTGTTTCATCAGCTTGATGACGAAGAAATCTTGGAGTTTTACAGGAGGCTTTATGCCGTAATGCGGAAGGAGAATTTTAGACTGCTGTATTTGTACAGTGATAAAATCGAGGAAAACATACGGATCATTCAGAAGGAGCGTTCCGACCAGGCGGGAAATCAGATGTGGTATCCGGTCATGATGGAATATCTGGTGAACTCGCCTTACGGAAAGGCTCACGGATATAAGGGGTTTGAAGATTTGATCACTCATTTGAAGCACAGGCAGCAGGTGGAATTGCGCATTGTCCGTGAGATTGTAGGGGACAGAGCCAGCATTCTTCCGGCGAAGGGAGAAGTCTGTTCGTTTTAGGAAACCAAAAACAAGCATTGCACTTGACAATTACAGCAATACATGATATTTTTAAAATGCGGCACTAAATGCCGCTTGCAAATGAATCTGAAAAAAGGAGGACGACTATGGGTAAAATCAAGAAAATGGTACTGGGAATGGTTTTGGCAGTGAGCGTTTTCGGAAGCAGCATAAGCTTGTGTCATGCAGCCTCAAGCAGCATTGATGTAGGTATCACTGCGACGAATGCCTGGGGAAGCTTTATGTATGATGAGCCGGGACATCACCTTAAGGTGACCGTATATTATCTGGAAAGAAATGCAGAGGGAAAATTGCAGATGGGCGAGGCCAGCGCTCACCAGTTTGGCAATTTTATCTCTGTATATGTCTCAAGACCCAGTCCGAGTGGATGTCAATATGAGAACGGCTATGCGACAGGCTATGTGGATGACATTTCGAGGGCATCATCGGCAAGGGTATACGTAAACTAGGGGGAAAGCAAAAATGAGAAAAGGGATTCATTTGACAGGCGGCAGAAAGCTTTTCTGTGTGCTGACAGCAGGATTATTCCTGCTGTCAGCCTGTGGAAAGGCAGACAGTGAAGCTCCGAAGGACGCAGCCGCGCCCGTGGAATCCGATGTGGTGGAATCCGACTTTGCCTATCAGTTTGTGGCGGAATCAGAAAAGGGGTATTATCTTTGGGAACGCATTAATCCGGGCTGGCTGTATCCCCGGCTGATGTTTCTGGACAGGGAATCCGGGCGGGTAGTGCCCTTGTGCAGCAGGCCGGACTGCACGCATGAGGATGAGGAGTGTAACGCTTATTTCCGGGAGAATAACAGAGACGGGGGCGGAGTGAATAAGCAATATCTTCAGTATTATGAGGGAGATCTTTATGCTGTAGGTCTCAGCGAGGATGCTTATGTCTCCCTTTTCCGCATCAGGGCGGATGGCTCCGGCGAGTGGGAGATCAGTGCAAAGCTTTACCGGACGGACTATGCCGCTACGGGCGAATGGAAAACGCCGGATGTATTGATTGCAGGCGGGTATGTTTATTATGTGGATGCGCTTCAAAAGGTCCAGAAGCTGGAGCGGATGCCCATAGACGGGGGAGCACCGGAGGTTTTACTGGAAGGGGACGGCAATGCGTCGTCGGTTAGTATTTTTCGGATCAAAAGCAATGGCGGTTCCCTGTTTTTTCAAGTGCTGAGCTATTGGAAAGACGATCCGGAGAATGGCAGGACTGCAGCGTACCGATATGATCCGGCAGCCGGACAGTGCAGCCTGATAATGGAGGGGTATCATGGAACGTTTACCGTGCGCGATGAGTTTGTGTATTACTGCGATTCGGAAGGCCTCTGCCGCTATTCCATGGAGGATCAGACTACGGAACACCTGACGGACCGGTCCATGGATGTTCCCACAATCACCCTTACCGGGGACTATATCATTATTTGTGATCAATGGGGAGACGGCACGCTGTTCCTTTATGATTACGAGGGGAAGGAAATTGCCACGGTTCCTAATGTGTTAAGGCTGGGGTGGTATTTTGGCGGCACTTCGGATATGCTGTTTGGAGAATGCTGGAATGAGAATACCAGCCTGTGCTTTCTGGATTTGAATCGCCCTGTTGGGGAGCTGCAGTGGGAGGAACTAAAGGAGAACTAGTGTACTGACACGCTCATAATCGAACTAACAGCACACTAGCTACAGGATGATTGTTTAAAACAATATGCGGATGAATATATGGAATGGAAGAAGATTCTTGTAAACAGAAGGCTGTCTGCGTTTCTGCTTCTGCTTTTATTTATGGAGCTGTTTGTCTTTTGGCAGGATTGTGAGAAAAATGACCGTAAGCGGATAGAGCAATATGGTCAGACATACGAGGCTTACCTGAGAGAGCAGGAGCTGCAGCACATTGATACCTACCGGGCGAAAATACAGGCGATCATGGAGCAGGCTAATGCCATGGACGGGATCAGTATTTTTTCAAAGGAGAACAGCTTTTCAAAAAGAAATGTGGCACTGACGAGGGAAGCGTTTGCATCGCTGCAGGAGATAGAGCTGACCTATGTAAAGGGACGGACGGTAACGGAATTTTTTGCGTTTCGGCTGGGGGGGCTGTGTGCATGTCTGTGCGGGCTGGCAATCGCCCTGGAATTAAGCGAGACCGGGAAAAAAAGAGTCCGGAGCATTACGTTTCCTGCAGAGTACGGAAGACTGCGGCTGGCGTTAGAAAAGCTGGGGGCACTTTTGATCTGGGCGTTTGCCGTTACATTTTTATTTCAGGCAGGCATTTTGCTGGAGGGAACGCTGCTGTTTCATGAAAATCCGCTGACGTTTCTTTTCTGTCCAGCACAGACATTCGCCGGTCTTGCAAATTTTCCCATAAAGCTTGCGGTGTGGCAGGCACTTGTCCTCTATCTGCTTTATCGGACGGTGATATTGTATGTGATTATGGTGCTGGTATGGTCTGCCGCTTTGGTTTTTGACCATACGGTACTGGCAGTCGGTATTTCCGGCGGCTTTATCGCGGCGGAATATTTTTTGTATGTAAAAATAGACGGCAGCAATGTCTGGAAGCTGCTGAAATATTGTAATATATGGTATCAGACCGCGGAGAATGATTATTTTACAAGGTATCAGAATCTGAATATTTTGGAGTATGCGGTCAACCGGAACGCCGCGATCCTGGCAGCATTGGCGGCAGTATACCTGCTTGGAGCGGGGGCAGGGATATTGATCTGCTGCCGGCGTTACCCCTGCAGCTCCAAGGTAAGCCGGCTTCACCAGGCGATGGAGGCGGTTAGGGTAAAGCTGGAAAGCCTTCGGGGGTGTTTTTTGGAAAAGCGTTCCCTCACAGGGCTGGAGGGTTATAAGGTTTTGATCAGTCAGAAAGGGCTGATTGCCATATTGTTGCTGGCAGTCTTGATTTGTTACCGGGCGGATTTCACGCAGATCAAGCGCTCTACCCAGCAGGAGCTTTACTATGCGTTCATGGAGCATTATCTTGGAGAACCGGGGGAGGATTCCCAAAGGGAGATCGACCGGTTGACAGAAAAGCTTGCCCGGATAGATGACGAATATGGGAAACGGTACGCGGAAGCAGCCGATGGGGAGGCAAGGTTTCTGCTGGGCATGTGGTACGATTCTTTTTCCCAGGAGCGCCTGTTCTTAAAACAGATTCAGGAGCAGACGGAAAGCCTGAAAAGCATATCGCAGGAATCCGGCATTGCCGTCTGGTATGTGAATTTATACAGCTACGAGCATCTGCTGAAAAGTGATGATGCAATGCTGAATTTGGGACTGCTGCTTGTAATTTTGTGGAACTGCATCGGGATGTATATCGCCGAAAGCGGCAGCGGCATGGTATGTATGATCCGCAGCAGCCATCGTGAAAATGACCTGTATCGTATTAAGCTCCGTGTTATGATGTTCATTACATTAGTGGTCTGTTTTACAGTGCTTTTATTTGAGAACATTTCCGTGGCGGCTGTGTATGGGCTTAAGGGACTGGCCGCCCCGGTACAGAGTATTTTGACATTGTCTCATATCCGCATACACTGTACCATATGGCAGTATTTCCTTGCAAGGTATCTGTTGAAATATCTGATTTTTACGACGGTGTGTATTGGCGTGTGCAAGCTGCTGGAAACATTCATATGCAAAAAGGGATTAAAGAATGGAATTAAAAGTAGAAAATCTGACTAAAAGCTTTGGCGATGTCAAAGCCTTAAATCATGTAAGCTTTACGTTTACCCCCGGAGTCTATGGGATTCTGGGGCCAAACGGGGCGGGGAAGAGTACGCTTATCAATTTGATTACGGGCAATATTGCAAGGCAGGAGGGGCAGATCCTTTGGAACGGGCGGGAAATTCTCAAGGGCGGCAGGGAATACAGAAAGGTTTTAGGCTATATGCCGCAGCAGCAGGGGTATTACGAGGATTTTACGGCGTGCGCTTTTTTGATGTATATGGCGCATTTGAAAGGGCTGGATCGAAGAACGGCGAAGAGCAGGTCCCAGGAGCTTTTGCAGATTTTTAATCTGGAATCGGCGCGGAATAAAAGGATTGGCGGATTTTCGGGCGGCATGAAGCAGCGCCTGCTGCTGGCGCAGGCGCTTTTAAATGATCCGGCGCTTTTGATATTGGATGAGCCTACGGCAGGAGTCGATCCCCAGGAAAGGATTCATATTCGAAATTATATCAGTCAGATTGCAACAAACCGGATCGTGCTGCTGGCCACGCATATTGTTTCTGATATTGAGGCGATTGCAAAGGAAATTGTGCTTCTGAAGGCAGGGAATGTGATAGAAATCGACACGCCGGGCAGGCTGATCGAAAAGGTGCGGGGATATGTATGGAATGTAGAGATTGCGGAAGCGGAGCTGCCGGATATGCAGGCGAGGTATCTGATCAGCAATCTCAGGAAAAGTGAGAAAGGCCTGTCACTAAAGGTAATCAATGAAGACGCACCCGCAAACGCGCAGCCGGAGAAGGCGGTCAATCTGGATGATGTATATTTATACTATATAACATAACGCATTTAAAACTAATTGATAGATTTCTTCTTTTTTGTTATAATCAGTGCATTGTTTGTGTTGGCTGTGCCGACATGTTTGAAAGTATGAAAGGGTAAAGGCATGGAGCATATAGCAGAAACGGGCGGAATTGTAACAGGTTTCCATATTGGGGAGCAGTGCATTGACTGCATGTGCGGGACAAGGCTGATGAAAATTGACAAATGCTCCGGGAAGATGATCCTGCAAAAGACGGTTTTTGACAAGGAGGGTTTATCGCGAAAACTGGCTGCAGATGGGGAACAGATCTTTGTATATGATTTTTGTACACTATATTGTATAAACCAAAGGGATTATGAGCTGCTTGGGAAATGGCAGTTAGGCAATGATTTGAGTTCTGATATATGCGGGATTACAGTTGACGACGATACGATTTACTGCTCTATCCGAAACGGAAAGGTGATTACTCTGGACAGGCAGTCGTATCAGAAAAAGGAGTTTATTGTTTCCGAAAGCAGTATGTGGAGTGTCAAAACATATGGTTCCTTTCTGGTATGCGGAACGGTAGAGGGGAAATTGCTGTTATTGGACAAAAAGAATCTTTCGGTTATAAAGCAGCTTGTTTTAGGAAAGAAAAATATCGGTGATCTGTATATTGACGGAGAAACCTTATATGCCGCAGGCCATGACGGAAAGCTTTTTAAAATCAGTCTGCAGAACTTTGAAGTTGAGATCTTGGCCAGAAATGTACATAAAAAAATGTTTTTCTGCGCGGGAATGTTCGAAGATATGCTGATAACGGTCTCTTACCCCTGCTCGGAAATCGCCTTTTGGGAAAAAGACACTTTGGAAAAGGTAAAGGTAATGAATACACCCTTAAAGCTGTCGGGCTGCACCTGGATAGAAGGCAGTTTTATGTATCTGTCTTCCCGCAATATTTTGGGAATTGACAGAATTGACTTAAGCAGCGATGTGAAATAAGGCCAGTTGTTGGACGCTAAAACCATAAGACGGGAGCATTCAAAATTGCCTCAACAGGTATTTGAATGAAGGGTGTTGAGGCGGGTGAGTTATGGTAAAAGGGAGGGAAAAATGATACATGAGCCTGAATTATTCATGAGCATGTAGAAATGCTTGATACTATAAAACCTTGAACCAG
>CAJTSE010000024.1 GCA_910578815.1 uncultured Acetatifactor sp.
AGCATAGGATACAAAATCCTTGAGGAAAATGTGTCAACTAATCTTGACAAAATCACAACTGGTTTAGCACAAGTAGAAAACCACTGGTTGATGTGTTCCAGCGGACTTCTGATTCTATGAGTGACGATGTTGCCAATCTGTTCAATGACTATAAGCGGGAGCATAGGAAGGCCAGGGATGCAGTCAACCAAAAATATGACCAACTTATTTCTGAACTGAATGATTCCATATTCAACAAGACTTTTCAGGGCTCGTATAAGGATTACAAGAAACAGTATAATAAGCTGGTGGCTGCAAAAGATGCTGAACGTGATTATATATCGAGAAATATCATGGGTGGTGGAATCGGAAACCTTCAAGATATTTATGATGCACTTTCAGGCGGTGTTTTCCGGGATACAGGGAAAGTGATATATGGACATGGATCGTCATATTATCGGTATACGGAAAGCAGGGTCCATGAAACCATTGCTAACTATGCAGCGTTGAGCGTAACAAGACCTGACCTGATTGATCTGTTGCGTGCTGATAAGCCGGAACTGGTTGCTGAATTGGATGCAACGATTATTGAACTTTTGAAGAAAGTAGGTGGTAAATTATGAAGCAGGAAGAATTTGTCAAGTCAATGGCAGATAGCTGGGGATTGAGTGAAGGAGAAAAAGAAACAGCAATAAAGAAAGCAATGATTGATGACTTGCTTATGGAAGTTACATTTCCGCCGTTTGAACAGTTCTTTGATTCGGAAAGTAACCAACTACTTGATGAAAAAATCGGAGTCCTGACTGCATTGAAGGAAGGGAAACAGATTTCCGACATACCGAACTTTTACACTATCTTGGAGTTATACCCCAAGGATGGCACACACTGGGATTGAAAACACCGTCATTTAGGCGGTGTTTCTGATTTAGAAAGGGGGAATTTCGTATGGGAAGGACAGGCGAAACAATAAAAGTCATCCCTGCCGACAACGGTGAGCTGTATATGACATCCGGCGGGCGCAGGTACTGCATTGCCAGGTTCAGTGGACATGTGGAAATAGAGGAAAAGCAGGCACAGGTTGCAAGGCTGGGAACACTGCAGAAGGGCACAAAAAGAATCTATGCTTCTTTTGTTGTCTGTGGGGATATGAATTTTCAGAACGGTTTTGGATTTGATGCCGTAGACAGCGGAAAAGTTTTTGAAGCACAGGCGGTTGTCAGTAGTGAAAGGCTTATTTTTGCCGGGTTAAGGTTTGAGGATTCCGATCCACTGAAAAATGAACTTGTTTTTGAAATTCCAGATTTGGAGCTGATACAAAAGTTATTGGTAAATGGATGAATAGTCACAGGTTAGCAGGAACGCTTGGAAGCAGGCGTTCTTTTTATATGCTCTGAGGGGAGGTGATGGCAGATGGCCAGACAGACTTAGAGACCGCCTGATTGTAGGCAAAGTAGTAAAAATAAACGAAAGGATGATGCAAAGATGAAAAAAGAGGAATTTATTGCGCTTGGGATCAGCGAGGATCTGGCGTCTAAAGCGGAAACGGCTTCCCTGAAGGAGCTGGGAGGGTATGTGGAGAAATCAAAGTATGATGAAGCGGTCGAAGAAAACAAGACGCTGAAAACGTCGGTTTCTGACCGTGACAAGCAGCTTGAAACCCTGAAAGCTTCTGCCGGCGATAATGAGGAACTGAAAAAGCAGATCGAAACCATGAAGCAGCAGAATGCAGATCAGGAAAAGGCGCACAAGGAAGAGCTGGCTCAGCTTCGTCTTGATAATGCTATGGATGCGGCTTTGATTGCTGCCGGGGCAAAAAACAACAGGGCAGTGAAAGCTCTGCTTGACGTTTCAAAGGTGAAGTTGGGGGAAGATGGTAAACTGACCGGATGGGACGATCAGATCAAGGCAATTCAGAAATCGGATGCTTATCTGTTCAATGCAAAGCAGCAGAATACTTTCCGAGGCTTTCAGCCGGGAGCATCCGGTGACAATAAGCCGGGGGAAAATGTTGATATGTCAAAAATGAGCTACGAGGAATTAACGGCATATATCGAGAACAACCCGGACGCATAAAATATTTATTAAAGAAAGGATGATAAAAATGGCAAAATTTAATGCAAAGAGTTTTAACGAAAAAGCATTTGGAAAGTATATGTCTGCTATTCCTAATGTGAAGATGAACAAGCTGAGAGAATCACGGGCGATTGTCTCTGATCAGCGGTTAAGGGAAACCTTCGTCACCAGTTCGCAGACCGGGACGGTATATGCTATTCTCCCGTTCTTCGGATTGATTGGCGGGGATGCGCAGAACTATGACGGAGAAACGAACTTGACTGCCGAAAATACGGATACCTTTGAGCAGGGTGTTTTTGTATACGGGCGCATGAAAGGATGGGTAGAAGCAGATTTCTCCTATGACGTAACAGGCGGCGTTGATTTCATGGCAAATGTAAGGAATCAGATTAATCGTTATTGGAATGAGGTGGATCAGGGCGTTCTGCTGGCCATCATGGAAGGTATTTTCTCCATGTCCACAACCGGGAAGGGGAAAGACGCGATCAAGGCAGCAAACGCTGAGTTTATTGACAAGCATACATATGATATTTCCGAGATGGCGACGAAAGAAGACCAGTGCGTGGGTGCAACTTCTTTAAATGTGGCCATTCAGAAAGCCTGTGGTGATAATAAACAGAAGTTCAGCCTTGTGATCTGCCATTCCACCGTTGCAACGAATCTCGAAAATCTGAAACTTCTGGCATACCTGAAATATACGGATGCAGATGGAATTGAGCGTGACCTTGAGATGGGGACATGGAACGGGCGGCTGGTTATTGTCGATGATTCCATGCCGGTTGAAGTTATCCCTGCAGTTCCGGCTTCCGAAGGGGTTCAGGCGCAGGATTCTTATACAAAGTACACTACCTATATTCTGGGTGAAGGTGCCATCGGTTTTGAGCCTGTGGGCGCGAAGGTGCCTTACGAGATGGTGCGCGATGCAAAGACAAGGGGTGGAGAAGATACCCTTATTTCCCGGAAGCGCAATGCCGTGAGTGTTGCCGGCATTTCCTATCTGAAAGTGTCGCAGAAGACCAATAGCCCCACAGATGCTGAACTGAAAATTGGAGATAACTGGGAGCTGGTAAACAATGGCGACGGCAAAGTAATCAGTCACAAGGCAATTCCTATTGCCAGGATTATTTCAAGGGGTTGATTTTTGATGGAAGGTGCAGCTATGTATAATATTGACACGGTGAAGGAAAGATTGAAATCTTTCGGCTATGAAGTCAAGGCAGATGATGAATTTGCCTTGACTTTTTCAATGCAAAAGGTGTGCAGTACAATCAGAAATGAGATCAACTGTCGGGAGATACCGGAAGCACTGGATCATATTGCGGTGGATATGGTAGTCGGAGAGTTTCTTCTTTCCAAAAAAGCCTTTGCTCCCCAGGACCTTAACGGCATCGACCTGGATTATGCGGTAAAGCAGATCAAGACAGGGGACACCAGCACGGTATTTGCAACTGGAGAAGGATGCCGGACGCCGGAGCAAAGGCTGGATTCGTTCATTACATACCTGCTGACATACGGAAAATCAGAATTTGATTCGTGTAGGAGGATTCGATGGTGAGTGCTTATCAGGCAGCGCAGGCGGCTGCAAGAAAGGCTATTGAGGAAGCTTATTCCGGCATGGCGACAGTGACGGAGAGAAAGAAGATACGGGATGAAAGAACGAAGATAACAAAGGAAGTACCGGTAATTGTGCTGGAAGATCAGCCCTGCAAACTGTCGTATGAAACACTGCAGGCGGCATCCGATTCGGGTCTTGTCTCAGCCGTTACACAGGTAACCAAGCTGTTCATTTCGCCGGACGTGTCGATCAGGGAAGGCTCAAAGATAACAGTTGTACAAAATGGTGTTACTGATGACTATGCTTTCAGCGGTATTCCGGCAGTATTTCCAACGCATCAGGAAATTGTCCTGAAACCCTTTGAAAGGTGGGCTTAATATGGGAAGAATGGGGAACTTTAAGTGCAGTGGCCTGGAAGAACTCCGCAGAGAGCTGGAAAAACTGCAAAAAACGAATGATGAATTTGTACAATCCTGTGCGAGGGAGCTTGCCGGCCGCCTGTTGCGCATGGTGGTAAAGCGGACTCCTGTGGGGGATTATTCTGGAAATCCATACATCTGTGCATCAGGGGCACAACATGGAGGGCATAAGGCAGTAGGGAAAAAAGGCGGTACACTTCGTAGAGGTTGGACAATCGGAGAAATCAGGAAAGAAGGAAGCGTCTATAAAATTGACATTATTAACCCAGTGGAATATGCACCTTATGTAGAGCATGGACATCGGACAGCCGATCACAAGGGATGGGTCCAGGGGCACTTTATGTTGACGATTTCCGAGCAGGAGCTTAAAAAGATTACCCCCAAGATCCTTGAAAACAAGATCAAGAAACATTTGGAAGGATTCCTGAAATGACAAACCTCATAATTGATGCGATCAGTATTGCTTTGAACAGTGAATTTGGAGACGATTACGAGATTCATACGGAAGAAATAAGGCAGGGCTTGAAAGAGCCTTGTTTTTTGGTTATCTGTCTGAATTCAACTAATAAGCTGTTCCGAGGGAAGCGTTATTTCCGCACTAACCAGTTTTGCATCCATTTTTTACCGGAAGCAGATGAAGCGATGCGGAAGTGTCACAACACAGCCGAACGGATGCGGCGGTGTCTGGAGCATATCACAATAGAAGGCGAAGGCCTGCCGATCAGGGGCACTGGAATGCAGCATGAAGTGATTGACGGCGTTTTGTATTTTTACCTAAATTATGATTTTTTTGTAAGCAATGCGGTAAAACCGCAGGAGGCTATGGAAGGAATGACGGAAAACACGTGCTTAGGAGGTGATTGAGTTGGCGGCAGATAAAAAGAAAGAGTCCGGGGCAGAAAAAGTGAATCGTGCAGAAATGCTGTTCAGCAAAGAGCAAATTGCTGCTTCGGAAAAGTATTTCGGACAAAGGGATCTGGTGGAGGCCATTCTTGACAGCAGGAAAAAGTACACCTTGGAAACAGTTGACAATTTGATTGAGAGATACAGGAAAGGACAGGTGAAATAAAATGGCTTTGGGTGGAGGCAGTTTTACCAAACAAAATAAGGAATTACCCGGTGCATACATTAATTTTGTATCTGCGGCATCGGCATCGGCAGCTCTATCTGACAGGGGCATTGCAACTATGCCCCTTGAACTGGACTGGGGCGTTGAAGGAAAAGTTTTTGAAGTAACCAACGAAGACTTTCGCAGGAACAGCATGAAAATTTTTGGTTATGCTGCGGATGATTCCAAGTTGAAAGGCCTTAGCGATTTGTTCCTGGGGGCCAGAACATTATATGCTTATCGCCTGAATGGAGGCGGTGAAAAGGCAAAAAATGATTTCGCAACAGCTTTATACAGCGGTACACGGGGAAATGATCTGAAAATTGTCATTCAGACAAATGCGGACAACACAGCTAAATTTGATGTTATCACCTATCTTGATGCGGTCCGGGTAGATTTACAGGTCGTGTCAAAGGCTGCGGAGCTTGTTGCAAATGATTATGTAGCATTTCAGCCGGGCGCGGAACTTACCGTTACTGCAGCGGCACCTTTGACAGGCGGCACCAGCGGAACGGTTGACGGTACTGCACATCAGGCATATTTGAGTAGGGTTGAATCTTATACCTATAACACGATGGGCGTTGCTGTGACAGACGAAGTCACAAAGAAGATGTATGTTGCTTTCAATAAGAGGCTTCGCGATGAAATGGGTGTAAAGTTTCAGCTTGTACTGTATCGGGCGGATGCGCCGGATTACATGGGAATTATCAGTGTAAAAAATAAGGTTACTGGCGGGGGATCCAGCGAAGCGGATCTTGTGTATTGGGTGACGGGCATGGAATGTGGTTGTGCGGTCAACAAGTCCTGCCAGAACAAAAAATATGACGGCTCATATACGGTTGATACAGATTTCACACAGAATGAGCTTCGGCAGGCTGTCAAGTCCGGGGAACTTGTGCTGCATCGCGTCAATGCGGATATTCGTGTGTTAGAGGATATTAATACCATGGTTACGGTAACGGATTCACAGGGGGAGATTTTCAAGGATAATCAGACCATTCGCGTCATTGACCAGATCGGGAATGATACTGCCGTCCTGTTTGCAACAAAGTACCTGGGAGCCGTTCCGAACGATGCGGCTGGAAGGGTATCTCTCTGGTCCGATATTGTGGCACATCATCGGGAAATGGAAAGGATCCGGGCGATTGAAAATTTTTCAGACAGCGACGTTGTGGTGGAGCCGGGAAACTCCAAGAATTCTGTGGTAGTTACCGATCTCGTCACGATAGTCAATTCGATGAGCAAGTTATACATGACTTGCACGATACAATAAGGAAGGAGTGAAGAGGAATGAGTCAGAATGTGATTATGGATGCGAAGGATGCCGTATATGGCAGCCTTGCAGAGTGTTTCATTACGATCGGAAACAGACGCTATAATTTTATGAGCCTGACAGATTTTGAAAGTAAGTGGGAGGTCAATATCAAGGAAGTACCGATTCTGGGAAAGGTCGGGATGGGGCATAAGGCCGCAGGTGGAAAAGGCACATGGAGCGGCACGGCACATTATAATCAGTCTGTCTTCCGGGATATGGCAAACCAGTATCAAAAAACAGGAGAGATGCCTTATTTTGAAATCCAGGTGAGTAATGAGGACCCAAGCAGCGCTGCCGGCAGGCAGACTATTGTACACAGAGGCTGTTTGTGCGATAAGTTCACGCTCGCGAAGTTCCAGGCCGGTGAGGACCTTTTGGATGAGGAATTGTCCGGAACTTTTGACAGCTGGGACATGCCGGAGAAGTTTAAGGAAATGGATGGATTTGCCGCAAACTAAATACCAGCATACAACAAACATTCGAAAGGGGATAAATAAAAATGTCAAAATTCAGTCGATTTATGAAGGAAAACAAAGTAGCAAAGCTTAACGAGAAATATGCGGCTACAGTTTCTCTGCTGGACGAAAACGGCGAGCCGCTTCAGTGGGAGTTTCGGAAAATTACTTCCAAGGAAAACGAAGATTTGCGTGATTCCTGTACCATTGATGTTCAGGTTAAAGGGAAACCGAATCTTTACACGCCGAAGGTAAAAACTTCGGAGTATGTGGCGAAATTGATCGCTAAGTCCACAGTATACCCTGACCTGTATGATAAGGAACTGCAGGACTCCTATGGGGCATTGACGCCGGAAGAACTCTTATATGCAATGGTGGATGACGCCGGAGAATATCAGGCGCTGGCTAACTGGATACAGAAGTTCCAGGGATTTACCAAGATTTTAAATGATAAGGTGGAAGATGCAAAAAACTAATTGACGGAGGGGATGCCGAAGCAAACTTTGCTTATTATGCCCTCCTAAAACTGCATATTTTACCTTCAGTGTTCCTGGAAATGGATGAGCAGGAAAAAGCTTTTGTCATTGCCGCAATTAAGAAAAAGATAGAGAGCGATGAAAAGGAAGAGAAAAAGATAAAAAGCAAGGCAAGGAAAAAGCATTGAGAAAGAAGGTGGTTGGAGTGGATGGAATTCAGGCCAGCATCAATTTAAACGACCAATTCAGCTACATATTAAACCATATCGTAAATTCTGTGAATCTGGCAATATCCAGTGTATATGACATGCAGGAGTGCATGAGTGCAGATATTGACACAAACAGCATTGCAGGGGCGAGGAATGAGATCAATCAGGCGACCGCCGCAATTATTGCCATGAATGATGCCTTGAATCAGCAGGCCGGGACAGATATTGCGGCACCAAATGTAAGCGCAGCCCAGAGAGATGTTACGGTGCCTGTCCGATGGGAGACAGACAGTCTGGATGTGTTTGTGAATTCCGGGGTTGAGCGCTTTCAGCAGGAAGTGCAGAGCGCAAACAGTATGCTGGAGCAACTGTACAGCACACAGGAGGCGATTGCGAGTCAGGCGGTGAACACGGATTTGTTCCCGCCTGACTCTTTTCAGGATTTAAACAGGCTGACATCCAGAATTGATGCAATGCGCAGCCGGATCCAGCAGGTTGAAAATAACCCTTTAAACCTTGGAACGGATACTGCAAATGCAGAGCTTGAACAACTGCGGGCCCAGCTGAGTCTCATGCTCCAGGAGCAAAATGACTTGAATCAGGCAATGCAGAATATGGACGTTTCTGCCGCAAATGAGGCTTATTTGCGGCTGTCGCAGACAGTCAGCGGAACAGAGCGATATATCCGAGATAATGTTGATGAGCAGGGAAGATTTAACCAGGAAATCCAGAAGGGGGTCCAGCAGTCTAATCAACTGGCTAACATGATAAAAAAAGCAGCGGCTGCTTATATCAGTGTCCAGGGGGTCGGGAAAGTACTGGATGTATCGGATAATCTGATCCAGACAACAGCAAGGCTGAATATGATGAATGACGGTCTCCAAAGCACGGAGGAACTTGTGAATATGACTTATGCTGCGGCACAGGATGCCAGAGGGTCTTTTTCGGAGATGGCGGATGTGGTCGCAAGATTCGGAAATAATGCCAGGGATGCGTTTAGCAGTTCCGAAGAAGTCATTGCTTTTGCTGATTTGATCCAAAAGCAGATGACCATTGCCGGAGCAAGTACTCAGGAATCATCTAATGCCATGTTACAGTTGTCGCAGGCTCTTGGATCAGGGGTGCTGCGGGGGGATGAGTTAAACAGTATTTTTGAACAGGCGCCAAATCTGATTCAAAATATTGCAAGTTATCTCGATGTACCAATCGGACAGATCCGGGAAATGGCGGCAGACGGAGAGCTATCAGCTGACGTTGTAAAGGCATCTGTATTTGCAAGTGCGGATGAAATCAACGCAAAGTTTAACGAAATGCCCATGACATGGGGGCAGACCTGGCAGTCCATGCAGAACACGGCGTTAATCAGCTTCCGCCCAGTCCTGCAGAAAGTAAACGATCTTGCCAACAGTGAGACATTTCAACGGTTTGCAAATGGCGCAGGAGAGGCACTGGCCGTAGTGGCGGGGATCATGCTGAACATTTTCGAATTGGCATCAAACACATATGGATTTGTTGCGGATAACTGGTCAATGCTCAGCCCTATTATTTATGGCATTGCGGCGGCACTTGCAGTTTACTACGGAGCGCAGCTGGCGGCAAATACCATAGATGCGATCAGCCAGGGAATACACATTGCAATGGCAGCGGCTCAGATGCTCCATGCTGCTGCAACCGGTGGCCTGACGGCAGCCACAGCGGCAGATATTGCGGCTCAGAATGGGCTGAATGCGGCGATGTATGCCTGTCCTATTGTTTGGATCATTGTGTTAATAATTGCCCTGATTGCCCTGTTCTATGCGGCGGTGGCGGCTGTCAATCACTTTGCCGGGACTTCTATTTCAGCAACCGGATTGATTGCCGGATATTTCGCCGTTTGCGCGGCGCATTTAATAAATGGTTTTATTCGTATTCAGAATACTATTGCGTCATTTGTCAATTTTTTTGGGAACGTGTTTAATGATCCCATTGCTGCCGTAAAGGTTTTGTTTTACGACTTGTGCCTCACCGTGATCGGCTATATTCTGAATATGGCAACCGCCATAGAGAGCGTTATAAACAAGATTCCGGGTATTGAAGTTGATATTACCAGCGGACTTGATAATTTTTACTCCGAGATTGAGGCGGCACAGCAGCAGGTTAAAGATGAATCCGGGTGGGTCGAGTATGTCGAAAAATGGGATTACATCGACTATACGGATGCCTGGGATGCAGGGTACTCTTTTGGTGAAGGTATAGACGAAAGCATTGCAAACTTTAGTCTGTCAGACTTGTTCGGCGATACAGATGATATACCGCAGCCGGAGGATTATCTGCCACAGGAATATCTCTATGATGACAAGCTTGACGACATGTCCGGAGACCTTGGTGCGATCAGGGATTCTCTGGAGATCAGCGCGGAAGAACTGAAATACCTGCGCGACGCTGCAGAGCAGGAGAACATAAACCGATTTACAACCGCTGAGATCAAAATTGACATGTCCGGGATGCAGAACAATATTAACAGCGATGATGACATTGACGGTTTTATCACAAAGCTGACGGATTCTGTGAATGAGGCGGTTGACAGTACGCTTGAGGGGGTGCATGAGTAAATGGCAGAAAACGGATATGACTTTTATATGGATGAGTATTTATTACCTGTGCCTCCTTCCAAGCTTACAATTAAAGTTAATAATGCGAACAAGACGGTATCCCTTATTAACGAAGGAGAAATTAATATCTTAAAGCAGCCGAAACTGACAGAAATCGAATTCGAATGCGAGATTCCACAGACGAAGCAGCCATATGCGGTGTATACATCCGGCTTTAAGGATGCAGGTTATTTCCTTGACTATTTTGAGAAATTAAAAGCCGGTAAGAAGCCGTTTCGCTTTATTGTATGCAGGAAGAATCCATCGGGGAAGACACTGTTAAATACGAATCTTAAGGTATCCTTAGAAGATTACAAAATTACAGAGGACTCCGGAAACGGCTTTGACTTTAAGGTGAAGTTCAATTTAAAGCAGTGGAGAGATTACGGAACGAAAACTGTAAATATTCAAATGGCAGCATCCGGGACAAAGGCAAGCATTGAGCCGCAGCGCGAGACAGACAACGCTCCTGTTCCAACTGCTTCACAGTCGTATACCGTTATAAGAGGCAATACTCTTTGGGGGATAGCAAAGCGTTTTTACGGTAACGGTGCAAAATACACTGTTATTTATGAGGCAAACAAAGAGATTATTGGAAGCAGTCCGAACTTAATACGGCCGGGGCAGGTTTTGACGATTCCGGCCGTATAGTATTCTTGTGTGCATTATGATAGGAAGGGGGTACGGAATTGGATATTGAACTTCTGATCGGGAATGAATCAGGAACAAAGATGTGTAAGCCGGCAATCCAAGAGGGAATCGAATGGACAACAGAGCGAAAAGATACTCCGGGCAAATTGGTATTTAAGGTTCTTGATGACGGACTGCTGGATTTTTCGGAAGGCAGTCCGGTGAGAATGAGAGTTGACGGCTGCAATATGTTTTTTGGCTTTGTATTTAAACAGCAGCGCGCGAAAGATCAGGTTATCACGATTACGGCTTACGATCAGTTACGATATTTAAAAAACGAAGACACACAGGTGTATGAAAGAAAGACGGCCGCACAGCTCATTAAAATGCTGGCGGATGATTATGCGCTGAACGTGGGTGTTTTGGAGGATACCGAATTTGTAATTGAATCGAGAGTCGAAGAAAACACTTCTCTTTTTGAGATGATCGCGAATGCCCTTGATCTGACTTTGACCAATACCGGAAAAATGTATGTTATGTATGATGATTTCGGAAAACTGACGTTGAAAGGCCTATCGTCTATGTATGTGGGGATCCCAGGGGCTTATCTGATGGTGGATGCGGAAACTGGGGAAAATTTTGAATACACATCGTCTATTGATGATAATACCTACAACAAAGTAAAACTGACTTATGACAATGAGGACACCGGCAAGAGAGAGGTGTATATTGCTCAGGATTTTTCCAATATTAACAGGTGGGGAATCCTGCAGTATTTTGATACCCTGCAAAAGGGCGAAAGTGGAAAAACAAAGGCAGATACACTATTAAAGCTATACAATAAGAAAACTCGTAATTTGAAAATTACAAATGCGTTTGGGGATAACAGGGTTAGGGCCGGGTCCATGGTTATAGTCAGTATTGACCTTGGAGATATAAAGTTGAAAAACTGGATGCTTGTGGAAAAGTGCAGGCACACCTATAAGGAAGGTGAGCATTGGATGGATTTGACGCTTAGAGGGGGTGATTTTGTTGGCTGATGCAAATGAGCTTGTTGAAACATTAAAAAGGGCAGCGCTCAAAGCGGTCGAAGCAGAAAAACCGGTTAAAGTGTGTTTTGGGAAAGTGGTGAGTACTGCACCGTTGAAAATAAACGTGGAACAAAAAATGAATCTGGGCGAAAAGCAGTTGATTCTTTCGCGGAACGTGACCGACTTTTCTGTGGGAATCACAGTGGATTGGTTATCGGAAGATAGCCTTGATGTGCATGAACATATTGTAAAAGGTACAGATAGCAACGGCGATAGCATTCATCTGGCCACTGATACACAGGATCTTTCACATCATCACAAAATAGCAGGGAAAATGGAAATCATCGTTCATAATGGCTTGGTTGTCGGTGATGAAGTTATCCTGCTCAGGCAGCAGAAAGGCCAAAAATTTATAGTTTTGGACAGGGTTGGAACATGATACCATCAACAGTCGGTTTTTTGAATCGGGATTTTGAGATTGAGGAACAACCAAGCCTGACGTATAAGATGGACCTTGAAGGCGATTCCGTTCGGGGACTTGTAGACCAACAGGAAGCCATGAAGCAGGCCATATTCAGAATACTAAATACAGAACGGTATCAGTACATTATTTATCCGTGGTGGTATGGCATTGAGACCATTGATCTGTATGGAAAGCCTGCGGTCTGGGTGTGCGCAGAATTGGAGCGTAGAATCAAAGAAGCGCTTTTGACTGATACGAGAATCCGCAATGTAACCGATTTTGAATTTGAATTCAAAACCAAGGAAATTAATGCCGCGTTTATAGTGGAGACAGTTTATGGAAAAATTAGAGTTGAGAAAGGGGGTAAATATTTGAATGTATGAAGATGAGACTTATGAAAGCATTCTTGGCCGGATGTTGAATCGGGTGTCGGATAAGATGGATAAAAGACCAAGCTCTATCATCTATGACACGCACAGCGCAACAGCCATAGAACTGCAGGTTTTATACATAGAATTGGAATATATGATAAAAAATTCTTACGGAGATACTGCGGCAAGGGAGTTCCTGGCGTTACTTGCAAAGGATCGTGGACTTGTGCCAGAAGCTGCTTCGAAAGCGGTTCTGAAAGGTGAATTTACACCGGCATACCTTGATGTAACCGGAAAGCGCTTTAACATTGGCGATACTAACTATGTGGTATTGAATCAGATTACGCCAGGGCAATATCAAGTGCAATGTGAAACAGCAGGAGCGGTCGGCAATCAGTATCTAGGTACGATGATGCCTATGGATTATATTGATGGGTTACAAACGGCGCAGCTTACCGAAATACTGGTGCCAGGAGAAGACGAAGAGGATACCGAAGTATTCCGGCAACGGTATTTTTCTAGTTTCAATGAACGATCTTTCGCCGGAAACCAAGCGGCATATATTGAAACAGTAAAGAAAATAAATGGAGTCGGTGGCGTGAAAGTAACCAGAGCATGGAATGGGGACATACGTCCGGCTGAGATGATTCCCTCTGCAAAAGTAGCGGACTGGTACAATTCTGTCATGGAAGAATTGGATGCGGATGTTGCGGCATGGCTTTCCCGGATTTATGCGGCTTCTATTGAAAAGAAATTGACGGTTGGAGGCGTGGTCCTCATAACCGTCGTTAATTCTATGGACTTTGGAGAAGCATCGGATGTATTGCTGAATACAATTCAGACTGAACTTGATCCGAGCGAAAATGCGGGAGAAGGGTGCGGTCTGGTTCCGATTGGCCATGTGGTTAATGTTAAGAGTGCGGTCCCGGTCCAAGTGTATATCAAAACAGCTATAACCTTTGAAGAGGGTTATAATTGGTCAAACATGAGCGCATTAATACAGGAAGCAGTTGAGGCGTATTTATTGGAATTGAGGAAAGGGTGGGCTGACAGTTCGAGCATTGTTGTCAGGATCAGTCAGATTGAATCACGAATTTTAGGCGTGACGGGGATTTTGGATGTAGCCAATACGGAAATTAATGATTTAAATGAAAACCTGGCTTTGACGGAATATCAGATTCCAATATTGGGAGGTGTTTTACGTGATTAGGGAAGTTGATCTTGTTTCCTATTTGCCTCCATTTATGCAGGAATATAAAGAGCCGGTTGCGGCTCTTGAAGCAGAATCTCCTGAATTCTGTGTGATATGGAAGGCTGTTGACAAGGTATTAAGAAATCGCTTTATTTCTACTGCTGATGAGTATGGTATATCAAGGTTTGAGAAATTACTGGGTGTTTACCCGCAAAGCGATGATACACTGGAGAGCCGGCGCTCACGAGTTCAAAGCAAATGGTTTAGCAAGCTTCCTTATACTTTACAGACATTGACCCAGAAGATAATTGTATTGTGCGGCAGTTCGGATTTTGAGCTAACATATAACTTTGACACTGGATATGTTATGGTCGTAGAAACAGGGCTTGAACTATGTGGGCAGGTGGAAGAACTGGAAAGTATTCTTGACGAATTACTGCCCTGCAATATTGTGGCCAGCACAAAGAATAGAATATCAAGTCTGGCGTCCGGAAGCTTTAATATGTACGGCGGGATTGCCTTTGCAGAAGACATATACATCACATCATAAGGGAGAGAAGAGAAATATGGCAGAGTTTGGAAGGCTTATAGTTACCGATAAAGGCAGTAGCCTTATTTTTAAAACTATAAAAAGTAACAAATCTATATGTTTTACCGGATTATCAGTATCTTCCAGGAGATACCAGGAAGGCGAGTTTAAATATCTGGTTGCGCTGGAAGATATAAGGCAAAGAAGCAATGCGTTAGAAACGGATATTGAGAGCAGCAACAGCATTAAGATCAGGGTGATACTGCCGAATACGGATTTGACTGAGGGCTATCAAATGCGGACGGTTGGGCTATATGCTAATGACCCGGATGAAGGAGAAATTTTGTATGCTGTATCGTCAGAAATGTCAGATAATGGCTGCTATGTGCCTCCATATAATAATCGGACAGTATCCAGTTTGTATTTTAATCTATCTGTTGCTGTAGGAAATTCCGAAAATGTGCAATTAGTGATTGACCAGGGGGCTGTGGTGACAGTAAAACAGCTTAATTCAGTACAGGAGAAGATACAGGAAGCCATAGATGCCCTATACCAACAGGTTATCGCCTACACGGACCTGAAGGTTGCCGATCTCATTAACGGTGCCCCCTCATCCCTGGACACTCTTAAAGAGATTGCCGACGCCATGGCGGAAAATCAGGACGTGGTGGCGGCTCTGAATGATGCCATTGGCACAAAGGCAAATCAGGCCGAAATGGATAGCTTACTGGGTACCAAACTGGATAAAACAGGAGATACCAAGGATGCTAAGGTGACGTTTGGCAGCAGTGATACCCTTACGCCGTCCGCCTGGACGAATGTGGCTGTCTTAAAAAGCGGCGAAACTCATAAGTCCATTTTTGCCAAGGTGTCGGCTATGTTTAAAAATATCAGATACTTATGGGGGCTGGTTTCTGCGCTTTCCGCCAGCGGGGCGATCACGGAGGTAAAGATCGTAGATGCGCTTCCTTCGGATGCGGCATCCCATCCGAAAACTTTTTACTGGGTAAAGGGGTAGTGTTATGGCAAAAGGATTTATAGGGGCTTCCGGATACAAAGGGTATCTGGGGGCTGTAAAAATGCGCAAAGGATACATAGGCGCCACCAGGGTATATTCGGCGGGAAATATGGTCACCTACCACGTAGACAGCGGTGTCACCTACCAGGAAGAGGTGGACGACGGGGCGACCTGCCTGTCTCCCAAGACCTTTACCCCGGCAAAAAGCGGCTGGGAGTTTGTGGGCTGGCGGATTAATGCCAACGCCATTAATGACGTATACACCAACAAGGTGATGGGTGACAATCCGATCACGCTGTATGCCGTCTTTCGCAAGCTCATTACAGTGACGTACTATAATAACAGCACATCTGCCAGCAGTACATCCGGATACCAGTATTATAATAACGGTAATGTAAAAAATCCGTCGTTTACGCTGACCCAGGCAAGCTCCAGCTGGACGCCCAGAGGCTGGTCCACCAGCAATCAAGGGAATGCCGGAATCACCTATGCCAACGGGGCCACATTTACGAGGGACTCGGACATTACCCTGTACGGTCTGTATCAGCAGACCATAACCGTTACCTACTACAACGGAAACAGAACGGCATTAAGCACCAGCGGGACAAGATATTGGGCGCCAGCCGGCAGCATTAACCCCAGCTTTACCCTGACCCAGGCAGGGATTTCCGGCTGGACGGCAAGAGGCTGGAGCGGCAGTACACATGCAGCCGGGGATATTACCTATGCCAATGGCGCAGCCTTTACCTGTGACAGCAATATCACCCTGTATGGCATGTACCAGCAGACGGTAACGGTGACCTATTACAACGGCATCAGCTCCGCCTCCAGCACGAACGGGATCAGGTACTACAATCCCGGATCCGGAAATGTGTCGAATCCCAGTTTTGCCCTGACCCAGGCGGCTTTATCCGGCTGGACGGCACGGGGCTGGAGTACTGGTAACGGTGCCACGGCGGGAATCACCTACAACAGCGGTGCCTCCTTTACCCGTGACACGAATGTTACCCTGTACGGCATGTATTACCAGACAATTACCCTGACCACCTATAACGGCAGCAGCTCCCCTACTGCGCACAACGGGACCAGATACTACTGCCCCGGATCCGGCAGCGTGGTCAATCCCACGTTTACTGTCAGCGCCGCCGCTCTTAGCGGCTGGAGCTTTGACGGCTGGAGTACATCCTCCCTGGCAGCGGCCGGAATTGATTACAACAGCATTTCCGGCTTATCCCTGGCCGCAAACATTACCCTGTACGGCCGCTACAGCCAGATCATTACCTTATCTTACAATGGCAACGGCGCTTCCAGCGGCTCTGTGGCGGCCCAGAATAGTGTCAGATACTGGAACTCCGGCAATGTGGCAAATCCCACGTTTATCCTCAGTGCCAACGGCTTTAGCCGCAGCGGTTATAACTTTACGGCATGGGCATTAAACGGCGGCACCCAGTATGGGGCCGGTGCAGCCGTGACTCTGGCGGCATCCGCAACCATGTATGCGGTGTGGACAGCCATACCGGCAACGCCATTTTATTTGAGCGATAAAAATCCTACCTATACAACAAGCGGTAACCTATCAAGTTGGCGAAAGCCCGACGCAAGCTGGGCTTGGTGGCAGGTAAACAGATCCGGCTACTATGCACGCTGCGATACCTCTGCCTTTAGCAGGCAGGGCTGTACAAAAATAAAAATGACCTGCTTTTTAGACGGCGGGTATTTTTATGTCAATAGCAAACGCGTTGCGCTGTCTGGCTATGGAAATGGGAAAGAAGTTATCATTGATATATCCGATCAGCCGGATACCATAAGCTGTGCAATACAAACGGAGGGTGATGTTCCGGCGCATGGAACGGCCGTGCAGGTCACCAATCCATACTTTTACTAGGACTAGGGAGGAAAAATATGCAGCCACGTGCAAGCCCCGGAAGGGCGAAAGCGATACAGATTTATTCAGTAGACAATAAAATATTAACAGAGCCAGGAGCCGGGCACACCCTTCGGTGCATCCGGCTTTTGTAATAGAATTTGCGGAAAGAAGGTGGTGGACATGGAAACAGACGGAACTGTGATGATGGAGATTTTGGAGCGGCTGACAAAGATCGAGGCGAAGCTGGACGGCTACAACGATGCTAAGCGCAAAACCTATGAGAACGAAAAGGAGATCATAAAGCTGAAAGCGGATGTTGAGGCCCTGAAAAAGGACAACGGGATCCAGAATGCGGAGATCGCGGAGTTAAAGGACAAAAACAAGTGGCTCTTCCGGACGGTAGCCGGAGCAATCATAACAGGCCTGGTTGGTATCTGCATTGCATTTATCAGCATGGGCATGGGCGCCCGGTAACAATCAGGGAAGAGAAAAAACAAAATTTGAAGGGAGAATTTATCATGAAGAAAAGAAATTGGAGAGAGTGGTTTGAAAAGGCAGGGATCCGGTCGGTGAAGACCGTCGCGCAGGCAGCGATTGCGGGAATCGGAACAGCGGCGGCCATGGGGCAGGTGGACTGGTTATATGTGCTTTCCGCTTCGGCGCTGGCTGGCGTGCTGTCGATGCTGACATCGGTGGCCGGCCTTCCGGAGCTGCATCAGGATCAGGATGAAGCAGAAGAGTGAAGAAATGCTGCAGAAGCAGCGGAATGGAGGGAAAGAGGATGAGTAAGAAAATCATTGCCCTGGATGCTGGGCATGGGATGAAAACAGCAGGAAAGCGGTGTTTGAAGTCTCTGGATCCCAACGAAACAAGAGAGTGGTATTTAAATGACCGGATCATGGATAAAGTGGAGGCTGCACTGCAGGCCTATGACTGCACCGTGATCCGGGTGGGAGATACCACAGGCGCTAAGGATGTATCTCTGGCATCCAGAGTCAAGACGGCCAACTCCGCAGGGGCAGATATTTACATATCCATGCACCACAATGCAGGGCTGGGCGGCCGTAACGGCGGCGGGACGGTGGTGTTTTACAGCTCCAGCAAGACGGAGCGGGGCGTACAGGCACAAAAGCTGTATCAGGCGATTGTCTCCCGTACAGGTCTTATTGGTAATAGGTCGGCAAAGGTAATTAATAAGGGTTTTTACGTGATCAGGAAGACATCCATGCCATCATTTTTGGTGGAAAACGGGTTTATGGATTCGCCGCAGGACGTGCCGATCATCCTGTCCGAGCAGCACGCGCAGAAGACCGCGGAGGGTGTTGTGGCATTTATTGTGGTTACGCTGCAGCTTAAGACTGCATCCGGTACAGCTGGGAGCGCAGGGGGAGCAGGATCCGGAAAAGCACCTAACGCGGTATCTGCCTGCTATCCGGCCTATACCGGCAAAAAGACCACCTTAAGCGCGGCCCTGACCAGTCTGGGGATCACCAGCACCTACAGTTACCGGAAGCAGATTGCAGCAGCAAATGAGATCAGGGGATATATAGGCACGGCGTCCCAGAATACAGAGATGTATAATTTGTTGACTGCGGGACGGCTGAAAAGAGTATAACAGAAAAGGGACTGTGCTAAATAGTGCAGTCCCTATGCTTTTCTTTTTATTCAACCCGGCATTTCTGCCGGATGCTCCGGGTTTGAAGGACTTTTAGAGCCGACGGGACAGATTTATGCGATTTCTATTTCCTTGGTCCAATCTATGTAGTAAAAATATCCGTGTCCTGACTAGCAAATTCTTTTGCGCTCATAATTTCAACCGGAATATTTTTCTTTTTGCATTTTTTCTTAACATAAGCAAAAAACTGTGCCGGCGTTGCATTACTTACTTGGATTTCGATTTCATCTCTGACCATATCTTATTTTCTTCTGTTTGCTTACCTTGCTATGTATATATAATACACCGAAAATAAAGCGTTTTAAGATATAATATTTTGTGCATTATTTATAATGTAAAATTCTTGAAATAGATTTAAGAATAATGTATAATATAAATAGGTGTATTGGAGGTGAAAAAATGTTTGTATACAAATTTGATGTGCTGGAAAATCTGAAAGAATGCGGATATAACACAACAAGATTGCGTAAGGAAAAGCTGTTAGGGGAAAATGCAATACAGTCTTTGCGTTGTGGGGAAATGGTGGGAATCATTGCGCTTGAGAAAATTTGTAAGCTGCTGGATATGCAGCCTGGTAACATTATAAAATATGTAAGTGATAATTAAATTGATAGCTTTAAAAATAATGTAAAATTCTATTGACAATACTTTAAAAATGGTGTATTATATAATTGTCCAAAGGGACCACGGACAATTACCCGGAAGGGAGAAAGGAAAAACATGGAGCAAATGAACATGCAGGAAAATGCAAGACTGGTTTTAGGCTTGAGGGCTGCTGGATGGAGCGAGAAGAAGATCAATGATTTTATTCTCTACATTGAGACAGGAGAAGATCAGTATAAGCCGGAGCCGGACACAAAAGCAAAGGCCGAGTAACCGGCCAAAGGGAAAACGGAAAGGGCGGCGAACATAAGCCGCCCCAACCTAAAGACAGTATAACAGGTAATTCTGGATAGGGCAAGAATATATTGCCCTATTTACTGACATGGTGGCAGCAACCCAGGCGCCACATATAACGGAAGACAGGAAAAAGATGATACCCTGGCTCTTGCTCTGGCAATCGGTCAGATTCTGGAAGCGAATGGGATTGATGTTTATTATACCCGTACTACGGATATATACGAGGCACCTCAGCGCAAAGCCATGGAGGGAAATGCCGTAAATGCGGATTATTTTGTTTCGCTTCATCGGAATTCCAGTCCCTATCCCAATCAGTATACGGGAGTGGAAACTCTGGTCTATAATCGTTACGGCGAGGCCGCAAGGCTGGCGGGAAATATCAATGCCCGGCTGGAGGATGTGGGATTTGCAAACCAGGGAGTCAATGAGAGGACCAATCTGGTGGTGCTGAATCAGACCGAAATGCCGGCAGTACTGGCGGAGGTGGGATTTATCAATACCGATGCGGATAACCGGCTTTTGGACCAGCGTTTCCAGGAAGTGGCACAGGCCATAGCAGACGGAATTTTGGAAACGGTGAGGAGTACATGAGAGAGACATTCAAAACAGCCTGTAAGGCAGGATTCCTTTTATTGGCCGGGGGGCTGATGATTGGCGGTCTGAATCCCACCGAAAGACAGTCGGAAGCGGGGGAGTACATCGGATCAGAAGAGAAGCCGTCCGGCAGTATCCGCATTGCGGGAAGCACCTCCATGGAAAAAATGTCGGAAGCCCTGGCGGAAAGCTTTATGGAGAAATATCCGGAAGTGACGGTGACGGTAGAATACGTGGGTTCCGGAGCGGGAATTGCGGCCGTCCTTTCCGGCACTGCGGATATTGGTAATTCTTCAAGAAAGCTGAAAAGCGGGGAAAAGGATTCCGGAGCGGTGGAAAACATTGTGGCGCTGGATGGAATTGCAGTCTGTACAGACCCGGATAACAAGGTGTCAGGATTGACCAGACAGCAGCTTCAGGATATATATACGGGAAAGATCACAGATTGGAGCCAGGTAGGGGGAGATCCGTTTCCCATTGTGGTAATCGGGCATGAAGCAGGCAGCGGCACCAGAGAAGCTTTTGAAGCATACCTTGAACGGACGGGGGCTTGTGTTTACGCCAATGAACTGGGGAGCGCCGGCGCGGTACTGGCCAGGATTGCTGTCACGCCAGGCGCTATCGGGTATGTATCCACGCAGGCAGCGGATAAAAATACAGCCGTTTTAGCGGTGGAAGGGGTATTACCCACAGCAGAAACGATCAGAGCCGGAGATTACCCGTTGGTCAGGCCCTTTGTAATGGTAACGAACGGGGAAAACGGCAGGCAGAGCGGGCTGATCCGGACGTGGTTTGAGTATGTGCGGGGGGATGAGGGGCAGTCGGTGATCGAAAAAATGGGGCTGGTTCCGGCGGATTAAGCCATGCAGGAAGGAGGATACTTGGGAGAAATAAGCGTACATAGCATGTCCCTGGAGCGGTATCCTGTAAGCGTCATGAAGGATAAAAAGAGAAAAGAAGCAGTAGAGCAGGCAGCACGCAGTATTTTTTCATTCTGTGCTCTTACTGCTTTTCTGGGGGTTTTGTTTATTACTCTATATATGATGATCAGCGGCATGCCTGCGCTGTTTCGGGTGGGGTTGAAGGAGATTCTGCTGGGAAGGGTCTGGGCACCTGTGGGGGCAGAGCCTGAATTTGGTATTTTTTATATCATTCTTACGTCCCTGGCAGGAACGGGGCTGGCACTTGTGATCGGAGTCCCGACAGGGATTTTGACATCAGTTTTTTTGGCGGAGGCTGCCGGCAGCCCTCTGGCTGAGATCATGAAGACGGCGGTGGAGCTGCTGGCCTGTATTCCGTCTGTAATCTATGGACTATTGGGCATTTATCTTTTGAATCCGCTGATGTATAAGCTGGAACTTAGACTGTTTGCGGAATCGGGGACGCACCGGTTTACAGGTGGAGCGAATCTGCTGTCTGCTGCAATAGTGCTTGCCGTCATGATTCTGCCTACGGTGATCAATATCAGTGAGGCGGCCATTCGGGCAGTGGGGCCGGAGATTAGGGCGGCGTCTTTGGCCCTGGGTGCTTCCAGGATGCAGACTGTTTTCAAGTCTGTTCTGCCGGCGGCAAAGCCGGGAATTGTGACGGCAGTGGTACTTGGGATGGGGAGGGCCCTTGGGGAGACTTTTGCTATCACATTGGTTTCCGGCGGCAGCGTCAATGTCCCCCTTCCTTTTCATTCGGTGCGCTTTTTGACCACGGCCATTGTCAGCGAGATGGGATATGCTCAGGGGATTCACCGGCAGGTCCTGTTTACAATCGGGCTGATTCTGTTTCTGTTTATCATGGGAGCCAATATGGTGTTGACCCGGATTCTGAAGAGGGGAGCTGATTTGTATGGGTGATCTAATGACAGCCGGAAGGAAGAGGCGACCAATGGAGGCCTTTCTGCTGGCGGCCGTATACGGTGCGGCCTGCCTCTCCGTGTTTCTTTTGCTGGGAATTGTCGGTTATGTATTTTTTCGGGGCTTCCGCTATTTGAGCCTTGACTTTCTTACCACGGTGAGCAGTGTATTGAAAGGAACTGCAGGGATTGCCGGAAATCTGGTAAACACCGTATACATAACCCTGCTTACGCTGCTGATTGCCGTGCCGACAGGCGTGGGCGGTGCCATCTATCTGAATGAATATGCCGGGCCGGGAAAGCTGAGGCGGCTGATAGAAGCTGCCACGGAGATTCTGGCAGGGATTCCTTCGGTGGTGTTCGGCCTGTTCGGTATGGTTTTTTTCGGGAATGTGCTGGGGCTGGGATACTCTGTTTCAAACGGCGCGCTGACCCTGACACTGATGGTGCTGCCACTGATCATGAAAAATACCGGTGAAGCCCTGCGGAGTGTACCGGACGGATACCGGAAGGGAGCGCTGGGAATGGGGGCCGCAAAATGGTATATGATCCGGACGGTGCTGCTGCCTGCGGCAAAGCCGGGAATCCTGACGGGAATTCTGCTGGCGGTGGGGAGGATTGTGGGAGAATCTGCCGCGCTGCTGTTTACGGCGGGAAGTGCAAGACTTCTGCCCGGACTTACGGGCAGGCCGGGGACGGATTTGGGGGTATTGGGGCGGAAGGCCCTGGAGCCCGGCGGTACCCTGGCCGTCGAGCTTTACCTGCAGATGGAGAAGGGGGAGTACGGGACGGCCTTTGGTATCGGCTGCGTGCTGATTCTGATGGCTCTTCTGCTGAACCTGCTGCTGAAGCTGTTGACGGGCAGGGAGCATTTTGTGAGGAAATCGGCACGGCAGCCCTGATTCTGATCCTGGACCGTCTGCGGGCTGAGGGGCGCTGGCCCAGGGTGGAGGTGTGTGTCAAGCGGGCGGACATTTCTGCCCTGCAGGTCTATGAAAAGGTGGGATTTACCGACTCTGGTTACGTAGATCCGGCTGTGCCTGATGCCCTGAATCTGGTGTGCCGGCTGTAAGGGAAGCAGATACTGAGCTATGTGTGGAAGGAGACATATACCTGTGGCCGAAAGTAAACTGTCGATAAGGAATCTGAATCTGTATTACGGCAGGAAGCATGTGTTGAAAAATGTGAGCCTGGAGATCAAAAGCTGCAGGGCCACGGCGCTGATCGGTCCCAGCGGCTGCGGAAAATCTACTTTTTTAAAATGTATAAACCGCATGAATGACATGGTAGAGAACGTGCAGATCCGGGGGAAAATCCTGCTGGACGGAGAGGATATTTATGACAGGCGGGTGGATACCACACTGCTTCGAAAGAAGGTGGGTATGGTTTTTCAGCAGCCCAATCCCTTTCCCATGAGTATTTATGACAACGTGGCCTATGGCCCCAGGCTTCACGGCATTAAACATCAGATGCGGCTGGATGAGATTGTGGAGCAGTCTCTGAGGGGGGCGGCGGTTTACGAAGAACTGAAGGACCGGATGCAAAAGCCTGCCCTGGGGCTGTCGGGAGGGCAGCAGCAGCGGCTTTGCATCGCCAGGGCGCTGGCGGTGGAACCGGAGGTGCTTTTGATGGATGAGCCCACCTCAGCGCTGGATCCGACGGCTACCCTGAAAATAGAGGAACTGATCGTAAAGCTGAAGGAAAAATATACGGTGGTTATTGTGACTCATAATATGCAGCAGGCCGCCAGAGTGGCGGACGATACGGCTTTTTTTCTGATGGGGGAAATGGTGGAATTCGGCCCCACAAAAAATTTATTTTTCAGGCCTGCGGACCCGCGGACAAGGGACTATGTGACGGGGCGTTTCGGATAAACGACAGAACGGCAGCAGAGCAACAGCAGAATGGGGGACAGGAGCGCGAAATATCATTGGAAGAGGAAATTCGTTGACAGGAGAAATTCATTGACAGGGAATTCTCCGGGAGCGTTACAGCTCCCGGTTCCCGAAGAAGATTACAGCCGCCATGCCAGGGCCGGTATGCGCACCGATGATAGGACAGAGCAGCATCTTTGTAATATCGGCCTGAGGATTTACGGCTTTTACCAGCCGTTCCAGTTCGTCTGCGTGTTCGGGGCAGTCCCCGTGAACAATATAAACCCGATTTCTGCTTTCATCGCGGGCGGCGGCATATTTTTCGGCCAGTCCCTTTAAAGCAAGTTTGTATCCCCGTTTTTTCTCAAGGGTGATCAGATGCCCTTCATCGTCAATTTTTAAAAGGGGCTTGATGTTTAAGGCAGTACCCAGAACGGCAGTGGCAGCAGGAATCCGGCCGCCCCGTTTTAAGTACATTAAATCGTCCACCATAAACCAATGTACTACGTCCAGCCGGTGCTCGTTCAGCCAGGCGGCATTTTCGTCGATGGAAAGCCCGTCTTCACGGTTTTTTGCGGCAGCCTCCAGAATAAGTCCCATGCCGCCGGTGGCGCAGAGCGTATCAACCGCTACTACTCTGCCTGCTGAGTATTCTTCGGCAAGCTCTGCCGCTGCCAGATTGACGGAGTCAAATGTTTTGGTCAGGCCGCTGGAAAGTGACAGGTACAAAACGGACTTTCCCTCCGCCAGCAGTGGCGCAAAGGTTTCCATATAAGAGTTGGGTGTTACCTGACTGGTATGGGTCTCTTTTCCGGCCCGTTGGGCGTCATAAAAGGTTTTCAGAAATTCAGGGGTTTCCAGACTGGCACACAGCCGCTCTTCATCGCCCACCGTGTAATTCATGGCCACGAAACGTATATCGTATTTTTCAATGACTGCGGGATCAATATCCGCAGAAGCGTCGGTATAGATCAAATAATCATTCATAGAGAGCCTCCTTTTGTCTCCGGGTTTTCTCCCGAATCTTCATTTTCCGATTCTTCCAGCCCGTCAGGCTCTTCCGGCAGGGTCATCAGCACCTTTTTGATACGGTTCTGGTCGATACCCTGTACCTTCAGGTGTATCCCGTTTTCCAGAATAACCTCTTCTTCGTCTTCGGGAAGACGGTTTAAACTTTCTATAATCAGACCGCTGATGGAGTCGTAATCCTCGCTGTCCAGCTCAGTGCCCAGTTCGTCGTTGATGTCGTCCAGCTTCATGCTGCCTTCCACCAGCCAGATCCGTTCCCCTTTTTCCTGAATCAGCTCATCCTCGTCTGCATCATACTCGTCCCGGATCTCGCCGACGATCTCTTCCAAAAGGTCCTCCAGCGTGATCATACCTACCGTAGCACCGTACTCGTTCAGCACAAAGGTAACGCTGGTGGTCTTTTCGCGGACCTCTATAAGCAGATCTGCCACTTTCTTGAATTCATATGTATAATGAGCATCTCGAAGAATATCTTCTACCCGGAAGTTTTCCCGGTCTCCAAGGATAAAATCTTTTATATTGATAATGCCGATAATATTGTCCGTATCGTCCCGGTATACAGGAAGACGGGTGTACATGGATTCTCGGAACACCTGCAAAACCTGCTCGTAGGAGTCGGTGACGTTTACGGTCACCATGTTGATTCTGGGAACCATGATGTCCTTGGCAAGGGCATCGGAAAAATCAAATACGTTATAGATCATTTCCCGTTCTTCCGATTCGATGACGCCGTCCTCATGGCTCACGTCCACATAGGTTCGAAGCTCTGCTTCGGTCATGGTGGAAGACTTTTTGTTCGGGTCAATACGAAACAGACGCAGGATTAAGTTGGATAACTTGTCTAAAAGGAAAATGACCGGAGTCATAAGCTGCATGAGTCCGTAGATGATTCCGCTGTAGGCCAGGGCGAGCTTTTCCGCGGAAAGCATGGCCCAGGTCTTAGGAACGATTTCTCCGAAGACCAGAATGATCAGAGTCAGGGTACCTGTGGCAATACCAACGGGCAGACTGATACGGGCCGCCAGGGTAGTAACCAGAGAGGAAGCCGTTAGATTTACAATGTTGTTGCCGATCAGAATGGCGCTGAGCATTTTGCTGTAATTTTCCAGTATCTTGTTGACTCTTGCCGCACGTTTATTGCCCTCTTCCTCAAGAGTGCGGATCCGTACGCGGGAAACTGTGGTCAGAGCAGTCTCTGCGGAAGAGAAAAAGCTTGACAAAAACACTAGAATGATAATAGTTACAAGTTGTATGGCGCCTGGGGTATCCAAATAAACCACTCCTTTTTATACTGTATTTTATCTTTAACTATACATGATATGAGAAGTGGTTGTCAAGTTTACCGTAAAGGCTGCATATTCTTTTATTAAAAAAGGAAATACAGCATGGAGGAAATTATGGAGCAGTCGTCTAAGGGAGGCGGGATACCGGCAGCATTCCTGCTGAAAAGTCTTTTATTTTCTTACATATTGACAGGGGTCTTTCTGGCAGTTTTATCATTTTTGCTTTTTAAGCTGGGACTAGGGGAAAAGGTCGTGACCATTGTCATTATCGGTATTTATGTGATTGCTACCTTTTTTGCAGGATTTATGGCGGGGAAGAAGATGAAGAGCCGGAAATTCCTCTGGGGGCTATTGGAGGGAACGGCGTATTTTCTGATTCTGACGGCAATCTCCGCGTTTGCTGGGAAAGACGGGGTATCCTTTGGGACTTCCTTTTTTACCACGTTTGCACTCTGCGCGGGAGGAGGAATGCTGGGAGGGATGCTGAGCTGAAATTATGAAATGAAAAAAGTATTTTACAAAAGGAAAATATTTTGATATACTTACATGTGCTTGTAAGTACGAGGAAGAAGGATAAGGAGGCAAGTATCATGAAGCATATTAAGACTTTAATTACCAGAAATCTAAAGGAGTCTGTGAAGAAGGGCGGCTGCGGCGAGTGCCAGACCTCCTGCCAGTCTGCATGCAAGACGTCCTGCACAGTGGGAAATCAGAGCTGTGAAAAAATGAAATAGTTGGCAGCAATGTCGGTTGACTTGAGGCAAGCAGCGATTTTAAGTCGCTGCTTGCCTTTTGTGGAAAGGAAATACAGCGGTGATACATCAGTACAAAAGTAACGGATACAATATTATAATGGATGTAAACAGTGGTTCTATTCATGTGGTGGACGATATTGTCTATGACATGATACCGCTGGTGGAGCCCCTTGTAAACGAGGGAATCAAGGATGCAGCTACTATCAGGGCGGCAGTTTTAAACCTTGCAGAGCTTCCCTACCCTGAGAAGGAGATCTCCGAGGCCGTGGATGAAGTGCTGGAGCTGGAAGCGGCGGGACAGCTGTTTGCGCCTGATATTTATGAAAATTATGTGTTTGATTTTAAGAACAGACAGACCGTGGTAAAGGCGCTGTGCCTGCATATTGCCCATGACTGCAATTTGGCCTGCCGGTACTGCTTTGCAGGCGAGGGAGAATATCACGGAAGAAGGGCATTGATGAGCCTTGAAGTGGGGAAGAAGGCTTTGGACTTTCTGGTGGCAAACTCCGGCAGCAGGGTGAATCTGGAGGTGGACTTTTTCGGCGGTGAGCCCCTGATGAACTGGCAGGTGGTAAAGGAGCTGGTGGAGTACGGCAGGAGCCTGGAGGAGCCCTTTCACAAGAAATTCCGTTTTACCCTGACTACCAACGGCGTGTTGTTAAACGACGAGATCATGGAATTTGCCAACAGGGAAATGGCCAACATCGTCCTCAGTATTGACGGGCGCAAGGCCGTAAACGATAAAATGCGTCCCTTCCGGGGCGGTCAGGGCAGCTATAATCTGATCGTGCCGAAGTATCAGAAGGTTGCGGAGAGCAGGGGCCAGACGGCTTATTATGTGAGGGGCACCTATACTCACGAAAACCTGGATTTTGCGGAGGATGTTCTTCATCTGGCGGATTTGGGATTTCAACAGATCTCCGTGGAGCCGGTAGTGGCGGGTCCGGAGGACGATTATTGTATCCGCGAGGCGGATGTACCTGGACTGAAAGCAGAATATGACCGGCTGGCGGCGGAAATGATTCAGAGAAAAAAAGAGGGAAGGGGTTTTCATTTCTTCCATTTTATGATAGATTTGGAAGGCGGGCCATGCGTGGCAAAACGCCTGTCCGGCTGCGGCTCCGGTACGGAGTACCTTGCCGTGACACCCTGGGGAGACCTGTATCCCTGCCACCAGTTCGTGGGAAAGGAAAATTTTCTCATGGGCAACGTTTTTGAAGGCATCACCAGGGAGGATATTCGAGACGAGTTCAAGCACTGCAATGTTTACGCCAAGGAAAAATGCAGGAAATGCTTTGCAAAATTTTACTGCAGCGGCGGCTGTGCGGCAAACTCCTATAATTTCCACGGAAATATCAATGATGCTTATGATATAGGCTGTGAACTTCAGCGCAAGCGGATTGAATGTGCGATTATGCTGAAGGTCGCCTGGGCGGAAGAGCAGGAAAAGGAGGCTTCTGCTCCGGAAAATTAATGGAAAGGACGAAAGAATTATGAACAAAAACAAAGCTATTGTGATCCTGCTTTGTATTCTGCTGCTTCTCATAGGCGTGACCTATGTTGACATTTTCGGCGTCAATGCGGCAGGAGACGGCAGCGCATCTACGATCAAGCTGGGGCTTGACCTTGCGGGAGGTGTCAGCATCACTTATCAGGTGGTGGGAGACGAGGCACCCAGCGCCACCGATATGGCGGATACCCGTGAAAAGCTGCAGAAGCGTGTGGAGAAATACAGCACGGAAGCCGTGGTATATCAGGAGGGCGCGGACAGGCTCAATATTGAAATTCCCGGCGTCAGCGATGCCAATGCCATCCTTCAGGAACTGGGAAGACCGGGAGCGCTGTATTTTATCTCTCAAACCGATCCGCAGGGGAATACCAATTATGCAAGATCCGCGGACGGTTCTTATGTGATGTACAAAACGATTGACGAGCTGCTGGCAGACGGCTCCATCCTGCTGACGGGCACCGATGTAAGAGACGCTCAGGCAGGCAGTATAAGAACTCAGCAGATGGGAAATGTAGAGTATATTGTCAGCCTTTCCATGACGGATGAGGGTAAGACGAAGTTTGCCGAAGCAACGGAAAATGCCCTGAGAAAGAATGAGACGCTGGCCATCTATTACGATGGCGCAATCATCAGCGCTCCCACGGTAAATGTGGTGATTACTGACGGAAACGCGCAGATTTCACCCATGGAATCTTTTGAAAAAGCAGAAAACCTTGCTTCTACCATTCGAATCGGCGGTCTGAGGCTGGAACTGGAGGAACTTCATTCTAAGGTGGTGGGGGCGCAGCTGGGCGTGGACGCCATATCTACCAGCTTGACGGCAGGCTTCATTGGCTTGTGCCTGGTGGTCTTGTTTATGATTGTCGTGTACCGGATACCAGGTCTTGCTTCTGCTATTGCGCTGTTGGCTTATACGGCGCTGGTGGTTCTGCTGTTAAAGGGCTTTGACATGACCCTGACCCTGTCCGGTATTGCCGGTATTATCTTGTCCATCGGGATGGCGGTGGATGCCAATGTGATTATCTTTGCCCGGATTCGTGAGGAACTGGCTTTGGGCAAGACGGTGCGGGCATCCGTAAAGGTTGGATTTGACAAAGCATTGTCCGCTATTTTAGACGGCAACATTACCACTCTGCTGGCGGCAGGTGTATTGCTGCTGCTGGGGCCTGGCTCGGTGAAGGGCTTTGCTCAGACGCTTGCCTTAGGTATTGCGGTCTCCATGTTTACGGCGCTGGTGGTGACAAGATACATTTTGTATGCTTTTTATGCCATCGGCTTAAAGAGCGAAAAGCTTTATGGTGTGGGCAGGGAACATAAAACTCTGGATGTACTTTCCAAAAAGGGTATTTTTTTTGGAGTCTCTCTGGCGCTGATCATAGCAGGATTTGTGATCATGGGTGTGAACAAGGGAACTACGGGAGACGCTTTAAACTATAGCCTGGAATTCAAGGGCGGCACCCAGACCACGGTAATGTTTAATGAGAAAGTGGGACTGGAAACAGCCAATGAAAAGATTGTTCCGGAAATCGAACGCATTACGGGAAGTGCAGTACAGATTCAGACAGTTCAGGATTCTAATGAGGTTATTTTTAAGACCAGTACCTTGTCGGTGGAACAGAGAGAGGAAATTAACCAGATGCTTATGAGAGACTGGGGTATCGGGGAAAATGAGATTACCTCCGAGACCATCAGCTCCACCATCAGCAACGAGATGAAGTCCGACACGCTGGTTGCAGTGATTGTTGCAATCGTGTGTATGCTGATCTATATCAGGATTCGTTTCAAGGATCTGCGTTTCGGAATCAGCAGTATTGCAGCCCTGCTGCATGATGTGCTGGTGGTGCTGGCTTTCTACGCGGCGGCAAGGGTGTCAGTCAGCAATACTTTTGTTGCCTGTATGCTTACCATCGTTGGTTACTCAATCAATGCAACGATTGTTATTTTTGACCGGATCAGGGAGAATATGGCTGTCATGTCCTCTAAGGACGACTTAAAGGATGTGGTCAACAGGAGTATCACCCAGACCATGTCCAGAAGCATCTTTACTTCACTGACAACCTTTATTATGGTGGCAGTGCTGTATATTCTGGGTGTGACCAGTATCCGTGATTTTGCGCTGCCTCTGATGGTGGGTATTGTCTGCGGCACCTATTCTTCCATTTGTCTGGCAGGAGGTCTCTGGTATCTGCTTCGGACGAAAATAAAGACGAAAAAGCAGTAATAAAGCCATTTTCATATTTTTTAAAAGTTTTTAAGACTTAGATTAGAAAATGGACACACTTTAGACACATTTCCGGGGTAATATATTTTTCAGATAGTTGATGAACTCACTATCTCCCCCTCATAAGAAAAGCAAAGGAGTCTCGGTGTAAGCCGAGGCTCCTTTGCTTTACTGGGACTTGTGAAACGGTGCCGTTTGTGGTAAACTTTGTTAATAAATATTTCGGAGGAATCCCATGCCAGGAGAGAAACAAAACAAAAGCGGGGAGAAAAACTTAAGCAGTTTTATCTGCGGTTGTTGCGCCGCTTTGCTTTCTATAATACTGTTTTGGTTTATTTTCGGATCGGTGCACGGAAGTCCCAAACGGCAGGAGGCAGAAATCCTGGTGTTCGGAGACAGCGTCCTTGGAGAAGTGCGGGACGGGACAGGTGTGCCGGCACAGCTTGAGGTACTGCTGGGAGAGAAGGTCTACAACGCTGCTTTAGGCGGCACCTGTGCAGCCAGGGGAGTGCAGGATCGGCAGCTGGATTATACCAGGGGCGCGTTTTCTCTGGTATCGCTGATCAAAGCAGTGGAGGCGGATGACTTCGGAGTACAGCAGTCCGCCGCCGTGCGGGAGATTAATACGGAATATTTTGCGGAAGTGATAGACGGCCTGGAAACCATAAATCTTTCCGGGATTGATACCTTTGTGATACAGCAGGGAATCAACGATTACCAGCAGGGAATACCCATCGAAAATCCGGAGGATCCTTACGACGAGTATACGTATCTTGGGGCTTTGCGGACGGCAGTGGAGTCGCTTCGCAAAACGGTTCCCGGAGCCCGAATCATTTTTGTGACGCCGCTTTTTACCTGGTATGTGGCAGAGAGAACTACCTGTGAGACCGAGGATTTCGGAGGCGGCCCCCTGGAGGATTATGTGAATGCGGAGATTGCTCTTGCACGGGAGCTGGACCTTGAAGTCATAGATTTGTATCATGATTTTTTTCCCCATGAGGAATGGGAAGACTGGCGGCTATACAGTAAGGACGGACTGCACCCCAACGAAGCAGGCAGAGAAAAGATAGTTCTTGAGATTGCAGAGTATTTGAAAGAATGAGTGAAATTATGAAAAAAGCGGCAGAGGCGGCAGGCCTTGTGGTCAAAAATATACTTTTCATAGGATATACCCTGCAGATTGGTCTGGGATTCATTTGGATGGGGGCAAATTTTTTAAAATCTCAGGATTTTCCGCCTGTTGACGCGGGATTGTATTCATTTTTTTATTATTTACCCCAAGGGGCGTATGCGATCGTCTATCTGCTTCAGCTGGGAGCGGCCCTGTATGCGGGATATCGGTTGATTTTTAAGCTGTGTTCCGGAAAACGGATCATCTGCTTTTGGGGGAGCCTGGTATTGATGACGATGCCTATGGCAATGCAGTGCCATCTGGCCCTGCTGCCTTACTCCTTTGTCTGCTCGCTGGAGCTCATAAAGCTATCCTTTGTCTGCGAACTGGCCGGAAAAGATGAGCGTGATGATCTCCGAGTGAAAGCTCTGGCGGGGCTTTTGGTCAGTTTCGGCGTTCAGTGTATGCTTTGGCCGAAGTACAGCCTGCCGGGAGCGGTATTGCCCTTTTTGGTGTTCCTGTGGACACTTCCGGGGCTGTTTCGAAAGCGGGAACGATATTTTAAGGGCCTGCTGCTGGCTGTATGCTTTCTGGCGGTTACGGCTGCGGGATGGAGCGTGGAGAGGGGCCGGGAAGACTTTCAGGGTAACAGCCTGGGATGGAGCTGGCCGCTGGTTAAAAGAGTCTGCTGGCCTACGCTTTGGGCAGACTGGGGAGAGAGGCCGGAAGAGATCGGACTGGAAAACGGGTCCGTGATCTGGCAAAGTGCGTACTATCCTTATTACATGGAACAATATTTTAAGCCTGCACTGGAAGAGGCAGTGACGCTGGAAGAAGCGAAAGCCATTATGAAAAAGATGGTAAATTATGCCTGGAAGGTTCATTATCCCATGGTAGTGCGGCAGATCGGATGGGATGTGCTGGGGTATGGTGTAACGCCTTTGATTCTGCCGCTGCAGCTTGCCGGAGAGGCATACGATTCCTCTTCCGGCAGAAACTATGAGATAATGCGGAATGAGACGCCTGCATTAACCAAATATTATGTGCGCACTGCCTGCATTTGGTTTGGAGTATCGCTGGTGCTGATGGCGGCAGGGGCGATTCTTATGGTGATAGGAAAGCCAAAGAGCATAAAGGGAGACTCTTCGGGGAAGTTTTCTTTGAGCAGATTCTGCAGGGCGCCATGGCTCTTTCCGGTGTTGGCCGTACTTTTCTCGGCGGGAACAGTGATCCTTTTCTTTACCATGCAGGGCGCGGGGACGATGGATTATAAATATACGGTCTGGATTAATCAATTATGGATTTTGGGCAGCATAAAGATAGTGTGTGGAAGGAAAAAGGAAAGGCAGGACAGGGAAAATGAAATTAAGGGAATTGCTGGAAGGATTGGAGTATGATTGTATTCAAGGCAGCCTGGATCAGGAGATCACGGAGGTGGTCAACGATTCCCGCAGGGATAAAATCAAGAAGGGCAGCCTTTTTATCTGTATAGAAGGGGCTAATTTTGACGGACATGAGTTTGCGGCAGATATGGCAGAAAAGGGTGCGGCTGCTCTTCTGGTTTCCAAGGAGATCAAAGAAGCAGCGGTGGCACCGGAGGTTGCCGTTGTCAGGGTGAAGGATACCAGATACGCTATGGCATTTGTGGCCGCCGCCTGGTTCGGCCATCCTGCGGGGAAGCTGAAAACCATCGGTATTACCGGCACCAAGGGAAAAACCACTACCACTTATCTCGTGCGATCCATCTTAGAGAACGCGGGAATCAAATGCGGACTGATCGGAACCATCGAGACCATCATCGGTGACGAAGTGCATCCTGCGGAAAACACAACCCCTGAATCTCTTTCTTTGCAGGAGACTTTTGCCAGGATGGTGGAGGCCGGGATGGAAGCTGTGGTAATGGAAGTATCTTCACAGGCGTTGATGCTGCACAGAACGGAGGGATTTGTTTTTGACTATGGCATCTTTACCAATCTGGAAGCGGATCATATCGGACCGGCGGAGCATGCCAGCTTTGAGGAATATATGGCATGTAAAGCCATGCTTTTCAGACAGTGCAGGGTGGGGATCGTCAATGGAGACGATACGCATGTAGAAGGGATTATCAAAGGTCATACCTGTGAGTTGGAGACTTACGGCCTGGGTGAGGGCAACATGCTTCGGGCTGCCGGCATCAGGCGGGTTTATATGCCCGGTGCCCTGGGGGTGGATTTTCATACAAAAGGGCTGATCGAGCTGGACGTGAAAGTTCCCATGCCGGGAAAGTTCAGCGTTTATAACGCACTTTGCGCCATCTCTATCTGCCGTCATTTTCAGGTGAATGAAGCGGTGATTTGCAGAGCGCTTTTAGGAGCGAAAGTGAAGGGGCGGATCGAGAAGGTTGAGGTATCCGATAAGTTTATTGTTCTCATAGATTATGCTCATAACGCTATGGCGCTGGAGAGCCTCTTGACTACGCTGCGGGAATATAATCCTCATCGTCTGGTCTGCCTGTTTGGATGTGGAGGTAATCGGGCGAAAATGCGCAGGTTTGAGATGGGAGAGGTCAGTGGGAGGCTGGCGGATCTTACGGTTATCACTTCCGACAATCCCAGATGTGAAGAGCCCTTAAGCATCATGGCGGATATTAAAACAGGAATCAGCAGGACGGACGGGGCTTATGTGGAGATTTGTGACAGACGGGAGGCGGTGGCCTTCTGTATTTCCCATGCCGAGGAAGGGGACATTATCGTTCTGGCAGGCAAAGGTCATGAGGATTATCAGGAAATACAAGGGAAGAAATATCCCATGGATGAGAGAGTCATGATTCGGGAGCTGTTAGAGGGTGGTCTGCAGCATATCTGAGCCTGCGGCAGGCGGAAAACCTGTTGACAGGCCTGACAGATCGGTGTTCCGGAATAATAACGTGCCGGAAACTGACAGGGAAAATGCGTGTGAGGATTTTGGGGAGACAAAAGTGACAGAGCGGTACGCGGACATTATTGTGGATGTTTCACATGAAAAACTGGATAAGCCTTTTCAATACCGGGTACCGGAGCGTTTCCAGGATACTCTGGAGATCGGGATGTGCGTGGCGGTTCCCTTTGGCAACGGCAACAGACAGCTTAAGGGATACGTCATTGACATCGGGGAGAAATGTAAGTTTGATCCGGCCCGGACAAAGGATATTTTGGGCATTGTGCAAAACGGTGTGGGTGTGGAAGATAAGATGATTGCCTTGGCAGGCTGGATTCGGAAAAATTATGGTTCCACCATGATTCAGGCGTTAAAGACGGTACTTCCGGCAAGACAGTCCGTGAAAAAGCTGGAGCGGCGGACGCTGCTGCGCAGTATGAACCGGGAAGAGATCTTGTCTCTGCTGGGAGAGAGCATACGGAAAAAGCAGGTAGCAAAGGAAAGACTGCTGCGGGAGCTGGCGGAGCAGGAACGGATTCCCTATGAGTGGGTGACGGGAAAGCTGGGGGTTTCCGCTCAGACAGTCAAAAGCCTGGAAAAGGCGGGAGCGGTACGAGTGGTAACGAAGACAAGCCTGCGAAATCCGGTCCATCCGGAAGACGGCGTATTCGGAGACAGGCAGGGAACGGCCGGGGGAGCAGACAGCGCTTCCGCGCCGGTTTTAAGTCCTGCCCAGCGTTATATTGCGGATGAGGTTATGAGGGACTTTGACGCGGGAAAACCCGGAACATATCTGATTCATGGTATTACGGGGAGCGGGAAGACGGAAGTTTACTTAAAAATCATTGAAGAGACGGTAAGACGGGGCAGGCAGGCTATCATGCTGATCCCGGAGATTGCGCTGACCTACCAGACGCTGTTGCGTTTTTACAGACGGTTTGGAAACAGGGTCAGCGTTATGAATTCCACCTTGTCAGCCGGGGAAAAATATGACCAGTGCGAGAGGGCGAAGAATGGTGAGATCGACGTGATCATTGGTCCCAGATCCGCATTGTTTACGCCCTTTCCCAGCATTGGGGTTATTGTTATGGACGAGGAACATGAAGGCAGCTATAAGAGCGAATCTGCCCCCAAATATCATGCCAGGGAGACGGCGGCTCAGGTTGCAGAGCTGCACGGAGCCGGTCTGGTGCTTGGGTCAGCTACGCCCTCTCTGGAGGCTTATTTTCGGGTACAGAAAGGGGAATACCGGCTTTTTGAGTTGAAAGAAAGGCTGACAGGGGGGCGACTGCCTGAGGTATACACGGTGGACCTGCGGCAGGAATTAAAAGAAGGGAATCGTTCTATCTTCAGTATGAAGCTGCAGGAGCTTTTGGCGGACAGACTTACGAAAAAGGAGCAGAGTATCCTGTTTTTGAACAGGCGGGGTTATGCGGGGTTTATCTCCTGCAGGTCCTGTGGTCATGTGATGAAATGCCCTCATTGTGACGTGTCCCTTTCGGAGCATAAAAACGGAATGCTGATTTGCCATTATTGCGGTTACAGTGAGCAGAAAGTCAGCCTTTGCCCGAAATGCGGTTCTAAGTATATCAGCGGGTTTAGGGCAGGAACACAGCAGATTGAAGAAAAGTTAAAAGGTATGTTTCCCGGAGTACGCACGCTGCGGATGGACGGAGATACCACAAAGACAAAGGGCAGCTACGAAGAGATTTTATCTGCTTTTTCCAACAGAGAGGCGGATGTGCTGATCGGTACACAGATGATTGTCAAGGGTCATGACTTTCCGGGGGTAACGCTGGTGGGCGTGCTGGCGGCAGATTTGTCCTTAAGCGCAGGAGATTACCGGGCGGGGGAGCGGACTTTCCAGCTGCTAACACAGGCTGTGGGCAGGGCAGGCAGAGGCAGTCTTCCCGGAGAAGCGGTGATTCAGACATACCAGCCGGAGCATTATGCGGTGATCTATGCGGCAAAGCAGGACTATGAGGGATTCTATCGGGAAGAGATTCTTTACCGTGAGCTGGGGGATTACCCGCCTGCGGCTCATATGCTGGCGGTACAGATCTTTGACAGAGATGAAGAAAAGGCTGGAAGGCTGGCGGCGTCTCTGGCGGAAGCGGTGAAGAGCCGGTACGGCCCGGACCTGGCATGGAATGCAGGAGCGAAAAATGCAGGATGCGCAAGGGAGGACGAAGGCGGCCGGATGCGGCTCATCGGGCCGGCGCCTGCTGCCATCAGCAGAATTAATGATATTTTTAGATTTGTTTTCTATGTGAAATCGTCAAAATATGATAAACTGATAGAAATAAAGGATCTGTTAGAACAAAATATAAGCGCAAGGCAGTTGCGGACGGAAACGGTGCAGTTTGACTTTGCGGTTTAAGGAAAGGCAGGAGAATAAAAGTGGCTATCAGAAACATACGTGAGATCGGAGATGAGGTGCTTACCAAAAGGTGTAAGGAGGTAACGGAGATAACGCCCCGGATTAAGGAACTGATCGAGGATATGCTGGAGACCATGTACGAGGCAAACGGCGTGGGCCTGGCAGCACCTCAGGTGGGGATCTTAAAGAGGATTGTGGTCATAGATACCACGGGAGAAGATCCGCATATTCTGATTAATCCCAGGATCGTAGAATCCTCCGGAGAGCAGACCGGCCAGGAGGGATGTTTGAGCGTACCCGGAAAGTCGGGCCAGGTTACCAGGCCGAATTATGTGAAAGCGGTGGCAATGGACGTGAATATGAAGTCCTTTGAGCTGGAGGGAACGGAGCTTTTGGCCAGGGCGATCTGTCATGAGCTGGATCATCTGGACGGTCATCTTTATGTGGAAAAGGTAGAAGGGGAGCTTCAGGATGTAAAGCATGACGAAGAGGATGAGGACGAGGAATGAGGATTGTTTTTATGGGAACGCCGGATTTTGCGGCGGGTGCATTGGAAGCACTGATAAAAGCAGGACATGAGATTGCTGCCGTGGTGACGCAGCCGGATAAGGCGAAGGGGCGAAGCAAAGAGCCGATCCCTTCCCCTGTGAAGGTTTGTGCCCTGAAGCATGACATTCCGGTTCTGCAGCCAAAACGGATTAAAACGCCGGAGGCGGTGGAGGAATTACGGTCATATGGAGCGGACATTTTTATTGTTGCCGCCTACGGGCAGATTCTGTCACAGGAGATTCTGGATATGCCGCCATTGGGAAGCCTGAATATCCACGGGTCGCTCCTGCCTAAGTACAGGGGAGCATCGCCTATTCAACGTGCCATTATTGACGGTGAGGAAAAAACGGGGATTACCATTATGCAGATGGACGCCGGGATTGACACGGGTGATATGCTTTACAAGAAAGAGACAAAGATCGGACCGGAGGATGATTTTGAAACGCTGCATGACAGGCTGACGCTGCTGGGAGGTGAGGCTGTTGTGGAGGCGCTCACGCTTCTGGAGCAGGGAAAATTAAAGCCTGAGAAGCAGGACGAGAGTCAAAGCTGTTATGCGCCCTTGATCAGTAAGGAAATGGGGGTCATTGATTTTTCACGGCCGGCCATTTCGATTGACAGGCTGATCAGAGGGATGACACCCTGGCCCAGCGCCTATACAGGCTTAAGAGGGAAACAGCTTAAAATATGGAAAGCAGTTCCCGAAACACAAAGAGACGTATCAGGACATGTGCCGGGGGAGATTTTAAGCGTAGAAAAGGATTCCGTCATTGTGGCAGCAGGAGAAGGAGCTATACGGCTGTTGGAACTGCAGATAGAAGGGAAAAAGAGGATGCCGGCCCATGACTTTTTACTTGGGGTAAGGCTGGAGCCGGGAGAGGTCTTAGAAGCACCGGAGGAGGGCAGGCCGTAGTGACAGGAATTTTGTAAGCGCCTGTGTTTTGCAGGCGCCTGTGAATTGCCGGAGCGGGAAAGGAGATTTTTATGCCATACTATTATTATGATTTTACTTATATTCTTGTCATCATCGGCATGGTGCTGTGTCTGGGAGCCAGCTTTCGAGTGAACAGTGTCATGAAAAAATACGGCAAGGTGGGAAATTCCACGGGTATTACCGGTGCGGAGGCGGCAAGACGCATTTTAAACAATGAAGGTCTTTACAATGTCCAAATTGAATGCCTGCAGTCTGACCAGGGGGATCATTATGACCCCAGAACAAACACCGTGCGGCTTTCTTATCAGAATTTTAACGAGGCTACCGTTACGGCAGTGGGGGTGGCGGCTCACGAGTGCGGTCATGCCATTCAACATGCAAAGGGATATTCGCCGCTGAATTTCAGGACGGCTTTGGTCCCAGTGGTGAATATCGGCAGCAGGATTGGCATGCCCATTATTATCTTGGGAATGCTGTTAAGCTGGAATCATGTGCTGATCCAGATCGGGATCTGGGCCTTTTCCCTTTCCGTTTTGTTCCAGCTGGTGACGCTGCCGGTAGAATTTAACGCTTCCTCTAGGGCCATAGCCAAGATCGACCAGTACGGCTTGGTGAGCATGGAAGAGAACAGGGGCTGTAAAAAGGTTTTAAGTGCGGCGGCCATGACCTATGTGGCGGCAGCGGCCTCATCCATTTTGCAGCTGCTGCGTCTGATCCTGCTGTTTGGCGGGAACAGGAGGCGCGACTGACCGTGGCTGAGAATATACGGGAGATTACATTGGAAACCCTTCTTGCCATAGAGCGGGAGAAACGGTATTCCAGCCGATTGATTAAAGACGTGCTGGATAAATATGATTATCTGGGAGTCAGGGATAAGAGATTTATCAAGCGGGTGACGGAAGGAACGCTGGAAAGACGGCAGGAGCTGGATTATTATCTGGATCATTTTTCGTCTCATCCGGTGAAGAAAATGAAGCCCTTTGTGCGAAATCTTTTGCGGATTAGTGTTTATCAACTGCTCTTTATGGATTCCGTGCCGGACAGCGCAGTATGCAACGAAGCCTGCAAGCTGGCGGTAAGGCATGGCTTTGGCTCCCTGCGGGGGTTCGTCAACGGTATCCTGCGCAATCTTTCCAGAAATAAAGACAATCTGCCGCTGCCGGATGAAGCAAAGAAGCCGTTGTCATACCTGTCGGTTAAGTATTCCATGCCGGAATGGCTGGTGCGGCGCTTTCTGGAGGAATATGGGCAGGAGATCACGAAAACCATGCTGGAAGAGCTGATGAGGATTCATCCGGTCTCTATGCGCTTTCGTTCGGGGCTGGACAGAGGGGAGCAGGATGAAATAACGCATAGGCTTAAGGAAAAGGGCATTATCTTAAGGGAAAGCCCTTATCTGCCATCTGTCAGGCTTATGGAGCATAGTGAAAATATAGGTGAGCTTCCCGGTTTTCAGGAAGGTAAATGGACGGTGCAGGATGTCAGCTCCGCGCTTGCCGTGGAGCTGGCGGGGATCAAAAGTACGGATTTTGTGATGGACGTGTGTGCAGCGCCCGGAGGGAAGAGCATCTTTGCGGCGGAGAAAGCGGAAACGGTGTTGAGCAGGGATGTTTCGGAAGAAAAAGCGGACCTGATCCGGGAAAACATCAGCCGTATGAGAATAAAGAACATAAAGGTCCAGACCTGGGACGCTGTCTGTTTTGACGAGGCCCGTGAGGCAAAAGCAGATGTGGTCCTTTTGGACGTGCCCTGCTCCGGGCTGGGGGTTATGGGCAAAAAGAGGGATATAAAATACCGCGTCACGCCGGAGGGCATGGAAAACTTAAGCGCGCTGCAAAGGGAGATCGTCAGGGTGTGCAGCAGGTATGTAAAGCCCGGAGGAACTCTTCTTTATAGTACCTGCACCGTCAGCATTGCGGAAAACGAGGAAATGGTCCGCTTCCTGACGGGCGAGCTGGGCTTTGCGCCCCTGCCCTTTGAAACGGAGCTGCCGGAGCCGCTTTATAAGCAGAAACAGGAAACGGAGGCCCTGCGGAGCAGGGAGGGAAAGGATCTTAAGCTGACTGATGAGGAACGCAGGGCATGTATTCAGCTCTTTCCAGGATTTATGGAGGCGGACGGATTCTTTATCGCCAGGTTTAAAAGGTAAAAAGGATGGAAGAGAAAAAAGATATAAAGTCCATAACGCTGCCGCAGCTTACGGAGGAACTGACGGCGCTGGGGGAAAAGCCTTTTCGGGCCAGACAGATTTATCGGTGGATTCATGTGAAGCTGGCGGAAGGGTTTGAGAGTATGACGGATCTTTCCGGGCAGCTGCGAGAAAAGTGCATCCAAACGTTTCTTTATACCGCACTGGAACCGGTGAAGATCCAGGAGTCCAAAATCGACGGCACCCGGAAATTTTTGTTCCGGCTTCCGGACGGCAATACGGTGGAGAGCGTATGGATGAAATATAAGCATGGCAATAGCGTCTGCATCTCATCCCAGGTGGGCTGCCGGATGGGCTGTCGCTTTTGTGCGTCTACCATAGGCGGGCTGGAACGCAGCCTCCTGCCCTCGGAGATGCTGGAGCAGGTTTACGCCATACAGAGAATAACGGGTGAGCGTGTCTCCAATGTGGTGGTGATGGGAATCGGAGAGCCGTTGGACAATTACGAAAATCTGCTGACTTTTTTAAGGATTCTCACGGATGAAAACGGCCTTCACATCAGCCAGAGGAATGTGACGGTGTCCACCTGCGGGATTGTGCCCCGGATGAGACAGCTGGCGGATGAGAAGCTGCAGATCACCCTGGCCCTGTCCCTCCATGGAACGACGGATGAAAAGCGGCGGAGGCTGATGCCCATAGCAGAAAAGTACAGCATAGACCAGCTGATGCAGGCCTGCGCTTATTATTTTGAACAGACAGGACGGCGGATTACCTTTGAGTACAGTCTGGTAGGCGGGGTCAATGATACGGAGGAGGATGCCGGGCAGCTGGCGCAGCTGGCCAGGCCCCTTGCCTGCCATGTGAATCTGATCCCTGTCAACCCTGTGAGAGAGAGGGATTATGTCAGTTCCACGGGGGCAAGGGTGCAGGCGTTTAAGAGCAGGCTGGAAAAAGCAAGGGTCAATGTTACCGTCAGAAGAGAGATGGGCAGGGACATTGACGGGGCCTGCGGGCAGCTGCGGAGGAATATGGAGTGAAGGGGGTTCCGCTAAGAGTATATTGTCTCCTAGTCAATGTGTAGTTTTACGCCCCTGCGGGGCTAGCGCGTGGCTGCATGATTTTCTCTCCTAATACTTCCCCTAGTAAAAATATGGGTCACTTATCTGCACTACATTGGCCTGGTCGCCAGTTCCGGATCCGACACCCTCCGCCCGGATTGCACAAATTATTATGTCCGGCTGGTCAGATATGTCAATTTCTACGTACTCTCCTGTACCGCTGTATTTGCCGCGTAGATCAATGGTTTTATTACCAATGTATAAATACCCGTTATCCCGGTAGCAAATAAATTTAACTTTGGTGCAGTTTTGGCGGCTGAACGCGGATGTCTGGCAATGTGCATAGTAGCCATTACGTTTTATATACCAGTAAGGCCTGCCTGATGTCGGCTGATACCAGCCATCCACATTTCCGCTTGGTGTATAGGTTAAATTCTTGCCGCTTAAGTAAAACGGCGTTGCCGGTATGGCTGTCCACACCGCATACATCGTCGCAGATGCCGCCAGGGAGACACTTGTACCGGCTGCATACTGGGTACCGCCGTTTAAGGCCCAGGCCGTAAAGTTGTAGCCGCTGCGGGTAAAGCCATTCGCCTGAAGGGTAAACGTGGGATTTGCCACATTGCCGGAGTTCCAGTATCGGGTGCCGGACTGTGTTGCCACAGAGCCGCCGGAAGCTCCGTTGCCGTTATAGGACAGGGTAATGGCCTGGCTGTAGCGGCCGTACAACGTGAGATTAGCAGCAAGCGCAAGGCCGGAAATGCTGCCATAGGAGATTCCCGCCGTAGCCCCGGAAGAGGTACACCAGCCGTTGAAGCTCCAGCCGCTTAAGGCGGCAGCACCTACGGTAAACGTGGGATTGACCACACTGCCCGATCCGGGACAGTAGTACCTTGTCCCGCTGTGAGCTGATGCGGAACTGCTGCCGTTATAAGTGGTCAGGGTAATTGTCTGATAATACATGCCATACAGGGTAATATTGGCGTCACGACTGAAGGCGGCGCCGTTATTATAGGTGATGCCGCCACTGGCTCCGGTGGATGTACTCCAGCCTCTTGCCGTCCAGCCGGAAATCACTGCCTGGGTCAGTGTAAATGACGGATTTGCAACATTGCCGTTATTATAATACTGGTATCCGGATGTACTGCCGGCAGATGTGCTGTTATTATAGTACGTCACTGTAATGAGCTTGCGAAAGACGGCGTACAGTGTGATAGGACTGCTGCCCATGGATACACTGCTTTCCACGCTGCCGGCTGCAGGTGCAGCGGTATCCCTTCGCCAGCCCACAAACGTCCAGCCGGATTTTGCCGGTGTGAAGGTCTTGGGAGACAGGCAGGATTCTCCTTCATTTAGTTCTTCCTGGTAGGTAATGCCGTTGTCTGTATGGTAGGTAACGGAGCTTCCGGCGGAATATACCGGATCGGCTCCTTTGTATGCCTTTTTTACTTTCTGGTTTCCGATATTCAATTTTCTCTTGATTTGTGCGACATGAATTGACATGGGCTGAACCTCCCGCTACAGGACAATATATAAGGTATCCGGATGAGAAGCCGCATCTGACGGCAGGGCAGAAACGGTCACAATTCTTTTGATGCTGTCGGAGGTAATGTTGCCGCTGTCGTTTGTTAGCTGGCTTACCTTTGTCGGTATCGCCGGTTTGTTTTTGATAAAAGCGTCGCTTGCGGTATCTGTGGCGCTCCAGTCTGCCTGCACGTTTGCTTCTGCACCGCCGGCAATTCCGGCCAGTTTATTTTTTTCCGCATCAGTATAATCATTTACTGATAACCCTTTACCGGGTATTTTATCAACCTTGTTTCCGACAATGGCGGTTAAGTCCGTAAGCATACTTTTTAATAGATTACCCTGACGTGCGGATAAGGGCTTGCCGGCAGAGGTGGTTGTCAGATTATCAATAATGTCGGAAACATTTACTTTGTTTGTCGTGATGCCGTCAATCAATGACTTGTTGTTTTTTATGTAGGCAACAATCTCGCTTAGTTGGTCCAGGGTGGTATCGTCGCTGTCTGCCAGTGTATTTAACCTTGTGGTCAGATCGGCAATCAGATTATCTAATCTTGCGCTTGCTGCACTTAGGGCTTCTTTAGTGGCCAGCAGGTCATCCTGGCTTTGATTTTTCAGATCAAGCTTGTGCAGCTCCGAATCAATCGCCTGATTGTTTTTGTTGAATACCTGAACATTGTACTTTTCGGTAGAAAGCGGTAATTCTAATTTTTTGTAGGTACTGAAATTTGCCATTTAAGTCACCTTCATTTCTTTTGTATGTTCTGATAACAGGTTTCCCTGTTTCCTTTAACCAATTTTGTATCCGCCATGGAGTATTAAACCGGTTATTTTAATATATGCGCCGTTAGGGTCCCAGCCGCCGCTTGATCCTCTCACAGTCAGATCGCCGGAAGAGGTCAGGGTAAAAGTTTTACCGCCATATCCGGGCGTATTCTGATATTCCACCATATTTCTGGTGTCAGGGTCTCCGTTTCTAAATGACCGTATTACAGTTTCGTCAACATATAAGTACATATAGACGTTACCTGTGGTATTATTGGAAACATTTATATTACCGTAAATACTTCCTGTTACGGTATGGGAGGTATACTTCGGGTCTATCTGATACAGGGTTACGAGACCGGACTGGTAATTATCGTTAAAGCTGATGGCGTTATCATAGGTAAAACCGGTATCGTAATCATTATATTTATATACGGAATACAGGGTGAGCGGGGTGTCACCCATTATTAAATCATGTTCAATATCCGCAAGGTGCGGAGACAGGCTCCAACCCTGAAAGGCTGCGCCTGTTACATCGGGGGGGATGTAATTTAAGACGGATTCACCTTCCTCGCAGTCCTGAGTATTTGAGATTCCATTTACAATGTAAGTAACCGTATTTCCGGAGGAATAAATCCTCGTATCTCCGGCATACACCCTTTTGATTTTTGTGTCACCATGCTTTAATTTTGCTTTTGATGTTCCACTGCTGATCATGTTAAATCTCCGTTCTGTAACTATGATTTTTAGCTGATGAAATAAATAGTGTTGGAAGGCCGGCCGCTGCCAAGTGCGTCATATTGTGCCTGAGTACAGCTGACGAATTTCAGACCGCCAAGGCTGGTGTTGACCGAATGGATTTGTTGCTGCAGATTGTTTCCGGCAGCTGCGGAAAGTGCCATTCCGGAGCTTGGAGAGGCCAGGGAATCCGTGATTCCGTTAATAGCGCCAAGTTTTGCTTCCGCGCTTTTTCCGTCGTTAAATTCTACATCGGATGCTTTTGTCCAATAAGATAATCTACGCCACAATTTTGCGGCCCTGTCAATTAAAATCCGGTGTGCTCTTCCGGTTACGATTTCTTCATTAATAACCATATTAAATTCCTCCCATGGAAAAGTTTCTTGATGTAATGATTTAGATCCAGATGACCCCTTCATTCAGGAAAACGGCATCGGGTTCGTTTTCCGAGTAAATGTATGGAGTTTTCTTGTGTTTTGTCAGCAGATATTCCTGCAGGCGGAAAATACGGTTTTCGAGGGCATTCAGATAGTCGGCGGAATAGCCGTAAAGTTCTTTATGCTGTTCCAGATAATCGGCAGCCTCGCTGTATTTTCCTTGAGAAATCAAGTCGTTATAGATGTTTACCATTTCGGCCTTTTCAATATCATTATCCTGAAAGAATATCATCTCATCTACGGCATTCGGATAAAGTGATACAGGGTTCATGAAACACGCCCTCCTATCCAAACGTCGCCCTCCTGACAATCGTCAGGCTCTTGCTCGTCTAAGAATACGGACTGTTGTACCTGCTTTGCGTATTTCTGGGCATTATAGATTTCTTCCTCCCAAGTGCGGAAGGTAACTGCATCGGCTACATACTGCGACAGGACGTCGCCGTTGTTTTGGATGATGCGTGCAGCCTGGTCGTATAAGCCTTTTGAGCGGAGGTCGTTGATCTGATTGATAATGGATGCCAGACTATCATCAACATTCTTAAAATGATGTAAAGTAATTTTTTTATTTGGAAACTGGGAAAATTCTGTTTCGTATTCGGACATTTTGCACCTCACTACTTTTTACTTTGATATTAACTGGTATTGTAAAGATTGCTTTGGCTTATATCTTCGTGGCAGAAGCCTTTCAGTTGTTTCATTTGCCCCATTTTTTTGATTACAAAAGCCGGTCACATCCCTGCGGTGTATCCGGCGCCTGGATTTGTGTTTATGCTTTTTTGGCATTTCTGTTGCCGATATTCAGTTTGACTCTGATCTGTGCAGCATGGATTGACATGGACTTAACCTCCTGTAAAGCGATAAAAAGACATGAATTATAATTCCTCACCGCCTGTTACGGCCGTCATCCGGTCGTGGTCATATTTTCCCAAGATACCATGGCTGAAGGAAGACAGAGTCTTATGAGTTCCGCTTTCCTTAAGCATCGTCTCATACAGCGGATAAAAGCGGTACATGGTGATTGTGGTGGTGTATCCGGCGAAATCATGGGAAACCGAGGTAATGATATATTGATGCTCTTTTTCGGAATCACGAGGCTTGTAGGATACCTTTTTGTTTACGTCCACAAAAGGCAGGAGAGCAGTGGTGATGGTAATGTTATCCGTCAGTCTGCAGTTTTTCCAGTTTTCCCATTTTGCCCTGTCTGCGGCCAGATCGTCGGAGGTAATGTTTTCAAATTCCCCGCTGACCTTGACGTCAAGTATTTCGCCCAATTTCTCTACCGTAAAGGGTGAATTGGGGATAACGGTCATGTCAACACGCTCACAGTTCAAAACATGTTTAAAGTAATCCTTTGAGTAGAGCTCATATTCCCTGCCGTCGGAACCGGTAACATACTGTCCGCTCCTTTTTCCGTTTGTGAGGACATTGGCGGCATGAACCTGCCACTGGCCCAGCAGGTATGCACAGGTTACAGCTTGCAGATCTGTATATTTTTTGCAGATTTGGAAAGCGTATACTTCGCCTGCCTTTAGAGTATCGGCTTTGAGCGGCTCGTTATTGGATTCTTTTAAAACGGGGATGGCGCCGAAATTGTTTATGTTAATCTGAGGGGCGTCCTGATTTTTGCAGGGGATTTTCAAGGCAATTATATCGCCGTGGTGGTAATCGTCCTCATAACCGGTCAAGGAAGCGGCGTATACATTATTTACACAGGAGCATTCCTCGCCGTAAAAATCCGTCTCGATCACTTTTCCCCAGATTTCGCAGATGTTTCTCACACCGGTCATGTCGGTGGATTTATTTTCGGATATTAAGACTCTTTGCAGAAAACCGTTGTCCAGATAAATATCATCCTCATAACACATAGGCTTCAGCTGGCAGATAAAGGAATTGGATTCCATATCGAAAAACATTTCATAATTGGGATATAAGTTCCGGAAGGTGGTGAGAATGGAGAGAATGCTGCATCCGGCGGAGAATTCCTGATCGAAGGGAATCGTGTTCCAGGTAGTTTTATGTTCCTCCCTGTATTGCTGCCAGTTTTCATTATATTCGGGCATGGCTTTATATTCACCAATGTCGTCGATTCTGTGATTGGTGATCCCAGCAGACTGCTCTAAGGTCCGGATCACGGCGCCGCGAATTGTATTATATTTCAGGGCTTCTCCCGTGTCTTCGTTTACCTGACAGGCAGGATAGGAGACGATCAAGGCTCCTGACTGGCCGTTTTTGGTGCCGTCCAGCTTTTTCATGAAATCAGCACATTGAATCGTGAGCTGATTCGTGACGGCATCATATGTGCCGGCGGTATCCGTATATATATAGTATCCGAGAGGATAATATTTGTACTGCTTTGCCGTCGGGTTATATAAGCCCACGGACAAGCGGACGTCCTTATTCAGCCAAAGCAGGCTGTTTTCCGTGAGCTTTATGTTTTCCGTCAGGGTTGGCTGTATTACAAAGCCTGCCGTACGCCGGACATCGGATTCACCGTTGACTGACATACTGCCACTGGTAATACTGCAGTTTAGGGTGCCAATAATCTTACGGTTAGCATCTAATACGTCAATATTCAGTTTTATCATCGGATTTGCCGAGTGTTGGAGAACAATCAGCAGATCCTCTTGCATAATTTTATCAGCCATGGCTCCACCATTCAGGCTCCACGGCCGAAAATCCAAGATAGTATAAATCTTCCTCTGAGTTGACATCTCCAACTTCAACCCAGGACCAGGATACATCACGGTCGTTATACTGTTCATTTGCCGTATCGGCAGGATTGGGTGTAATCTGTACCAGCCACAGTCTGCCGTCCGGCAGCTTCAGGATCTTAGGAACGCCGTCGCAGATAAAATCCATAAATTCCCGCTGATATTTTGTGCGCTGGTAATCGCAGCGTGCATCATATGCCAGTTCGCAGCTTTCATCATCCGCAAAGGGAACAAAGGAGCCGCGGCAGCTGCCGGTGTCGTAGTTGGCCGAAGTGTTCCTCACAAAGATGGGATATTTACGGTTTAAAAGCTCCACGGTCGAAGAGGGAATATTGCGAGTGGTATCGCAAAAGCCGTCAGTCAGCTCTGTTCCCCAGACGGTATCGCCTTCGATTAAAAATGTCTTGTCAAATCTGCAAGTGGTCCTTGTGCGGGCATAAGTGCCTTCCGCACCATACAATACGGGAACGATGGCATATTCAACGGTTTCGCCGGAAGCAGTAAAGTAATCAGGATAATTGATTACGAAATCATCTGTACTTACGACTTCTTTTACGGCAATGGTTTTCCATTGAAAGCTGCCCTCGGATCTGCTTTTTAAAACAATGTGGGAGGTGGTTTCCAGGCTCCAGTCGATATTGCCGGCGATTGTGTTTCCGTTGAACTTTGCCCACAAAACCGTGTCAAAATCCCATTCTGCGGGACCGTCAATGCTTGGCTCTATTTCCGTGGATTTTGTGATATAAAGATCGTCGTAGATTCCGTTTTTTATTTCAACATAATTTATGTTTCCCACTCCGGCAGGCGTAAGCGCGCAGGCCAGTCCGCCACCGACGAAGTTACTTCCACATATAAACATATGTTACCTGTCACCTCCTTTTCCTTGATATGCTTCAAGCTGATAGACATGATTTTTTCGCTTAATGGCAATGGTCAGCAGGTCCTCCTGAGCAAAGGTCAGGGGTTCTGAATATAAAATATAATTAGCGGCACCGTTAGGCACAAGCAGGCGGAAACGAAGTGTCCCGTCCGTATAAACGCGGGAACTCAAGGTAAGGCCCTGCTTTCCGTTATTCATTTTTAACAGGTCCGCGGTCTGCCAAAGATGTGTTCCACGCAGCAACAATGTAAAATCACCCTCAATGATAAAACCCTCGTCGTAATAAAGGGTTTTATCCCTCAGGTCGATCATGCCACCCTGATAGTCAAATGCTTCAGTGCCGTTATATTGTATAATTATCAGGTTGGAGGCCACTCGGACACAGCCCTGAGAGGGCAGTGGATCGGCATAGATGCGGGCATAATTGTTTGGATTGGAAAATTTAGCCAATATTTTTATGAATCCCGTATCCAGTTCCATACCGTTTACGGTAACGCCCTCACACCTTATATAATAAACCGTATCATTATCCAGTCCCTTAAAGGTATAACGGATGTCCTGATCGTCTGTCTGTTCGCTGCTCTTTAACAGCTGTTTTTTTGCGGCATCATAAAGATAAAATACACATTTACTGATATTTTCCCAGTCGGCCGAATAATAATGAATCGCGGCGGTAAAGGATGAATTAGCAATTACCGTGTCGTCCGTTATGTCTTCGAAACAGAATTCCGGTGTGGCAAAGGTAAAGAAAAGAACCTTGTCGGACAAGGCGGAGGGAATATTTTCTTCGTCAAAGATCTGAGCCTGTATCACATACTTTTTCCCATTCGTGAGCGTATTTGGGGGTATCGTATGCCTTAAAGCATAGGTTGAGACAGTGTTGTCAAATACAATGGCATTTGTTTCGTTATCACTGATGATTATCCTGTTTGCGCAGGCGCGGCTGCCGCTCCAGGAGAAGGTGACTTCCCGGGGCAGGGCAGCGTCAAAGGGATTTATGCGTCGAATAAATGGTTTTGCCAATGAATTCACCTCTTTCATATAAATTTTCAAATTAGGCCGCAGATGTGGAGCTCTTTTAAGTCTTCCTGGGGCTCCTTGATCCACACCTTTTGGCCTGCTTTTAATACGGCACCTGGGATGCAGCATTGAACGGTTCTTTCGTTTCCACTTTTATCCAGGACAATGCAGCCCTTTGGGGTGACGCGCAGGACTACGGATTTATAAGTGCGGTCACAGTTGATTGTTTTTTTATCAACGGCGTATTTGATTGCCTTTAGCAGCTCGTCCGATATATTGCTCATTTACTGTTTACCTCCTTTTATGCTGCCGGGTTTTTACCAATTTACCTGATACTTCTTTAACGCGATGGACTGCAGATCGTTCAGCAAGGCTTCCGCAGAAGTACTATTGGTTACGTTGGGAAGTGAAATATGGAAGTTCTGATTTACAAGGGGTTGAATCTTTTTACTGTTTGCTATGGTAATACCTGTTACCCGGCCGATGTCTTCCTGCACCAGGCCGCCCTGCTCGTAAGCGGTGGAGGGCAGCATTTTTTCCAGGTTCCCGTCAATGCTTTCCAGATAGGTATTATATTTCTGCATCAGCTCGTACATCTCTTCGCCGGGCTGTACGGGAGTAAGTGTCAGGCCGCCGCGGGTGATGACAGTCTCTTGTGTGAGGGCTGCCTGATCTGCAGGGGCTTTTCCTTCCGTATGCCGCAGGCCCTCTGCAAGGTTTTTGATCTGGGCCTGGGCGGTCCCTTTTGTACCGTCTGTACCTTTGGCCGCTTCCGTTTGGGCCGCGATCTGTGCATTGGCGCTTTCCCAGGCGGCGTCGGCGATCTGCTGCTGCAGTCGGATATAGTTGTCCGTAAAGGCGGCAAGCACGTCGGTGCGCATACCAAGGATGTCCGCTTCCCAGTTTTGGCCTAAAATCATGGCGGCCAGCTGGTTCTCCTGGGCTTCTTCGTAAGCGGTGGAGATTTGGTTCCATTGGTCCCTGTAATGCTCCAGGTTTAAAATCATGTGGTCAAGGGAGGCTTTTTCACGGTCTCTGGCTTCTTCCAGGTCTGTAACGGCTTGTTCCAGTTCTTCCGTTTTGATCTGGAGGCGGGCGTCTTCCACCTGGGTTCCGGCATCACGGAGGGCCTGGGCATCCTGGATATAGTGCATGCCCTGGCTTTCCGAGTATTGGAGGATGGTCCGCTGCTGATGGGCCCGTTCCTGGTCGTAAAGGGCTTTCTGGAGGTCCAGCTGTCTTTTTCGTTCTTCATTTGCGCCCTGGAGCAGTTCTTTTTGTTTTTCCAGGGAGTCGATCTGGGACTGATAGCCTGCAGCTATGCTGTCCTGCCGGTCCCGGAGAGTGTTGATTTCCCGGTCGATCCGTTCGGTGACGGCGCTGACGGCGGCATCATAGGAGTCTTTTTTGACCGTGAGGAAGCTCTGCAGGGCGCTCCAGTATTTTTGGGCGGAGAGGGAGCCGGAGGCAAAGGCGGCCTGCAGATAGGAGGATACAGTATCGCTGTATTCCTGAAAGGAGATTCTGCCGGCGTTTAGGGCAGCTTCCTGTCTGGAGAGAAAGCCGTCAAGGGTTTCTTCTGCGGACCGGGCGGCTTCCTCCGCGGCTCTTTTGGCTTCTTCGGCAGCGGCTTCAGCATCGTCGGAAATGGATTTCACAGCCGGGCTTGGCTTGAGGCGTGGCTTTAGCACAGGCGTTTCTTTTATGCTTTTTGATAATAGGCTGTCAATCTGACTTTTTAAGCGTTCTGCTTCTTTTCTGGCATTTTCAACAGCGTGCTGATTGTTCCCGTAAACGCCGTTTGCCATGTTGTTGTACAGATTCATCAGGTGTGTGAGCAGGGTTACCGCTTCGCCGGTAACGCCGGCGTTTTGAGCCAGGGCGGCCAGGTTTTCACAGTCTGCCGCAGTGTTTAGGGTGAGGCCTTCGGAAATCTGTTTTGCAAGTACCAGATTCCAGATCTGCTGCTGTGCTAAGGCGGAGTATTCGCCCTCGCTGATGAGAGCCTGCACCTCGTCAAAGGTGGCAGCGGAAAGATCAAAGCCTGCCTGCGTCAATGCTTCTTTGGCGGTAGTTAATTGATAAGCATAGGTAAGGATTTCATCATAGTTTTCTATGCCCATAGCCTTTAGCTGGCTGGCATAATACTCCCTATTCTGCTCTGTTAACTGCGCAAGGAAATCGCTGTTGTTTAACCATTCGCTGGCAAGGGTGTTCGCGGCTTTCCGGCAGTCATTGTAAGAGGAATTCACATTGCCCAAAACCTCCTGGAAGTGATCCCAGGATTCCAGACCGCGTATTTCGGCATCAAACCCTGAGAGGGTATCGGCGCTTACAAATTTATTATCACGCTTGGTTCCAAGGGCTTCTGATATTTTGGAAATATTGCCGGACATAGAAGAGAGCTGCTGGGATTCGTCTACTAATTGATTCACTTTAGCGACTGCTTCTTCTGCGGAAATGCCTAAGTTCTTGAAGTAATTGGTAGAATCTTCCTGATTAAAGGTTTCTGTGGTGAGGCGGCCTTTTTCTGCAAGATCGAGCAGACTGTTTCCGAGTTCTTTTACGGCATCGTTTTCTGAAGTGAAGGAATCCGCCCACGCCTGATCAAATGAAATGGAGGTTTCAATATTTAATGTTGAACTTTGAACTTCCTTAATCTTTGCAATCAGTTCATCCCAAGACAGGAGAGTACCTTCTGGAACTTCTATCTGCTCTGCCGCAATATGCAGTTCTTCAAGTGTTAATTCGCCAACTTTGTTGTCAAAGTCATCTTGAAGTTTTTCTTTGACGTTGTTAATTAATGGCTGCGTATCATCCACTTTTGCTTGCAAAGTAACAGAAATTGGATGTTCTGAACCAAAGTATTCCTGAACTTTAGCAATAGCATCAAGTAATTCACCAGAATTTAGACTTCCAGAATATATGTCAGCTAAAGCTTTTGATACGTCTGAAAAGTTAATGTTATTTATAGAGAATAAAATATTGCGTCTTAAGTATTCACTAATTTCATCCCAATCATTTTTGTCAATTCCTTCAGGTAAACTTGACCAATCAAAATTGAAAAGTGTGTCCTGTATTGCTTTTTGTAATCCACTATCTTCAATTTGATTATAAGAAAATTCGGTCTGTAGCCATGTATTTAAATATTGGTTTATAGATGATTTTTCAGCTTCAAATTGTTGTTCTGCATATTTTGCATCGTCAGATGCTTTATTAAACGCTGACACATAAATATCATGTAATTCATTACCATATTTTTTATAATCTGCTTCAATATTATATCCGTCATTATTATGATATAGGTCATTGTCTAAATCTACAGCTACTTGTTTATACTTGATTCCAAGTACATCTAACGCATTTGTATAATCTGATAAATGTCTTATAACATTGTCGGCTCCCTTTACTACTTGACCACCATTAAACCACCAAACAGTACTTCCGTCCCAAGATTTTAATACATCATACGCTTTTTGAATTTCATCTTTTGTCTTTTTGGCATTTTCTTTTTGCTTTTCTAAATCAGCAACATTATTAGAATAACCAGCAAACAAATCTGGCATCTGTTTCATGATTTCTTGATTTGCTAATACACGTTGTCTTTCAATTAAGTCATCTAATGAACCAACGATCGTATCTACATCGCCAAATAAATCAAGAATAGCAACACCATTTTCATCAAAATTCTTTGTTAATGAAGGAAAGAGTTTTGATAACTGACTACTTAATTCTAAAAATCTTTCGTATTTTTCAGTAGAAAGATTTTTATTTTCATTGGTTAGTAAATTAACCCCTTGAGCCAACTCGGCATATTCTTTAGATATTTCTTTTACTTGTGAAGAATGTGTTGAATATGTATTATTGATTTCATCAATTGTATTTTTGGCTTCTTCATAAGCTTCGTTTATTGCCTTGGCTGCTTTTTCTTGTTTAATCTTGTTTGCTAACGCTGCACCACCACATAAAGCTAATGCTGCTGTAATTCCAGCAATAACAGGATGCGCCTGTGCAATAGTTAAAATACCAGTGCCAAGTCCTTTTAACGCAGTGCCAGCACTTTTAATTTTTGCACCTATACCTGCCAATAAAGAAGCAGATTCTTTTTTTGCAATTAAATTAGCTTCTGCCTGTGATAAAATTGCCTGTTTCTGTGCAAGAGTAAGTCCTTGTGTTGATAATACTAATTCCGCTTGCCTTGCATTTAATCCTTTTAATGCAGTTGCGTATGCAGTTACGTTTGTAGCATTTAATTTCAAATTGTTGAGTTCGTTTATTTTTCTTCCAGCAATATAAACATCTTCCAAACTTTGTCTAATTGTTTTGAATATCATACTATTATATGTTATACTTGTAGAGAGATAACTTCCTCTTGTGGAGAGAGGATATTGGTTCCCTTGTGGAGAGGGAAAATTTATAAATAGGAGATGTTTTATTTATGAATAGAAAAATAATAAATACAACAATTTTAATTTTAATGATTATTTCGATAACTGGATGCTCCAAAGCTAATTATCAAAAAGATGATTCATATGAAACAGATATTATTGGAACATATAATACGCAAGGATTTAATGCAGAAACAAATGAACTTATTTTACAATATCAGTACACACTTAATGCAAATAAGACATTTAAATATTATAGTTTTTTAAGTAATACTGAATGTAACCAACAAGGCAATTTTATAATTGAATCTATTGATGATGACATTTATAAAATAAGTTTTAATATTGAAGATACAAAAATCAAACCAAACGAAAATTCAGCGGATGCTAATAGCACAAAAATGTCATCTCAAATATTTAAATATAAAAATATGCTTGGATATATTTACGAGACAGAAGAATTATCTGCATCTAGTACTTTCAATTGTGTAATTTATGATAACAATGAAAATAATTCTGGATTAGTATTTACAGAAGATGGATATACACATGTTTGTTCTAATGTTACAAATTGTCAATGTGATTATGCTAATAATGTTCAATATATTAGAAAAGATAATATAATATATTGGTATAGTAATGAACTTAGTAATGAAAATTTTTGGGCAATAGAGTATTATGTTACTGATATAGGATTATTTCAACCGTTAGCATATAAAATAAAACAATAAATACCACTATTAAACTAATGATATGTGTGCTTAAGGATAATAATGTAGTAGAGCAAACGGCAGTTATGCTCTGAACATTAAAGCATCACCAGAATTTGATCAGGATCTTTTTGATTATAGAGATGAGATGTTGGCGAAACAATCTGCTGATTTTAATGCCAAGATGGTACGCGGTAAAGCAATCCTTGAAGGCGGGAACAAAGGCAATGAATTTGGCGTTGAATGTCCTTACTGCCATGCAACCAATGTGAAAAGAATTACAAATACCTCTAAAGCTCTGCATACAGCAGTATTTGGGATTTTTAGCATGGGAAGAAATGCAAAGAACTTCCATTGCAATCACTGTAACTCGGATTTCTAATTTTTAACCCACTTCCTCAAGTACACCGCTTTTATGATAGCATCTATCATTACGTTTAAATGAAATTGTATTATTTTGATATATTATGAGCATAAACATTTGATTTTTTGCTTGTGATGAAGCATAATTGTTAATAAAAACAGGAGCAGAAATCAATGATTATCAACAAAGACGTTTATGAATGCCCAATATGCAGGGAACTATATACGTTTGATACATCAAAGGAATATACTGCGGTTTGCCCGGAATGTAAGTGCAATTTGTCATTTATTCTTAATGGCGACTTTGATACAAAACTGGCTAAACTGAGAAAAGACAAAAATAGTCCCTGCTATATTCATGTGGTAGAGTGCCCGTATTGTTCATCTATGAATATTTCGGAACTGCCCGAATCTGATGAAGAAACATTAATGCTGTTTGGCCATTGGCGTAAAAAAGATAATCAATGGCATTGTAATAAATGCGGCAGAAATTTTTAACATATTTTATACAACAGTGTTGTAATATATCGCATTTTTACATAACATAAAAAATTGCTTGATAATTCCGGTTGTTTTATGATAATATTTATAGGAATCATAAATCAAATTTGGAAGAGAGCATATACAAATGACAACAGAAGAGGTTTACACAGCCATCAAAAAGTCAAACGACGAAAACGCTTATATTATCGTTTATAATATTAACAACGATAAAATAGACGAAGCGGTGGGGCAAATTCAGGATCGATATCAGTGCGATGAAAAAACCGCAGCAGGAGCGGCCGATTTACTGAAGGTGGAACTGGATAAAATTAAGGAAAGAAATAAGCAGAAGTAAATTGCTTCTCCGTTTTTTCCACTGCGGCAAGGAGAAATCCGCGCCTGGTTTGACCGCCAGGCAGGCGGCTAGTATCGAGCGCATATTATAAAGGCAGCGTTGCAGCGTGTCTTTACTCAGGGTTGTCGCTACAGTGAGGGCTTGACTGCAAGAGTCCTGTCCCTGCTGACCCACGGAGTTCACACATTGTTACTATAGCCTGCCTTGTCGACAAAGCAGGAGAGTAGTGTGAGGTTTACCGTTTTCCCAGCATATTGCCTGTTCATTTACACCTGTGTATCGCACAGGCGGTATGTCTTAAACTGCCGTATCCGGCAGAAGCGGCATACTGTCGGTATATTCAAAACAATTTTGTGTCCAAACATTTTAGGACTGCCGACGTTTTTAAGCCCGGTAAATAATCCGATGCCTGTTCCGATGCTTCCCAAGGGACCCAGTTTATCCGTAACATTGTCCAAAACGGTAAGCAGGCTGTTCAGGCTGTTAATGATTGAGACGACCAGATCGGAATCTACAATGTTTCCAATCGTAGCATTCCAGGTATTGCCGATACGGTTTAAGGAACCTTCCCAGGAATCTGCGGTCTTTTTAGCCTCGGCATTCAGGAATCCGGCGCTGTTTGCATATTCCTGAAGCATCTCCCGGTATAGGTCATAATTTTGCAGGATGGCGTCAAGCGCTCTGGCGTTCTCACCTCCGCCTACGGAGCTGAGAAGGCTTGTTTTTCGACTGTCTCCGGAAGCCAGGCCGGAATATTCTGCCGCCAGATCCTGGATTACCTCCATGGGGTTGCGAAGGGCGAGTACGCCGTTTCTGGTTTCCTTCAGGGATACGTTTAAGGCGCTGCAGGCGGCCTCGCAGTCAGAGAGGCTGCCGAAATCAATGCCTCGTTCGGTGTCGGTGATCTGCTGCATATAAAGTAAGATGGACTGGAATGCCTCCGCCGCTTCGGAGCCGCCCTGATGTGTTACGGACATCATTGTTCCAAGGGCGGCGGCAGTTTCATCCGCCTTTATCCCCAAAGCGGAGGTCCGGGCTTCCGTAGCAGCGATTGCCTCTGCAAGCTCGGTCAGATTCACGTTATTGCGGTTAGCGATATAGCTGTTGCCGTCCAGAATTTCAGACAGCTTTTCAACGGAACCGCCAAGCCGATAAGCTTTATCCGCGGCAATAATGGATTGATTTGCCAGTTCGGCGCTCATTCCGCCTGCGCTTTGCAGTGCCAGGGACAACTCTGCAATATCTGCGGCGTTTTTGTATCCGGCTAGGGAGGCCTCACGAACGGCAGACAGATAGTCGGCAGCATTTTTCCCGTATTTACCGGCAATGTCAAAGGAAGAGCTGCCGATTTCTTTGAGATCGGATGCAGACAGCCTGGCATTTGTTTTGCTGATTTGAGTTAAAAGCCTGTCAACTTCTTTTAGGTCCGAGACTGCCTCCTTTAACCGGGGAGTAAAAAACGCAGTGGCGGAATCCACGGACAGCCAGCGGCTGAGGCTTTTGACTACCGGCGACTGGTTCAGCCGGCTTTGCAGTTTTTTGAGATCGGCGTTAATTTGTGCGGCAGATTTCTGTAAATCTACGCCAAGAATGATTTTTTCGTTATAGTTGGACAATTCATCACCATCTTTCTAAAATTTTTTTATTTCATTATCTGCTACGCCGCAGATATGGAGCTCCGCCAGCTTTCCGGCAGGCTCCTTTAACCAGACTCGTTGCATTGCCTTCAGTTCCAGACCGGGGATGCAGCAGGGGACGGTGCGCTCATTTCCGGATTCGTCAAGCACTACATATCCCCTGGGCGTAACCTTCTTAATCACCGATTGATAGGTGTGATCCTTTTTACAGTTTGCAACGGATTTTTCTATCATGGTTTGTATGGATTGTAACAGCTCATCCTTAAAATTCATTTGTTATCCTCTTTCTAAAGCTTTTACAAGATTACCTCATGGTACTTCGCTGTATGGCGTCAAGGTGCAGACCGCGGAACATTTGATTCAGTTGATCGCCTACCTGTCTGGCAA
>CAJTSE010000025.1:0-26409 GCA_910578815.1 uncultured Acetatifactor sp.
GGAATCGAACCCCTGTTTCCGCCGTGAGAGGGCGGCGTCTTAACCGCTTGACCAATCAGCCATGACAAGTACCACAGATCAATACTAACGAGCGGTACTTGCTAATGATAATACATCTTATAAAAAAAAGCAAGCACTTTTTTTAAAAAATATCAAAATCCTCGAATGACAGCTGTTCAGACACCCACAACCTGACGGGGTGTCTGAACTGTTACTAAAAATCAAACAAACTCAGCTGGTTGGATTCCGGCAGGTCTCCCAAAAGCCCTAATTCCGCCATCATATCCACAATGGTTTTTGACACCTTCGTCCGGTCCCGGAAATCATCCTTTGACAGGAACGGGCCGTCCTTTGCCGCCTCCACAATGGCGTCGGCTGCTTTTTCTCCCAGCCCGTCGATGCTGTTTAAAGAGGGCATAAGCTTATCCCCGACGATCTGGAAGGATCGGGATTTTGCCGTAAATATATCAATCGGCATAAATTCATAACCTCTCTCATACATCTCCTGCACAATCCGCATATCACCATAGATTTGCTCTTCTTTATTAGTAAGTGGCTCCGCTCCCGGCTCCTTAGCCGCAGCCCCATCAATCCTGCGCCGGTATTCCTTCATCACCGCCTCCATATGAGCCCTCCCCTGACACATAACGGCATAGGAAAAGGCTTTTGCACGGATACTGAAGAATGCACCGTAATAAGCCAGCGGATAATGAATCTTACAATAAGCAATACGCCATGCCATCATGACATAAGCCGCCGCATGAGCCTTGGGGAACATATATTCAATCTTCTCACAGGATTTGATATACCATTCCGGTACATCATGCGCCTCCATGTCCTCTTTCCATTCTTTCCACTGCTCCGGGCTGGTCTTTCCCTTGGCCACCATACCCTTTCTGACCGCTTCCATGATCTTGAAGGATTTTTCCGGCTCCACGCCCTTGTTAATCAAATATGTCATGATGTCGTCACGGGTGCAGACGCAGGTGGAGATAGTAGCCGTGCCGGAACGGATCAGATCCTGGGCATTTCCCAGCCAAACGTTCGTGCCGTGGGAAAGACCAGATATTCTCACCAGATCCGAAAAGCATTTGGGCTGGGCCTCCAGCACCATCCCCATGGCAAAGTCCGTGCCAAACTCCGGTATTCCCAGACAGCCAAGCTTAGTACCTCCAATCTGCTCCGGTGTGATCCCCAAAGCGTCCGTGTTCTGAAACAGGCTCATGACCTCCTTCCCGTCTAAGGGGATGGTCAGGGGATCTCTCCCCGTCATATCCTGAAGCATACGAATCATGGTGGGATCATCGTGCCCCAGTATATCCAGCTTCAGAAGATTATGATCTATGGAGTGGTAATCAAAATGTGTAGTAACGGTGTCTGTGGTCATATCGTTTGCCGGATGCTGAACCGGAGTAAAGGAATTAATATCCTGGCCAATGGGCAGCACCACAATTCCGCCGGGATGCTGCCCCGTACTCCGGCGCACCCCCACGCAGCCCTGAAGCAGACGCTCGATTTCGCTGTTTCGCTTATGCTTATCCCGCTCTTCAAAATAGGTCTTTACATACCCGTAGGCCGTCTTGTCCGCCAAAGTGGCAATGGTGCCTGCCCGGAAAGTCTGACCGGCCCCGAAAATCACTTCCGTATACTTGTGAGCCTTGGACTGATATTCGCCTGAAAAGTTCAGGTCGATGTCTGGCTCTTTGTCCCCTTTAAAGCCCAGAAAGGTCTCAAAGGGAATGTCGAAGCCTTCCTTGTGCAGAGGCTCCCCGCAGACGGGACAAGCCTTGTCCGGCATGTCGATGCCCGCCGTTCCCGCATAGGCCTTCACCTCATCGCTTTCAAAGTCAACATAATGACATTTACTGCAATAATAGTGAGGACTTAGAGGATTGATCTCGGTAATTCCCGACATGGTAGCCACAAAGGAGCTCCCCACAGAGCCTCTGGACCCCACCAGGTAACCGTCCTCCACGGATTTCCACACCAGCTTCTGGGCAATGATATACATCACCGCAAAGCCGTTTTTAATAATGGAATTCAGCTCCCGCTCCAGCCTTTCCTCCACGATTTTCGGCAGTGTGGGGCCATAGATTTCATGGGCCCTGTCATAGCAGATCTTGGTCAGCGTCTTGTCGCTGTCCGCAATCACCGGCGGGCACTTGTCCGGCCGCACCGGGGAGATGGTCTCACACATGTCCGCAATCATATTGGTATTTTTTACCACTACCTCATAGGCCTTTTCGCTGCCCAGATAGGAAAACTCTTCCAGCATTTCCTCCGTGGTATGCAGGTACAGCGGCGGCTGATTATCCGCATCGTCAAAGCCCTTGTAGCCCATGATGATCCGCCGATATACCTCATCCTCCGGATCCAGAAAATGTACGTCGCAGGTGGCCACCACCGGCTTATGAAACTGCTCCCCCAGCTTCACAATCCGGCGGTTGATATTGCGGATGTCCTCCACGGAATTTACGTCCCGGATCTTCTCCGAGGCAATCATAAACTGATTATTGCCTGCCGGCTGGATCTCCAGGTAATCATAAAACCTTACCAGTCTTGCTATCTGCATGTCGCTCTGACCGTCCAGCAGGGCACGGTACAGCTCCCCGGCCTCACAGGCACTGCCCAGGATCAGTCCCTCCCTGTACTTTTCCACCAGGCTCTTGGGAATCCTGGGATGGCGGCTGAAATAAGTCAGATGGGATTCCGATACCAGTCTGTACAGGTTAATGCGCCCCATATCGTTTTTTGCCAGGATAATGGCGTGATGGGTGGGCAGCTTCTTGACGATGCTCTCATTGTCCGCCCCCAGCGCATTGACCTGGCTTAAGGAGGTAACTCCCTGCTCCGCCAGCATTTTTACAAATTTTACAAAGATCCAGGCAGTACATTCCGCATCGTCCACCGCCCGATGGTGATTCTCCAGGGAAATATTCAGCGACTTTGCCACCGCGTCCAGGGTATGCTTGGACTGATTGGGCAGAAGCACTCTGGCAATCCCCACCGTATCCACATAAGTAAACTCCGAGGGCAGCCCCTGACGCCTGGCATTCTCCATAATAAAGCTCATGTCAAAGCCCGCATTGTGCGCCACCGGTATGCAGCCGTCGCAGAAATCCAAAAACCGGGGCAGTACCTCTTCGATCACAGGCGCATCCATCACCATTTCATCTCGAATGCCCGTAAGCTTTTCAATCTCAAAGGGAATGGGTACCTGTGGATTCACAAAAGAAGAAAAACGCTCCGTCACTTTACCACCGCTGACTTTTACCGCACCGATTTCAATGATGCGGTTATTCACCGGCGAAAAGCCCGTAGTCTCAATATCAAAGACCACAAAGTCCCCCTCCAGAGACTGATCCGCCGTACCGGTGACAATCTCCCGCAAATCATCCACCAAATACGCCTCCACCCCGTACAGAATCTTAAAGAAATCCTGTTTATCCGGGCTTTCCTCCCCTGCCTCCTGCCTCTTTTTTTTCTCTCCCTTCCAAAGGTCCTCCCATACATGATTGGCATCGGTGAAGCTCTGAACTACCCCGTGATCCGTGATGGCGATCGCTCGGTGTCCCCATTTGTAAGCGCGCTTAACAATATCCTTGGCTTCGGAAACTCCGTCCATATCGCTCATTTTGGTATGGCAGTGAAGCTCTACCCGCTTATAGGCGGCCGTGTCCGCCCGCGTTGTGGTAAAATCCTTAATTTCCTTGATTCCCGCCACGCTGCCGATGGTCAGGTCATGGTCAAATTTATCCAGGCTCACCACACCCTTAACCTTCACAAAACTCCCCGGCTTTAAACGTCCTGTCAGCTCTTTTACATATTCGTTTCTGGCAAACAGCTTGATGCCGATGGTATCCGTAAAGTCCGTAACATCAAAGGACAAAATAGTCTTTTCGTTCTTGATGGGTCTGGTATCCGCCTTCAGAATCTTTCCCCGGATCACAACCTCGCCCATCTCTCCTATAATATCCTCAATATGCAGGGCGTCCTCTTCAAAATCCCGCCCGTAAATCACATCCGGATTTTCAGACTGTTTTATACTCCTGGTGTAATCGCCGCTCCTGCGGAATTCACCCCTGTTTTTCCTGAAATCGCCCTTTCCTGCCCCTGTCCGGAAGCGGTCTCCGCCGGATATTACGCTGCCCTTCTGCCGATCCTGCTGCCCGCCTTCCCGGCCGCCTGGGCCTGCTGCTTTTCTGCCCGCTTCCCCGCTGGCTCCGGGATGCCCCTCTGCCCGTTCTCCCGCTGCGCCTGCTCCGAAAGCTGCATCCCTGACGCCACCGCTTCCATCTGCAGGCGCGTCTTCCGCTGTCTCCTTTATCTGTCCTGCTCTCCCGGCAATCTCCGCCACCCGCATCTGTAGCTTCAACGCATCCTCTTTGGCATACTTCCCCTCCATGGCCTCCCGGTAAAGAACGGTAATGCCGCACTGTATGCCGCAGCGCTCAGTCAGAATCTTCTCCAGCACCCGGATCAGCTCATCCTCCTTGCTGCGGTTCATCACCGTATCCTCTATGGTCAGAGTCATCCTGCCCTGCTCCGGGTATTCAATTTCGGCCGTGCGAAAGGCATTGTATTCTATATGACTATAATTCTTCAGTTCTTCCAGAATACTCTCCCCGTATACCTCCATCAAGTTTTCCGGCGTATATTGCGCAGAAAGCTCAAACCGCTCATGAATCTTCACGGTAACTGCCCCATCCTTAAAAAACTGCCGCCGGATCTCGTCCTCCGCCTTCCAGACATCCCGCTTTTGAAGCAGTCTGGCACTGAACAGGTACACATGCAGAGCGTCCCGCCGCTTCGGCGCAGATACCCGCTCCACCGATGTCTGCTCCAACTTATCATGCAGGGAACCGTCTATTTTTAATGTAGGAAACACCTCAAAAAAAGGTTTTGCTGTATTACTCATGTCCGCACTCATCTTTCCTTTTACGTCCAGTTGTCCAGTTCTTCCTTCAGCGCCTCCAAAAGCTTTTCCTCCGGCACCTTACGCAGAATCTCGCCCTTTTTAAAGAGCAGCCCTTCCCCCAGGCCGCCAGCAAGCCCCAAATCGGCCTCTCTTGCCTCCCCAGGGCCGTTGACCGCGCAGCCCATGACTGCCACCTTAATATTCAAAGGATAATCCTCCACCAGCTTTTCCACCTTATCCGCCAGAGAGATGAGATCAATCCTGGTCCTGCCGCAGGTAGGACAGGAAACCACCTCTACGCCTCCTTTGCGCAGACCCAATGTCCGCAGAATCAGCCTTGCAGACCGGACCTCTTCCACGGGATTTCCCGTCAGTGAAACCCGGACGGTATCACCGATGCCCTGATGCAGAATCAGCCCCAGTCCGATGGCGGACTTAATATTTCCGCTCTGCACCGTACCCGCCTCCGTGATACCCACGTGGAGCGGATAATCCGTCCTTTCTGCCAAAAGCTCATGGGCTCTGACGCACATCAGCACATCCGAGGATTTAATACTGATGACTAGATTTTCATAGCCCAGTGCTTCGATGATGCCCACCTTTTCCAGTGCGCTTTCCACGATCCCTTCCGCCGTGACGCCGCCGTATTTTTCCACCAACGGCCTTTCCAGAGACCCGCTGTTGACGCCCACCCGGATGGGTATATTCCGCTCCCTTGCCGCCTCTACTACCGCCCTCACCTGATCGGGCCCGCCGATATTTCCGGGGTTGATACGAATCTTATCCGCGCCGTTCTTTATAGCCGCTATGGCCATCTTATAATCAAAATGAATATCCGCCACCAGCGGAATATGTATCTGCTTTTTAATCTCCCCCAGGGCCTCCGCCGCTTCCGCGCCCGGCACCGTACAGCGCACGATCTCACAGCCCGCCTGTTCCAGCTCAAGGATCTGCGCCACCGTTGCCTGTACATCCTCCGTCCTGGTATTTGTCATGGATTGAATCAGAATCGGATTACCGCCTCCGATCTTTTTGTCACCGATCCGTATTGTTCTGGTATGATCTCTGTGCATGGAATTCTCCTTCCTGCTTGACAGCTTATTTGCAGACTTGAGTTAAATAACCTTACCTTCCATATTAATCTCTATTTGCAAAATCTGCAAGAATTGTTTTCCAAACCGTTGCCGTCGTACATGTTTTCCAAACCACTGCCGCCGTCCTGCCCTAGTGTGCTGACACGTTCATTTTTGAAATAATGGCGAAGAATAAATTTTCACTCAGCAAGGCGGCGGAGGGAGGCGAGTACAAGACATCGTTGACCGACAACAACGCAGCAGATGGAGATTTAGGCAAGTCAATAGTCAAATTATGAACGTGTCAGTGCACTAGCGTCCGCTTTCCCCTCCCCGCAGGCAGAACTGCCCAGGACTCACCTGAAAAGCCAGATTTTCCAGACACAGCCGGATCAAATGGATGTTGACCGGCTCTTCCCGGTATTTCGCCGGAAGACGTGCAGTGATCTTGTCCACGGAGCCGGGAGTGAAGTCCAGCGCATGATACACGGCCGCAAGTTCTGGTCGGGCCAAAAGCTCCGGCCTTGTCAGGAACTCCGGCGGCAGGTCTTTAATCTGGGTCCTTCCTTCTGCCTCCGCTTCTGCTGATTTTCTTCCTCCCGCCCCGGCAGCGGCGCTTTCGCCGTTTCCGCTATCAGGGTTCCCGTTTTCTGCCTTTCGATTTTTCGGATTTCCGCTTTCCCGACTTCCAATTTTCGGATTTTTGCTTTTCGGATTTCCGCTTTCCTGATTTATGCTTTTGGGATTTCCTCCTTTATTATTCCCCGCCTGCAGTCCCTGCCGGCCGCCGATCTGCAACAGCTCATCCAAAAATTCCTCTGTACTCAGGATCAGACCTGCTCCCAGTTTTAACAGCTTGTTACAGCCGGCGCTCAGCGGATCTGTCATCCTTCCAGGCACCACATATACCTCCCTGCCCTGCTCCAACGCCATATCCACCGTAATTAAGGTGCCACTCTTTTCCCTTGCCTCCACTACCACCACCACATCCGCAAGTCCGCTGACAATTCGGTTGCGGGGCGGAAAATGGCCGGGAAGCGGCGGAGCCCCCGGAGGATATTCGGACAACAAGCCACCGCCCAGTTTCAGTTTTTCATATATCCGCCGGTTTCCTGCCGGATAACAAATATCCACGCCGCAGCCCAGCACGCCAAAAGAACTGCCCCCCGCATCCAGGGCCGCTTCCTGACCAATGCCATCAATTCCCCTGGCCATACCGCTGATCACTTGGATCCCCCTGCTTCCCAGCGCCGCCCCCAGCCCGGCAGCCACATACCTCCCATACTCGGAACAGTCTCTGGCACCGATCAGCGCCACCGTCAGAATCTGCTCTGAGGGCACTCTTCCCAGAACATACAGTTCCTTGGGCGGCCCCGGTATCTTCCGCAGACGCTCCGGATACTCCGCGTCCTGCCGTAATAGCACCCGAATTTCCTCTTTTCCGTCGTTTCCGCTCTGATTCATTCCTGCTTTCTTTCCTCCCTGCTGCTTTTATCCTTGCTGCTTTTATCCTTGCTGCTTTTATCCTTGCTGCTTTTTTCTTTTGTTTTCCTGTTTTCTGCTACTGCCTTTTCCTTTATTTTTTCATGCTTCTTTCCCTTATTTCTCCATGCTGCTTTCCCCTTAATTCTTTTGCTTTTTCTTCCCGTCCCTTTATCCGACCTCACAATCCCCAGAACTCCGCCGACGGCCTGTAAAATGAGGCCTCAAGCAAATGCTCCGCGCCAATCCCTTCCGCGCCTTCCAGATCCGCTATGGTCCGCGCCACCTTTAAGATTCTGTGATAGGCCCTGGCACTGAGCCGTAAAGAATGATAAAGCCGTTCCATCAGCTCCTGCTCTTCTCCGCCAAGAGGACAATACCTCTCAATATTTGTTCCCTCAATATCCGCATTAAACCGGCATTTCGTTCCTGCAAACCGCTCCTTCTGCCGTTCTCTGGCCTTCTCCACCCTGTCCCTGATCTTGCTGCTGGATTCGGCCCTCCGCCCCTTCTTAAGCCCGGCAATATCCACCGGCTGCAGCTCAACACACAAATCAATCCGATCCAATATCGGCCCCGACACTTTCCCCATATACCGCCTGATCTGCGGGTCCGTACAGCGACAGCGTTCTCTGTCGGGATAAAAACCGCAGGGACAGGGATTCATAGCGCACACCAGCATGAAATCGCTGGGATAGGTTACATTTCCCCCTGCTCTGCATATCTGTATCTTATGTTCCTCTAGCGGCTGTCGAAGAGAATCCAGCGCCACCCGCTGAAACTCCGGCAGCTCGTCTAAAAAAAGCACTCCACGATGGGCCAAAGAGATCATCCCCGGCCTTGGACTGGCATTTCCGCCCACCAAAGCTGCCATGGAAATAGTATGGTGGGGGCTTTGAAAAGGGCGAGCCCGCATCAGTGCCGTCCCTTCCTCTAAAAGTCCCGCTACACTGTACACGGAAGTGACCTCCAGGCTCTCTTCCGGTGTCAGACGAGGCATGATGCCGGGAATCCGCTTGGCAATCATGGATTTTCCTGCTCCGGGCGGCCCTGCCATCAACAGATTGTGAAATCCTGCCGCTGCGATTTCCGCCGCACGCTTCGCCGTCTCCTGCCCGCTTACCTGGCTGAAATCCGGTATATTCTCATTATTTTCAAGAGCAAATGTCTCTGACGCATCCTCCTGCTCCGCCGGCAGAAGTCTTTCTCGTTCCTCTTCCCCCTCAGATTCCAAAAACTGCAGAAGCTCCCTGATATGTCCTGCTCCCCGGACCCGGATTCCCGGAATAACCGCTCCCTCACTGGCATTTACTGCCGGGACAATGCACTGCCTGATTCCCCTTGCCGCCGCTTCCCGCACAATAGGCAGAACGCCTCGCACCTTCTTGATCTCACCGTTCAGCCCAAGCTCTCCCATGAACAAAATACCCTCGGCCGCTCCCTGTCTAAAATACCCCATTGCTTCCAGCATTCCCACCGCAATGGGAAGGTCGAAAGCACTGCCATCCTTCCTGATGTCCGCCGGTGACAGATTCACAGTAATCCGTTTGGGCGGCAGCGCAAGCCCCACGTTTTTTAATGCCACCGTCACTCGCTCTCTGGATTCCTTTACCTCCCCGCCAAGAGACCCCACCATGGAAAACCCAGGCAGCCCTTGGGCAATATCCACCTCCACGGAGACAAGATAGGCAGATACACCCAGCAACGCACCGGAAATAACCGTACAATACATAAAATACCTCCTTTATTTTGTTATTCGCCTAATGAAATTTTACTGAAATAAAAGTTTTACTGGAATGTACTGATTTAATGAAATAAAATAATTTGCTGAAATAAGATTTTTTACTGAAATAAGATTTTTCTGATTTATGATGATATAAATTCTTTCGAGGGGTGCCGTGGCAAAAAGCCTTGAACCGGCGCCCCTAAAATCCGAATCTTGCTGATAATTTGCGATAATTCAATTCTGCCCGCCGAAACGATACAAACATTCTGCCCGTGATAAATACTGTTACTGCAGTTTACGTGCCGATCCTGCCGTCAGCCTCAGCTTCATAGCCTCCTGGTCCTGTGCATACCAAAAAGCATTTTCCTTGTCAATTTTTCCCTGGACGTAAAGGCTGCCGATGGCCTCATCCATGGTAACCATCCCCTGTCTCCTTCCCGTCTGCATAACGCCGGGAATCTGGTTTGACTTTCCTTCGCGAATCAGATTGCGCACCGTTGGATTTGCATATACTACCTCAAAGGCTGCTGCCTTCCCCTGGCCTTCCGTTCCGGGAATTAACTGTTGAAAAACCACCGCCTCAAGCACCTTCGCCAACCGAATGCGAAACTGCTGCTGATAATACGGCGGGAAAACATTCACGATTTGATCAATGGCTGCTGCCGTTCCCATGGTATTTAAAGATGACAGCACCAGGCATCCCGTCTCTGCCGCATCAATTGCTCTGACTATGGTATCAGGGTCCCGCATCTCTCCCAGCAGAATCACATCCGGATCCTCTCTGACCGCTGCATTGATGGCATCCTCATAGGTATCACAATCAATGCCGATTTCCCGCTGGTTTACTATGGACATTTTATGAGAATGCAGATATTCAATCGGATCCTCCAGGGTTACGATGTGAAGACCCCTGTTGGTATTGATCTTATCAATAATGGCCGCGAGTGTAGTGGATTTCCCGCTTCCTGCAGCTCCCGTAACCAGAATCAGACCCCTCTTTTTCCTGTATAGTTCCATCACAGGCTCCGGTATTCCCAATTTTTCCGGTTCAGAAATCCCTGCATCCAAAAGCCGGATCGCCATTGCAACGCTGCCTTTCTGTTTAAAGGCACTGACCCGAAACCGCCCGCAATCCGGAACGGAAAAGGAAAAATTGTATTCTCCCTTTCCTTCGAACCTTTCCTGCTGTGCAGTCGGCATAATCCCCAGCAATATGTCCAGTGTATCCGCCTGCTGCAGCCTGGAACAATTCATTGTGACCAGCTTTCCGTTTACTCTCATCCGGGGCGGGGTCCCTGCAGTTAAATGTACATCACTTGCGCCTGCTTCTCTGGCCTCCCGCAGTATTTCTTCAATAACAGGCATCTCTCTATCCGTCCTTCTTCAAAGCTTAATATTATCCACAAGTTCCCTGCGCATAACGTGCCTGTTGTCCATGGTCTTCATAATGTCAACAACATAAAGATCCTTATAGCCTTTCAGTGACAAATCTACAATACAGTTATCTCCGAAGGTAAGCACGGTGGGACGCAGAATATCCGCCGGATTTTCCGACAGCACCAGGGCCTTATCCCCTGTATTCAACTCCACGCTGACACCGGGAAATAAAATATTGATAGACTGGATCAGTGCATCTACCACCGTCTCATCATAAATCTCCGGATGCTCCCGAAATTCCTGTATTGCCTTGACCTCAGACTGGGATTTCCCCTGAAGATCCATAGCCGTCATTTCGTCATATTTATTAGCCACAATCAGAATTTTCGCTGCGACTGGCGTCTTTGGCTCCAATGCCTGTTTACCGTTTTCCGCATCCGTCCCGATTTTCACTGCCTGGGTACAGACTCTTCTTAAATTCTTTCCTCCGGAAACAGCCTCCTCCAGGATTTCCATTCCTGCCAGCTGGTCCTGATAAATTTTCAGCCTGACCGCCTCGGTATCCTCCCTGGCAAAAAGAATCTCATTCGGCGTCTTCAACTTTCCGATGTCATGGACAATGGCTGACTGTACCGTCAGCAGCTGCTCGTCCACCCGCACATTCATGACATGCGTAATCATGGCACAAAGCATGGCCGTATTCAGGCAGTGTCTGCACACATAGTCCTCCTTACTGCGCAGATTCTGATAAAAATTGACTTTTCCCTCCAGATGTCCGTAATTCTTTATGATCGTGCCGGCAAGAGTTTGCAGACGAGTGGATTTTTTTGTTGAAATCATCTGTTCCAGCTCGTCCAATATGGAATAAACCGTAGCGATCTGAAAGCGCTCGAATTCCAGATCTTCCTCGGAAATCGGCGGAAGCGGCTCTGCAGGCTCAAGTATGTACACTCCCAACAGGCCAAAATTTTTCACGCTTTCAATGGACTGGGTGTTTAAACGCGAGTCGCGCTCATACAAAAGCACTCCCTTTTTATTGTAGATAGGACGCGCCAGGCGCATTCCCGCTTTTAATTCGGCGGTCTCGACAAACTTCATTTGTGGCCTCCATGCTGTGACTATTTTTCTAAAGCGACGTTCACCTCTTTTATTATATACACTATTGCTGTAATTGACAAATAGAAATTTATTTTTCTTATGTAAATTTACGAAAAAATCAATAAAGGCTTGATCAGCAAACAATGAATTGATTATTGATTATTCATGCGGCTTTTTACTATACTGTATGCACACCGGTGAACTGAAAATTGGAGGAACACAGTATGCAAATCAAACTTGGTGAAAAAATCAAAGAACTTCGTCAGCTCGACAGAAGAAAGCAGGAAGATCTTGCTGCTACTTTGGGTGTTACCAATCAGGCTGTCTCCCGTTGGGAAGCAAACGGTGGATACCCCGATATAGAATTGCTTCCGACAATCGCAAATTGCTTTCATGTCAAGATAGACGATCTTTTCGGATATGATAACAACAGGCAGATAAAATTGCAGTCCTATATAGAGCAGGCAGACCGAATATTCAAACATGGAGACAATATACCCCTCGTTGAGTTTCTTCGAAATGCAATTTCAGAGTTTCCATCAGAATGGCAGCTTCAGTACCGTCTTGCAAACGCCTTAGTATCAGCAGGACATCAAAAAAGCGAGCCGCATACAATCGTTGTCAAAGGATGCGGCAGTTTTCAGTATAATACGGAACAATAATGCTCAAAACGAATACTGGAAAGAAGCCGCCGCTTTATTTCAGGATGTTTTAAAAAAGGAAATGGATGATGATAGCCGCACTTCGGCAATATCCGCTCTCATGTGGCTTTATTCATGGATGGGCGATCAGGAAAATGCGGAAAGGACAGCACTTTCTCAATCGCCCGTCCGCATCAGCAGAGAGGTACTTCTTGCAGATACGACAATAGACGAAAAATCTGAAAGATACCGCGGAGAGGCAATTCTTGGCCTGATGCACGAGCTATACAAGGTGCTCAGAACCTCTGTTATGATAAAGCATTCCCTCTCGCATTCACAGGCAGGCCTTGATGCGTTGCTTGCCGTCGCACGAATATATGAAAGTATATTTAACGATGGAAACTATGGGATTTTCCACAATGATATGTGTATGCTTTATTTGCACTGCTCTTCCATAGCCGTTTATCTGAATGATTCCGAACTTGCTTTCAATTATTACGAAACAGCACTGGATCATTTCCTAAAATTTAAGCAGGTACCGCGAAACTCTAAGCTGACGGCACCATTAGTCAGTGAAGCAAAGAATTACAGTCCCAGTATCGTCCTGCTGGACCGTGAATGGTTTGAAGAGCATATGCAGTCTTTCCCCGCGGAATGTGTGGAGGCAATCAAAAACAATCCCAAGTATGCTTCCATTTTTGCTCAATAATTGCGCGGCTTCCAACATGGCGAAAATAAGATGAAACCAGTTCACCTCCCTTGCATTTGAACTGGTTTCATCTTATTTACCGGTACTCTCTTTTACCGTTACTCTCTGTTTTTCTGACGCCTACCCCTGCTCAAACCTCTCCCGCAGTTTCGAAAGTGCTTTCTTTTCGATCCGGCTCACATAGCTGCGAGAAATTCCCAGTATGGCTCCAACCTGATTCTGGGTGGCTTCAGGCTTTCCGCTTAATCCGTAGCGCATCAGCAAAATCTGACGCTCCCTTGATGTCAGGCATTCATCCATTAACAAAAAAAGCCTCCTGATGTTCCCTGCCAGCTCCATACTGTCCAGTGGATCCGGCTGCTGCTGTTCGATCACATCCATCAGGTGTATCTCATTCCCCTCTTTGTCCTGTCCAATCGGTTCATAAAGCGAAACCTCCCTGGAGGTTTTCCGTTTCCCCCGCAGCAGCATCAGCAGTTCGTTGTCAATACACCGGCAGGCATAGGTTGCCAGCCTTCCCTTTCGGTCGTCAAAGCTGTCCACTGCCTTAATCAGTCCGATACATCCGATGGAAATCAGCTCTTCCATGTCCTCCCCTGAATTCTGATACTTCTTGGCAATATGGGCAACCAATCTCAGGTTTCGTTCTATTAAAATATCCTTCGCCTGCTTCGCCTGTTCCGCAGACCCCTCCCTCAGCAGGCGGATATATTCCGCTTCTTCTCCCTGGGTAAGTGGTTTTTGAAAGGTTTTCAAAACAGCCCCCTGCGGATTACTCTTAACAATAGTCTATGTGCCAGATTTATCCGTCGTGCCTATCCAAGTGCAGGAAGGCAGATATTACAGGCTGTTTAATTATCTCAACGCCTTAAAACAGGAATTGTGCCATCACGTAATTTGCCAGATCCAGCCCCTTTTCCGTCAGGGCCAGACGCCGGTCCGAAGAATCGCCGGACAGGTCTTCCGTCCATCTTAAAAGCCCGTCTCCGATATTTTTTTTGATTACCTCCCCGTAAACATGCTCCGGCTCCTTCCCAAAACAGGCCGCAAACTCCGCTGCGGAAACTCCCGCCGTCATGCGGAGCCCCAGAAACATAAATTCCTCCATCTGTTCGCTGACGCTTAAAACCTGCCTGTCGCACTGACAGCCTGTGGGGTTTACCAGATACACCCTCAGATCCTCCCCGTTTTTAAAACGGACATTGCCGATCAGAGAAGCGGCCCCGATTCCAAAACCTGCATACTCCCGTCTGCGCCAGTAGCCGCAGTTATGCCGGCATTCATAGCCCAGCTTTGCATAATTCGAAATCTCATAGCGGACATAACCTGCATGTTCCAAAACCCGCCTGGTGGCTTCATACATCTCCCGTTCCGTATCCTCGTCCGGCAGGACCAACTCCCCTCTCCCGGCCTGCTCCCAAAGGGCCGTTCCTTCCTCCAGAATCAGGCTGTAGGCCGAAATATGCTCCGGCGGCGGTTCCAATGCCAGCACCTTCCCCAGCGTATCCAGATAACCCTCCAGAGTCTGTCCTGGCAGGGCGCTCATAATATCCACATTCACATTGGAAAAGCCGCACTTTCTGGCAGTGTAATATGCCCCCAGGAACTGCCCGTAGGTATGTACTCTGCCCAGCACCGCCAATTCCCCGTTATCCGCGGACTGCAGCCCGATGCTGAGACGGTTGATCCCCGCCTGACGATAACAGTGCAGCGCTCTTTCATCCACCGTGCCCGGATTGACCTCGATGGTAATTTCCGCGTCCTCCGCCAGCCGATAGTGCTCCCTCACGACCGCCATCAGCTCCGCCAGAAATTCCGGCATCACCATGGAAGGCGTACCGCCGCCCACAAAAACGGAAACTACGCGGTAATCCCGATAATCTCCCGCCCGCATTACCGTCTCCCGCATCAGACAGTCCAGATAGCGGGCCGTGGTTTTCCCGCCTGCCGGCAGGGAATCCACGCCAAAAGACAGGAAATCGCAGTATTTACATTTTTTTATACAAAAGGGAATATGAAAATATAATTCAAGTTCATTTGTCATCTAATTTTAACACACTCATAAAAGCCTTCTGGGGAATGACCACGTTGCCGATCTGCCGCATACGTTTCTTCCCTTCCTTCTGCTTCTCCAACAGCTTCTTCTTTCTGGTAATATCCCCGCCGTAGCACTTTGCCAGCACGTCCTTCCTTAAGGCCTTCACTGTCTCCCTGGCAATGATCTTGCCCCCTACGGCCGCCTGAATGGGAATTTCGAATAAATGCCTGGGGATTTCATCCTTCAGCTTTTCGCACATCTTCCGGCCCCTCTCGTAGGCGGAATCTCCATGTACAATAAAGGAAAGGGCATCCACTTCCTCCCGGTTAATCAAAATATCCAGCTTCACCAGCTTCGCCGGCTCATACCCTTTTAAATCATAATCAAAGGAGGCGTAGCCTCTGGAACGGGATTTCAGCGCGTCAAAAAAATCATAAATAATCTCATTCAAAGGCAGCTCATATTTCAACAGCGCCCTGGTGCCCTCAATATACTCCATGCTCAGATACCTGCCCCGCCGCTCCTGACAGAGCTCCATAATAGAGCCGATAAACTCGCTGGTGACCATGATCTCCGCGCTGACCACCGGCTCTTCCATATGTTCGATCTCGGATGGGTCCGGCAGATTGGAAGGATTGGTCAGCTCAATTACTTCGCCGTTCGTCTTGTACACCTTATAGACCACGCCCGGCGCCGTTGTCACCAGATCCAGATTATACTCCCGCTCCAGCCGCTCCTGAATCACATCCAGATGCAGCAGTCCCAAAAAGCCGCAACGGAAGCCAAAGCCCAAAGCCACGGAGGTTTCCGGCTCATAATTTAGGGAGGCGTCGTTTAACTGCAGCTTCTCCAGTGCATCCCGCAGATCGGGATATTTGGATCCGTCCGCCGGATACAGGCCGCAGTATACCATAGACTGCACCCGCCGATAACCCGGCAGCGGCTCGGCGCAGGGGTGATTGTCGTCCGTTACCGTATCTCCCACCGCCGTATCCTTCACATTTTTAATGGACGCAGTAATATAGCCAACCATGCCCGCAGAAAGCTCTTCACAGGGAATAAACTGTCCTGCGCCAAAATATCCTACCTCTACCACATCCTCTTTGGCACCGGTAGCCATCATGCGGATGGTGGTTCCCTTCTTTACGGTTCCCTCCATGATACGGCAGAAAATGATAACACCCTTATAAGAATCATACAGGGAATCAAAGATCAGCGCCTTTAAGGGAGCCGTCGGATCTCCTTTCGGTGCGGGAATCTTCTTTACGATCTGCTCCAGCACTTCTTCGATGCCGATTCCGTTTTTAGCTGAAATCAAAGGGGCGTCCTGTGCCTCCAGGCCGATCACATCCTCAATCTCTTCTATGACACGCTCCGGCTCCGCGCTGGGCAGATCAATTTTATTAATGACCGGAAACACCTCCAGATCATGGTCCAGAGCCAGATATACGTTGGCCAGGGTCTGGGCCTCAATCCCCTGGGCCGCATCCACTACCAGAATGGCCCCGTCGCAGGCGGCAAGAGAACGGCTGACCTCATAATTAAAGTCCACATGGCCCGGTGTGTCGATCAGGTTAAAAATATACTCCCTGCCGTCCTGCGCCTTATAAACTGTTCGCACAGACTGGGCCTTAATAGTGATGCCACGCTCCCGCTCCAGCTCCATATTATCTAAAATCTGATCCTGCATCTCCCTGCCGGTCAGCAGGCCCGTCTTTTCGATAATACGGTCAGCCAATGTGGATTTCCCGTGGTCTATATGTGCTACAATGCAAAAATTGCGTATACTGCTTTGATCTATTGATGCCATTTGTATATCCTCGTTTCCCGGTTCAGAGTATTCTTTTTTCCACACGTGCTGAATGCGAACTTCGTTCGCATTGCACTCTCTGTTTGACTTCGTCAAACCCTTTCTCGTTGTTGGTGCTGGAAAAACAAATGCCTGCTGCGCAGTCGCTTGTTTTTCCTTAGCACCTATCATATCACAGGGAAACCTTGGTTGTCCAGTACAGGCTGCACGCCGACACACTATTCGAAACGACCTACCGTATACGGTAAACAGGCGGCAGCCGGCCGTCGTTATCAGCGCAGACTGTGCAAGACGTCGGTACTTGGCAGGCATATTGTGCCTGCCTATGTACCGTTACGTCGAGCCTCAAGCGAAAGCGTGTCTGCGTGGGAATAACGGCCGGTTGCCGCCGTCAGGGTGCGAAAAGCCGCTACTCCCCTGACAGCACCATATCCAAAATATGTGCCAGTGGATCGCAGGCGTTCATTGCCTCCTCCACCGTATTGTTCTGGGCTCCCAGTTCCACCAGCAGATATTTGTCTTTCAGGTGCATATTATACCGGTAACCTTTAAGATAAATTTTTCTTGTGAGCCCCGGATAAAACTCTACCGCCTTTTTCTGCATCTGAAAGGAAAATGCCAGATTGCCCTCCAAATTTTCATTATAGAGATAAGTAATGTCTCCAGTCTTCTTCGTTTTGGAAAGGCCGTTAAAGAACATAAATCTGGCTGTTGGCTTTCCGTCCAAGTCCATAACCAGTCTGGTAGACTCCGGCATCTCGTCCCTATGTAAATCAATCACCACCTGAATGGACGGATTCTCCTGCAAAATCTGCTCCAGCTCAGGCAATGCTTTGGAATACGCCTGATTTCTGTCCGCATCATACTCTGCCGTATGATGAAGCACATTGTAACCGTAGTCTTCCGTTAAAATCTGCGTCAGCCTCTCCCCCACCCCGACAATGGTTGTGGACGGATCTCCCTGTACGGAATCTGCAAAGCCCTCCCTGGAATGAGTATGAAAGATTAATATTTGAGGTCCGTCCCCTTCTTTGGAGACTGACATATCTTTCTCCAGGAAGCTTTCCACATTCAGCCTGTCACTGCCTGCGATGGTAGTGGAATCTACGATATAAAACTGCTTGACTAAAGTCTCATAATCCTTCAGGCTCTCCAAATCCACCTGCGACTGTTGAACATGGGGTGAAAACCTGATATTCTCCTGCTCCTGCATAGCAGCCTTATTCTCCTCCTGCAAAAGTTCTCCGAGAGATTGTTCCATTTCCTCTTGCACTTCCCGATCTGCAGGCTCTTCCGGTGAAATTCCCTCTTCTGCCTCCGCCAGCAATATCTCCCTGAGTTCCTTGTTTTCTGCAGAAAACTCCGGCTGCGAAAACACCTCACCTGTTCCGTATTCTTCCAACACATACTCATAAAGGGGAAACAGACTGTCGATCTGCTCCCGAAAAAACCAGCAGCCAGTCCCGCCGGATCTTTCAAATAATATACAGGGCATGAACATGTCATACAGGCCTGCTGCCGCCGCATCTGCCATTTCCAGCAACATTCCCGGCTTTTTCCCCTCTTCCCCCCCTGCAGTTGCAGTTTCCGCCTTATTGCCGCCGCAGCTTTGGGCCATGCCGGCCAAAACCAAAATCAACAGCACGATCACCCCGGCCTTCGCCGCAGGCAGTCGCCCCTCGGTGCTCTTTCCCTTCCACACCGGCCACTTCCCTCACCATTTTCTTTCATACAAGTATATGTCCCAGGCAGCACGGCTATTCTTTTTGTATGGCTCCCGGCGCACATTCGCTCGGATTCTCCACGGTTCCCACAAAATGGCATTTGACCCACGGCTCGCAGAAATCAAGTCTGCTTCAACACATCCGCATCTCCATGGCCATATTGATTCCTTCCGAAACGGTAAAGCTGATCCGCTTAATCACCGCATCAATATCCTTTCCAGTCATATACATATTGTTCAGCTCCGGGAACGGCGGCTGCTGCCTGCTGACACATTTCATTATATCCGTGCCGTCTTCCTCTGCCAGCATCTTTTCCATGGCATCCATAACGATGGTTGCAGAATCCACTACCGTAGGAATGCCAATGGCGATGACCGGAACCCCTAAGCTTTCTTCCGTCAAAGCGTTTCGGTGATTGCCGACTCCTGATCCCGGCTGAATTCCGGTATTTGTGATCTGAATGGTACGATTAAGACGCTTGGTGCTTCTTGCGGCAAGTGCATCCACTACAATCAACACATCCGGTCTGGTTTCTGTAACCACTCCTTTTACAATCTCCGCCGTCTCCATTCCCGTCCTGGCCATGACCCCCGGCTCCAAGGCGCTGAGAGAATTCATTTTATTGCAGTTATAAGCCGCCTTGCCGTACTCCTTCACAATATGCCTGGTAATAAACAAATTATCCACAGTCTGCGGCCCCAAAGCATCTGCGGTTACCTCCCTGTTTCCCAGCCCTACCACAAGTATATTCTGTTCCTTGTCATCCTGGGGCAAGAGTTTCAGCAGCTCTTCTGCCAGGCACTTAGAAACCTCCCGGTGATAATCTTCATCCGGCTCAACCATGGCCGGTGCCTCCATGGTCACATAGATCCCCATTGGCTTTCCCATGGCTTTTGCAGCATTTTTAGTGTCGATCGTGACTTTTGTCACTCTGACATCTTCTTCTTCTCGATAATATTCCTCCACACTCACGCCCCGCAGTTCGCTCTCCGTCTCGCTGATACTCTCCCTGGCTTCAAGCGCCAGATCCGTCCTCATCTGAAAAATTCCCATGCCTAGCCTCCGTGTTATTCTTCTGTTTGAAAACATTTTCCTTATTTTTTACGAAAGAAATCGGAAATATTCAAATGAAACAAATATACCGGAGTTCCTGCATCATTCAGGAATTCAGCATTTCATATCTTTTTCTGTTCTTTTTTCTGCCCCGCAGAAGATCCGCATACCAGAATACAATCTCCGCTATGTAAGCCAGCTCTCCCTCCTTTCCAGTTCGCCGCCAGATTTCCTTATAGGCCATAAACCAGTTTTCCAGCCGCTCTGCAAGAGCAAAGGCAAGGTTTGTATCCACCGCCTTCTCTTCCGCAGCCTGCAAAAGAACCATCCCCACATTATTCCAAGTATCCGTACCTTCTGCCGTCAGCTCCAGCTCCTGCATCAGGTCTCTCTTGCTGCTGTCCATGCAGACCGCTGTGCGCTTCAACTCCCGGCGAAGTTCTCTAAGCTTCTCCGCCGCCTGTCCTGCCTTCCTCATCTCACTCTGCCTTTCCTTCAGCAGCTTAATCAAATCCGATTCTTCCCCCTTTTCTCCCAGCACCACATATTCATAAAGCATCACTGCCTCATACCAGCCAAAGCAGCTGCAGTCCGCAAGCTCAGCCATCAGTCCCACCAGCCGTCCGCTGCCGTCCCGATATTCAAGCACGGAAATCTGATGATTTAACTCTTCCTCCGAGACCTCCTTGCCGTTCCAGGAAAAGGCCGCTCCGTAAATCATCCCCGGAACGGAATGCGCCGGATGATTTATATGCCCAAAATCTCCCCAATCCGTATTCAAGATCCCTGCTGCATGATACTTTCTGGCATAGCCGCACATTCTGGTGATATTTCGATAACTGTCACCAATCAAGTTCATCCACTGATTCCAGCCGCTTACTCCCGGACAAAGATACTGGGGCACCCCTGCCTCCGCCATCCTGCGGCTCTCATCCTCCCGTTGATCCGGTGCGTACCCCCAGGTTAAGCAAACAGTCCCCTCAGGAAGCTCCTTTGCCAGCATGGGATCTCCGGCGATCACGTCTCCCCAGAACATAGGCTTTTTCCCCCGCGCCTTCAGGAAGGAACACAGCTCCTTTAGATAATCCACATAAATACGGTGAATCCCCCTTTCCTCCGCCAGCTTTGCCGATTTTCCCTTTCCCAGATCAAAGGTCTCATCCGCGCACAGGTTAAAACGGTCAGAGCGAAAAAGCGCCATATATTCTTCCAGCATTTTCTTAATAAACGGCAGCGTCCGGTCATCCGAAACGTTCACCGTATGATGCCGCATACGGTCCCAAAAGGAAAAAGGCTGGGCGGAAGCATCCGCCAGTTCACACAGCTCATCATGGCTTTTGGTGGAAAGCAGCATGTAAAGGTGTCCAAAGCTGGCCAAGGAAGGAACCAGCTCGATATGCCTCTCAAAACAGTAATCGTCCAGTTCCAGAATCTCTTCCGCAGTCAAGGGCGTAGTATCACGCCACATCTCCGACAGGTCTCGAAAAAGATAGGTGTGTTCCACATACAGCTGAAATTCATTTATCTTATATCTGCACAATCTGTCCGCAATGTGCTTCAGCTCTTCCAGCTTCAGCACCCTCCCTCTGGTCTGGTCCAGATAATACCCCCGTCTGGCGGTCTCCGGGTAGTCCCGCACCGTTACTCCGGGAATCAATGCCCCTTTTTGCTCCACCATCTGACACAATGTCTGCACGCCGTACAGAAGACCTTCCCCGTCTCCCCCCAGCACACGGATTCCTTCCGCCTGCAGCTCAAGCCTGTATTCCTGCTCCTTCAGGCCATCCTCCAGCGCCAGGCTAATGTCACCCCTGCGAAACCTGCCTCTTGTGACAGGCAGCTCCAGACCTGCCCACTGCCTGATGCAGTCCTGCAGCTGTCTGGCCGGCAGCAGTTCCACACCCTCTTCACAGACAATGTATGTACCGAATGCACACTCAAAGCAATCTTCCCTGTAAATAATCTCCTGCGGTTTCGGAATTAAAATCATTATGATACCCCCTTGCACATATGTACTGACACATATCATCTTTCTTTGTCCGCCATAAGACTTCCTTACATTATATACCTCAAATACTCATTTTTCTATCCGCTTTTGATCGTTTTATGTCCTTACCGCCATAACAGGTGGACTCATCCACATTATAATAAAAAAATGAAAATATGTATTGACAAACCATCCATAATTGACTAAACTACTATCGTATGTTTGCATTAGTCTTCCGTGTCTGGCTAAGGCGAAACAGCTTAAATGAATGATTATTGTATACAAATTGGAGGTGTAACGACTTGGCTAACATTAAATCCGCAAAAAAGAGAATTCTGGTGAATCGCACCAAGGCTGAAAGGAACAAGGCTGTAAGATCCAGCGTTAAGACCGCTATGAAAAAGGTGTTTTCTGCTGTTGAATCCGGCGATAAATCCGCTGCTCAGGCGGCTCTTGCTGATGCCACCAAGACCATCGAGATAGCTGGCAGTAAGGGAGTTTATCACAAGAACAATGTGGCTCATAAGGTTTCCCGTATCAGCAAGGCTGTAAACGGCATGGCTTAATTTAAACATAAAGTGTCTGCTGCACTTAAAAAGTCAGGAGCTGTCGCACCGTCATCGGTGTGCAGCTCCTTTTTTCCGGCCATTAGCAGTTGTCGAATCTGGCGGCCCCGGCAGCCGCCCCTTTTCCCTCAGTGCCTGTGTCCGCCGCCTCCATGGCTTGCACCACTTCTGCTGACATGGTGTCCGCCGCCTCCGCCGCCGGAACGTCCGCCGCCGCGGCTCCCACTACCAGTCTCAATCTTTCGCTTTACTACATTCTTACGGATCAAATCATCTCTCTGATCCTGCATCACAGGTTTACCTCCTGCCACATAAGCGTTGACCGCCGTGGTATCACGGGCCTTGTTCTTTCCTAAATGGGATGACGCATATACTGCCGCAATGACAAGGGAAACCACAAACGCACCCAGATAATATGTGCCGCCCAGTCGCACACTGCCTCCGTCCAGATAGCTGCATACCTTGTCAATATAGCGCATGTATGCCCTGCAGGGATCGCTGTCGTAATAATCATCCACGGCATACAGCACACTTTCCACTGCCCTGACGCTAAGAGCATCCTCCACTTTCCCGCTGGTGGACAGCCATTCTCCCCTCTGCCCTTTGTAACGATTATCAATCAATATGGAGCCGTCCCCATCAAAGCCTTTATTATATCCGAAACCATTTTCATCCCAAAAGTCATCCGCTATGGCTGTCATGTTTGTTTCCCAGTCTGACGAATCTAAACCGCTCTCTAAAGCCTCGTCTCCCTCTACGGGCCGGCTGATGGTCAGAATTACAAAGTCCGCCTTATACTGCTCTTCTTTTTCTGCAATATATTCCCGCAGCTTCTCTTCTTCCTCGTCCGTCAAAATATCCGCATTGTCATAAACCCTCTCTCTGGGTGCCGAGGTATTACTTCGTTCCCCGCTCCCTCCGGCAAAATGTATGATGCCCACGCCTGCGGTTACTGCCGCCATAATCCCCACAAGGATAAACCAGATGCGAAAATGGCGAAGGTATTGCCTGATTGCTTCTTTTTTATAATCGTCCCTCATTCTGATCCCTCCTACAGCCAATTAAGCAGCAACGGTACCATGAACAGCAGAGCCGCCACACAGCCCCATAACGTCCCGGTGTATACAAACGCCTTTTTCTTTGAAACCGGAACCTCACCTACAATTTTACCGGTCTGCCCATTGACATAAAAGGGATATTCCTTACCGTCGTATGTATACTGATATTTCCATACAGGCAGCAACCCAAAACAGGAGCTGTTGCCCTTCACCCGGATCTCCTGACTGATGGACCGCACGGAATGATAGCCCGCATAGCTGGCCTGCAGCAGAGCTGCCGCATCCTCGTTCATTTTTCTTTGCGCCCTGGCCTCTACCGCCTCTGCAGGCATGTTATATTTCTCCGCATAAAAGCCGGACATATATTCAGGGTTAAAATCTATAAGCTGACTGTAATTATATGGCTCCATCAAATCCATCACATTATCCGGCATGGCCTCTGAGGCATCCACCGGAATCTTGTCGAAGCCGATGTCCATATCCCTGTTTACGGCATAATAGGAGGTTTCCGTATATTGCGTGTCGCCGCTGGTCCATGTCCTCACCTTTGTGCCCTCTCCCTGAAAAGAGCAGTGAGTATCATAGTTATAGAGCCAGTAAGGCACATAAACCCCCTGCATACTGTTCAACCGAACCTCAGACAGAAAATCCGTAGGTACAAACAAATTCTTCTTAAATTTTTCCCGAATAAACTGCTTACAGCTCTCCTTGCCCAACTGAAAAGGCAGAATCAGCCTGGGAAGGTAACGCCCTTCTACCCTCTCATTTAAGATCAGATAACTGTCGCAGTAAGGACACTGTGTAGCAGAAGTATGCTCTTCCACGGTGATTTCTCCACCACAGTTGGGGCAGATTGTCATTTCCGGAGAAGTACCGTTGGAAAGCTCCTGACTTTTTTCGCTTTCACAAAAAGGACAAAACATGGCATGCTTTTCCGGACTGTACACCACGTTTCCGCCGCAGTTCTTACATTTAAAATACATGTTCCCTCTCATTCCGCAAAATCCGCCGCACCCGCCTCCCTAAGGAGCCATCCGCCTGTATTTCTGATCTGCACGGTTTCTTTGCCGATCGTATTGTATTGGCATCCGTTCCTTTAACAGAATAACATATTTCAGGCAACAGCTCAACCAACTAAACCATATTTTTCATATCAAACATCCGATCTGAAAACGATGCCGTTTCAATATACAGCAAATGCAGGGAATATCATACCCGCGATATTCCCTGCATCATGTATATGCTTATATTATAAGAGTCAATACTCCACGGTAAGCCGATCGGATTCGAAAGACGCCATGGCTTTGACCCTCACGGCATAAAGTCTTCCCGCCTGCCGCTTACTTGTAATTTACAATTTTCCCAAAGTCGGCCTTAAGGGAAGCGCCCCCTACCAATCCGCCGTCAATATCCGGCTGCGCAAACAGCTCCGCCGCATTCCCGGCATTTACGGAACCGCCGTACTGTATACGTACTGCAGCAGCAGTGGCATCATCATACATCTCGGCGATGCAGTCACGAATGCCCTTACATACCTCCTGCGCCTGCTCCGTGGTAGCGGTCTTGCCGGTGCCGATGGCCCATATGGGCTCATAAGCGATCACCAGTTCCTTCACCTGATCTGCAGTTACTTCCACCAGATCGGACTTGATCTGCAGCCGGATCCAATCCATAGTAACTCCCGTCTCTCTCTGCTCCAGGCTCTCTCCACAGCAAAGGATCGGCGTCAGCCCTGCCTCAAAGGCCTTCTTGACCTTCTTGTTCAGCAGAGCGTCATCCTCCTTAAAGTAATCCCGTCTTTCAGAGTGGCCGATAATAACATATTTTACGCCTGCATCTTTCAGCATGGCAGCAGAAATCTCGCCGGTATATGCACCCTTTTCCTCAAAGTACATATTTTCGGCGCCAACCTCTACGTTGCTTCCCTTCACCGCGTCCACAACAGGCACAATGTCTATGGCCGGAACGCAGTAAACCACATCCGCCTCATCAGTTTTTACCAGATCCTTTAAATCAGCACACAGCTTTACAGCCTCACTGGGAGTCATATTCATCTTCCAGTTACCGGCTATGATCTTTCTTCTTGCCATTTTTTCCTCTTCCCTTCCTTCCAAAACTCAATGTTATGCCCACCAGGAGCAAAAACGTTCCCACCAAGCCCAAAATCTGCATGGGCTTCCTGTAAAAGCCTGCAGCCAGACAGCTTCCTGCCCCCATATCTACCGTATAGATAACGGGCACAATTGCATTTTCCGGGTAATCCTCGTTTTCGCCGGTGATCACCTTCTGATATTCTGCTCCGTCCCATTCATGGTAATAGCGAATGATCGTGTGCCCGTTCCCCACACGCACCACTTCGCCCTCCGTCACTGCCGCCATTCCGGCAATGGTCAGGCTCCTGGCCCCTGATGCCTCAAGCTCTGCCACTGCCTTCCAGGTTCCGGCAAAATATAACATATACACAGTACATAAAAGGCATGCCGCAAACCCTGCTGCCCGCAAAATACCTGAAATCTTACCTGTCATAGTCTTCCTTCGCCTTCACATTACGGCAGCAAGCTGCCGCCGGCCTTCACGGCTCCAATACAGGAGAATGTTACCAGCGCTTCATATTTCTCTCTTGTTTTTCCAAATACACTTTTTTTAATTCTGCCGCCGTAATTCCGTAGCACAGCAGCACATCATTGTAGTACATCAGAACATCGGACATTTCCTCAACAAGATGTGCCCTTAAATCAGCATCACGAACCGCTGTCTCATCGCCGTTCTTCTTCACAATATCTATGACCTCGCCAATTTCACCGATCATCCACAGCAGTTTGTTTTTCCCTGCTTCCGGACCGATTGGCTCCCACTTGTCCTGATAGCGCTTCTGCAATTTCCTTTGCAGCTCCAACATCTCGTTTATGGAAAAATCCTCCATAAGTCACACCCACTCCTTGTCTGCGCTCTTTGCAGACTTAGATTTCCTTCACGCCTTGTCGTCTGCCGCCGCTACCCACGGCGTAGCGGGACCAGCTTCCTTTCTATTTGTCGTCTGCTGCCGCTACCCACGGCGTAGCGGGACCAGCTTCCTTTCTATTTGTCGTCTGCTGCCGCTACCCACGGCGTAGCGGGACCAGCTTCCTTTCTATTTGTCGTCTGCCGCC
>CAJTSE010000025.1:26509-55537 GCA_910578815.1 uncultured Acetatifactor sp.
TGCCGCCGCTACCCACGGCGTAGCGGGACCAGCTTCCTTTCTATTTGTCGTCTGCCGCCACCCACGGCGTAGCGGGACCAGCTTCCTTTCTATTTGTCGTCTGCCGCCGCTACCCACGGCGTAGCGGGACCAGCTTCCTTTCTATTTGTCGTCTGCCGCCACCCACGGCGTAGCGGGACCAGCTTCCTTTCTATTTGTCGTCTGCCGCCGCTACCCACGGCGTAGCGGGACCAGCTTCCTTTCTATTTGTCGTCTGCCGCCGCTACGCCGGGAAGTACCTTGCCCTCCAGGAATTCCAGAGATGCGCCGCCGCCGGTAGAAATATGGCTCATCTTGTCGCCGAAGCCCAGCTGATTTACAGCTGCTGCAGAATCACCGCCACCGATAATGGTGGTTGCATCGGTCTCTGCCAGCGCTTTCGCCACCGCAATGGTACCTGCCGCCAAAGTGGGATTCTCAAACACGCCCATGGGTCCGTTCCAAACAACGGTCTTTGCAGACTTCACAGCATCCGCAAAAAGAGCCTGCGTCTTAGGACCAATATCCAGTCCCTCCATATTCGAAGGAATCTTGTCAGAATCTACATAGGATACCTCTACAGGCCCGTCAATGGGATCAGGGAAACCTGCCGCAATGGTAGTATCAACAGGAAGCAGCAGCTTCTTGCCCAGATTCTTTGCCTTGTCCATCATTTCCTTACAGTAACCGATCTTTTCGTCATCCACCAGGGAATTACCCACTTCCATGCCCTGTGCCTTTAAAAAGGTATATGCCATGCCGCCGCCGATAATCAAAGTATCGCACTTCTCCAACAGATTGGAGATAACATTCAGCTTATCCGCCACCTTCGCGCCGCCTAATATCGCCACAAAAGGTCTTACAGGATTTTCCACTGCATTACCCAGGAAATTGATCTCCTTCTGCATCAGGTAGCCTACCACGTTCTCGCCGCCCTTGGCCGTGATGAATTTCGTCACACCCTCCACGGAAGCATGTGCCCTGTGGGATGAGCCGAAAGCATCACACACATACAGATCAGCCAGATCAGCCAGCTCTTTGGAAAATTCTTCTCCGTTCTTTGTCTCTTCCTTGCCGCGGAAACGGGTATTCTGAAGCAGAACCACATCCCCCTCCTGCATAGCCTCTACCGCCTTTGTGGCAGCCTCCCCAGTCACATTATAGTCAGCAACAAATACCACCTCTTTACCCAGCTTCTCTGACAGTCTCTTTGCTACGGGAGCCAGAGACTCCTTCTCATTGGGCCCTTCCTTTACTTTTCCCAAGTGGGAGCAGAGAATTACCTTGCCGCCATCTTTGATCAGCTTCTGGATCGTAGGCAGCGCCGCTACGATTCTGGTCTCATCGGTAATCTCACCGTTTTTTAAGGGAACGTTAAAGTCACATCTTACCAGTACGCGCTTACCCTTTGCATTAATGTCATCAACGGATTTCTTGTTCAGTCCCATTTTTCAAACCTCCGATTTCTGTTATTTAAAATATTCATCATTCCGTTCCACGGAATCTCATAACACCAAGACCGGCAGACCGGCCTGGCAGTTGGAACTTCTCTTCACACTAAACAGGGCCCGGTCCAATGACCGGACCCCAAAGGTCTAGTACTTCTTTATTCTCAGCCAAGCTCGCTGAAATACTTGATGGTACGAACCATCTGAGAAGTATAGCTGTTCTCATTGTCATACCAGGAAACAACCTGTACCTGTGTATTGCCGTCCTCCATGGGAGCTACCATGGTCTGGGTCGCATCAAACAGAGAGCCATAGGTCATACCGATCACGTCGGAGGACACGATTTCGTCTGTATTATAACCATAAGACTCGGTCTGGGCAGCCTTCATTGCATCGTTGACCTGCTCCTTAGTAACCTTGCCCTTTACGACTGCTACCAAAATGGTGGTAGAACCGGTAGGGGTAGGTACACGCTGAGCGGATCCGATCAGCTTGCCGTTGAGTTCAGGGATAACCAGGCCAATCGCCTTAGCAGCACCGGTAGAATTAGGAACGATGTTCTGTGCGCCGGCACGGCTTCTTCTCTTGTCACCCTTTCTCTGAGGTCCATCAAGAATCATCTGGTCGCCGGTGTAAGCATGAACGGTAGTCATAATACCGGACTGGATAGGAGCCAGATCGTTTAATGCCTTTGCCATGGGAGCCAGGCAGTTGGTGGTGCAGGAAGCTGCAGAAATAACAGTATCCTCAGGCTTTAAAGTCTCATGGTTTACATTATATACGATGGTAGGAAGATCGTTTCCTGCAGGAGCAGAGATAACAACCTTACGCGCACCGGCGTTAATGTGGGCCATAGACTTTTCCTTGGAGGTATAGAAACCGGTACACTCCAGAACAACATCCACCTTCAGCTCGCCCCAGGGAAGCTTAGAAGCATCTGCTTCCTTGTAGATCGTGATCTTCTTGCCATTTACGGTGATGGAATCCTCACCTGCCTCAACCTTATCTGCATACTTGTATCTTCCCTGAGCGGTATCATACTTCAAAAGATGTGCCAGCATCTCAGGGCTTGTCAGATCGTTGATCGCCACAACCTCGTATCCCTCTGCATCAAACATCTGTCTGAATGCAAGACGGCCGATACGGCCAAAACCATTGATTGCTACTCTTACTGCCATTTTAGTTTCCTCCTAAAATTTTAATAATAGAATTTAAGATAATAGAAAATGCAAGCAGTTTCTATTATATATTATTCTGCCAACCTGTCCCATCTTTGGATAGAATGACCAGATTGACAAAATTTTGTCAGCAAAATCATTTTACCTAATTTCTTTTGATAATTCAAGATGTAAATGAAAAATAATTACCTTCCTCCATAAAATTTACACTTTGTTTAGATATTTATATATGATATAATGTCCGCAGAGGAAAAGGAAGCGTCTGCAAAGCAGACATTTACTTTTCCTGCGGCATTAACGAGCAAACGTCCGATGAAATCGGACATAGCGCGCAATGCGGACAAGATGTCTGCATAAAAACGCGGGTTTGCGAGTTTGTATAAGCTAATGTCCGCAGAGGAAAAACATGTACCCAAACCAAGGAGGATCATTATGCCTGTTACAGCCGACTGCCATCTGCACTCTTCTTTCTCTGGGGATTCGGATACTCCCATGGAAGAAATGATATTATCCGGCATTTCCCGTGGGTTGAAAACCATGTGCTTCACCGAACACCACGATATAGACTTTCCTGATTCCCCGGAAGAATCCGGCAACATCTTTCTGCTGAACACGGATTCCTATCTCTACGACCTGGCACGTCTGAAGGAAAAGTACCAGGACCGGATTCGTCTGCTCTTCGGAGTGGAACTGGGCCTGCAATCTGAAATACTGCGTAAAATTGCAGTATATGCAAAATCCTATGAGTTCGACTTTATCATTGGCTCCTCCCATATCTGCCATGGGAAAGATCCGTACTATCCTGCCTTTTATGAAGGCCGGAGCGAAGAAGAGGCGTACCGTGAATACTTTTCTTCCATTCTGGAAAACGTAAAGAAATTCTCGAATTTTGATGTCTACGGCCATCTGGATTACGTCGTACGCTACGGTCCTAACCGTGACCACAATTACAGCTATGAAAAATATCAAGATGTTTTTGATGAAATACTCAATACGCTGCTGGAAAACGGAAAGGGAATCGAGCTCAACACCAGAGGCATAGAAAACGGGATGAAAGAATTTCATCCCTGCACGGACATTTTAAAACGCTACCGGCAGCTTGGGGGAGAAATCATCACCATCGGCAGTGACGCCCACGACACGGCACACATCGCCGAATACTTTCCCCTCGCCGCCGAAATCCTGGAATCCTGCGGCTTCCGGTATTACACCGTGTTTCAGCACCGAACACCGGAATTCATCCGCCTTTAAATAAGTTGTTTTCTTTACGCTTCGCAAAGCACCACCACCAGTTTAGGGGTAGTCTGAGCAGGAATACTGCGGGTAGAATTTTCATAGACCACAACCAGGTTATGGCCCGCAGTACTTCCCTGAAAATACTGGTTGTTGGTGGTCCGCACAGCAACGGATCCGTCCATATTCAGCTGCAGTGTCTGATCATCATTCACCAGCGACATATTGTAATACCCAACATTCACCATCCGCTCTGTCTTCTCTCTGGCCGCCACTACCGCGTTATACTGGGGCGGGTAAATCAGAGGCATGGGGGCTTCCGTGTCATACCAAAAGGTGCATACCATCCCTGCGGACAAGGTTTCATAATCTACCACATATGTGGCTGGCGTCATAATAAAATTCACAGTATTGCCATTCATGTCTTCCAGGGTAACAAAAAGCATACACCCCTCAGCACGGCGGTTTCCCATCCTGGCAGGCACCATGTCCACAATCGTTCCCGTCACAAAGTCAAAACGCTTCCTCCTGACCGGCATTCTCCCTCCAAAATTAAAGTCCATATTTACTCCATTTCTGCGCTGCTTTCTGCGCCTGCATTCCGTTTGTTCCTATATATGTTATGCCGGCTGCCGCAAACTGTGCCGGCCTTCATCTTTTCAAACTCCCAGACATGCCGGAGCGGCTTGCCTTCCTGCGTCGTCCATGCTTTCCGGCACAAACAACCCATGAAATCCAAGAAGTCGCCATGAAAGGCAATTTTGCTCATACCTCATAAAATCTTTTCACCTATGATACTATAGTACCGCCGCCCAATACATATTCCCCATCATAAAAAACCGCCGCTTGCCCCGGAGTGACTGCGCGAACTTTTTCTTCAAAGGTACATTTTATCCTGTCCTCGGATACCTTCTCAATCCGACAGTACCCGCCCCCATGATTATAACGAATTTTCGCCTTCACCCGAAGCGGCTCCCGAATATCCTCCACAGACATGAAACTCACATTGTTACAATATGCTTCTGAGACATACAGCGCCTCATTGGACCCTACTACCACCTCATTGGTATCCGGGCGGATTTCCGTTACAAAAACGCGCTCTCCCATGGGAAGTCCCAGACCTCTGCGCTGTCCTAATGTATAGTGCGTAATTCCCTTATGACGGCCCAGGATCCTGCCGTCCTCCGTTACAAAATTCCCCGGCCCCGGCACGCGCCCCGCCGCCTCTCTGTCGATAAATCCCGCATAATCTTCGTCCGGTACAAAGCAGATTTCCTGACTGTCCGGTTTGTTTGCCACGGGAAGCCCGATCCTGTCTGCCAATTCCCTGATCTGTTCCTTCGTATACCCGCCTAACGGCATCAGCGTCCTGGCAAGTTGTTCCTGTGTTAATCTGTAAAGCGCATAGGTCTGATCTTTCTGCACGGCTGCTGCCTGGCGTAAGGCCAAACGCCCCCCGGCCAGCCGTTCGATCCTGGCATAATGCCCCGTGGCAATATAGTCCGCTCCAATTTCCAGACTGCGGTTCAGCAATGCTTCCCACTTAACATAGCGGTTGCAGGCGATGCAGGGATTGGGGGTACGCCCTGCCAGATATTCCTCCACAAAGTAATCTATGACATGGCATTGAAACTCCTGCCTGAAATTTATAACGTAATGAGGAATACCCAGCATTTCAGCCACCTGTCCGGCATCCTCCACGGCAGAGAGGCCGCAGCAGCCTCCGTTTTCCGCTTTTGAATCCTGCGCTTCCTCCTGCCAGATCTGCATGGTAACGCCGATAACCTCATACCCCTGCTCTTTTAAAAGATATGCCGCCACAGAGGAATCCACCCCTCCGGACATGCCCACTACCACTTTTTTTTTCATGCCTTCCCCCATGCCTGAGCGTTTTTGCTATTTAAAAATCTGTGCATCATCTTCTTAAGACTATACAGCATTCCTTCTCCAAACACAACCCAGAATACAGCGGCACCTCATTTTCAGCTCAAATGCTTTACGATCCTGTAATAGGTGGCCGAGGTCCACTTATAACAAATACTGTACACCAGCGCAAACACCAGAACGACCGCCACGGCGCAAGTCAGCATGATCTTGGTTTCATAATTTGCGATGGCTCCCATCATCATGACCACCATATTCATACCAACACTCGTATGAAGTATCGCACCTGCCAAAGGTAATGCAAATACCAGACAGATCTGTTTCTTAATCGTCTTCCGAATTTCTTCATCACTCATCCCCACTTTCTGCATAATCTCAAAGTTTTTCTGGTCCTCAAAGCCTTCCGTAATCTGCTTGTAATACATGATGATCAGCAGGCAGATCAAAAAAATACTTCCGAAAAAGATACCGATAAACATCAGTCCGCCGTACATGCTTTCCTGGCCGGCAATATCTTCCCGACAATCATCAATGCCTGCATAACCGGCTGTTCCCTCAAAGTTTTCGTTCAATTCCCGTTTAAAAGCGTCGATGGACTCTTCATCACCTGCAGGCGTACAGCCAATCTGAAGGACCTTCTGGTCCTCACCCAGTCCAAATACAGCTGCTGCCAGGCTGCACTCATTTTGATCCGCAAACACAAATATATAATCCCTGTTTGTACGATTGCTCTGTTCCTTCAAGGCTGCAGAGCATTCCGGCAGTTCTTCCCTGATCCGCCACTGATTGTCTCCCACGGATACCGTATCGTATCCAAAATCCATACCTGTGGAAAAGACAAGGACCTCACCGGCCTCCAATACGGCCTGGCTGCCTTCCATGCGATTATATTTATCCAATGTCATCATGCGGATATTGCTGCAATCAGAGTAATTTCCCCGTTCATTCTCACCCATGGGCCGAAACCGGCTTCCGTCCCAGTAAGCACTTCTCACCGTGATGCTGCTCTGCTCCAGATAATCCGTCAACTCTACCCCTGTATCCGCCGCAGTCTGCTCTATCTGTGCCTTCAATGCCTCTTCATCCTGTTCTCCGCTCCAAAACATCGAAAATGTCCGCGGATAGGAATAGGCTATTATGGAATCCATACTCAGCCATAGGCTCACCGTACAGATCACCGTGATAATGGACATTGTGGCAAAAATACAAAGATTGGACAGACTTGCCGCGTTTTTCTTCATACGATACAGCATACCGGAAACCGTAATAAAGTTTTCCGCTCGATAATAATACCGCTTCCGCTTTTTCAAATACCGCAGCAGTGCCACGCTCCCGGAAGTAAACAGAAAATAGGTCCCCAGAATCACTAAAAATACCGCCATAAAGAAATCATTGAAAATCGCACTGTTTAGTCCCGCGTGAATGGCAAGGCGATACCCCGTCCCCAGAGCAAGCAGTCCCAGCACGCTCCAGACCATAATCTTTACGCTGCCCGGCTCCTTCTCACCCTTTCTGGAACCGGCCATCAACTCTACCGGCCTGGCCTTACCCACCTGTATCAGATTTACAAACAGATTCAGCCCGGATATAAAAGCATAAAACAAAAGTGCATCCACGATTGCCATGGGACTGATCGAAAACGCCGCATCCACCGACAGTCTTGCCAGATTCAACAGCAGCAGAAAGAGCAGCTTGGAAAACAACAGTCCCAAAAGAACCGATGCCGCCATCACAATCACATACACCGCCAGACTCTCGTAAAGCATCATAATTCCGATGTGCTTTTTCTCCATTCCAAGAATACTGTACAATCCCAGCTCCTTTTTTCTGCGCTTGATTAAAAAGCTGTTTGTATAATAGAGAAAGGGCACCATGATAATTCCCAGCAATACAAATCCTATCTCCATAAACACAACGGCATAGGCCGCTTTCGGAAGGGTCCACATAATATCGTTCTTTACGATCAGGTCAAAAACAAAATACGTAAACATGGTAAAGATGCTGACTCCCATATAAGGAAAATAAGTGGAGCCGTTCTTTCGAATATTGTTTACTGCCATCCTGGGCAGAAGTGACCTATTTTTATTCATGGCGCACTGCCTCCTCTTCTAACGGCAATGCCTCGTTCCCCTTTTTCGCCGCATCCGCTACAGTTCCCCCAATCAGATCAAAGTGCCTGCTTTCCGATTTTTCCGTCTGCAGAATCGTCAGGGTATCGGAAATCTTTCTGTACATCTGATCATCGCTTAAATTACCCCGATAGATCTGATTAAAAACACAGCCGTCCTTGATGAACATAACCCTCCCTGCTCTGCTGGCTGCCTGAATACTATGAGTTACCATGAGGATGGTCTGTCCCCCTTCATTCACCTCTGCAAATATCCGCAGCAGCCTGTCGGAAGCCTTGGAATCCAATGCACCCGTGGGCTCGTCGGCAAGCAGAATCTGCGGCCCTGTAATCAGCGCTCTGGCTACTGCCGTGCGCTGTCTTTGGCCGCCTGAAACCTCATAAGGATACTTTGCCAGAATATCCCGGATCCCCAGCCTGGTGGACAACGTTTCCAGCCGTTTTTCCATCTCTTCCGCCTTTTTCCCTGCCAACACCAACGGAAGAAATATGTTATCCTTTAAGGACAGCGAATCCAGCAAGTTAAAATCCTGAAACACAAATCCTAAATTATCACGGCGAAAGGCACAGAGCTCCTTCTGCTTAATATCCGCCATATTCTTTCCTGCCAGAATCACCTGCCCGCCTGTGGGCTTATCCAGGGATGCCATGATATTCAGCAGTGTCGTCTTTCCTGATCCGGACTCTCCCATGATAGCCACATATTCCCCCTGCTCCACCGTAAAATTTACATCCTCCAGGGCCTGTACCTTATTTCCTCCCAGCCTCGTCGTGTATACCTTTTTTAAATTCTTCACTTCCAAAAGCGCCATAATTCCTCCATCCCGCACAAATCCCTGCACGTTTTCAAGCTTTTATCAACTGTGTCGTACGAACAATACAACAATACAGCTCCGAAGAATATTTTGCAATCGAATTACCTTACATTTCGGCTCCTAACCTTACACTTTTGTAATATTTTGACGTGAAAAACGTCTCTGAAGTGTACTTGAGGCCGCGGCCAAAGACAACCGCCGGTTGAATTTTCCTGCTTCATTCCCCTTTTCGGTTATTGCGATACCTGCTGGATCGTACTATGATAAAGACAACCTAAATCAACGGAAAGGACTGCGGCAATGGAACATTTAAAGACGGGAGAAATCATCTGTAAAAGACGCAAAGAAATGGGACTGACCCAAAATCAACTGGCCACCTCCCTCAATATATCCTTCCAGGCTGTTTCAAAGTGGGAAAAGGGTACTGCCTACCCGGATATAGAAATGCTGCCCAAGCTGGCAGCTGCGCTGAACACGACGGTTGACGGGCTGCTTGGCTACAGCAGTGTAATGACAGACTATGACCGACGATATGATATGCAGGAATATTATTGGGGGCTTACACCAAATCGGATCTGCTATGACATCATGAAGCTGCTGCCTCCCATCAGGCCTTACCGGGTGCTGGACATCGGCTGCGGTGAAGGAAAAGACGCCGTCTTTTTTGCAAAATGCGGCTATGCGGTAACTGCATTTGATGTATCCGAGCAGGGAATCGAAAAGGCAAAAAGACTTGCAGAATATAATCAGGTGGATGTCCGCTTTTTCAAGGCCGACCTTTTTGATTACCGGCCCGATGACCAATATCATATTATATTCAGCAGCGGCGTGCTTCATTTTGCCCCGCCCAGTATGCGGGAAGAGCTTTGTAACAGCCTGAAAGCCCACACAATCACTGACGGCATCAATGCACTGAACGTGTTTGTAGAAAAACCCTTTATCACCCGGTCGCCTGACAGCACCAGGGATGAATCCAAACGACATCCCTGGCGTTCAGGGGAATTATTCGGTTACTATCACGACTGGTTATTTTCTGTCTGCAGAGAAGAGGTCTTTGACTGTAACAGCGGCGGCAAGCCTCATAAGCATTGTATGGATACGCTGATTGCGCAAAAAGTATGAAGATCTCAATACTTTTTACGTTCTTTCAGTTCTTTATACAACAAGCAATAATTTTCATACCGTAACCTGCTGATTTCCCCCCGCTCCACTGCGTCGCGGATGCCGCAGATCTTCTCCGCCACATGGGAGCAGCCGCCAAACTTACAGTTTTTCTCATACCCGCCAAACTCCGGGTAATAGGCGGAAAGCTCTTCCTTTTCCAGGTCAAACAGGCCCAGAGAGCTAAAACCCGGCGTATCCAGAATATAAGTGTTTTCATCCACAGCGATCAGCTCGGAATGTCTGGTGGTATGCTTTCCCCGCTCAATCCTTTCGCTGATCTGTCCTGTCTCCATAATGGTTTCCGACTGAATACTATTGATAAGAGAAGACTTCCCCACACCACTGGGCCCTGCTACCGTGGTGGTCTTGCCCGCCAAAAGGCTTTTCAATTCCCCCGTTTTGGTGCCCTGCTTTGCGCTGATCGCCAGCGTCCTGCAGCCACACGCTTCATAAACCCGGCAATATTCCGCACCTTTGCCTTCTTCATCTATATCCTGCTTATTAAAGCAGATGATACAGGGAATCTTCTGCTGCCCCATCATGATTAAAAACCGATCCAGCAGATTAAAATTTGGCTTCGGCTTTACAATGGAAAACACCACCAGTGCCTGATCTACATTGGCTACTGCTGGGCGAATCAGCTCACTGTGCCTGGGAAGCAGATCACTTATATTTCCCAGCTGCTTTTCTTCATCTAAAACGGTAAGCTCCACATCATCCCCTACCAGGGGCTTGCGTCCGTCTTTTCGGAACACCCCTCTGGCCTTACATTCATAGATCCCAGCCGTTCCGGTCGTTCCCTGACTGTGTACATAATAAAATCCCGCGATGCCTTTTATAATCTTTCCCTGCATATCTCACGCCCTACTGCGGTGTAAATTCTATCCTTCTGGTAAAGGACTTTGTCTCCGTTGTCCCCGGCTTAACCTCCACCTGATTACCGTTCTCATCCGTAATAAACTCCGGCGGAGTGGTAACCGTGTAAGTCACCGTAAGCGTCCCTCCCGAAGAGGTCAGGTTATTGTGATTGGTAGCATAAGGAAAGCTGGCCGTATTAGTTTCGAGGATCACCAGTCCGTCATCCGCCACCAGCTTCAGCGTCACCGTAGAGCCTGTCGCATAATCCGGTGCCTCTTCCATTGTAGGTGCAACAATGGCCGTGTTGCACTTATACAATGTAGGCGAAGGCTCCGGCGCAGGTTCAGGCCCCAGGCTTACCTTAATCTGTATTTCCGTACCCTCGGCCACCTCCAGCTCCGGAGAATAACTCTGATAACAGATCAGATCCTTTGCATAAGTTGAACTGTATTCATAAGTTACCGTACCAATCTGAAGTCTTGCCTCTCCTGCAACCACTGTTCCGTCCATTTCCGTCAGTCCCAGAAGCGTCGGCACCTTAGTTTTTTTGTTTTCCTTGCCAAGGCTCACTGTCAAAGTAATCTCGCTGCCCTTAGCTGCCTTGCTTTCCGCAGCAGGAGACTGCAGAGCCACAATCCCTGCCTCCACCGTATCGGAATAAGCTTCCATTTTGGATATTTTGAAGCCTCGGTCCAGAAGTATATTATATGCCATCTCATAGGTCTCTCCCGTAACAGAAGGCACCACTTCCGCCCTGGGACCGGCACTGGCCGTCAGCGTTACGGTACTGCCTACTGCTATCTCCGAGCCTGCCGTCACATCCGCACTGATGACAATCCCTGCCTCCAACGAATCGGATTCCTCATATTCCACAACGGATTTCAGCCCCAGATCCTTCAATTCATTACGGATGTCTTCCACCTTTTCTCCCCTGACCTTGGGCATGGTTACATAAACCACCTCTTCCGAAGTGGAGTCATCGGAGGACTCATCAGAACCTGTTTCCCCTGTCTGAATTGGGCCATTCTGACCGGAACTGCCATTTTCTTCACCAGTCCCTATCCCGTTAATCACATTCACTACAAGAATAATGAGGATAATGCAGATTACGATTCCTGCTGCCACGGCAAGAAACGTAGTCACTCTCTCCATCCGCGGATTATAGTCATAATCATCTCCGTCTTCCACTTCGTCTTCACCCTCATACATTGCCTCCGTATCGGAGCGAAGACGCATAAATTCTTCTCTTTCCGGATATTCCTCCTGATAAGCCGTGCGGTACTTGATCTGAGCCACCTCACTCTCGGTGATCATTCTTGTATCCGCATCCAGTTCCACATCATTGCGAACCACGAAATCCTCTTCCGGATTTACCAGCGACTGCTTTAAATCTGCAATCAGCTCCTGTGCGCTCTGATACCTGCGGTCAGGGGATTTCTGACAGCATTTGAGCACAATACTCTCCACCACCCCCGGAATCTCCGGCACAAAATCCTTTGGGGAGGGAAGTTCTTCCTGTATATGCTTGATCGCAATAGCTACTGTCGTCTCTCCGTTAAACGGTACTCTTCCCGTAAGCATCTCAAACATGGTGATACCCAAAGAATATATATCGCTTTTTTCATCGCTGTAACCTCCCCTGGCCTGCTCCGGCGAAGTATAATGTACCGATCCCATGACGTTGGAGGTAATGGTATTACTGGTAGCCGCCTTGGCAATTCCAAAATCCGTCACTTTTACCTTGCCGTCTTTGGAAATAATGATATTCTGAGGCTTGATGTCCCTGTGAATAATATGATTATTGTGAGCGGCTTCGATCCCCATGCCCACCTGTATGGCAATACTGACTGCCTCTTTATAGGACAGCCTGGCCTTTTTTTCAATATATTTTTTAAGGGTGATCCCCTCAACAAGCTCCATAACAATGTAGTAAATACCGTTTTCTTCCCCTACATCATATACATTAACTATATTAGGGTGCATCAGCCCCGCTGCAGCCTGGGCTTCAATGCGGAATTTTGAGACAAAATTAGCATTTTCACTGAATTCCTGCTTTAGAACCTTCACCGCCACAAAGCGGTTCAGCTTATGACATTTCGCTTTATATACATCTGACATGCCGCCGGTCCCGATCTTTTCAAGGATCTCATACCGGTCGCCTATCATCATTCCGATTTTAATCATATACGCTCTCCATTCAACCATACTGCCGACGGCTGCAATACTGCTGCCGGGCCCTGCCTACATCCCCGGTTCAATCAGTATCACACTGATATTATCCCTGCCGCCATTCTCATTGGCCCTGCGCACAAGCTCCTCCGCCTTCTCCACAATATCCCTGGCACCGTCTAACACCATGCGGATCTCTTCATCGCTTAACATGTTGGTCAGCCCGTCCGTACACATAAGGATCATATCCGACTCCTGTAGATTCACGCTGAAAAAGTCCGTTTTTATCGACTGCTCTGCACCTACCGCCCGTGTAATGATATTCTTATCAGGATGGTTCCTGGCTTCTTCTCTTCCCATACCGCCGCTTCGGACCATATCTTCCACCCAGGAATGGTCCCTGGTAATCTGTCTGATGCCATGTTTTCCCACCAAGTACAGTCTGCTGTCACCCACATTTGCCACGGAAAGGGTTCTTTCATCACAGCTGGCCGCCACTACCGTAGTTCCCATTCCTTCCAGCTCCGGTGCCTTCTCCGCACTCCCCTTTACCATTGCATTTGCCTTCTCAACAGCCATCCTCAATACGGTCTCCGGATCCTTCTGGACCGATTCAGAAATTTCCTCCACCATGGTCGTAACGGCCAGCTTAGAAGCATAATCGCCTGCCTTATGCCCTCCCATGCCGTCCGCGACAATAAACAGATTCGGCAGAGGACCTACCGGCGCCTCAGAAGTATATACATAATCCTGATTTAATTTTCTCTTTTTGCCAATATTGGTTACAGAAAACGTCTTGATCACGCTTTAAGGTTCCTCCAAAGTAACAATTCATGAACACAAACTCACTGTAAAATGTTTCCACCTGTTTTTGTCAAACAACATTCTAGCACACTAAAATGAAAAGAACAAGCCACATAATTTTCGAGCCTGCTTTTTTGCATGCTTATTCTAATATACTTATTTTTCAGATTTCTATATTATACCCATCTGCCCTCACAATAACCTTTCTGCAAAACTGTTCGAAATCAGCCTTCATACACAGGAAATTTTTCTTTTGATCCGCAAAATAGGTATTATTACGGGATGCGTACTGCGCCATCCAGTCGTCCAGATCCCTGTCGCATCTGTAAGAATATACCATCATAGCCAGCAGGGAAGGACGATTTTGCTCCTGCCTCAGCTTCGAGTCAATCCTGACGGTGCTTTCCAACAGGGTATCAAGCGAATCATTGTACAAGTCCATATCCTCATGCACCGTCTCTGCCTCCATACCGAGATTTTCCGCCACGAAGAACTCAATACGATTACCGGCCGCCCCCTCACCGTCCTGGGGAGCCTTAAGCCTGCTGCCGGGCTCTTCTTCACTGTCCTTGGGAAATTTGAACCTGCTGCCAAGCTCTTCTTCACTGTCCCTAGGATCTTTAAGCCTGCTGCCAGGCTCTTCTTCACTGTCCTTGGGAGATTTATACCTGCTGCCAGGCTCTTCTTCATTGTCCCCAGGATCTTTAAACCTGCTGCCGGGCTCCCCTTCAAATTTCTGCAGATACTTAAGCATATAATACTCCAGCATATCCAGCTTATCCGTAACAACCTGCTTATTTTTTGTACTTAAGCCCTTGTCAATTTCATCAAATAACAAACCGTTCCTGTTTCTTACTATCGGCCTCAAATTATTTTTAAATTCTTTAAGGAACTCCGCAAACCTGCTGTCTTTCATTCCCAGCCTTGTAAATCTGTCAAACAGTGTCAGAAATACAAAGGAATCTTTTTTATTATATATGTCTTTAATGTCTTCTGTTATAATTGTCTCCAATCTATGCAGGTTTTCCGCAAATTTATCAAACTCTTCCTCAGCCGCATTGTCATTTAAATATTTACAGGCAGACTTGGCCTGCGTCTTCCAGTTGTCAAAATGATTGGTACACATAATCGTCTCCACAACGACCCTTTCAACGGCGCCCTTTGTTTTTTCGTTTTCCGTATACACACTGTGTTCCAGAAAAAACCTGCTTCCCACAATCCGGCGGATATATCCGGCAAACCTGTCTATATAGGTAAAAGCTTTTTGGTCCGTATTCATAGAGGTATGGTTATTATATCTTTTGATATATTTGGATATCTTATTGTTATCACAGTTCTCATGAATCACCGTCTCAATCTGGTATTCGTTAAATTTCTTTTTCAGTTCTTCAGGGAGCTGGTCGAAGGTCTTGTTTTTAATGTCAAACACAGAATCTTCCCAAGTAACGGTGCCATCTTTCCTTTTCACCTTCCTTTTATAGGGAATCAAGGAATTCTCCAGAGCAGTATTAATTTTGTGCATTCCCCGCCAAAAGCTGTTTAAAGCTGTACTTCTGCAGCCTCCGTCCGTAATATGAAGCTGGGAATTTCCCTCTTCTCCAAGTATGATCGGCGGAATATACTCATCAGTAAGAACCGTGACAATCAGCTCATTAATCTGTTCTCTGCTCCAGACCATATGTCTCTGTACATCCGCATTATTATCAATATCCCCGTCATTAATCTTTTTTAAAAACATCTCTAATGTATATGTCTGTTTCCTGGGTCTTGCCATCTTAGCTTCCTCCTTTGTACGCTCTCCATAAAGGCTAAAATAACAGAGAAACATTCCTGTAGGAATGGATCGCAGCACAGCAATCAGCATATTGCTTTTGGCTGATATGTAATTCCTCCCTGATTTCATTTGGATGATAACCGTTCACGCACAGCCGCAAAACGTCCTTTTGCAGATCCGACAATCTTTCTAAATATAACATCATTTTACTGCTGTACCCTGCCTCTCCTTCCCGAAGCAGCTCTTCTTCAATATTGAAGCTGTCGGCAATCGTATCACCCAGCGTTACATCCTCTTCTGTGCCGGCAGGCGCATCCAGCGAGACCGAAATTCTGTCTGCCTTTCGCTTTTCCCGATTTCTTCTTGTCATCTCTGTCTTAATCTTCCTTGACAAACAGGAATACAAAAACGCCTCAAAAGGCTGTGTGTTGTCATATCGTTTCATAACTTCTGCAAACACTTCGTTTGCAAGGGAATAAAAATCATCCAGATCTTTGTCCGATAATCCGCCAAATTTTAACAGAATCTTATCTACCAGTCTATGAAGCTTTTTTGCATTATCCTGATAATATACCGCTAATAATTGTTCCATATCCATACACCTTTCCTGTACTTTCATATACCCATTTCTTTCTGCTTCCTCTTTAATTCTCACTTCCCTTTGCTTCTTCCTACCTCTTTGTTTCTTCCTTCGTAAATCCACCCTCCTTATTTTCTTCTTCCATGTTTTCCTCTTTCTCTATATCCCAAGTATAGAACACATGTTCTTGTCTGTCAATACTATTTCGAACTAATGTTCTTTTTCTTGGATTTATTAAATATTAAAATATCTGCTGTACCATTATCCGTACTCAACAAGCTCTCACGGAAACTTTGAAATTTTTTAAAAAAACAATCATGAAATGTAGAAATACATAGTATGACCGTTACGAAAGCTCCATGATGCTTAAGACTTTCGTAATTATTTGAAAATCCGATCATCGGAGAAAGGAGACGCATAAGCATTCAATGAAAAATCTTTTCAGCCAGGCAGGAACTTACAAAGCCGATCCCACTAAATTCGGAGGACTCATATGTCTTTCGGATTTTAACACCGAACGCAGGGGAAAACACCCTACAGACGGATCCCCCATTGCCGCCCGCATCCGGCGAGACCAAAAATTTGATCTTCAATGTAGAAAAAATAAGGAGAACAACACCGCAAAAGAATAAACAATATCAGGAGGGAATAAAAATGCTACAAGAAATGATGAGACCAAGGCTTAAAGGACAGACTATTGAAATCAGCTTATCCAAATGGGGCTACGACGGTTACATTGTGGAATGCACCTACTATTATAACAAACAGAAGGGCAAGTACTCACTTTCCCTATGGCTAAGTCGCAGAGATATGGAGGATCGTATGAAATTATCCTCTAAAAAAGCAGATACGCAATACTTGTCCGGAACCAGAGAAACCATTGTGGAGAATATATGTCGAGTGGTACATCAAGCCGCCACCGCTGCCGATGAAAACGGCGAAAAATACTTTGATAAGTATGTAAGCAGGTATGAGTATGAGCTTGCATGCTTTGAAAGAGGAAATCAGCTGTTTGAACAGGAACGGCTGCCAATCACCACAACATAAATCAATGCATGCATATGATGAATGGAACGTTTCGTGATTATCCAAATACAGTCAAAAATGAAAAGGAGATGATTCGCAATTTGTGAAATATGCTTAAAAAACCCCTGTCATCCCAGGTGCCCCAATTTCGTGCCGGAAAAAAGCACCCGCCTCTGCTCTTCCTGCGGCGAAGGAATCTGTGACGGAGAAGAATATATCGAAAACCATAACGGTGAATACCGGCATTATGAATGCTTTCACGGAATGAGGGATCTGTTGGAATGGCTGGGATATGAAATAAAAATTATGGAAACACAGGATTTAGACACGCCAAAATAAATATACGAACGGCAGGTGAAGTAAAATGGCAAAACAGCCTTCTTGTCACAAATTTATTTATAAGCTGTCAAGTAAACGCCTGAAGCAGTCCGGGTGGAATCTTACCCTTCCCCTAAAAACGGCAATGAAAAACAAAAATGATATTGTAGCCTTAAACGACAACCAGCTGCTTCGCTGGATCTGCGAGCTGAATGGAGTTGAGAATCTGGATCTGGCAGTTTCCGGTCTCAAAAATGAAATCAAAGCAATCCGGAAACAGCCTGAAAGTAAAGAAAACAAAAGCAAAATAAGGGAATTATACGAAAAACTGTATTCACTCCAGTATCAAAAGGATTACTTCTGCATGATCATGGATTCTGATCAGGACTACGACCGGGCCAACCGGGGATTTTTCATAAACGGCTATCCCTATCACCGGCTTTTGGGCACCAACGGCGGCATCAAAAAGTCAACCATCACCTACATAGGCGATAATGTATACAACGAGATCGTTAAGCGGATGGATAACGGCAGGGATAAGAGCAAGCCCATTATTCCTGCCAAGCTGGAAGCCTATCAGGCATTAATCTGCAGCGGCTCCATACCGGTTACCATGCCAAGAATCCTGATCGTAAGGGATTGCAGCGTCCGCTTTCGGGAAAATGTGATCAGAATTTCCGATGATAAGGATGGGGAGCCTGAATTAACCATAGAAAAGGATTACGAGATAAATTACTGCGATTCGGACGGATACGGCTTTATGTCTCCGGACTATTCCCGCATAGTTAATCAGGATCTGTACGGCGCAGACCATGCAGGCCAAACCATATCCGGCATAAATACCAGATACGCCTGGACCAAGGGAATGCTGTTTACCTTTGACTTCGTGGAATTTGCCAGGCAGATCAACAACGGTTCCTACATGGTGCAAGATGTCTGGGGGCAGCAGAGAGATGTGCGGAACTACGACGTAATCCTCACCGCCTCCATGGTAAAGCTTTGGGATTCCTATAAAAGTCTGGAACATTTTATTGCCTGCTGCAATGAAAATCATTACCAGTTTTCCGTCTCCAAGACTGCCCCCCATGAGCTGGAAAACGTAAGGAACTCAAATTATCAATTTCTTCAGACCTATCATCTGACCGATGAAGAGCTGTATGAATTATGTCAGCCTACGATTCGAGAAATCAGGGATGTACTTGGCGGAGACTGGAGAAAAACGATTGTTTTCGCAAAAGGAATGTACTTAAATGAAGCATCCGTGGACCATCTGGAAAATGATTTTATCAAAGCCCTGATGATAGACGAACGGATGATAAATGATCCTTATGTTATAAAGAAGATTCATTCCATGATAAAAAAGCGAATGGAGGCCGCCGCAAAGGGTTCTATCCATAACGAAGGAAATTTCGCCATCATATCCGGCGACCTGTATTCCCTTGCACAGTCCATATTCGGACTCCCCGTCACCGGACTGTTAAAGCCCGGACAAGTTTATCACAGATACTGGATCGAAAAAAACGTTGACGAAATCGTCCTCTTCAGGGCCCCCATGACCTGTCACAATAACATCCGGCGCAGAAAGGTGGTACATAATAAAGAGATGGAATTTTGGTATCAGTATAACACCACCGGGCTTATTTTAAACTCCTGGGACACCACCTGCGACGCCTTAAACGGCGCGGACAAGGACTCCGACACCTTTTTTTCCACCAATAATCAGATCCTTCTTGCCCATACGGAAAATTCCATGACCATCGAATGTATGCAGCGTAAGGCCCCAAAAATCATTCCCACCCAAAAGGATATGGTACAGGCAAATAAGCTGGCCTTCGGCGATGAGATCGGGACCACCACAAACCGCATAACGGCAATGATCGAACGGCAGGCTGGATTTGCACCGGACAGCGAGGAATACAGGGTGCTGGACTACCGAATCAAATGTGGTCAGCATTACCAGCAATGTGCCATCGACAGAGCCAAGGGCATTCTGGCCAGGCCCATGCCCAAATACTGGTATGACCGTTCCGCCTGTGAGGGCCTGCCAGACGACACGGAGGAAAAGAAACACTTTAAAGAGCTATGCCTGCGGATTGTGGCGGAGAACAAACCTTATTTTATGAGATATGTTTATCCTGACCTGATGACTAAATACAATAAATACATAAAAGACAGCAACAGCAAGTGCATTCGGGAATTTAACATAAGCCTGGCGGACCTGATCGGCAAGCCGGATAAATCCCCCGCGGAGAAAGAGTTTATTACCTATTATGAAAAACGGATGCCGGTAGGCTGCAATCCCTGCATTGTCAACCGCATTGCCTGGCTGTTTGAAAAATCCTTTCAGGGATTTAAAGGCTGCTTCAGGGAGCCTGCCCAGCCTGATCAATTTGATTCTTCCATTTTGAAATCAGGAACGGCCTACCGTAAAGCAGATTATTTAAAAATCAAAATGCTAAAAAAAGAATATGACGAATCCGTAAAACAATATCAGCAGCTGGCAAATAAGCAAAGGCTGGACAAGGATGAGGTAACGTTAAGCAAAAGCATCATGCTGCTGGCATTTCATGCAGGCTGTGAGGAAATCTGTCCCAATGAGCTGGAGCTGTGCGACATAATTGTGGATCTTTGCTACACATCTTCAAAGTCCAGACAATTTGCATGGGATATGTGCGGAGAAATCATGATCCGTAACTTATTGAGGAAGCATGATAACCTGATCAACTATCCTGTGCTTGTAAGTGCAGGCGGAGATTTCGAATTTGGCGGATACCGTTTTATCATGCGGCAGAAAAGACTGGAGGTAAACCGTACCTATGATTATCTTGAATGAACGAGAATACGTTGAAAATGCGCTTCTGGAAGAATCTGTTGATCCGGCAAAGGCATATCTTACTTTAAGTATTTATGCTCGGTATTTATATCATGAAAAGCAGATGAAAAAAACGGAAATCATACGGGAATTAAATGCTTTTATGGAAGCTAAGTATCCCCGCTATAATCCTGTTGACTGGACTGCTCTCATAGAAAAGTATGCGGCAAGAGCCAGTAAATATCCGCTATGCGAATGTCCTGGGGTATGGCTTACCGAAACGGAACTAAGCACTGTCGAAAATCTGCAAAGCAAAGTATTGGAACGACTTGCTTTTACCCTGCTTTGCCTCGCCAAATTCCGGAATTTCCGAAATCCGGAAAACCACGGCTGGATCAATTACAGCAACGGAGAAATTTATTCCATGGCCTGCATCAATACCACTGCTTTTGAAAAAGACTGCAGGCTTAATCAGCTGAGGGACTTGGGCCTCATCCGATTTGCAAAAAGGGTTGACAGTCTGAGCATTCAGGTGCTGTTTACAGACGAAGCTTCTGAGAACCGGCTGTTTATCTCCGACTTTCGAAAGCTGGGATATGAATGGAAGCTCTATAATGGAGAAAAATATCTCCGCTGCACCGGCTGCGGAATTTTAACAAAACGTCAGAACAATCGTCAAAAGTACTGTAAACACTGTTCTGACCTGATCAGAAGCAGTCGCCAAAAAGAACTTATGCGGGAACGGCGAAAAATTTGTTAGCCTTCAGAAATATTTCAAACAGTCCACAAAGCCCGATATTTTCACAGCTCTGCGGACAAGCTCCCTAAATTTGAGATTTTTCTATATGGTAGCAAAATAATTTAAAAACGAGGATATAGGAGCCTATGGAAAACAAAAAATCTCTATTTTTCCTGTCTTCCGTGGAAGTCCCAGGCACCGGACTTTCCGTACGGATCCCCACCGTCGGCGAAATCCTGGAGGACGAACAGCACTATTACAGCCTTATTTCTTCTATGACCGCCACCCCCTTTCAATACATGGTGCAGCTGGATGACATGGGAATTGATTTTTCCACAGTTACAGATTATCAGCTGTTTATGATGCTGTTCCCCTCCCTTGTCCGGGAGGATACCCGAATCTTGTTCGGCGACGCAGACCTGTCCGATCTGAGAATGTACAGAAACAATGAAAACGGCGCCTTCCTATTACACAGTGAAAAAAGCGATGTTACCATTGATGAACTTACCTATCATTGGATCGCAGAGCAGATTAGAAAAATAAACGGCCTGCAAAAGGAAAATCGCCGGCCCGGCAATCAGGAGGCAAAAGAATTTCGAATTGCTCTGGAGCGGAAAAAACAAAGACGAAACGCCAATAAACCCTTTGAGCCCTATTTGGAAAAATTAGTGGTGGCGTTAGTCAACAGATCAGAATTCAAATATAACTTTGAACAGGCCAGTCATCTGACCATTTACCAATTTAACCAAAGTCTTGAGCAGATCAGGACAAGCATCAATTTCGACAATACCATGATCGGCGTTTATGCCGGTACCGTCGATACGTCCAAAATCAAGGACAAATCCTGTTTATCCTGGCTGCCCGTCACAAAACGATGAAAATAGAGGTCTGCTCTAAAGATCTTTATTTTACATAAATAAAAAAATCCAGGAGGAAAAAAATTATGGCAGTAGACGTTAGTAAATTAATCGTTACTGAAGTCGCCCAGATCACGGCTTTTAATAATGCCGGCGAGCTGGAGTTTATTATGGATGAGGTGCAGAACGGCTCCATCAGCAACACTCAGGAAAAGGCCGATGTTCAGGGCAGAAACGGCAGGAAGCTGGCTTCCCTGAAGAAGAATAAGTCGGTAACCGTTTCCGCCACCAACGGCGTACTTGTAGGCGGCGCTTTGGCCGCTCAGACTGGTACGGATGTGGAACAGGGCTCCTTCCCCGTACGCATCACGGATGTGATGACCGTAAAGGACAATAAGTGCAAGACCTCTAAAACCGCTGTAGGCACTACTGGCGTGGAAATCGGCACTCTTTATCTGAAAAATGCCAACGGTTCCCTGGGCGTGAAGCTGGAACAGGATGCCGCTGCAGCAGACGGGAAATTCACCTATGATCCCGCCACGCAGGAAATCACCTTAACCGGAATTGCAGACGGCACCGAGCTTGTGGCTTTTTATGATGCAGAGGTGGAATCCGCCAAAATCTCCAACGATTCCGAAAAGTACAGCAAGGTACTGAAGCTTTACATTGACGTGGTTCTTCAGGACAGCTGCAATGTTGAATATGCCGGCCAGATCATTATCCAGAGAGCCGACGTATCCGGCGAGTTTGAACTGTCCCTTGGCGGCGACAGCTTCGCCCATTCTTTCCAGGCGGAAAGCCTGGCAGGCGGCTGCAGCGGTTCCACCAACCTCTGGGACCTGATCGTTTATGGCATTTAGTGTAAAGAAAAAGTGCCGGATATGCGGCAGGTTGTTTACCCCCTGCCCGGACTGCGAAAAGGATAAATCCATGTTTCGCTGGAAGTCGGCAGCCTGCTCTCCCGAATGCGCAAAAAAATATTTTGCAAAGATCGAGAAATCCCGGCAGCCATAAATGATGCCTGCCCAACACCGCAGCTTGCAAAAAACTTTAGATGAAATGGGATATATTGGACCGAAGTTTCAATATATCCCATTTTTTTACGCGTAATCAAATTAAAAGCCGTTTCGGAAACAGAAAAGAGAAAATCAAATGAATGTATATTTGGACTACGCCGCAACTACCGATTTAACCGACGATATGAAAGAATACCTGACCTTACTGCTGAATGTGTGGGGAAATCCGTCCTCCCTGCATGAGGAAGGCCAAAAGCCAAAACAAATCATCCGCAAAGCCCGCCTGTCCGTTGCCGAATTTATCGGCGCCCGGCCGGAAGATATTTACTTTACTCCCTCCGGCTCAGCCTCCAACACCCTGGCTGTGAAAGGGCTGACCTCTGAAAACCCAAAGCGCAATCCGTATACCGTCTTCTATTCTCCCACCTCCCACAAATCCATGCGGACGGCATGTGAATCCTGTATCTCGCATTCACGTCTAAAAGTAAATTCTTTCGGGGAAACGGATCTGACTTACCTGGAGCATGCCCTTTCACAAAGCGGGAAAAAAATACCTCTTGTCTGTATCGAGGCCGGAAATTCGGAGCTTGGAACAATAAACGACGTCGTTAAAATCGGCTCTCTGGTCCATAAGCATAAAGGAATCCTGATTGTTGACGCAACCAGCTATATTCCCTTTTATCAGATTGACCTGCATTCCTGGCAGAAACATGTGGACATTCTGACCTTCAGCGGGCATAAGCTTCATGCTCTGAAGGGCACAGGCGTGCTGTGGAAAAAGAAAAATCTCACATTAAAGCCTCTGGTCTTTGGCAGTCAGGAGCAGGGGCTGATCGGCGGCACGGAAAACGTTCTGGGCGTTGCTTCCCTGGGCAGGGCAGTCAGTCATTTTGATTACTCTTCTGTTTCCACGGCGGGCCGGGATCGGGTTTATCATTTTATACAACAAAATATCCCCTGTTGTTACCTGGCAGGCCCGCCCGTAGAATCCGGAAGGCGATTACCCCACAACTTATTTTTATGTTTTCAGGGGGTGGAGGGCGAGGCTTTGATGCTTCTGCTGGACATGCACGGTATTCGGGTTTCCACCGGCTCCGCCTGTAACGGAAACGACATTTCTCCGTCGGCAGCCCTGACTGCCATTCACATGGACCCGCAGGATATTCACAGCTGCATCCGCTTAAGCTTCAGCGGTCATGAAAGCAAAGAAGAGCTGGATTATGTCTGTCACACCATAAAACAGTGTGTGCTGACGCTGCGAGAGCTGAATGCAGAATCAAGATTTTAATATCAAATAAAAAGGACGTTCACAACAAATGAATACTACCAACAGCCCCCTGATTGATTATGTAAAAATCAGTCCCAACCGGACAAGCCCCCGAAATCATAAAATTGATACTGTTACCATTCACTGCATGGCCGGAAATTTATCCGTGGAAAGATGCGGAGAAGTATTTTCCCCAAAAGCCCGGAAGGCTTCCTCCAATTACGGCATCGGAAGCGACGGAAGAATCGCCATGTATGTGGAAGAAAGAGACCGTTCCTGGTGTACCTCCAGCGCCGCCAACGACCACCGGGCCGTTACCATTGAGGTGGCAAACGACGGCGGAGCGCCGGACTGGCATGTCTCCGAAAAGGCAATGGCTGCCCTCATCGAGCTGCTTGCAGACATTTGCAGGCGGAATCAAATCAAAGAATTAAAATGGAAGGCAGACCCGTCCCTCATCGGCCAGGTAAACAAACAGAATATGACGGTACACAGATGGTTTGCCGCCAAGGCCTGCCCCGGTAATTACCTGTATGAAAAGCACAGTTACATTGCACAACAGGTCAATCATAAGCTGAGCGGGGCTTCTTCCCTGCCAAAGCTGCCCCTTAAGACCGACAAACCAAAATATATCTATCAAAACGTAGATTATGCAAGGGTGTTCGATCCGGTCTTTTACAGCAATACCTACCCTGATTTAAAGGCAGCCTTCGGTTCCGATTCCAAAAAACTTTTCGATCACTTCTGCCGATACGGCATGAGCGAAGGACGCATTGCCATTGCTTCTTTCCGGGTCAATAAATATAAAAGCTATTATGCCGACCTGAGAAAAGCCTTCGGCAATAACCTGCCTTTATATTATGAACACTATGTAAAATACGGTTATCAAGAAAACAGAAAGTGCATTTAGAGGAAACGATTATGGCCATTACTATATTTTTATCCTTACTGTCCGGCTTTTCCATCATCAGCGGCCTTGTTACGGAGGGCATCAAGAAGCTTGTTACGGATCAGGCCAACCTGCCTTATAATATCATTGCCCTGATAACAGCCCTGATTGTCGGCAGCGGCGGCACCGCGGTTTTTTATCTGTTTAACGCCATCCCCTTCACCTTCCACAACATCATTTGCATGATCCTCATGGGGTTTGCCAGCGGCCTGGCATCCATGGTAGGCTTCGACAAGGTTAAGCAGGGAATTGAGCAGCTTTCAAAACCTGATGCGGACAATGAAAAATGAACGAACTTGCAGCCCTCACAAAAATTGATTTTTTGTCTGTATTTACCGCGGTATTTATCATCCTTATGGGCCTCAAGGCAATTATATCCTTATTCGAGTGGATATTTGAAAAGTTTGGCCTGGAGACAAAGTGGATGCGCAAAAAGCGGGAGGAACACGAGCTGCTGCTTCAGACCTCTCAAAGACTTGCCGCCCTGCAGGATCAGCGCAGGCAGGACGTGAAAAAATCCGATCGCCGGGATGAGGAAATTGCATCCGACATCAAGAGACTTACCTGCATGTTCATTGATAAGGAAATAGATGATATGCGCTGGGAAATCAACCACTTTGCCACAGAAATTTCCGAGGGAAGACCCTGTAATAAGGACAGCTACAAGCACTGTATTCACATTTACGAAAAATATGAAAAAATCCTGCAGGAAAACGGCCTCGAAAACGGCGAGGTTGAAATATCCATGGAGCTGATCAATGACTCTTACAAGCAAAAGCTGAAAGAGGGATTTTGAAACTACAATAAAATATACAATGCCGCGCAGAAGACTGTTTACGCACCCTCCTGCGCGGCAAAAAAGGAGAAAATATGATCACATTATTCAGAACAATTCGATGCTGGCAGCTTAAAACAAAATGGAAGCTGATCCTTTGGCGGTTTTGGGATCAGCAGGCCGCAGCAGTCATCCGGGACCCGGCAGCACTTGAGAAAAAGCTTACGGATTCCCTGGCCGCCCTCATTCATGAAGCGAATGCGGAAACGCCGGAGGGATAAATACAGACTGAATATTTTCAAGGCCGATTAAAGATAGTACCAATCTCTTCATAAAATTTGAAATTTGAAAATGATTGGTACTATCATTTTCAAAAACCTTTTTCTTCAACATCCGTCTTTTCCGGCAAACTCACCGTCTCATTCCCCCTTCTTGGACATCTTCCAGTCCTCCCTCCGGTCAGCCTACTATCACACCATCATACTCCCAGACTGGCACTGGAAAGCCGTATTGAAATTATTAAGCAGAAAGGACGTAGTTTTATAGATTAAAAATCCGAATTACAATGATTGCAATGGAAGTTCTTTGCATTTCTTCCCATGCTAAAAATCCCAAATACTGCTGTATGCAAAGCCTTAGAGGTATTTGTAATTCTTTTTACATTGGTTGCATGGCAGTAAGGACATTCAACGCCAAATTCATTGCCTTTGTCCCTGCCTTCTAGGATTGCTTTACCGTGTTCCAATTTTGCCTTATTTTCCATCCTACGCTTAAACAAGTCTTCATCCCTATGGTCAAATAAGTATTGGTCAAATTCGGGAGATGATTTGATATATTCCTCAATGAATTGTTGTTTTAGATCTTTGTCAATAATTGTTCCAGAACCATCAACTAAATATTTATTTGGAACCTGAAATAAATTACTTTGGCAATAATCACATGGCTCATTTAACTCTTTAGTTAATCTTTGAACCAATCTACCACACTTTTTACAGTAGCAAAGTATCATTGTATTTTTCCTTTCAACCCATTATAGAAGCTATTTTAGCATATTTTTCCATATAAAACAAGTAGACTCCACAACTACTTATGTGTATCTCCACAATACACAGTAAAATAGGTATCCACAACCTATAATAAATTATAGTATGATATTTAAAACATTTGACAGTAAAATTGATAAATGGACTTCTAAAATAGGTATATTCAAAAAATCATTCAATGAACTTGGAACTGCTGTAAATGGTACATTTAAGTCAGTTATTGACAATCTTGATAATTTTGATGAAAATGTTGGATTTTGGGAAAGTTTAAAAAATAATCTTTTCTCTAAGCAAGCAGATAAAGACTGGATCAAAAATTCTTCTGAAGATATTATTTCAAAAGAAAATATTAACAGCTATATTGCTGAATTAGATTTAGATTCTGCAAAAGATAAGCTAGAAAATATGTTTGATTGGGATAGCAAGATTAAAAAAAATAAGGCTACATGGCAAGGTTATTTTGATACATGTAAAGGTGGAAATGAATATCTCATTGACCTCATCAAAAACACCAACGATCTTTCCAAACTCACAGGTGAAGATCTCGTAGAAGCCAACCAACAAGCCCGTGCCTCCGCTCTCGCTCACAACGAAGCACTTAAAGCACAAACATTCTCCGCTAAAGCAGGCAAAGCAGCCCTTCAGGCACTTGCCACTGCAGGCAACATGCTTGCCATGTGGGCTATCAGCAAGGGAATTGAATTTGCTGTCACAGGAATTGATAACCTCGTCCACTCTGCAGAACACTGTAAAGAACGTGTAGATGAATTAATGGATTCCTACAAATCCGCAATAGATACCGCCAATACAGATGCTAAGACGATTGAGGACTTAATCTCAAGATACGAAGAATTATCCAAGGGCGTAAACAGCCTGGGTGAAAATCTATCCCTCTCCACAGACAAGTATGCTGAATACAATCAGATTGTCAATCAAATCGCAGACATGTTCCCCACATTAATACAGGGGTATACCAGTGAAGGCAATGCAATTCTGTCTCTTAAGGGCAATGTGGAGCAATTACGTGACGCCTATCAGGATGCCCAGCAGGAAGCCTACAACATGCTGATTGCTTCCGGAAAGAATTCTACCGGAAATGACATAGTAACAAATTATCAGAATCAAGTGAACGGTCAAAAACATCTTTTCGGAAATGACGCTGGCGCAAATGATATAATAAAAATCATGACTAAGCTCACAGATGCTGCCACTCCGGATGAATTTAGAGATACCTATAATCAGCTTTACAATGAGTATGCAAATATATGGAGCAGTGACGAAAAAATCCAAAATGCGCTGAGAGCCTCCGGAATCTGGGACCTGCTTCAATTTGACAAATTTGCACAATTAACGCCGGATGATTTGTCAAGTATCAGGCACTCCGCCAGAGCCGTGATTCAAACATATCAGGCTGAAATTGATACCGCATTAAAGGATGTCAGGCTTTTAGCCAATGCCTATTTCATTACCAGTCCGGATTATGCGGCACTTGACGCAGAAAGTAAAAATGTTGTGTCCGTCATTCTAAACAGCCTCAGCGAAAATACGGCAAACGGATTTGAAAACCAGATAGCCGTCGGTGATTATGTAAATTATATTTTGGAAACTTTTAAAGACAACATTGATCTTACAAGCGCTTTACATGATCTGCTGACACTGGATTCTTCCAAGCTTTCTATCAATGACACAGCTTCACAGATAGATTCCTATATCAGGTCTGTTGCAGACGCGCTGAATATTAGCATAAAGGGGTTAACGCCTTTAGAATCAAAAGCAGCGGAGGCTCTCGGCTTGAATGAAATCGAAATACTGGAAGCCAAAATTGCCGACGCCTTAAAAATGGACCCTGCCGAATTAAAAATCCTGTTCGGTCTAGAAGGGCTGGATGACATCAAAAAAAGAATTGATGCCAGTATCAAACAGCTCACAGATGACCATGAAACAACAAATCAGAATGCTTATGCGTACTTAACGGACAATATCGACTTTGAAAGCTTCACACAGAAACAGGCTGAAATCTGGCTGGATGCTGCAAGCGGCGCCGAAAATGCCTGGCAGGCAGTTGAACGGTATTACGCTGCACTGGCCGAAATGGAAGCCGCCGAAAATTCACTTTCTGGAAAGCTCACCGCCTCATCCGCCTCCCTGGACACCTTCCAGTCCTCCATTCAGT
>CAJTSE010000026.1 GCA_910578815.1 uncultured Acetatifactor sp.
GTTTGGAAAAAATAGTATGCCCGATGTGGATAACCTGTTGACTTCATTTTATCAGCTAGACGATGAAGCAAGAAAGGAAGTAGTAGAAACGATACAGTTCAAATTACAGTATCACAAAGACAAAGAGCGGGCAGAACAGGTAAAGCAAATAAAAGGTTGGTAAAAATGACAAACTCCGATGAAAACGGTGCCAAATTTCATCGGAGTTCTTTTTTATGGCACCGTTTTGGCACCGCTTTACATATTTTCACTGTTGCAAAGTTTCAAAAAGGGCTTCCCGATTTCTCGGAAAGCCCCATAAAATCTAGCTTTTTACTAATTACTCGATGATTGTAGCCACACGGCCAGACCCAACAGTTCTACCACCCTCACGGATAGCAAAAGTAAGTCCCTGCTCCATAGCGATGGGGTGGATCAGCTCAATAGTCATCTCCACGTTGTCGCCAGGCATGCACATCTCGGTGCCTGCAGGCAGAGCGCAAACGCCGGTAACGTCGGTAGTTCTGAAGTAGAACTGAGGACGATAGTTATTGAAGAAAGGAGTATGACGGCCACCCTCGTCCTTGGTCAGAACGTATACCTGAGCGGTAAACTTGGTGTGGCAGGTAACGGTGCCAGGCTTAGCCAGAACCTGTCCTCTCTCGATTTCTGTTCTCTGAACGCCACGAAGCAGTGCACCGATATTATCACCAGCCTGTGCCTCATCCAGCATCTTACGGAACATCTCGATACCGGTAACAACAGTCTTCTTGGTCTCTTCTCTGATACCGATAATCTCAACTTCCTCGTTGATGTGCAGAGTACCACGCTCTACACGGCCGGTAGCAACGGTACCACGACCGGTAATGGTGAATACGTCCTCGACAGGCATAAGGAAAGGCTTGTCAGTATCACGCTGAGGATCAGGAATATACTCGTCAACGGTGCTCATCAGCTCCATGATCTTATCGCCCCACTCACCATTGGGATCTTCCAGTGCCTTCAGCGCGGAACCCTTAATGATCGGGCAGTCTGTGAACTCGTACTCTTCCAGCTGCTCGGTGATCTCCATCTCAACCAGCTCAAGAAGCTCAGGATCGTCAACCATATCGCACTTGTTCATGAATACAACGATATAAGGCACACCAACCTGACGAGACAGAAGGATATGCTCCTTCGTCTGGGCCATAACACCGTCGGTAGCAGCCACTACCAGAATAGCGCCGTCCATCTGTGCAGCACCAGTGATCATGTTCTTTACATAGTCAGCATGGCCCGGACAGTCAACGTGTGCATAGTGTCTCTTTTCGGTCTGATACTCTACGTGTGCGGTAGAAATGGTGATACCACGCTCTCTCTCTTCAGGAGCCTTGTCAATGTTCTCAAAGTCAACCTTCTCGTTGCCGGCAACTCTCTCAGCCAAAACCTTGGTGATTGCTGCGGTCAGAGTGGTTTTGCCATGGTCAACGTGTCCAATGGTACCAATGTTACAATGGGGCTTGTTTCTTTCAAATTTAGCTTTAGCCATTATTGAAATCCTCCTTAAAAAAATTAAAACAACATGTTATTTTTTTCTCGCCGAAGCGCGCTGGCGCACACTCGGCGCTTCACAACCCGGCTAATTCTCATTATATGGAATAAGTCAGGTTTTTTCAAGCTATTTTTGCACTTTTTTGGAAGAATGCCGGCTTGGATTTACTTCGATCCTTTTGCCGCCAATACTTTCTCCTGTACATTCTTGGGAACCGGCTCATACTTTTCAAAGAACATAGAGTAGTTGCCGCGTCCCTGGGTTCTGGATCGAAGATCGGTAGAATATCCGAACATTTCTGCAAGGGGAACGAATGCCCGCACCATCTTGCCTCCGCCAATATCATCCATACCTTCTACACGACCACGACGTGAATTCAAATCGCCGATTACATCACCCATATACTCTTCAGGCATTGTGACCTCAACCTTCATGATCGGCTCAAGCAGCACAGGCGCCGCTTTTTGCATTGCTTCCTTAAATGCCATGGAACCGGCAATGTGGAATGCCATTTCAGACGAGTCTACCTCATGATAGGAACCGTCATATACGTTTGCATGCACTCCCAGCACGGGGAATCCGCCAAGGATACCGGCCTGTGCCGCTTCCCTGATACCTTCACCAACCGCGGGAATATATTCCTTAGGAATGGAACCGCCTACTACTGTAGATTCGAACAGCAGTACAGGGGGCTCATTAATCAGGATATTCGCCTTGGGATCAAACTCAAATTTCTCACAGTTTGCCTCCACAGGCTCAAACTTAACCTTACAGTGACCGTACTGACCACGTCCGCCGGACTGCTTTGCATACTTGGAATCTACCTCTACGGCTTTGGTAAATGCTTCCTTATAGGCAACCTGAGGAGCGCCCACGTTAGCCTCCACCTTAAACTCACGAAGCAGACGGTCTACAATGATTTCCAAGTGAAGCTCACCCATACCTGCAATAATCGTCTGTCCGGTCTCCTGATTTGTATGAGCGCGGAAGGTAGGATCTTCCTCTGCCAGCTTTGCCAGCGCCTCACCCATCTTGCCCTGACCTGCTTTGGTCTTAGGTTCAATCGCCAGCTCGATAACAGGCTCCGGGAACTCCATGGACTCCAGGATCACGGGATGCTGCTCATCGCAGATGGTATCTCCCGTAGTTGTAAACTTGAAGCCTACCGCTGCCGCAATGTCACCGGAATAAACTTTATCCAGCTCCGCCCGCTTATTTGCGTGCATCTGCAGGATACGGCCCACACGTTCCTTCTTATCCTTTGTAGCATTCAGCACATAGGACCCGGAATTCATGCTGCCGGAATACACACGGAAGAATGCAAGCTTTCCCACAAAAGGATCTGCCATGATCTTGAATGCCAGAGCGGAGAAAGGCTCATCATCGGATGAATGTCTCTCCACCTCATTACCCTCCAGATCAGTACCCTTGATAGCAGGGATGTCTGTAGGAGCAGGCATATACTCTAAGATTGCGTCCAGCAGCTTCTGTACGCCCCTGTTACGGTAAGCGGACCCGCAGCACACGGGAACTGCCGTACATTCACAGGTAGCCCTGCGAAGTACTTTTTTCATTTCTTCCACGGAAGGCTCTTCACCTTCCAGATACATCATCATCAGATCGTCATCCAGCTCACAGATCTTCTCAACCAACTCGGAACGATACAGCTCCGCATCGTCCTTCATATCGCCAAGATCGTCTGTAACAGTAATGTCGTCACCCTTGTCATCGTTATATAGATATGCCTTCATCTCAAAAAGGTCGATGATTCCCTTGAAAGCATCTTCCTTGCCGATAGGCAGCTGAACTACGATTGCATTTTTTCCAAGCCTGTTTCTGATCTGATCAACTGCACCATAGAAGTTTGCACCCAGAATGTCCATCTTGTTGATAAATGCCATACGAGGTACATTGTAGGTGTCTGCCTGACGCCATACGTTCTCAGACTGGGGCTCTACACCGCCCTTTGCACAGAAAACACCAACAGCGCCATCCAAAACGCGAAGGGAACGCTCTACTTCTACAGTAAAGTCAACGTGGCCAGGAGTATCAATAATGTTGATACGGTGCTCCAACGCGCCTTCACAGGGCTTGGTTTCTTTTTCCAATGTCCAGTGGCATGTTGTAGCTGCAGATGTGATGGTAATACCTCTCTCCTGCTCCTGCTCCATCCAGTCCATGGTAGCAGTGCCTTCATGAGTATCACCGATCTTGTAGTTTACGCCAGTATAATACAGAATACGCTCAGTCAATGTGGTCTTACCGGCATCAATATGAGCCATAATTCCGATATTTCTGGTTCTCTCTAACGGATATTCTCTTCCAGCCAAGATTTTTTCCTCCTATATTAATTTTGGCAGGGACAGCAGATAAATGCTGTCATAAAACCTGTAGTGCGCAAACGCCGAGGCGTTTGACCAAACTCCGCACTTTAGAATCTGTAATGAGCAAACGCCTTGTTTGCCTCTGCCATCTTGTGCATGTCTTCTTTTCTCTTGACTGCAGCGCCGGTATTGTTGGCTGCGTCAAGGATCTCATTAGCCAGCCTGTCCTTCATGGTCTTCTCACTTCTCTTGCGAGAGAACATGGTAAGCCAGCGCAGTCCAAGAGTCTGACGTCTCTCAGCCCTTACTTCAATGGGCACCTGATAGGTAGCGCCGCCGATACGCCTTGCCTTGACTTCCAGAACAGGCATGATATTATTCATTGCCTCTTCAAATACCTCCAGGGCAGGCTTTCCGGATTTCTCTTCTACCTTTGCAAATGCGTCATATACAATCTTCTGGGCTACACCTTTTTTACCGTCAAGCATAATATGATTGATCAGCTTGGTAACCACCTTATTATTGTATAGAGGATCTGCTAATACATCTCTTTTTTGAATATGTCCCTTACGTGGCACGGTTCTTCCCTCCTTAACAAAATGAACTTGCGTTAAATCGTCGGTACTCACATGTGTTTCCCCAAGTGTACGTGCTGTTCTGCAATAAGGATCTTATCTTTAATGACAGAATTCCAACACTTATCTTAGTTTCGTTTTTGTGGTACAAAACTGACGCAGCAGCGTCAACAGTTGTGGTAAGCGTCAATCACTTCTTCGCTTCCTTAGGCCTCTTGGCACCATACTTGGAGCGAGCCTGCTTCCTGTTGGCAACGCCTGCAGTATCAAGGGTACCACGGATGATGTGGTATCTGGTACCGGGCAGATCCTTTACTCTGCCGCCACGGATCAGCACAACGCTGTGCTCCTGAAGATTATGACCTTCTCCGGGAATGTAGCTCGTCACTTCGATTCCGTTGGAAAGACGCACTCTGGCAATCTTTCTAAGCGCGGAGTTAGGCTTCTTGGGAGTCGCAGTCTTAACTGCAGTACACACACCACGCTTCTGGGGAGCAGATACATTTGTCGCCTTCTTGTGAAGGGAATTGTAGCCTTTCTGCAGAGCAGGGGCGGTGGACTTCTTTACCGTGGTCTGACGTCCTTTTCTCACTAACTGGTTAAATGTCGGCATTCTGTTTCACCTCTTTCATATATTAGTATTATTTATGGCACACAAAAAAATACACATCTGTGCGCACACTTAAACAGTATACTTGCTAACAGATGTGTTGTCAATTCTATTTTTCATCTTTTTTCAAAAAATATGTCACTTTATAAATAAGTTCCATTTTCATATAGCCTTCTACCGTTTCACCGGATTTTTCCCCATCTCCTTCTATCTCTGCAATAATCTGATAAAAGCCGTTTTCTACTCTCAGAATGGTTACTTCCTGTCCACCCCGAAGCACCGCAGCGATCTCTGCGTTTGTGGACGGAGCCTTGCGTACTCTTACAAAATCATTCATGACCTCGCCTCTGCCAATAGCATGATCGGCTTTCCGAGCGCCGGAAGCGCCAATGCCCAGCATCACGGCAAGCACAAGGCAGCAAGCCACAACAGACAAAACCTTTTTCAGCAATCCCATTCTCCTTCCCGTCATGCCGTCGGCATAACCGATTTGCAAAACTCACCTGCCGGAAAGAATCCTCACATATCTCTTCAGGGCGTCCTGCCAGAGCGGCAGCTTCTCAAATCCCATCTGCGTCAGCTTATCCTTATTCATGCGGCTGTTTGCCGGACGTTTTGCCTTTGCCCCGTATTCCGCAGTAGATACCGGCACCACATTGACGGAGACGCCGGCCTCTTTAAAAATGGCACAGGCAAAGTCATACCAGGAGCAGATACCCTCATTGGTCGCATGGTAAACACCGTATTTTTCCGTGAGCACCATGTCAACCAGCAGCCTGGCCAGGTCATAGGTATAGGTGGGCGAGCCGAACTGATCGTTCACCACCCGTATGGTATCGTGGTTTTCCGAAAGCTTCAACATGGTTTTCACAAAGTTCTTTCCATTGATACCGAATACCCAGGCAATGCGCACGATAAAGTACTTGTCCAGCAGTTCCTGAACCGCCAGCTCTCCCTCGTACTTTGTCTGTCCGTACACACTCTGCGGCCTTCTTTCGTCCTCCGGCTCCCAAGGGCGCTCACCCTCGCCGCTGAACACATAATCCGTGCTGATATACAGCATCTTAATGTCCAGTTTTTTACATACCGCGGCAATATTCCGGGGACCTTCCGCATTAACCCTGCGGCAGAGTTCTTCATTTTCCTCCGCCGCGTCCACCGCCGTATAGGCTGCACAGTGGATCACCGCATCAGGCGCTGCTTCCCTGATCACTCTTTCCACGCACTCCCCGTCGGTGACGTCCATTTCTTCAATATCTACGCCTATGGCCGGGATTCCTCGTCTCGTCAGCTCTTCCACCACGTCATGACCCAGCTGTCCCCTTACGCCCGTCACAAAAATCTTCATATCAGATTACTGTCCTTTCCCACATTTTCATACAGACACCTCAAGGTATCTTCTTCGAGGGGCTTTCCCTCTATTCCCACTTCAATGCTGCCGTCCTCACAGGACTGCATACGGCATACCACAGCAAACATAACCATACACTCCGCCACCACGATCACATCCTTTCCGACAATGTCAGGAGTTCCAGCCGGCATTTTTATCCCCATCCCCAAGGGGCTTACGTTTTCCACCTTAATATAATACTTTTCCTCGGTATCACAAACTATAAGCACATTCATGGTATTGTACTTTGTGCGCTCGATCTTTCTTCTTTCTTCCATTGTAACCTCCGTAATTGAAGTAGTCACAGGGGGAAGAGAGATAAATCCCCCTTCCCCCTCTTGTTTACTTTCAGGCCTATGATTCGGTTACGACAACTGCATCCTCTTCTGCTTCCATCGTTTCCGTCTCCGCATCCGCCTCTAGCTCTTCCATTGTTTCCAATTCTTCCATTGTCTCCGGATCCGCCTCTTCTACGGCATCCAGCTCTTCAAAGGAAATGGTATCCACTTCATCCGTGCTCAGCCTTGTGTTGCGGTATCTCTTCATTCCCGTACCTACAGGAATCAGCTTACCGATAATAACATTCTCTTTCAGGCCGATCAAATTGTCTACCTTGCCCTTGATGGCTGCTTCCGTCAACACCTTTGTAGTCTCCTGGAAGGACGCTGCCGACAGGAAGGAATTAGTTGCCAGAGCTGCCTTCGTGATACCCAAAAGCACCTGTTTGCCATCGGCAGGCTCTTTTCCTTCCGCAATCAGACCCGCATTCATGTCTTCATATTCCAGAACATCCACCAGCGTACCCGGCAGGAAGTCAGTATCACCGTTATTTTCAATGCGAACCTTTTTCAGCATCTGACGGACAATCACCTCAATGTGCTTATCGGCAATGTCCACGCCCTGCAGACGATAAACCCTCTGCACCTCGCGAAGCATATAATCCTGTACGGAACGGATTCCCTTGATCTTTAACAGATCATGAGGATTTACGGAACCCTCCGTCAGCTCGTCACCGGCCTCCAGCACCTGTCCGTCCATAACCTTAATTCGGGAACCGTAAGGAATCAGGTATGCTTTTGATTCTCCGGTCTCGTCATTGTTAATAACTACTTCTCTCTTCTTCTTTGTATCCCTGATCTCCACCTTGCCGGCAAACTCTGCGATAATGGCAAGTCCCTTGGGCTTACGCGCCTCAAAAAGCTCTTCCACACGGGGAAGACCCTGGGTAATGTCGTCCCCGGCAACGCCGCCTGCATGGAATGTTCTCATGGTCAACTGTGTTCCGGGCTCGCCGATGGACTGCGCGGCAATAATACCTACTGCCTCACCCACCTGTACCGCTTCTCCGGTAGCCATATTTGCGCCATAGCATTTTGCGCAGATTCCCACATGGGACCGGCAGGTCAAGATAGTTCTGATTTTCACTGCCTCCACAGGCTCGCCGGCTTCGTTTACGCCCACACTTAATATCCTTGCCGCACGGCTGGGAGTAATCATATGATTATGCTTTACAATCAGATTGCCGTCTTTATCATAAATATCCTCACAAGAATACCTTCCCGTAATCCTGTCCTTTAAGCTCTCGATGGTCTCTTTACCGTCCATAAAGGCCTTGACCACAATACCGGGAATTTCATCCTTCCCTTCACAGCAGTCTGTCTCACGGATGGAAAGTTCCTGAGATACGTCCACCATTCGCCTGGTCAGATAACCGGAGTCCGCAGTACGCAGAGCGGTATCGGACAAGCCCTTACGAGCTCCATGAGCAGACACGAAGTATTCCAATACGTCCAGGCCTTCACGGAAATTAGATTTAATGGGCAGTTCGATGGTACGGCCGGTGGTATCTGCCATCAGTCCACGCATACCTGCCAGCTGCTTGATCTGCTGGTTGGATCCACGGGCGCCGGAGTCAGCCATCATAAAGATGTTATTATATTTGTCCAGCCCGGCCAGCAGCACGTCCGTCAGCTCCTTATCAGTCTCGTTCCAGGTCTCCACCACCGCACGGTAACGCTCTTCCTCGGTAATCAAGCCCCTCCGGAAGTTAGCCGCAATCTTATCAACCGTATCCTGCGCTTCTGCCAGCAGCTCGGCCTTCCGCTCCGGCACGGTCATATCCGAAATGGACACGGTCATGGCTGCTCTGGTGGAGTACTTATAGCCAATGGACTTCACGTCATCCAGCACCTCTGCCGTCTTAACGGCTCCATGGGTATTAATGACCTTCTCCAAAATCTGCTTCAGCTGCTTCTTGCCTACATGGAAGTCAACCTCCAGCTTCAGGAAATCCTCTGGTTTTGTCCTGTCAACATAACCTAAATCCTGAGGAAGAATCTCATTAAAAATGAAACGTCCCAGGGTGGACTCCACATTCCCGGTAATCACCTCACCGTCTGCATTCGTCTTACTTACACGGACATGAATCCTGGAATGCAGAGTACAAGACTTATTTTCATAGGCAAGTATCGCCTCGTTCACGCTCTTAAAGAACTTACCTTCGCCCACTGCTCCCGGCCTCTCCTGGGTCAGATAGTAAATGCCCAAGACCATATCCTGTGAGGGAACGGCCACGGGACCGCCGTCAGAAGGCTTTAACAGGTTATTGGGAGACAGCAGCAGGAAACGACACTCCGCCTGAGCCTCCACGGACAAGGGAAGGTGCACAGCCATCTGGTCACCGTCAAAGTCCGCGTTAAATGCGGTACACACCAGCGGATGCAGCTTAATTGCCTTACCCTCTACCAGAATGGGCTCAAATGCCTGAATGCCCAGTCTGTGCAGTGTCGGCGCACGGTTCAGCATCACAGGATGCTCTTTAATTACCTCTTCCAGCACATCCCATACTTGAGTGTCCATCTTATCCACAAGCTTCTTGGCATTCTTAATGTTCTGGCTGATCCCCTTTGCCACCAGCTCCTTCATCACAAAAGGCTTAAACAGCTCGATAGCCATCTCCTTGGGCAGGCCGCACTGATAGATTTTCAGTTCAGGCCCCACCACAATAACGGAACGTCCGGAATAGTCCACGCGCTTTCCCAGCAGATTCTGACGGAAACGTCCTGATTTACCCTTAAGCATATCGGAAAGGGACTTTAATGCCCTGTTGCCGGGGCCGGTGACGGGACGTCCTCTCCTGCCGTTGTCGATCAGTGCGTCTACGGCCTCCTGCAGCATTCTCTTCTCATTGCGGACAATGATGTCCGGAGCCCCCAGTTCCAGCAGTCTCTTCAGACGATTATTTCTGTTGATAATTCTTCTGTACAAATCGTTTAAGTCAGAGGTTGCAAACCGTCCGCCGTCCAGCTGTACCATAGGGCGGATGTCGGGCGGGATTACAGGGATTACATCCATCACCATCCACTCCGGCCTGTTACCGGATTCACGGAATGCTTCCACAACCTCAAGTCTCTTGATAATACGGGCCCGCTTCTGGCCGGAGGATTCCTTCAACCCCGTTTTCAGCTCCACTGCCTCGGTTTCCAGGTCAATGGCCTGCAGCAGCTCCTTGATGGCCTCTGCGCCCATACCCACGCGAAACCTGTTCCCATAATTCTCTCTTGCATCCTGATACTCCTTCTCGGAAAGGATCTGCTTGTATTCAAGCCCGCTCTCTCCGGGATCCAATACAATATAAGATGCAAAATATAATACCTTTTCCAGCACTCTGGGAGATAAATCCAAAATCAATCCCATACGGCTGGGGATGCCCTTAAAATACCAGATATGGGATACGGGAGCAGCAAGTTCAATATGTCCCATACGCTCTCTGCGGACACTTGATTTTGTTACTTCAACGCCGCATCGGTCACAGACAACGCCCTTATATCTGATTTTCTTATATTTACCGCAATGACATTCCCAGTCCTTACTGGGTCCGAAAATCTTTTCACAAAACAGGCCGTCCCTTTCGGGCTTCAATGTCCTGTAATTGATCGTCTCCGGCTTCATTACCTCGCCGTGGGACCATTCGCGAATCTTTTCCGGTGAAGCCAGGCCGATCTTTATTGCATCAAACGTCATAGGCTGATAGGCTGTTTCATTTTTAACTTCTGGCATGAATGGTACTCCCTTCTAAGCTATTAGCATATTTATTTCACACGAAGTCTTCGTCTCCCTCAAATTCCGCTTCTTCGGAATCAAATTCTTCGTCGTCAAAGCTGTCATCGTCAGAGCTGATCAGTTCACCACTTTCATCATCAAACTCCTGCGCCTGATAGCCCATCCTGCCAAGAGAACCGTTGTCATAATCATCCTCAAACTTCCGGTCTCCCTCCATCTCGTAGCGATAATCCGTATCACCGTAGTCGATGGTCTCCATAATCTCGACTTCGCTCTGATCATCACGAAGCACTCTCACATCCAGTCCAAGAGCCTGAAGCTCCTTTAATAGAACTTTAAAGGATTCAGGGATACCGGGCTCCGGGATATTGTCTCCCTTAATGATGGCTTCATAGGTCTTCACGCGGCCCACCACATCATCGGACTTCACGGTCAGAATCTCCTGCAGTGTGTAGGATGCGCCATATGCCTCCAGCGCCCATACTTCCATCTCTCCGAATCGCTGTCCGCCGAACTGTGCCTTGCCGCCCAAGGGCTGCTGGGTTACCAAGCTGTACGGGCCGGTAGAGCGGGCATGAATCTTATCGTCCACCAAATGATGCAGCTTTAAATAGTGCATGTGGCCAATGGTAACGGGACTGTCAAAGTATTCGCCGGTACGCCCGTCCCGCAGACGGACCTTTCCGTCCCTGGAAATGGTTACACCCTTCCAGACACCTCTCTGGTCTCTGTTATTCTCCAAATACTGCATTACCTCCGGAAGCAGCTCTTCACTGTGGAGACTCTCAAAGGTCTCTCCGGACCACTCTCTGCCGTCCGCCGTGGTATTCTTATCCTCAGCCTTCCATTCCTTTGCCTCTGCGGCATTAAAGGGAAGATTTACATAATCGTTTGCCAGCTCCAGAGTGTCCATAATATCGGTCTCGTTTGCACCGTCAAACACCGGCGTGGAAACGTTAAAGCCAAGGGCCCTTGCCGCCAGGGACAGATGAATTTCCAATACCTGTCCGATATTCATACGCGAAGGCACGCCCAGCGGATTTAACACAATGTCCAGCGGCCTGCCGTTAGGCAGGTAAGGCATATCCTCCACCGGCAGCACCCTGGAAACCACACCCTTGTTGCCGTGGCGTCCTGCCATCTTGTCGCCCACGGAAATCTTTCTCTTTTGTGCAATATAGATACGGACTGCCATGTTCACGCCGGGAGACAACTCGTCGCAGTTCTCTCTGGTAAACACCTTGGCATCCACTACAATACCATACTCGCCATGAGGCACCTTCAGGGAAGTATCTCTGACCTCTCTGGCCTTCTCGCCGAAAATTGCTCTCAGCAGTCGTTCTTCCGCCGTCAGCTCCGTTTCTCCCTTAGGGGTCACCTTCCCCACCAGAATATCTCCGGCGCGGACCTCCGCACCGATGCGGATGATGCCTCTATCGTCCAGATCCTTTAAAGCGTCATCACCCACGCCGGGAACGTCTCTGGTAATCTCTTCGGGTCCCAGCTTGGTATCACGGGCTTCTGCCTCGTATTCCTCAATGTGTACGGATGTGTATACATCCTCCTGTACCAGTCTTTCGCTCAAAAGAACGGCATCCTCGTAGTTATAACCCTCCCAGGTCATGAAACCAATCAGCGGATTCTTTCCCAGGGCAAGCTCTCCCTTGGCAGTAGAAGGTCCATCCGCAATCACCTGACCCTCGGCCACATGATCCCCCTTAAAGACAATGGGCTTCTGATTATAACAGTTGGATTGGTTGGAACGGGAGAATTTCGTCAGCCGAAATTCTGCCTTCTCACCGTCGTCATATGTGATTCTGATCAGATTGGAGGAAACATAGTCCACCGTACCTGCTTTCTTTGCAAGAATACACATGCCGGAGTCCGTAGCGGTCTTGGGCTCCATGCCTGTACCTACCACGGGAGCCTCCGTCGTCAAAAGAGGCACTGCCTGACGCTGCATGTTGGAGCCCATCAGCGCACGGTTTGCGTCGTCATTCTGCAGAAAGGGAATCAATGCCGTAGCCACGGAGAACACCATTCTGGGTGACACGTCCATATAGTCAAACACGGAACGGGGATACTCCGAGGTCTCATCCCTGTAACGTCCGGACACGGTGTTACGGACAAAATGCCCCTCTGCATCCAGGGCCTCGCTGGCCTGAGCCACATGATAATTATCCTCTTCGTCCGCGGTCATATAAACCACCTCGTCTGTGACCACCGGATTCTGTGGATCTGTTTTGTCAATCTTTCTGTAGGGCGCCTCCACAAAGCCGTACTCATTGATATGAGCATAGCTGGCAAGGGAGTTGATCAAACCGATATTGGGACCCTCAGGAGTCTCGATGGGACACATTCTCCCGTAATGGGAATAATGCACGTCACGGACCTCAAATCCCGCACGATCTCTGGAAAGACCGCCGGGCCCCAGTGCAGACAGACGCCTCTTGTGCGTGATTTCCGCAAGAGGATTGTTCTGATCCATAAACTGTGACAGCTGGGATGAGCCGAAAAACTCCTTCACCGCAGCGGTAACCGGCTTAATATTGATCAGGGACTGGGGAGATATATCATCCGTGTCATGGGTTGTCATCCGCTCCCTGACCACCCTCTCCATCCTGGATAAACCAATGCGGTACTGATTCTGCAGCAGCTCGCCCACCGAGCGGATCCGCCTGTTGCCCAGATGATCTATATCATCATCATTACCCAGACCATACTCAAGATGAATGTTATAATTGATAGACGCAATAATATCTTCCTTGGTTATATGCTTGGGAACCAGCTCATGTACGTTTTTCTTAATGGCTTCTGCAAGCTTCTCCGGATTTGAACCAAACTCATCCAGAATCTGCTTCAGCACAGGATAATAAACCTTCTCATGGATGCCGAAATCCTTGGGATCACAATCCACATAGGCAGTTAAATCTACCATCATATTGGAAAGGACCTTTACATTTCTCTCTTCCGTCTGTACATACACAAAAGGTACTGCCGCATTCTGGATGGTATCAGCCAGCTCAATGCTCACTTTATCGCCGGCTGCCGCCAGCACCTCACCCGTAGCAGGATCCACCACATCCGCAGCCAGAATCTGATTCCTGATTCTGTTTCTGAATGCCAGCTTCTTGTTAAACTTATATCTTCCTACCTTCGCCAGATCATATCTGCGCGGGTCAAAAAACATTGCATTTATCAGGCTTTCGGCACTCTCCACGCTTAAGGGCTCACCGGGGCGGATCTTTTTATACAGCTCTAACAGACCCTCCTGATAATTCTCGGCGGTGTCCTTTGAAAAACTTGCCTCTATCTTCGGCTCGTCGCCGAATACTTCACGAATTTCGTCATTGGTGCCAATACCCAGTGCACGAACAAGCACGGTTACAGGAACCTTACGTGTTCTGTCCACACGCACGTAAAACACATCGTTGGAGTCCGTCTCATACTCCAGCCATGCACCTCTGTTAGGAATCACCGTACAGGAAAACAGCCTCTTGCCCAGCTTGTCATGACTGATGGCATAATAGATACCGGGAGAGCGAACCAGCTGGCTTACGATAACACGCTCTGCGCCGTTGATCACAAAAGTGCCTGTCTCCGTCATCAGGGGAAGATCGCCCATGAAAATTTTATGTTCACTGATTTCTTCTTTCTCTTTGTTGTATAAGCGGACGGTAACCGTCAAGGGCGCCGCATAAGTGGCGTCTCTTTCTTTACACTCTTCAATAGAATATTTAACGTCATCCCTGCAGAGTTCAAAATCCACAAACTCCAGACTTAATGAGCCGCTGTAATCAGCGATAGGAGAAATATCGTCGAAGACCTCGCGCAATCCTTCGTCAAGGAACCACTGATAGGAGTCCTTCTGGACTTCGATCAGGTTCGGCATCTCCAGAACCTCTTTCTGTCTCGCATAACTCATACGCATAACCTTGGAACCGGCTACCGGACGTATTCTGTTTTTTTCCATTGACACTTCACCCCGTTCTTTCTTTTCTGCCGCCAAAAAGGCATAGCTCTGCACAATAGTGCATCGTCTATAATATCACAAACTTGTCAACGGGTCAAGCAAAATTTGTAAGGGATTCCGTAATTCCGTAATCAGTTCGGCCTCCAATAAATTGACGGTGCCAGCCGTCTGTCACCTGTTTATCGGTTGCGGAAGGTCTAAACTGTTACGATAAACCCAAAAAGATACGGCTCCACATGCGAACATGGGAACCGTATCCTGTAAGTCTTTTTCGTTTCGAGATGTATGCCGGATTACTTCAGAGTAACCTTTGCTCCAACTTCCTCAAGCTTCTTCTTAAGCTCTTCAGCCTCTTCCTTAGAAGCGCCTTCCTTTACAACCTTGGGAGCGCCGTCTACCAGATCCTTAGCTTCCTTCAGGCCAAGGCCGGTAACTTCACGTACCACCTTGATAACCTTAACCTTCTCTGCGCCAACCTCCGTCAGCTCTACGTCAAATTCGGTCTTCTCTTCTGCCTCAGCGCCTGCTGCGGGACCTGCTGCCGCAACCACAACACCTGCTGCTGCAGATACGCCGAACTCTTCCTCACAAGCCTTTACAAGGTCATTCAACTCTAATACGGTCAACTCTTTGATCGCATCAATCAGTTCCTGAGCTGTTAATTTAGCCATTTTATTTTCCTCCATTTGATTCATTGTTATTATTGTTTCAATTTCAACTATTCCGCTGTGGGTGCTTCTGCCTCAGCGTCTGCAGTTGTTTCTGCCGCCTCTTCAGCAGGCGCAGATGCCTCTGCTGCGGAAGCACCGCCTTTCTCGGCCAGCTGATTCATGACACGAGCAAAGTTGGTGATGGGGCTCTGCATGCTGCCAAGCAATCTGGAAATCAGCACGTCTCTGGAAGGAATGCTTGCGATGGAAGCAATTCCCTTCGCATCATACACGGTGCCTTCCACCACGCCGGCCTTGATCTCCAGCTTATCCGCCTTCTTCGCAAACTCGGCCAGCAGCCTTGCAGGCGCCGTTGCGTCGTCTGCCGAAATTGCCACTGCGCTGGGTCCCTCCAGATACTGGGTCAGGCCTTCAAATGCAGTGTCCTTAAAAGCACGAGTCATAAAGGTATTCTTATACACTTTATAAACGACTCCCGCCTCACGCAGGCTCTTGCGAAGCTGCGTATCCTGCTCAACGGTCAGTCCGCGGTAATCAACCAGAACAACAGACTGGGCATCCTTGATGCTGGCTGAAATTTCCTCTACGATGGGCTGTTTTAATTCAACCTTTGCCATTTTTTTACCTCCTTATAGAATTGTGTGGGGATATTCCCCTGCCGAAAGGAGTTTTCTATTAAGAAAAAAACCTTCCCTAAGACAGGAAGGTAAAAAGTCTTGGTAAAAACTCTTTCCTCGGTAGGCGTTCTTCTGAACTTATCCCGCGGCACCCCGTCCATGGGGCAGCCTCATCCTTGAGATATCCTCATCCATGAGGCACTCTTATGGGACCTACTGTCTTCGGCTTTTGTCTTACGACATTGGACAGAATAACACATTCCCTTTTCCCTGTCAAGTCCTCATCCACAAAAAAACGCCGATAAATGTAACAGTTCATCCCCAGCAGCCTGACAGTGCCAGCCACCCATTATTCTCATTCGGACACGCTTTCGCTTGGGGCTCGACGCAGCGTGTACATAGCAAGCAAAGAACGCTTGCTTAAAAGCACAGTACGCTTGCTTTCGTTCCGACAAGCATAAAGAGTGCGAAGCACTCTTTGCACAGTCCTCATTTAGAACAATGGGCGACTGTCACGTGTTATCTGCTTACGGGATGCTTACGGGAGGGATGAACTGTTACCGATAAATAGATGGTGCAATGGCCGCAATCATGATATAATCGGACAAAGGACAGAATATCCGCATAAAAGCGCGGGTTTGCGAGTCTTGCTGATATAGCCGCAAAGGAAAAACAAGTGCAAAAGGAAAACCACCCCTTCACAGGAGCCGCCCATATGAAAAAGATTACAACCTTATATCGTTCCCATACCGACTTTTATAATATCTGCATTGGTCTGTTGTTGTCTCTCTTGCTTATGATGCCTTATCTAATCCTTGGCACCGGCAGTATTATCACCTATCATGACCAGTTGGACGGAGAGCTTCTGAATTATGTATTATCCGCCAAATATTATTTCACGGATGTCAAAACCTACCCGGAAATTTTAAACGGTCTTCCTTCCACCGGTGCGATTCCGCCTGCACCACTGTTTGTTCTTTTTTATATGCTTCTGGATCCCTTTGCTGCCTTCCTGCTTTCGCAATGGATCATTCTTATCGTCGGTTTTCTGGGCATGTACCTGTTGGTCCGCAGGCTTACGACAGCGCCTTTCGTTTCCCTGATCTCGGCCGCCATATTCATACAGCTTCCTTTTTACCCGGTATACGGCCTCTGTATTCCTGGACAGCCCCTGCTGGTATACTGTATTTTTTGCCTGTACCGGCCGGAGCACCCGGCATCCCGCAGGAAATTCCGCCGTGACATACTCCCCATGGCATTCATCTTCCTGTACAGTCTGTGCTCATCATTGGTTCTCGTCGGTTTTGCCTGCCTGCTGACCCTTGGCGCTGCGGCCCTTTACTTCACAGTGAGAAGCCTGATAAATAAGACTGCGCCTCCCTGGCGGCTTTGGCTGGCTCTGGCAGTGCTTACGGCAGGCTACCTGATCAGCAATCTGTCCCTCATCCGGCAGATTCTCTTTCCTGCCCCCGGACAGATCAGCCACAAGGCGGAGGTGATCTATACCCCTCAGGACTTTTTACCGTCATTTGGTCAGGTATTCTATCCCGGAGTCAGCTATGCCGAAACCTGGCATCTTGTTCTGCTGCCGCTGGCCGTTTTGTGTCTGTTGCTGGCGGCGGCCGCAAAACTTCGACATGATACAGCCGACACTCTCCATTTGCGCAGCTGTCTGAAAAAGGCCGCTATGGTACTGTGCTTCATTCTCCTGCTCTGCACCCTTTGTGCCCTCTACAGCACCCCTTTTGCCGTTCATCTGCGCAATTTGGCTCCCGGCGCCCTGTCAGGCTTTAACATGAGCCGGATTGCCTGGCTCCTGCCGACAGCATGGCTTGTTCTGACCGGGTATCTGCTTTTCGCCGTATACCCGGTCGCCAAAGCCGCCGCAAAGCTTTCCTGCCGGCTTCGCTATCTGGCTGTTTTTCTGATCTTTGCCTTGTACAGCCTTACGATCCTTATTCATTCTCCGTTAAGGCTCAACATTTCCAAACTGCTTAAGGGCGGAGACTATTATGCACTGGATTGGGAACGGTTTTACGCCACGGACATCTTTGAGCAGATCGACCGAGCCATCGGACGGCCAAAGGAGGATTACCGTGTCGTCAGCCTGGGAATTTATCCTGCCGCGGCCGCCTACAACGGCTTTTACTGTTTGGACGGATACTCCAACAACTATCCCTTGTCCTATAAGCACACCTTTCGGGAAATCATGGCTGACGAACTGGCAAAAAACGATTATATCCGCCAATATTTTGACTGCTGGGGAAACCGCTGCTACCTCACCACTGCAGAGCATTCCAACTATTATACGATAGAAAAGAAATGGAACTCCGGCTTTCACGATTTAGCCCTGAACACGGAAAAGCTGAAAGAGCTGGGCTGCGATTATATCTTTTCCGCCACCTGGATCCTTAATGCCGACGAGCTGGGACTGGAGCTTTTAAGAGAAACACCCTTTGAAACAGAAAACAGCTGGTACAACATTTATGTGTATGAGGTAAAGTAAATTGCACACAGCCGGACGCAACTGCAAAAGACTGCCGCAAAAAAGGCTGCCACAGCAAGCACATGATGCTCACTGCGGCAGCCTTTTTCATTTTAATTATTTTGCTTATTTTAGCTTTACCTGAAAATCCTAGAACTTCAAGGTGTTTACCTTTACCCCAGGGCCCATTGTGCTGGACAGGGTAATACTTCTCAAATACTGGCCCTTTACAGCGCTGGGCTTTGCTTTAATGATTGCATCCATCAGTGCATTGAAATTCTCCTGAAGCGCTTCCTCGGTAAAGGATGCCTTACCTACAGGAACATGCACGATATTGGTCTTGTCAAGTCTGTATTCGATCTTACCTGCTTTGATGTCGTTTACGGCCTTGGTTACATCCATAGTAACCGTGCCGGCCTTGGGGTTAGGCATCAGTCCCTTAGGTCCCAAAACCTTACCAAGACGTCCCACAACGCCCATCATGTCAGGTGTTGCCACAACAACATCAAAATCAAGCCAGCCGTCATTCTGAATCTTGGGGATCAGCTCTTCGCCGCCAACGTAATCCGCTCCGGCAGCCTCCGCCTCATTTACCTTGTCACCCTTGGCAAATACCAGAACTCTCACGGTCTTACCGGTTCCGTTGGGCAGTACCACGGCGCCGCGAATCTGCTGCTCTGCGTGACGTCCGTCACATCCAGTTCTGATGTGGGCTTCGATGGTCTCGTCAAATTTTGCGATTGCCGTCTTCTTCACCAAAGCAATCGCCTCATTAGGCTCATAGGACACAGTGCGGTCTACAAGCTTAGCCGCCTCGGCGTATTTCTTACCATGCTTCATTATTATCCCTCCTCTACTGTGATGCCCATACTGCGTGCAGTACCTGCAATCATGCTCATTGCTGCCTCAAGGCTTGCCGCGTTTAAATCGGGCATTTTCATCTCGGCGATCTCCTGAAGCTTTGCCTTGGAAATGGTCGCCACCTTGGTCTTGTTGGGTGCCCCCGAACCGGACTTAATGTTGCATGCCTTCTTTAACAGAACTGCCGCAGGGGGAGTCTTCGTAATGAAACTGAAGGATCTGTCTGCATAAACAGTGATGACTACGGGGATGATCACATCGCCCTTGTCTGCTGTCTTTGCGTTGAACTGCTTGGTAAATTCAACGATGTTCACACCATGCTGACCCAGTGCAGGGCCAACAGGGGGAGCCGGTGTTGCTTTGCCGGCAGGAATCTGTAACTTGATATAGCCTTCTACTTTCTTTGCCATTTTGGCACCTCCTATATTGTGGTACGCCGCCATATTTCAGGCAGGTTACGGCGCAGGGTTCTACACCCTGCTCCCACTTTCGCTGCGGGGATAAACATCCCCCGGATGCCGCCTAAAGCCGGTACATCCATTTATATTTAGCGGCTCACGCCGTAAATATCCTAAAGCTTTCTCATCCTATAGCTTCCGCACCTCTGCAAAACTGATCTCTACAGGGGTCTCTCTGCCGAACAACTCCACATTAATGGTAGCCGTCTGCTTGCCGTAGTCCAGCTTATGGACGATACCCACCGTATCTTTCCAGACACCGGCCACTACCGCAATACTGTCTCCTTCCACAAAGTCAATGGAAACATTCTCCGTCTTGATACCCAACGGCTTCATCTCCGCTTCGGTAAGGGGAACAGGCTTACTCCCCGGTCCCACAAAACCTGTGACACCACGGGTATTCCTGACGACATACCAGGTGTCGTCATTCATTTCCATATTGAGAAGCACATAGCCGGGAAACATCTTTCTCTGGACAGTCTTTTTCACGCCGTTTTTCAGTTCCACTACGTCCTCTAAAGGAACTCTAACCTCCAGAATCTGTTCCGCAAGATTCTTATTGTTCTCGATGGTCTTTTCAATATTGGCTTTGACCTTGTTTTCATAGCCGGAATAGGTATGGATTACATACCACTTTGCCTCTGCCATATAATCACCCTCGCTCTAACGAATTGATATTAAGAATTCTACGCCATTTTTCGCAACGTAATCAATCACTGAAATAATTACGCCCGCAACAATCGAGATCGCCACCACGGCAACAGACTGCTTTAAGGTCTCACGTCTGTCCGGCCATGCAATTTTCTTAAATTCAGACTTCACTCCGGCGAAAAAACCGGGGCCCTTCTGCTTTTCTGCGGAATCTCCCATTTTAACCTCCAAATGATAGTTTTATTATGTTTCCAGGGAAACATTATTTCGTTTCCTTGTGTAACGTATGGGTCCTGCAGAATCTACAATACTTCTTGATTTCCATCCTGTCAGGATGGTTCTTCTTTTCCTTGGTAGTATTATAGTTACGCTGCTTGCATTCAGTACAAGCCAAAGTAATTTTAGTACGCATATCGGCTACCTCCACTTGATTTTTTGAGCATAAAAAAAAGACCTGAAATCTTATCTCGTTTGAATACTATATCACAAGGACCAGCCCCCGTCAACATTTTTTTGTAGAAAAACACTTGTATCCTCCTTATGTATATGATAAAATATTGGTATAAAAGTGGATCAGTGTCTAAATGTCAGAAAGGAGGGGTGACAATGGGTGCGGGTCTTAACGCGGTTTACAACAACTATCTTACCACATATTCCCTGAATCATTTGACCCGGTACGATACTCACAAAAAAAGTGAGCTTCGCAGCGTGTACAATTCCATTGTCAAAATAAACAAAGAAGCCCCCTGGTATCTTCCAACCACCAGCAAGGCCACTCAGCAGTATGCCATCGCCATCAAGGAAAACGCCCGCGAGCTGCGCAACACTCTTGCCCAGCTGGGCGGCATGGAGGAAAATGTTCTTTTTAATAAGAAGAGTTCCTATACGTCGGATGAAAGTATTGTCTCTGCTTCCTATATCGGCTCTCAGGACCCGGACAAAAATGTACCCGATCTGGAAATGGAAGTGCATTCCCTAGCCGTTTCACAGGAAAATCTGGGAATGTTTCTTCCTGATGCAAAAATCGGCCTTCCTCCCGCTACCTATTCCTTTGATGTAGGCATTAACGATATGAACTACGAGTTTCAATTTACGGTAGGTGAATCCGAGACAAACCGTGATGTGCAGGAGCGTCTGGTCAGGCTGATTAACAATTCCGGTATCGGTATCAAGGCAGATATTGCCGAATCCGAGGGCAGAACGGCCCTTCGGCTGAATTCGGAGTCCACCGGCTTAAATCCCGGTAAAAGCCAGCTTTTTACCGTCAGCGACAACAAGACCAGCAAAAAAACCGGCACCGTAGATTATTTCGGGTTGGATTATATCAGCCGGCAGGCTTCCAATGCCCGTTTCAGCGTAAACGGTGAAGAACGCAGTTCTGCTTCCAACCATTTTACCTTAGGCAAGCTGTTCGAGGTTCGGCTGCACAGCACCTCAGAAGTGGGTAACCCCATTCGGATTGGCCTCAAAACCGATGTGGAGTCTCTGGCGGATAACGTTTCCCACCTGGTAGGCGGTTATAATGACTTTTTGAAGGCCGCCGCTTCCTATGTGGAAAGCCAGTCCAAGAGCAGACAGCTGGTAAATGAAATGAAAGGTATTGTCGGCGTATATGGTTCTGCTCTGGAGTCTATCGGCATCAACCTGTCAGAAGACGGCACCCTGAATCTAAACCGGGATGTGCTTCATCAGGCCGCTTTACAGTCCGACGACATTACGGAAACCTTTGGCAGCCTGAAGAATCTGTCCGGCAATCTGATCCGCAAGAGCAGCCAGGTGGCCTTAAATCCTATGGATTATGTGCAAAAGACTGTGGTAGCTTACAAAAACCCAGGTCACAATTTTGTCAGTCCTTATAACGCAAGTGCATACAGCGGAATGCTGTTTAACAGCTATTGTTGATAAAACTTCCCGCCTTTGTTTATTCAGGCGGGAAGTTTTTTGCCATTTTCAGAGCCTCGGCAATCACCTTGTCCATGTCGTAATACTTATACTGCCCCAGCCGGCCCCCAAATATCACGTTTTTTTCTGCCGCGGCAAGCTCCGCGTATTTCTCATACAACTTCCCGTTTGCCCCGTCGTTCACCGGGTAATAGGGCTCGTCGCCTCTGTGCCAGTCCGAAGGATACTCTCTTGTGATCACCGTATCCGGCTGTGTGCCGAATTCAAAGTGCTTATGCTCAATAATACGGGTGTACGGCACCTCCCGCTTGGTATAGTTCACCACCGCGTTACCCTGATAATTGCCGCAGCCCTCCAGCACCTCTTCCTCAAAGCGAAGCGATCTGTACTGCAGCTCGCCAAAGCAATAATCATAATATTCGTCAATCATTCCTGTATACAATACCCTATCAAAGGTATCGGCAGTATTCTTTATGAATTCCCGGTAAGTAACCCCCAGCCGGACTTCGATCCCCCCCAGCAGCTTTTCCACAATCTGGGTATAGCCGCCTATGGGGATTCCCTGATAACGGTCATTGAAATAATTATTGTCATAAGTTAAGCGCACCGGAAGTCTGCGGATGATAAAGGCAGGAAGCTCTGTGCAGCTTCTGCCCCACTGCTTCTCCGTATAGCCCTTCACCAGCTTTTCATATACATCCCTGCCCACCAGCGACAGTGCCTGTTCCTCCAGATTGGCCGGTTCACGCTTATCTGTGCCGCCGGCTGCATTCAGTTCATTGGCAGCTTCCTGCTTCTGCCGTTCAATGACAGCCCTGGCCTCATCCGGTGTCCGAATTCCCCACATCTTACTGAAGGTATTCATATTAAAAGGCAGATTATAAATTTCATCCCCATACACGGCGATCGGGGAATTCACATAATGATTAAACTCCGCAAAACGGTTCACATATTCCCAAATCGTCCTGTCAGAGGTATGAAAAATATGAGCGCCGTATTTGTGTATCCGGATGCCTCTTTTTTCTTCCGTATAAATATTTCCGCCCGGATGCTCCCGTTTATCAATACACAGACACTTCTTTCCTGCCTCCTGCATCTCGTGGGCAAACACGGCGCCGAAAAGCCCTGTCCCAACGATCAGCCAATCATATTTCATTTACTCTTTTTCCCCTTTGCCTTATACTTATCAATCTGGACAAAGTCATCCATCAGCTCAAGTATCTTCTCCCGTCCGTCCTGGTTCAGCTTGATGTAATTCTGCATAACACGGTTTTCAAGCAGCTGCGCTCCCAAAGACGCATCCCTTTCCAAGGAAGAAAAATCCACCGGATTTAAACTGAGCTTATCGCACATTTTGATCACCGTACCATAAGCCATGCCCTCAATCCCTCTCTCCAGCGCGGTCACCAGCGTACTATAAGGAATCTTCAGTTCCATTGCGAACTGACGAACACTGCGATACTGCCTTAAAATCTCTTTTTTCAAAATTTCTGCTTTTGTCATTTTTTAACTTACCTCCATTTCGTTCCGAAACGCTGTGATTCTTGACTATATGGATAATATACGATTTTCCGTGCATTTTTTCAAGAGCCGCGCTGAAAATTTAATATAGAATTAAGAGTTGCTTTTTTAAATATTCATACCTCTGCCGCTTTTCTTCCTTGCCGAAATGCTCCTGTGATTCCCTCTCCTGTATTTGGTTTCCCTCATAGCAAAGGGTATCCGCTTTCTCCCCAAACTGCTCACTGGTCAGATCAAAAATGTGTCCGTCCACTTCATTATAACAATGGACGCCGCCATTGTCCGTGGGCATCGCGTACACCAGTCCCCCGAAAATATCCTGGGCCAGAAATGCCGTTATGGAACACTGTCCCAGTGTCCGATTTTCTTCCGTCCATTCCTTTCTCATCCGTGGTGCGCAGGTATCCGCACACCAAATGGCGGAAAGCGCATCATACAAGTCAAGAGGCGTCACGACTCCCCGATATATACTGTTTTTTGCCTTCACCTCTCCGGCTGTCTGCCACCCGTAAAAATTATAGGACATATTTGCTTAGATCTCCTTCCCGCTTTCTGACTTCTTTAGGCGTTTGCGAAACTTCCATTCTGTAACCGGACTTTCACAATAACCTATTTTTAATCTGCTATCAGCATAGCACAAACTGGCTGATAAATCCAGAAGCCAAATCAACCCGTATGGTTTACGACTGTCATGAGCCGTGCACAGTCACTTACATTTTCCCTCAAAATATGATAGGATGACCAAAGAGCAAGTCTTTTTAAAATTTTGGGGGAATATTTCGGTCTTTATTACGACACATCAAGTGAAAGCTTTCATATGAACTAAGGGGGAAGGGGATGTTATTACATGGATGATTCTCAGATCATGAAACTATACTGGGACCGCAATGAAAACGCTATTACAGAGACAAACCGCAAGTACGGCACCCTATGCGGCAGCATTGCCATGAACCTGCTGTCTGACAGGGAGGATGCGGAGGAATGCGTCAACGATACCTGGATCGAGGCCTGGAACCAGATACCTCCCCAGCACCCCGAAAACCTGAAGGCATGGCTTTGCAGGATCGTACGTAATATCTCCATTAACCGCTGGCGCAAAAATCACGCCAGAAAAAGGTATCAGGGCCTGAATCAAGTACTGGATGAACTGGAGGACTGCATCCCCTCCCCCCGAAACGTAGAACAGGAAATAGAAGACGCCGAACTTGGCAGATGTATCAGCACCTGGCTGCTCTCGCTGCCCGCAGAAGACCGAGCCCTGTTCGTGCTTCGCTACTGGCACGGCAGGACTTTGAACGAACTGGCGGACAAATGGAATATTACGGCCCCCAGACTCACAAAAAAAATGTACAGGCTGCGCCTGAGTCTGAAGGCTGCTCTTGAAAGGGAGGAAATCTATTTATGAAAGACAATAAAAACACGCAAAAGAGTGAAAAAATATATCAGGGCATTACCCAGATCAACGACGAAATCATAGAGGAAGCAGAAAACACAGAGCCTCCCGCCGGCGGCGGGAAAAAAGCCCGGCTTGGGAAACGGCCCCTGTGGATGACAGGAGGGCTGGCGGCAGCCTGCCTGTGCCTTGTGGCCGTAGGCACAGCTCTTTTGCTGCACCTGCCGGAGGGCCAAAATTCCGGAGGCAGCACGGAGGATTCCGGACCGATAATGGCACAGGTTTCCACCCCCGGCCCGGAAACCGCAAATGACGGCGCCGCAGGAAATACCTCATCCCAGGAAGGCGGAACCGTTCCGGACTCTGAAACGGCTCTTCGGGATACCCCCGTTTTCACCCTGGCGGAAATGTCCGTCCGGCCCATGCTGCTCTCCGCAGCGTCGGGAAGTCAGGAAACGTTTATGCAGGCTCCTGCCACGGCGCCCTACACCGTGGAAGCGGATTTAAGCAACATTACAAATCTGGATCAGTTCTATCTTTATGACGAGCAGAAAGTCCTGCTTGCGCAGAACACCTTTTATGTGGACAACCGCGGTGACAACGAATTCTTTGAAATATACGAGCTTAACCGCTATGCCATGATTCCCAGCTTTGTGACGGTGGATTCCCTGATGCACACCTATCACCTGTATTTCAGCTATCTGTTGCGAAATACGGAGCAAAATTATCTTTTGGACAGTCTGACCGAGTTAAGCACCACCATGCTGGAGAACAGCATCAGCCAGTATGAGCATCTGAAGGGCAGCGAATGGGAGGAAGCAGCCCTGCGCAACGTAGCTTTCTTTACCGTGGGCGCCTGCCTGCTGGATGAGACTACCGCTGTTCCGGATGATGTGGCAGACACCGTCCGCTATGAGCTGAACGGTATCAGCAGCGCAGACAGCATCGCCATATCCGCCATCACCGGCGATTTTGAGGACTATACACAGTATATTCCCAGGGGATACTATGAGGGCAATCCGGCACTGGAGCAATACTTTAAGGCTATGATGTGGTACGGCCGAATCCATTTCCGGCAGGAAAGTGAAAGCCTTGACAGAAGTGCTCTTCTGATCACCCTGGCCCTGGCCGCCGACGGCAGGGCTTATCAGGCCTGGCAGACAATTTACGCGGTAACTGCCTTTTTCTCAGGAGCCAGCGACGATTTGGGTGTGGGCGAATACGCCCAGGCTCTCCGGGAGGTTTACGGAGAAGATGTATCCGTGGAAGACCTGCCCGGAAACTCCGCCGCCTTTGACACCTTCCATACCCTGACCGGCAGCCTGCCCGCTCCCGCCGTCAATTCCATCCCCATAGACGACGGCGAAAGCAATGTCATTCCCGGCTTCCGGTTTATGGGCCAGCGGTTTACCATTGACGCCGCAATCATGCAGAAGCTGGTCTACCAAAGCGTGGGCAAAAACAGCAGCGGGGAAAGGCGGATGCTCCCGGACGTGCTGGATGCAGCCGCTGCTTTGGGCAGCGATACCGCCCTGGAAATACTTGCGGATAATGGCGTCATGGACTTTGAAAACTATGCGGAGAATATGGAAGCTCTCCGGGAAGACTTATCTTCGGCAAATAGTGCCTTATGGTCCGCAAGTCTGTATTCCGGCTGGCTGAATACCCTAAGGCCTCTGCTGGAGGAAAAGGGCGAAGGCTATCCCTCCTTCATGCAGAGCAGGGAATGGACCAAAAAGAATCTGGAATGCTTTGCCGGCAGCTTTGCGGAGCTAAAGCATGATACCATCCTCTACTCCAAGCATGTGATTGCAGAAATGGGAGGCGACTGGGATGAAGACATAGATGACAGGGGCTATGTGGAGCCGGAGCCTTTCGTATATGCACGATTTGCCTCTCTTGCAGAGCGCACTGCCCAGGGCCTTAAAGAATACGGCGTACTTTCCCCGCAGGATGAAGAGAACCTGTCCCTGCTGACCCAGATGGCAAAGCAGCTGCTCACCATCTCCAATAAGGAACTGCGGGATGAAACCTTAACAGATGCGGAATACGATTTTATCCGGGGCTACGGCGGCAGTATCGAGCATTTCTGGCTTGAAACGGCAAAGTCTGCGGCAGATGACGAATGGGTTGAGACTGCGGAATGTCCTGCACCCATAGCAGCCGACATCGCCACTAACCCTGATGCCGGTCTGGTCCTGGAGATTGCTACCGGCAAACCCTCCAACATTTATGTGGTGGTAAAGGTGGACGGCGTCTTAAAAATTGCCAGAGGAAGCGTCTATTCCTTCTATCAGTTTACCTGGCCGGCGGAAGACAGACTGACCGATACCAAGTGGCGGCAAATGACAGGAAGCCAGCCCGACGAGGACGGAAATTATACCAACACTAATCCTGTAGACAGACCGGAATGGACGAAAAGTTATCGCTATGAACGGAACAAAAAATAATATTATAAAAACAGCTACGGCAGCCGCCATATTCCTGCTTCTGGCGGTTGCCATAATACACGGACTATGGCGGGCAGGGGCCTTTCTGCCCCGCCGGATCCGCTGGGAAACCGTTTCCTTTGCGGATCAAACAGGCGATTACCAAATTGAGCTCCGCCACAGGAGAGTCACCGTCACCTGGCAGGGGAGTGCCGCCGGTCAGGAGCATGTTGCGGCCGACGCTCCCGGAGAGGATGACCGCCTTCCGGAAGAGGGCAGCATCGTCTGGACCTCTCCCTCCGGGATGAAGGTGCAGAAGGCTCTTTCCGCCGACATTGACAACGACGGCCGTGACGAGCTTGTGCTGCTTTGTTGGAAAATAGGGCGTTACGGCAGAGACCGGCCTTTCTGGGTGGAAAAGGACGAAAACAAATGGTCCCAGCACCTCTTTGTCTATGAATACACGCAGGGAGAAATCCGGCCAAAATGGATGTCCTCCTATCTGGGAAAGGATCTGGCAGACATTGCCCTGTACAGACGGGCAGACTCCCAAAACCGCCTTCTGTTTACCGATTTCGAAGGGGAAACCTCCTGCTGGAGATGGGATTCCTGGGGCTTTACCCTAGAGGACGCCGCCGTCTCCTTCCTGGCCTTCGGGGACAATCTGATCCATGAACCCATCTACCGCTACGGCCTTAAAAACAACGGAGACTTCCGCTTTTTATTTGAAAACTTCACGGAGTTGATTTCCAAAAACGACATATCCATAATCAATCAAGAAACACCGCTGGTGGACCGCCCGGAGCTTTACAGCGACTATCCCCGCTTCGGCACCCCCCTGCAGGTGGGTGAAGCCATTGCCGACGCCGGCTTTGACGTAGTGACCTGCGCCACCAATCATGCGCTGGACCAGGGTGTGGAGGGAATCCGGACCACGAAGGACTTTTTTACGTCTCAGGGTATCACCTGCCTGGGAATCCAGACAGCAGAAGAACAGGAATACCGCCCTTATGAAATTCTGACCAAAAAAGGGATCCGTTTTGCCTTCTTAAACTACACCTACGGTACAAACGGCATCCGCATCCCTGCGGATACCCCCTATATGGTACATCTGCTGGAGGATGAGGAAAAAATTAAGAACGATATTAAACGCGCCCGGGCGGAAGCAGATTTCTGTATCCTCTTCGTCCACTGGGGCACGGAAAATTCCGATACCCCCGATGAAGATCAGGAAAAATGGACCCGCTTTTTTCTGAAAAACCACGTGGACGTGGTGATCGGCGCCCATCCTCATGCGCTGCAGCCGGCAGAGCTTCTGCAGGCGGAGGACGGACATGAGATGCTGGTATTTTATTCCCTCGGCAATTTTATCAGCGCCCAGTCCGAGCCTGTAAGCCAAAAGGGCGGCATGGCAGAATTTACCGTGTCGCCCTCTGCAGACGGATATAAAATTACGGAGTATACCTTAACGCCCCTGACCATTACCTGGCATAAGGGCGGCAAATATACCGTGAATCAGGCTCTCACCCCATATCCGGCCCCGGAAAGCTTTTCCTCAAATTCCGCCTCCGGAACGGGCCTGGAATAATAATAGCCCTGGGCCACATGGGCCCCGATCTCCTGCATTAACCGGATGTCCGCCTCCGTCTCCACGCCCTCACAGACGATCTGGGCCTCCAGATTCTGCGCCATATTCACAATTCCCCGCATGATCGCTACCTGTCTGTTATGATCCTGCTGATTTAACAGGAATGAGCGGTCCAGCTTGACCACGGAAGCAGGAACCTGTTCAAAGATCCCCAGAGAAGAATGACCAGCCCCAAAATCGTCGATGGAAAGATGGATTCCCTTTTGATGCAGGGTATCCAGAGTTTCCTTTACCGTGTTCTGCTGAAGCTTCTCAATCACAAGAGTTTCCGTAATCTCCACCTCGATCAACTCCCGGTCAATCCGATACCTGTCCAGAATTTCCTCAAACTTTTCTGCAAATCCCGGCTTGATAAAGTGCATTCTGGAAAAATTACAGGAAACGGTAACTACCTTCTTCCCCTGGTCCAAGCGCCTTCGTAACATCCGGCACACGGATTCATAAACGAAAAAGTCAATCTCCGTAATCTTTCCGGTCTGTTCATAATAAGGAACGAAAAAGCCCGGCGCTTTTACCGCTCCCCCTTCCGTGGGATCCAAAAACCTTACCAATGCTTCTGCACCCACAATCTGTCCGCTGCGGATGTCAACCTTAGGCTGATAATAGGCCGCAAAATCCTTCCACACATCCACGGACTGCAGCAGCTTTTCCCGCTGATGACGTTCCTTGAGCATCTGCTCCAGCTCACCGTCATAGACCTTTACCGCGTTATCCGCCTTATCTCCCGTAAAATCTAAAGCCTGGCTGGCATAATTCAAAGCAACCTGCAGATCCTTTACCTGCTGCTCAATAAAATAGATTCCCAACTGCACCTGCATACGATTTCCCGTGTCCGCATAGATATAATCTTCCACCTGGTCCTTCAGCATGCTCAGCCGCTCCAGCAGGGCTTCCCTGCTTCCGCAGTTCAAGAGCAGAGCAAAACGGTCACCTTGGTTTCTGGCACAAATTTCCAGCTTTCTGTCCACACTGCCCTTCAAAAGATCTGCTATGCCCTCCAGCAGCTTCTCCCCGGCATCCCATCCGTAAATAATATTGTAGCGCCGGAATTGAGAGACATTCAGATACACCACCGCATAACTGCCCCTATGCTCCGGCATCAGTTTATGCTCCCCCCAGTAGATCAGGTAGTTTAAGTTCCAGATGTCCATAAAGGTATCTTTATACATCAGCTTGCGGATCTTTTTTTCATCCCTGATAATATGCCCAGCAACCAAAAGCACCAGAACCAGAACCACCGTCAGGATCAGGATGATCGCGGAGCTGTGATTACGGATAAAGGTGCGGAAATTGGCCAGCGGGTAAGTATTCGCCTTCAGCATATACTCGCTGACTGCCCGATAATCAATGGAAGTAATGGTCTTAGCCAGAATCGTCGAAAGCAGCCCGTCTTCTTCCCTCACCACCACAGAGATCGGATACTCGCTTTTAAACACATTTTTAATTTGAAGGTTTTCGTACTGAAAATCAGTCCGAAACAAATGCTCCGCCAGATACCCGTCGCAGAGTACCGCATCCACTTCTCCGTTTTTGACCGCCGTCATGCCGTCCTGCTGACTGTCATAAAGCTCTATTTGAGCATTCTGCAGAATCGCCGCAGACCTTGCCTCATCCTCCAGATAAGCCACTGTACCCAGTGTCTTTATGTTTCCTAAGCTGCTGTTCTTATTCGTCACCAAAACCAAAGGTATATCCGCATATTCACGGGCAGCTGTCAGGTGATGCCTGCTTAAAATATCCCTGGAATCCGCGCTGTAAACCAAAATGTCAATCTTACCCTCCACCAGAGCCTCCCTGGCGGCTTCCATATCCTTAAGCTCCAGATATACAAGCTTCTGCCCCGTCAGGGCGATGCTGCTCTCCAGCATTTCTCTGGACAGTCCCTTAAATTCCCCGCCCTCCACATAGGAAAAAGGATAATGCCCGTCCAGGAAGCCCACCGTAAGCAGCTCCGTGTTTTCCAGGAATTCCTTTTCTTCGGTGGTGAGCAGCGCAGCCTTGTCAAACCTGCTGTAATAGAATCTGTTCATCAACTCCGCTTCCAGCTCCGGCTGATTGATTTTCATATCCGCAATGCCCTGGTTTAACTCCCGCATCACATCATCATTGCCCTGATAGGTAATATAGTAGAAGGGCCGGGGCGCAAACCGTCCGATCAGACGCTGCCCCTCTCTGATCTCCGTAAAAGTATGTACCATAGCATCAATCTCTCCGGCTTCCAAAGCCTGCTGAAGCTTTTCCGTTGACTCATATTCCAGAACCACCGGAAAATCAATGTCATGATCCGAAAGATACTGACGAAACTCTTCCTGCCTGACATAATTCTTCACCATGCCAAAAGTGACCCGCCGCATGGCCAAAAAATCCTCATAAGCAATTATTCCATCCGCATTGGTAGCAATCACACCAAAAGTATACCCGCTGGCAAGATCCGCATACTGGTAAACCTTCGCCCGCTCCGCAGAATACTGTGCAGACCCCACCAGATCCACCTTTTTTTCTGCCAGCATCTGCAAGGCCTGCTCCCAGCTGGCACACTCCACATATTCAATCTCCCAGTCCACGTAATCGCACAACTCATTTAAATATGCGACGTCCATGCCGTCATAGCTTCCGTCCGGACCCGTTATATGGTATCCGTCCATGGGAAAAAAGGCGACCTTCACCACCCGCCTCTCTGCCGCGCAAGCATCACACTTCCAAAATCCAAAAAAGAAACTCAATATTCCCAGCCCCATCAGAATACACACTGCTGCAACGGGTTTCTTTCGTGCACTCATCAACGCTTGCTTCAAAAGACCACATCCTTTCGTCCGGCTTCATTTATGCCTTCATCTGCTTTTTCTTCTCATACATATTATCGTCTGCCTTCTGATACACCTTCTCGATCTCACTGCTGCTCTGGCTGCCGCAGGCGTATCCGTAAGCAATAGACATGTTCAAATCCTTGACCGTCTGATTTTTTTTAGAAACATTCTGTAAAAATTGCTCTATCAACATACGAATCCGAACTTCTTCAGCAGTTCGTATGATAGCCACAAACTCGTCCCCGCCCATTCTGGCTACAAAGCCTTGTTCTCCGAATGTCTTTTCCAAAACCTCAGCAGCGCACTTCAACAGCACATCTCCCCTGGCATGGCCAAATGTATCGTTAATGATCTTTAAATTGTTTACGTCAAAGCATATCACAGTATACTCAAAGTTTTTATGTTCTTTAAGCTTCATCATATACTCCATGCAATAACGCCTGTTATTAAGTCTGGTCAGCTCGTCTGTATAAGCACTTTTAATCAGGTAGTCCCGCTCCTTCTGCTCCATCATTCTTTGAGTCATTTCCAAATAGAAGGAAACAAACAGGATACAGATAAAGAACATGATCCCGCAGGAGGAAACACCCTTCAGATTAAAAGCATCACTGCCCAAATAGCGTCCAAAATGATACCCCTGCATATCGTAGACAACACAGACCACCACCACAAGCAGTCCGGCCACGGACAGACTGTTTTCCGGTTTAGAAAACTTTAGATTCATCAGCAGCACAACCAGGAAAAACAGCAGTCCGCTCATCAGGACAGCCTGCATGTAATTGAGAATTCCCGCCATATGTACAATATCAAGGGCATGAAAAAATATGGCGGCACAGACCGCAGTCACCTCCGCGACAAGAAAGATGCGATAAAATATTTTCAAGATCCTGTTCTTTAAATTTTCTACTTCTTCCCTAATATAAACCGTCAACGGAATCGGAGCCAGATATAGCGCAAGATAATTAATCAGAGAGACAGAATAAAGAGGTATGGTAAAAATCTGCATAATATTGTAATAAGAAAGAGTCCACAGTCCCATGCAGACGGAAAAGACCGAAATACAGAATAAACGCACATACTTTGAAGAAAAAATCAATGCAACTGCGGTAATCGCACAGACAATCAAGCCAAAAAGGACCAAAAAACTGCCGCAGAACAAGGGAAGCCTTCCCTCGGTGGCAATCAGCCGATAAGCGTTTCCCCACTCATAAATCCTCACGGAATCCAGCTTTGTAAACACCTTATCCTCAGCCATGACAAGCTCTATCCGCAAGGTTTTCCCTTTATATTCACCCGGAAATTTCACAAATTGGTATCCACTGCCAAGGGTCTTTCCGGCTGCAAGTCTGTCATTTCCATACTCATAAATCTGACTACCGTCGATATACATTCTGACGGCGTTATGCCGAACATAAAAGCGCAAAGCCCCCTCAACCAGTTCCCAATCAGAAGGAAGCACACGCTGCATGGTAATCCTATCCCCTTTTCTCACTGCCGGGAACCGAAACTCTGTCAAAAGGACATCCGGATAAGCGTTGTCATTGATCGTGATGTCCCAGGCATCGTCCAAAATCACACATTCCGACGCTGCTTTAAGTTCCTCTGTGATCATGCCGTCAACCTTGGAAATCCAAAACAGGGTGCTGGCCAGCACGAATGCTGCTCCTATGATTTTCAGTACCAGCTTTTTACTTTTCACGCTTCCTCCTAACCGGTTTTCTGCCTGTATGTTCCATTGACAGTATAGCATAAAATAATTATCTTCTTCAAGATACGGATTAAAATTTTCAGGGCGCCCGGCCGTTAAGCCAAAGCGCCCTGTTATCACCGCCATAAAGCAGCTTTCCTAAATGACTGTCCGTCTCAAACAGGCTTTTACCGCCCTGCTGCAATGCCCTTCCTTCTTTCGTCCGGAGAAACAGCTTATTTGTATCGCCTGCATATACTAATTGAACTTTCTGTCATGACCGCATATCCCCTGACCCGCCCTCATCCGGCAGCTGATGCAACGGTAGTAATAAAATACATCAACATACACATGTTCTTCTGCAGGACATACATTGTTAAAACAGGGAATTGAACCCCGGAGGCTGTCCGTGCCTCCACCTGAGGGAGTTCGGCACATTCTCTGCCGAGGGAGATTGCATCCACCCTGCCGGATTACCGACTATACCGTCAAAACAGCCGCTTACAATAATTCTGTCGTCCAATTCAGCTCCTGAATCAGCTCGTCACATTCCCGCAATTCCTTGGACAGCTTATCCACTGTTTTCTGAATTTCGGATACCGGTACCGTACTTTTGATCTTGATTTCGGAGTGCGTCATACGCCTTACCTTGCTGCTGGCGTTATCCAGAAAATCCCTCATGATCTGAATCCTGCTCTTTAAGCAGTCCCTGTGCGCCAAAAGCTCGGTTATACTCCTGCCCTCGCGGATGGTGCTGCTGTTAGTCAGATTAATTCTGGCGATCAATTCCTCCATCCTCCGGACAACTCTGTCCAGCTCCGCCAAAAGATCTTCCGGTGCCTCTGCCGGTTCTTCGCCCTCCTGCACTTTTGCATTTTGATTCAGCCTGCCCCCCAGCTCAGCCAGCTTTTTTTGCAGGTCTGCTCTTTCCGATATTGCCGTTGCCAGTTTCATGTTTCCTCTCATTCCGCCGCGCAAGCGGCATCTAAATCTGTGGGAACTTTGGGACGCGCAGCGTCACAAGCTCCGAGATTGAAAATGACAATTTTCAATCTTCCTCCTGCTGTCTCTGTTCTTCTTATTATTGGTGTTGGTTTCAGCTAAGATTCTTTTAAAACACTTTTCACGCATTACATTCACCAATTTCAGTATAACACATTTTACAAGATCCGGAAAAGTAGTTTCAATTGCTTCCGCTGTATCCTCCACAGAAAAACCTAAAGCACCGGCAATAGGAGCCGCATACTTAAAGGTCTCACCCATCATGGATACATTTCCCCTGTTTTTTTCACTTCAACATCTGATGTAAATACACTGTTATCCAGCACTTCTTTTGGATTGCCAAATCTGGCTGCGTTTACTATCTCTACTTCACCCAAACCGATACTCTCTTCCTCACTGTCTTTAAGTTCCATTCCATCATTCTGCCCCTCTGTTCCGAAGCCCCTTTTTGTATCTTGATCCTGTCCTTCTATATCGTATTCTGTTGCAATATCATCAACAGTAGGGGAAATTATTTCTTCTTTCTGAATTGGCTTAGACGCAATCCTGCCTGTACAGATAGCCTATTTCACAGGACTCAGGCTTGGGGAAGTGGCAGGTCTGACATGGCAGGACATCAACCTTGAGGAACAATATCTGACAGTCCGCCGGAGTGTCCGTTACAACGGCGCTACCCATAAGCACGAAATCGGCTCGACCAAGAGAAAAAAAGTGCGTACAGTTGATTTTGGAAACGCCCTCGCTGACATCTTGAAGAAAGCAAGGAAACAGCAGCTTAAAAACCGTATGCAGTATGGCGAACTCTATCACAGGAATTTCTACAGGGAAGTTACAGAGAAAAACAGGGTGCATTATGAGTATTACAACCTGCCAATGACAGAAGATGCGCCGGAGGATTATACGGAAATCTCCTTTGTATGTCTGAGGGAAGATGGCTGTCTTGAACTTCCTGCCACCGTAGAAACAGCCTGCCGGACAGCGGCAAGGAAAGTACCGGAGTTAGAGGGTTTCCACTTCCACACGCTAAGACATACCTACACAACAAACTTGTTATCAAATGGGGCGCAGCCAAAAGATGTGCAGGAGCTTTTAGGGCATTCGGACGTAAGCACAACTATGAATGTCTATGCACACGCCACAAGGGAGGCGAAGCGGGATTCCGCTAAACTCTTGGATAAGGTTGTGGGAATGAATTAAGAAATGAAAACTGAATAACAAAAACTTTCCCTTGTAACTTGCTGATAAGGGCAAAAACAAGGGAAAAGGATACATATTTTAAGGTTAGGTATACCGTAAAGCCTTGAAAATAAAGGAAAGTTAAGACAGTTAGTAGATAAACTGGAATTTATATCTCTTTTTTGCTCATAAGAGAACAACTGATAGCTACAAATAAACCAATTAAAATCCACGGAAATGCTGCTCCTAAAAAATCACTAACCAGACTTCATTCCTCCTTTAAAATTTCGATTTGTCGCTTTGCTAATCAGTTCTGCGTTTTCATTTCAATCCCTTTAATCACTGTCACCTGTAAATCCTTTGCGTTAATCAAACTTTCCTGTCTGCACTTCGGGCAGTAGAGAGGAAAGGTTTTCAGCTCTGTGTCTGCCCGTATCTGCAATCTTGTCTTATTTCCGCAGACAGGACAGCGTATCCATTCTGAAATTATCTTCGCCATAACATATATCTCCTTATCTGACTTAAAAGAAGGCAAACACGGCAACAAGAGATATTGCATTTCCGAGAATGTGTGAAAAGGTGCTGATAACGCAATTCTCGGATTTTTGATAAATCACCGAGAAAATCAAGCTGTCAATGAATACAGCGGCAATGTCATAAGCTACAATCCCTATGTTTCCTGTGGCAATATGTCCAGCAGCAAAAACAGCGGATGATACCACTGCACTAACCCAAATCGGAAATAACTTCTGAGATTTTCCAAAGAAGAATCCTCGATATGCAATTTCTTCTCCAAATGCTGCAATGATAACTTGACCTATCAATAATGCTGTCTTATCAAAAGACAGTATAGAACTCGTCCGTCCCATTACATGGGCAACAAATTCTCCGCCGAAAATCATATTTCCTATAACAAGCGTTGCAATACCACTCACACTCGGCAGCAACACCAAAAGAAGCACACCCGGCTTTTTGAAATCCGCTGCAATCGTATTGAAACGCAAACCCGATTCAGAACCTCGTGTTTTGCTGACAGCTTCCGTAATGAAGAAAAACGCTATCCCCACCAATACGGAATATCCTGCTATTGTCGAGGACGGAATAACTTTCGTTAAAGTCAACAGTATCATTACTGTTATACCTATGAGTGTGAGAATAATACTTTTTTTGTTATTACTTGTAATTTGCTGATTTTTCATTTCATTTCCTCCTGTGCTGCTAATATTGCCCCTCTGTAAGCCCGTTCTAAATGAGATTTTATGAGTTCTTCATCATACTCTAATGAATTGTTGGCTATGATACTTGCATATCCATGAGCAAACAGAGAAATTGTTAAAAAAACCTTTTTGGTCTGCTCAATATTCATGCCTATTGCCTTCTGCATTGCAGAAATAACAGGTACAAGTTCTGGTGAGTCAATCATTTCAAGCAGATTGTTCTCAACTGCAAAACCCGATTGAAATAGAAAACGGAATAAGTTTGGTTCTTCAACCGCAAATCGAATATAGTTTATTCCGATTCCAAGCATAGCTCCTTTCTGTGGTTCTTCAATCTTCATCAAATATTCTGTATGATACCAGTCCAATTTTGCATAGACAGCTTTTTTTAATTCCTCAATCGTCGCAAAGTGGTACATAACAGGCTGTGTTGAACAATTTAGCTTTTTTGCAACAGTCCTTGCATTGATGTTTTCCCCACCTGCTTCACGGGCAACCTCAAAAGCAGCGTCAATAACCATATCTCTTGTGATTTTAGGTTTTGGTGGCATAGCTTTTTCTCCTTTTAATAATTTTGGTTATATAACAAGAATTATATTGTAAACCGCAAATCTGATTTTGTCAATTCTTAGATTGAACTTTCACCCAATTTCTTTCTGAAAAACGGTATAACGGTAAATTGTTCAATTTTCTCTAATCAGAAAACACTATAAAGCATGAAAGTAAAAAAGAAGAATGAGAAGGATTCCGTCGTAGTCGGCATTGTGGGAAAATCTAAACTTTTGGATTTTCCCACAATGCCGACTACGGCGGAATCCCTCTCATTCCTACTTACAGTATATCTTGTAGATAGCAAAATCTGATTTGTGATGAAAAGATATGCTATAATTCTTCTGCAAAACAAAAAATTTTATTTTTTTTACAACCAAAATGACAAAATCCGTACTTAGTATAGTGGAGGCTGTTTATCTACAAAATAACAAGGAGGTGAAAACATACTATGGATGACGAGACGATTGTAAGTCTTTACTGGGCAAGAGATGAAAGTGCGATTGCAGAAACATCTTCAAAATATGGCGGGCTTTGTAATCATATCGCAAACAACATTCTCTCAAATTACCAAGACAGAGAAGAATGTATCAATGATACTTACCTTGCAGTCTGGAACGCAATCCCGGATAAACATCCAAACAGATTTTCCGTATTCTTGAGCAGAATTGTTAGAAATCTGGCTTTGAAGAAATACGAATATATTTCTGCCGCAAAAAGAAATCCAGCTGTCGTCACATCACTAGAGGAATTAGGTGACTGCGTATCCGGGACAGACAGCATAGAGTCGGAAATCGAAAAAAAGCATATCGAAAGTACGATTGATAAGTTCCTCTGGCGGTTAGAGGAAGAAAAACGGACTGTATTTATACGGCGGTACTGGTATTTTGATTCAATCGAAACGATCTGTAAATATACAGGCTTCAGCCAGAGCAAGGTAAAATCCATGCTTTACGAAATGCGCCGCAAGTTAAAAAAATATTTAGAAAGTGAGGGTATCAAAGTATGAACAAAAAACAGCTTTCCGAACATATTGGGAACATTGATGACCGGCTTGTTGAACAGGCAGAGAATATCCCAAATTACAGACAACTGCATCACCGTCAGACAATAAGACGCTTCCTTACTGCCGCCGCAGCTTTTGTGCTTATGGCTTGCAGCTTTAGTGCAGGCGCGTTTGCCTTTGCCCGTGAAACAGTGGTTGAAGTGCCAGTAGAACAGGAAATGATAAAGTTGGAAGAAATCAATCTTACACTGATCCTGCCCGATGATTGGAAAGGAAAATATTCTGTAGAAGCTAGTGGTCAGAATTATATTGTTTATCACACACAGGTCAGAGAAGATGTCAGTGCGGGGATAGACGCATTTGACGGCGGTGTCCTGTTTTATATCGTCTGCTATGAGGAATCCATGACACCGGAACAATTCATAGAAAAGGGATATGATTTTGTCCAGTACCGTTATCTGTTTTCTACCAGCGATAAAACTTACATTCTCTGCTATCCAAGTGACGTACAGTGGAATCCCGAAAATTCAGAACAGGAAACGGAATATCTGGGAATGGAGGGAGAAATAAAAGATATTAAGTTTGTGGTTGACAATATCCTTGCGGACTGAAAATGTTTTGAATCTTGAAACAGGCATGGTGGGAATGCTGAACGTAAGGTATTTTTGTTCATAACCATATAGCTTTAACAGAAAAGTAAGTTTTAGTATCACAATTACATGGAGGTTAAAAATGGGAAACACAAAACAGAAACTATGGAAAAATATTTTGGTAATTGGCATTTTATCCGCAATATTACTTTCCGGGTGCGGCAAAGAAAATGTGCCAAAGGAAGAACCACTTATGGGTAGCGGCAGTGAAAGTACAGTGGCAGAAAAAGACAGTGTGCCGGAAGAAAATAATGCAGAAGCCGAAAAGCCGACAGAAGATACTGCACCCAGTGAAAAGGTTATGGAGCAGGCTATAAGCGAATGGAAAGAAATGTACGCTTCGTTTTATGAGTATAAGGATTGCTCCGCAGTTCTTGTGGAACGTGAAGAAAATGACGGAACGGTGGACGAGATATTCACACTGGATATTACATACTTGTCCGGGCAGCCGGAAAGCGATGAGCCGGAGCATTTCATTGCGGATATGAAAGCAAGCTATCCGGCGGATAATCCAGAGGATATTACTTTATGGATGGATAACAGCGGCGGGGCAATGACTGATTTCACGCTGTTTAAAGAGTGTGGTCCCGGTTGACAGGTAATATCCCACTGATATTTCCAAAGATACCTTATGTTCAGCATTCCCATCATATTTGAATGTTTAATCGGTATATATAAAAACTGCCAGTTGTGTCTGCTAAGGAAGCCGTAACATTGCTTTTGCATTGGCAAACTGGAAATATAATATTCAAAATTTGTAATGGGTAACATTATGGAACATGATTTGCAGAAGAAACAGAAACAGGAATTGGAATTATGGAATATGGTTTCAAGCGGAAAATCAAGGCAGGGGGCAAAAACTCCGAGCAGAACACCGCAAAGAATGAAACAGGAAGTACCGAACCGAAATTACCAAACCATTTCCCGTTCAAAAAAAACAGCACAGGCAGTTAGACGAAAAAAAGCACGAAAGCGCCGGATACGCTTTTATAGGTTAATGGCAATCATAAGGATAATATTATGCCTTATAGGAGCGCATACAGTAGCAGACACCATATATGGATGGGTGCATAAAACGCCGGAAAAGGAAGAAGCAGTTGTCCAGGGAGTGTCTCTCCCGGCGCAAAATGATGAAATAGCTTTTGAAGAATATGATATTACGCTCATGGCAGTCGGTGATAATTTATTACACATGGGGATTGTAAATGCCGGGAAGCAGTCAGACGGAAGCCGAAATTATGACTTTTTGTTTGACGGAATAGGCGTATTTCTGGAAAAAGCAGATATAAAGATAATCAATCAAGAAACAATATTTGGAGGTAATGAGCTTGATTTTCATGGTTATCCCAAATTTAACTCCCCAACAGAAGCGGGGGATGCCATAGCCGGGGCAGGATTTAATGTTGTCCTTCAAGCCACAAACCATACGGCAGACCAAGGAATGAGCGGAATGGAAAACTGCATTGATTTTTGGAAAACGCACCCGGAAGTGCTTGTTACGGGTATTCACGAGCCATTGACAGAAGAAACATATGAAAACCGCATTCCATTATTAAAAGTTGGTGATGATACGTTTGCAATTCTAAATTATACATATGGGGCAAACGGAGAAAGTATATCATCTTCCGTAAAAGACAGAATGAATATGCTATGTGATGTAGATGAATCAAATGGCAGGATTGATTTTGAAACCCTTAACAAGCAAGTGCTGCTTGATATTTCCGAAGCAAAAACATTGGCGGATATTGTGATTGTATGCCCGCATTGGGGAACAGAGTATGTGGCAACCCCTTCAAGCACCCAAGAAAAGTTTGCAATGCAAATGACAGAAGCGGGAGCAGATATTATTATTGGCACACACCCCCATGTTGTGCAGCCTGTAAAGTGGATTGAAGCCACAAACGGGAATCGGGCATTGTGCTATTATTCGCTCGGAAACTATGTGTCAACACAGAAAAATGGACAGAGTATGCTTGAAGGATTGGCATGGATAACATTCCATGTAACAAAAGACGGTATATCTGTTTCGGAAGAGCAGACAGGCATTATCCCTTTGGTATGTCATTACACAAGTAATCCTACACGTTTTAAACAGGTATATTTGCTTGAAAATTATACAGAAGAACTTGCGTCCTCACATGGAATTATATCTTATGGTGGAATATCATTTCATTTGGACGACTGCTTAAAATGGAGTGATGAAATATTAGGCGACTGGGTACTTTCTGCTGATGAAGTCCTTAGCCCATAGTCTATGATAATGAGCAGTATAAAATTGCAACTATAAACCAAGCAACACCCCCATGTGGGAGAAAGGGGGAAATTTCTATGGATTGCACAGAAGCATACAAGGAACACATCATGTATTCTTTCAACGGTTTCTGCAAAGTCGTCATACGCTATGCCGCTATCAACGCATGGCGCGACAGGAACAGGCGGCGGCAAAGAGAAATATCCTTTGAATACCTCACAGAAGAAAAGTTCTACCCTCTAAGCACATCAGACGAATTTCTCAAATCACCTTACGAACAATACCCCGTTACAATCTGCGGTCAGACAATCATACTCACCAATGGGGAGCTTGCCGCCGCCTTGCTTTCTGATGTGGTATAAAAAAAGTTGACAGCCCATTCTCAAGGATTTGAGATATAAT
>CAJTSE010000027.1 GCA_910578815.1 uncultured Acetatifactor sp.
AATCGAAAATGCACTTTGTCGCCGCCAAGAGCATGAAACGGAAACAGGAGCATTTCCGCTGTTCCCAATATAAATCCGGCAGAGGGGAATGCTCCATGCACTATATCCGTGATATTGTCCTTGAAAGGCTTGTGCTGGAAGCCGTCAGCGACTTATCCGATTTTGTCCGCTGCTATTAGCCGGTATTCCTGTATCTGCTGGCAAAGAAAAACAACGCCATGCGGCAGAAGGAATACCAACAGCTTCAGCAGGCTGTAGAAAACGGCACAAAGCGGATAGCGGAAATCGACAGGCTGATTGAAAAGGTGTTTGAACAGAACGCAGGCGGCATCCTCTCCGACGAACGGTTTGCGAAAATGCTTCAGAACTACGAAAAGGAACAGAAAGCATTAACGCAGGAAGTGGAAGAAAACCGCCAGACCTTACAGAACGCCGAACAGCGGGTAGTAGACTTGAGGCTTGTCTTACGCACACTTCGGGAAATGACCGACATGAAAGAACTTACCCCTACGCTTGTCAATTCGCTGATTGAGCGTATCGAAGTCCACAACAGTGACAAATCCAGCGGTCACAGCCATGTCAAAGTGGACATTTACTTTACAGCGGTGGGCATGATAGATATTCCCACCGAAAAAGAAATCCTTGCCACGATGGAAGAAATACAGAACAACCCGCAGGACTTCAAATTTGTGGCGTAACAAACGGATACGGCGCAGCCCTTTAAAGGAAGCTGCACCGCATCCTACATAAAAGTATCCTTATCTGGCGACAGCAAAGGCTCTTTGACCTCTACGGTTATAGGAGATATATATTCTGTTAAGTGAAGATTGTACTTATACCCTCATGGTGAGAAGTCCCGCTGCATAAGCAAGGATTTTTTTAACTGGCTTCCTGCCTTTCCCTGACATGCTATGTATAGATAATATCTGCGTTGCATGAGCAGATAGGTTACTGCCCGAAAAAAGGACATAAAAAATCCCTCCAAACTTTAAAACAGGTCTGGAGAGTGTCTGTTAAGTCTTTCAGACATAGCAAAACCACCCACCATACACCGTTTTTTTATTTGGTGGACGTTTGCCTTAAAACCTTATGAAATGAAACAGAACCGATAAACTGTGATTTTTATTCCACATGTTTATCGGCTCTGCATCTATTTATCTGGCTCTTTGATGATATATTTACCTGCCCAATAGATAGGAATTTGGCTTTTTCTTTACAAAAAAAGTTCAAATATATCAATTAGTAACTTATTTCAATTTAATTTCTACTTTGTAATATTTCAAAAAATATGGTACAAACAAAAGAGCCCCTATTATCAAAATCACCCAGCCAATATATGTTCCATGATTTTCAGGATAAAAATAATTTATAGCTAAATGAACTGGACATAGAATAATTGCAATCACTCCCCATAATATTTCCAATTTTCTTTTCATCTTGTTTGCTTGCTCTTTTTGTTTCTGTAATTCCACCAAATTTTGTTCTGCCTTTTTTTGATAATTTTCCATCATAATCCTTTCTCCTGATAACAATTCGTTTACATTTATTCCAAGAATGTCACATAACTCCATCATTATCGATACATCTGGACAGCTTTTTCCTGTTTCCCATTTTGAAACCGCCCTATTACTAATGTTAAGCTTTTCTGCCAGCTGTAACTGAGTAAGATTTTTTTCTTTACGACATTCAGCAATAAATTTTCCAATTTTTTCTTGATTCATTTCTTACCTCCTAGTTTTATCATACATAATAAGCATTTTTTTGGAAGGAACTATTGGTTGATTCTCTAATTCAACCATCAGTTGACTACTAGAACATCGAATAATTAATGCCGGCTATTCTTTATCTTTTTTTGCCTGTAGTTTTTTTCCAAACATTTCAATGTGATATTTCAACCACATAATTTCATCATCTATCTGTAGGCAATTAATAACCACCTGTAACTTTTCCTTTATTTGTTCAATAATCTGAATATCCATTTTACACCTCCAACACAATTATAAACACCTATACTGCCTTTCTCAAGATTCTAATGTGAAAGGTACGAATACAGACACTAAAATTCCAGAAAAAAGCGACAGAGAAAAAGGGCATAATTCTACACCCTTGTCCTACATGCCCTCTACCATATATATATCGTAGAAATACAACACCTTCTATTTCCACTTTGGAGGCCATCTGCTCCGCCTTTGGAATCACTTTAGCGCAGTTTTTCACAGAAGACAGTTATACCGTTCAATTGAACAGTGAACAGCATGATCTGTTTTGCCACTGGGTATCTCTGACAGACAATCAAAAAGAACTGATTTATAAATTGATTCAGGAAATGAAATAGACTTTGAATATCCTGAACACGCATTCGATCTGAATAGAGAAATGAAATCCTGTTTCACGGGGCAACTCCATGCTGTTATCCGGGGAACTTGCCACGCCCTTGACCGGCTGTACCGTAGAATAAAAGTACTGCCATTTATATTTTGGGAGTTAAAGGAGAAATCGACTTTGTTGTAATAAAGGACAGCAAAAAAAGCTTTGCGATTATGATAGAATTATCGGCGCTTCTCCTAAAAATGTATTTTTTCTCGACGAGCCGGATATGAGCCGTTTAGATAAAGGGCATCATATAAATGGGAAGACAAACCACATCTCCATCCTTCGCATAGTCTTTTGTGTAAATCAGATACTTCCAAAGCACCCGGCCCGCATACTTTTCACAGAAATGATCCATGGATGCGTGCTTTTTGTAACCTAACGATTTGATCTCAAGGGGACATATCTTATTCTTGCGGGTTATCAGAAAATCAATCTCATAATTATGTCTGGAGATTTTGTTCATGAATGTGTAGTAGAACAGATCATTCCCATTCGTTGATATCTCATCTATCCCTGCATGAAGCTCCTCCGCGATGTCTACAGCAAGCTTCAACGACGGATTATACTTTCCCTGTTCCAGCCTCACAATTGTCTCCCTGCTTACATTAACCTTTTCAGCCAGCTTTTTCTGACTCAGATTCAGCTACTCACGATATGCCTTCATTCTTGTGTAAAAATCAGACATAAAATCCTCCATCTAAATACGGACATGTGATAAATATATCACATGTCCGTATTTATGTCATTCACGTAATTGAGGATCAACTTCCGTTTCCTGTCCTGTTTCCTTCACCCCATCCCCGCCGCCAGCACCACACTGGCCACGGTCCCCGCCAGCGTCGCAAGCAGGGCGCCGGTCAGGGTGAAGCGGGTCTTGGTTACCTTGGCCGCCAAGAAGTAGACGCTCATGGTATAGAATACCGTCTCCGTGCAGCTCATCAAAATAGAGGTCAGCATCCCTGCATAGGAATCCGGCCCGGCGGTCTTGAAAATATCCAGCACCAGTCCCGTAGCAGCGGAAGAAGAGAACATTTTTACAATCAGCAGCGGCATGAGCTGAGCGGGAAGGCCCACCTTTTCCGTCAGGGGCCCCAGCAGCCGGCCCAGCATGTCGAAAAAGCCGGAGGCACGAAGCATACCCACGGCCACCATCAGCCCGATCAGCGTGGGAACAATGTCCACCACAATTTTCAGCCCGCTTTTTGCCCCCTTTAAAAAGCTCTCATATACCTTTACTCTGGAGACATAGCCGTAGCCTACAATAAAAAAAATCAAAATAGGAATAATAATATCCGAAACATGAGAAAGCACGTTCATCCAGCCACACCTCCCCTGTCCTTCCACTTACAGTATATCACCGCCGTCAGGGTGCTGATCAGCGTAGCAGCAATGGCAGGGGCAATCACCGCCGCCGGCCTGGCGCTGCCGTACTGGCTCCTGTAAGCAATCATGTTCACCGGAATCAGCTGCAGGGAAGAAATATTCAGAATCAGAAATACACACATCTCATTGCTGGCCCGGCGCGGAATTTCTTCCGGCTTTCCGTTTTTTTTCTGCCCTGCCGGCTCCGTCTTTCGGAGAACAGACGCTTCTGCGGCATAACCCTCCGTTCCTCTCTCCGCCTCCAGCTTCGCCAGCTCTTCCATGGCCTTTAAGCCCGCCGGGGTGCACGCCCAGCCAAGCCCCAGCACATTGGCAATTATATTTGCCGCTATGTATTCCCTGGCAGGATGCTTCTTAGGGATTCTTGGAAACAAAAAGGTAAGAAACGGGGAAATTCCTCTGGTCAGCTTTTCGATCAGCCCAGCTTCCCTGGCAATCTCCATTAGTCCCGTCCATAGAGCCACCACACCCGCCATGGTAATACATAAGGACACCGCCTCCCCTGCACTGTCAAGTGCTGCGTCCGTCACCGCACTCATCTGTCCCGTGCATGCGGCAAAGACCACTGCCAACAATATCATCAGGGCCCAGATCATATTTAACATATCGTCACCGTCCCGGCTTTGTTACTCTATATTTATTCAGCCGGCCCCAGGAACTTTCCTTTTACCTTCCTTTACTGCTCGTCCAGATAGAGCTGCACACGACTCTGCAGCAGGGTGACGGCTTTTTCGGTGCTTTTGTCTCCCTTGAAATAAGGCTCCGGCTCTTCCGCCAGAATCTGTTCAATCTGTGGCGGCCACTTGGGTTCAGCCCTGCAGCTGTCCAGAAACTCCCGGAATTCCTCCAGGCAGGTGCTTCCGTCCGGCTTTAAGCATTGCACGTCTGTCAGGATCGTCTGACCGTCTACCGTTACGATTTCCTTAGGCACCCCTCTGCACGCGCTTGGCATTCCTTCTGGCACAAAACAAAATATCCCTGCAGCAAAAGGGCTTCGAACCCCCTGTGATATAAACAGGGTGTTCGAAGCCCTCCGCTTCAGGATATTTCTGACTGGGTACAGCTCCCTGGGATATACCTTTTATAAGGTTCCCTGGGTAAACAGACTCTTTACATGCTGAACCTCTTCTGCAGTAGCCTTGCTGGCGGGAACATAATAAGACTTCTCCCTTGCCAGATTATAAAGCTCTTCCTGCGACTGCTCACAGGCATTGCGGAACTGCTTTAAGGTCTGCTTCAATTCCTTGTTTTCAGACTGGGCGATCATTTCAGCATAGCGGATCAACTCGCCGTTGATGCCGGCCAGAGTATCTGCTACCATGGTTTTTTCCTGTAATTCCATATCTGCACTCCTCTCGTTTAACCTTATTACTTTCACAACTTAACATTGCAATTCCAAACACTTACTGACATGCTTGTCAGTTCAAAAATTTCATAAGCTGCTGCTTATTTTCCATCGCAGACTTTGCGCCTTTTTCAAAAAACTGCTTGATCTGGGTGTCAGACGCCGCCTTGGAATATTCCTGCATTTTGCAGTGAGTCGTATCAAAGCCGCCAATCAAATGGCGCAGATTCTGAAGATCCAGTTCTGAAATATTAGTCATAGCCTAGCCTCCTTTTATTTTTTTACGATGTTAGTTTTTACATTTAAAACAAAAGATATGCAAGCCTATTTCTATTATTTTGTTTTTATGCTATACTGAATTTGCGTCGGTTCAGACAGGTCAATGCACTGTACCCTGAATTTAGCAATTTCACAAATACAGGCAGTCGGGCCTTACCCGAAAACAGAACGCAGACCTCAAAAAACAAGGCATCAAAAATGCCGCTTATGCGGCGGAATGTGAGGCAAACGAAAATGTCAAATGAATCAGAAAATCAGGATCTGGAGAACTTAACTGCCCCTCAGAACGATGTGGAGCGGTGGATTATCGCTACCTACGCCATGTGGTCGGAGTATTATTCCGAGGGAGACTGGCAGTACATTGCAGGCTCTTCCGTGAAAGCGGAAAATGCCTCCAACATGCAGGTGATGCTAAGCAGGGACTGGGGGATTAACACAAAGGATGAGCTGCTGGATATGGTTATGTATTTAACCGCACTTTACGAGGATGAAGAGGATGTGGACCCGGAGGACATTGCTACTGGCGGCTGGGATCTTTGCCGTGCCTGCCAGATTCTGGGCATGGCCTTCATTGCAGGCATGATCAACCGTGACGAAATGCTGGCCGTTTCTCTGATGGTGTGCAGCCTGATACAATATTATTATCCCTCCTGGCTACATCTTTATTCCAGCTATCTTAACGGTTACCAGGAATGGCGGCTGGGAGATGAGGACGATGAAGACGAGGATGATGACGGAGCCTTTGTCGACGAAGATGATGATGAAGACTTTGACGATGAAAACGAAGATGATGACGACGACTTTGACGATGACGACGAAGATGAGGATGAATATGATGAAGCTCTAGAGGATGTGGAAGCAAGGGAAGAAATCTGCAGACGACTGCTGACTATGCCAAACGGTCCCTGCTCAGTACCTTGGGATTTGGAACTGCCGTTTGAATTTGATGAGGAAGACGAGGAATAAGAATATGCAGTTAGATGATTTATTTTTAAAAGCCTGCCAGAATGGGCAGAAAAGTGTAGTGATCACCTTTTTAAAAAAAGGCGGCATTAATGTGGACAAAAGGGATGCCAACGGCTTTACCCCCCTTCACCATGCGTGTAAAAAGGGCGCACGGGACATTATTAAACTTTTAATAGAAAATGATGCGGATGTGAACATGACATCAAACACCAGCATCACCCCCCTTCATTTCGCGGCCTCCACCGGCAATCAGGAAATTTTGACCTGCCTGCTGGACGCGGGTGCAGACATCAATGCGACGGATAAAGAAGGAAAAAGCGTCTTGATCTACAGTGTACTGGCCAAAAAGGTAGAAGCCGCAAAATTCCTGATTTCTAAGGGCGCAGATGCCACGATTCGGGATAATGACAACCGGACGGCGTTGGACTATGCTAATGCTCTGGGGCTGCCCTATTTCATTGCGGAGATGTCTCCTGATAATATGGGCGAAACCGATTCCTACGGAAACACCCCACTCCACCAATCTTGTTTTAACGGTCAGAGCGAGGTGGTCAAGGTAATGCTTGACCGAGAAAATCTAGACATAAATGCAATTAACAACGACGGAGAAACCCCTCTGTTTATCGCTGTGTTGAAAAATAATATTTATGTTTCCGAGCTTTTGCTGGATGCCGGCGCACTGCCGGACAAAGGAACCAACGACGGATGCTGCCCCATTCATGCTGCGGCTGAGAACGGGAACGAGCATATGGTGGATGTACTGATCCGCCATGGTGCCAATATTAACTGCAGAAATCAGGACGGAGAAACCGCGCTGATTATCGGAGCACGGAACGGCCTGAACAATGTGGTCTCCATGCTGCTGGAAAAAGGCGCCGATGTCACCTGCGCAGATGAAGCAGCCCACACGGCACTTTATTATGCAACAGAACGAGGCTATAACGAAATCGTAGAACTGCTGCTTATGGCAGGAGCGGAAAATTAGTGTGCAAACGATTGCCGCAGCCATTATTACTAAATTACATAGAGCCTCAAGATTCACGGGGCTCAACATAAAAATATATGCGTCAAAAACGTCAGAAAGGAATATTAATATGTTGCTTGATTATGATAAATGTCGCGAACAATTACCGAAAGTACTATCAGGAGAGCTGGACCTTCCTCTGGAAGAATTGTGGCCTCTGCTCTATTACGAAACCAATATGATCCGCGGAAATACAAGCGCGGATGACCAGCAACACATAGAAAACTGTACTGTGCTCATGGGGCACCTGCTGAAAAAGGCAGACCCTGACGATGATATGGATACGGTCTTTGAGGCGTTGGAACAGGTACTGCGCAGATATGTCTCCGTAGGCAAAGTGCTGGATATGCTTACGGAAAACGGATACAGCTTTTCCGAGCCCCAATATGCCAGCGGCAACCTGACGAATCTCAGAGATTTCCTTCTGGAAGAGTGTTTCAGCCCTGAGCTGGCAGACAAAATGGTCCAGCTGGGAATTGATGTGAATGAGCCCCTGATCAAGGGCCGGACTCCCGCTTATATACTGCTTAAGAAAAATCGGATCACATCCTGGGGAACGAACAAAAACGAATATGAAGAAGCTCTTGCAAAAACCGTGACAGATCATTTCAGCGTGGAATCTCTGGAAGCCCTCAACGCCGAAGGCACTTCTGCCGCTCATGCAGCCGTCCGCTATAATCATTTTGAAGTAGTGGAGGCCATGCTCAAAAAAGGAGTGAACTTAAACCTTACAGAAGATACGCCCAGCGTTGCCGGCACCACCTTCCTGCATCTGGCATGTGAACATGGTTACCCTCAGCTGGTAAAAATGCTGATGGCTGCAGGAGCGGACGATACCTTAAAGAATGAGAAGGAAGAAACGGCAGCTCACATTGCCGCTTCCGTAAAAGTTCGCTATAAAGAGATCCGCAACGAGGATCGTGTGGAAATGCTTAAGGCCCTGGTGCATGTGGACTTACCAGGCAAGAACGGCACCACACCGCTGATGCTGGCGCAGGACCCTCAGTCCTCGCTCACCTTTACCCTCACTCCCGTACTGATTGAAAAGGGCGCGGATGTCAACCGTGCAGATAACGACGGCAATACCGCCCTGATGCTCCACACCTTTTGGTATTGCTTCAAGGATGTGGTCAAAGCCATGGTGAAAGCCGGATATGACATTAATGCCCGAAACCGCCATGGCGATACCGTACTTCATTATGTGATGAAAAACGGAAACAGTGAGATGGCCGTCTACCTGATCAAAAAAGGAGCGGACGTGAACATCGCCAACGACAAGCAGGTTACTCCCGCTCAGATCGCAGTAGAAAAGGGCCTCGACGAAATACTGGCCTTCCTGTGATTTACATCTGGTGCCTTACCACACCATATTCGTCATCCGGCCGGAAATATGGACATTCCTGCCGGGTGCCGGACAGGAAGCGGTACATTTCATCCTCGTCCAGATTTACCATGCAGGTATAACATTCATAATCTTCATCATACACGTAGTTGACACACATGTCACAATTTGAAACTACCATATTCTCTCCATGACGCAGCCTTGCGATAACAGTTCAAACACTCTCATATTCAAGTAACCAGCAGCAGACAGTTGTCTTTCTCAATGCAGATTATAAAAAGAGTGTTGCTGTCGCCGTCAGGCTGTGAGTACCTGAACTGTTATGTCACGCTGCACTTTTCTTCACGCCAGGCCATTCAGGCGGGCATAAATCTCCCGCTTGGAACATCCTCTGTCCTTTGCCACCTGCTTCATGGCCTCCTTGCGGTCCAGCCCCTGACTCTCATAACGGGCCATGTGTTCCTCAAGGCTCACACCCTCCCAAGCGGCAATTTCTTCCCTGCGCTTCTCTTCCCGGTTTCTTCCTTCCAGTACAAGCACATATTCCCCTCTGGGCTCCTGCGCCTTATAATACTCCAGCGCCTTCCCCAGCGTAGTGGGCATCACCGTCTCAAATTTTTTGGTCAGCTCCCTGCAAAGAGTAAGGCGCCTCTCCCCAAGGGCTTCCCTTAATTCCTCCAGTGTCCGCACCAAATGATGCGGGGCTTCATAGAGGATGATGGTGCGGCTCTCCGCTGCCAGTTCTTCCAGGATCTCCCGCCGCTCTTTTTTCTCTCCGGGCAGAAAACCCTCAAAACAGAAGCGCCTGGTAGACAGCCCGGATAAGGTCAGGGCAGTAATACATGCCGACGGCCCTGGCAGCGAGGTAACAGGAATACCTTCCTGCTGGCACAGCTTTACCAGCACTTCCCCCGGATCTGAGATCGCCGGCGTTCCCGCGTCCGTTATCAGGGCAATGTTTTTCCCCGTCCGCAGCTGCTCCGCCAGCTGCCCTGCCTTTTCCACCTTATTATATTCATGATAGCTGGTCATGGATGTGTGAATGTCAAAATGATTCAGCAGCTTTATACTGTTCCGGGTATCCTCCGCCGCAATCACATCCACCATCCGCAGGGTCTCCACCACCCTGGGCGTCATGTCCTGCAGATTTCCTATGGGCGTTGCACATAAGTACAAGGTTCCTGGCATGTTACCCTCCATGATGATTTACACTACTCATTAAGTAACAATTCAGCCATGCCATTCATAAGTCTTGACAATAGAAAGTCCGCATTCTATTGTATAATCGGAATATACTTTTTCACCAACAATTAGTATTAACTATCGGAAACTTATTTCATGTCAGGCGTCCGCCCTATAGAAATGGTTTTACAAGCTGTTCTTAGTGAGCAAGCTCCCAAAGGCAAGTTGTACAATCATTTCTGCATGGCTGTCTGTTACACATTATAAACTAATTCTTCTACACGCGCAATCCGCTTTGGCTGATTTCGAAACACTCGTTCAGACACTCTGTAATCAAGCAACAGGTGACAGACGGTTGTTGTTCTCGATGAGGACTGTGCGAGACGCCGGTACTTGGCAAGCGTACTATGCTTGCCTATGTACCGCTACGTCGAGCCTCAAGCGAAAGCGTGTCCGAATGAGAATAACAGCCGGCTGTCGCCGTCAGGATGTGACTGACTGAACCGTTGCGGGTCCTTCACTCCGTCCGGAAGGAAACCTTCACGATGAACAAATCCGCGTTGAATTCCAGCTCAAACTGCCCGCCGCAGGCCTCCGTGAAACTTTGGGCGATGGAAAGCCCCAGCCCGCTGCCGCCGTCGGTACGGCTCTTGTCCCCTCTGTAAAAACGTTCTGTAAAGTTTTTATCCTCGTCCAGCTCCATATGGGAAGTGTTCTTCACGCTTGCCACAGCCATCTTTCCGTCTGTCTGCAGCGTCACATACACTCTGGAGCCCTCCAATGAGTATTTCAGCGCATTCTGGAACAAATTTTGAAATACGCGGTACATTCTCTGCCCGTCCGCCGAAATCATCACCGGCGTCTCCGGGATCTCCGTGCGGAAGGATACCCTGCTGTTCCTGATTTCCTCGTCCATGTCCGCCAGGGTCTGCCGCAGCAGCTTTCCGAAATCCAGTTTTTCCATGTTCATGGGCAACTCTCCGGAAGCGGCCTTACTGACCGAAAACACATCCTGCACCATGTTTTTCAGCCTCTGAGATTTCTCATCCAGAATCTTTACATAATCCTGCACATGCTCCGGCAGCCCTTCCTCTTCCTTCAAAAACTGTACATAACTGATAATTGAGGTCAGAGGCGTTTTCAGATCATGAGATACATTGGCAATCAGCTCTACTTTCATGCGCTCGCTCTTCATCTGCTCGTCCACGGCACCGGCCATGCCCTGCCGGATATTCTCCAGCTGCTCCATCGCCGTTCCTAGTTCCCTGCCTGCCGTCCTTTCCACCCCGTTCTGTCCGTCCCCGGAATTCTCGTCGCCAGGGCTCTTGCCTTCCTCCGGATCGCTTCCGCTGCCGCCTGATTTATCAGTATAATCTCCGTTACAGATCTCCCCGATCCGCGCCGCCAGTACATCTACCTCTCTGGCCGCTTTTACATTCTTGACCCCCACCAGGCAGGCCGCCAGCGTCATCCCCAATGTTGCCAAAAGCCAGGGCACAAAAATCACTGCCGCCTCGCCATACCTCCAAAGCCCATTTTCTTCCATAACCCCGGCTGCTGCCGCCAGCATCATAATACTGAAGAAAATTACCGCACCCAGCAGAAATGCACTGCGACGCACCATTTTGCGGCTTAGAGGCTCTCTCAGCTTCCTGACGGAAAAAGTCCTGCAGCATTTGGCGATCAGCCCATGTTCCCACACCTTTCCATTGTGCCTGATGTCATTCACCGTCAGATAGATTGTCCAGAACAGCACCACCCAGAACATGCCGGACAAACAGCTCAAATCGGACAAAATCCATTTTGCATACTCAAATCCTGCTGCCGCCCCGCCGTCATAAGCCTGCTGCAATTCCCACCATATATCGAAGCCGCCTGTATTCCGAAGATAACCACGCATCCCGCCAAGCAGCATCACAAGAGCGCTGTACATAAGCAAAAGTTTGCATTCCACCCAGATTTTCCCCTGAAAAACCGCCAGCCGTCCTGCCGCTTCCCGCCTGCTCTTCCGGCAGAAACAGGAAAGGATCAACAGCACCAGTCCTGTCAGACAACATACCAGATTCCGGCGCAGAAGCTTTTTGTCAGCCTGCATACGATACCGCATCCAGTAAAGCGCATTTTCCTGCTGACGGTATCCGCCGTTTTTATCAAAACCCATGGTATAAAAAACCGGCTCTCTGGCAGCGGCCATGCAAATCACCGTCTTTTTCATTTCATCACTTACCGGGAAATTACGGTAGCCGGGGACATACCAGTCACTATCCTCCCGGTAATAGCCATCGCCGTAGATGTCCGCTTCCTTCCCGTCCTTTGTGATCCTTACCTTTTCCCCGTCAAAGTACAACAGAAAATTATACCCCTCAGGAGCCTGCAGACTGCCCCCGGACAGAGTCAGATCCGCATTGGAATATAACAGCTTTCCGTCATAGAAAATACTGTAAAGCAGGTTTTTGTCCGCCTTCATGCCGTCAAAGTACGCCTTGACAGCGCGCTCCTTATTTTTGGCAATACGCTCTTCCCGTTCCCTGATTTGTTCCTCCGTAAGCGGCTGCCCGGCCTCCTGCTCCGCATCCTGCGGAATCGGAACAGGGCCCCACTCGCCATACTCATTATAATACCAATCTTCCCAGTCCTCCTCAGCCACCTGACCGGCGATGGTCACTTCGTCCGTTCCCTGCCGCAGAACCAGATCCTCCACCACGGCAATCCCGTCTGCACTTTGCGCTGTCCGCTCCCAGTATGCCTCTTCGAACGAATCGCTGCCATAATAACTCCCGTGTGCCGGACAGCCGTTTATCGCTATGGACAGAAAGTTCTCCAGGCAATTTTCAATATACCATCTGAAATCCTTGCTTTGCTGATAATCATCTGTCTGTGCCTCCGGCGTCCACAGCGTACCGCGAAGCAACGCCGGTATGCTCGATAAATTCCCAAGGGTCAGGCTGACCCCCAGAAAAAAAACAAGAAAACTGAAAATCCTTTTAATGCTTTTCCATTTTGTATCCAATTCCCCACACCACCTTTAAATATTCTGGCTCTTTTGGATTCAGCTCCAGCTTTTCGCGGATACGTCGGATATGTACCATCACCGTATTTTCCGAGGCATATGCCTCTTCCTCCCAGACCCGGCGGTATATTTCCTCAGCCGGAAAAATCCGGCCGGGATTGCGCATGAACAACTCGATGATACCAGTTTCCTTGGCGGTCAGCCTCACGGGCTCGCCGTCCGCATACAGAATTTTCTCATCCGTGCGATACAACAGCCTGCCGTTTCTGATTTCGCCGATCCTGCTTCCTGCGTGAATATCTCCCAGACAGGTATATCTTCGAAGCTGGCTCTTCACCCGGGCTGCCAGCTCCTGGGGATTATAGGGCTTGCTCACATAATCATCCGCCCCCATGGACAATCCCAGCACCTTGTCGGTATCCTCGCTTTTGGCGCTCAGGACGATAACCGGAATATTCTGCTTCTCACGAATACGCATCAGAGCCGACAGACCATCCAGCCTGGGCATCATCACGTCGATCAGCACCAGCCGCACCTGCTTGGAAGCCAATATATCCAATGCCTGCAGGCCGTCATAGGCCTTCAGCACCTCATATCCCTCGCCCTCCAGCAAAATGCTGATTGCTTTCACAATCTCCCTGTCATCATCCACCACCAGTATACAGTCGCTCATACTTTCCTCCATGCCGCCTCCGGCGGCACAAACCAATCCCATGGAACTTTAGTTCCATGAAGAACGCTGATTTTGCGTTCTTCGAGGCGAAATATAGATTTTCTTAGGTTAAGCTTTTTCAACTTTAGAAAATCTTTTCGCCTTTTATGCTTCCTCCAAAGGCTGTAATCAGAATACTCCGAATTTTTTACAAATTGCCGGCGGGTTTTCTTACATATTTCTTACAAATCCTGCCGCAGTATTAATATCCATAGGTATCACGGATCTCCGGCATATACTCTCCCGGTGCCCGGAAGACAATCAGAGGCCGCTCCACCTTCATACGGGGCTTCCCGCCCCGAACTGCTTCAATCAACACCATATTAGGCTCTCTGTCCACATAAGGATGGACCAGCTGCATCCTTTTGGGTTCCAGCTTATACTTAACCAGTGTTGTTATGATCTCTGTCAGCCGAAACGGACGATGCACCAGGAAAAAATGTCCCCCAGGCTTCAGCAGCCTGGCCGTCTGTCCGGCCACGTCTTCGAAAGAACATAATATTTCATGACGAGCTATAGCCTTGGGCCCGTCCGGATTGGTAAGCCCGTGGTTTCCGATCATATAAGGAGGATTGCAGGTAATACAATCAAAAGAAGCAGACGGGAATAAAAAGTCTGCTTCTTTTATGTCTCCTGTTACAATATCTATTTTATCCGACAAGCCGTTCAGTGCCACGCTCCTTGCTGCCATGTCGGCACTTTCCGCCTGAATCTCCAGCCCCGTCAAATGGGCACAGCCATATTTGGCTTCCATCAAAAGCGGAATAATTCCGGTCCCGGTTCCCAGATCCAGCAGCTTGTCTTCTTTCCCTGCATGAGCAAATCCGGTCAGCAGCACCGCATCCATTCCGAAGCAAAACCTGTCAGGACTCTGAATAATTCGGTAGCCGTTCCGCTGCAAGTCATCCAATCTCTCATTATCCTTCAGCGTTATCGCCATTGTGCCTTACCTGTTCCTCCTGCTGATTGTTCTGCCGATATTTGTGACGGTTTTTGCCGCCCTGCTTCTGTTCCTCGCCGGGTCTCTGTCCTGCCGGACGGCTCCGGTTGTCACGACGCTGCCCGTCCTCCTGATGATTCCGGCTTTCACGATACTGCCCGTCCTCCTGATGATTCCGGTTATCACGATACTGCCCGTCTCTCTGGCGGCTCCGGTTATCACGGCGCTGCCCGTCCTCCTGACGGCTTCGGTTATCGCGGCGCTGCTCCCGTTCCTGACCGCTATGATTCTCATGTCGGTATTCGCCTTCCTGACGATTTCTGCCCCGCCCGGCCTGGCGTTTACTGCCATCTTCCTGCTCAACTGCCTCGGTACTCTGCAGTTCTTCCTTCTCCAGCTTCTCCAGCTCCTGAAGCTCTTCCTTGGACAGATCCATCTTTTCCTTTTTCCCGTGCCTCCGACGGAATTGAAGATCTTCCACAGGATATTCTTTAATTTCTTTCTCGTCGCCCTCATCCACTACAATTTTCACAAGCTGGCGCAGCACATTAACGCTCTGTACCTCACCCTTAAGCCCGTCTGCAGTAGTCACATAATCTCCCACTCCGGGCAGCTTCCGGTTCAACTCAACATAGGTTTCTTCCTCATTTTTCAGGCAGCACATTAACCTGCCGCAGACACCTGAAATCTTTGTAGGGTTCAAAGAGAGATTCTGTTCCTTCGCCATTTTAATAGAAACCGGAATAAAGTCTGAAAGATAGCTGTGACAGCAAAGAGGACGTCCACAGATACCGATACCTCCTACAATCTTAGTTTCATCCCTGACACCGATCTGCCGAAGCTCAATTCTGGTCTTAAATACACTGGCTAAATCCTTTACCAGCTCTCTAAAATCAATGCGCCCGTCCGCCGTAAAATAAAACAGAACCTTATTATTGTCAAAGGTATACTCCGCGTCAATAAGCTTCATCTCAAGCTCATGCTTGCGGATCTTTTCCAGACAAATCCGAAAGGCTTCCTTCTCCTTGATCTTATTATTGGCTTCCTGCTCAATATCTCTCTCGTTTGCAATGCGCAGCACCGGCTTTAAAGGCTGGACAACCTTATCATCCTCCACCTCCCTGATGCCCGCCATTACTGTTCCAAATTCAATTCCTCTGGCGGTCTCAACAATAACGTGGTCCCCCCGTTGTATTTCAAAATTCACAGGATCAAAAAAATAAATTTTGCCCGCTGTCCGAAATCTTACACCTATTACTTTTGTCATCTATATACCTCACTGGCTTTGCCGCCTTCCCTTTACCGCCGCTTCCTTTTCCTCTGCGGCTGATATAGCATGTTCCGCAAATTACGGGCAGACCCCCAAAAATCTTATGGCTTTTCGGGGGACGCTTCGCTCGTCAAATGGGCAAAGAAACATCTGCCCAAGCAAGCTTGGCATCTGCTTCTTTGCCCACTTGACTCTGCCCTCTGCGGCTATTATATCATACCTGAAATCAAATTACCAATGTTATATTCTTACAGCCGCTTCACCTGGGCGTGCTTCGCCGGATCCTCATAGCGGTCCAAAAAGTCAGGCCCCAGCATAACCGTTTCATCGGCAAATTGTATTGCTTTTACTTCAGTTAATACGGAGATTACCTTTTTCACATGAAAATCCGGGAAAAGATTCAGCACCTCCATGGGAACCTCACCGTCAAACTGCTCATATTCCGCAAATAAAGTCCGGTAGTCCAGCTCATCCCTGGGATGGGGTTTTATATAAATCTCCCCCTCCGTCTTGTATTCTTTGATTAAATCCCGGAAAATTCTCTCCCTGGTCTGTAGATCGCAAAGCGGCTCCGTCAAAATCAAAATCTTATCTATGCCCACGCTTTTTTGAATTTTTCTCTTCATGGCATCCAGATCCCTGACAAAGACCTTTAAAATAATATCTTTACCTTCCGCCGTCAGGTGATCCACCAGCGTCTGCCTGCTGGCCTCCACATACTTTTTGCAGGGATATTCGATTGCACTTATATCATTTACTTCCATGTCAATGCAATATTTTCCGTACCCGTTCTGCACAAAAATCAGATTTAGTTTAGAAGACATAAAGGCTTTCAGCTTAAAAAATCCTCTGTTTTCGTATCTGGCCCCGTCAATATACTTCAACGTGTTCAGTCCGTCCTCCACTGCATGATAGGGGATATGCTTCCAATTTAAATAATACCCAATAGGATCTATATCACAGAACACATAAATATCTTCGTATTGGGCAAAATCTACCGGAATTTCCTGCTCACACAGCCTGCCGAATTTTTTTGTCATCCGGATCCGGCGCAGCATATTTCCTACAATATTCCCCCCCTCAGCCATGTACCCGGCCAGCTCAGGATAGGCACTTTGCCGTTTTTCATCATATTCCAGTACCTCCTTAAAAAAAGCGCACTTCCTGACCCTTTCCGGAAAGTCACCGAAATCCGTAGACATTTTGCTCAGCACAAGCGTTGCCTGGCCCTGTTTTTCCTTCGGCTTATTTAATTCCTTCAAAAGTGTAACATATACATGATAATAAGTATGACATACATAAATCGCTCCATTTATTTTTTCTTGTTTACTCATTGGCTGTCTCCAGTAAATCAGCTTCCGTTAATTTAATAATTATGGGAATCAGTTGCTCTATAGGTACACGGATCAAGTCACTGACAGCAATCAAATCCCGCTTACCGTCTGCATACGCAATAAAATCAACCATGCTTTTCACCACATCATAAGAACCCTTTTTGCTTACAGTGGGATACATCCCCCTCTTTCCAAGCTGGGGCTCACACAGACATTTGATTCGATAAAAATCGTTATATTCCAGTGCATTCAGAATTCCCTCATACACTTCATATGCACCTTGAAGTCCCTTCGGTGAAATAAAATTCATATCATCCAGGGAAGTATGATATTCCGGATACTCACCGTATTTGCTTCTACATACCACGCAAACTGGAAGATCTATACCGGGAGCATTATATTGCCGCTCGTCAGATCCTCGGTCCAAATAAGTATATCTCTTATATTCCGGGTAATAAAAGGATAATACGTTTCTCGCCGCTCTGTCTGCCAGCGTATTGCCGTCCCTGCTGGGGACGTAGGAAAAAGTTCTGTCATCACCCACACAAGAAAGCACAAAGCCTGCAGCGGTATTCTTTTTCATATATTCAAAATGCTCTGACAAATAGGTAATAGAGCCGATTGTTTCCGGTATCCATATAAAGCGGTATGTGTACTTTCTGTTTGTCTGCGCGGCTATTTTTTTGGCAAGCGCCACTGCCAGCACCGGGCCGGACAATTCGTTGTTGGCCATAGACGGATGGCAGACATACGTGGAAATCAAAATTTCCTTCTCTTCCTTTCCCGGAATCATCAGTTCTCCGTAGGTCAGACTTCCGTCAAAAAGCTCGCTGTCTATCACCATGTGATATTGACCGGGAAGCAGTGCATCCTTTTGCTTCTCCGACATGCAGAATCCGTACCTCGGCACATAATAAGACGTTACATAGGGAACCGCATCCGGCTGTCCCTTCTGCACATAAATATAGTGCTTTAATTCTTCCAGATCTACCCAGCGGTCTACCGGCGTGGAATACCCCATAACATGAAGATTTAAATCCTTGTAATCTATGATGTGGTTACCCTTTTCATCCTCAATATATGCCTGCCGGACAGCCCACTCTTTCGGTACCGTCCAGTCAAAAACCTCTGTCCCTGACGGCACCTCATGCACAGTCATTTCAGGCAGCTCCCTTTTTAAGACCGCCAGAGTACGTCTCACACCGTCTCCAGTCAGACTTCTGTCAATCGGGAACAGCTCCCTTGCCAGTTGATACATCTCATTGCCAACATTCATACTTCGTCTCCATGTATCTGCTTATTTTTTCTGCCTTTTGCTTCTGCTTGTTCTTCTGCTCAATTCTTCCGTTTATTGCTTCAGCATATTTCTTCCGATGATTTCTGACGCTTGTTTTGTCTGCATATCTGCCGTTACTTCTCGTTATTTTCCTTTTTTCGCCCATACCGAAGTCTGCGGTATCCGTGCAGCAGCTTATAATATATCAGGAAAAGGGCAGGACTTTTCACATGAAGGGCAATCAGCTTTCTGCTTTCCGCATCCGTATACTGCCTGTAATACACATTGCTTTCATAATCAGGCACCTGCGTCAGAAGAAACCTCTTAAGCCTGCGCAAAAAGGCAAGTGACGGGCGAGGCGCCGCCTGTAAATAAGAAAAGAGGGTGATCTTATAGCCCATTTCTACGATTTTATACAGGATCTCTTCTTTGTATTTTTCAAAAAAACCCCTTTGCAAATATTCCTCTTTATAAATTTCCATTGCCGTCATGCGGTCCTCACACCTGGCAATGCTTACCGTATGAACCGTCGAGCCGCTGTGCTGATAATAAAAATACAAAGGCTCGTCAACCCGTTCAAAGTGCGAAGCGTATAACAGCGGCAGTGCGCTAATGGTATTGTCTTCGTAAAAAATGCCTTCCGGAAAACGAATCTTCTGCTTTTCAAACAGCTCCCTGCGGTATATTTTTATTACCATACTGCCGGGATGCAGGAGCAGCCTCTTATACTGTTCCTCCCCCAGCGGGCCCGTCTGATCATCCGTATTATTCTGCATGGCAGTGCCTGTCTCCCTGCCAATTTCATCCGTGAGCAGATAATTACAGCCCACTACATCTGCCCCTGTATCCTCCGCTTTTTTTATAAGCTTGGCATACATGTCAGCCGCAACCCAGTCATCGCTGTCCACAAAACCGACCCACTTTCCACAGGCCCTCTGCAGTCCCAGGTTTTTTGCGCCCCCCTGTCGTCGGTTGACCGGAGAAGCAATCGTCACAAAACGGCTGCCGTACTTTTTACTCAAATCTTCTAAGAAGTCAAGCGATCCGTCCGTGGATTTATCATCCACGGCAATAATCTCCATATCCTCTATATTCTGGCGCAGCAGGGAGTTCAGGCAATTTTCCAATTTCCCTCCCGACATCATATTATAGACCGGTACGATAACGCTTAATTTCATCTGTCAATATTCCTCATGATCCGGTATATTTGCTTAAATTCCACATATTATTTCTAGCTTTTTTCATATTTTATGCACTAAATAATTATAGCCGATTCACCGGTAAAGTAAAGGCTTTTCCACGAATTTTAAGAAACGGTGTGCATTTTTATCCCTATGTGGTATAATGATTCTGACAATTCTGCTGACGCAGAATTCAAGGCAGGTGCAAATATATGAGAACGCTGGATGATATTTTGAAGCAAATAGAGGCTTTTCATTTGGATCAGGTCTTTGTGACAGATGCCGTAACCGGAACGAAGTATACCTACGGGGACATTTTCCGGCAGGCAGACCGCATCGGATTGTGGCTACAGGCCAAAGGGTATTCAGAGCTGATCGTATGTATGGACAATAGTGTAGAATTGCTGACAGTGTATTTTGCCGCCCTGCTGTATCAAATCGTCGTGATTCCGGTTGATCCTGCCAAAAGCAGGGACGAAATAAATGCAATCCGTGAAATCCATTCCCAGGCATTCTATATGGACGGGGTACTTCCCTCACAGCATTTAAGCGATTGTGAGGAAAACGGGAAACACAATTTCAGCAATGCAGATTATGACAGCCCCTTCTTGATCACTTACACCTCCGGAAGCACCGGAACACCGAAAGGCGTAAAACATTCCGCAAAAAATCTGTTCCTTGCTGCCGCCTCCTTCGGAGAGGCCATGCACTATGACAGACATACGGTTTTGGCACATGTCATGCCGATGACTTATATGGCTGGTATTTTAAACAGTATTTTCCTGCCGTTTGTGATGGGCGGGCAAATTGTTGTATTTCCCGGTTTTAATATGAAATCAGCCATGGGCTTTTGGAAAACCGCCGTAAAGTATCAGGTAAATACCTTCTGGCTGTCTCCCACCATGTTAAGAATTCTGGATATTATAGACGCAAAAGGCGTATACCGGGATTACCTTCATGAGGTACATGCAATGATCAGCGTGGGAACTGCCCCCCTGTACCCGGATTTACGTGAAAAATTTGAAAATAAATATTCTATTCGAATCTACCAAAGCTATGGATTATCGGAAACACTGTTTCTGACATCCGAGCCGTCGGAAGACGAGAAAAGCCTCAATTCCGTGGGACAACTACTGCCCGGCGTCCGTTTGGTACTGGCGGATGACGGTGAGATTCAGGTTGCTGTGCCCTGGATGTTTTCCGGATATGCGGACAAGCAGATACCGAATAATATATCAAACCATTATTACCTGACAGGTGACCTTGGCTATCTGCAAGGCAAATATCTGTTTATAAACGGGCGGAAAAAAGATCTGATTATCCGAGGCGGCTTTAACATTAATCCATGTGATATTGAAAAGCGCCTGCAGGGCCTTGATGAAATAGACGAAAACGTAGTACTTTCCTGTGTACTCCATGGCGAAGAGCAGATCGTATGCTGCTATACAGGAAAGCAGCAGGACATCCATCAATTAAACGGGTTGTTGGAAAAAGAATTGGGCAGACATTATAAGCTTGATCATCTAATCCGTTTGAAGGAAATACCTAAAAATTTAAACGGAAAGGCAGACAAGCCAAGGATACGGGAGATGTTGAAAGAAAATGATTATAAAACTTGACCATATTTCCTTTTCCTGCAGAAAATCGCAGATTTCCTCCCTGCCGCCCGCAGCTGGGTACGAATTGCAGTTTTGTGAATCGTCACTGAAAAACCTGCGTTGTAAGGAATCCTTTTTTCAGCAGCCGCAGCCGGATCATGATATTTACCTTTACGAACGAAAGGGCGGGCTGCCTGTTGAAATAACGGCCTATGAAACATGCTTTTCCGGTACGGACAGCCTGGCCTTCAAAGACGATACCGTTACGGTCTATTCGCCGGAGCCTTATAAAACTGCCGAATTCCTTATGATGTTCGGATTGAAAAAAAAACAGGACATTGACAACGGGCTAATACTGATCGGGCGTTTCGTGATAGGCGGGCCGCTCACTGTCAGGGTCAGTCAGGCGGACTCTGCCGAGTGGAAGCTGGATAAAACAGGATGGTCATCTTTAGGCTTTTTATCCAATGACTCACAAAGAGAATTAGCACGGCTGTCCGCTGCGGGATATGAAACCACCGATACTGAAGAGCTGATCGTGAATCAAAAGCTGATGAATATAGGATTTTGCAGTGGACCCTATGGGGAGATCATAGAAATTATCAGTATAAAAAGGAGCAATACAAAATGAATATTGTAGACTTGTCTTTGACAATAGATAATGACTGTATGACATGCGGTACGCCATGGCACCAAAAGGTTCAGATACAGCAAATGGGCAAATTAGATGAGGTAGGAAGAAACACCCACCGCATCTTAATGGGAAGCCATTCGGGAACCCACATGGATGCACCGTTACATTTTTATAACGGCACCGCCGGCATTGACAAGGCAGATTTAGCCCAAATATGCGGCGAAATGACGATTGTGGATTTTTCGCATATGGGAGCAGGCAGTATTGTCCGATATGAAGATATTCAGAAGCTTCAGGTAACGGAAAGAATGCTGTTTCGCTTTGATTGGTGGAAAAAATGGAAAACGCCGGATTATTATCAGGATTTCCCTTATTTTTCGGAGGAAGCCGTCTCCTGCTTAATAGAGCAGGGTATGCGTGTTATGGCATTGGATACCCCCTCTCCCGATACGGGAAATGCAATTTCGGATAAAAACGACTCTCCGAATCACAAAAAGCTGTTGGCCAGCGGCGTTACAATTATTGAATATCTGACGGCTACAGACCGCCTTTTTACGGATAAAAAGTACAGCCTTTTTGCCCTGCCTTTGAAAATAAAGGACTGTGACGGGTCGCCGGCACGGGTTATTGTTGTAGAAAGTGAGGATTTATAATGGATGCAAAAAAATGGATTATTCAATGGATGTCTAACAACAGTGGTGTAAGCCAGGAAGAAATTTCTAAAAATGCTGCCGCTAATTTTTTTGATCAGGAATATATTGATTCCTTTGCGTTTATCATGTTTATCGGCGAAATAGAAGAAGTTTTCGGCGTAACCTTTGACAATGAACAGTTTGAGGACAGAGCTTTTTCAACCATTGACGGCCTAGCCGAATGTATTGAAAAAAGCAGGAAGGACCGGACATGATTTATCATTATACGCGTGAGGATGTTATCGAAGCGTTACGGAAAACGGGAATTGAACATGGGGACAGTGTTTTCATTCACAGCAACCTGGGATTCCTCGGAATGATGAAGGACTGCGGGACAAAAGAAAAGCTGTGTGAAGCATTTCTTGATGCGCTGAAGACCGCCGTAGGTGACGAGGGAACAATTATATTGCCTGCCTATTCTTACTCCTTCTGCCACGGAGAACTATTTGACCCGCTTACGACAGGTACAACATGCGGAATGCTCTCGGAATATGTCATTCGTAACTACGGCTGTAACCGAAGCCTGGACCCCAATTTTTCCGTCTGTGGTTTGGGGCAAAATATGGACTATTACAAGAACTGCAATGTGCACGAAGCATTTAGCGAAAATTCTTTCTGGGAACGGCTGATCAAAAAAAGCGGCAAGATCCTGTGTATTAATTTTGACGCAGGCTCCACACTGATTCATTATATTGAACACCTGAATCATGTTGATTATCGTTATAATAAGGCATTTAACGGCATTAAACTTGTAGATGGCAGACAGCTTCGGGATTATGCGGTACATTTTGTTTATGATTATGAGAAACCGGGAGATGCCTACTACCCCTGCAGAATAGATTCCCTGTGTAAAGCAGACGGTATTGTAAAAACAGCCTGTTTGGGCAAGGGAAGCATACTGGCCTTTTCCGCTAAGGAATATGTTGATTACATTAGTGAACTGTTGAAAACACGCCCGCGCATACTTGTAAAAGACGAGTAAGATAACCACACAATAGGAGAGCGTATGAAAAAAAAGCAGACTTTTGAAATCATGGACGTAACGTTAAGGGATGGCAGCTACGCTATCAACTTTCAGTTTTCTACCAATGATGAAAAGCATATCTGTACCAGCTTAGAAAAGCTGGGCCTTAAATATATTGAAATAGGCCATGGAATGGGTGTGGGCGCAAGCAGCTTGAAAAACGGACTTGCACTGCACACAGATCAGGAATATCTCCAGTGCGCACAGACTCATCTGAAATCTGCGAAATACGGGATGTTCTGCATTCCCGGAACGGCCTCCCTTGAGGACATTGATCTAATGGCGGAATACGGATGCTCCTTTATCCGCGTCGGCACAAATGTGGAAAATATCGCTCAGTCGGAGGAATATATCAAGCGCGCCAAAAAGCATCATATGCTGGTGATGGCAAATTATATGAAATCTTACGCTGCAACCCCCGAAGAGTTTTCCGAGGCAGTGAAGCATTCGGAAAGCTGGGGCGCCGATCTGATCTATATTGTTGATTCAGCCGGCAATATGATACCGGCCGACATCGAAAAATATTACAATGCCATTCGTAATTGCAGCAGCAAGATCAAGACCGGCTTCCACGGGCATAATAATATAGGTCTTGCCCTGTCTAACAGCCTCTTTGCGGCAGAACTGGGCATAGACTTTATAGATTGTTCTCTTCAGGGATTGGGTCGCAGCTCCGGAAACACCTCACTGGAGCATTTCATCATTTGTCTGATGCGGCTGGGCTATGACATTTCGACGGATATTATTTCCATGCTGCTTGACAGCAAAAAGTATATTCATCCTTTTATGAAGAAGGCCGGCATTAATCCAATAGACACCATTTGCGGCATATCCGGCTTCCATACAAGTTACCTGAAGGAAATCCAAAAATGCTCCGTTAGGCATGCCGTAAATCCTCTGCTGCTGATCGACGCATACAGTAAACAGGACAAGGTAAATATGGACACACACTTATTGGACGAAATCGCAAGGCATCTGCCAAAGGACGAGCAAAGCGTGGAAACCGTTGATTTTATGGACTATTTTGGTGCGGAGCAATGCAGATAAACCTGCCGCTTCGCCTCCTACCCGTTCTCCTGGATGGTCAGCATCAAAAGCTCCATAGTAAGCTCAAAATTCACATTTGCATCCAGCCGTCTCTTCGCCTTTTCCAGCGCTTCAATGACCGTCTCTATGCCCTCATAGCTGCTGCGCTGAGCGGTTTTGCGGATGGTCTGTATTTCCTCCCTGAAAATCAGGTGATTTACGTCATTCGTGGCCTTGAACAGCAGCACATCCCTGTACCATATGGCAAAGATGTCCAGATAATCGCTGATCTCCAGCTTGTACTCCATAACCTTCTTAATGGCAGCAATGATTTCATTCAGCTCCATATCCCGAATGTATTTCAGCAGAGAAAGCGCCTCCGCCTTCACATTTTCAAAATCCTCACTGGAAGCCAGAGCTTTGGCCTTTCCTACATTGCCTCTGGCAAAAGCCACGCAGACCTCCGCCTTATAATCGGGAATCTGCAGCTGCTCCATAAGATATTCCTTTACCAACTCATCTGGTACAGGCTTCATGTTCAACACCACGCAGCGGCTGAGAATGGTAGCCAGCAGAGAATCCACGTTGGCGGTAAGCAGCATAATAACCGCATAGGCCGGCGGTTCCTCAAGGGTTTTTAAAAGTGCATTTTGAGCCTGGGGCGTCATCTTCTCCGCTTCGTTAATAATATACACCTTGTAGGGACTGCTGTACGGCTTAATGATTACGTCATTGTTCACCTGGGCGCGAATGTCATCCACACTGATGGTATTGGGCTTTTCATGACACACATTGATAATATCCGGGTGATTGCGGGACAGCGCCTGCTTACAGGAATGACATTCCTGACAGGGATCTTCTCCCTCCTTCTCACACTGTAATGCCATGGCAAAAACTTTTGCAATAAACTCCTTGCCGGAGGACTTTTCTCCGTTAATAATATACGCATGAGAGACCTTTCCTGAAGAAAGCGCATTCCGCAAATGCTCCTTAATCTGCTCCTGTCCTATAATATCCTGAAATCCTGCCATTGTACCCTCATCCCCCTTCTTTCGTACCCTTATTTTCTTCTGCTGATATACATCCGCCTCCGGCGGCAGTGCCGACTTCTTCGGCGCAAGCTCTTACCCCGGTGAAAAACCGGAAGAATGCCTGCCATTGCACACTTCCAGACATGCCGCCGCAACTGCCTTAAATAATTGGTGCAAAACCGGAAGAATGCCTGCCATTGGCATTATTCGGTGTGCATAGATTCCGTGAGGCGAAACTTAGATTTTCTTAGGTTGCATTCTTTTCAATCTTAGAAAATCTTTTCGCCTTTTACATAAAAATATCCAGCAACAGCCCTCGGATTTCCCCTATCTTATTTAAGATCGCCAAGTTATCCTTCTCGTCCTTCATCAGCTCCTGTGCAAGCTGATCCAGATTTTCATCCACCAGCCGGATGATCCCGTAGACCCTGTGCCGGCCTCTCCTGTCCAGAAAATTTTCCCTGGAAAAAGAATGAGAATGGGTTACTACCTCATTTAAAAATTCCTTCACCAGCCCCCGATAATGCCTCATATCCTTTACATCCCGGCGCTTGGCCAGCTTATTACCCTGCATGGTAATTTCTTCCATAAGACTTTGCAGCTTTGTCTGCAGCTCCGCCTCTTCAATATGGCTGGCAAGCATAAATTTAAAGGTGCCGTCTGTGGGCTGTGCCTCCCGCGTCTGTTCCACCGGGGCAGCCTGACTAACCTGATTTACCTTGATCTCCATATGCCTGCCCTCCCTTCTGCATTCTCATCAAACAGCACAAATATTATCAGGCATCCTTCATTTCTCATTCTTCCTAACATGCCGGCGCCGTCGGCACAAGCAATCCAGCGGAGCTAAAGCTCATGGAACTAAAATTTCAGGAAGAAGGCTGATTTTGCGTTCTTCACGGCGAAACTTCGATTCTCTTAGATTGAGTTCTTTTCAGCCTTAGAAAATCTTTCCGCCTTTCACACTTTTAACGAATACTCTATATAATCTCTGATCTGACCCAGGCACAGCTTTAAGTCGCTGTTTACAAAGCGTTTCGTAATTCCCGCTCCTAATATCTTTTCCTCGGAAAAGTCCTCGCTGTCCGCAAGAAATCTGCGGCACATTTCCTCATACTTAGGGCTCTCCTGCCTCCGCTCCCTGTTCAGGGCCCGCTGGAGCCTGTCCCCGTCGTCTAATTCTATCATCACCGGCAGGACCCTGTCCTGTCCAAAATAATCCTGAAGATGACGGTAAGCATCCAGCGTACCGATCATAATATAATTTCCGGACTCTTCGATCTGTCCGTCATCTGCCACGAAATACCGCCATAGTCCATGGAAAGTATGATATTCTCTGTCTTCAATGATCCTGCCTTGGACTTTCATCTGCTGAAAATCCTCTTCGCTCCTGAAAAAGTATTCCACACCGTTTCTTTCTCCGGCCCGAATCGGTCTTGTAGTATAAGGCACAATTTTTCTAAGCCCCAGACCTCTGTCCGACAGTAAACGTTTAAATATGGTATCCTTTCCGGTGGAACTTTTCCCCATCAGGCAAATGATCTTCCCCATGCTCTCAATGTACCTCTGCTACGTGAATCATGTTTGTAGTACCGGCTACGCCCAGCGGCACTCCTGCAGTAATGACCACCACGTCACCGCTTTTTACAAAACCTGCCCTTTGAGCTTCCGCCACAGCTTCGGCAAACAGCTCATCCGTGCTGCTCTCCTGCTTTATCAAAAGAGGCTTCACACCCCACAGCAGATTCAACTGACTGCAGACCCATTTCCTTACAGTACATCCGATCACAGGACATCCTGGCTTAAACTTAGAAATAGCCTCTGCCGTATGCCCTGACATGGTAACGGTAATGATCGCCGCCGCATCCAGGTCCATAGCTGCGGAGCAGGTGGCGTAAGCAATGGCATCCGTAATATCCGCCTTGTCACCGTTTCCCGTCCGTCTCATCCTGGAATGGTAGTCAATATCTTTTTCGGCACTTTCAGCGATTCTCGCCATAGTTTTAACCGCCTCAACGGGATATTTCCCGGCTGCACTCTCTCCGGAAAGCATAATGGCAGTCGTCCCGTCATAAATAGCGTTGGCAATATCCGTAGCTTCCGCTCTAGTAGGCCTCGGATTGCGAATCATGGATTCCAGCATCTGTGTAGCCGTAATAACATGCTTTCCCTGATTATTTGCCATCTTAATCATCTTCTTCTGCAGCACCGGCACCTCTTCCAAGGCGATTTCCACTCCCATGTCGCCCCGCGCCACCATGACCCCGTCAGAAACCTCCAGTATTTCCTCCATATTTCGGATACCCTGCATATTTTCAATCTTAGCTATGATCTTCATATCACTGCCATGATCCTTTAAGATCTTACGCAGCTCCAGAATATCTTCTTTACTGCGGGCAAAAGAAGCCGCAATAAACTCATATCCCATCTCGATTCCGAAAAGAATATCTTCCATGTCAACCTGGCTGATATAAGGCATGGAAAGGACTACTCCTGGTACGTTGACACCCTTGTGGTTGGACACAAAACCACCATTGACCACGTTACAGAGGATTTCCTCTCCTGAAATCTCCTCCACCTGCAGTTCAATCAGCCCGTCATCAATCAGTATTGTGGTTCCGACAGATATGTCATCCTTTAAATTCTTATAGGATATGGCGGCCTTCTCGGCCGTTCCCAGCATTTCCTCCGTAGTCAGAATAAACTTGCTGCCTGCCACAAGCTCTGCTCTTCCGCCTTCAAAATCACGAAGGCGAATCTCCGGGCCCTTGGTATCCATCATGGTTGCCACCGAAAGTCCAAGTTCTTCTCTCACCTTCAACACGCGCTGCAGCTTTTCCTTCTGCTCCTGCTGAGTACCATGTGAAAAATTGAACCTTGCCACATCCATTCCAGCCAGCATCATCTGACGCAGTCCTTCCTCTGATTCACATGCAGGTCCGATTGTACATACTATTTTCGTTTTTCTCATTTTGATAACCATGCCTTTCCGTAACCTGCGAATTCTGACGGCGAAAAGCATACGCTTTTTGTCCTATAGTCCGCAGGCACAAATAATCGCTGAAATTTGGGACAATTACTGTTTATAATATTTCTTTTTCAAAATCTCCGGTTCTCAACACGCTGACCATCTGTTTTCCGTCCCTGAGATTTACCCCCTGAACTGTCAGTCCCTGCCGCAGACTGCTGAAAATTCTCCGGCACAGCTCTTCCGTAATTTTCTCACCCGGAACGAGCAGCGGAATTCCCGGCGGATACAAATTTATAAACTCCCCGGAAAGCCTTCCCGCACTATCTTTCAAGCAAACTTCCTCCTTGCACCCGTCCCAGGCTTCCGCCAAACCGGCGGCCTCCATACCTATGCTCTCCGAGCAGACAGCATCCTTGCGCGAAGGGTCAGGACAGATTTCAAGGGATGGACCCTTCACCTGCTTTAAGCGGCTGTCCGTCTCCAAAAGGGCCTCCGCCATCCTGTCAAAGCCCTCCTGCCTGTCGTTTATGGTAAACATGGCAAGCACATAGCTTTCCGCTGCCATTTCCGGCTGTATCCTGTATCTGTTTAACAGTATATCATATAACTGCCGTCCCGTCATTTCCGTATTTTTCACGGAGATCAAAAGTTTCCCTATATCCTGCCGCTTTTCATCAACAGGCAAAAATCTCAATACCCTGCACTGAGACAATCTTTCCCGCATCCCGTCATATCGCTTTCGAAACTCCGCAAAGGCCCTTTCTCCATCCCGTTCCAAATATTGCAGAGTGTTATCAATACTGGCCATCAGTAGATAGGACGGACTGCTTGACTGGTAAATGCGCAGAAAACGCTTTAGCAGCTCCCTGTCAATTCTTTCTCCGTTCACATGCAGTAACGCTGTCTGCGTCAATGCCGGCAGCGTTTTATGCGCACTTTGGATCACCAGATCGGCTCCCTGCCGGCAGCTATTCTCATGCACTTGGCTGCTAAATCCCAAGTGAGCTCCGTGCGCTTCATCCACGATCAGAGGCAGCCCCCTGTCATGCACCGTCTCCGCAATGCCCGCAATATCCGCAATCCGCCCTTCATAGGTAGGCGAAACCACCAGAACGGCACCTGCGTCCGGCGTCTTGTCCAGGTTCTTCTTTACCTGCACGGGTGTTATCGCCTCCAAAATATCATATTCCCTCAATACCTGGGGATATAAATAAGAAATTTTCAAATTTCTAAGATATGCGGCATGATAAGCAGATCTGTGGCAGTTCCTCGCCATCAGAATATGTCCTCCTACAGGCAGTGCCGCACTGACCGCGCTTAAGATCCCACCTGTACTTCCATTAATCAAATAAAAGGTTTCCTCCGCGCCGCACATCCTCGCCGCTTTCTTCTGCAGTTCAAGCAAAATCCCCTCCGGCTGATGCAGATTGTCAAAGCCGTCTATCTCCGTAATATCCATTTTATACAGCTGAGCCGGCAGTTCTCCCCAGCCGGTCCGTTTATGCCCCGGCATATGGCAGGGGTAAAGATCACTTTCCGCATTGCGGAGCAGCTTATCTAATAAATGTTCCACTCCTATTCCTTCCTCAGCTTTTGCAGGATGGCGCCGTGTCCCCTGCGCATGTGCAGCGTCTCCATCAATGAACACCATTTATCCGCCGTCGTAACGATCCAGGCTTCCCTGCATCTTGGGGGCACCACGGTAAGCGGCCACATGTGCTTCTTAATAATATCCTTTTCCCTCTTGGTCAGCCTATACTCCCTTGAGGCGTTTCTCAACGCCGTTCCAGGATGATAAAAGCCGTGAAGTGTATGGGGATTCTCCTTATCCGGCACGTGCCAGTCATATAGGAAATAATCATGCAAAAGCGCTCCTCTCACCAACTCCCTGCGGCTGCAGGAGATATGCAGCCTGTTGCTTAAAGCAAGGCTGCACCTCGCTACACTCAGCACATGTTCATTTACAGTCATATTCCCATGCTGAATATATTCCCTGGTCCTTCGAAAATTTCCGGAAGCCAGAATATCCGGCGCATCCTCTTTAATCTGCCTTTGGATCATGCGAAAGCGATCCAATTCTCTTTTCCACTTTTCTGCCTGCCGCTTCGTGCGCGGCCTGCGTCCTTTACCGCCCATAGATCATCCTTCCTGATTCTGAAGCCTTCACTGTACCGGGATTTCCCTTGCACCCTGATCTTCCGTACTTTGTGCCGATGCTTCCCCTGCTCCCTATTCATCCGCGCCCTGTACCGGAGCTTCTCCTGCTCCCTGACCTTCCACGCCCTGCGCCGGGACTTCTCCCGCACCCTGACCTTCTATACCTTGCCCTATAGTGGGCTCTTCCTGCGCCAGAAGCTCTTCCTCCGACGGCATCTGAGATTCCGCAGGCGGTCCTAAGGGGTCCACCTCATAGTAATAGCATATGACAGGAAATCCTGTTGATACATAATCATAAATAACTGCCGCAGCATCCAAAGGCAGGTTGATACATCCATGAGAACCATGATCCTGAAATATAGTTCCTCCAAAATCCCTGCGCCAGGTTGCATCGTGCATTCCATAATTTCCAAAGAAGGGCATCCAATAATTGACAAAAGATTCATAATCCGAGCCCCTCAGGGTAGCGTTTCTTGTCTTATAGGTCAGACCGAAAATTCCTGGCGGTGTGGCACGGCTGGGAACAATATTCGTCTTGCCGGATACAAAATCAGTCTCAAACGCAATCTGCCCATCCTGATAAACATACAGGTGCTGATGCGTCAAATCTGCCTCCACATAGTCACCGCCAATATCCTTATTGCCCTTTTGTTTCGCTGTCACGCTGTAAGCCGGCTCACGTTCCGTTACGGCTCCCTCACGAATCAATCCGATCAACGCTTCCGTCTCCATATCCGTGTCCGTCTTCCAGCCGTAATTGGGACTGTCCAGAGTCAGCTCTATGCCAAGGGCAGTCATAAACTTTTTCTTTTTTCCAAGAGTATTATACTTTTTTGCCTGAGCCTTCACAAAGGACCTGACTGCTTCTTCATCCAGCACTGGGCCGTCCTGCTCCATGGTAATCCATTCTTTCAGAGCCTCTGTGTCCAGTATTACTTCATTGCCGTTCCAGTCATATGTGATTTTTGTTCCCAGCCAGGTGTTTGCCTTTTCCACATAGCTCGTCAGCCTTGTATCCCCCCTGGTTACCTTAGCCTCCAGATAACATAGTTCCTGCTCCAGGTCAATAGCAGCCTGCTTCGCATAGATCGCGCTGGAAATACAGCTTATGACCTTATCCATATCCAAAGTAGTACTTATCGTTTCCGGAATCACCTGATAGCCCCCGGTCTCATCGCTAAAATCGCTTATATAAGCATCCTGGGGTTCCAGCATATTTCCTTCCTGACAAACAGTCCATCCGCTCACCGCGGCCTCTAGCATACCCTCATCAAACCGAACACCCTGCACCAGAGAATAACCGTTACTGATCCTGCCCATATAGGCCATAAGCCAGCTCCATTCATCCTGCTCAGCCAGCAGGCTCATAACGCCGCCAAGCGAATCAACATAGGAAAGGGAAATATCCTCCGGCAGTACCTCGCCGATCAATGTGTTCGATTCCCCCGTAGCATGATGGCGCCCCCAAACCTGCAGACAATATGTATTGATCTGCCCATCCACCAATGCAGCAATCTCTTCTGCCGTCATATTCCCGCATTCAATCCCGTTTACGCTGCTTCCCGGCAAAAACCGAGATTTATAGTAGATTGCCATCCCTGCATAGCCTATGGAAAGCAACAGCACAATAACCACGGCGACTCCAAGAAGCACCCACTTTGCTTTGCCGCCAGGATGCCGTTCTCTCTGTTCTGCATTCTTTTTTTCATCCTCCATAGCTTTGTGCTTTGTATCCATGTCTGTTTCTCTTTTTGCTTCTCTGGCAGCTTCGCTTTTTGTCTCCTTAGCCGTTACTCCTTCTGTATCCTTAGATGTCTCTTTTTCTGCATCCTTAGCCTTCTCTCTTTCTGCTTTCACAGCTTGTTCTTTAACCGCCGGCATTTTTTCTATATCTATCTGTTTTTTTTGTTTTTTACTCATCAGACTTTCTCCGTTTATAATACTTGCCCTTTTAAGCATATTTATTATAGCATGACTTTCACAAAAAAACAGTATCTAAACAATTAAGAATTTCATAATCCGTTTTTATGCCACTTTTGTAGGTCTACAGTAACGGCTTCAAGTACATCTATGGCAGTGAATAATAATTGTTTCTGCATTGTAGGTTTATCATATTCATCCGTAGGAGATAAACTGTTCTCCGCAAGGAACTGAATGTACTGCTCTTCTGTAAAATATTCCTGATTGGATAACTCCATTTTTAATCTGTTTAATACTTGCATTGTCGAACTCCTTTCTTTCCGAGTGGTCAAATTTGACTTGTCGGTGTTTCTTCTATAAAAATAGGCGCAAAAAAGGACTACGGTGTTTTGCCGTAATCCTCTCGTTATATTATTATTTGCTATGAACATATGATTCCTTAAACGTCCAATCTTTACCACCATAATTATCCCTGTATGTCAAAGTTCCTGTAGATATGTTTAGTGTGTGCGGCATAAAAACGGCTTCCCATTTTAGAGTTTTTCCTACATATTCAAGATTTTTATAATCAAATCCATAATTAGCCAAGGACAAATTACCATTATTATCTACCTTCACCATAAAATCATGTTTTTTACATGCGCTCTCATCTGTAATCCATCTATTATCTACTCCATCATATCCCACACATTTCCACTCTCCAACAACATTTTTATATTTATTACATAAAGCAATTTTTTCAATAGTATCCTTATAATCAGAAGGCAGTTGATCTAAATAACCGAGTGCGTCATATAACTTACTGGCTGCTATTGAATTCATAGCCGCCGTGTATAAGTTTTCATAAGATAATTGCAATTCACATTCACTTAATATATCCGCAACATCTTTAACATCAGCTACTTCCTCTAAATATCTCTTTGCTGACGTATAATTTTGATTTTCAAATCTCTTCATTCCAAGCTGGTAACATACTTCATAATATTTTCCCTTTGCATCTTTATAGTCACCAAGGTTTTCTAATAAACGAAACGCCTTTATATAATCCTCATTATTTATATAATTTAGAGCATTTAAATAGTCCGCTTCCAAACGGTATTCTTCAAGAATATTTATACTATCTTTAAAATCACCCAATCCCTCCAAAATCTCTATAGCTTCTCTATATTTTTCACTTTCAGCAAGATTATGAACTTCTTCATATTTCAAAGAATTTTCACATAAATTTATTAATTCAAGTACATCCTTTGTTGTATCCAGTTCTCTTAAAACACTTAATGCTTCTGAATATTTCTCTTCATCTGCGAGTTTTTTTGCATTGGCATAATCCCTTTCATATATATATACCTGCACAATCTTAATTTGCTCATTCGCATCTTTATATTCTATAATTGTTTCTAGTTGATCAATTGCTTCTTCATAATTCTCTTTTTCTATATTAGATATCGCCAAATCATAAATTCTTTTAGGAGCCACTAATGTCTTATAAAAATAATGACATCCCAGAATAATTACTACACAAGCAACTATAGTACTTGCAATCACAATTACTTTTTTTCTTATTCTTTTATATTTTTCTACTTGTATTTTTTCCTGTTCTTTAAGCTTACTTATTCTATCTTTACATTTATTTAAATATACATCTGTATCTTTCCATCCTACGATCTGCAAAAACAAGTCCCTTGCATTTTCCACATCTTTAGATGACTCGCTTCCATATTTACTAACTGCCTCATTATATATACTTCTTTTTCTATCCTCCTCTGCTCTTTTTTCTTGTTCAGCTTTTTCTTTTTCTGCCTTCTTTTTTTTCTTAACATATAAATAAGCTTCTTTTTCTGCCTCTTCTTGAATTTTTAAAATTTTATTCTGTCTTTCAATATACTTTGCAACTCCAAATCCACAGTTAGGACATATCTCCGCTTTATCTGAAACTTCTCTATTGCATTCAGGACAATTTATCAACGCCATAACATTCACCTACCAATTTGTTTTACAATTATTGCAATGCCACTGATATTTTCTTTTATTTCCCAATATACCAAACATCGCTATATTAACTACTTTATCAAAAGATGTTATTCTAGTTAAATTTTCACTATTACAATAGGGGCACCTTGGTTTATGTACAGTATTTGCCTGGGCTTCTACAGTTTTATATTCTATTTTGGGCAGTTCATTAGCCATCTCTGATTTATTCAATTCTTGTATTTTTGCATCATAAATCTTTTTGTATGCCTGCTTATACAATAATAAATCAAATCCACACTTTTCACATATTTTTACTTCTTCATCGACTTCACATTTACATTCAGGACATTGAATCAATATCATAATGTTCTCCCCTGCCACTCATTTTATCAATCACATTAAGACAATCACAATTTCTACAACGTAATTTTACCTTATTTTTTACTGGATTACTATTAAGTAAAATAGTATCTTCTGGAACAATTTCAGCTTGCAAAAATCTAGTTTCACTTATATGTTGTGGTATTAAATAGCACCACTTCATTTCGCTGCCACATTTTTTACAATAAATGCTCCCTTCTATTTTTGCCAAAACGCAAATCCCCCTTATCAGATTGTTCGCATTATATTATACCGCACAAATGCGCTAATTTCCACATTTTTCTATTATATGTTTGTGTAATAATTTAGGACGAATCCATTCAGGAATAGAGTAGAACTGTTGCTTTAATTTATCAAATACTGCATTAGTGGACTTCTGATTGTGGGAAATCAATACACAGCAGGAGTTATCATGCACGATACATTCCCTCAATGCCAGTCCACAAATTGCAACTGAACAACCCAATTGTCTGCTTTTGCTCGCAATATTCAAATGCCCCAAATTGTTTACTAATGTTTTCTGTTAATTTGTAAAATCAAATGGTGTGACATTACCATTCTTATCTGCAATTTTTATAAATGTTTTTATCCATTCAATCTGTCTCTCCTTCCTCTACATTAAAAGAACAGAACACATAATCATCTGCTTCACCGCCCCTAATCTACAAATAGCCCTGTAAAATCTCTGCCAGTGTTGCGCTCAATAGAATTATCTGTTGTTTGCGGTTTTTGGTCTTTCTCAGGATAATTACACCACTCTGGAAGTTAATATCCCCTATATGCAGATCAAGGGCTGTGGAGATACGATTTCCAGTACCAAGCAAATAATTTTCAAATACCCATGTCTTGTAGCAACTGAATGAGCAGTTATCCACATCTGGCTTCTCCAACAGGCGCACCAGTTCATCATCTGTATAGGTTTCTTTGATTTTTTTCTCTGCCTTAATAAGTTGAATCTTGAATGTAGGGATATATCTATCTTCCATGCAGAAATATAAAAATGCCCTCACGCTCCGCAAATAGGAATTGATAGTAATATCGTTTGCTTCTGTATTCTCTCTCAGCCATAGTATATAATCGTCCACTGTATCTTTTGTAACGGCTGTGATCAGCTCACTCTTATCTATGAACTCATAAAAGTGTACCATCTTCTTTTCATAGGAACAAATTGATAAGTCAGTTAGATTTTTGATTTTGCATTTCCTGATAAACAGGTCAAACGCTTCTTGAATTGACAGATTGGACTTCTTAGACATTGTAATTTTTTCCATAGGAACCTCACTTTCTACGCTCTTTTTGCGACAATAGGATTAGTGCAAAAGTAAGTGAAAATCCTACGAAATAAAAAACCCTTATAACCACCACGAATGCAGTAATTATAAGAGCTTCTTCCCTTTAATGCCCAGAACCGGAATCGAACCAGTGACACGAGGATTTTCAGTCCTCTGCTCTACCAACTGAGCTATCTGGGCATTTGAGTAGCGGGGATAGGATTTGAACCTATGACCTTCGGGTTATGAGCCCGACGAGCTTCCAGACTGCTCCACCCCGCGTTATTCAGATATTTATATATATGCTTTTCTTTCGGAAAATATTCCTATTATGAAAAGCAACTGGATGGGGGTGGATTCGAACCACCGAAGCAATTTGCAGCAGATTTACAGTCTGTCCCCTTTGGCCACTCGGGAACCCATCCATATGGAATTATTTTACTCCACAAAGCCGATGATCGGACTCGAACCGATAACCTGCTGATTACAAATCAGCTGCTCTGCCAATTGAGCCACATCGGCAAA
>CAJTSE010000028.1 GCA_910578815.1 uncultured Acetatifactor sp.
CTGGTTAAATATGTAGTTGTCAATGTGCCGGGACAATAAGTCTCACGGATTCAGGTTCTATATAAAAATTTATCTTGTAAATTCCATCTTCATACAAAATTCATACGGAAATGGTATAATATACATAAAAATTCAGCCGTTGCATGTTTGCCGCGCTTTCTTTTTTGTGCGCAGGGTATTCAAGGCAAGGAACGGTCAAATGGCAGGGAGGACAATCATGGAAGCAGGTACGGTAACGGTGCTTTTTTTAGAGGACGAGCCCACCATACGGGAGGTGTTGGCGGAGTATATGAAGATGTCCGGTTATCTGGTAACGGAGACGGCCAGGGGAGACGAGGCCATAGCGCTTTTGCAGGAAAATTCCTATCATATTGCGGTGCTGGATGTGATGGTGCCCGGAGTGGACGGATTCGAGGTGCTGCAGCATATCCGGGATCATTGTCCGGAAACCGCCACTATTATGCTGACGGCTCTGGACGACGAGAAGACCCAGATCAAGGCCTTTAACCTCTATGCGGATGATTATGTCATCAAGCCGGTGTCCCCTATTATTCTGCTGAAACGGATGGAGACGATCTTGCGGCGTACGCTGTATATGGAGAGGAAGCTCCAGGCGCAAAAAAGCGGCGAAGAAAATGCAGACATGGAGCAGAAGCAGGATGGGGATACCCAGCGCAGATCAGGAAATGCACACGGGGAGCCTGGGGCGTTGGCGACCGCAGCCGGGGAAAGAACGGTCACTGTGGAAGGAGGCACGTCTGCGGATCAGGCCGGCTGTCTGACAGGACTGCATCTAGAAGAAGAGGCCTACAGCGTCTATTACGGCAATGAGAGATTGCCTCTTACCTTAAGCGAATATCTTTTGTTCCAGACTCTGTACCATCATCCGGAGCGGGTGTATACCAGAGAACAGCTGATCCTGCAGATTTTCAACGAAGAATATATCGGCAGTGACAGGATCATTGATGCCCATGTGAAAAACCTGCGGAAGAAGCTGCCTGTAAACTGTATCAAGACCGTGATCGGCGTGGGCTACCAATTTGACGCTGACAGGCTGTGAGCGTAAACTGCCGAAGGCAGTTAGAACATCTTCTCACGCTTCCAGATAGACATGCCGGCGGCGCCGGCACAAACCAATCCATGGAACTAAAGTTCCAGGAAGAACGCTGTCCTTGCGTTCTTCGGTGTGAAGATTTAGAATTTCTTAGTCTGCGTCCCATGCCGAATGCAATTCGGCAGCAGACTTAGAAATTCTCTTCACACTATGATAACGGGAATTCTTTGGCAGGAAGAAAGGCAGGATTTATGATGGATTATGATCGAAGGGGACTGGACCGGAAAAATCGTTTATACAGCATTATTCTGGCGGTGGTGCTGCTGGCGGGGCTTGTGGGGTATTTTATCTGTATGCTGCCCTCCCTGTATGTAAGCTATCGCAAGGAGCAGAATCTGCAGTCCGTGGCGCAGCAGCATAGAACCTATGTGGAAAACGGAAATTATGACGGCATCAAAACAGGTAACCCGGCAGCCTGTATCTCCATAAAGATTCCTTATGGGGGGGATACTTTTTCTCTGGTAAGCTCTTCCTGGAGCCTGGAGGTGACGGCGGAAACGGCGGAGGCCAAAGAAGCATTTGCAGATTTGGGCCGGCTTTTGCAGCAGTATAAATGCGGAGATTTCCCGGAGGAATCTACCGGGGAACAATTCTTTGAAGAGCTGGAAGCCTGGTTTGAGCAGTGGAAGGAACCGTTGAAGCAATTCTCGTTATCGCTGCCGGTGCGGATTGAGCTGGAGCTGAACGGCAGTGTGGAGTATTACGGCGAGAGCAGCAGGATGCACCTGATGTCCAATGAAATATTGGTGCTGGAAGCGGGGGCCAGCAGCGAGGACAATATTTATACAAACTATATTGCCATGGAAGATCTGGGGGATGCGATTGTCTTTACTTATCTGCCCACAGTGACTCCCGACATGGGAGAAATCCGTCCGGTGGTGCTGCAGAGCATTCCCATGCTGGCGGCGGTGATATTGCTGGCAGTGCTGCTTTTTTCTCAAATATATTCCAGGGGTATTTTGAAGCCGGTATATCATGAGCTGGAGCAAAAGAATCAGGCGCTTCAGGAGGAAAATAAGCGTCAGGAGATTTTCATGCGGGCTTCCTCCCACCAGCTGAAGACGCCGCTTTCCGCGGCGCTGCTCCTGCTGGATGGTATGATCAACCGGGTGGGAAGGTACCAGGACACTTCCCTGTATCTCCCCAGGGTGAAGGAGCAGCTGCTTTCCATGCGGAAGATGGTGGAGGATATTCTTTCCTTAAATCACTGTCGGGAAAATATCGAGCTGCGGGATCTGCAGGTTATGCCCCTGCTGGAAGCCAAGCTGACCGAATATCGGGTGAAAATTCAAGATAAGGGGCTGCAGGTATCCTGCACGGGGGAGGACGGCGCCATAAAGGCAGATGAATATTTAATGCTGCAGATTTTGGACAATCTGATTTCAAACGCTGTGGAGTATACGCCGCGGGAAAACCGAATCGAGATCAGGGCGTCCGGCGAGGCTGTCTCTATTGAAAACTGCGGGGTGACGATTCCCAAAGACATTCTGCCTCATGTTTTCGATCCCTTTGTCAGCGGAAACCATGAGCGGGAGATCGCAAGTCATGGCTTAGGGCTGTATATAACGGCATATTATGCAAAACAGATGGGGTTTTCCGTAAATATAGAAAACCGGGAAAACAGCGTGCTGGCGGTACTGCATTTTTCCTGAAAAACTCCACAGAGCTTTCATGTCGTCTTCATTAAAAATTCATGTGCTGCTGTTATTCTAAACAGGAACCGGATACATCGCCAGGGGACAACGCACAGGAGTACTACGATCAGAGGTACCGACAGGAACAATATGGGGAGTCAGTGAAAACGGGCATTGAAACCGGACGGATACGGAAATCGTAATGGAAGGAGTAAGCAGCAATGCAGTTGACAATCGAAAATCTGACAGTAAAATACGGCACGGAAGTGGCGCTGCAGATCACGGAGCCGCTGACGGTAGGTGACGGAGACAGGGTGGGCATCATTGGCTCCAATGGCGCCGGAAAGAGTACGTTAATTAAAAGTATTCTGGGACTTGTGGAGTACCAAGGGATTATCCGTACAGACTTAAAGCCATGGCAGATAGCCACCCACATGCAGTTTAACGAGTACACGGATGCCATGCCATGTAAGTACATTATGGAGGTAATTCTAGATACAAAGGTATCTAAGAATTCCAGGCTGCAGGAGCTGATACGTTTTTTTGAATTTGAGGACTGCCTGCGAAAGAAGTACACCAAGCTGTCAGGAGGACAGAAGCAGCGTTTTACCATCATTATGGTGATGATGCAGGATGCACCGCTGACCTTTTACGACGAGGTGACTTCCGGCCTTGATTTTGAAACCAGACAGAAGCTGATGGAAAAACTGGTGAACTGGTATCAGGGGAAGACTTCCAGTTTGTGTATCGTATCTCATTATTACGAAGAGCTGGAGCAGATGGCCAATAAAATACTGATCCTGGATAAAGGGAGGGTCATTGATTATGGAGACAAGGATCAGTTGTTTCGGAAGTATTGCGGACGGGCAGTTATTGTGTTTGATGCGCTGCCACAGCATCAGGGTCTGGTAAAGGGTTACAGGAAGCTGGCCTCTCCAGCCCATCTGACAGCACTGTCAGTAAGGGATGAAGCGGAAGAACTGGCGGTGACAAAGCTGCTGCTGGACAACAATATCAACTACAGGCGCAGCAATAGCGACATTGAGATTATGTACAGCAACGCCAGACAAAAATTTTATGGGGAGGGTCAGGGTGATGAATAAACAAATACAGAGAAAAAGGTTTTCGGCATCCCTGCTGCTTTTCGAGTTTCGCAATATCACGGGAAATCCTTATATCCACATATTCGGCATCGGCCTGCCGGTGCTGATGGTGCTGATTTTCGGTAAAATGCTGGAATCCAATATACCCAATGCCAAGGCTTTGTCCACGGCGGTTACGGGACTGTTTCTGGGGCTGGGGACCATGATCCCGCTGGCGGCGATGATGGTGGGATACGCGGCCACCTTTTCTCAGGAATTGGAAAAAGGAATTCCGCAAAGATTAGAGCTGTTTGGCATAGACAGGGGTATGACGATTGTCAGCAGAATTCTGGCCGAGCTGATCTTTCAGGTTTGCTCTTTTGTGGTTTATTTCACGGTGGGAGCTTTGATTCTGCGGATTGAGGCGCCTGCATTTACAGGACTGGCCTGTTATGTGCTGTGTATCGTGGCACTGGGGATTATATCCTTTGCGGCGGCCCATGCCATTGCCTTGTTTTTCCGCAAATTTGGGATTACCTACTGCGTCACCATGATTCTTTATTTCTGCGTTATGATAGCCAGCGGTATGATGGGAATTGATTATGAAATGCTGCCTGCGCCGATTCAGGCGGTGGCCCGGCTGCTTCCCACTAATTATATTGTCAGAGATTTCGCGGACATCTGGCGGGGTAGAGAGTATAATTTTATGCCTATGCTGCAGGCCTATCTGTTTACGGGGGCACTGGCAGGTATTCTCCTGTTTTTCAGCCTGCGGCGCAAGGCCGGGAAAGGCGTGTGTACCAGTTAAGACTTATAGACTACGCCGCTTACTGCCGTTGACTTTATTTTCGGGTATATGCTGCCGGTTCTGCCGATTGCGGTTGCTCAGAGCATTGTCTGCTATATTGGGGCAATCTGTTTAGGGCTGCCTGTCACCGTGACGATCGTATATGCGGTATTGTTTATCATACCGGTCTCCCTGTTTTTTATCGCTTTTGGCCTGCTATGCGGCAGTGTGTTTGGAGTTAAACAGGTGGGAGGGATCTGCGGTGCGCTTCTTACCAACCTTACGGCTTTTCTTTCCGGTGTGTGGTTTGACCTGGATCTTGTAGGTGGAACCTTTAAGAAAGCCGCTAATCTCCTGCCCTTTGTTCATGCGGTGGAACTGGAAAGGGCTGTGCTGAACGGAAACTTTGCCGCCATACACCCTCATATCTGGTGGGTGCTTGGGTATACGCTTGCGGTGGGTGCCTTTGCTGTCATGTTCTTTTTACGGCAGATGAAAAGGCAGTAAAGCGTATAGGACATATGGAACGGCGAGCAAAATAGAATGGGTTAATCCAGGCCGCATTTTTTATAAGATAAAACGAACAGCATCATAAACAGCAGGATGTTAGCGCCGACGATGAAAACGCTGTCGGGTTTCAGGCTTCGGGCATCTATCTGTTCAAGCATCAGAACAACCTGTTGAGAATAGGCAAACCTGGCCAGCTTTGCAATGCCGGTGTTGAACATTGCCAGCATGGGCAGAAACGAGAAGACCATCATCACCGGCACGGATACGGAGGCTGCCATCATCTGGTTTTTGCTTCGGGTACCGATGGCTGCCCCCAGCAGCAGGGAGGTCAGGATGCCCGCTGCCATAATGCCCAGGAAAGCAAGACTTTCCTGCAAAGTGTAGCTTCCTGCGGCACACATGACAGATGCCCCCAGCATACAGGCAATCCAGATATAGCTGCCAACACCCAGCAGGTATTCATGCGGCTTTACGTTGGACATCAGCAGGACGCGCAGGGTATTCTGCTCTTTTTCTTCTGCTATAATGGCCGAGATACTTGTCAGCGGTGCCATGCCTACATACATGGCGGCAAACATGCTGACGAAGAAGTTCTTCGGCATACCCTCTATCTTAATTGCGTTGTTCATGATCACGGTAAGTATGGGAAACATGACAAATTGAATGAGAACGGTCTTATTTTTTAAGGTGTCCTTCATCTGTTTTTTAAAGATGGCTATAAAATGATTCATGTCAGCTCCTTTCACGATTGCTTATTCAAGTTTTTCTCCGGTAAGCTCAATAAATACCGTTTCCAGCGTCGGCTCTGTGGAATGTATAGCCTCAATGGCTTCCTGCTCCAGATATTCCTTTACCTGCAGAGCGGAAGCACTGCTGTTTTCCAACGAGACCTTTTGGCCGTCTTTTAAGGTTATCTGCAGCCTGTTTAAATGGTTATATTTTCTGCGGACATCAGCCGGTGTTCCGTATTCCAGGATGTGTCCCCGGCTTAGAAGCGCCACATGGTCGCAAAGTGCTTCCGCCTCATACATATTGTGCGTGGTGAGGAAGATGGTGGCTCCCTGTTCTTTCTGAGCCTTCAGAATACCATGGATCTCTCTGGTGGTAACGGGATCAAGGCCTGAGGTGGGTTCGTCCAGAAACAGGATTTTGGCATCGTTCATCAGTGCCCTGGCCAGGGACAGTCTGCTCTTCATGCCCTTGGACAGCTTTGCGGCTGCGGTATTTCTGGCCTCATACAAGCCGATGCTTTTTAAAATACCGGTGATTTTGTTCCGGGAAACATGATAGATGTCCGCGTAAAAAGCGAGATTGCTCATTACGGACAGGCGGTCGTATAGTCCGAAGGCATCTATCATCATTCCGATCTGTCCATGCTCCGCGGCCCGCAGTTCGCGAGTGTCCCGGCCCAGAAGTGTGGCTTGGCCTTCGTCCGGCTTTAGCTGTCCGGTGAGAAGTTTGATCAGGGTGGTCTTTCCTGCCCCGGAAGGCCCTAAAAGGCCGAAGATTTCTCCTGACGGTATCTCGAAGCTGACCTTGTTAAGAACCTGATTTGCACCAAAGCTTAAGGAAAGCTCCTGGGCAGCGACGGCGCATTTGATTTTAAGATTTTTCGTTTCCATATTCATGAAGTGAGTCCCCCTGTCCCTTTAGTTTTCGCAGTGCCTCTTCCATCCTTCGGTTTTCGTGTCTTTCCCTGATAATCGTGATCAGCCAGCTGCACAAAAAAGAGATGGCAAAGCAGAGAAAGAACATTGCCCAGGGCTGCCACATATTGACGGGAAACCAGCTAAAGGCCGTAATAAAAACCGCAATGACTAAAATTACGGCGGTCAGCATACAAATGGTTCGCAGCCAGAGGGGCATTTGCTTAATAAGTGTATCCGTAAAAAAAACAAATCGCAGACCCGTAACGAGGGCCGAAACACAAAGAAACTGAAAGGCAATTTCCGTGGGAATGCCCTGGTCTCCCAGCGCAAAAATAGTGGAAAAATTTCGGGCGGAGTCTCCGAAGACAAGGCAGAAAATGTTCATTGTCAGCATTGCAAACCCGAAAATCATAAGTATCTGAGACAGGTAGTCAAAAATTGTTTTTCTTTTTTCCATAATTCCTCTCATTCCGCCGCGCAAGCGGCATCTAAATTTGCGGGAACTTTGGGACGCGCAGCGTCACAAATTCCGAGATTGAAAATTGCAATTTTCAATCTTTCACCCCCAGTCTTTTTTTCATTTCCTCCGCATATTGACGAGAGGCAATGATTTGTTCACCGTTTGACATAGTGACGCGGATTCTTCTGTTAATATCAGCTTTTAATGATTGAATGCTGCGCAGCTGAATCAAGAAGGATTTGCTTACCCGAAAGAAGCCATATTCCTCCAGCTGCTGTTCCAGCTCGTATAATTTAAATTCGGATTCATATACCTTGTCGGAGGTGTAGATATAGCATTTTCTATCCACACTTTCTATGTATATGACCTGTGCAATATCCAATAAGTGAATTTCATCATTTATCTTTGCTGTCAACTGGTGATTCATCATTCGCAGTGCAGACAGGAGCTTTTCTACATCAGGAGTCAGCTGTCTGCAGGTTACGGAAATCTTCAGATCCTCCGCTTTTTCATCCACATTAATTTCTATTTTCAAAGTTTCACCGCCCTTGCTTGCTTGTGTTTATGGCATCAGTATATATAAATATGGCCCGTTGATCAATCCTTCAAACACAGGATGCCATTTTCCTGACATAAGCTGCCGATTGTGAAAAAGTGAGGAAGATGATATAATGTCCATATTCGGGGCAGGATAACAAGGAGTTTCTATGAAAATAGATAGGTTGATCGGCATATTGTCGGAGCTTTTGCGGAAGGATACGGTTACAGCACCGGAGCTGGCCAGGCGATTTGAAGTCTCCAGAAGGACCATAAACAGAGACATTGAGAATTTGTGCAGGGCGGGTATTCCTGTCAGCACCAGACAGGGGGCAGGGGGCGGTATCAGCATTATGGAAGGATACCGGGTGGACAGGACCCTGCTCACATCCAGGGACATGCAGATGATTCTGGCAGGTCTGCGCAGCCTGGACAGCGTAAGCGGGAACAACTATTACAGCTGGCTTATGGAAAAGCTGCAGCCTGGTTCCTCGAATTTTATTACCGGAAGGGATTCCGTTCTTATTGACCTCTCTTCCTGGTATAAGAATGCTTTGGCCCCCAAGATTGAGGCAATACAGGCGGCGATTGACGGGAAACGTCTGCTTACGTTTCACTACTATGGCCCAAAGGGGGAAAGCAGTCGTTGTATTGAGACTTATTACCTGGTGTTTAAGTGGTCAAGCTGGTATGTGTGGGGCTGGTGCAGAGCGAGGGAGGATTTTCGGCTGTTTAAGTTGAATCGGATGGAGCAGCTGGAGGTGTCAGCGGAGACATTTGAGGGCAGAGAGGTTCCCTTCCCGGACTTGGGGGATGACCGGGTATTTCCAGGGGGGATTCAGGTGAAGGCACTGTTTGAGCCGGAGGCGAAATGGCGGCTTGTGGAGGAATACGGCCCCTGCTGCTTTGAGGAACAGCCGGACGGAAGGCTTTTGTTTCACGGAGAGTATACAAACAGGGAAAATCTGTTTCATTGGCTTTTGGCTTTCGGAGATCAGGTAAGGCTGCTGGAGCCTGCAGATATGCGGGCAGAGCTATTAAAGACTGCAGAAGCTATGGCAGCAATATACAGGGAGACCGGGGAATCGTGCTGCCGAAGGATATGAAGGCAGATACAGGCACGAATACCTACCCCAAACAGTAAATGCGGAGGATATGATTATGGATAATAGAAGGGAGTCTTTAAAACCTCTCGCCGGCGAAACGCCGGAAACCGGGAACCATGAGCAGCAGAGCGAGATGCGAAGCGTTCAGAATCTGGAGGTCATTATCAATGAGGGTCTTCGTACCGCACTGTTGGAAGAGACTCCGGATCAGTCTTTGGAGGTGCTGCTGGAGCATTTGGGAAAAGCACTGAACGGAGAAAGGACATACATATTTGAGCGGAACGAATCCGGCGGCGACGACAATACCTATGAGTGGGTGGCTGAGGGGATAACACCGGAAAAGGAAAACCTGCAAAATGTCCCGCCGGAGGTGTGCGCCATATGGTATCGAAGTTTTAAAATCGGTAAGCATATTGTTATTAAAAACCTGGAAGAGACAAAAGAGGAAGACCCTCTTATGTATGAGACACTGAAGCCTCAGAATATTGATTCCCTTGTGGTGGTTCCGCTTTATGACGACGGAAAACCCATCGGCTTTTACGGCGTGGATAATCCCCCTGCCAGATCTTTGGAATATGCGTCAAATATGCTTCAAACAGCGGCATATTTTATTGTATCTTCCTTGAAGCGGCGCAATCTGGTGCGTGAGCTGCAAAGGCGGAGCTATAAGGTTCTTCAGGCGCTCAGCGTGGATTATCTGAGTATTTATCAGGTGAATTTTGATACGGGAGCATGTGAAGTCTACCGGGAAAGCGAGCAGCTTAAGCCGGACTGGGCCGTCAGCTTTGAGGACGGCTATGAAACGGCCATGGGACGGTATATTTCCGGGTATGTGGCTGCGGAGGATCAGGAACGGCTTTTGACCGTAACGAAAAAAGAGTATGTACTGGATCAGCTGAGACGAAAGAAAAAGTTTTATGTGCGGTATCAGGTGAAGGATAATTCCCATGGCTTGAAGCATATGGAGATTCATTTTTCTGTCGGGGAGACGGCGGAAGAGGAACGCAGCGTGATTTTTGCTCTGCGGGATGTGAATGCCGTGGTGGAGCAGGAAGAAAAGTACAAGCTGGAAGCAAGGCAGAGTCTGGAAGGAATTCTGGAGGGAGCCAGGACAGGCATTTGGACCATTGAACTGGAAGAGGGGTTTGAGCCGAGAATGTATGCGGACCGGACCATGCGGATCCTTCTGGGGGTGCCGGAGGAGATTGAGCCGGAGGAATGCTATCGGCACTGGTTTCGAAATATCGAGCCAAATTATGTGGAGATGGTGCAGGAATCGGTGCATGAGATGATTGAAACCGGGCGCTCCGAGGTAATTTACCCCTGGAATCATCCCACCCAGGGGAGAATCTATGTGCGCTGCGGCGGTGTGCCTGACAGGAAATTTGCAAAAACAGGAGTCTGTCTGAACGGATACCATCAGGACATCACGGAGACCATGGTGACGCGGAAGAAGCAGGAGCAGGCTATTATGGAGCTCCTGGAGAAGGTCAGACAGGCCAATTCGGCAAAGAGTGAATTCCTTTCACATATGTCTCATGATCTCCGTACGCCGATCAACGGGATTCTGGGGATGCTGACCATTATGGAGGGAAGTCAGGAGGATTTTAACCGGCAAAGGGATTGCCGGGAAAAGATTCGGGTATCCACGGAGCACCTGCTGTCCCTGGTCAACGACGTTCTTCAGATCAGCAAGCTGGAAAGCGGAAGACCTGCAGAGGTAGAAGAACCTTTTGACCTTCATGATCTGTTGAAAAACTGTATTATGATCTTGTCTGCTCAGGCGGAGGCGGCGGGGATCCAGCTGGAGCTGGAAGAGACGGACATCCGGCACGCCAGGCTGATTGGCAATCCGCTCCATTTGAAGCAAATACTGATGGCTGTTATTGACAACGGAATCAAGTATAATCGGCCCAATGGCTCCGTCCGGATCCGGGTAAAGGAGGCCGGCGGCGAAGAAAGGACCGCAAGGTATCGGTTTGTGATAGAAGATACCGGAATCGGTATCGGGGAGGATTTTAAAGAGCATATATTTGAGCCCTTTACCCAGGAGCATCAGGGCGCAAGGACGCACTATAACGGTGCAGGACTTGGTATGTCCATTGTGAAGAAGCTGGTAGACCAGATGGGAGGGACCATTGAGGTAGAAAGTCAGGCTGGCAGAGGGAGTGTATTTCAGGTTACATTGCCAATACAAGTGGACAAGGCGTGGGCTGCGGAGCCCCTGGAAGGGGAGCAAAATGTACAGGCGGATATTGCCGGTATGCGCGTTCTGCTGGTAGAGGATAACGAGATCAACTGTGAAATCGTGGAGTTCATGCTGGAGCAGGCAGGCGCGGAGGTGGTCACTGCAGGTGACGGAAGGGCTGCCGTGGATGCTTTTGCAGCCTCCGTACCGGGAAGCTTTGACTGTATCCTTATGGATTTGATGATGCCGGTTATGAGCGGATATGAGGCGGCCAGGGTGATTCGCGGTCTGGACCGGCCGGACGCGGAAACGGTGCCCATCATAGCGTTATCGGCTAACGCGTTTGAAGAGGATGTGGCAATGGCAAAGGCTGCCGGAATGAACGAGCATCTGGCAAAGCCGGTGGACATCAACGAAGTGTTCAGGGCAATGCGTCGGTTGATTTCAGCTCAAGGGGAATCTCATAAAGCACCTCATAGCTGTCATCCGTGATATTACCCTGCGGGTCTCTTTTCAGGCCGCTGCGGATGATCTTCAGGGTCAGCAGCGTACCCATGTCCGCCGGTTTGGTAAACCAGTATCCGTCGGTATCATTGTTCCCGTTGGGATAGGCGGTATAATCATTGCCCAGCTCGTCGGAAAGGATAAAGGCATAATCATCTCCGGCGTGTCCGATGGCGGTGCAGTCAATGAACAGTGTCACATACAGGGCGGACTCCCGGATGCTGTTTATCTTGATTTCATGGCCGTTAAATTCGTATGTCTTATCAATGCGCCAGCTTCTGTCTGCAAAGCAGGCTTCCGGTGTAAAGGTGCTGATAAAGCCCTCCCCGTCCTTAGCATAGAGAAGCCGGACAGTCAGCTCCTTTCCAGCCAGTTCCCGGCCGTCCATGCCTTGCAGATCAATGCAGTAAATATGGGTTGCCTCGGCGGGATTCGGATTTATATCCCCTGCATAGGTCTGTGTATGCAGGTCCTTTGTATATTCAGACTGACAGATGATGTTATCGCCCTCCGTGATATAGAAGAACCAGGGCAGAAAGTAGGTGTGGAAGGAGCCGTCCGCGGCTTCATCCAGTCCGCTCCAGTTGAAGGTATAGCATAAAAGCAGATGCCGGTCTTCTAAAACGGCACTGTTCAGGGTGCCGATTACGCCGTCGCATTCCTGCGTATCACCTATGGAGACGGCGTATTCGGCCTCGATTTCACTGAAATTCTGCAGGACGGCCTGTTGCTCGGACTTATATGCCGTCAGAAAGTGTCCGATTGCAGGAATCGCTGCCAAGCTGACCGTTCCCAGGAGCAGCATCAGAGCGGCAGCCGGTATAACGGTGAGCCGCATTTTTGTGCGGCCGGACCTGTTTGTCCTTGTGCGTGCGGAGATATACTCCCGGATGTAGCGTTCATCAACATCCCCTATCATATCCAGCAGATGTTCGTTTGTTTTTTTATTCATAGATAAATCTTCCTTTCTTCCAGCCTGGATTTCAGCTTTTTCCTCATTCTGGAAAGGCGGATATTGACGGTGTTCTTTGTCAGTCTGTTGTTCCCTGCAAGGGATTCCACAGACTCCAGAGCGAAGTAGCGGCCCATGAAGATCAGCCTGTCTTCGGCAGACAGCTCGGCGAGAAAGCTGTTGATAGCTTCCCGGAGTGCGTCCGCATCTTCATTGGATTCGGTATGAGCGGGAATGCAGTCCTCCAGCTCGTCCAGTGCAACCAGATAGACGCCGCCTCCGCGCTTCTTTGCCGTCAGGCGGCGGATCCGGTCAATAGCCCGCCGCCTGGTCAGCATGGCGGCATAGGATGCAATGGAAGACGGGCGATTTACAGGAACAGTATTCCATATGTCTAACAAGGCATCGTTTATACATTCCTCGGCATCCTCCGCAGTGGGAAGGATGCGTCTTGCAAAGCTTTTCAGCATTCTGCCATAGCGGCGGATAATTTCATCCAGGGCAGATTCTTTGCGTTGCCAGAGCAGGGCAACAATTTCGGCATCTTCCATAGGATTCTCCCTTCAGTATGATTTCAGGTAATCTTTCAATATCCGGTATACAGCGGGACCTTGGCAGTTATGGTTATTTCAGATTTTCGTCCAGATAGAGCTGTACTCTGCGTTGTATGACCTCTGCGGTTTCCTGTGCCGTTTTATTTCCAGAAAAGAAAGCCCCTGCTTCCTCAATTACGATGTTCATGATGTCCTCGTTGGTGTAATAGCAGCGATCAGTGGAAAGGATAAATTGTATCAGCTTTGCCAGCTGTTCTTCCGTCAGGAATTCCGGGGTGCCGGATTCGGCATTTGTGTAATGGTTTTGGTTTTTATTAAGTATTTTCAGGGAGCTTTCCAGAAAGTATTTTTTCTGTACCGGCAGCCCCGTTTCAAGGTTGGACTGATATTCGTCCGTCAGGTAATACCGCAGGAATTCCCATGCTCCCCGGAGGTATTTGGAATGGGCAGAAATGGCATAGGCTTCCTGCGCCCTGATGTAAGCGCCGGACCCGTTTCCACAGGGGAAACCGATATAGGATACATCCGCTCCAAATAAGTCGTTGGCATAGTACGGTGCATCCTCAAAGCTGCTGATCTCCATGTCGGCAAGGACGGTCCTGCCTTCTCTGTACTGTACCTCATAATTTCTCCAGTAATCCTCGCCGCAGGTTTCAGGGTCCGGCTCTTCCGGCAGGTTTTTTGCGTATTCCAGTATATCAGTAAATTCCTGTGATTGGAAGCTGCATTTCCCAGAGCCGGTATCTATGAGGCTGCCGCCGCAATAGGCGATCATGGTCCGCAGAAAGGCTTCACGGTCTGTGGGTGGAAGCAGGCTTGTTTCCTCCGGCATGGTTTCCAGCAGCTCCAGCGCATCGGCAAGAGTCCAGGAGGTCCTGTCTCCCACCACGGAGACAGCACCAATCATGGTGCCTGCCCGGAAAGAAGGAATGAGATAATATAGTTTTCCGTCCATGGAATAGGCATCAAATACATTTGTCAGAAACTCCATATGGGAAAGCTCTTCATCCTCTTTCAGCAATTCGCCGATGTCCGCCAGAAATCCGTTTGCGGCATAGAGTTCCGCAGGAAGGCCCTCCGTGATTAAAATGTCAGGCATGCTGCCGGAAAAAATGCCGCCTGTGGTCTCCGCAATGCCTGCTGCAAGCGCCTCTTCGGAATCATATTCCTCCAGATTCTGTATCATAATTCGGTACTGATCGCTGCCGCGGTTAAATTCCACCACGCGCTGTATTATATCATTGCTGATGTAAGCGCCTGCCAGCACCAAAACCGCCTTGTCAGGAACATCCGCAGGATCCACGCGGGTAAAGATGCCCATGCGAATTCTGCTGTCATACCCTTCATAAAATGCACCTGCAAAGGAGGCGTCATCCAGGCTTACCAGAGCGTCAAAGCTGGTGATATTCAGATCGGAATTGATGAAATTCATTTTTTCAAGGCCTTCCTCATCCCCCGGCGTACAGGAGCAGATGCCGGTGCGGTTGCTGTAAATAAGGCCGCTGTCGTCTGCGGCTATAGCGCCGTATCTGTCCCACCCGCAGGCGGAAGGCATTTTGCAGGTCTCCCCCAGTGAGGCAGCGGCAGGATGATAAGAAACAAAATATCGTTCCTCCCAGTTGTCTTCCCCGCAGCAGATAACCGTAAGGCAGCCGTCCGCCTGATGCAGGACAGACAGGCTGCTGTTGAATACCCGAAAGATTTCTTCAGGCAGCTTTTCGGCATCGGCAGGATTTCCCTGAGCATCCACGGTCATCTGCCAGGCCTGTTCATTTCCGGTCAGAATCAGGCGGGTCTGCCCATCCTCCGCTATGGACAGGGCGTTTATGGAAAGATAGTCGTCATCGAGACCGAAGGAGAGGTCCTCCAGCTCCATTTCCCACAACAGAGGGCCATCCGCCTCCCAACAGCAGAGATAACGCAGGGATATGCTTTCCTCATCAGGACCTTGAGGGGTCTTAGAATAATAGCGGATGGCATAGATGCGGCCGTCCGCCCCGAAGGTGTAGTTGTCGTAAGCGGAATATTCCTGCGGGACGGCGTCGTCTTCCGGAGCAGGGTGCCAGGGAATGGTCTCCAGAGCAGACATTACCGCGTCGGAGCCTTCAGCCTCAAAGCGGAGGATCCGAATATCGTTGTCATTGTAATTTTCCCGGTTTATTACTTTGATCAGCAGGGAAATTGTCTGATCCCTGCTGGCGGCGGCCAGTATGTCTGTTTCATCCCCGCCTGGCTCCGGTATTGCGATTTCCCGAAAGCGGTAGACATGCTCCTTTGCAAGGGCCGTATTTTCATTGCTTTCTGCGGCATTGCGGCCGCAGGAGCATAAACCGAATGCCGTAAGGCAAATCAGGCAGGCTGTTTTTTTGAGTAAATTCCCGTTCATGCTGTTCTCCTTGTCCTTTGATCGTCTGCGCGGGGCGGACTCATTTAACGTTCCTTACCTGTTAAATCGCAAAAAAAGGAGAATACTTTCAAACTATTTAGGAATTAGTAATCAGATATGAAATGAAGAAAGATAAAAGTTATTGTTTATGCCGGAAGCGGCAGCTATAGAGAACGCATTGCTCCTATGCTTCTAAGCTGAAACCCGTCTCCGCCTTGAAGCAGAAATTCCGCCTCAAGATTTGCAGTACTCAGTTCTTCAAGGCTCTTCCGCAGATTTGCTGAAGGAATATCGACGTTTCCGTTCCTCCATTTACACAGACCACAGCTGATTTTGGCCTCCCCATGCTCTGCCAGACTCTGCAGAAATCTGTTTTCATCGACAAGGCGGTCAGTGTCGGAGAGCCGGCTGGCAAATCCCATTAGCTCACCTTTCGCTGTAGTTACGATGACAGCGAGAGGTGCGTTTTCGTTGGATTCCATAATTTCTTCGGCGTATTTCAGCATTTTCAAATATTTCTCTGGTAGTTTATTTATTTTCATGGCCGCACTCCAAAAAACATTTATTTGCAAATGACTTATCATCTTCAATACGATCTAATTCTGACAAATTACCCAATTCTTAACGCTTTCCATCTGACGGTTCCGTCAGCCTGCCGTTTTTTGCATAATCCGCTATTTCCTTTTCTATTCTAACACATCCGCTCTCAAATAAATCCTCTTAATTTTTCACATACAAATCAGCTTACAAGCCGTAAGCCAATTTATTCAGAAAGCTCACTCTCTATTTCTTCCACGGTCGGCAGACTACTTTTAAATTCCTCACGAAGCATCTTTGTCAATTCATATTCCGCAATCCCGATCGGTTGTGAAATATCATCGAGCGCATACTCAGCAACAACATCATCTTTATCCTTACATATAAGTATACCAATTGTCGGATTATCCTTTTCTGTTTTCATCTGTTTATTGACAGCCGTGACATAGAAATTTAATTTTCCTGCAAATTCTGGCTTAAATTTTTCCGTTTTCAGTTCCACGACAACATAGCAATGAAGGCGGACATGATAAAAAAGTAAATCCATATAGAAATCACTTTCGCCGATATGCAAATGTATTTGCCTGCCAAGATACGAAAAACCTGTGCCTAATTCTAATAGAAATTGAGTAATTTGATTGATAAGGGCATCTTCTAATTCTTTTTCGTCATATTTTTCTCTTAAGGTCAGGAAGTCAAAATTTTTATTTACAACAGGCAGTTATTTGACAGACAGCGAATTTATGTATAATATAAAGTTAGATTTTAGATTAGCCAAGGAGGGGCTGCTGTGTCTTATATTGAACGCGCAATTACGCCGGTTTTAAAGAACAGGGTTTCAAGCAGCAAATGCACGCTTATTACAGGGGCGAGGCAGGTGGGAAAATCCACGCTTGTAAAGCATGAATTTCCTGAATATAACAGGGCGAACTTTGATGATAGATTGACACGGCTGCAGGCGCGGGAAGAGCCAGGACTGTTTTTTCTGAATCATCCCTGCCCCTTGTTTATTGACGAGGTCCAAAAGGAAAGTGCCGTTCTGGAAAATATCAAGCTGATTGTTGATGAGTCGGAGAAAAGGGGTATGTTCATCCTGTCCGGCTCACAGAAGCTGGAATTGATGGGAATGAGCGAGTCTCTTGCGGGAAGGGTTTCCATAACAGAGCTGACAGGGCTTTCGCTGCGTGAAATACATGGTGTGAAGTTTAACAGGCATTTTGTACCCACTGAAGGATATTTGAAGGAGCGGGAACAGGCAAGGAAGCCCTATGGAAATCTGTGGGAAACCATACACAGGGGTTCCTATCCCGAATTATATGATGTGGAACGGGATTGGCAGGAATATTATGCTTCTTATGTATCAACTTATCTGGAAAGAGATATTAATGAATTGATTTCTGCGGACAGCATTACATTTACCAAGTTTCTGACGGCGGTGGCTGCCAGAACGGGGGAACTGCTGAATTACGCAAATATTGCAGGCCAGGTGGGTGTCAGCGAGCCCACCGTTAAGATGTGGGTATCTGTTCTGGAGCGGACGGGAATCGTTTATCTGCTGCAGCCATACAGTGCAGCAGCCTTAAACAGGGCCGTTAAGACCCCGAAGCTTTACTTCAGGGATACGGGGCTCGCCTGCTATCTGACAAGGTGGCTGACGTCGGAAGCCCTGAAATGTTCGGCGGTTGCGGGAAATATGTTTGAAACCTTTATGGTGTCGGAAATCCTGAAATCTTATGCCAATGAAGGACTGGACTATAAATTCAGCATTTTTTACTACCGGGGCCGGGATAAAAATGCCGCCGGTGAAAACGAAATAGATCTTGTGATAGAGGAAAACGGAATTCTGTATCCCGTGGAAATTAAAATGTCAGCGAATCCGAAGGCAGATATGGGAGCGGCAAATCCAGTCCTTGATAAAATAAAGGAGAAATCAAGGGGAATGGGGGTCATTTTGTGCTTAATTGACCAAAAGACCTATTTGAGGGAGAATCTGGTGGCGCTTCCCATTGAATATATCTGAAGCAGAATTCCAGTTAGCGCTCCTATTTTCTGTGTAAATGCACATTTTTATGTATCGGGAGCAGTATTTGCGAGTTTCATTCTGATTGGTGCAGGGGGCCTAATGCCAGCACACTAGATGTTCTTGCAAAGCAGGCGAGCAAGGTATAGTATGGTAAAAAAAGCATGAGGGGCAAGAATATGAGCGGTGAAAACGAATTGCTGGAAAACCTGGAAAAGCTGCATACTACGGAGCTGGGCATAGAAAGGATAAGAAGAAATCTTTCTCTGGATGTGGAAGATGTGGTAAAATGGTGCCGGGAGCAGGTGAGCTCGGCTCAGGCGGAGATTTCTAGAAAAGGGAAGAACTGGTATGTTCGTGTGGACGGTTGTGTGATTACCGTAAACGCATACAGCTACACCATTATAACCGCGCACAGCATATAGCATAAAAAGTAGAAACGTTGATCCGGCGGGAATCAAGTCAACGGCCGGCAGCAGGGAGGGCCTGTAGTGAGCAGGGGGAAAAGAAAAGGAAAATCTGGATCATTGTCATAGCAGTCATCTTAATTTGTGCCGCGCTGGCAGTGATCGGACTGATGTGTTACGGAAAATATCAAATCAGCAAAATACCGGAGCTGTCCTTTGCGGAGGTTTTGGAATATACCACCAAGGATAACAAAGACGCCTGCATCACCGTAGGGATTGTGAAGTGCGGGCAGGTTTCCTGGAAGGTATGTGGTGAAAACGGGAAAGAGCTTCCGGCGGAGCTTCATACATACGAGATCGGTTCTCTTACAAAAACCTTTACGGCCGCGCTGGTTGGCAAAGCGGCGGCAGAAGGGAAGCTGGATATTGATGATCAGATCGACAATTATCTGCCGCTTCCTGACGGCAGGGAATATCCGACGATCAGGGAATTATTAACCCATACCTCCGGGTATAAGGGATATTATTTTGAAAGCCCGATGATTTCCAGCTTTTTTAAGGGAAGAAATGACTTTTACGGGATTACGAAAGAAATGGTGCTCCACAAGGCGGGCAAGCTGAATATGGATAAAGATAATTATGGCTTTACCTATTCCAACTTTGGCTTTGCGGTGTTAGGCCTGGTGCTGGAAGCAGTATATGATTCCGATTATGCAACCCTGGTGAATCATTTTGCACAGGACGAGCTGGGGCTCGGCAATACCCAAATATCTGATCAAAATGGCGACCTTGGAAAATACTGGGACAGGAAGGCGGACGATGCGTATCTGGCGGCAGGCGCCATTACCTCTGATATAACGGAGATGCTTTCCTACGCGCAGATGCAGCTTTTGGAGCATCCGTATTTTGCCGAATGTCACAGGAGCCTTGCAGTAATCAATGCTTCTACGGAAGCTTATGAGACCATGGGTATTCATATGGATGAGATCGGGATGGCCTGGATTGTAGATGACAAAAGCGGCATTATATGGCATAACGGAGGAACGGGAAATTATAACAGCTATCTTGGCTTTCGGCCTGAGACGGGAACGGCGGTGGTGGTGCTGTCCAATCTGGCGCCGGGTTATCGGATTCCTGCAACCGTAATGGGCGTAAAGCTGCTGGAAGAGCTGGGAAATAACAGTAATTTGGAGGTTGGAAAATGGTAATAAAAGCAGAACTCAAAGATATAAGCACTGTGGCAGAGCTGGCAGTGCAGATGTGGGAGGACAATACGGTAGAGGATCTGATTCAGGAGTTTACGGAACTTCTTTCCAAAGGCAGAACGCAATTTTTCTTAATATATGAAAACGACATACCTGTCGGATTTGCGCAGTGCCAGCTGCGCTCCGATTATGTGGAAGGAACGGAAACCAGCCCCGTGGGTTACCTGGAAGGCATTTTTGTCAGGGAGGAATATCGGCATAAGGGATATGCAAAAGAGCTGCTGGCCGCATGTGAGGCCTGGGCCAGAGAGCAGGGCGCGGGGGAGTTTGCCAGCGACTGTGAGCTGGACAATATGGGAAGCTATCGGTTTCACATGGCGGTGGGCTTTACGGAAGCAAACAGGGTTATCTGTTTTACCAAAAAGCTTTTTAAGTAAGACATAGCGGGCTTTGTGCTAATACGGATCAGTTCAGGTTGGACTGAGCCCACCTGTGGTGCAACCAAATAAAAATCGTTGGAATGTAACAGGCAGCACCCAAGGCGGAAAATAATTGTGTTTCTTTCAGATATTGGATATAATGAAAGAAAAGGAGGGCAAAGCCATGGATGCGTTGAAAAAAGAAGATGCTCATACCGTTGAGGACATTTATGCGCTGCCGGATGGGGAGCGGGCGGAACTGATTGACGGACAGATTTATTATATGGCGCCGCCCGGATGGAATCATCAGAAAATTTCCGCTTACCTGCACAATGAAATATATAATTATGTTAAAGATCACGGCGGGCAGTGCGAGGTGCTGGCGGCGCCCTTTGCGGTATTTCTAAATGAGGATGACAGAAACTATGTGGAGCCGGATATTGCCGTTATCTGCGATCAGTCGAAGCTGGATGAAAAGGGGTGCCATGGGGCGCCGGACTGGATTATTGAAATTGTTTCCCAGAGCAGTAAATCGAGAGACTATATGATAAAGCTTTTTAAATACCGTACCGCGGGCGTCAGGGAGTATTGGATCGTCGATCCGGGCAGGCAGATGGTGACGGTTTACGGATTTGAAAAGGAGACGGTTGAGCTGTACAGCTATGGGGAAGCGGTGCCGGCAGGGATTTATGAGGATTTTTCCATAAAGCTGCAGTAGAGTAAAGCCTGTACAGGAAGCCCGCCGATAGCGCGGTATGCAGGGAATTTTTCCCCGCATGATTTATCTGCCGGAAACCTGAAAGCGCTGATAAATCGGTCTTCCGATGGCTGCAATTACCGCCCCCGCGGCCGCATAGATTAACGGTGCGGCCTGCCAGGGAGTCAGGTAAAAGCCAAACAAAGGAAGCGTATATTGCCCAAATACATTCCAGGGTGCAAGGAAGGCCCAGGGAAGCCAGTTCCATATTTGTGTTAATACCCTGTATTGTGCCGGCACACTGTAAATTAAGGGTACAATCAGCAGACCCACTAAAATTGCCAGGGTTGCAATATTACTTTTCAGCAGCTCCGATAATACCATCATAAGCACACTGGTGATAACGGTGGCAATCAACATGTTTCCATATGCGATCAATATTGCCTGGCCGCAGGTGATCGGGTCCGAGCTGGGGTTGTATATAAATTGAAAGGCCGCCTGGAAGCCTCCCGGACCATACAGGCACAGGGCTGTTACAAATACAGCCGCAAAAAACAGGAGACTGCTGCCTGCGGCAAAGGTGATTCCTGCGGCTGTTTTTACCCAATACAGCTTTGCTTTCCCCAGAGGACAGGCCAAGACAAGCTGGTCCGTTTTCCTGAGATGCTCATCCGAGAAAATTCCGGAAAGGCAGATACCAGTCAGCATCAGCACAAAAAGCCCTACGGTCTGAAAGCTTGAAAACACGGTACGGTATCCGCCGTGTTCTTCAAAAATATAGGGCTTTTTTACCTGTTCTTCCCGCCTGCTCCAAAATTCCGTTTCTCCCTTTGACAGCTTTAAATCCTCCCAGCGGGACGTAAGCCATGCCTGCCTTTTGGCGTACAGATCAGCTTCATCCGGCTGCCAGGAATACATGGCCTCAAAGGTCTGCAGACCTGCTGTTTTGCGAATAATTTGAAAAACCTCATTGTATGGACGCGCAAATTTTTGGTATTCTTCCGTTGTCGTATAGTGGTTTTCCGTGGTCTGCGGGATTTTTCCATAGGCGGCAATGGTTTCCTCAAGAAGTGCCTGATCAATTTTCCTGCCGTTCAGTTCCAGGGCATATTTTTTGCCTGTTTGATATATATTATAATTTGTGTCTATGAATTTCCCGTCTATATAATAGTTTCCAAGAAGCGGGGCAAAAACGGAAATTATACTGACGAGAATGCCCAGCGAAAAAGAAATCCAGACGATTTTTTTACTTACTATTTTTTTCAATTCATACCGATAAATCGTTCCATAATTATTCATTTTAATCCTCCATTTCAGAGCAGTTTACTGAGATGACACGCGTCGGAAATTTTAATTTTCCGACTGCGATCAAGGCATATTTGAGGCTCTGACTCAAATTGCCGATTGAAAAATCAGTGCATCAGCATGATTTTTCAATCTATACCTCCAGCGCACTTTCAGTACGCATTTCCATTTAAACTTGAAAGTTTTACATTCAAATATACAACACCAAAAGCAATTTTGCATGTGGAAATCAGATAATCGTATCCTCACAAATCAGCTTCGCCAATATGCCGCAAATAAAAATTCTCCAAACTGCCGTTGCTTTCCGTCCACTGATCCTGATAAATCAGTTTTCCGGCCTTCATAATTAATACGGTATCGGCAATATGCTCAATATCCGACACAATATGCGTGGAAAGCAGCACGATGCTTTTCTTACCCAAATCCGCAATCAGGCTGCGAAAGCGGACTCTCTCTTTGGGATCCAATCCGGCGGTGGGCTCGTCTACCACCAGGAGCTTTGGCGATCCAAGTAAAGCCTGTGCGATTCCCAGACGCTGCTTCATGCCGCCGGAATAGGTTTTTATTTTCTTTTTGGCGGTATCCTGCAGGGATACCAGCTGCAGAACCTCTGCCGCCTTTATGCTTGCCTGCGGCTTTGTAAGCCCTTTTAATGACGCCATGTATAAAAGGAAGTCCAGCCCCGTAAATTCGGGATAGTAGCCGAAATCCTGAGGCAGGTATCCCAAAGCGGAGCGATAATTTTCTTCACTTACGTCCATGCCGTCAAAGGAAATACTGCCGCTGTCAGGCTTTAAAATGCCGCAGATCATTCTCATGAGGGTAGTTTTTCCGGCGCCGTTTTCACCAAGCAGTCCGTAAATACCCTTTCGGAGCTTCAGTGAAATACGGTCAACGGCGATATGATTTTTATATTGCTTTGATACTCTGTCTATTATCAGTTCCATAGTAACCTCCATGCCGCCTTAGGCGGCGCAAATAGAAATGGAAAACGCCGATTTCCATGCCTTTTACGTCAGTTCTTCCGTTGTTTTCATTGTCTGACAGATTTCCCATGCCATTCTGCCAAGCAGGCTTGCAGATAAAATGATCCACCAGTGAATGTAAGAAAACTGATAAATAAAATCGGCAATCAGGTGCAGCCCGAAGTTTCCCACGCTTACCAGCACTGCGGCGCACATACAGCCATAAAGTCCCTCCCTGCCGTGAAAACGGCGGGTAAGCCACAGGCTGGCATTTACCGTCAGCAGATAGGGAACAAGCAGGTAGATTCCCGTCTGGAGCAGGGACAGATTGCCGCCGCGGCATAAGGGGATTAGGCAGCATATGACAAGTCCGTCAAGCAGTCCCAGAATACTCATCCGTGCCAGCACTACGCTTTTTAAGGAAAATCTTGCGGACATTTCAAGTTCCTGCATCCCATACGTTGCGGAACGTGTGCTTTCCGCCACTGCCAACAGGCCGAGGAAGGGGATCAGTGCAGACAGGACCCATAAGGTATTTGGATTCATATGGCGGGCGCCTGCCAGCGCAGGCAGCGGAAACAGCAGGGACAGCAGCAGGATCCGCTTTCGAAGCCAGAAAAACTGTGCAATAACAAACTGCCGTGTACTGATACTGATCTGAGACCGGGCGAGAGTTTGTAAAAACCGGTTTTTTTCCTGCCGGTCGGGAGAGCGAACTTCAAAGGCTTTTTTCAGCTTTTGTTTTAGCGTTCTGTTCATTCTGTAAATCCCTCCTTTCTCAATTCTTCCTTTAACTGCCTTGCGGCCCTTGTCAGTCTGCGGTAAAGGGCAAAACGCGATATGCCTGTAATTTTACAAATGGAAATAACGGAAATTTCCTGTACATACCGCAGAAACAGCAATTCCTGATCTTCTGCGGGAAGCTTATGCATAGCAGCTCGTAAGGCCAGGTTATTGATAATTTCCTCCGATGCGTCACAGATTGTGTTTTCCTCCACATCTTCCATACTGTATACCGGCTTTTTCCGGAATTCATCCGCACACAGATTTTTGGCGGTGGCATATAAGTATGGCAGTACTTTTTCGCTGTCCAGCTTCAGGTTCCGTTTGTAAAATCGAAGAAAGGTTTCCTGGGTTATGTCCTGAGCTAATTGTCGGTCATACATTTTGAAACAGCAATAGTGGAATATTTTGTCGTATTGTTCTTCCAGATCCATGGGTCTATATGTCCCCCTTTATAATGTTTAACGGATGACACTGTTAAAATGTGCGGGTCAAATTTTTTAATATACAATTAGTTCGGCATTTTACAGCCTGATGGCAATAACGAGCTGCTGCTTGTGTTACTGTTTCTTAAAAACGGTTTTCTCAAAACGGTCTGTAGTTTTTATTTGACAATTTAAAAGGGGAATGCTATAATCCTTACCAAGTTGACATAAGAAAAAGCGATGACGGAAACAAGTAGCATATAAATCGCAGACAGAGAGAGCGTCATATGGTGGAAGGCGCTTATGTGGATCGTATGTGAAAACCATTCCCCAGCTGTAATGCTGAAAGTAGATGTAAGCATTACCGTATATCTGCGTTAAAGGTTAGGATTTGATAGAATCTGAAGTGAAAAATTAAGGTGGAACCGTGCAGTAAGCACCCTTAAAGGTACAGTATTTGTACTTTTAAGAGTGCTTTTCTTATGTTAATTAAAAAAATATGAATCAAAAAATTATTTCAGGAGGAAATGAGAGATGAAGATTTTGATGAAAGACGGTTCCGTCAGAGAGGCCGGCTTCGAAGAAGAATTGGGCAAAAAGGCGTTTTGGCATACCAGCGCGCATATTTTGGCGCAGGCAGTGAAAAGGCTGTATCCAAATACCAAATGCGCAATCGGACCGGCCATTGCCGAAGGCTTTTACTATGATTTTGAATTTGATTTTCGCTTTTCGGAAGAATATTTTGCCGAAATAGAAGCGGAGATGAAAAAAATTGTCCGGGAAAATCTGCAGATGAAACACTTTACGGCAGACCGGGCAGGGGCCAGGCAGGACATGGAAGAACGAAATGAGAGCTATAAGACAGAGCTGTTGGAAGCGCTGCCTGAACATGAGGAAATCAGCTTTTTCAGGCAGGGAGAATATCTGGAAATGTGTGCCGGGCCTCATGTGGCATACACCAGCGCCATTAAGGCCTTTAAGCTGTTGTCCGTGGCAGGCGCGTACTGGCGCGGGAATGAAAATAATAAAATGCTTACCAGAATATACGGCATATCCTTTCCGGACGGAGATATGCTGGAAGAATATTGCAGCCGCCTGGAAGAGGCGAAAAAGCGGGATCACAGAAAACTGGGAAAAGAATTGGGCTTGTTTGCCCTGTTTGAAGAAGGACCGGGATTTCCTTTTTTTCTTCCCAGGGGACTGATACTGAAAAACCTGTTAATTGATTATTGGAGAAAGCTGCACGCGAGAGAAGGATATGTGGAAATATCCACGCCGATCCTGCTGAACCGTCAGCTTTGGGAAACCTCTGGACACTGGGAGCACTATAATGATAAAATGTATACAACCTTAATTGACGGGGAAGATTTTGCTGTTAAGCCTATGAGCTGTCCGGGGGGGATGCTTGTATATAAGATGGAGCCCCGTTCTTACCGGGAATTTCCCCTGCGGATCGGGGAGCTGGGACTGATACACCGGAATGAAAAATCTGGTACGCTGCATGGCCTAATGCGCGTTCGCTGCTGTACACAGGATGACGCTCATATCTTTATGACGCCGGAGCAGATTCAGGATGAGATCAAGGGGGTTGCCCGGCTGATAGATGAGGTATACGCAAACTTTGGGTTTCCATATCATGTAGAGCTGTCCACCAGACCTGAAAATTCTATTGGCAGCGACGAAGAATGGGAAATGGCTACGGAGGGCTTAAAAAAGGCATTGGAGGATTTGGGCCTTTCCTATGTGATAAATGAGGGAGACGGGGCATTTTATGGCCCCAAGCTGGATTTCCATCTGGAAGATTCCATCGGCAGAACGTGGCAATGCGGAACGATTCAGCTGGATTTACAGCTGCCCCAGCGTTTTCAGGCGGAGTATATCGGAGAGGACGGAAACAGGCATCGTCCGGTGATGATCCACAGAGTTATATTTGGTTCTCTGGAAAGATTTATGGGGATTCTGATCGAGCATTTTGCGGGGAAATTTCCCCTGTGGCTTGCTCCGGTACAGGTTAAAATACTGCCGATTTCGGATAAATATATCGAGTATGTGAGAGAAGTAGAAGCCATCCTGAAAAAAGAGGGGCTGCGCTGTGAGGTGGATGAAAGGGCTGAGAAAATCGGTTACAAGATCAGGGCGGCACAGCTGGAAAAAATTCCTTATATGCTTATTATCGGCGAGAAAGAGGTTCAGTCCGGTAGTGTTTCCGTCCGCAGCAGGGATGGCGGCGATCTGGGAAGCATGTCGGTGGAACGGCTGACGGAGCTTTTACGGGAAGAGGGTATTTGCATTTAGTATATCGTATTTGAGAAACGGAAAGCGGCGGGGTATCAACATGCGGAATTTTGAGATAGAAAACGAAATGTACAGGCGGGCCAGGGAGCTGATCGAAAAAAGATACCCTGCAGGCTGGGGCGGGGCAGGAATCGTGCATACCGAAAGGGGGCATTATTTTACAAGCGTTTCCATTGAAACGGAAAATGCTTCCACGGTATTATGTATTGAAACCGGCGCCATGCTGGAAGCACATAAATTCGACGAAAAGGTGACGCATTGCATGTGCCTGGTCAGGGATGATGAAAAGTCGGATTTTAAGATATTGACTCCCTGTGGCATTTGTCAGGAGAGACTGCGCTATTGGGGAGAGGACGTTCAGGTGGCGGTGACGACGGAGGATAATTCCCTGCTGTTTGTGGAACTGAAGGAGCTGCAGCCCTATCATTGGACCAGGGCTTATTCAAGGCAGGAGGCATTATAATGTCGGGGAAACCATTTAATATATCTTTGGATATACCAATGAAGAAACCAAAGAAGCGATAGAAGAAGTACGACAAATGAAGCGGAATCCTTCTTTTGGAAAAGCTTATACAGATGTTGATGAAATGATGAGGGAGTTACAAAGGTATGAAAAAAGAGGAATTATTTGCGCCCATCAGAGAAAAATATGAGGCGCTGAAATCGGCTTTAAAGGGAACGGACCTGGAAAAAATACGGGAATTGACATTAGAAGTTCATGCCATGGTTCATCCAGCAGAAATATCCGGCAGAACGGAAAAAACCATTGCGGATTATGTTTTGGATTATATGCTGGCGGGAAATCCGAATGTAATCGTGCCGAGAGAGGATTATGATGTGGACCTGCATTATGCAGGAACAAGGAGAGTCCCCATGTGCTGGCAGTTCTGGCATACCTATCGCATTGAAGATCTGGTAAGCAATATTTTAATGGTCAATCAAAACCAGCTCTTTAATACCCGGTGGCAGCAAAAAATCGGCGCATCTATTACGGATACCGGAAACGCACTGGAATTTGACCAGGCCGTGGAGTTCGGGAAAGGAATAGATGTGTGGGCGCTGCGCGACTATATGATGGCAGTGGGAAAGAACACGCGCAGCATTTTGGGCAGCTTAACGCTGGAGCAGATACAATCCATGGTGCCTGAGGAATGGGTAATGAGGATATTGGAGGAAGGCGGCGTGACGACAGATTTCCGCTCCGTGTGGCTGCTGGTATTCTGGGGCAGACTGACAAGAGGCGGCATGATTTTAACTCCCATGACGGATCATCATATGATGCACCTGCCGCCCTGCCTGAATCACCTGCCGATTTTAGACTGAAGGACGTATATCCTTTTGAAAATATCTGGATTCAACGCCATCCTCAATCAGGATTTCCGTATCCTGGAAACAATTTTTTAATAAAACTCTGATGGAGGGAGCATTTGCGGAATAAGTAAATGCTCCGACAGATAGTAAGTTATATTTTACCGTTATTTCATCGAGAAATCTTCGCAGCGCTTCCGTTGCAATGCCCTTATTCCAGTATGTTTTGTCAAAGATGCAGTAGCCGATCATGGCATGGCGATCTTCCGGCTGGATGCAGTAACACCAAATATCCCCGATATAGTTACCGTCCGCATAAATCGTGCGGCCATAGCTGGACGCATTGGGCCACTGTGATTTTTCAAAATCGGTCAGCGCCTCGCTCTCAGTGGCGGCCTTTTGCGGAAGAAATCTGCGCACCTCCGGGTCACGGGTTTTGTGAAAATAATGGATTACATTTTCTGCTGTGCGGTCACGTAATTCCAATATCATTTATAGTTTGTCACCTCTTTCTCATATCTGCCTGTTTAGAAAAACGGAATTTATGGAAATTATAACATGGGTATGCCGATGTTTCCAGCATTTATCCGGCGTAGAGATAATAATTGACAAAATAAATGGGTTTTATTATAATAATAAAAAATAACCGTCCAGATGAGCGATTGTAGCTTGGAAAAATATAGGAGATTTCTTTCGATGATAGGAGGGAACGTAATTGAAAAAGAAAATAATTCAATTACATGCTATGAATATCATAGTGTGGACAGGGATATAATATATTGTTCTAAAGGGTGCGGGATTATTTGGGCAGGCGGAACAGAAGAAACAGTATCGCATTCTTTGGATATATGTCCAAGTATAAAACAAAATTAATTTTTCGATGGAAATCTCTTATGTTTACATATTCCTGAATCAGTGAAACTCAATTGCTTTGAACGCTGACAACTGCATATTTAATCAG
>CAJTSE010000029.1 GCA_910578815.1 uncultured Acetatifactor sp.
ATTATATCTCAAATCCTTGAGAATGGGCTGTCAACTTTTTTTATACCACATCAGATGTGTGTACCGTAATCTTATCCCTTTGAACGGCATGCTCCAGTTCCTCACACAGGGCAGACGCAATTCCCCGCCTCTGATAATCCTTATGCACATACAGCCTGTCCAGGTATCCCGTTTCATCAATATCGCCAAAGCCCACGAGCTTGTTGTCCTCCACCGCAGAAACCGTAAAATGCTCCGAAAATGTTTTGTTCCATTTCTCTAAATCAACATGTCCCGATGCCCATACATCCAGCTGCTCCTTTGTATAATCTTTTGCATTTACAGTATGGACTGTTTCATAAAACAGCTCCGCCAGATATTTACAATCCGAAGAATCATATCTTCTGATAACCAATCTCTTTCACCTCTTTGTAAATCTATGACCCCCGCCCCTTCTCTGCATTTCCGTATCTTCTTCTATTTCAATCGTTTCTGAATTTTTTAAATATCTCACAGCGTCTTATAGCCTCCATCACCGTAGATACCTTGAATGGTTTAATGATAAAGTCAAGAGCGCCGTTCTTCATAGCTTCCATCACCATTGCGTTTTGTCCCATGGCAGAACACATGATAATCCGGGCGTTTCCGTCTATCTGCTTGATTGCCTTTACTGCCTCCAACCCCGTCATATCAGGCATTGTAATATCCATAGTTACCAGATCCGGCTTCAGCTCCACATATTTCTGAATCGCTTCCATGCCATTTTCCGCTTCTCCAATCACGGTATGTCCGTTTTCCTCTAATATGCTTCTAAGTACTCCCCTCATAAACATCGCATCATCAACGACCAGGATTTTTTCGCCCACAAATACTCCTTTCTGTTTCCTAAAAACTCCCATGTCTGGCAAAACGTCTGACATGGGGGTTATCCTTGCACCTTAAATATATACTTTTTCTTCTCTTACTCTTGATTTTATCATACTCCCTCAAAAAAAGCCACCCTATTTTGACGGTTTTCCCGTAATTATCGTAACAGTTCGGCCATGAAACAATTTATAAGCTGTGCGTGAGTGCTTACACACAAAGCACTGATTACAAATTGCTTCATGGCTGAACTGTTACTACTTATCATTTTACCCTGATTTTGCTCTTCATCTACTGCTCCATTCCTTGAAGCTGCCCTGTCAAGGCCCGCTCCAGCAGCTCAGGCAGGCGTTCCGGCGCACAGGCAAAGCAGGGAATATCCATAGCGGCAATGCGCTGAGCCGTCTGCGCGTCATAGCAGGGCTTTCCGCCGTCCGCGATGGCCAGCAGGACCACCACCGTCACCCCGGAGGCCTTCATTTCTTCAATACGCCGAAGCAGTGCCGCCCGGTTTCCTCCCTCTTCCAGATCCGAGATCAAAAAGAACAAAGTCCTGGAAGGGTTCTCCATCAATCCTTGGCAATAAGCAATGGATTTTGCAATATCTGTGCCACCGCCCATTTGAAATCCAAACAGCAGATCAACCGGATCGGCACACAGAGGCGTGAGGTCCATGATCTGTGTATCAAAAGCCACCACACTGGTATGAACGGCAGACATGGAAGCAAGCACACAAGCCATTACCGAAGAATAGAGAATAGACTGCCCCATGGAGCCGCTCTGGTCAATGTCCAGAATTACATGCCAGCGGTTCACCCGGCTGGAGCGGTCAAAAAACCAGACCCTCTCAGGGATAATAACGCCCAGAGTCGGATCATAATTCTTCAGATTACGCCGGATCGTATAGGGGAAATCCAGGGCGGACGCAGCAGGCAGAGGCGAATGAGCCCTTCTGTTCAGCGCAGCCGTAACAGCCCGGCGCAGATCATTTTCCAACATACGGTTCAGTTCTGCTACAATTTTTCGAATAAATTTCCGGGCAGACTCCTTGGACTTCTTCGGAATTTGATCCTTTAACATCAACAAGGTTGATGCCATATTCAAATCCGGTTCCAGATTATCCAAAAGCTCCGGCTCCAAGAGCAGCTGCTTAAGTCCCTTACGTTCAACAGCGTCATTTTGCACCACGGCCACAATTTCCGGATCAAAAAGGGATCGAAGGTCCCCCAGCCACTTTGAAATGTGGGGAGATGAGGGACCCTTCCCGGCACCACCCCCACTGCCTTGGGAAAAGCCTTCTCCCGGCCTCCCGTAAATAGCCGCCAGGGCGCTGTCCATCAACAGTTCCTCCTGTGACAGCGGGGAACCGCCCATTTGTTCAAATGAATCCTGTGTTTCCGATCCTAGGATTAATCGCCAGCGACCGAGCTGCTGTTTTTGCTCCATATTAATAACCATGCCTTTCCACAACCTGCGAATTCTTGACAGCGAAAAGCATAAGCTTTTTGCCGTATGAGCCGCAGGCACAAACCAATCCCATGGAACTAAAGTTCCAGGAAGAACGCTGACCTTGCGTTCTTCGGGGAATGACTTAGATTTTCTTTGTCTGCGTTTTTTGCAGACTTAGAAAATCTTCATTCCCTTCACACTGGCCTCCACTATATATCATCAAAATCAAAATCCTCCAACCCGGACAGCACCTCCTGCTCTTCGGCAGTGGTTTCGTTCATAATCAGTTCTGCCGCCTGAGACGGACTGCAGCCCCAGATCTCTCCCAGGTTTTCCGCCACATCATTTTTTTCTCCCGGAGAAAAGTCCGCAAAGGCCCGGCGCAGGAATACCAGTGCCCGGCGGAAAGCGGTATCATCCAATCCTGTCAGATATTCGTCCAACTGCCGCCACAGAGAAAGTCGGACAATCAGCGCCCGGCGGTTCTTGGCCGCAAGCCCTTCAAACCACCCAGCCCCCAGATCCGCCGGAACACCGGGAGACAATCGTCTTGCCACCTCTCTGGCCAGCAGGTCTTCCCCTGCAATTCCCCGCTCAAGCAGGATCGCCAAAGCAAACCCACTGCAATGAGGATTCAGGTCATCTCTGTCAGAAATTTCTCGCAACAGGGCAAGCAGCCGCTCTTCCTCCAAAAAATCATGAGCCAGCACAAGAGCATTCAGCCGCTCCATGGAGCCGGCTACAACGGGAGCCGCTTTTGCATCACAGATACAAGACTCTTCCAGAATCAGACAGGCCCTCAGATAGAGCTGCTTTAACAGCGGAATCACTGGTTCTGTCCGAAACTGCCTGAGATCTCCATACCGTATCACAAAAGACAGGCGCCAGGCAGTCTCCGTCACGTCGTTTAGGGCAGCGGCTTCTACCGACAAGCTCTGAAGCATCGAAAGGGCGTGAACTGCTGCCGTAGGCATCCCGCATAAAAAGGCATCTTCGAAGATGGCGGCTGCCTGAGCAATGGTGGCACTGTTTTCCGCCCGTTCTTTCATGGCATAAGCAGCGGCCGTCTCAATGGTTTCTCCTAACAAAGAGGACTCTACGATCTCAATCTCTGCCTCAGGCGTCCACCGCAAATTCCAGTATTCTCCCCAGTTAGCATCCGTCTGTCTGGAGGGCAGAAGCGTGGCAAAATGAATCCCCAGCACCCGCAGACGGTGAAGGAAGAAGGACCGGCGCAGATCTGCCAAAGCGGCCTGCCTGGATTTCACGTTCAGCTTTTCCCTCAGGTCCAGATCCAACTCCTGCAGCTCCGCCGTGCGATACTTTTCCAACCGCAGCTCTTTCAACTGTCTGTAAAAGTCCTCCTGAACAGACGTACGGCTCACCCCTTCCGGCAGAAAGCCGATCTTTTTTCCGATCTCCGTATCCGCCGCCGCGAGAGCAAGCTCGGAAAAGTTACCATGTCCCATAGTAGTGACGCTGGCATCCCGCAGATCCGCCAGCACCGGATACCGGCTGCCCCGCATGGCCGCCAGCGTATCGGCCAGCCGCGCAGCCTCGATCACCTCCGCGGAGGATACAATGTTTCCTGCCCTTCTATGCGCGGCAGCCAGACGGGTAAGGTACAAATACGGTGTCTCTTCCAGACCCCCGCCCTGCATGGCTTCCCACAGAAGCTCAAAGTAAGCCGGCGCTTTGTTCCCTGCTCCATAGCCGGAGCGGGAGGACAAGCGGTAATAAGAATAAGGCATCAGCGTGGCAGTACTATCCATACGGGGCAGCGCCCTTTCCTCTTCGTCAGTCATGGGCTGATTGCCCTCTAACCCGGCCACATGAAAGGCTCCGCAGACAATGAAGATTTTTTCCGCAGGAATACCGGCCGCAACGGCCTGCAGAATAACCCGCTTCATGTATGCCTCCCGCACCAGGGTTTCCGCAGTGCTGCGGGCATCATCTGAAGACGCTTCCCGAAGCATCCGCCCAAAGGTGCCTGCTGCCTCCTGATAGCGCTCTCCTGTCTGCTCAAAATTCCGCTCCCAGAAGGTATCATGCTCTTCCCCGGTAAAGACTTCCAGCCGGCGGTATACGCTCTCCGTAGTATCGCCCAGGCCTTCCCTTTCCTTTCCGCTTAAGCCGGTCTCCGTTCCGCCCCTATCTTCCTTACCTTCGACTTTCTCCGCAACTTCCTTACCCTCAGCAACTTCCGCTTTCTCCGCAGTCTCCTTACCCTCAACAACTTCCTTTGCTTTCTCCGCAGTCTCCTTGCCCTCAGCAACTTCCTTTGCTTCCTCCGCAGCCTCCTTACCCTCAGCACCTTCCCTTGCTTTCTCCGCAGTCTCCTTGCCCTCAGCACCTTCCCTTGACTTCTCCGCAGCTTCCTTACCTTCCGCACCCGCCGCAGTTTCCTCCGCAGTCCCCTGCTTCTCAAGGGCCAAGAACACACCAGACGGCAAATCCATAAACCGGCATTCCACCCAATGCTCATGAGCCCACAAAATAGCTTGAATTTCAGGGGAATAAATTGCAAAGGGATACAAAATGGTTCGGACCGGAGGCGTCTGGGTGTAAGCTAAAATGGCGGCCGGAAACCGAGTATCCGGATGGCAGAGCCACTTCATCTGATCATTCAAATCGCTTGGCCCTTCCACCAGCACCAGGTCGGGAGCCGCCTTTTCCAGCGCTTTGCGAAGCTGAAAGGCCGCTGCCGGTGACAAGTGGCGCACGCCGAAAATAACCGGCCCGCCCATCACTCGTTCAGCTCCCGGCAGGCACGGTAAAGTGGAAGCCACGCACTGCCCCGCTTTTTCATCACATTTTCAAGATATTCTACCCAGGAAACCTTATCCTTATCTTCATCCTTTATCACTGCCCCCTGCAATGCGGCGGCCAGATCCTCCGCCGTAATGGTTCCGTTTCCGAAGCTCCCGGCCAAAGCCATGGAGTTTGCCAGCAGGGAAATGGCCTCTGCCGTAGAGAGAACTCCCGATGTGGCCTTTAGTTTCTGCTTTCCGTCTAAAGTAGCGCCGCCTCTCAGCTCGCGGAAGATAGTAACCACCTTTTCCACCGTATCCTGCTCCGGCTGTTTTGCATTCAGATCCAGTCCGGAAGAAAGCTGAGCTACTCTGGTGCGGACAATCTCCATTTCCGTAGCCATATCCGAGGGCGTGGGCAGGACTACGATATTGAAACGCCTCTTTAAAGCGGCAGACATGTCGTTCACGCCCTTATCCCTGGTATTGGCCGTGGCAATAACGGAAAAACCCTTTTGGGCAGGGATCTCCAGCCCCAGCTCCGGAATGCTGATCCGCTTTTCCGACAAAAGAGAAATGAGGGCATCCTGCACCTCGCTGGCACAGCGGGATATTTCCTCTATGCGGGCAATGCTGCCGCTTTCCATCGCCTGATACACCGGACTTTTTACCATGGCCTCCATGCAGGGTCCTCTGGCAATAAGCATGGCGTAATTCCAGGAATACCTGATCTGTTCCTCGGTAGTGCCTGCGGTACCTTGGATTACCTTGGTGGAATCCCCGTTGACAGCGGCGGATAAATGCTCACTGAGCCAGGACTTTGCCGTTCCAGGCTCACCGATCAAAAGCAGGGCCCTGTCGGTAACCAGAGTAGAGATGGCAATCTCCACCAGCCGTCGATTTCCCATATATTTAGGGGTAATATCCACCCCCTTGACCTTTACGCCTCCGGTTATGTATGTCAATACGGAACGGGGAGACATCCGCCATCCCGTAGGGATCGGATCCTTCTCTGCCGAAATCAGGGCTTCCATTTCCGTCTGATATAGCTCCTCCGCCGGGAGGCGTTGAATTTTTGTCTCTGCCATTTTTCCCTCTCATTCCGCCGCATCCGCGGCATCAATAATCTCTGAAATTTTTGAAAATCCGCCACCGCTGACGTAAACAATCCTTGAGCCGGTGCATTTCGGTAAGAACACTTCTTTTGCATTCTTCTCGAAATGCCTTAGAAAGTCTTCATTTCGTTTATGTCTTCCACCAGGTATTCCACTCCGGAAAAGGCCTTCCGGCCCGCAGGTCCGCAATGGTCTTGTTAAAGACGGTTTCTCTGACTTTCTCTTCCTTACAGAAAAAACCAGCGTCCCAAATTTCTTCCAATAAGGCCGCCGTTTCCTCCGCCTGCAGAGTTTCGAAAGCCTCCCTTAACAGATCCCACACATAATAAAGCTGTGGCGCTCTTTTGCACTTTTTCATGCTGTCTGCAAGAATCCCCCGTGGGCTGACGCCATATTTAAGCAGCCAGCGGCTGTAAGCAATCCAGGAGCCGGTTTCCTCCGCCTGTCTGCGAAACCAGGGGACAATCGCCTGAAGCATGGCTTCATCCGCCGGATTGACAAGGCCCGCAAGGCATACGTCAAAGCTGTCGACCCGCTCTCCGTAGCTAAAGGGCATCTGCTGCCCAAGATAAGAGGTTTTCCACACGGCTTCGGTAAGCCGCCCGATCCACTTAGGATCTAACGGCTCTGCAATCGGAAAATCCCCGGCAGACGGCGCATAGAGAGAAAGGCAGCCCGCAACTGGTACCAATGATATAACATAAGCATTATGCACTGCGTAACGTTCCTGCACTTCATCCCAATGTATACAGCTTAAGCCCTTCAAAACCGCATCATGAAGCTCCTGCTTCTGCCTGTTGCCAACCAGTGGCTTAGAGGTCAGCACATAGGGCGCAAACCGGTCATATACCTCCGCGGCCGGACGAGTAAACATGGAAGCAATCAATGCGTGTGGCAGAAAACGAGGGCCTTCCCCATCCTTTTCCCACAATTCAAGGCATAGATCGGATAAAGGAGCAGTAGCACACAATATGAAAAACAAACCGTCGATCAACTGCACCTCAAATTTCAGAGACTTCCCGTTCGCAGCCTTTATTTGACTGATCGCGCCCAAATGCTCTTCCGCCCAGCGCCAGAAATCCCGCATGGCAGGAGAAGATTTATATTTTGCGGAACTCAGCCACAAAAGCAGCTCATCCAGGCTTTCCTGAGGCAGCGGTTTAGCTTTTGCCAGGGCCTGCTCGATCCTGCTTTGCAGTCCGGCCGCCACCAGGTCCGAAGCCCAATCAAAAGAAGCAGAGGCAAGGAAACGGACTAAACTGCCGTTCTTCGCCACTTCCTTTTCCCAGAACTCCTGGACTTCCTTTCCCTCCTGCAAGGCCAGACTCTGCAGGGCCGCTTCCCGGCTTGCGCCCCGCTCGCCCTTACAGAGCTCCAGCAGAAACCCTCCGTTTCGCGGATCGGCACCAAGGGCGGTAATGATCGCTCCCCGCACATCCTTTTTTGCCTCCGGCAGAACTTCCTTCAACCATTCGGTGGCCTTCTGCCCCTCCAGGGCGCAAATCACCTCCACCCGCCGGACCATATCCTTCTTCCCCGCGGGGTCAAAATCCTTTTTCAGCAAAACGGTAATCCCCGGACTCTGCGCCTTCAAAATATCCTCGATCAAGGCTGCCAGCTCCGCATACCCTTCCCCCAGCCCTGCAATCAAGCTGGGCAGAACTCTGAAATCCCCGAAATATTCGGGATGATTTTCCCATATATCCTTGATCAAATTCATCCTACCGCCGCCGGTGCCGTTAAGAGCTTCCAATAGCGGTTGCAGCTGCCCGTAGGACAGGAGTTCACAGGTTCCGGCTCCTGTCTGGGAAAGTGGAAGCAATTCGCCTTCTACGCCGCTGCTTCCCTGAGTATATGCCACCGCATCCACCAGCGCCAGCAGGTCCAGCAGCTGTCCGCTTCTTTCCTCCCCGGAGGCAGACAGCAGCTTTTGCAGTCCGTTATCTATTTTTGCAAACACGGGACTGGCTGCCGCCAGAGGCTTTATACCCTCCGCTGCCCGCTGCAGCCGGAAATCCTCGGCCAGCAGACCCGTCCCTGCAATCGCGGCCTGTTCTAAACGCGATTTTACGTCATAAAGAGGTTGTAAATTCATCCCTTCGTCTCCTTAAAATTGATAACTGTTCAGCCATGCCATTCATAAGTCTTGACAATAGAAAATCCGCTTTCTATTGTATGACCGGAATATACATTTTCACCAACAATTAATATAACTGCCGGCAATTTGTATGATCATTTCTGCCTGTCTGAACTGTTACTAAAATTGCAGCCGGATCATGCGCTCCGGTGTGAGAATGCTGTAGGGATGCAGGCAGATGCTTTTATCCCTCTCATCATAAAACATCAGGCCGAACAAAGCGCTGCCGGAAGGAATTCCTACAGGTAAAAGCTCAAGCCGTTCCGTGGAAGCGTGGTCCTTTCCGTCCTCAGGCCGATCCCGAAGAACAATACGGTCTCCCTTCGGGTCCTCCAGCACAAACGAATCTCCCACCCTTCCCAGTCTTCCCACGGGGAGCAGGACCGCCCTAAATTTAGGCAGTAATGTATTCTTTATCTGATTTTTAGTCTCCTTCAGCGCCGCCGTCAGATCAGGACAGACCAGAGTCTTAATCACAGCCCTCTCTTCCCCGGTAATGGGCCGTGAGGATGCGGCGTCCCAGCGGATCCGGCAATTCCCTTCTCCCGGATATGTATAGAGAACAGGAATTTCCAGCAGATCAAAACGACTGTCCTCTCCCTTCACATATTTTAGCGCCTTAATCGGACGAAAGTTCAATGTCTGATCAATACGGCCGCTTTCCATGTCCAGCCACCAGCCTCGTTCTATGTATTCCTTCTTTGCCTCATCATAGGAAACGTCAAAGGACAGCTGTACCAGCCGCGCCTTTTCCCTGAAGGCTCCTACGGCATGAAGGTCCTCCAGCTTCCAGACACCGCCCAGCGCTTCGAACAGCACGGTATCTTCCGCGGAATAATTATCGGTTTCCAGCTTTGCTTCCAAAAAGGTCCGGGATTTATTGATTACAGAACGCAAATAAACCAAAATCCTCAGTGCTTCCGCATAAGCCGTATCTGACTGTCCGGAATCCTCCTGGATTCTGCGGACTGCAAGCGCCATGCGGGTAAAAGCTGCCTGCAGGCCGGTGAGATAGCTGCTGCCCAAATCCTTTGCCAGCTTGTCGTAAGCCTGGGCGGAACTGCCTGCCAAGGTACCCACGCCAGCGGTAAGCAGGTCGTTTACCATTTTCTCTGCCATATCAAGACCTTCCAACTGCTTGGCAAGCTTTTTCTTCTGACCGGCAGCATTGGGCCTTTTGGCTTTCGGCTCTTCCCCGGACTCCTTCTTTGCCGCCCGTGCAGCCTGACGGGCCCGCTTATCCGCTATGTCCTCCGGAATCTCCGCGGTTTCAAACTTTTTCCCCGCCAGCCGCTCAAACATCAGTCCAAGAGCGTGCTTGCAGGGGAATTGTCTGCTGGGACAGGAACAGCGGCACACAGGGGCTTCCGGATTCAGCCAGTCAATAGATACACGATATGGATTCTTACCGCTTCCTGCACACTCACCCCAGTATACCGTATCATCCTGAGATCTGCACAGGGCGGAAAAGCATCCCTTTTTTGAGAGCTTCCGCCCGTTTTCCGCCGCTGCCGGATTAGGCGCCTGAAGCAGGATCGTCTGCTCTGTCAATTCCATAAAAGATATTCCTCCTGTTGAAATTAAGAATAAACTAATTGTACCATGTTCCCGGCGGAAATTCAATTATGGACCCTGTCCTTCTTTACTCTTTGGCAAACTGCTCCTTGCCCACAAAGCAAAGAGGACATACAAAGCTCTCCGGCACATCCTCCCACTTCGTCCCCGGAGCAATCCCGCCCTCCGGGTATCCGGCTTCCTCATCATATTCCCATCCGCAGACCTCACAAATATACTTCATGTTGTTATCCTTTCTGTCTACAAGATTTTTAGGCGTTTGCGAAACGCCCATTCTATAAACAAACTTTGAGTAATCCGTTCAAAATAAAAAACGATTTAAAATGGTCTTCGTTTTTTTGTGCGGTTAGACAAAGTCGTTACTTTATTATATCCTGAATTTCTGATTTTAACCTTAAAATATGAACCTAAAAAGAGCAAAAATCTGCATCCTTCGCACTACTCTTCCTTCAACAAAAACGCCCTTGCCCTGAAATCTCCGGTCAGATCACTGCCCCAGCCTTCAAGTATCCTGCAGCCCTGCAATAAATCGCCTATATCAGGATCCGCTCCGTTTTCAAAGGTATGCACCACCAACAGGGAGTTGTCTCCCAATCTCCTCAACACCGCCTGATACCCTTCCGGCTTACCGTAACTTTCTGCGGTACATCGGATAACCTCTGTACGGCCCCTTTTGATAATCTCCTTTATCTTGTCATAAAAGGTTATGGCGGAAAGGATCTCCTGCCAGCTCTCTTCGGAAATGCCAAAAATATCGCCGCTTAAGCAAAGCCGGCCCAGAAATCCGGCGCATAAACTGTAACGTATACGATGAATATCATCCTCCGCCCTTAATACAGCCCAGATCTGACTTTGCTTTGGTTCTATCAGCCTATGGAGATTGGCCGCAATAACAGGAATACACTTACATTCATGGGCGTCGGAAAAGCTGGCCATGGACGCAAGCTCCATCATGGACGGCTCCAGCCGGTGTCCGCCGCTGGCACAGTTTTCAATCACAAGCTCCGGCATTTCTTCCGTCAGCTTTTTAAAAAACTCCTGTGAAGCCGCCACTGCCTGCCGCAGTCCTTCCCCTAAGCTTTCCGCACCGTCACAGCCTGCTCCGATGCTTTCGTTGTAATCCACCTTTAGATAGCCGAAACCATTATCTTTCAAGGTGCCGATTACCTTATCCGTAAGATATTCCGTAACCCAGGGATCCCTCATATCCCAAAATCTGCGGCCTCCCGATGTAATGGGCACGCCAAAACGTGTAAGAAGGTGCCGAGCTTCCTGATAACCCTTTGCCGCCCAGCCCACATTTTCCATTTCAAACCACAATCCGGGAATCAGTCCGTGAGAACGGATCATATCAGTAACCTTTTTCAGGCCTTCTGGGAATACGGATTTACTGATATTCCAATCCCCTATGGTCCCGCTCCAGTCCTTTCCTTCCTCCTTATACCAGCCGCTGTCTATCACAAGATACTTTACGCCGCTGCCCTCCAGCCTCTCTGCTATTTTTTTAAGATTTTCCTCCGTGGGATTCCCCCAGGTGGTGCAGTATTCGTTAAAAATAATGGGCATATCCTCGTCAGGAGCGGCAATCCGCGGTTGCTGTGCTTTTACCAGCTTATCACATACCTCTTCCAGAGACGTCCCTTCGGCAATCACGGCTTTCGGCGTTGTAAAGGCTTCTCCGGGTCTCACGGTTTTACACCAATGACCGAAATCAAAATCGGCAAGCCCGCCGCACAGGGATAAGGTTTCCTCCCTGCGGAAAATTTCCATCTGCCAGCTTGAGGCACAATAAAGCTGTACGCCCGTGAAGCGATGCAACTTAGTGTCTTCCAGTACCATAAAGGGAAACCATTTGCGCACCGGCATGGAACCAAGCTGTCCGAATTTCTCAACCCGGACGGAGGCGGCACACCACGCCTGCTCCATATTCATGTCAACCAGACTTTGGCTGATAAGCCGGCCTTCCGCGCTCCAAAAGGAAGCCGCCCTGTGAAGCACGTCTCCACGCAGCTCTTTAACTGCAAAGGACGACAACAGCTCCAGAGTAACATCACTTTGGCCGTTGTTTGTAAAGACGGAATAACATTCCGTAACATCTCCCCTTTTTCTGTGAAAGCACTCAATCCGGCTGTCCAAACAGGTAAAAATTGTTTTGTCCTCATCTTCAAACACTCTGCAGCACTCCGACACGGAGCCGCTCCCCGTCATTGTCATGCCGTTGGTAAATCCGCCGCCAAAGTCTGCCCCTCGTGTCCTGAACTCGGTATAAAATTCCATGCCTTCCCTCCTTTAAGCCCCTTAAATAAGTCTTAGCCGTTTTAGGCTTAATGATCTTCATAGGGCATTGACGTATCACCCTGCTTCTGCAAGTATAACATTTCTCCTGAAACATTTCCACTTTTGATTATTCTACACAGGAGGGAATATACGAACTTCCGTAACAGTTCAGACACCCACAGCCTGACGGCCACAGCCAGCCGTCAAGCTCATTCGGACACGCCGTCAAGCTCATTCGGACACGCTTGCGCTTGAGGCTTGACAATTATACCCGATTACAATATCTTTAACTTATAATCTTTTAAGAAAGAAGGTATTCGCCATGTTTGACTATCATACCCCTGCCGGATTTGACGAGCAAAATCCGGCTCTCGCTCCCTGGAGGGTATCCACGGTTTCCTATCCTTCCAAAACCACCGGCACGGACCGGCTGTTTACGCTGATCCTGCCCCCGGACTATACAGAGGAAAAGACCTATCCCGTACTGTACCTGCTGCACGGCATCGGCGGCGACCACAAGGAATGGCTTTACGGCGCTCCTGCGGAAATTATCGGCAACCTCGCGGCCGCCGGAGAAGCCCCGGAAATGATCGTCGTCATTCCCAATGTCCGGGCCGCGGCAGATGACCGGGTGCCAAAGGAAGTCATTACCCCCGAAAACATCACCGCCTTTGACAATTTTATCAATGATCTCACCAACGATTTAATGCCCTTTATCAAGGAACATTATGCCGTCAAAACCGGACGGGAAAACACGGCCGTGGCCGGGCTTTCCATGGGCGGCAGAGAATCTTTATTCATCGGCTTTACCCTGCCGGAGACCTTTGGCTATATTGGCGCTTTCAGCCCGGCTCCCGGACTGCTTCCCACCCCTGCTCTGAATTATCCCGGACAGTTTTCGGAGGAAGAATTTGTTATCAAAGAAGGCGCTCCCCTTCCCCGGCTGATTATGATCTGCAACGGAGAGCAGGATGACGTAGTCCACAGGGTTGCCGCTTATTATGAAGAAACACTCACCAAGAACGGGATTGCACACCTATACTACACCATGCCGGGAGGCCATGACTTTACGGTCTGGAAAAACGGTCTCTACCATTTTGTGAGGCAGATTTTCCAACAGTAACGTATCATTTTGATGAAACGGCAGATGCTGTCCTTTGGTTCTCATCATGATAGTACTGCGCCTGGGCATTCCAGAGCTGGCTGTACTTTCCCTTTTCATCTGCCACCAGTAAATCATGAGGCCCCTGCTGTATGAGCTGCCCTTTGTCAAACACCGCGATGGAATCGCAGAAGCGGCAGCTCGACAGCCTGTGGCTGATGAAGACGGCAGTTTTTTCCGCTACCAGTCTGTTGAAATTTTCATAAACCTCCGCTTCCGCTATCGGGTCCAGGGCCGCCGTGGGCTCATCCAGCACCACGAAAGGTGCGTCCTTATACAGTGCCCTGGCCAGAGCCGTCTTCTGCAGTTCGCCTCCTGATAAATCAATGCCCTGAGAATCATATCCCCGGCCGATGGCCAGCTTCAGTACATTTTTACCCTCCGCATTCCGTTCCAGGCTCTCAAGCTTTTCTCCCAAGCCTGCGCGGATCAGGCAGTCGCGCACTCTTTTTTCGTCATATTTCAGGCTGACCGCCACATTCTCCCCCAGCGGAAATCCAAAAACGGCATGATCCTGAAACACCACGGAAAACAGCACCATATATTCCTCCTGCCGGTAACGGCTGATGTCAATGCCGTTGAGCAGAATCTTCCCCTCCGTGGGATCGTACAGACGGCAGAGCAGTTTAATAAAGGTGGTTTTACCGGAGCCATTCTCCCCCACAATGGCCAGCTTATCTCCGATTTTAAATTTCATGCTCACATGACGCAGCGCCCAGGTTTCCGTGCGGGGATAGCGAAAGCTCACATCCCGGAATTCAATTTCATAGTCGATGTCATCCCGTTTCTCCACCGCCAGGCTTCCCTGATACATGTCATTGGGAAGGTCCAGATAATCATACAACGACACCAGATCAACATTGTTCTGCCTCAACTGGCCGATCTGCCTGGCAATCCCGGAGGCCGAAGCAATAAACCTCTTTACTGCCCCCTGATAAAGGATAAAGCTGCCGATCCCGAACGCGCCGATAAATGCCCTGACTGCCACAAACAGAAAGATGACAACATTCAACGCCGCATCCAGCAGAAGGGACAGAGAATTATATTTCATGGCAGTACGCTCTACCTCCCTGACCCACCCAAACTTCATTTGGTAATTATAAGTTTCCTCCACCACAATCCTGTTCAGGTTAAAAATTGCCATGTCCGCTCCCCACAGACGGCTGAAAGCGGAATAATGGGTATTATCCCAGGCCAGCCTGCCCAGCGCCTTTCGCTGCTGGCATGCACAGGCTCCTGAAATCTTTACGGAGACAAAGGCATCCGACAGGATCAAAAACAGCACGATTCCCGCCGAGGCCGGCGAGTTGACAAAGGCCAGCACTCCCCGGAATTCTCCCTCCGCCGTCATGGTAAACATGGATATGATCAGAAATACGGAAAAGATTACCCCCAGCACATTGCCCAGGAAATAACCGACCTGCCACTTGACCACCAGCAGCCCCGCGCCTGTGGCATTAACTCCTGCCAATATCTTAGAGCGCCAGAGAGTCACATCCGGATTTTCAAGGTGCTCATACTTGAAACGGCTCTGAGCGTCAGCCAGATAAGCTTCATGGCGGTAAAAAGTATGCTCTTCACACAGCTCCCGCCGGCTCTGCAGCAGCTTCGTCGTCATAGAGAGCAGAAAGCCGCCCCCCACGGTGATGCCTGCCATCAGCGCCAGCCGCCTGTAATCACAGACTCCCGCCAGCTCATTGACCATCTGCGCCGACATGTAAAGACCGAAATAGGGAAAAAAGGTCTCCGTAAGTGTACAGGCAATCTGATAAAACCAAAAATGAGGCATCAATTTATTCAGGATCCCCAGAGCCCGCCGAATCAGCCGCCAATCTTCCATCAGGGTTCTTCTGTCTTTCTTCTTTTCTTTCATGTTCATCTTCCTCCCGCATATGTTGCCCTTCCGTTCACAGCCGGCTCTGACAGCCGCCGCTTCAAGCCATATTGACTGTATTTTCCCTGTAATATCTGCTTTGAATGTCAAACATTTCCCTGTACTTTCCCCCTGCAGCCATCAACTGCTCATGGGTGCCTTCCTCCGCAAACCTGGCACCATCCAGCAGGAAAATCCGGTTACAGAATCTGGTAGAAGCCAGCCGGTGGGAAATAAAGACGGATGTGGCCTGTGCGGAAATTTCATTGTAGCTGCGATACATTTTATCCTCGGCAATGGGATCCAGAGCCGCCGTAGGCTCGTCCAAAATCATGCAGGACGGCGCTTTATAAAGGAGCCGGGCCAGCAGGAGCTTCTGCGTCTCCCCGCCGGACAGCTCGATCCCCTCCCCGTCCAGTTCCCGGCCCAAAGGCGTATCCGCCCCTTTGGGCAGAGAATCTATCTTTTCCGCAAGTCCCGCCAGGGCGATGCAGGAGCGCAGCCTGTCCCTGTCTATCTCGTCCTCCGCCATGGTGCAGGCAATATTTTGAGCCAAGCTGATCGGCAGTAGATTAAACCTCTGAGGTACAAATCCAAACAGGGAATACATCTCATCCCGGTTATACTCATATAGACTGTGGCCGTCCAGCAGAATTTCCCCCTCATCCGGCAGCAACAGGCCGCACATCAGCATCACCAGCGTCGTCTTGCCGGCGCCGTTTACGCCCACCAGGGCTATTTTCTCCCCGGCTTCGATGCGGAAGGAAATATGATCCAGTACCTTTTTCTCCCCCTTGGGATATTTGTAGGACACATCCCGGAATTCTATGGAAAAAGGCCCTTGAGGCAGGGGAATGCCGGGGCCCCGGTTGAGCCTGTCTTTCAGGTCCATGGCTTCCCTGAGATCGGAAAGCTGCATGGCACCCTCCAGGACCTTGCCGATCATGCCCAGAATACTGCCCATCACCCCGGCCAGGGAGGTAATCGCCGTAAAATACAGGACAAAGGAAGACGCATCCACTCTTCCCGCCACGGCCTCATAAATCAAAATACCATATGCCACACTATCCCGCACCAATATCACCAGGAAACCTGCCGCTGTGGTAAGGATACTGCGCCGCTTTACCTTCCTGCTCTCTTTTCTGCTTTGGCCAAACAGCATAACCAGCCGTTCGTTCAGAAAATCTCTCATGCCATACAGCCGCATTTCCTTGGCAAAATCAAAGGTTTGAGAAAAATTGATGGTTGAATACTGAATCTTCTTCTCCAGATCATTGCGCAGATCCCGATCCTCCCAGTTCTTTCTCCGCTCCCACTTTCCCAGGGCGGCATTCAGAGCGCAGCCTGCGGCCAGCAAAAGAATAATCAGCGGATGCAGCATGGAAACCACCGTGCCGAACAGGACAAAGTTCAGAATCTGGGTCAGTATATTTGCAAAATCCATGGGGAAATGCACCCCTGCCGCATGGTTGTTCTGGGTGCCCTGATGGACCCGTTCCTCCGCCTTCTGAGCCTCCGGGTCATAATCATGATACCAGTCCCTGTCCCGCACATATTTAGCCCACAGATGCTGCAAATGAGCTAGGACCCGGTGTTCTGCAGTTTGAATTCTTGCAGAAATCACATTATTCGCCAGATCAAAAATAAGCTGCGCCAGCAGCAGCCCTGCGATCACCAGGACAACCGCCTGAAATCTCTCTGATTTTTCAAGAACCTTCAGAATCACAGGCGGCGTATACAGCGCCAGGGCCGACAGGCATAATGATACGGGCACGGTCAGAATGGCGATAAGCACCAGTCCCCTCTCTGACTGCCACAGAAGGCGGTAAATATAACCCACGCAGGAAAACAGCCCGTATTTGGGCCGGTGCTTTTCCTCTTGTTTCTGTTTTACCGTTCCCTGCTTTTCCGCTTCCTGTTTTTCATCTGTTTCTTTTTGCTTTTTTTTCTCTTGCTTCATATCGCTCAAACTTCCTCTCTGTACCAACTGTAGATTTAATTCTAATGCCTCAATGCCCGTTTCCGGCACATGCTTATTGTACACAACATCCATAAAAAAAGCACATTTCGTGCACCAAAAATCATTTTCAGTGAACGAAATGCACTAAGGATTTTCATTCTGCAGTCTCAAAGGGATCAAAATCTCCGCCGTAAATCCACCGTCCTCGCTGTCCGCCGAGAAGAATCCCCCGTACTTTTTTACAAGACTCTCTACCCGCAGGAGGCCAAGCCCATGATGCGCACCCTTGGTGGACAAAAAACCAGACCTGCTCTTATTGCGCTTTTTCCCGGCGGCATTTGTAAATGCCAAATAAAGCTGCGTATTCTTCTGTCCCATATAGATGCGGATAAACCGTTCTTCCTCCGGAAGCCTTTTGTTTTCCTCAATGGCATTATCCAGCAGATTGCCGATCATTGCACACATATCCACATCACTAACCGGCGATCCTTCCGGAAGCTTTGCCTTGACGTTTACTTTAACCAGATTCTGGGCGGCAATATTAATCTTCCCGTTCAAAATGGCATCCACCATGACCCGTCCGGTTTTTACCGTGGTATCTACCTGCGTCAGATCATCGTTCAGCTGCCGCAGGTAATCGTTCACCTCGTCATACCGCCCCAGCGCCATGCTGGCCTGAAGGGCCTGAATATGATTATGATAATCATGCCGCCAGCCCCGAATTTTCGTATACATAAGCTCCACTTCATCACAGTATTTTTGCAGAAGCTCACTCTGATAATTCTCAATCCGCTTGTTCATCCATTTCCGAAATAACATAAATACCCCTTACGCCGCTTAAAATAAACGTATCATCTCCCGGCCTATTCTTTCAGCCATCCCCCGGCTGATGGGAATTTCCTCACCGGTTTTCAGCACCACCCCGCCGGTTTTGATCTGCGCCACATGGCGCAGATTGACGCAAAATGACCGATGAACCTGTAAAAAATACTCATCCAGTTCTTCTGCCGTTTTGGCAAGAGATTTTTTCATCCGATAGGTTTCTTCCAAGGTGTAAATCAAAACATACTGCTTTTGGGCTTCAATATAAAGAATCCGGGAAAGCGGCACATAATCTGTTTTTCGATCATAGGTCACACTCAGGTACTTTTCCTCTCTGGCAAGATTGGCTGCCGCTTTATCCAGCACTGCCCACAGCTTTTCAGGGGATACTGGCTTCATCAGATAATGCAGCGCGGAAACCTCATAGCCTTCGGCCGCGAAATCCGGATATCCGGTTATAAAGATCATCTGCACCATATCATTGCCCTGCCGGACCTTCCGTGCCAGCTCCATCCCGTTCATCTGACCCATCTCAATATCCAGCAGCAGAATGTCCGCGCTTTTTTCATCTTCATATTGAAAAAGGAACGCTTCCGCAGACGGAAACCTTAAGATGCTCAAAGTATGTCCGGCTTCTTCTCCCCAGCGGACAGCAAGAGTAGACACATATTCCGCATCTGCCGGATTGTCCTCCAAAATTGCTATTTTGTAATTCATATTCTTCCCTTTAGGCTTCAAATCCTGATTGTTTTAACAACCTTTACCGCATTTCCACCGCTGTCTTTTGCCAAAGCATATATGCTGTAAATCAGCCGTTCCATGAATCAAACAGACTGATCTGACCACACCTTAATGACTTCATTTTTCGGTCCGTCAGCTTATCTTCCGGCCTCACCTCGCCGTATAATAACGGCGAGTCTGCATGATAACGCCGCACATTCTCTTTTACCTTTTTTTCGCTGAAATTTGCGTAACAATATTTACAGCCGTTGAAACAGGTATTATAAGCGCCCACCTCCAGGCTTTCCAGACACCCGCATTCTTTTCTCTGGTTTTTGTCCTTGCCCCCGGCCAGCGTATATCCCAACAGCCTCTCTATCAACTCTTTGTCAATACAGCTCCCGTGCCGGATTCCCACACGCTGAAGATCCAGCTGCTCCGCACAGGTTTCAATCGCCAAATGATTTTTTGCGGCAATCTCCTTCATCTGCCCCGCCAAATATATCATCTCAGCTTCCGTCATCTCTTTTATCCCCAGTCCGGCCGCATTCCGCTCTGTTTTCGCATAAAAATCCAGAAAGCTGATTACCACCCGTTCCGTATAATCCGCTAACTTCTCCGCGATTTCCGCAAAGGCCTTCAAATGATAATCCGCCGTATATTTGCTGCTGATAAAAATCGGATCATATCTCCATATAACCCGCTGCGTTCCGATCTTTTCAGACAATTTCTGAAAAACTGGAATGACCTTAGTCCGCTTATCCGGAAGATTCGGCTCCACATCCCTGCCGTATCCGGTCAGGGTAAACTGGAAATAATACATATAATCCTGCAGCAGCTCCAGCCGGTCCAGCATATTTTCCGGATTTTTCGTCCAAAATACAATGCAGTCCACCACCTCCGGCGACAAGTCAATTCTGCTGATCTGACGGGGATTCATGGGATTGCGCACGTACAAATATCCTTCTCTTATTCTGTTGAGAAACCACTGGGAATAATAATTGGGTATATCCGTTCTTCTGCTGACGCTTAAAATCATAGTGAATACCCTTAACAAATAGTCTGACGCATATGCAGTTATCTCATTTTTCCCTTGAAGCTGTGTGTCAAGCTTTCTTTTTGCCCACCCCAGCCAATATGTAATATTCGCTGCCATCAGCAAATAATAGGAATAATATATAATGTTCAACAAACGCCTTGGCCCTGCGAAAGACTGTGCATAAATAGTCGGAGTGAATTGTGAACAAAAAAGGCCCATGCTGAAAAAGCTAAACAAAAGCGGATATTTAAACTTATAAGTGCAACGCCTTATTGCTTTCCACAGAAAAGGCATTAACAAAAGGAACAAAAGGCCTGCCAATAATAAAGGCATTGAAAAAAGTGCACTCTTCAATGAGCCCAGCATAAAATTGTCTGCAACACTTACCAAATAAAGAATCATTACAGAATAAAATAACGTATAGTACGAAGCACCATTAAACCAGAAAAATGTTTCCACCGGATACGGCACCCAGAGAATCTGGCAACCAATGATAATTGCACAAATTGTAACCGTAGTAGGCCAGTTTGCTTTACAAATTTTACGAAGTATAAATTTCCCCAAAACGACTTCAGAAAAAACCATTATAAAAATCATAATATATGGCGTAATATGATATACTTCATCACCCCATACAGCAGGATTAAGCGTCATAAGAAAAATAGCAGAATATGTTCCCTGCCAGCTTCCATAAATCTCCTTCACCTTTTCTAATGCACTTTTTAGTACGAAGAAAAAGGACTTCATTTCTAAAAAAGCCTTATATGTCTCGCTGCCATAGCTAAAATCACCACAGGATGTGAAATCATACCTTCCTATCAACAGAAGCGGACAAATCACCAATGCTAAAAACAGTACAGCCAGCACAGCCATTACCACATTCCAGTTCAATCTTTCCAATTTACTCCCAGCTATCTTCTGTATGTGGATTTTTATTTATCTTCCCACAGCCAAACAATCTCAACGGTATGAGCGCCTCCGTATACAGCTGACAGAAAACGGCAGTATCCTGTTCAGCTTACAAAGCATACCATATTCCCTCAGCATTGTAAACTATTTTGCTCTTCGAATACACGCAGAGACGCTGACTACTGAAATTATTCTCATAATTGAAGTTGACTGTTCCGGCGTCAAAAGCATATAATGAACGCAGGAAATGAATTGACTGCTTATGGCAGCCTTGGGAGGTACGTATGAAAAAGCCGGGAGTAAATGCGCAACGGCTGCAGAGTTTAGCCTATAGTGTCCTTCGGGTGACAGGAACCAACATTTTCATCTTTTTAACGGGAGCCAGCCTGATCTTTTCTCAATATATGCTGCCAAAGGCGCAGGAGCTTCCGCTTAATCGCTGGGATAAGCCTTTTAGCAATATTCTGGCAGCAGGAATTCTCTTTCTTGTCATTGCGCTGATCCTCCTGCTGGAGAGACGGCTGTCCGTATCCGGAATAAAACGGGCCGAAACGGCATTTCTGGTTATTTCCATGCTCTGGGCAGGCTTCTGGGGATTTTGGTGGATCAGCTCCCTTGACCGGCTGCCGGAGGGAGATCAGCCGTAATGGCTGTACTTGTACGAAAATACAGCCTGATTCTGCTGGCCGCATTCAGTCTCCTGGCGATCGTATATATAATCCTGTATCGCAGATGGCAGCTGTGGCATTTCTGGCAATTACAGGGTCCTGGCTCTCTTACCAGGGAATCTATAAAATGTACGAGTATCGCTCAGGATATGAGCATAGCGGCGGCCTTCCCGTAAATTTATGGATTGCCATGGGCATGTCGGAAAACGGCGGTGTCTGCGGATGGTACAATAATATGCCCAAGGAAGTTTTAAATTCCCTGAATTATGATTATAAGGCCACAGAAAAAGCCATGACCGGACGAATAGAGGAAAGGCTGGAAAACTTTGCGAAAAATCCGGTCTACGCGATTGTTTTTACGGGAAGAAAACTTTGTCGCAATGGAACGATCCTTTTACCAAAGTATCTACTTCAGCGCAAAAAGTTTGAAACATGACAGTCCCAGACCCGGCAGTTTTTTAGATGGCTTATACAGTGCAGCAGAAGAACACGAAAAAGTCTTTTGCTTTGCAGACAGGATGCAGTTCCTAATCTATCTGGGTATGCTGCTTTACTATTTGCTTGCCATCCGAAAGGAAACACAGCCTCTTGAGCATCTGCTGGCTGTTGTGATTATCGGAGGCTTTTTCTTCAGCATCCTGTGGGAAGCAAAAGCAAGATATGTATTCCCCTACTATGTCATGATGTATCCCCTGTACGCCATAGGATATTTTAAACTGGTGGAACGGATGCCTTGGCTTCAAAACAGGAAGCCCCTGTAACCGCTTTAACCAGCTGCCAGGCAATACTGCCTTCACGAAGCAGTCCCAGAGCGTCCTCAAGCTTCACCCATTCGGCGTTGTCCACTTCCCCTGACAACGTAAAATTTTGCCTTTCCACGACCGCCTTGAATCCCAGCATCAGCATCTCCTTTTTCTCATAGGGATAGCTCTTCACATACTCAATCGACTTTGCTTGCAGCCCTAATTCCTCACCAATCTCACGCACCACCGCAACCTCTGCTGATTCTCCCGGCTTCATGATTCCGGCAACACATACATAGTTCGTCGCCGAAACATAATTCTGCCGCAGCAGCGCAATTTCGCCGCATTCATTCACCACTGCCGCAATCACGCTGGTGGTGAACAGATCCCAAAGCGGCGTTTCACATTGCGTACAATAGGGGATCAATCCCTCATCACCAATCTCCTTCATTTCCGCTTTCTTCCCGCAATAAGGACAATACCGAAAACGCATAACAATAAACCTCCAAATCTCACAGTTTCTTTGAAAGATATAGAACCAGATCATCATCATTTCTGCAGTCTCCATACTGCTCACATATTTTGTCCTGATACCAGACGCCGGAACCATCCGGTATATAACCGCGCTTCACATACATTCGCTGCGCGCTTCCATAGCCGCTGTGCAGACCGACGCCAAGGTAGACCCTATCCGCATACTCGGCGGCGATTTTCTCGGCGGCATCCATTAAGGCCGTACCAATACCTTTCCCGCGGTATTTTTCCAGGACGCCAAAATCAACGATTTCCGGGTAGCCCTTTCCGCCGAAGGCTCCCCACATACTGTCTGGGTAAATATTGATATAGCCCACCGGTCTGCCAGCGCATTCCGCAGCCAACGCAATCGCTTTCCCCGCTCTCTGGTCCTCTAATCTTCTGTGATATTTTTCAACGGACGCGTCCCACCCCTGCTCGATTTCAGCATCCGTAATGGCCTGAACATCTTCGGGCTCCAAATTGCGAATCGTTACTTGCCCGTTCGTAAAGTATATCATTGAAATATACCTCCGTAAAATTACTGCGAACATTTTACAGACAGCAAGGTCTTTATGTCGTCAAAATGTTCCTCCCGCAAGACCCGGTAATGAATCCAGCCGCCGTCGCCGCAGGGATATTTGTTGTCTATGTATCCCTTCGCATAATCCTGAAGCCGGTCATAAACAGCCTGATACTGCCGGTCCGACAGCCTCATCATAACCGTAAAGGCATTGTCTTCCGCAAAAATATTGCAGATCAGCTTATTTTTCTTCTTATGGGCCACACCCCAGCCATAACTGTTCCCATAAGGAAAAACAACTGACGTTTCCGTGTAAAAAGCAGACACCAGCCACTCATTCAGCAGGGAAAACCTTTCCGCATTTTCGCCGCAGAATCCGGTCATTTCTTCGATGGAAGGTATTGTCTTTTTATCAAGCATTCTCTCGTACATGGCTGCCTCCTTTATTATAACTGAATCCAATAACGCTGCTCAATGTGTCCGTCTTCCTCCACTTCATTTTCCAGTACTCCACCATTTTTGATAATTGATTTAGCGGAACCAATGTTATCCTTTTCACAGCACATCAGGATTTTACTGATACCCAGTTTTTTACACTCGTCTAACGCCAGAGCAATCATTGCCGTCGCATAACCTTTTCTTCTTTCGCTGGGCCTTATGCCATCGCCTATATGGCCGCCTGTTTTTAACAGCTCATCATTTAAATAATGACGGATATTCACCGCACCCACAAAAATATTTCTATCTTTATCAAGGCAAAATAAAGTTGTGTCAGGAACCCAATTATCCTTCGTTTCTTCCCCTGCATCCAGATTTTTCAGGTAATTGTCAAAATCATAAAAATCATGTGCCCATATTTTCCACGGAGACCTGTTTGTTTGATTTACTATAATATCATTCTTCCATTCTGTCAGCATTTCAAATAATTGTTCCTTATGCTCACTCGTTAATCTCACAAGCTCAATATTCATTTTCTCTTCCTCCAGACCTCGTCTGCTTTTTACCGCCCAGCTCCATCAGTTTCAGGTAATGGGGAATATCTTCCGTTACAAGATGTATTTTAAAGGGAGCGCCACAGCATCCGCAATGCCATTTTTCTTCCTGCTCAAACACATACTTCACTCCGGATTTGCAGGTGCCGTTCCTGCGATTCTGACACCCGGTATCGCTATAGCGGAACATCTCCGCTATCCTTTCAGGGCATTCGTTTACATACTCCAGACAGTTCTGCGCATTTCGGATTCGCAGCTCCAAATACAGTACTCCCCTGTCGGAAGTCAGCGCATAATCATAGACTGATGATTTCCTGCAAAAATACCGTAGGGACGGACCTTCATTGGGGTCCCCCTTCTTCCTTACAGCCCCGAATTCCATGAAGACTCTGTCCAAAGCCGTAATCACCTCTCTGTCCGCCTCAACGTGCATTTTATCAGCCACATAATCACAGCCCTCCGCCAGACTGCAGGTATGCAGGTCTTCGGCTAATACTTTATAATTCCAACCGATAAACCCATTGCTGAAGGCTATTACATTCGAATAGTAGTTTTTCACATCCTTAAGCTGCGTATTTTTTACTTTTGAAGCAACGGCATACAGAACCGCTAAAACATTACGATTGTCCGGATAATCAATTTCCAAATAATTTCCAGACGACAAGTTATATTTTTTTATGCCGCCAAATACAAAACCATAATCACACAAAGCCTCCAACAATAAATTTGTCTTTTTGGCCTTGTTTATTTTACGAGCCTCCGCCGTCTCCGCAGTCAATACATCTCCCCTGAAATTGCTGCATGCAAACAGGCAGTACAGAAAATAAAAGGGCTGCCATGGCGCGCTCCTTGCTTCTCTGGCCTGCTCAGAAAAATAATCATATTCATCTTCTTTGTACAGCGGTAACCCGAATCTTTGGGGATCCTCTGCCATATCAGTGTATATTTGGTAAAACAACCCGCCGATTTCCCGAAACGCACGCTCAAACTCTTCCTGTGTGATAACCTGCAAAAAGTCAGGATGTATCACTAATTGATTCGGAATGTCTACCAGCTCATTCCGACGGATCAAGGCCCATTTACTGATTAAAAATACATCTTGCATACGCTGCCTCCTCTAACATCCATGCCCGCCTTCCAAGTCAACTATATCAAAGCTTAACCTGACACAGGAAAATCAAAATCCAATCTGCCGAATTTTCTCAATATATCCAAATCTCGCACAATAAAGCTGCTGCCCCAAAAATAATTTCCGATGGTCTGTTCAGGCCCACACCAGCGCTTGCCGTCCAGATGAGGATTGCTTTGCTCATATGCGTCCAGATCCCCGGCAGAAGGAAATCGGAACTCCTGTGTGTCAAGCAAAGCGTCAATAATTGTGTCCAGATTCAAGAGTTGGGATTCCAGTTATTGCACTCGATGTTATGTCCGAATCCGCCGTCCTCATTCTGGTAACCGGACAAAACCGTCGAAAAATCATCACAGCTGCCGTTTTCAAATAAAAATTTCCATTTCGTATAATCAAGGGGCCTTGCACCGCGGTAAACCAGTTTTCTTAAACGCAAAAATTCATGAAGGGATACTTTTTCAATTTCAGCACCTCGCTTTCACCTATATTTCGTTATTTGTATTCCGTTATTTGCTTTCCGTTTTTTGCTTTCGTTTTTTTGCTTTCGGTATTTACATTCCGTTATTCGGCCACATATCGTGCCAGTTCCAATGCAATATCAAAATGGCCCGCATCGTGCTGTGTACCTTCCGTTTTTCCTTCTTTTCGTCTTGCATCCCATTTAGGAGCATCCAGCAAATCACCGCTTGTAAAAAAAGTATACAAATTCAGCCCTCTGAAATCACACATTGCCTGTAAAGCTGCACACTCCATTTCTACGGAAATGCAGCCGTCCGCTTTCCGCTTTTCAAAATTATGAACGGTTTCCCTGTAGAACGCATCCGTTGTCCATGTTTTCCCTTTCACATAGGGAATACCGTTTTCCTTCATGAATGCAGCTACAATGTCCGCATTCCTAACAGTAACATAATCCGCCGCAGGTGCGTAATGATAGGAAGTACCTTCATCCCGATAGGCCTGCGTGGGTATCATCACCTTCCCATGTGCAATTTCCTTATTCAAACAGCCTGCACCGCCAAATACAATATACTTGTCCGTCTTTATTTCCGATAAAGTATCCTCCACCGTACCCACACACGCCGGCGCACCTACATAAGTTTTATAAAAAGCAAATTTCTTTATAGTCAACACAATAAATCGGCGTATTCCCCGTTGCAAACCAAAATGATGCAATCTGCCTGCATTCGTAATTTTCCAGAACGAACCTTTCAATCACATGAGAAAAGGTCATAATGCATGCATCCACCTGCGGCGCGTTTTCCTTCCTCTACGGATTGATGATCGCTTCTGATTGATTGTCAAAGGTTTCCGTAATCATACTTTTCTCTCTCCTGATCGTCAGACCTGCTCTGCCTAGCCGTTTTCCGTTCCGCTTACTGTTTATTAGATACAATCCTTATTTCCTGCATACCCTTTTTAAACGTTACATTCCGATACTCCGAATGCAGCGTTTCCCGCAAACCGTTTATAATAATAACGCATCCTACGTTGGCAATTCCGCCAACAATAATTTTTCCATCCGCAGAGCGTCGATTAATGTCAATCAGCTGCTCCCGTTTCGTAGAAAGCTCCTTTAACTTCAGCTGATAACTAATCTTTCTGCGCATCTGTTCCGCCTTCTGCTGATTTAATTCAGGAGCGGCGGGCTGCATCTTTAACTGTTGATTCATGCGATTTAAAGCACCCATGGCGTCTGTCATATTATCAAGGTATTCTTTCGTCAGGCGATCAATTTCTTCCATTTTATACTTAAATTCACAATCCAGGCCGATCACCAGCTGCGTATTTACGCCGGCACGATTTCCGATGGAAACTGCAGAAATCTGTTCCACCGCCGTAACAGTGCCGCCAATAATATTACCACGGTTACCGGCAATCACCACCCTTTGTCCCGCTTCCACTTCACAGTTCAATAAAGCCCCCGTATTGATTTCTTCTCCGGCAGACACCTGCGTCTGCTCTAAAAAACGTGCCATAACATTGCGCCCTGCACGAATCACGCCATTCCCGGAACCCTGCATTCCGTTTTTCAAAATAACATCTTTTCTCGCATAAAGGTACGCCGTTTCCACATGTCCGTTTACAGTAATGTTTCCGGTTGTCTTCACCGTAACACCAGCGAAGACATTGCCTTGTATCAATACATCTCCATGAAAATCCACATTTCCGGTAGTGGCATCCAGATTGCCTTCCACCACATAAATTGGTGTCACGGTCAGGCATCCTCCCTCAACCGTCACATTCCCTTCCGTACCGGCAATATACCTGCAGCCGGTTTCATCCGTTTCACAGCGCTTACATTGTAATGGCGGCAGATCTTCCCCCTCGCGGGCCTCAATGGCATTTCCCAGAACATCCCTGCCGGTTACGGCCGGCAAGGCCGGATGATATGTAACAAGAAGCTGACCGTTTGTGACAAGCTCTATCTTCCCCAGCACATTATAGTCTACCGATCCGTCCGGTAATATAATCGGTCTTGTTTCTGGCCGCGGGTTAAAATGATATTCAAAGAATCCATCACGGCCGTCTTTTGCGGCAGTACCGACAGCAACAAGCGTCTCTTCATAATTTTTCCTACCCTGAGCAAGCTCTTCCAGCGTTTTTTCCCGGATGCCATAAACAATCCCATTCTCCTGCAGCAAATTACGAAGCTCATCGACAGAATAAGAGCGGTATAAAGTTAGCAGCACCTCCATCCTCGTTTCATTGATGCGTAAAAGATAATCCAAACCATTTATAATAATTGACTCTCCGATAACGGATTTAACATCTGAATTACAAAAAAAGGTTTCTTCCTCCAAAGTGGGGCAGCCGTTTTTGTCCTTAGATATGTGCCGTTCCTCTGGTGTAAGAAACCTGCTTTTGCCTGACTCCTTCTTCTCTGCACACGGCCGTTCCTGCTCCGCCTCCCGGACCCGCTCCGTATGACCGGTTTGTTCTCTCTTCTTTTTCTTTTCCGCTCGATTAAAGAAAAACATATAAAATCTCTCCTGCCAAAAAGTCAAACGTTTTCTGCTGCAAACATATTATAACACCTTTTCCATATAACTTTCAATCAACACTGCTTTTGTATTTCAGGCCCTGCTTTTACCCTATACTCTTGACTTCTACCCAAGTTCCCACAGTGTTAAACATTAAAATGTCCCTCGTTCAACATCACCCTTTCGTCACTATATTCCCATCCCTCTTGATAATTTCAGGTGGTGTTAGTATATAAGTGTGGACAGAAAAAGTTGAACAATCTATACTAT
>CAJTSE010000030.1 GCA_910578815.1 uncultured Acetatifactor sp.
TGAACTCATAGACTTACCTCCGTATAGCGGTATCAAAAGTTGAGACTTAACTTTTCATACCATGATAGAAATATAGTCTATTGTCACACATTTTGCCGCCATAGTCGAGGTACGCACTATCTACCGGTTACATTACGACAGGGGATATCCCGCCATTCCATGCATGGTAACCCCACGTTTTCCTCAAGGAGTGACAGGATATCTTACCCATAATCCCCAACGTTATTACTGCTGAACGGATAATCCGCCAGGCCTGCACCCGGCTGATGGCCTTGGCGTCTTTCCGGTTGTTGGCAAAAATGTATTCGCCTCTTCGATGTGGATAGCACTGGCGGAGCGCACCGATGACCTGCTGGTTCAGAGCGATGGTCTTGGACTTGCCAGTTTTTCTTTCTGTGAGCGTTATATGGGTGCGGAATTCCTGTGTTCTCTCATTATACACATCTTCCCATTTGAGTTGTAATAAATCGCTGATCCGGAGTGCCGTGTATGCTCCCATGATAATCATCGTGTAATTGCGAAGCTGCCCTTTCTTGAGGAAATGCTCCGCCAACGCCCTAAACTGTTTCTTGTCCCTAATTGGTTCTGTTGCTGCCATAATATAAATTTACCCCCTGTCCGTGATACGTTTTGATTGAGCGTATCCTGAGCAAGGGGATTTTAACATTTTAGAAAGTTTGTTACATCCATACCTCGCGTATGCCCCAAATAATGGTCAAAAAACGCCCGCCGTATCAAATTCATTTTTATAAGAATGTCAGAAATCCTTGATATTATACATTTTCAGTGGTAAAATATGTAACAGTATTTCTAGTCTGTTACATCTTGTTTATTTTATGGTTACTGCACCCATTGCTATATAGAAAGCTGCAATATGGCAGTTTGACGTATAAACACAAAAACATCAAAAGATGTTTGCAGGTATAGGAAAATTCTGGTGATGAGGGGGAAAATAAAAATGTTAAATATTTGTCTTTAGACATGGAGAATTATCAAAGGTAGCCCAAAAGCAATATATTTTCTGCTGCCTGTTGCAAAAAACATCAAAATATAAACAAAAATGGAGAAAATACTATGAGAAGAACATACGCACCTAATGCAATTATTATTGGAGTTTTAGTCGGGTTGCTTGTTGCCGTCAAGGCCAGCATAGTCTTGGGAGTTATTGTGGGTCTGGTTGTCAGTGCTTTAGGATGGGCTTTAATCAGAGCCTTTGAGAAAGCAACGAGCCACGCTGTTGATGCGGCCGTTGATACGGCGCAGAAGAAATTCAATGAACATCGGAAGGGAAAATAGAAAGGAGCATTGGCTATGTGGAAAATAACCATAATTTATTTGCTGGTATACTGTGTATATGGCACTGTATGGGGCGTGGCAGTAAATAAGGTAATAGAAAATAAAGGCTACCGGGAAAATTGGTTTTGGTGGGGATTTTTCTTTGGCTTTTTAGCTTTGATTGTAGCCTTGACCAAACAGAATGTGCCAAGAACGACCAACGACACAGACTCTTATTTTAAGGATACCAGTTCCGTAGTTGGGAAAGATTACATATTTAAAGGCTTTGGCTATGAGGGGAAAGTTGACCAGGTGCCAGGCGGCTGGAGGTGCCAGCACTGTGGCAAAATAAATGCCGGTTATGTGGGAACTTGTGGGTGCGGCTGCGATAAATCAGGAAATATGCCGGTCAAGATTACCGAACAGACACAACCGCCGAAACCGCAGATATTGTACTGCACCTCCTGTGGGAAACCATTGGAAAATGGCTCTAAATTCTGCCGGTTTTGCGGAGTTAAAGCCAATAAATAACAACAAAAAGCAATCAGGGAGGAAAACAAATGCATTGTACATCATGTGGCAGCCAGTTGCTTGCTGATTCGGCTTTCTGTCCCAACTGCGGCAAGCCATTAGAAAACGTTGGGAATGACGGTTCTTTTACAGAAAAAACGTCAAAACGCAATTCGCATAAATGGCTGGTGGGAGTAGCCGGCATTTTTGTAATATTATTTGCGGCGGTCTTCGTTTTTATCGTGCTGAGAGGACACGACCTGTCCGGAACCTATATTAAAAGTTATAATGTTTACTTCTATGTGGACTCCGTGTCTTTCGATAACAATGGGACATTTACCATGCAGACTGTTAATGGTTCTTTTTATGGGAAATATTATAAGAAGAAGGGAATTTATTACCTTTATCCTGATGGAGGAACATCTGATAGTGCCAACCCGGTATCGGCTGTCGAAGAAGATCATATGGCATCAGAATATTATTTTACTGCGGAATACATAGCTGACAATACACTGGAGATCACTATGCTGGGACAGGGTGCTTATGAATATTATTTGCCATGGAGCGGGCAGGCAGCACTATTTTATGGCATGACTGCCGAAGGGGTAAATACTTATGAAGAAAGGGAAGACCAGACCGACAACGGAGAAACTGACTATGGGCCTACAAAAAGCACGTCAATGATGGAATTCTATCAGGAGCAACTAGAAGAGATGCCTCCCAATGACTGGGGGCGTCCACCAGAAGAGGACATTATAGATTAGTAAAATTAAAGATGTTTTCAATTTAGTAAATAAGACATGGAGAGAATGATAAACATGAAAAAACACATATGTATATTATTAGTGAGCTTATTAGCCTTATCATTAATGGGATGCGGCAGTGGCGTTGATGCCGCCGCATCCGCCGAGAAACCGGTTGTATATGCAGAACCAGCAGAAACGATTGTATCAGAGGAAAGCGAACCTGCCGCAGAATATACAGATGAAGACACTAGCTTTGACCGTCTGCCGGAAAATGGTTCGGCGCCATTGGATGAGATGGGGAATGAAGAGAGCGGAGGAACTGTAGAAGAATCAGAATCTGAAATTATTGATGACATACATTGTCGTATAGAGGACAATGGCTTTGGATATATCACAGCTTATATTTCAGGTACTGGAACTATCCACGAGGAAGACTTTGAAGATTACAGCTACATCCCATCCAAAGTCGTGGTGGAGGAGGGAATCTTAGGAATTGGGGACGATGTCTTTTCAGGGTGCCTTAATCTTGAAACTGTTATTTTACCAGAAGGACTGAAATCTATCAGGAACAATGCTTTTGCAGGATGCCAAAGTCTGAAATCTGTTATTTTACCAGAGAGTTTAGAATCTTTTGGAGATTGTGCTTTTGCAGGATGTCTAGAAAACCCTTTAGATAAGTTACAAGGCGTATCTAATAGTGAGAGCGACATACATCTCCGTGTGGATGGCGATACTCTTTATCTTTCAGGAACTGGAACTGTGCAGAAAGGAGACTTTGGTGAGTATAAGCCGATTAACGTGGTAGTGGAGGAAGGAATTACAGGGATTGGTTTGTCTTCCTTCAGTGATTGCAAAAGCTTAAGAACTATTACTTTACCAGAAGGAGTGGAGTATATTGGAATAAATGCATTTAGAGAGTGTAACAACCTGACATCAATTATTCTGCCAGAGGGGCTGAAGTCCATCGGGGGAAGTGCATTTTACGGTTGCAAGGGTTTAACCTCCATTACCCTGCCAGATAGTGTAGTAACTATTGGGGGCTGGGCATTTTACGGATGTAATAATTTGACTTTAACATCGGAAACTTTACCTGCGAGCTTGAAATCTATTGGAGAAAAGGCGTTCCTCAGTTGTAGAAGCTTAACGTTTACCAGTCTACCAGGAAAGCTGAATTATATTGACGGCTGGGCATTTGAAAACTGCGTGGAATTAAAATCTATTATCTTCCCAGAAAGTCTGAGGTTTATTGGATACGAGGCGTTTCAAGGCTGCGAAAACCTTACATCAATTACCCTGCCGGAAGGATTGGAAATTATTGAAGGTTTGGCATTTAATAGTACATCGCTGGCTTCTGTTGTAATCCCTGACAGCGTGAAAATAATCGGGGAAAAAGCATTTTCGAACTGTTCTGGCCTGACGGAAGCGACGATTGGTAGAGGGGTGGAAGATTTGGGAAATAATGTGTTCGCTTCAAACCCAACTTTAACCAAAATCAGGATACCAGAAAGCATGCAGGATGAACTGATCAAATCAGGGACAGATGTATCGCTTGTTGAATGGTACTGATAGATGAAAGTAGTGTGGAACACGATTTAAGGATGAGATGGAGACGATGTATTACCTTGGATTTTTCCATGGTATCCCTGTATTTGGAACAATTTCATGATTGCAGAATATATAGAGGCGTAACGAAGCTTGGATATTGGTTCTTCTTCGTTCTGTACAGTACTGGAAGTCTAATTGTTCCACCTGTCGTCAAAACTCAAAGCCGCTAAGGAGGTGATGTGTATGGAAGCATTACTTATTTTTGTACCCGGCATTTTTCTTGCAATTTGGTTTGCAGTTTCTGCTGTGCGGGGCAGTAAGAAGCACTACATGAAAGCCCCACAGCCCACAACGCCAACAAAGTCAAGTCGAGATTGGTGCTCAATTCATAACTCCTACTTTGGAGTCATGGGCACCACGTGCCCATCGTGTGAAAATGACTTTCACAATGATGTTTATGCAGGAGTCTTCCCGCCTGGAATTGATGAGAGCAACAAAGATCTTTATTTTGTGGAGGATTGGATTGCTCTACGTAAGATCGACATGAAGTGGCATAGCGGTGAAATTACTGAACAAGAAGCTATTCGGCAACGTGATGAGTATATCAAAACGGTGATTTTTCACCGCATTGCTATTGCCAGAGGTACAGCCCCAGAGGTTCAACAAGCCAAAACTGATGCCAATGCAAAACGTCTCAACAATTACGCTGGCGCGGCGCAATACTCTGGTATTACTCCCAAATAAGAGTTCATGGCCGAAGACCTACCTTCAGCGCAAAAATCCGGAGTCGTGCCCGAGCGGAAAAGCCGACTCCGGATTTTTGAGGGTATACTACCTTATATAATATTTATGTAAAGATTCCGGCAGGACTTTTGCCAGACTTTCTCTAAGTTGTTTCATCTTCCTTGAAATAGCCGAATCGTGCTTTTCCAGTATCTTTGCCGCCTCTGTTTGTTTCAAATCATTTACAACCAGCAATGTAAGTAGCAAGATATCTCCCTCTCTAAGCGTTCTGAGCCATTCAACGATTTCCGGAGTATCTATGTCATCCAGCCAGGCCATATAGTGCCATTCATAGATTTCTACTTGCGGCGCACTGAACTGTTCCAGATAATTCTTAAGAAGCGGGTTGTTGCCCACGTCTACATCACTGCCATTTTGAAGCTTCATCCCATCATAAGATTGCGTGTGCGTATAGAATTTCCTATTGCTATTAAGTTCATTCAGCAATATGCGGTGTATGATTCCAATCGTATCTTCCGCTATGCCCTCTGCCCGGCAGGTTGCTGCTATCTGTGCAAATTCTTTTTCCATCTTGTCCCTGTGGTATCCATAATTGTATCCAGCCATAATAAGCCCCTTTCTTTGTGGCGGTGTCCCGCTGGAGCCGTTCTGGCTGAATATCCCTGAAGACGCCAAAACGGCAGCGCGGAAACACCGAATGTCTTTGTTCGATGCCCGTACTGCCGTCTCAAAGCCCTGATAATCTCAGAACCGCGGTCTCGCGGAAGTATTAAGTTTTTGCTATTCCTGCTGCCTACTTGGCAGAGGGTTCTTCACTGGAAAGCACCTCTATCGGTGTCTCCGGCGGGATGATGATTTGCACAATGTATTTTCCGCGCTTAATCTCTATCACCCCCTTTTCTTGAAAATATTTTGCTGCCACTCTGCCGATAATGTCACAGATGTCTCTTGTTTGGTTTTTGGGTGTTTGTTTCATAATCTGTACCTCCATTTGGTTTATTTGCTCTAGGCAGGTCTGCCCTGTGCTTAATCAAACTTTAAAGCACAGCTGCCTAAAAAACTGGGATTTTGAGATTATTAGAGAAAGAAAGAGATTTGTTGAGAATTTTTGAGAAGAAAATCCCGGGTTTTTTATTGACAAATTTTCCGATATCTCTATTATGCTTGACAAAAACGAACATGTGTGCTACAATGGTTAGCATAAACTAACCAAAGTTTATGAACATTACCATTTGTGTCTGACATTACTTTCCAGGATGATTGCGCCATTCGCTTGTGCTTTTCGGAAGAACGGGCGACAGCACAATCAAAAAGGAGGGTAATTATATGAGGAAAATGGGTTATAGAATGGAATTTGACAGGGATGAGGAATATCTGATTGCAAACGTGGATTATGCAGAGCACTTTGATGAACTGGTGTGTTGCGGCAATGACCAGCCACCAATCAGAATCCGGAGCATCCCATATGTAGATGGCCCATTTGAGGAGAATGATGATAGATATACAGGTGACCTAAAATCCTTTATCGAATTTCACCCTATCGGGGGAGAATCGCACAGTCTTGTAAACGCCCATGAGACCGAAGAAGAGTTCTTTGTTAGGGTTTTATATGGGCAGTCAGAAGACTGGAAACCGGTGGGGGTGTCAATTGATAATGTATGCGCTCAGATTGCTTTGGTTTACAAAGAGGGCATGGAAGGAATCGGTGGTTATCTGTATCTATTCCCGAAAAAGGACGAAAGCATCAAAATCCTTATAGAGGTTGACCGCCCGGATGGAAGTACGGAGAAATATCATTTGTATATGGAGGGAAAGCAGGATGTTAACTTAATTGAGCTGACAGAGTATTGGCCGTGGGGGCGTCAGGAAATATATTTCAAAGGCTATCCTGGGATACCAGAGCATCCTGACAAAAGCTATTTTTATGCCACTGTGATTGAGTACCGAAAATAATCTAAATGCAGACACATTTTCTCAAAAGCCATAGGATCCCTGTGGCTTTTTCTTTTCTGCAACAGGAAAATATGGTAAACTGAATATATTCTTAAATAGGCAGGGGGTGAGGCAATGCCTGAGATAGAGAAAAATAAGCACATCAACCTTAAGGATTTGACTTCAGAAATAAGTCATCTGGGGAATGTAAATTCTTCAAATGAAGATTATCTGAAAGTTTTGGAAATTCTTGGCTACAAAAGTTCTACCCTAATTTCTCCTGCCCAGTTTGATGCCATATTGATAAAAGCAGCTAAAACCCAATTGCGCGGAATCCGCGCAGAATTTACCATGATGGCTCTTGGCTTGCTGTCAGGTTATGAACGAGATATAGATATAGGCACCCGCCGGTTGAATTACTTACAGTATAGTAATTATACACGGGAATTTGTAAAGAAATATAAGGGTTTCTATAATGAAGCCACTCCCGACCAGCAAGATTACTATATGCAATCGCTTTTAAAGGCTGAAGAGTATTACATTGAGAAATTGGCTAATTTTTTAAAAGAAAAAATGGAGAGTGGAAAGCTCGAAGAATATATCAAAGACCTGAGCGGCTACTATGATCCTGTTGCGGAAACCCCCATCTTGCCAGAACCAGAATATACCAAAGAGAAAAAGATAAAAGCAGAAGTCAACGATGATGAAGACGATATGTTGCCAAAGTCAAAAGGATTCGAAAAAAGGCAAGAAAAAGATTGGGGCGAACAGATAGCCAAAGAACTTTCAAGAATAAAAACTATTTTGCATAACATGGTTAAAATATTGAAGGTTTTGACTGGAGCGATAATATTATTTTCAATAATACGTTTCTGGCAGGCAAATAGTGCAAATATGAGGAATTCATATATAACATCAGATGTTCCTCCTGCTGAAACCATATCATCTATCGATGATATTCCTATAGATGATGCTCTGTTAGTGGAGATGGACACTTTTAGCATTGACGAAGAAGATAAGATCATCCCGCTCGCACCTGGGTATTCGAAAAAACTTCCCATTAAAGACCCTTCACCGCCAGATGCAGCTATAAGTACTTTAGAGGTTCAAAGCTCAGATGAAAACATTGTATGGGAAAAAGACGGGTATCTCACCGCATCAGATGACATACCTGCAGGGGAACGCATCGATGTCTACATTACGATTATTGCCAAAAAGCATAAGGAGATAATCTGTGTTCAGGTAGTAAGTCCTATAATATCGGATGATGCGGAAGGGCTTGTAGGCGGCGGAAATGCGGAATAATCTGGAAAGGGGTGGTTTTAATCATGAAAAAGCCTATACTTATGTTATTCATAGCAGGGATAATAGTATGTTTTCTATACATAGGAACCAAACCTGTGGCAGCCTTGGCTTGGGGAGACAGCGACGGAGGACGTCAGACATATTCGCTTCAGGAAATAAGCGAGGGCGCTCTTGGCGATAAAATTACCTTTAACTCCATAGTTATTGCTGATTCGGATTATGAATGGCATGAAAGGGTCAATGGCAGCGAAATCGGAAAAGGTACGATCAGAAATGAGTTAGTTTTTGTTGGTGCCCGTGAGGATACCGGGATCAATGCAGGCGTTGACAATGTATGGAATGGGAGTGAGATTGCGGTCGAAGATGGAAAGACATATTTAGTCAGGCTTTATGTCCATAATAATAGTCTTTATGGTATGGACTCAGTCGCTGAAGACACAAGGGTCTGGTTTAATATCCCATCAGTCTCAGATAAGGAAATTAGGGTAAACGGTTATATCTCATCATCCAATGCTTCTCCATCGGAGTATATCGATTATGTAGATTTTACAAGCGATGTACCATTCCATTTGGAATACCAGTATGGGTCGGCATTGCTGGAGAATGGCGGGATAGGTAAAGGCGGAGGCATTCAACTCAGTGACAATATTGTTAACGCTAGATCTGCAGTCGAGGGGCTGTCTGATGGTGGTGTCCTTATTGGTTATGATGCGCTTGATGGCAGAGTACCGGGATGTTACCAGTACGCTAATTATGTAACGATTAAGGTAAAGGTTGTCTATGATTATGAATTTTCCGTAGAAACCAAAGTCCGTCTGGCAGACAGCAAAGACAATACCTGGCAGGATTCCATAGAAGCCAAAGTTGGCGATAAGGTGGAATTCCAAATCCAATACGAAAATATCAGTGATTATATGCAGGAAGGCGTAGCCATTAAAGATGTTTTGCCAGCAAACCTTCATTATATTGAAGGTACTGCTAAGCTTTACAATGTGCTTTATCCAGATGGTTTGACCTTTGATGAAGGTACAGTAGTAACTACCGGTGTCAGGATTGGTGATTATACCATCGGTTCCAATGCCTTTATCCGTATTACTGCCGAAGTTGTTGACGACAATCTGGCTCGTGGTTCAAATATTCTGTATAACTGGGGACAGGCAGGGGTTGGCAGCACCGTCATTCAAGATTATGCAACGGTTATAGTTTATAATGATAAGGTATTCAAACTTATAATCCTTGGATTGACTATACTCATATTTATCTGTTTAGTATTCATTGGTATATTACTGGCTAAAAAACGCCGCCTCGAACACTCTTCTGTACGGCCTATGGGGGGAAAAGATAAAAAATAATCTTACAAAGGCCTCAAACGAAAGACGCTCTCCGGGGCGTCTTTTTTGTACCCTAAAACATCCTATTTCTGTCCTGTTTCTATCCACTCTCAAAACTTTTCATAAATTTTTTCTGTCCATCTGTTAATTTTCCCCATCCTCCGATGACCAGTAATTAGAAGGGACAAAAACCTTACTAATCCACAAGGAGGGAAAATCCATGAGAAACAACAGTTTCAATGAAGAAACCACCACCATTCTGCCGGGCGATATTATTGAACCGTCACCCGCCCGGCGCAGCCTCGGGATGCTGCTTACGACCCGCTCTGGGAGCATGATGCTGCAGGAGGCTATGCTGCAGGCCGGGAATGACCACTGCCGCGCCCTGCTGGCACAGACAGCTATGGAACACACCGGAGCGCTTGCCGTAATGGCCGGACGCTTAAGCAGCATCGCCCCACACGGGAAGCAGTACTATCAGGCCGTACTCTCTGCATATGCAGAGAAGTCCATCGAACAGATTAGGAGGTGGTAGCATGACCGAGATCATCATCCTGCTCATCCTCAGCCTCTGCCTAGTATTGCTGACTGTGTTTCTGCTGGTCTGCTACAGCGATTACCACGAGACCAAGCAACAGAACCAGCAGCTCAGCCATGCATTAGAGAGCCAATTCATCATGCGGGCGGACAGTCTGGATGCTTACCGTACCATGCTCCGTGAAGCCTGCCGTGAGGGCGGGTTCTGGGAGGACGAAGATGCTGGCGGGAATGAAGAAACTGGGGATTATTGAGCCATTGTCAACACATTCGCGTACTTATTACAACGGCGGTTTTTATGACATCTAATTGACAGTTTTACATCTGTTATACCATGTCCTACCGCTAAGAAAAATGTTAATGCTCAAGTTTTCATCTGGTGCGGTTTTACGGTAAATTTCTGACAAAAGCCACACCAGGCAAAAGAAAGGAGATTTTATGGAAAAAGCAGCTGCAACCCCCAAATACCGCACTATCCTTGCCGATCCGCCATGGGACATCAACCAGCGGGGCAGACGGGGAGCCGCCAATCATTATGAACTTATGACATTGGACAGCATTAAAGCAATACCAGTCGCCGACCTGTGTGAGGAAAACGCACACCTTTATCTCTGGATTCCCAACGGTCTGCTGCAGGAAGGACTAGATGTTATTAAGGCATGGGGATTTACTTTCCGCAGTCCTATCTATTGGATTAAGCCGCGTCTGGGGCTGGGTAACTTCATCAGAAATGCCAGCGAGACTTGTCTGTTTGCTACGCGGGGTAATGCCCCGGTCAAATTCCATGCCCAACCCAACTGGGTCTTTGCGCCACAACAGGATCACAGCCATAAGCCGGAGGAGCAGTTTGCTATTATTGAGCGTTTGTCTGACGGCCCATATTTGGAATTATTCGCAAGGAGACGCCAGGTTGGCTGGGATGCATGGGGAAATGAAGTACCGGATGGCGCGGACATTATTATCCCCGGCTACCCCGTTCCCAAATACAGCGCCAAAGCCCTCGGGGAGGAGGTGTGATGGTTGGAGCCAAGAGGATTTTTAACCCGGCTCCTGGAATGCGCCTTTCTCTTCGCCTTCAGCGCCTGGCTCATCAGAACTGCCGTGCGCTGTCTGATAGAAGTCTGGCCGGTACTGGCTGTCATTGCGATTCTTGCCCTGATCGGCACGATTGGATGGCGTGTATACAGACACTGGCGGGATACGGGACAATGGTAGGGAAAGAAAGGAGTGGGCTATGAGAAAGCACAAAATAGAAAATTTAACCTGGAAAGAGTTGGTCTGGCATCGGCCATTTGACCTTACAGCGGTGTGGGAGGCTTTCTCCCACCTTGCCGCCCTCTCACCGAGGGGTGCCGTCATCTGGGAGAGCCGCGGCCGGAACGGACAGATTACCCATCTGCTGGGAGCAGAACAGAAATATATGAGCAGCATTGAAGAAACCCTCCGCGCCCATGGAGATATCCAGTTCCATGATATTTCTATGGAGACACGATATCCGACTACCATAGCCCGCCAGCTTAAGATTACACATCCATCACTGTCCCTCAAAACGGATATTACGGAAGCAGTCATCCGTGCCGGGCTTGCCGCTTTAAGTGAAGATAAAACTGGTGCGGAAATTGTTTTGCAGATTGTGTTCGGGCGGGCTTATGCCCCATCATCAGTCCCAGCAGACCTGCCTGACCCACATGCCACTTGGCTGCAGATCATTCTGGGCGATGTCAGCAAGGCCACAACAGAAAGCCGAAAAAATGTCCGGGAAAAATCCGAGCAGCATGCTTTCCAGGCGGTCATTCGCATCGGTGCTTCCGGGAACGAGGCTGCCCGGCGGATACGGAGCGTATTATCCGCCCTGAGAACATTGGAGTCTGCCGGTGTCCGCATCCATGATGAGGAGATTTCTTCGGAGCGCCTGAACATTGCCCATGTACCCTGGCATTTCCCCTTGCAATTATCAGTAAAAGAACTGGCTAACTTTCTCCTGCTTCCAGCTGGGGAAGAGGAACTGCCCGGCACACCGGGAATCCATCCAAGGCTCACCCTGCCGCCATCATGGTATAGGAACCCGACCAACATTCAGAATGACCGTAGTTTTGCCGTCAGCATGGATATGGTAAACCCGAAGAAACTCAGTATCCCTGTCAGGGATAGTCTTGAGCATACCCACTTGATCGGGCCAACCGGCAGCGGAAAATCAACCGTTATGCTGCATTTAATCTTAGCGGATATCAGGGCCGGGCGCAGTGTACTTGTAATCGACCCCAAAGCGGATCTGGTGAACGATATCCTTTCTCGGATTCCAAAGCAACGGACAGATGACGTGGTGGTTATTGACCCTTCAGACCCCTGCCCGGTGGGATTCAACCCGCTGGCATTTAAGAATTATGAAACCCCGTCGTTGATTGCGGATGCCATCCTCGGTGTCCTCAAAGAAATCTGGAGCGACAGCTGGGGTGTCAGGATACAGGATGTATTGAGTGCCGCACTGCTGACCTTGGTGGAGGTGGAAGGAGCTTCGCTCTTATGGCTCCCGGTACTGCTGACGGATGATGCTTTCCGCCAGAGAATCACTGGAAGCGTAAAGGACAAAATTGCCCTGAAGCCGTTTTGGCAGCAGTTTGACGCCCTTAAAGACCATGAACGCCACCAGTGGATTGAACCAGTGCTTAATAAACTCCGGCAGCTATTGCTCCGCCCCGGCCTTAGGAATGTTTTGGGGCAGGCAGAGCCGAAGTTTGACCTCACGGACTTATTTTATAAGAGAAAGATTGTATTAGTGCCGCTCAACAAAGGCTTAATTGGAAGTGAATCAGCGCGTCTTCTTGGCAGTCTGATCGTCGGCCTGACCTGGACGCTGGCACTGTCCCGCGCGGGGCTCCCGCCAGAGCGGAGGTTCCCAGTAGAAATGTATATCGATGAACTGCAGGACTATTTAAGCCTGCCCACGGATTTATCTGACGCTTTAGCGCAGGCGCGTGGACTGGGGCTTGGCCTGACGCTGGCCCACCAGTACTTCGACCAACTTCCGTCAAACATCCGCTCCGGCATCAACGCCAACACCAGGAGCAAAATTATGTTCGGCCTTAATTCCACTGACGCCAAAGCGGCAGCTGGTATGGCTCCGGAACTTGCCGCCGAGGATTTTATGGCTCTGCCTCGATACCAGGTTTATGCCTCGTTCCAATCCGGCGGGAAGAATACCGGCTGGGTGCAGGGGAGGACGCTGCCGCCACCGCCAGTCCTCCGGGATGCCGCTGACCTGAAAGCCCACAGTCAGAAAACTTACGGCACGCCGGCAGAACAGGTGGAGGCAGATTACTTAAAAATGTTCGAGGATGACTGTATTCCTGATAATGAATGGGGGGATGCCGCCATTGGAAGGAGGAAACGCTTATGACTAACCGCCCGACCAGCCGTGATAAAAAAGCACAGGCAGAAACGCCCGGCATTCCCGATTTCTCTAGATTTCCGGTCTGCGATTCCTATCGTAATCCCGTTACGGACACAACTCCTCCCGGCGGCTCTGCTCCGGAGGCCCGACGGTTATCGCACCGCCAGCTTCTGGAAACAGATTTGTGCTTGGGCGGCCGTGACCGGGAGGTACTCCTAGCCATCCAGCGGCACCGGTATCTGCTTACCGGACAGGTGCAGCGTTTGGTTTTTACGAATGCCATTTCGCCTTCCGCCGCTCTCCGGGCCGCCAGCCGCTGCCTTAAGAAACTTCGGGAGCAGGGTCTTATCTGCACCATGTCCCGGCGGATTGGCGGGGTGAGAGCCGGCTCAGCCTCCCTCATCTGGTATCTCTCTCATGCTGGGGAACGGCTGCTGCGTCTGCATGACTATAAGCCAGCGCCGATCAGGCGGTTCTTCGAGCCTTCACCTTACTTCCTGGCTCATACGCTTGCGGTTGCGGAATTGTCCATCCAGCTGACAGAATTCTGCCGGGATGAGGGAATAACGCTTACCAATCTGCAGCCAGAACCAGAGTGCTGGCGCTCTTACAGCGAACAAGGAGCACACGTGACCTTAAAGCCTGACCTTTATGCGGTCACTGTCTCCCGGGAATATGAAGACCGCTGGTTTTTCGAGGTTGACCTCGACACGGAATCCCCGGTAAAGGTGGTGGAAAAATGTCAGCGTTACCACCGGTACTACCGCAGCGGATTGGAACAGAAAGAATCGGGGGTATTCCCGCTCACTGTCTGGGTGGTGCCGGATGAGGCGCGGAAAACCCGACTTGCCGCCGCAATTCGTACCGCCTTTGACAAACAGCCGAGATTGTTCGCCGTCGTCACCGGAGAAGAATTAAAACATCTCATCAGATATGGTGGTGATAAAGAAATGCTATGTTAAACGATACCATGCAGTATCGTCCAATGATTCTCCGAGGTTCCGGCACAGCTAAGGGGCGAAGCGGGACAAAAGCGGGGACAGGGCTTAGCCTGATGCGGTTTGATATCAACTATTAATCAACTTTAGTGAAAGGAACATTTATGAGTAAAAAATCTACCAGCGAGGCATTAGTCCTCCTTGGAAATATCTCATTGCTTAATGAGGATATCATCTCATTCCTGAACGGCTGTTACACGGATGACAGGTACTGTGATCTTGACAGCGTTGGATCCCTTGCCATGGACGCCAGGGGCGGCACCGTGCTGCAGGCATCTGTGGAGGCCGCGCTGGACTGGAAGGATGCAGGCGCATTCCTGCAGGAAATCCAGCATGAAGCCACAAAAAATAAAGATTTTGGTGCAATCTGGAAATCATCACACCTGCTCAAGCGTCTGCTTTCACTGACAAAAGAAACAGGGGGAGAAAAAGCCGGCACAGAATAAATACTGCTACCGCCAGAGTACCGAGCTCTGTCCGCTTAGCTGTGCCGGAGCTCCGGAATCAGCATAACAACAATAATTTAACCAGCCACAGAAAGGAGGCCGCATGACGTCTGAACAGGAAAAACAATATATCGTAGCACAGCGGGCTATGGGGAAGAGTTTCGCCCAGATTGGACGGGAACTTGGCCGGGGCGAGAGCTCCATACGTTATGTATTTAACCATTGCATGAGCAAAGAACCAAAACCGGACGAAACCACGCCCCGAATGGTTATGGGAACAAAAATACCCGGCGCGGCCAGATGTAAATATTGCGGTAAGGATTTTACGAAGTCCACCTTGGGCGGCAAGCGGCGTTTCTGCTCAGACCACTGCCGGAATGCCTGGTGCAATGAGCAGAAGCGCCACACCCCCTACAGCCGGGTATGCGAGCAATGCGGGCGTGAGTTTACCGCCTTCGGCAACCCGCATAAAAGGTTCTGCAGCCGGAAATGTTTTGCCAACAGCCAGAAAGTTGCGCGGGCAGGCCAATATAAGGAGATGCGGTGATGACAGATTTTGAGCGCCGCTTCCGATACCATGCCCTCTGTTACATGACGGACGATCTGCTGGGGCAGGGGCTAATTACGCTCAGTGAGTATCACCGGATTTTACAAAAATTATCACAGGACTACCTCGGCGGCAGTGTGCCGCCGGGAAAGGAGGAAAATGTAATCAATAAAATGTAACTTTAATCACTAAACAACTGAGGCGGTACACCGGGAATATCTTTCTGCGGTGTACCGCAGAGCTTCCCGTGGCCGCCAATCAAAAAGGAGGTGAAATACAGTTGTTTACACACAAATTTGGCATCGAGGTGGAGTTTACCGGCATCACCCGGAAGAGAGCAGCTGAGGTTGCTGCGGAATATCTTCACGGGAGGATGGGTGAAGCCTATGGCTATTACGGCACCATCAAGGTGACCGCCTCGGACGGGAGAATCTGGAAATTCATGAGCGATGGTAGCATCAACCTCCAGAGCAGGCAGAATGAAAGGATTATTCCTGTGTCCGATAACGAGTATAGTGTGGAGATGGTTAGCCCGATCCTCAGCTACTACGAGGATATCAGCGACATCCAGTCACTGGTCAGGAGGCTGAGGAAAGCCGGGGGATTCACGAACAATACCTGCGGTATCCATATCCATCTGGACGGTGCCGAACACACGCCAAAAAGCATCCGTAACTTTGTGAACCTGATTGCATCACGCAATGATTTGTTCTACAAGGCGCTTCAGATTCCGCCGGAACGGATGAAATACTGCAAGAAAATGGATGACTTTCTAGTTAGCAGACTGAATGGAACCCACCCCAAAACCTTTTCACAGATTGAAAGCATCTGGTATGAAGGTTATGCCGGGAACCGTAGCGATCATTACCACAACAGCCGCTACCATTTCTTGAATCTGCACAGTTTCTTCCACGGCAACCACACAGTGGAACTCAGGGGATTCAATGGAACGCTACATGCCGGGAAAATTCGAGCCTACATCGTGTTCGCGCTTGCGATGAACCACCAGGCCATCACGCAGAAATCTGCACAATATCACAAAGTCCAGGCAGAGAACGAGAAGTTTGCCATGCGTACCTACTTAAACCGCATCGGCTTTATCGGCGAGGAATTTAAGAGCTGCAGGGAGCACCTTTACAAACACCTGGACGGAAACGCCGCCTGGCGTTACGGCCGCCGGGAGAATGTCAGGAGCCATATCAGAAACGGAGGGAACGCACATGAAAGATAAGGAAGGGAAACTGTACATTGCCTACGGCTCCAACCTCAACCTGGAGCAGATGGCGCACCGCTGTCCCACGGCACAGGTCGTCGGGGCAGCGACACTGAAGAACTGGCGGCTGATGTTCTACTCGGTAGCAACGATTGAACGCCACAAGGGCGGGAAAGTCCCGATACTGGTTTGGCGCATTCAGCCACGCGACGAACAGGCGCTTAACTACTATGAAGGCTGGCCATGCCTCTACAGCAAGGAAAGGCTGCGGGTCACGGTAAACGGCCGCCGGGTTTATGCGATGGTTTACATCATGAACACGGACGACAGACGTTACTGCGCACCGGGCAGCGTCTATCTTGAGACGATCCACCGGGGCTACCTCGATGCGGGTTTTGACCGGGGGATTCTGCTGAAGGCTGTGGAGGATTCGGATAAGGAGGCTAAACTGAGATGAAACAGACCGTCAAAGAACAGATCCTGAAAGTGCGTGACACCAGGGAAACCAATATGTTCGACTTAGGGATGGTGATGCGGATTGCAAGCCGCGAAGGTTGGTATGAGTTGGTGGGTTATCTTACCGACAGAGGCAGCCATAAGGAATACGCGCATTTCATCCTGACCGGCGAAACGGAAATGGGGGCTGACGCCACTCCATAATCCGGCATAATATCAAGACTTGATGGAAATGCCGGATTGAGTGACTAATAGAGTGACGCAAAAAGAAAGGAGCGGATATCATGCCACCAATGAAATTTCCAAGCCGGAAAATTGTAGAGAGGATACGGGAACAGTATCCCGCAGGCACAAAGGTAGAACTGGTTTTCATGAATGACCCCTACCGCAGCATGCCGCCGGGCTTAAAAGGTACCGTAAAATCTGTAGATGACACAGGCACTGTGTTCGTCAGCTGGGAAAACGGTTCCGGCCTCGGCGTGGTATATGGGGAGGATAAAATCAGAAAATTGTAACTTACAGGCTGAGGGGGCGTTTCTGCTCCCTCTTTCCAGCATAAAAAGGAGATGATGCACTATGAGGATTGAAAAATTAGACAGCCGGACAGCCATCCCGGAACACAGGAAGAAACGGGTGGCAGCCTATGTCCGTGTCTCCACGCAGAAAGAAATGGCGTTAAATTCTCTGGAAAATCAGGCGGAAGTTTACACGGCGCAGATCAAGGCAGCCCCTGACTGGGAATTTGCAGGTATCTATGAAGACCGGGGTATTTCTGGTACGAAGGAGATGCGACCTGCATTCCAGCAGATGCTGGCGGATTGCCGGGATGGGAAGATTGATATGATCCTCACTAAAGCATTCACGCGCTTTGCCCGCAACACTGTGGTGCTTTTAAGTACGCTGCGCGAGCTGAAATCCCTTGGAGTCGATGTCTATTTTGAGAAAGACAACATCCACTCTCTTTCGGAGACCGGGGAATTTCTCATTACACTGCTCGCCGCTTATGCGCAGGCGGAAAGCTATTCTGCCAGCGAAAACCAAAAATGGCGCATTAAAAAGGCTTTCGAGGAGGGGCGCACCACAATTGGGAAAATGATTGGCTACCGCCTGAAAGACGGGGTGTTGACAGTTGTACCGGAAGAGGCAGAAATTGTGCGGCAGATATTTAAGGATTACCTCTCCGGCATGGGGGAAAATGCCATTGCCAAGAAGCTCATCCGCATGGGCGTAACGCCGATGCGCAGCCAAAGACCATGGAACCGCACCAGCATCCGGTATATCCTGACAAACGAGAAATACAGCGGGAATATGCTGTTACAGAAAACCTATATCGAGAATTACATCAGCAAAAAACCGGTAAGAAATCATGGGGAAAGGACACGGTATCTGGTGGAAAACAGTCATGAGGCCATCATCCCCAAAGCGATGTTCGATGCCGCGCAGGCAGAAAGGCAAAAACGCCGGGAAAAAATGAAAGCAGATGGCCGGCAGGGGTCAAAGCGCTACCCTTTTTCCGGAGTAATTGAATGCGGGGAGTGCGGCATGCATTACCGCCGCAGAACTGTCAGGTCAGGAACTTCATATAAGCAGTCCGTGTGGCTATGCCGGACTTTCGATACTTATGGCAAAGAGTTCTGCCACAGCAGACAGATACCAGAAGACATCCTGATTGCGGAAACAATTAAAATACTGGGTCGTGATGATTTAGAAACTGCTGTGCCGGAGATGCTCTCAGTAATTCGTGTGCCAGAGGCCAACCATCTGGTCTATGTGTTCCGGGACGGCTCAGAGCAGGATGTATTCTGGAAACACCATTCCCGCCGGGAATGTTGGACGGAAGAAATGCGGCAGAAAGCACGAGAACTGGCTCTTGAACGAAACCGCATAAGAAGGGAGGAAAACAACAATGCCTGAAAAAATTATACGTGTGATCCAGCCTACTGTCAGCCAACAAAGCACAGGGGATAATACTATTACCCCTGCCAAACGCAAAGTGGCGGCTTATGCCCGTGTCTCCACGGACGAGGATGAGCAGCTTAACAGCTATGAAAACCAGATCAATTATTACACCCGCTATATCCAGTCCAAACCGGAGTGGGAATTTGTCGGGCTGTATTCGGACGAAGGGATTTCCGGCCTGAACACCAAAAAGCGTGACGGCTTCCGGCAGATGGTGGAGGATGCGCTGAATGGAAAAATAGATTTAATTCTCACGAAATCCATCTCCCGTTTTGCCAGGAATACGGTGGATTCCCTTGTGACTATCCGCCAACTAAAAGAAAAGGGCGTGGAGGTATATTTTGAGAAAGAAAATATCTACACGCTGGACAGTAAAGGGGAGCTCCTTATTACGATCATGAGTTCCATTGCGCAGGAGGAATCCCGTTCCATAAGTGAGAATGTCACATGGGCGAAGCGCAAGAATATGGAGCGCGGCAAGGTAAGCATGTCCTACGGGCATTTCCTCGGATATGAAAAAGGGGAAGACGGGAAACCGCAGATCGTGGAGAGAGAGGCGGAAGTTGTCCGCCGGATCTATAACCTCTATCTCGACGGTAAGAGTGTCCGTGAGATTGCACGGATTTTAACTTCCGGGGAAGTCCTGACGCCATCCGGCAAAAACTGCAACTGGAACGTATCGACCATCATGAGCATCCTCAGAAATGAAAAGTACAAGGGCGATGCCCTGCTCCAAAAGGTCTATACTGTAGATTTTCTGAACAAGAAGGTAGTCAAGAACATGAATGTCCTGCCACAGTATTATGTGGAAAACTCCCACCCTGCCATCATTGACGAAGAGACTTTTGATCTGGTGCAGACGGAGCTGGCAAAGCGTGGCGGCTGTAGTCGTGGGCGACGGGCAAAATCTGTTTTTGACCATAAAGTGATATGCGGCGACTGCGGGCATTTCTACGGGCAGAAACTCTGGTATTCCGATTCCAGGGAGCGGGTCTATGTCTGGCGATGCACGCACAAATACGATACGGAGCCAAACTGCCAGACACCGGTCGTAAGGGAAGGGGACTTAAAGTCAGCGTTCCTGGCCACGTTCAACCAGCTCTTACGGTTCAGGGAAGGCTATATTGCCGAGCTGGAAAAACGGGTGGAAACCGCGAAACCCGCAAGGGCTGGAGAAATCCGGCGCTACTTAAACTCCCTGAAGGCACAGCCAGAGAACGTCAGGACGTTCAGCGAGAGCGCATTTGCCGCTTTAGTGGATCAAATTACTGTACGGGCAGACGGCCATATGGCGGTGCGCTATAAGGATGGGACGGAAATCAGCGCCAGCGAAAGCAAAGAATGGAGGGATGACGAATGACAGCGAAAAAACTTTTTGAACTGGCCTGTGCCGGAGATACGGAAGCACTCAGGGAACTTTACCAAAACGGACAGCGTTTAGACGTGGCCTATGAGAAATTTGGGGAGGAACACTCCCCCATCATGGGCGCGTTCCGCAACCGGCAGTGGGACACGGTGCGCTGGCTCCTGGGAAGCGGCGCAAGGCTGACACCGGCAGAACGGGAGGAAATCAATGGCCGCTACCAGGAGATGCGGCTCATTGCAGAAATGCAGAAAGTTTTTATCAACTAATTTATCCGGGAGGGGCATACGTTACATCTTGATGCCACCTCCCGGAAACTATGTAAAACAAAAACTCAAAGGAGGGAAATACACATGAAACTTACTCTAAATGTCAGTAACCGCAAGCCATTGGTGGATCTAATCAGCAGATTTGCCGGGGAGGCAGCCGTTTACATGCGAATGCCAACCTATGCTTACCAGATTGGAGGCTATACGGTAACACGTGAGGGGAACCTGGAAATCCCGGACGATATGGATTTTACTGCTGTCCATGCCCTTTATGAGGCCTTGGCGGATGGCGGGTATCACCCTAAAGAGGCAGAGCCTATCACAGACAATGCTGAAGATGAGGAAACTGCAATCCCAAACATTGAGGCAGAGGAAGAAAATACTGGAGCCGGGGAAAACATTGGGGCAGAGGAAACTGCAAGGGATATGGAGCAGACTAAACCTGTTATTGAACCACCGGTGGAGGATAGTAATGCGCCCGATATTCCGGGAACTTCCGGCCTGTCTGAGGATATCCTCCGGCAGCTCAACTCTCTGCGTTCCTCCCTAATCAGGGAAATCAACCACCAAATTGATGGGATTATCCGTGCTGGGGGCGCACTGCGCAGAAATCCCCCTAATTTGAGAGAAAATCCCAGACAGATGGTGGCTTCAGAGGGCACTATGAACATTGGGCTTCATGGGGACATCAATACCCTGAGGGGGACAAAGCCCACGCTCGTCAAATACGGTGATAGCACAATCCCTGTGTCTTCTTGGAAACGGGCTTTTGCCGCCGTCCTTGACATCTGTAATCGGCAGGAACATTATCACGAAGCGCTCCTTTCCGCCCGTAACGAAACAATGGGGCGCAGCCGGAAAGTCATAGCGGATTCTCCGCAGGGAATGTTATCTCCCCTGAAAATTGATGACAGCCTTTATATCGAGACGAACTTCAGCACGGAGGCGTTACTTAAGCTTTTGAGAGACCGTATTCTTAACAGGATTGGCTTCGACAGCAGGAGTATCGTCTTTGAATACTGGCGTCCGTAACAGAGAATAGCTCTTTAAGTACCTTATTTTAAGAAAGACTCGCAGAATTGCGGGTCTTTTCCGCGTGTCGGTGCCAAACTTTCCAGAATAAGATAGATATGCCAAAATAGGCTGAAGGAGTCATTATATGGTAGAGCCTCCATCAATAACGGAACAAGCGCGAAGGTGGGTAATCTACAGTAATCCGCAGAGGTGAGCAGTGATTCGCAAAAATCGCAGAACCTCGCAGTAAATCGCAAAATCCGCAGTCGTTGATATGTGCAAGTAAAATGACTTTATATAAATTGACTAATTTTACTCATTATACAGCAAAAGAGTGGGGGAAATCCCTGATTTATAGGGGTGTTCCGCCACTCTCTACTCAGCTTAATTGACGTCATAACGTGGTGCTAGCACCATGTAATAAAGGCGGTTAAGGAGAAAATAGGAGTGGGCGAACGATTTGTTATGCTTTAGCCATTTTGAAAACCTTATTTTGCAAGGTCTTTAGGACGTAAATAAATGCAGAATGATATTTTATACCTTTACCCTCAAAAATAGGTTTTTACTGCGTAACATTTGAAAAATGGCTTGCTAATCTGTGGGGATTTGCTATAATAAATGCGTGGCAACATTTTGGCAACAGAAAATCAGCAAGCCATTATAAATGATGTAATTGATGTAAAAAAGGGCGTGTATTTGTGTAGAATTTAAACAAATACAGTTAAGAACAACAAAGAACACGCCGAGTTCGAGTAGTAAACAGAAAGCCGGGAAGCCGCATAAACAGCGGACTTTCCGGCTTTTGATAGGGGGCGTGATACCTTTTTGATACCTATATTCTAAATAGTTTGCTTTGATTCGAGTTTGTATGAAGTTTCAATAAGATTTAATTTTTCTAATGAGTCGTATATTATGTAGCCTATTTTGGATTCATCATTATTTAATATATTATATATGCGGTGAATTTGATAATTGTATCCATGTTTCCAAAATTCCTTTGCGGTTGTTAATTCGTGTTTGCTCATATAAAAAGGTGTATTTGAGGTATCGGTGGTTGTTTTTACTTCAATATATATTTTTTCGCCCGTTTCTGTATAAGATAGTATGTCAAAGCCATTGGCAGAATTGTCTGCGGGAGTCAGATCTACTAAGTCAGCTAATTCGCTATTTATTTCAAGCAAACGATTTATTTCATGTTCATAAACATATTTCTCGCCTAATTCTCCAATTTTGATTAAAAATTTGTGTAATTCTAAATAGTCTGTAGGAAACTTCAAATCCTTTTTCATAGTTCTATAAGATGTATTTGAAAAATGTATTTTTTCTAGGAGATTTTCAGCTAGAAAATCAACATTAAGTGATTCAATTTCGATTATTTTTTTTTTAACTGAAAGATAAACTCTTTCAGAACAATTATTGCACATAAGAATGCCATTTATACTTTTCCAATTTGTAGAGAAAGATAAAACATTTTTACCGCACTCTGGACATATAAATGTATTCTGCTTTCTTTTTTGAGATATACTATTAGGAACGAGGTCATTGATACCTACAATTTTTCCTAATTGGCGTATATATTCATCTAATAGTGAAAAGCCAGAATGAGGGCGTTGTTTGTAGTAATTGAGCATATCCCAATATTTTTCGGGTATATCAAGGATTCCTTCATCACAAGAAATTTTTCCATCACTAAAGTTTTTTGCGTCAATACTACCACGAATAGTGGAAATTTGTATTTCTTCAAAAAATAATAAATAAAAACAAAATGCCAATCGCTGATTTTTATAATTTTTTTCGTCAGAATTAGAACATTCTTTTTCAAATATCATAAGACGTTCTAACTGATCTGCTGTTAATGCAGGGATATATTTATCTTTTGAATTTTTGGGATTATTAATTTGGTCTATTCTTTTTTCAAAGTAATCACACAATTTATCCTTATCCCAAAAGCATTTTTCAAAACCTAATTCATTTTTTATAATATTTTTGCAATACAAATATTTAAAAAACTGTTTTATTATTGAATACTTATTTCCAGTAGTTTTTTTTGATGTATTACTAAAGAATATAGCATAATCCGAATAGGTCAATTCTGAAAAATCATAGATATTTGTTTCAACAATAATTGTACAAATTGCAGTCCTTAACTGAAACCAACTTTTAGGTGAATAAGTTTGCATAAAATCTTGAAATATAGTTTGAGATTTTGGTTCTAATTTATCAAGATATTCATCATTATTAGTAGCCATTATTTTTGTCCTTTCATCAGTGGTTATTTTCTCCATTTGTAACTATTATTTTTCTTATCATTTCCTTTTTCATCAACACTACTGCTCGTAGCAGGCCAGTTGATTTTCCATTCAAAATACTCGTCCTCTGAAATCTCCCCACTCTTCAACTGCTCTTTCCGCAGACACCACTCACGCATGAAATCATTGACTAATCCATACTCTAGCCACATACCCACTGGAGCATGAGCAGGCCAGTCATCATTGTCATAGTAACGCACCGACTTATCATCAGAAGCGTTGCATTTGCCGGGATTGCGGACAAGCTGAAATAAATGGATCGTGCTACGGTCATCTTCATCAAGCCAAAGGAATGTAAGCATAATATCTTCGGCGCAGCCGGGGGTAACGCCAATAAAATGGATATAATTGACGTTCAGTATCTTTGCCATTTCCATTAAAGTGTTGTTTTTGGGAACACGATAGCCGGATTCATACTGTGCGATACGAACATCAGCATTGCGTTCCTCATATCCCAATTTCAAGCCTAATTCACGCTGTGTCAAGCCCCGGAACGTGCGTATTCTCTTTATCCGTTCTCCTAATACCATAGTCATGTATCCTTTCTGAAAATTAGAGTGATTGTTTTGAAATTATCATGTTACATCTGCTCCACAACTCATCTTTATATGCAAATACATCTTTATCAATCTTTCTTTCAACAAAGCCGACTTTTTCATAACATTGCTTTGCTAATACGTTTTCACTGAAAACATTTAGCTGAACCGCTTTTGCGCCGGTTATCTGAAAAGCGAATTGCAGAGCCAGATTCAGCATTTCTTTTCCGTAACCTTTTCCACGTTTGGTTTTATCAACAATAACAAATTTAAGAAAACCAATATTGTCTGCTGTATTGACAGAATAACAGAAGAAGCCTACTGCCTGTCCGCTGTTTTCAGTTGCTACATAAGCACTGTCTGTCCAGTCCATTGCATTTTTCTCTAATAAATCATGGAAAGATTTTTGTGTCATGGGGTATGGCAAAAGATTTGCACACCAAAAAGCATGAGTTCTTTCGTCATCAATCCATTTTGATACATATTCGTAATCTTTGCTTGGTATATACGGTCGGATTCTCATAAATGGAATGTCCTTTCTCCAATTTATTTATAAATTTGTTATAGGTAGTACACCATAATATATTCTTCTTCATTCTCCCTTACAATTTCAAAACCAATCTTTAAATACATCTTTGCCGCATAATTGGCTTTTTGAACAGAAAGAGAAACCCGACTGTACCCATGTGATTTAAGCAGGGTAAGAATTTCTTTCATCATAGCCGTTCCAATGCCAAAGCCCCGGTATTCTTTATAAAGAGAGATTGCCAAAGAGGGCGTTTCATCATCTATATGTCCGTAATCGTTCATAATGCGAACCCAAACAGCCCCAACAATCTTACCGCCAACCTCTGCCACTAATCCCCAATCATCTTTGGATTCCCCGAAACGCTTCACATAAATCTGTAATTCGGGAGATGAAATAATACTTTTGGGTGGAGGTTCGATACCCTCTGGAACAAAAATTGCTTCATATAGAAAATTATCCAGTAACGGATATTCCTGTTTTTGTATTTCCCGTATCATATACTCCATAGCTTACCTCTCAATTCTGTATTCTCCATATATTCTAGCATAATTCAGATAATACAGCAACAAAAACTTATCAGAAATGCTAAATTTAATAAAAAAGATAAGTTTAACAAATAAGCTATTGACAATAACAGAAATGTTAAGTATAATTCAAATACAGAGCTTAACAAAAACGCTAAATAAAAAGGAGGATATTGAATGAGGAATGAACTATTTGTAACTGCCGGGGAGGTAGCGCAGGAGTTGGGCGTTTCCAAACCATTTGCTTACAAATTAGTACGACAGATGAATGAGGAACTGGAAGAAAAAGGTTTTATCACAATCGCCGGACGTGTCAGCAGAAAATATTATGAAGAAAAATTCTACGGCATGGCGCAGGCGGGTGTGAGAACGAGTTCTCACACTCTTGCGGCGGTCGCCAAATGAATGTGCAAGCACATTCGCTTGGCTCGTCGCCCGCAGAAAATAAGGAGGGCAGATTATGGCGGCATATATAGATGAACAGCGTGGAACGTGGTATGTATCGTTCCATTATTATGACTGGACGGGGAAGAACTGCCGAAAAGTCAAGAGAGGTTTCAAAACCAAAAGAGAAGCTACGGAGTGGGAACACCATTTCCGTATGAAAGAAGCGGCTGACTTGGATATGACTTTCGGGGAATTTGTGCAGGCGTATACAAGAGATATGAAGCCGAAGCTGAAGCACAATACTTGGCTGACAAAGGAGCATATCTTACGCACAAAATTGTTACCGTACTTTGAGAATAAGAAAATGTGTGATATTCGTGCCAAAGATATTATCCAGTGGCAGAATGAGCAGATTTCCTATCGTGATGAAAAAGGAAAGCCCTATGCGCCGACTTATCTGAAAACTCTGCAATCTGAATTGAGCGCATTATTTAATCATGCGGTGCGGTTCTACGAATTAAAGAGCAATCCTGTTGTCAAAGCCGGGCCGCTTGGGAAAGGGAAAGCAGAGGAAATGCTTTTTTGGACGAAAGAGGAATATCTGAAATTCATTGAAGCAGTAAAAGACAAGCCATATTCCTATCAAGCATTTCAAATTTTATACTGGTGTGGCTTGCGTGTTGGTGAACTTTTAGCACTCACACCGCAGGATATAGATTTTGATAACAAGGTCATTCGGATAACAAAATCTTATCAGCGGTTAGAGGGAAAAGATGTGATAACAGACCCAAAGACACCGAAAAGCAAGCGCAATGTCAGTATGCCGGACTTTTTGTGTGAGGAATTAAAAGAGTATCTCGGCAGGCTGTACGGACTTCTCCCGACTGACCGTATCTTTCATCTGACAAAAAGTTTCCTGCACCATGAAATGACGAGAGGGGCAGGGAAAGCAGGGGTAAAGCGCATTAGAATCCACGATTTAAGACATTCTCATGTTTCGTTGTTAATCAGCATGGGATTTTCAGCGGTATCAATCGGGAACAGGGTAGGGCATGAAAGCGTGGATATTACGTTTCGATACGCCCATATGTTCCCGACAGAACAGATACAAATGGCAGAGTTGCTGAACGCAGAGTTTAAGGAGGGTACAGAAGAATGAGCGGCACACACAAATATCCAACAATCAGTTTTCGCATTTCTCCCAGAGAACGGGAAGAAATTGAAGCAAAGATTTTTGCAAGCGGCATGAAAAAGAAAGATTATTTTGTCCGTTCCTGTATTTACAATCGTGTATGTGTGGTAGGGAAGAAAGAAACGGTATATCAGATTGTGGAAAAATTACAGGAAATGCAGAACTGTATGGAAGAACTGGCAGAGCAGATAAAAGGCGAAAAGCCGGAGGTCACTACTGAAGAAATCAGAGAGTTGCAGACATCTTATGAGGATATGTTGAAAGCAATCCTTTGGATGTTGGACGGAGCAAAATATCTGTGGCAGGGAAACACCAACGGAGAAGAAAAAAGCCCCGACAGCGGCAACTGTTAGGGCTGTGATAACTGGAAAACCTCTGTTATCAACCTCACAATATCAGTATAGCAGAGGTTTCTTCCAGTGGCAACGATTTTTCAGAAATGGAGGGCATTATGGAAGAAACAAAAATCGAATTACAGTTGATTAAATTGTCGGAGATACAGTCGCAGGAAGTTTC
>CAJTSE010000031.1 GCA_910578815.1 uncultured Acetatifactor sp.
AGATGGGCTGTCTATACATCCGATTCCTAAGATCACCAGTACAAACCCTCCTGCGTCCATGAGTTTATGTATCATCTGGTCCTCCTTCCCCTACATCATCAACAGCTTTTTTCTTTCCTCTTCATCAACCCCGAACAACTCGCACAAAGCAAGGACCTGACCATAGCTAAAAGGATCTTTTTCACCTCGCTTCCTGGGCTCTTTTTTAGGATCATAGTTTTTAAGCATCTGTGAAACTCTTCCGGTTGATACGCCCAGAACCTCTGCAACATCTGCCTGCATCTTTCCGTTCAATTTCATCTGCTTATAGACCCATCCCTTAAAGTCCTTAAGTTTGTACTCTCTCCGCTGTTCTGCACTCAACGCCACTCGCGGCATACTGTTCACCTCCTTCACGCTTCCTGCAGCTGCTTGTCCTGATCCGCGATCTCTGTATGGCTTGTAACAGATTCCCCCAAGCAGAATCCATACATGAAGTAAGACATCGCTTCCCTTGCCCTATCATTGAGCATCGGGATCATAATTCCGATATTGGTCAACGGGTCTTTGGTAAGTTCCAAGTTTTTAATATCCATGGCAAAACCTCCTTTAAAAATATGTGATACTGTGTTATCCTATTTGTACAGGCGTTGCCGCGCCAAGTACATAGGAAGGAGAGCAATATATGACTGCAATAGCTGAAAAAGCTCTTGCCACACTTCAGGCCATTAACGAGAAAGACCGTTATTTAAACTCTGATTTAATATCAAACGGCTTTTCCGAAGGTGAAGCCAAACTGGCTATTAGTGAGCTTGAAGAGCATGGGCACATTGCCATTATCACAACATATATAAATGGCAACGTATCCTTTAAATTAACGTAGTTCTTTACATAGCCCGAAACTCCCACAAGTGTTTCGGGCTATGACTTTTTAACCAGTAATTTCTTCAGGAAGGTCTTAAAATCATCAGTATTTACAGATCCTTCTATTGGAAGCGTATCTGTCATAACATTAACCTTAGGCACCCCAGCTGTTTTCTTTTTGCAGATATGGCTAAATACGATTCCGACAACATGATCGTTATATACTTTGCCGTTTATAAACACTTCAGTTCTATTGCCGTCTGAAGCAATGATTATGTTGTTTTTCATTTCCGCATCTCCCTCCGTTCTGTACAATGTACTTTGTACGTTTATATAATAGTACACAGTAGATTGCATGTCAATAGATATTTCGTACTTTGTACTAGACTTTTAAAAAATTGTGTTGTACAATAGGATTAAAGGGAGGTTTTTAAATGAAAGATAGAATAAAAGAAGTACGCAAAATGTCTCCATATGGAAAGACTCAAGAGTCCTTTGCTGAATTTTTAGGAATACCGAAACAGAATCTTTCAAGTTACGAAATAGGAAGACGTAATCCGTCTGATGCGGTTATACAATTAATTTGCCAAAAGTGTGGAATAAATAAAGACTGGCTCCTAACCGGCGAGGGAGAACCTACTATAGAAGCTTGCCAGGAGGAACGCTATGCTATTAACATTGGCAAGCTGCAACGTACAGATAATGAAACTATAATGCGATGGGTGAATGCCATTGCGGAGACTAAGCCGGAACTATTGACAGAAATTGAAAAATTCATGAAAAAAATCCTTGAAATCGAAGATGAGCCGGACTGATCCGGCTCATTCTTATTTCTTACTTATATAATCTCTAAGGGATATGTAAATTCGTTTTAAAAACCATTCGTCTTTTATTTCCGCGATCAGCTCTACGATCTTGTCCCTATACGAACTCTCACACTCATCTTTTTCTATTTGCGATAAAATATCTTTTCTTTCGTCCATTAAGATCACCCCTCGCATTCATTTTATCCCAAAGTTATCATTTCTTCCGCCTGCATTACTTAATTGCTGTCATAAGCGGCATTGTTAAGTCATGTTTTATGTTACCACATTTCTTTTGTCTTGTCTCGTTTTTCACGAAAATGTCCCCTATTAGGGACACTTTTTTTATTTTTACTATTTATAAAAGGATTCATATAGGGAAGATATTGTCACACCTAAGTTTTTGGCAATTAATTCCATATGCCGCATATTGGGTATTTCGCTGCCAGTCTCCATCCTTTGCAGGGCGGATTTACTGATACCCGTTTTGGCTGCCAGTTCCCGCAATGATAATCCTTTGGCAGTCCTTGCCTTCCATATTAAAATTTTCATTTCCAACAGTATAAACATTCGTAAGCATTCTATTCAATCTTTTCCTTCTGTGAAAAGATATTTGACATTATTCTGTAAACACCGTATAATTTCAAAGTATGATAAAATGACTGAAACAATACAGTGTTTCAAAAATAATTCTAAGGAAAAGAGGAAAGTATTATGAAAAAGAAACTATTAACCCTTTTACTGATGATCACCATGTCACTAAACATTACAGCATGTGTGACCGTCTCAGATGCAGATTCTTCAACTGATATACAGGATATAGAATCTGTTGAAAATGTTGAAAACCCTGAAGGTAATTCAAATGACACTCAAAAGAGCGAGAGTTCCTCACCAGAAGACAATTTGCCAGAATACGCGAAGGTAGGACAAGTGGTATCTGGAGAAAAATGGAGTATTGCATTGTTATATGCAAAAGAATATGACTCCATTGATTCGGAGATTTATTCCGACAAACCTTCGGAAGGGAACAAATTTCTTGTTCTTTTTTTCGATGTAAAAAATATCTCATCAGACAACGACTATTTCAATTACTTGCTTTTTGAGGGTTATGCTGACGATTACAGTGTAAGCAGTTCAATTATTATGGGGTCTCCCGATGGAATGTCCGCTATCGGTGGAAACCTTGATGCCGGAAAAATGTCAAGAGGATATATCGTATATGAAGTTCCTTCTGATTGGGAAAGTTTTGAAATATCATATAAAGATGGAGTCTGGACGACACATAAAGCGGCAACATTTGTTGTGAATAAAGACGATGTTTCTGCAGTGGATTATACATATCCCAATTCTGTGTACCCGGAATATTCGCTTGATACATCCAAAAAAACAGAAATAGGCACAGAAATAAGCAGCGACAAATGGAATGTAACATTAGTTGATGTAAAAAAATATGAGGCTGTAGGCGAAGTATTTACTCAAAAAGCGGATGACGGAAAAGAATTTGTAATTTTTTATTTAGAAGCCGCAAATGTCTCATCTACTGATGATTATTTTAATACATTATATTTCAGGTCATATGTAGACGGATATATAACTGAACAAACCCTGCTTCTCTCAGATATAGATGGTTACGCTGGTATGAGTGGAGATGTTGCGGCAGGTAAAAAAATTAAGGGATATGTTGCCGTACAAGCGCCTATAGGTTGGAACAGCATTGAATTAATCTATGATGACGGGGCATTTGTTGAAAATAAAGTAGCTGAATTTGCAATTATAAATGAATAATCTATTCATAAATTGAGTATTAACCCTTAAGAAACGTGCGCCGCTATGCGCACAACATAAAACCGCCCGATGCTGGAACATCGAACGGTTTAGGCATCCCGAAGGATACACAGTTATGTAGCATTATTGTATCACTTCCGGGAACAGTCTGCAAGCAGAACTTACATTTTGCCGGCTGTTATTTTTGCACCCAAAATTGAACTACCGAAAAAATTCGGTAGTTTGCGCCCACCTAAGGAGAATACACCATGAAAATTGAAAAGCTGCCGTCTGGATCATACAGAGTGCGGAAAACTTACAAAGGAAAAACGTATAGCATAACCTTCGAGCAAAGACCGACACAAAAAGAAGCTCTGCAGGCAATGGCAAAAGAACTGGATAAAGTTAGAGTGGATAAATCAAATATGACTTTCCAAAATGCTGCGGAAAGCTATATTGATATGAAGCGAAACGTGCTTTCTCCGCGGACAATAAAAGAATATTCGGAGACAATAAGCAGATTTCCAGACTGGTTTTGTAATCTCTCCATAGCTGACATTGACCAGATACAGATCAATCGCCTTGTAAACGAGTTGTCAAAGGACAAGTCCCCCAAAACTGTCCGTAACTACCATGGCTTTATAACCGCCATTATGGGAACATTTCGGCCAAACCTAAAGATATGTACCATCCTCCCACAAAAGATCAAAAACGAGCCATACACGCCCACACAGGAAGATGTAAAGCGTATACTGGAAGAAGTCAGGGACACACAATTTGAAGTTCCCATTACTTTAGCCTGCTATGGTATGCGCCGATCAGAGATATGTGCCTTGCAACTGGAGGACATAGAGGGGGATGTGGTGTATATCAACAAAGCCATAGTACAGAATGAACATAACAACTGGGTAATAAAAACTACTAAGACCACAGAAAGCACCAGAAGTGTCATTATTCCTATGGAATTGGCTGATAAAATACGAAAACAAGGCTATATTTACAGAGGACACCCAGGAAACATTACAAAACATCTGGAAAGATTAGAGACCAAGTTGGGAATACCAAATTTTCCGCTGCACAAACTCCGACACTATTTCGCCAGTCAAATGTCTGCTCTGGGGGTACCTGAGGCAGACATATTAAAAATTGGCGGCTGGGAGACAGATCATGTCATGAAATCCGTATATAGGCATTCCATGATGGATAAGGAAGAAAAGGCAAAAAGGGAGGCTGCAAAGAAATTGCAAAATGCCCTTTTTTCATAATAGATTTCATGACAAGATTCATGACAAGATTTTAATTTAAAACGGTTAAATTGGCATTAACCCGGTTATTTTTTTCAATATAAAAACAGCCGGAAACCGTTGCATTTTCAATAAATGCCCGTGTTTCCGGCCAAAATACATCAATCGGGGTAACAGGATTCGAACCTGCGACCTCCTGGTCCCAAACCAGGCGCTCTAGCCAAACTGAGCCATACCCCGAAATACGTGTTTATTATATTCTTGCTGACGGCTGTTGTCAAGGTTTCCTGATGTTTTCTGCTCTTTTTTCCGGCCCTTTTCGCCTCAACATTTTACCCTGGCAAAAATCTTCCTTTTCACGCCATTTCCAGCATTTTTGTGTGCCTATAAATATTTTATTTTATAATCCGCCTTCCCTTCTTTATCCAGCTCCATAATTATGTATGACGGCTTATGTCCGTCCTGCCTGGGGTAGGACAGGCTGCCGGGATTAACTGCTGTCACTTCCTTATCCCTGTCCACCACAGGCCTGTGGGTATGACCGTACATCACAATATCCGCCCCTTTGGCCGCTGCTTCCCGCTTCAACAGTTCATTTCCCATGGATACGTAATAATTATGTCCGTGTACCACCCACACCCTGTAAGGACCAATGTCCAGCATCAACTCTCTTGGCAGATCGGAAAAGAAATCATTGTTCCCCAAAACAATCTCCACGGGGCAATCCGCCGCCTGTGTCAGAGCATACTCACTACCCTCCGCATCGCCGCAGTGAATCACCAGATCGGGTTTTTGCTTTTCCAATACCCGGAAATAATTATCATTCAGTTTATGAGTATCACTGACAATCAACACCTTCATTTTTTTTCAATTCCTCTTTCATCAGCTCAAGCGCTTTACCCCTGTGGCTCACAAGGTTTTTCTCTTCTCCGGTAAGCTCCGCGGTGGTCTTGTGCAGTTCCGGGACGTAAAAGATCGGGTCATAACCAAAGCCTCCGCTGCCCTTTTCCTCATATCCGATTCTGCCTTCTATGGCTGCCCTGGTGGTCAGTTCCCGGCCGTCAGGCAGTACCGCCGCAATGGCGCACACGAATCTTGCCGTACGCTTCTCATCCGGTACTCCATTTAACCGCTCTATCAGATTTGCATTTTTCACACTGTAAGGCGTATCCTCACCCATATACCTGGCGGAATAAACTCCCGGCTCTCCGCCCAGACTGTCAATCTCCAAACCGGAATCATCAGCAAGCACAATATCTCCTACGGATTCAGCCGCCACTGCCCTGGCCTTAATCAGCGCATTTCCCTCGTAGGTGCTTCCATTCTCCTGAATGTCCACGAAAATACCCGCTTCCTTCATGGATACTATTTCATATCCAATATCTGCCAGAATCATTCTGATTTCTTTCATCTTCCCTGCGTTACCGGTTGCAAATACGATTCTTTTCATTCTATGAATATTCTCCTTTGTTATTCCTTTGCCGCTTCCAGATTTTCTACTGCTTTAGAAATTGCAGATATAAACCCTGCTGCCAGCTTTTCCTGATAACTTTCTTGTCCCAGCAGATATGCCTCTTTAGGGTTTGACAAAAATCCCAGAGAAATCTCTGCAGCAGGCACCTTCAAGAGCTTCAGCACACTTCCTTCCGCTGCCGCCTTAAGCTCCACAGCCCGATTGCTGGCCGAAATCGTCACTTCTCTGGTAAGAATATCCGCCAGGTCCGTGTTCCCAAAGCCGGGAATATAATAATCTTCATTATAAAAACCCGTAATCCCGTAAACTGTTTCATTTGTCTCGTCCTCGCTTGCGCACAGCCGAATATATAAGTCCGCACCCACCTCTTCCGCCAGCAGCGCTCTTTCGCTTAACGCCAGCTCCACATCCTCCGTTCTGGTACAGTAAAGGCGGACATTATGAAAGTCAAACTGCTTTTGTATCTGCCGCGCTACCTGCAAAGTGATTTCTTTCTCCGACAGGCCGTTCCCGGCAATCCCTGTCTCGCCCCCACCCCAGGCCGGGTCCAGCACCACAATATAATCATATACTTCGCCCGGCTCATACCAGTTGATCGTCAAACCACTGCCGTTCATGGTACTTCGATACTCCAGCACTCGGCTCATTTTTATTTTTAACAGGATACCGCCCTCCTGCACCTCGCACTGCGCCGACAGCACCGGTGTAATATCGCCGCTTATATGGTTTTCTTCATAAAATTCTTCTCCACCTCCCTGAATGTACAAATATAGTTCTCTGTCCACATACCGATTTTCCATGGTCACATTTTCCGCCCGAATCCCTTTCGGCAGAGGGACGCGGAATGAGCCTGCCATTTTGTCATTCCCCTCCAGCACAAGATTCCGGTCCGCCGCTTCTCCCTGCTGACCCGAATTTACAGGCAGACTTGAGGGATCTTGTGACACATCAGCAATCACAATGGTCTTATTGGCCGCAAACAGCAGCATTACCGCCATACAGGTCAGGCAGACAAAGGTCCAGACCACACAGGCTGCCACCAGGCTGTCACCTTTAGGTTCCCTGCCTTTTCCGGAATGCTCATATTCTGTTTTCCCGCTCTTCTCCTGCTTCCTCTGCATGGTTCTTCCTCGCTTTTGGCGGCCTGGGACCTAAAAACTGATAAAAATAGGTCTTCATCATGCCATTATATATCTTACGATTCTTATCCGCCTTACGGCCAATATCCCGCTCCGCATTCTCATAGGCAGTAATCAGATACAGACTCCAGGAATCCAACGCTTTGTACCGTTCACCCAGACAGGTATACAACGCCGGCAGTTCCTCCTTCTCCTGCAGCCGCTCTCCATAAGGCGGGTTGGTGATCAAAAACCCGTACTTTTTAGGATGGCTTAATTCCGCCACGTCTCGCCTTTGAAAATGAATCAGACCGTCAACTCCCGCAAGTTTCGCGTTCTGTCTTGCAATACTCACCATCTGCTCATCAATATCATACCCTTGAATATCCGTCTCCACTGACAGATTCACAGTCTCTCGTGCCTCTTCCAGGGCGCCCTCCCATCTTTTTGATGATATAATATGGGGCCAGCTGTCTGCGGTAAATGCCCTGTTCATACCCGGCGCAATCCCCGCCGCCATCATAGCCGCCTCAATAGGAATCGTGCCGCTGCCGCAGAAGGGATCCACCAATATTCTGTCACCCTTCCAGGGCGTCAATAAAATCAGCGCCGCCGCCAGATTCTCCGCTATGGGCGCCCTGGCCGTCAGTTTTCGATACCCGCGCTTGTGCAGGGATTCCCCCGTGCTGTCAAGACCAACGGTCACCTCATCCTTCAGCAGAAACACCCTCACAGGAAAGCTCTCTCCGTCCTCCTGAAACCATGACTTTCCATAATTCTCCCTCAGTCGTTCTACCATGGCCTTCTTCATAACGGATTGAATATCCGAAGGGCTGAAAAGCTTTGACCTAACACTTGCTGCCTTAGTCACCCAAAACTTTCCGTCTTCCGGTATGTACTCCTCCCAGGGAAGAGCACGAGTCCCCTGATAAAGCTCTTCAAAGTTCTCCGCATGAAAGCTGCCCACCTTGATCAGGATACGTTCCGCCGTCCGCAGAAAGATATTTCCCCTGCATAACGCCTCTTCATCCCCGAAAAAGGTCACTCTGCCGTCAGCCACCTCCGTAATATCATAGCCCAGCTCCGTAATTTCTCTCTTTAAAACTACTTCCATTCCAAAATGACAGGGAGCAATCAACTCAAACTTTCTCATACTTTCCTCCATGGCCGGCATATACACGCACCACTCGCAAAATCGCTGCTTGTTTTGCTGTAAATCAGTATACAATTTTTTCCCGCATATGTAAATAGGGACACCGTAATGGTGTCCCTATTAAGCTCCGCCAGCTTAGTAATTGTTGTTCTTCTGGCTGTTGCTCTCTTTGTTCTGATTCTGGTTCTGATTGTTGTTCTGGTTGTTCTTCTGGTTATTCTGATTCTGATTGTTCTGGCTGTTCTTGCAATTCTCAGAATTGTTGGTGTTGTTGAACTTATTGTTGTCCATTTTTCGCCTCCACGCTGCGACTTTTTACAGGAATATTTCCATGAAGCTGCGCTCCACGGCGTAAGGCATATGCTAAAGAGATGCGCAGCTTTCTCCAGCGCGGCCGCCTTCTCCCTGTTTGTTATTGGTTACAGGAAGTAGTATTGCATATGCGCGCGAAAATATGCAGGAAATTACAGGTACTTTGGTACTATCAGCTGACATGATCTCGAAAAAACTTAATCAAAAAGGAAACTACCATCATCACCACAATAAAAGGAAAAAGCACCGCTAAAATTTTAAACACAATGCTTAAAATCACCACTGCCACCATTAAAATCACAATCAGCCACACCCAGCCGGGCACTGCCGGGCGGTGGGACTCCACCTCGCCGTCTCCGCCATATTCTGTCGAAGCTTCCTGGGTTTCCCCACCGCCTGTCTCGCTACCGCTTGTTTCTATGATTGTTCTCGCAATCAGCCGCGGGTCGCCCAGGGACGTCATAACCTCTTCCTCGCTTCTGCCCTTTCTTACTTCCGTATTGATATATTCCTCATAATAAGCGATTGTATCGGACACCGTTCCGGTTTCCACCCGGCCATTTAAAGCCAGCCGCAGCTTATCCAGAAATTCCTGTTTTTCCATATTTCCTCTCATTCCGCCGCGCAAGCGACATCTAAATCCGCGGGAACTTTGGAACGCGCAACGTCAAAAATTCCGCCTTCACCATTTTTTTCTCGGACAGTTGTTTTTTTCCATTGCCGCCCGCAGCTCCACATAGCAGCCGCAGCTTCGGCACATGCCCTGCAGCAGCATCTCGCACCCCCTGCAGATCTCCAGCCGTTCCTCATATACCTTTCCGTCCGCCTTTGCATCCGGATCAAGATTATCAATATATTCCCGAATGGTCCGGTAGGTTTCTTCCTGCCCCGCAAGCTCCCTGGTCAGGCACCTCCTGCAAAACCGCAGCTTCTCTTCTCTCTGTTCCATGTTTCCCATTATACTTGTCCCGCAGTACAAAGTCAACAATTCTAAAAAGCGCCGTTAAACCAGCGCTTTTTAAAAATAACAGACACCCATAAAAATAAGCAAATACACACAAATTTACAGTAAAATATGCAGCTTTACAATATATAATGCTTCAGCTTACTTTGATAACCACAATATCTCCGATTCGGATAACAGAACCCTGTGCCGGAAATACAGGCATATTGACAACTTCTTCCTCTGCGGACAACATGTTATATTCGTCCGCAGAACAAATTTCCATATTGATCTGACAGATGTGCCGGACCAGGCCGCTCCATGATTTTACAACAGACCATGAATCGGGCCAGCCTCCGCCAATATACGTATATCCGTTGGCTGTCCAGAAGGTTTCTGATCTGTAATACATAGGATTCCCAGCAGGTACCCCGATAAAACAATACCGCAGTTCCTCAGACAAAAGCTCCTCTGCTCCCAGACGTCCATGAATCTCCGCAACAACCTTCATGGATGAAGTCCTGGTTTCAGACATGGTCTTTTGATCAATTTGTGTCTGCAGAACCTGAGAATACAGGACAACAACCGCCGTAAAAGAAACCGCCAGATATAACATTTTCAGTAAAAGTGTTCTTTTTTCTACTCCGGATAAAAGCAACACCAAAATCGGCGCCACCAGCGCCAATGCGCTCGTCATCTGTATGCTCAAAACCGTGTCCGTCGCCGCAAACAGGACCGCTCCTGCAGCGACAGGAACCGCGGCAAGCATCAAAAGATAAAGAATGCCTCCCTTTTTATTGCTCAGTAAAATTCTCACTATATCAACCGCCAGGATCACCGCCGCAAATATGAAAAAAAGCACGGGCAGAACAGTACCGCCAAAACATAGTTCCTTGCAGATTACGTTTTTAAAATACAAACCAAAGCATTGAAAAACATCCATAATCCGCTTCGGAAACTTGAGTATCATATTGAGAAGAGAATAGGTATCAGCTCCTGCATAACTGCTTTTTGCTATATGAAAGTACCCCAGTCCCATTTCCCATATAATCAGGTATTCGATTCCTCCCAGAAGAATTGTGCAGGCGCCTTTTAACAGCAGTAGAAAAGGATTCGCTGCTCCCTCCCTGACCTTCCTGATGATCCAGCCAATCAGCGCCAGACAGGTACAGCCTATAAACGCCTGATACGCCCCAAGACTCAGACAGATGCAGACGGAGCCGGCCAGCATACCCCAAAGAAAACTTTTTATTCCGGCACAGAGCCACATGCCAAGTATTCCCAATAAAAAGGCAGCGCCAAAGGTTGGCGACATAAAGCGATACGACAGAGAAATCAGAACAGATTGACTGCTCAGGAACAAAACACCTGCCAGATAACGTGCGGGAGCATTCTTACAGCCCAACAGATCAGCGCAGAAAACCAGTCCCAGAGAATAACATATCAGCGTCATCAACGACGCCATGGGATCACAGCTCACCCCCATACGCAGACGATCAATAATGGGCCAGAACCATCTCCCCAAAGACAACTCCCATTCACCTGCCCGATGATAAGAGCCCACCCAGATACCGTCATAGCAGTTGACCAGTTCTTCCGCCATCAGTCTGTAATAAAGCACGGCAGAGAAAAGCATCAGCCACAGAAAAAAAGCTCTGTTTTCCCGGATGAAGCTTTTAGCAGAACATCCGGTATTTATCACACTTTCTTTCAGCTTATCTCTCATGGTACTGGCCTCCCGACTCATGTTATTTCAGAAACATGTAAAATTCCACGGCCATTATACCCCCCCAAGTATCTTGTCAATATTTAAAGACAAAAAATCGCCCCATCTGTCTTACAGATGAGGCGACCGCCTGCACTTGTGTGTAAACACACTCTTCGCGTGTGTTAGAGGATTCGAACCCCCGACCTTTTGGTCCGTAGCCAAACGCTCTATCCAGCTGAGCTAAACACACATTCTGCCGCGATAACGGCACCTGCTGTAACGGCACAATATAAATTATGCCTTACAACATTAAATATAATACACGCTTTTTACACAAAAGTCAAGAAAAATTTTTAATTACCGATTACTATCTGCTGCTCTGAAGCTTCTGCGCCTCCGTATTCAAGCCCTCTACCATACCAGTCACAGAGTCTACCAGACGTGCATTTTCTTCACATACATTATAGGTTTCATTTGCATGTGCGGAAACCTCTTCTGTAATGGCGGAAATGGTCTGGATATTTTCCACAATATCTGCATTCGCGCTTTCCAGCTCGCCCACAATGCTCATCAAATCCCTTGTCTGCTGCCCCACATTTTCCGTTCCCTGAGTAATCCCTGCAAAATTATCGGTTACCAGCTGGGTACTCTCCGCATTGGCTCTGTTGCTCTTAGTAACCACGTCCACTGCTGCTTCTACTTCTATCAGCTCTTTATTGATATGACCGATCAACTCCGTAATATTAACGGTGGCGGATTTTGTCTGGTTTGCAAGCCCGGAAATCTGGCTGGCCACTACCGCGAAACCTCTTCCTGCCTCTCCGGCCCTAGCCGCCTCAATACTTGCGTTCAAAGCAAGCATACCGGTGCTGTTGGCAATACTTGTAATCGTCTCAATAATGGTATTCATCTGATTGGTGTACTCGCTCAGCTCCTTCATCTGTTCCAGCACCTGACGGTTGGCAGCCATGGAGCTTTCCACCTGCTTTGCCAGCGCGTCCATATGCTGTCTGCCGGTTTCCACCTTTTCCACGGTCTCACTCATATTTTCTTCAATTTCCAACGCCGTGTCCTTCACTTTTACGATATGCTGCTGGATCAGCTCCGTCTTCTGCATCTGCTGCTGTATGGATTCAGCCGTCTCGGTGCTTCCGGAAGAAACCTCGCCCATATATGTATGGATCCGCTCCATGGATTCGCCCAACTGTTCCACCTTTTCGGACACATCCATAATATTGGCAATCATGCTGCCCGAAGCAGAAAGCACATTATCCGCCAGTGCATTAGCCGACTCCGTCTGTTTCTGTATATCCTGCATCTTTACCTGATTCACCTTTTTAACGCCCGCCGTTGCCACTACCATATAGATTGATGTCATCAGCACAGCGGCAATACGTATTTCCACATCTGGAATTTCCTCCGCCGCATATCCCACGGTCAGCAAATCCTTGATGATGCAGGCCACATTTCCAAAAATAGCGCCGCAGCTGATCAAAATACAAAACCGCACATCCATATAAAGGATAATCAGCATGAACATAGGGAACGCATACATACAGGTCAGCAAGCTGTTGGTGGTGAAAATAGCAAAGATATACATCGCCCCGTAGCAGATTCCCATAATATGCTGGATCTTTCCGTCTTCAGGATTCCTTCTATACAAAATGTGCTCCACAACAATCGGTGTCAGGCATATCATTGTAAACAGTGTAAAATATCCGACGGTTCTGGACCCCTTAAAAAACTCCAGCGCATACGCCAGAAAAAGAATGACTCCTATAATCGTGTGCCCCAGTAATGCAACACGATTAACATACTTCTTCTCGGAAAATTTTTCACTCACCGTTACTTTCCTCCTCAGTTACACTAAAAAAATTGTCTTAACGCACTTATTATAACAGCTATTCCCTATATCCACAATATTTTTATTTGGCTATTTTTGCTCCGAAATTGAACAATTTTGAACGGACACCTGTTTTACCATCTTTTTTCAAAACCTGCTTGACAAACCTGACAGGAAAGTATAATATGCAATTCATAATAATCCTAGCGGAATAATAGGATTTAACAGGAGATACAATCATGCTTGAACTGCAAAATTTATTTTTTCAGGTATCCGATGACAATCTGAGTCAAAAAGAGATCATACGAGGTTTAAACCTCACCTTTGAGAATCCTTCCCTTATAGCCATCACCGGCCCCAACGGCGGTGGAAAATCCACGCTTGCGCGCCTTATTATGGGCATAGAACGACCTACCTCAGGCAGGATCCTTTTTAACGGGCAGGACATTACGGACATGAGTATTGCCGACCGCGCTAAAGCGGGAATCAGCTTTGCCTTCCAACAGCCGGTGCGCTTTAAGGGTATCAAGGTCAGGGATCTGATCACACTGGCAGCAGGAAATCAGGTGACGCTCCATGATGTCTGCGATTATCTCTCAAGGGTTGGACTGTGCGCCAGAGATTATATAAACCGTGATGTGGATGCAAGCCTTTCCGGCGGCGAGCTGAAGCGGATAGAAATAGCCACTATCATAGCCCGCAATACTCCTCTGGCTGTTTTTGACGAGCCGGAAGCCGGTATTGATCTTTGGAGCTTCAGCAACCTGATAAAAGTCTTTGCGGAAATACAGGAAACCAAAGACAAAACCTTGATTATTATCTCGCATCAGGAGCGGCTTTTAAACATAGCTGATGAGATTATCGTAATTGCCGACGGTACCGTACAGGCCAGAGGGAAAAGAAGTCAAATCCTTCCTGAGCTTCTCCGGGGAACCGAGAGCTGCCAGCGTGTCCGCGGCTCAAATTTTTAGTAAAAGAAAGGCAGATGCTGAAAATGGACCAAATACAAAAAACTTTATTGGAACAGGTGGCAGACCTGCATGAGATGCCGGAAGGTGCTTACAATATCCGCTCAAACGGTAAAACCATGGAGCGGGTTACCACCGCCCACATTGACATCTTGACAAAAGATGACAAGCAGGGTATTGATATTCTCATCAGATCAGGCACCAAAAATGAAAGTGTTCATATTCCTGTTATTTTGAGCCAAAGCGGTTTGACCGAAATGGTCTATAATGACTTCTTTGTAGGAGATGACTGCGATGTGACCATTGTTGCAGGATGCGGCATCCACAACAGCGGAGATGCAGACAGTAGACATGATGGCGTGCATACCTTTTATATCGGAAAAAATTCTCATGTGAAGTACGTGGAAAAGCACTATGGAAGCGGCGACGGAAAAGGCGGCCGTATCATGAACCCGGAAACGGTAGTAGAGCTGGACGAAAACAGCTTCATGGAGATGGAAACCGTGCAGATTAAAGGAGTTGACTCTACCAGGCGTTCAACCAGTGCAAAGCTTAAAACCGGCGCAAAGATCATTGTCACTGAAAAGCTCATGACTCACGGCAGTCAAACTGCAGAGACCTCTTTTCAGGTAGACCTTAACGGGGAAAACTCCAGCGCCAACATTATCTCCCGTTCCGTGGCAAGAGATGATTCCAGCCAGCTGTTCCTGTCAAAGATTAACGGCAACAACCGCTGTGCCGGCCATTCCGAGTGCGACGGGATCATTATGGACAATGCCAAGATCGGTGCCATCCCTGAAATCACTGCCAATCACCCCGATGCGGAGCTGATACATGAGGCTGCCATCGGAAAAATCGCGGGAGAGCAGATTATCAAGCTTATGACCTTGGGCCTTACGGAGGAAGAAGCCGAAGCCCAGATCATCAACGGCTTTTTGAAATAAAAACAGCAAAGACAGTATGTTTGAATAAGAAAACCACCTCCGAGAGAAACTAAAGTACGGAGGTGTTTTTTATGCAGACAAAACGATCAACTCAGACTTTTGACGGCAATCAGGCCGCCGCACACGTGGCTTACGCTTACAGCGAAGCCGCCCCGATTTTCCCCATTACTCCTTCATCGCCCATGGCAGAGCTTTGCGGACAATGGGCAGGCGAAGGCAGAAAAAACATATTTGACAAGCCTTTGAAGGTCATTCAAATGCAGTCCGAGGCCGGAGCTGCCGGAACGCTTCACGGCGCCCTGCTTTCCGGCGCACTGGCTGTTACCTTCACAGCATCTCAGGGACTGCTTCTCATGCTTCCCAATATCTACCGGCTGGCCGGCGAACATCTGCCGGGAGTTATTCATGTGGCTTCCCGTACCATTGCCACCCACGCCCTTTCTATCTTCGGAGATCACTCGGATATTTATGCCTGCCGTCAGACCGGCGCCGCCATCTTTGCCTGCGGAAGCGTTCAGGAGGTTATGGACCTCTCCCCGGTCTCACATCTGGCGGCCCTGGAGGGACAGCTTCCCTTTCTGAACTTCTTTGACGGCTTCCGCACCTCCCATGAGCTGCATAAAATACAGGTCTGGGACTATGAAGACCTGAAAGAAATGTACAATACCGATGCACTGGATCGCTTCCGACGATACTGCCTGCATCCTGAACACGGCAAAACCTTCGGCTCCGCCCAGAATCCCGACATCTATTTTCAGGCAAGGGAAGCATCCAATCCTCTTTATGATGCCCTGCCGGCAATCGTAGAACGACAGCTTGAAAAAATAAATACCCGGCTGGGAACAAACTACGGCCTCTTTGATTATTACGGCTCACCGGAAGCAGAACATGTCATAATTGCCATGGGCAGTATTTGTGAAACCGTGCGTGAATATCTGGATTACGCATCCGACAAACCGTACGGTTTAATCTGCGTTCATCTTTACCGGCCATTCAGCGCAAGTCATCTCCTGGCTGCCCTTCCCGCCACAACTGCCCGCATTTCCGTGCTGGACCGCACCAAGGAACCGGGAACAGCAGGCGAACCCTTATATCTGGACGTGGTGTCGGCGCTGGAGCAAGCCGGACGTCTTAAAACAGACCCCGGCAGCCAGCTTCCTGCTCTTTCGCTGTTCTCCGGGCGATATGGATTAAGCTCCAAAGACATCACTCCCGCTCAGATTGCCGCCGTCTATGAAAACATGGATCGTAAATTTTTTACCGTAGGTATCACGGATGATGTGACAAACCTCTCCCTCCCCGTTCCTGTTCTTCCGGATACGGCACCTGCGGGCACTACTGCCTGCAAATTCTGGGGATTGGGAGGGGACGGCACCGTCAGTGCCACGAAAAACGCCATCAAGATCATCGGTGGCAGCACACCCCTTTACGCGCAGGGATACTTTGAATATGACTCCAAAAAATCCAGAGGGCTCACCATCTCTCACCTGCGCTTTGGCGAATCTCCTATTCACAGCGCTTACCGTATTTACCAGGCAGATTTTGTTGCATGTCATAACCCGGTTTACCTGCACAAATACGATATGGTACAGGAATTAAAAGAAAACGGAATCTTCCTGCTGAATATTTCCGCCAGAGGCGACGAGCTGGAAGCATATCTTCCCGACTCGTTAAAGCACTGTCTTGCCGCTCGCCACATCCGCTTTTATGTCATCGACGCCTTGGGCATCGGAAAGGAAATCGGCCTGAACAATAAGATCAGTACCATTCTGCAGGCAGCCTTTTTTGCGGTGACAAAGCTGCTTCCTCCGAAGCAGGCCATGGAGCAGATGAATACCGCTGCCGCCAAAAGCTATAAAAAAGAGGGAGATTCCATTCTGCAAATGAATCAGGAGGCCATCCGCAGAGGCTTTCTGGAGGTGCAGGAAATCCCGGTACCGGAGGAATGGCTCACCGCCGCGGATAAGGACTGCGAAGAATGTGCCGGCAAAAACGACGGCATGACCGGCCAGAGGGCTCTGGACAATCCCATACTGCCGGCTGACAAAGCACTGGCGGACTATGTAAAGACCATCCAGCAGCCCGTCACTGACCAACGGGGGGACCAGCTTCCCGTCTCCGCCTTTCTTCCTTTTGCCGACGGCAGCATCCCCTCCGGCAGCACCGCTCATGAACGCAGGAACGTCGCTACGGAAACTCCCGTATGGATCCCGGAAAATTGTATCCAATGCGCACGCTGCTCCTTCGTCTGCCCTCACGCCGTTATCCGTCCCGCCCCCATGGATGAGTCCCAGGCAGCCGCGGCGCCGGAAGGAATGCCAAGGATTCCTATGACCGGTTTGGTCAATCATTCCTTTTCCATTGTCATTTCACAAGTAGACTGTACCGGTTGTGGATCATGCGCCGCCGTCTGTCCGGGAAAGCAAGGGAAAAAAGCACTGGAAATGCACCCTGTGCAGAGTGACGTCCGCCCTGCAGCCGGAATCCTTATCCACGGGCAGGAAAATTCACAAAATGAGCCCTGCAAAAATGATCGCGCCTTCGCACAGCAGTGCTTTGACTATGCCAAGCAGCTCCTGCCATGTAAGGAAGCGGTGGAAAAATTCGGCATCCGCTCCTTAAAAGGCAGCCAGTTCCGACGCCCTCTCATGGAATTTTCCGGAGCCTGTGCAGGATGCGGTGAAACGCCTTATGTAAAACTTTTGACCCAGCTGTTCGGACCGGATATTTATATTGCCAACGCTACCGGCTGCAGTTCCATCTGGGCAAATTCTTCTCCATCCTGCGCATACACCCTGGATGAGAACGGTCATGGACCGGCCTGGTCAAATTCGCTGTTTGAAGACGGAGCCGAATTCGGACTGGGCATGGTGCTGGCAGAGGAAATCCGCCGACAGCGAATAGCAGACGGTGTCTCCGGCACAGGCGCTGAAACAAGCGAATTCCCGAACTTCCGGGCAGAGGCAGACAACTTCTGCGGTTCCCGGTCTGAGGCATATGGCATTCCCTCCGCTCCCTGGGTGATTGGGGGAGACGGCTGGGCTTATGACATCGGCTTTGGCGGCCTGGATCATATACTTTCCACAGGATGTAATATCAATCTCCTTGTCCTGGATACGGAGGTTTACTCCAATACCGGCGGACAGGTCTCCAAGGCCACTCCTTTAGGCTCTACCGCAAAATTTCTAAGTGGCGGAAAGACCACGCGCAAAAAGGACCTGGCCTCCATGGCCCTAACCTATGGTAACGTATATGTAGCTCAGATTGCACTTGGCGCAGACTTTAACCAGGCTCTGCAGGCATTGACCGAGGCAGTCGCTTACGACGGTCCTTCTCTGATTATTGCCTATGCAACATGTATCGCTCATGGCGTTAAGGCAGGTCTGGGCTCTTCCTGCCACGAAATGAAAAAAGCTGTGGACTCCGGTTATTTCCACCTCTTCCGATTTCATCCTGCCTTGCGGGAACAAGGGAAAAATCCTTTTGTCCTGGACAGCAAGGAACCGGAACTGGACTACCAGGAGTTTCTGGATGGCGAAACGCGCTACGGCGCCCTGAAAAAGTTCCGTCCGGAGGAAGCCCGGAAGCTGTTTCAAAAAGCCGCCGAATTGGCAAAGGATCGCTACAATTATTTAAAAAAGCTGGAAGCATTTTATGCCCCCAGCCCGAAAATCTCCTAAGTCAAAAAATTATGCCCACAAATGTCGGCTCACTTGCCCGAATACAGCAATACCTGATTGCCATGAAAAAGCTCCAGACTGTCACCCCTGCCCTGACGCCTGCGGAAAACAATCCGTAGCAGCCTTTAAACGCTCCAGCCCTTCCCTGAGCCTTACTCTGGGGCAGGCCGGATTCAGACGGATAAAGCTCCTTCCGGAAGTGCCGTACTCTTCACCTTCCGCAAGATAAAGCCCGCTGTGTCTGCGGATAAAATGTGTCAGCTCTGTGGCATCCTCCGTCACGCCGCTGCAGTCCAGCCACAGCAGGTAGGTAGCGTGGGAAGGCACCACCCGGATGGCGGGCAGATTTTCACCGATGAAATCCCGGACCAGCTGCTTATTATCCGCAAGATACCGGCGAAGCTCTTCCAGCCAGGGCTCACCCTTTTCAAATGCCGCCACCGCGGCACAGACCGCAAAGCTGCCCGGCTCCGCCACCTCATCCGTGTTAATCGCCCGGTTTACCTTATGCCGCAGCACCGGATTCGGCACCACTGCCGCCGCTGTCTGGATCCCCGGAATGCCAAAGGCTTTCGTTGGAGCGATGCAGGTTACACTGTTATCCCGGCAGGTATCGGAAACGGACGCAAAAGGAATATATTCGTATCCCGGATCTGTCATATCGCAGTGAATCTCATCGGAAAGCACCAACACATGATGCTTGGCACAAAGCTCACCGATCCTCTGCAGGGTCTCTCTGTCCCATATTTTCCCCACAGGATTGTGGGGATTACATACAAGCATCAATGTTGTTTGAGGATCCGCCAGCTTCTCTTCCAAATCTTCAAAATTCACAAAATATTCCCGACCGTCATAGACAAGAGGGCTTTCCAGTATATTCCGCCCGTTATTGCGTATTGAATTAAAAAACATATTGTATACCGGTGTCTGTACCAGCACGTTTTCCCCCGCCGTAGTCAGCTTCCTCACAGTACTGGAAATGATGGGAAGAACGCCTGTGCTGAAAAGCAGCCAGTCTCGTTCCATATGAAAATGGTGCCTGCGGCTCCACCAGCCGGTATAAGCCCTGTACCAGTCATCCGTCAGTACATTATAGCCAAAGATCCCCTGTTCCGCTTTCTCTCGGATCGCCGCCCGGATCTCCGGCGCCGTCTCAAAATCCATATCCGCCACCCACATGGGCAGCTCTCCCTCCGGTACATCCCACTTTAAAGAACCAGTATTCCGCCTGTCAGTCAGCTTATCAAAATCATACATACCCTTTAACCCCTTATAACCTTCAAACATACTCCTGCAACCTGACGGTGCCAGCCGCCCATTATTCTCATTCGAACACGCTTTCGCTTGAGGCTCGACGTAGCGGTACCTAAGCAAGCAAAATACGCTTGCTTTTGTTCTGACAAGCATAAAGAGTGCGAGGCACTCTTTGCACAGTCCGCATTGAGAGCAATGGGCGGCTGTCACCTGTTTACGGGTTGTCTGAGCTGCTACAACTAAAGCTCCGTGAAAAACGCTACCCTGCCGCAGCCTGAGAAGAATTGCCAAAAGGCAATTCTTCGAGGAATGATTTAGATTCTCTTAGACTGTGTATTTTACAGTCTTAGAGAATCTTCATTCCTTTCCCACTGCGCCCTGTCTGACGTTTTCCCGATCTCTCCCGCCTGGATCCCTGTCTGGTCGATCTTCACCCTGCGGCCGTCCATAATCAGTTCCCCGATCCTGTCTGCTTTGATGATCCCGCCCTTGGGATTGAATACACTGTCCACTTGACCAACGATTTCCACATCTGCCTGAGAGTATTCAAAAGCAAGATTCGTATTCATCAAGCGGCAGTTTTTCATCACCAGGTTATCAATATAACACATTCCCTGAAGACTCTCAATCGTACAGTTAATCAGCGTTATATTTTTGGAATTCCATCCCAGATATTCTCCTGATATAAAGGAATCATACACTGTTACATGATCCGCGTTCCAAAAGGAATCCCTTGAAAGCATACGCGAATTACGAATCTCAATATTTTCCCCGCCGTCAAAGCTGTAATTTCCTACAAGGGTAAAGTTTTCTGCCTTTACATTTTTACAGTTCATGGCAAAATAATCACCCTTTGCCGTCACCTGATTCATTTCGATGTCCTGACAGTTCCACAGCGTTTCCGACGCATTGGGAAAGCTCACATTTTTCAGCCTGATTCCCTTGGCACGCCTGAAATTTTTAGGCGCTTCTATCACCGTATCAGACACAGAAATATTGTCCACATACCAGATTCCTGCCCTTGCCATTTCAAATAGAGTGGAATTTTTGATTGTCACATTTTTCGTGTACCACAACGGATACTTCCATTTGAAAAGGCAATTATCTATTTCCAGATCGCTGCTCTCTTTTAAGGGAGATTCTCCGTCCTCAAAGGTACAAAAGCTGATGCGTGCGTCATGGGTATCAAACAGTGCCCTTTCTCCGCGTAATGATTGCTGATTAATCTCTTTCATGTTGTCTCTCCATTTCTCTTCTCTGTTATGCCGGACTGCTTCCTGTTTCCGCTGCTCCTGCTAATGCACTGCTTCTCGTTTTCGCGGCTCTTCTGCCATAGCACTGCTTCTCGTTTCCGCTGCTCCTGCCATAGCACTGCTTCCTGTTTCCGCTGCTCCTGCTATTGCACTGCTTCTCGTTTTCGCTGCTCTTCTAAGCCCCCGCCTTCTGCTTACCTTCTTCCAGACGCTCAAAGCTGTGGATCCAATCCGCTTGAAAGAAATAAATTAAAAAGGCAATACAACTGGTACTCCAGGTCAGTGGATATGCACTGAAAACAATCTCAATATGCGGATATAAATGCAATGCCGCCATAATATAAGACACCCTCAGCACACACCAAAAGCTCAGCATAATAATCATAGGCACTTTTGCCTTGCCCGCCCCTCGCATGACCCCGGCAATGCAATGAGCCAATGCCAGCATACAATAAAACAGCGCTTCCACCTTTGCCTGCCGTACTCCAAATTCAATTACCTCTGGGGTATCACTGAAGAGGCTGATCAATGCGGGAGCAAAACTCCAGACCACAATGCCAATGATTTCCGCCAGCGACACGGAACAAAGGATGCCAAAACGCACTCCGCTTTTCACACGGTCATATTTTTTTGCCCCCAAATTCTGCCCCACAAAAGTAGAAAGGCCCTGGGCAAAGCAGGTTACCGGCAGGAAAGCAAATCCCTCAATCTTAAAGTAAGAACCGCAGCCTGCCATAGCCGCATCCCCAAAGGTATTAATGCTGGACTGCACCACAAGATTAGCCAAAGCGATAACCGAATTCTGCACACCGGAGGGCAGGCCGAAACGCACAATACTTTTGAGACTTTCCCAATGAAAGCGTACCCTTTTTATCACCAGTCGATACTCTTCCGGAGCCCGCAAAAGCTTAATCATACAAAGCAATGCGCTCAAAGCCTGAGATATAATGGTTGCCAGAGCGGCTGCCCCCACCCCCATATGGAATCCGCCTACAAATACCAAATCCAACACCACATTGGTAACGGAAGAAATAATCAAATATATTAATGGGTGCCTGCTGTCCCCTACTGCCTGCAGAATTCCTACAAAAATATTGTACATAATGGAAAAAACCGCACCACAGAAATAAGTACGGAAATATCGTATCGACTCAGGCAGCACGTCAACAGGGGTATTCATCCAGCCTAAAATCGCAGGTGTAAGCGCTATTCCTGCCACCGTCAAAATGACTCCCGCCATTAGACCGAAGGCCACATCCGTGTGAATTGCCAGATTCATGCTCTTATAGTTCTTTGCTCCAAACTCCTTGGCTATGATTACGCCCGCTCCCATGGCCACACCTTGAAAAAAACCCACCATCATAAAAATCAGGCTGCCTGAGGAACTGACCGCCGCCAGCGCCTGATCCCCCAGAAAATGTCCTACGATCAGAGAGTCCATGGTATTGTATAGCTGCTGGAAAACCTGTCCTACGAGAATCGGCAGAGCAAACAGCAAAATCTTTTTATAAATAGAACCTTCGGTAAGATCATTCCCCTGATTCACCTCTGCTAACCTCCATCTAAATAAGTGCATCAAAAAGAGTCAACAGGTATGAACCCGCGACCCTTCTTTACAGCAAGCGACCCAGATCGGACTCGAACCGACGACCTCCGCCGTGACAGGGCGGCGCTCTAACCAACTG
>CAJTSE010000032.1 GCA_910578815.1 uncultured Acetatifactor sp.
TCAGCTTTTTCATTTCATTGGTGCGCCACTCCAGTTCCTCAAGGCTGTCCGCCGTAATGGTGATGAGGATGTTCATGTAATAGAAATCCTCGTTGTTTGCAAGCCCTTCTTTCAAAAAGTAGCCGGAGCGGATGGCGCTGTCCAGATCGTCAAAGTCCGAGTTGGTGTCGGAGGTGTCCTTGATTTTGGAGCGGTTGATCCTTAGCTGCTGTCCGAGCTTCTGCTGGATGCGGTCCTTGGGCTGGCGGTCAAAGAAAATATCTACATCAATCCCTTCGCCTGCGTTGACAAGGAGGGAAATCCAGCCGGCGCACACCTGCGGGCGGTAGCCCCCGGAGGGCACTAAGAGGTAGGTGTGATAGGTGCCGTCCATGATGACATAGTTGCCGTGGGTGTAGTCAATGGTCTCCGGTGCGATAAATTCCATAGCAGGGATACTGCCGATCTCATCCCGTCTGCCCGCATTGATGTACTGCCCGATGACCTCGTTGACACGCACGCTCAAGGGCTTTGCCACGCTGGTCTTCCGGTTTAAGATGCTGTAAAATACCTCCGCCGCCATCTCATCCTCATTGTCGGGGACAAGAAGTTCATTCCCGCATTGCTGGAGATAGGTCTTGGCTGTCCGTACCGCAGTCGTTAAGGCGGAAATGGCGTCGCTTTCCTCGTTCCCCCGGTTGGCAGAAAAGGGTTCGTACTCAAAAATGATGAAGAAGCGCCTCGTGATGGCTTCCTTTGAACCGATGCGCCGGATCAGGTTTTCGTAATCATGCTGCAGCGCAAGGCACCGCTCATCCGTTTCCGTGCGCATTTCTTCCCGCAGGGTTTCCAGATGCTTATTGATGTCGGCGCGTCTGGTAAGGACCTTGAACTGGAGCTTTACAGGGCTTATCTTTAAGTAGCTGATAAAGGAATAGATGATATTCCGCTGTTCCTTTGCGCTCCGCAGCAGGAAGTTGATGGGGATGACCTCTATGATCTTCACATAGCGGCGGTCTTTTGTGTAGATGATGCCGTTTTCAATCTTCCGGATGGGGAGGTAGGAGGCGGAAGGGTTTACCAGCTCCGGTTCCGGCTCTTCCCGCATACGCTCCCTGATCTGGGAGACGCCCCGCTTTTTATTCCGGTGTTTTCCTGCCGCCTCGTCCGCCGCCTGCTTTGCCTGCCTGCGCTCCTTAAACTGCCCGAACTCCTCGGCATAGTCCTCCTTTTTGGGTTTCACTTTCTTTTCGGGCTTGGGCTTTTTTGCTTTCTTGGGTTTCCCGGAAGTTTTCTCCTTTGCCGGTGCTTCCCCTGTTTCCTCCTGAAGCCCCACAATGCGGCGGTTTTTCAGGTAGACAAAAAAGTTGATGGCAAAGGAACTGAGGCTTTCCCCGTTAATGCCGATGACGGCAAACAGGGCTGCCGGGAGCACGGTCAGGCAGGCGACAATGATTTTTGTCGTCAGCGTCGCCGGGATGTGGAATACCGGAAAGCCGATCAGCAGGGAGAGGACCAGCGCCTCCGCCGCGTTTCTGAGCTTGATGGTTCCGCCGAACACCGTTCCGGTATCAATGAAATTGGGCGGGATGATGTAAATGTCGTTTTCTTCGTGTCGCATGGACATTCTGCGATGCACCTCCTATATTCTTGTTTATGGCGGGCAGAAACGTGATTCTGCCCCGCCGTCTGTTATTCTGTATACGGCCTGCCGCATAAGACAATGCTGCGTATACTGTAAATGGGGCGGTAGACCACCTTTTTCTTGGAAAATGAGGCGTCCACCACATAGCCGTCCCCCGCATAGATCGCCACATGGCTGATATTCAGGTAACGGTTGTTGACTTCAAAGGAATAGAAGATTAGGTCTCCGGGGGCAAGGCTGTCATAGGATACGGCAAGGTTGTTCTCCGTAATGTACCTTGCCTGTGCCGCCGCCGTGTTGGAGCCGCCATGCTGCAGGTATATTCCCAGCTGGCTGTATACCCAGTAGGTAAAGGAACTGCAGTCAAAGTAGCCTTCCTGGTTCCGTTTCTCCTGACTGTACGGTGTGCCCAGCTTTGTCAGGGCGAGATCCACGGCTTTGTTCCCGGTTTCCCCCGGAATCAGGTCAGGGTTGATTTCCACCAGATAAACCGTGTCAAACAAAAACAGGTGCAGGTTGGCGGCATATTCCTCTGCCGTCTGCATCTGTTCGTCGGTGAGATGGAAGACATTTTCGGCATAGTAGCTGTCGCCAGCGTATTCCACCGTATATTCATAATGGTGTATGGTGCGGGTTTCCCCGGTTTCCTCATCCGTTTTCTCATAGTCCGTAACCTTCACGGTGTAGGAAAAGATGCCGTCCGTGTTATCGCGGAGCAGCCGTTCCAGTTTCGCAAGGTTGATCTCCCGGTAGTCTTCCTGCGAGGCGCAGAACTGGGAAATAACCAGCGCACTTTCGTATATAATGCGGTCTGAAAAATCATCCGTAATGCTGTATTCGCAGTCAGAGCCGAGGGAATCCGCCTCCTGTTCTATTTTTTCCAGCAGTATGTCATGTTTCTCCCGCAGGATGGCTTCGATGGAGGTTTCCGTCTCCGCAATGTTCTCCATGATGAGGGTATTGTCATTCAGTACATCACCGGCGGCTGTGTCAAGCCCCAGATTTCCGAAAATCAGGGATGGGAGTGTCAGGATAAACAGGACGGGTATCAGTAGCAGTGCGCCGATAGCCGCCAGTACCTTCCCAATCACTTTCCTGTTTTCCCACAGACCTGCGGCAAGCATCCCGTAAGGACCTGCGGCAGCGCCTTTGGCAGCCCCGGCAATGGCTTTTCCCGCTTTCAGTGCGCCCTTTGCTGCACCGGCGGCGGAGGCTGTCCGGGATAAGACGGACTGCTCCTTATTTTTATTCTGTTCTGGCATTTATACGCGGTCCTTTCTTTTGGGCATGTTGGGGAGTTTCTGCACGATGTTCTCATGGTAGGCAATCTTGCCCTCCCCGGTCATGTAGGGTGTCCGGTCCACGGTATCCACCGCATACTGCCTGTACCATGTGGCATTGTCAGCCGTGGTGACAGTTTCATAATGCCCCTCCGGTGCCATATACTGCTCGGTGTTATACATGCCGAAGGCGGCGCCGTTTGGATATTCAACCGAGGTTTCCGTTCCCATGATGCGTCCGCCGCCGATTTCCACATCCGAATAGCTTGGCGCGTCCGGGATACCCGTCTGTCCCATGTAAGAGGTCAGCGCCTGTGCTGCCTGTGTGCCAGTCATGGAACCGGTGTAGCTGATGTTTCCCTTTGCCACAGCCCCGGTGACGCCGTTGGCAAAATCGCCGCCCTTTTTCACCGAGGATTCAAATGCCCTGCGGCTGATGGGGTTGCTGGAATGCCCGGTCATGGTGTGCATGGCGCTTTGGGTAAACTGGCGTCCCACGGCACCGGCAAGCCCGCCTGACAGGAAGGAGGACTGGCTGACGCTGCTTGAGCTTCCGCCCATTCTGACAGAACCGCCCCGGAAGCTGGAGCCTCCGGCGATGTTCTTTGCGGTGGTAAGCCCCCTTGCGGCAACCATCAGCTCCGCCATCATGCTGCCGCCGGTATGCCCCACGTTAATGCCGAGGCTGGATAAAAAGCTGTCAATTTTCTGGCTGATCTTCAGAAAGGCGATGGCGCATAAAAACCAGATGAAGACATTGCCTGACGCAGTTTCTTTCCCGACTGCCTCCACATCGCTTTCCGTTACCGCGAATACGGTCATGGACTGGGAAAGGAACAGGGCGGCAGTAAGTATTATGGTATAAAGTTTGTTTTTTCTGTTTTTCATAGATACCTCCCTAAAGTGACAACGGATTGGACAGAAAACTTCCCACCATGGATGTGAACAGGCGCAGACACCATGCGTTCATCATCAATAAGAAGATCTGTCCCCCGAACATCCGACACCACGACTTGAAGATATTTGAGGTGGACTGGGAAGCGCCGGTGGCAAACGCCATAGGCGCCGTATATACGACCACGCCAAGCAGGACATAGCGTTCCGCCGCCTCAAACAGCAGCTTGATATAGTTCCATGCCAGGATCAGCAGCAGGATCAGTGCGATCAGGGTGACGGAACCGCTGGCGCAGACGCCGAGTATCGTCAGCAGTACGGAGTTAAAATCCGCGAAGTTTAAGGGCGGCAGGTCGGAGGAGAGTATCCATGAATAGGGAGTCCCTCCGATGGAAAGCACCATGTCCGTGATCTGGTCGCAGTAATAGATCAGACCGATAAAGAGGACGGAACGGATACTCAGTTTGAACGGATCTTCCGCTTCCACGCCTGCAATCAGCCCGAAGTTCTTAAAAAGCTGCCATACCCAGTTTAGGAGGACAAGCCCTATGGCGGTTGCCACAAATACCTTATACATGGTCTCCGCAGCGGGAAAATACCGCAGGAAGGTTCCCATGTCACAGCCCAAAGCACCCAGTACCGAGGTGGAGATCAGGTCAAGCCCGTTCATCACCTGTTTGGCAATCCATTCCACGATGCCGTCAAGTATGCCCATACTTACCCTCCTTTTTTATCCGTTCCATTTGCCGTCGGAGAAGAAGGGAGTGATATAGGCGAGGATGAAGCCGAGTCCGTTTAAGATCACCCATGAGATGGCAATGCGCTTGAGCCATGCACGGGACTCATCCACTGTCCTGCCAGACTTGGAAAAGTTCATAAGGAGTAGGGCAACGGAAGCGGTGACGATGGCGGCGATGGTGGAAATCCCCAGTATCTTGCCATACACATCCTTCAGGATCGTGTCTGCCTTAGACCACATATCCGTTGCAAGGACCTGACTGGTCTGAAGGGTAAAGAAGTAGGCAAAGGCTGCCGCACCTACAATGATGTTCTGGTAGGGGACGCGGAATTTCTTTTTTCTGGGGAGCCGGTTTTTGGTTGCGTTGTTTTCTTTTTTCAATGAATTACCTCCTGTGAAATTTGTTATAGTAGAAAAACCGGCAATTCCCGAAGGACTGCCGGTTTCCAAGCCCCTGTTTTAAGGGGATTGCCATGTCAGAATGCGCATGGCGTATGTACTGCAAAAAAATGACACCTGCGGGTGCAGATGCCTGAAAAGTGGAATGGATATGGTGCAGATACAATTCTGAGCATGACCATTATAGCATGGGCATTTTTACCTGTAAATCGCAATGCTGTGCCAGTTTGCGTAATTTGTGCGCCAATTTGGTGCCAGTTGGGAAAACCGATGGGAAATAATGGAAATATTTGTTAAAATACAGACAAGACATAGATATAATTAAATTAGTTAGTGATACTTAATGAGAGAGGTTGTTTTGATGCCTGAAATTGATTTGATTCAGCTATATGCACATATGCAGCAGGAAATGCTTCAGAAACTTCAGACAGGCTCTGCGGCTTTTGTTCATTCAGGAACTAAGGGAGATAATACAGAAACTAATTGGATTGAGTGGTTTCGTTCATATCTGCCCAAAAGATATAATGTAGATAAAGGCATTGTTATTGATTCTACTGGAAAGCAAAGTCAGCAGATAGATATTATTATCTATGATTCGCAGTATTCATATTTAGTTTTTCGACAAGGAGATGGCATTTTAATTCCAGCAGAGAGTGTTTACGCTGTATTAGAGGTCAAGCAAGATTTGAATAAAACACATATTGAATATGCAATGGAAAAAGCAAAGAGTGTAAGAGAACTACTGCGAACCTCAGCACCTATTAAGCATGCAGGCGGTGAATACCCGCCCAAAGTGCTCCATGAAATAATAGCAGGCATTTTAACAACTAGAAGTGCATGGGCAGAACCAATAGATACTAATGTTTTTCAATATCTAAATGATCGTAAGCAGAATGAAAGATTGGATTTTGTTTGCTGTATTTCATGTAATACTTTTGTTGTAGATAATAATGTCTTTATAAATGAATATAACAGAATAAATAAACCAGTAATAAGGTTTTGCGGAAAAGATGAGTCACTTGTCTTTTTACTTTTAAATTTGCTAAAGCGTCTTCAGGATATTGGAACGGTTCCGGCTATTGATTTTTCAAAGTATTCTGAAAAGCTAAATGGCAGTGTTTATCGAATGTAGGAGGGGTTATGGCAAAACAATCTGATTTTAATAAATTCCTAAGTAATATTGAGCCTAGTTCTAGTACAGTATCCTACATTAGTAGTATACAAACAAATCTCAGAACATATTTGCGCAATCAAGAGGATTATGAAGATATACATATTGATACTTTTTTGTCAGGTTCATATGCAAAACATACTTCAATTCGTCCAGTATTGGGCGATAAAAAGCGAGATGTTGATATTATTGTGGTTACCTCACATACATCTGATGAAGATTCAGCGGATGTACTAACGGAACTGAAAGATGTTTTATTAAAAAAGAGTGACTATAAAACAGCAACAATTCAACATCATTCAGTGGGAATTGAAATGGGTGGAATTAGTGTGGATGTAGTTCCAGTTATTGAAGATTCAGCGGATGACGCATTATATTACATAGGAGATTCGGAAACAGGCACTTGGACAAAAACAGATCCTAAAGGGCATAAATCGTGGTCTACTAATGTAAATAAAGATAACAATAATGAGTATAAACCATTGGTTAAAATTTTTAAGTGGTGGCGTCGTATAAATTGTCCAGAAGAAAGCAAATATCCCAAAGGGATAACTTTGGAAAAAATAATTGCTGATAATTTGGGTGATTCCTCTTTAAGTACGGAAGACTTTTTTATTGCCACAATGCAGAATATTATTGCGGCTTATAAAGAAGACTATGTTAATATTGGAATTAATCCTGTTATCAATGATCCGTCTGACAAAGTGGAGAATGATTTGTTATCTGGTTATTCAATAGAAGATTTCTCAGCATTTATAGAGAAACTTGAGGAACATACAAATCTATTAGATTCCGAAGGTACTACAAATGAAACGTGGCGTAAAATACTTGGAACGGAATTTCCAAAGGGTACGACAGTGAACAATAGCCTAGCATTAGCTAATGTGCAAATGTGTGTTAATGCTAGGCATCGTCAGCGTCCAAATTGGCCAATGCAACGAGGTGGAGCAGCATTTATTTTAGCTCATATTACAGATCCTATGGGCAATGTAGTTGAGTATGTCAATAACGGAGAAGCATTAGAAAAAGACTGTTCATTACATTTTAGGGTGGCGACAGGAGTTAAACCTCCCTATAAAGTCATGTGGCAAATAGTAAATACCGGAATTGAAGCTGAAAATGCAAACTGTCTTCGAGGCACTTTTGAAGAATCTGATGATGGTTCATCTGGGAAACGGGAAATAACATCATATTCAGGAACTCATTCTGTGCAATGCTTTATTATTAAAAGAGGAATATGCGTTGCAAAGAGTAAAGAATTTATCGTAAATATTCTTTAGGCCATGTAGTTGTAGTTATGAGAAAGCAGAAACCCCAAGCTATAAATCTTTTTGAGAGGCAAGAGGTTTCTGCTTATGTATTATTTAGGATATATTTTTGGGAAAGAACTTTTCCAGCGTTTCCAGACAGTCCTTTGAGGTGTATCCCCACAGGATGGAACTGAGTGCCTGAACAGCCTCTGGGCGCTTGCGGTAGTAGGTCCTGTGGGAGATATTTGCTATATGCGGGCGCAGGCTCTCGATGATTTCATCCGTATTCTGGAGCTGTTGGGGAGAGAGGTAGCTGTAATAGAGTATCCAGTAGTATTGTTCCCCGTGTTTATGCTTGTTCCGCAGGATGTCAACGGCGGAATTTAAGAGTGTCAGCATTTTGTTGCTGCGCTCGATGCTTCTGGCATAATCCTCCAGCCGTGTACCGCCAATATCTGCTCCTGCGAGGTAGATGGAGTCCAGAAATTCCTCAATGCTGCTTCCAAACTCAATCTCAAAGGTGCTGCGTACCTGCTGGACAGTCAGTTCAAGGTTCCAGACGGCATCCCGGTAATTCTTCAGCAGCTTCCATGTGTCGTGGAACAGGGGATTCTCCTGTTCTGAGGGAATATTTTTGTTTGGTCTTGTGTTTGCCATAGTGTTTACCTTCTTTCTTCATTTTTTGTGCTGGTCTGGTTGACAGGTGCGCAGTTACTGTAGTCATCCGGCGGAATGACCGGCGATAGTGTCAGTTCAAACCGGTAGGGCATCTTTCCGTCCGGACAGACAATCTGCAGGGAATACCTTAAATCAGTTTCTTTGCAGTCGGATAAGGGATATAACTTATATTGTGTCCGGGGGCATTCGCAGCACGAAACCCCTTGTGTGGCAAGGATTTGCGCCACTTTCTGAACTACTTTTTTCATGTGCGGTTTTGAAACGCAACCGGGCTGCCCTGAAACGCAGCCGTCTGCCTCCATAATCGTGATTTGTTCATCACGGATGGTTTCTGTTTCGGGAAGGGATAAATCCTCCGGAATGTGTACGGGAACCTGAAATGTCATGGAAATTTCCTCCTTATCGATCATTACGTCACTGATACCAAACATGGTAGACAGATAGCTGCACAGATAGATGACGCTGCCGTGTCTGCCGGTGAAAGATACCAGCGAGAGATATTTTTTGTCCTGCAGTTTGCTTAAAATCCGGCTTACCGTTGCCTTCGATATGCCCCAACGCAGGGCAAGGTCGCTGAAATTTGTGAGCGGATTGCCGGTGGCATTACGGAAGTAGACCACAGGCCCCAGCTCAGAGCCCTGTACCTGACGGTCGTTATAGATGGCGTGTACCCACAGGTCAAGCACAATATCCATCTCCGAGCATTTGCCCATGCTGATCAGTTCATGGACAGAGGCAACCGGGAAAAAGAAAAAGCCCACATCCTTCAGACATGGGTAATTGTAGTCGAGCGCCGTATTGTGCTGTTTCCAGCCGTTGATCGTGAATTTAATCAGATGGTTTCTGCCAAGTTTGGTGTAGGTGATGTAATTCTGTTCCTGCAGGAAGTCCAGAATGGCGACTGCCTGGTGCTGGAAGCGTGTGCGGAACCATTCCGCCAGTTCCGAGGTCCTACAGATCCACTCGCCCGGACCAACCAGATAGGAGATGCCCTCTATCCTGCGGTAGGAGGAGCGGAAGTTGGCATAAGAGCAGAGCGTCATGTAATAAAAAAGATAGGAGCTTCCGTTTGTACGGATGTCCCTATCTTCCATAAGGCTGCGGATGAACTCGCGGTAGATGCGGCACCGTGGGTAATCCACAATTTGTTTGATTTCTAATTGATAGTCCAAGATAAAGTCCTCCTTTGAGAAAAACAGACACCCACAAAGGGGTGCCTGCGGATATTGTGTTTCGACAATGAGAATGGATTGCATTCATTGCATTAAAATTGCATTTTTTCAGTTTCTAATATTTGTTTATATTGCTTTATATCTCTTAAAATCGCCGTAAATTCATTGTATTCTCTTAATATGCGGTACTGTCTGTATGGAGTTCGAGTAGTCGGAGGTGAGACGCGGTGCCAGTAAAATCAAGGCTTTGCGGCTTTTTTTCTCTTTTTATTGCATTACGATTGCATTTTTTATTTCACTTCCTTGTGGTAAGCTGCGGTGTGCTGGTTGCTGGTATAGTCTGCAACGCTCTGAGTGGCAGGCGTATACTGAAGCACCCCGGTCAGCTTGTTGGCAACTTCAAGATTGGTGTTGGGATACAGATGACCATAGGTTCCAAGGGTTGTCTGTATTTTTTCATGCCCCAGACGCTCTTTGAATATTATCCCCCTTGGGAGCCACCAGTTTCCCGCTTCAGAGCCACCCGGAAATGGTATTTTCCACCTTCAGAGCCACCACAACATATTGTGGCAGCACACATATTTGATTTCACTATAAATCTCCTTATAGTTATTCTTGGAGAACTGCTGATGCAGTATCACCAAATAATCTATAGGGAGGTCTTTTTATGTTTAAGAAGACAAAAGTCAGAAGTATTCTGGAACTTCTGGGAAAAAATCTAAGCGCAAGGGAGGTGTCAAAAGTTTTAGGTGTATCAAGAAATACCGTCGCTGAAGTACAGGCGTTATTCTTACAATCGGACAAATCATGGGATGATATTTCTGAATGGGATGACGACAGGCTTTATGAACTGTTCTATCCGGATAAGTTTAAATATAAACCCAGATATGCTCCGGTTGATTATTCTTACGTCCATAGAGAGTTAAAGAAGACAGGCGTCACAGAAAAGCTCCTTTGGGAAGAATACTGTGCCAGATGTGAGAAAGACGGGGTGAATGCATGTTCTTATATAACATTTGCCAAAAATTACAAGAAATTTACGGCAGATAAAAACTATACGAGCCACATAGAGCATAAACCCGGATTAGAGGTTGAAGTCGACTGGTCAGGTCCGTCAATGAACTATATGGACCCTGATACCGGTGAGCGTGTAACGGCATACCTGTTTGTTGCAGACAGACTTACAGGGTTTTGTATATCAGGATGCCTGACCTGATGCGTAACTTTGAGAACCAGAGCGACAACCTCAGGGAACTTACAAAATACAGGAAAAGGATCGGTAACTATCAGATCCTCATCCTTGATGAATGGCTGAATTATAAACTTACTGAAAAGGATGCCAAGAACCTCTATGAGCTGTTTGAACAACGCAGTGGCAATAACTCAACAATCTTTGTCGGACAGTATCCTGTGGATGAATGGCATAACAGGCTCGGCGGAGGAACGCAGGCGGATTCCATCATGGACAGGATTATCCATAATGCCTATGAAATCCCTACAAATGAAACAAACCTGAGAAAGCTGTATGATTCAAAGAAGCTCAAAAGGCTTGTTGACGAGATAGAAGCATAATCATCTGAACATCATTAGACCTAATATTGCCTCTGTTGTATTTTCAAGCGACAGGGGCAGTATTACTATATCTTGTGTCTGAGGTGGCTCTCAAGGAAGAAATTTCCGGGTGGCTCTGAAGCGGGAAACTGGTGGCTCCCAAGGGGGATAATATTCAATAAGACCTATACTTATCGAAAGTCGAGAACGGCAAGTGATGAGCAGAGGAAACAGGCAAGGCAGAGAAGGGTAAAACTAAATTTTGCGGAAAATTGTTATTTTTCTGTGAACTCTCTTGAAAGCTATAAAAATATGATGTAAAATAAGTCTGTTTTCGGACTGATAGGAGGAAAAGCTATGTATACAGCAAAAGAAGCTCTTGTTACCTTTAATGCAACCATCAATGGATATGATGAAATCTACCGGGCTGTCGCCAAGTCGTTTGGTTTATCTGATTGTGCTTTTTGGATATTATATTACTTACGCCAGTCGAAAGAAAAAGTCACCCAAAAAGATATCTGCAGTTTTATATACCAGCCAAAGCAGACTGTCCATTCTGCCTTGAAAAAGATGGTGGATGACGGATTAATTGAGGTTGGGGATTACAACGGCAAACGTCATAAGTATGTTACACTGACGGAAAAAGGCGAAGCGTTTTCCCAAAAAACAGTTGATCTGGTTCTTGCGGAAGAAATAGCAGCCTTTGAGGATATGGATGCATCGGAAAGAGAACTTGCAATGAAATTACTGGCGAAATACTCAGACAATCTGTCCCGGCGAATGAGTAAGTTCAGATAGGACGAATAAAGTTTGTATTGTAAATATTGTGTTTGTACCAAAATTCGCATATTGGGCAAGAACGGAGGATTATTTTGGAAAAGAATTTAACACAGGGAAGTATAAAAAACTTTACTTTAGGTATCTTGGCGCCGCCTTTGGAAGCTCTATGATCTCCTGTATATACGGGATGGTGGATGTTGCCGTGGTTGGCCAGTATCAGGGGCCGCAGGGTACGGCGGCATTGTCTATTGTGGCGCCGATCTGGACAATTTTGTACAGTTTGGGGATTTTGACTGGCAGCGGAGGTTCTATCAAATATACATATTACAAGGCACAGGGGAAGACTGACAAAGCAAATGCTTACTTTACCTTGTCCTTGTTTCTTACATCAACAATAGCTGTAATCTGTTGGATTGGACTTACTGTTTTTGATGACCAGCTGCTCCGCCTGTTTGGTGCGGATGATATTCTTCTGCCATTGGCGAAGGCATATCTTCGCCCGATTCAATTTGTGATTCCGGCATATCCGTTCACGCAAATGCTTGCCGCTTACCTGAGAAACGATAATGCACCGGGGTTTGCAGCCTTTGCGACTCTGTGCGGCGGATGCTTCAATATTTTTGGAGATTTGTATTTTGCGTTTGGATTAGACATGGGTATGTTTGGTGCAGGTCTTGCAACTGCTATCGGCGTAACGCTGACGATTGCTGTTATGGTCTCCCATTTTTTCAGCAGGAAAAATGCACTCAGGCTGTCCCGTGTTCACGATTATATTCATAAGGTAAAAGAGCTGGTGTTCAATGGCTGATCTACCTTCGTTTCAGAAATAGCGATGGGGATTATTGCAATGTTATTCAATCGTCAGATTATGAATTATTTGAGTTCAGATGCACTGGCGGTATTTGGTGTTATTGTTCAGATTTCTGGTCTTGTCCAATGCTTTACTTATGCTGTCGGACAGGCTGCACAGCCAATTATCTCCGAAAACTACAGTGTGCACAATTTGGGGCGCATCAAGGAAACGCGGAAATATTCTTTATGGACAGTTGCAGCCTTCGGTGTTTTATGGACAGCAGCAGTATGTTTGTTCCCCGATGCTTTTGTGAAAGTATTCATGTCCCCGACAGACAGCGTACTGCAGATGGCGCCTGGTATTATGCGAATCTATGGCCTAGCGTATCTGCTTTTGCCGCTGAATATTTTCGCAACTTATTATTTCCAGTCTGTGATGCAGCCGAAAACGGCGTTAATCATTTCTATGGCGCGGGGCATGGTTCTATGTGGCGTATTAGTGTTTGTGCTCCCGGCGCTGTTTGGCGCGAAACTTCTATGGTGGGTTATGCCGATTACAGAGTTGGCAGTTGCAATATATACTGTTTTGTGTATGGTAAAAAGTAACAAAAGTCTTGCATTGAAGTAAGGAACTGTTTCTAAATCCACAGATTTTATTGATATATTGGAGGAATTTGCAGAATGCTATAAATTTGCTTTTGAGGAAGAAAACGATGTTATGAAACGAGGAGGTAATTCGTTTGAAAAATCAGGAATGGATACTATGTCCAAACTGTACAAGCAAAACACGGATAAGAATCAGGAAAGATACCATACTTTCCCATTTCCCGCTTTTTTGTCCGAAGTGCAGACAGGAAACTTTAATCAATGCAGAACAACTGAAAATATCAATTATCAAAGAGCCAGACGCAAAGACGCAGAGCCGATAATTCGTTACAAAGACGGACTATCGGCTCTTTCTATTTTCAACGTTCAGCTATCGAAAACAGGAGGAGGTACAATAAAATGATTATTACAATTAGCCGTGAATTTGGAAGTGGTGGGCGTGAACTCGGAAAGCGTCTGTCTGATGTGTTGGAAATTCCATGCTATGACAAAGAGATTATTAAGATGATTGCGGAACAGCAGGGCTTTGATGAACAGTATATTTCCCATGTATCAGAAAAAAATCTGCAAGCAGCATATCCACTGACAGTAGGATGTCGTTTTTCCATGACACCCCACTCTGCTACAAAACAAATTGTAGCAATCGCAGTGGAACAACACAAAATCATTGAAAACTTTGCAAAACAGGGGGACTGTATTATCATCGGTCGTTGCGCAGACATTATTTTGAAAAATTATAGTCCATTTAGTATTTTTGTTTATGCCGATATGGACACAAAATTGAAACGGTGTATAGAACACGCACCAGACGGCGAAAACCTTACCCGCACAGAGCTTGAACGCAAGATACGGGAGGTAAATAAAGAACGCGTAAAGCACCGGGAGTTTTATGCTGGTGTGAAAGGGAAAACATATTAGGGGACGATTATGAGCACAATGTAGCGGGAATAAGCGAAAATACAGAAAGGTAAGGCTATGCTATTAAAAATTAATGAAAAGTTAGAAGAAGCTTCAATGGTTCAGTTTATGGGTAAGTTTGATAAAAATCCCTTTTTACTTCGGTTTAAAGGCAGAGAATATCTGATTGGAGACGGGGCTCCCAGGTTTGTAGTGGATTTTAAAGAAGTAATCCCGGTTTCTGAACTTTTAAACAGCACATCCATTGCTTTGGGAGAAACACTCCTTTGCTGGGAGAAGAATTACAGAGGGGCTCTGGAAATGGATACATAACAAAACCATACATCGGCGTTTCCGTGACAGACGTGAGCAGGGAAACCCAGAACTATGGACTGCCGAAAGGTGCTGCTGTCAGAAGCATTACAGAAGATGGTCCGGCTGCAGACGCAGGCTTGGAAGAGAATGACATTATTACTGCTATAAACGGTGAGGAGATAAGCGGCAGCAAGGCGCTGGTGGATGCGGTCAGGGGGTCTTCTGTGGGGGATGAACTTGCTTTTACCGTTTACCGGAAAGGGGATATCTTAGAATGGAAGGTTATCGTCGGAGAGGATGTGCAGCCGGCCAGGGCAGATGAAAAATCAGAAGAGGAAAACCAGGGAAACGGACAGATGACATTACCCTGGGGCAACAGATTCAGATAGGAGGATGAACATGATAACAGTTGAGCATTTGACGAAGTGTTATGGAAATTTTACGGCTGTGGATGATCTGTCCTTTGAGATTGAGGAAGGGCATGTATATGGCTTTTTAGGTCCCAATGGGGCCGGAAAATCCACCACCATGAACATTATGACAGGCTGCCTGTCCGCCACGGCGGGGCATGTCACCATTGACGGATATGATATTTTTGAAGAGCCGGACAAGGCAAAACGGCTGATGGGTTATCTTCCAGAACAGCCGCCCCTTTATCTCAATGAGACTCCCATGGAATACTTAAAGTTTGTAGGGGAGGCAAAGGGGCTGAGAGGCCGGGAACTGGCCGCGCAGATAGAGGATGTCATTTCGCAGACTAAACTGGAAACGATGAAAAACCGTCTGATCTCAAAGCTGTCAAAAGGGTACAGACAGAGAGTTGGCATAGCCCAGGCGCTGCTGGGGAATCCAAAAGTGATCATTCTGGACGAACCCACCGTGGGTCTTGACCCTATCCAGATCATTGAGATCCGGGATCTAATACGGCAGCTGGGACAGGAACATACGGTTATTTTCAGTTCCCATATTTTGTCAGAGGTTCAGGCAATCTGCGAGAAGGTACTGATCATAGCGAAGGGAAATTTGGTGGCCTTTGACGAACCGGAAAATCTGGAGAAGCTTTTAACAGCATCGGGCGCCGTGTCTTTTATCGCGGAGGCGGATGAAAAGGAAGTCCGTGAAATTCTGGAAGGAGTGGATCTGGCTGCTGACTGGCAGTTGAAGGAACTGGAGGATGGCAGCATTCAGGGAGAGATACAGACAGAAGCCGGGGAAATGCCCCATATCTGCAGACAGCTCTTCTTTGCCTTTGCCCGGAGGGAAAAAGCGCTCCTGCAGCTGGCTCCTAAAAAGGCAAATCTGGAAGACGTGTTTATCGAACTAACAGAAGGGGACAGTGGGAAACCGGGGGCAGAAGAAGGGAAAACAGCGGAAAGAGACACAGAAGAAAAAAATGATGAGGAAAGGTTGGTGGAGGAACCATGACTGCTGTATTCAAGCATGAACTGTCAAACTATTTTCATTCCATGACGGCTTATATCTTCGGCGCGTTTTTACTGGCGTTTGTAGGGATCGGAGCCATGATCTACAATATTCAGCAGGCGGTGGCAAACTTTGAGTATGTACTGAGCTTTGTAAGCCTGGTTTTTGTGGTGATCATTCCAGTACTGACTATGCGGGTAATTGCGGAAGAGCGGAAGCAGAAAACCGACCAGCTCTTATATTCCCTTCCCATTACTACCACCCAGGTGGTGATTGGGAAGTATCTGGCCCTATTGGTCATTTATCTGATTCCATTGTGCATTGTGGCAGTGTATCCGCTACTTTTTGCCCAGTACGGTGATGTATATCTGCTGACGTCTTATGGATCGATTGGAGCATTTTTTATCATGGGCGCAGCATTGATTGCCGTCGGCACTTTTTTGTCCTCTTTGACAGAGAATCAGGGATTTGCCGCTGGAATTGCCATAGCGGTGTTCCTTCTGAATTATTACAGCGTCAGTCTGGCGGAGCATATATCAGCAACAGCGTTTGGTTCCGCGGCGGCCCTGTGCGTCCTTAGCTGCCTTCTGGGGCTGCTGGTCCGCTATCTGACAAAGAATGAGCACCTGGCATATGGGACGGCCATTGTCCTGATCGCTGCTGTGGGGATTACATATTTCGTAAACAGTGCCGTATTTGAGGGCCTTCTGCCGGACATCATGAAAAAGCTGTCCCTTTTTGAACGGTTTTATACCTTTGTGTCCGGTGTGTTTGATCTGACTGCCATTGTATACTATGTATCTGTCATTGCTTTTTTCTTATTTCTGGCTGTGCAGTCGCTGGAAAAAAGGAGGTACAACTGATGAAGAAAGAGACTTTTAAAAACCGTATCGCCCTGCAGGGAGGGGCTTATTCGCTGGTCATTACAGCCATTGTGCTTGCCATACTGGTGGCGGTAAACATTTTGGTGTCCGCGCTGCCTAAAAATGTGACACAGCATGACATCAGCTCCACAAAGCTGTATTCTGTCACCAGCAATACAAAAGTGGTGGTAAATGCCCTGGATCAGGATGTGACCATCTACTGGATCGTGCAGTCGGATAAGGAAGATGACGTGATAGAAAATCTGCTGGGTATATATGAGGACCTTTCAAAACATATCAAAGTGGTAAAAAAGAACCCGGATATTTATCCCACATTTGCTGAGCAGTATACCTCTGAAACCGTACAGAATAACAGCCTGGTGGTGGAGTGTGGAGACCGCAGCCGCTTTATCGGTTATGATGATATTTATCTGATGGAAGCCAACATGAACGATTATTCTTATGATACCTCTTTTGACGGGGAGGGAGCCATCACGTCTGCCATTGATTATGTGGTGAATGAGGAACAGCCAAAAATCTATTTACTGGAAGGACATGGGGAAGCCGAACTGCCGGAAATATTTCGTGAACAGATGGAAAAAGAGAATATGGAGCTGGAGACTTTTTCCCTGCTGACAGCTGATGAGATCCCCGAAGACGCTGACGCCATTCTGATCTATGGACCTTCCAGCGATATCTCGGAAGAAGAGAAGGAGCTTCTTGAGGAATATGTATCAGATGGCGGAAAGCTGATGGTGATGGCTGGTCCCACGGAGAAGGGGACGCTGGCAAACCTTTATGGCATATTGAAAGGTTACGGTGTGGAAACGGTTGATGGGATTGTAGTAGATACCGACCGGGGGCATTACGCGTTTCGGACGCCTTTTGTGTTACTGCCGGATTTAAAAAGCAATAAAATCACAGATCCTTTGATCGAGGAAAGGTATTTTGCGATCATGCCTATTGCCCAGGGACTGCTGGTTCAGGATGGGGAACATGTGACAGAGCTGCTTACCACATCCGATATTGCCTACAGCAAAGCGGCAGGATACGAACTGGATTCCTATGAAAAGGAAGAGGGCGATACTGACGGTTCCTTTGCTTTGGCTGTTTCGGTGGAAGCAGAAAACGGAGGACAGATCATCTGGTTTGCCTCTTCCCATTTCCTGGATGAAATGTATAACGCGTATTCATCAGGTGCTAACCTGGATCTGGCAATGAATGCCATGTCTTCCGTGATCGGAGAAAATGAAGCGGTAGCCATCCGCAGCAAGTCGCTGAATTATCATTATCTTACCATCAGCGATTCTACGGCTTCGTTCCTGAAGCTGATCATGATCGGTGTATTCCCTCTGGTTTATCTGGGGATTGGAATCTGTGTGACCATAGGAAGGAGGAAACGGAATGAAGCGAAATAGGAAACTTGCGGTACTTGCTATACTTTTTGTGTGCATCAGCCTGGCAGCATTTGGCGTGAATAAATATGAGGAACAAAAGGAGATCATCAAAAACAGTGATGAGATTATTCTTGAAATTGCAGGGGATAAGGTAAACACACTCTCATGGGAATGTGACACAGGCTCCTTTGAATTTCATAGAGACGAGGAAGGAAAATGGCTCTACGATGAGGACGAAGCTTTTCCTGTGGATGAGGAAAAGATTGGGGCGCTATTGGGACTGTTTGAGGAGTTTGGCGTTTCCTTTATAATAGAGGAAGTGGAGGATTTTGGGCAGTATGGCCTGGACACCCCGGTATGTACCATCCGCATGGGAACGGATGAGAAAAATTATGAGATCCAGCTGGGCAATTTCAGCGCCATGGATTCTGAGCGGTATGTATCCATCGGGGACGGCAATGCCTACCTGGTGAAAAAAGATCCTCTGGAGCAGTTTGAAATAGAGATCAGCGATATGATCAAACATGACGAGATACAGGAACTGGAAAAAGTCACTGGGATAAGCTTTTCCGGAGGTGAGCCAGAACGGATCATCTATGAGGAGGACAGCACCAATAGCTATCTGAAAGAGGATGTCTACTTCATGGAGCAGGGGGAAGAGCATCTGCCTCTGGATACAGCTAGGGTCAAGAGTTACCTGGATACCATAAGAAATCTGGATCTGAAAGATTACATAAATTACAATGTATCGGAAAATGACCTGGCATCTTATGGTCTGGATGCCCCGGAGTTGTCCATTACGGTTGACTATACAGTAACAGAGGAAGGGATGGATGAAGAAAAAACAGAATCCTTTGTCCTAAACATCGCTAGGGACCCGAAAGAACGGGCGGAAGAAGAAAAGAAGGCAGAAAAGAGCGAAAACCAGGAGAAAACGGACGAGGAGTCCGAGGAAAAAGAGATAACAGCATATGCCAGGGCAGGGGAATCCCAGATTGTCTATCAGCTTTCCACAGAGGAATACGAAAGTCTTATGGACAGGAGCTATGATTCCTTGCGCCATCAGGAAATGTTCTGGGCTGATTTTAAAGATGTCAGTGAGCTGGAGATCCTTCTGGAAGGAAATACCTACATCATTACATCTGACAAGAAAGGGGATGAGAGGGTCTACCGTTATTTGGATGAGGAACTGGAGCTGGCGGACATTCGAAGCGCCATAAAGGGATTGAGGGCGGAAACCTTTACGGATGAAACTCCTGACGGAAAGGAGGAGATCAGCCTGACGATCCGTATGGACAATGACAACTATCCGGAAACCACCATACAATTATTCCGATATAACGGAGAGGAGTGTATCGTGGTGGTGGACAGGGAACCGGTGGCATTTGTGGCAAGATCCAGAGTGGTTGATTTGGTGGAGGCGGTCAATGGAGTTGTTCTGAAATAAGGTAAAGGCTAAAATTGATCCATTCAAGGCGCGGATGCAGAAGATGCATTCCAAAGAAAATGCCGGCATACAAAGAAAAATCAGGTGGAAACAATAAAAACCCCCAATATCTGTTGGTCGAATAGAGGTGATGATCGTGACTGGGACAGATGAAAGTTTAGTTTATGGGAAGATGCAGATATATCCTGTGGGCAGGGAAATTTATATAGACGGACAGGAAACAGAACTTACCAGAATGGAGTTTGATGTGCTTTACCTTCTGGCATCAAATCCGAATATGGCATTTACGAAAGAACAGATTTATGAAGCAGTGAGCAAAGACGACTACGCTGGAGGAGCTTATATCATAAGGGATATTAGTTATCGTCTCAGCACTAAACTGAAAATTGCTAATATACGTACACTATATGGATGCGGATACAAATTCAGTACAGATGGCGATAAGGACGATTCAATGTCATAATTTGTCGATAGAAAAGATAAGCTGGAATATTGACAGATATTCCAGCATAAATGCTCCAAATGAGAGCAAGCTCAGCCATAAATATTTTGTCAATCTTACTTCTCTAACCATTATCCTCACCTTATAAATTCCGGTCTCTCTTTATTCTTGACTTTTCGACAAACGGGAATTTGTGCTTTTATAATTCTTGTATGTCCTTTAGTGCTTTTTGAATGTCTTTATGGACAATGATTGCATACTGTGCAGTTTGCTGCTTTCATAATCGTGAACAGCTGGTAAAGGCTGTAAATGTTTTTTCAATGGCGTCTTTTGTTCCGATGAACTGCCATCCCTGTGCTCCGCTTTGCGTTTTACACGGAAAGTCCCGATGTCATTGCAGGCGCTTTCTATCCGTAAGACATGGTCAAACTTATCATACATTTTGATTGATACATCACCCATATGGTGTTTGATCCTCGTTCCGGGAATACGCTGGTTATAGTTGGCACCGATTTCTTTTTTACAGTTATAGGTAATACGCTGCCCCGGAAAAGTTGCGATGTTATCCGGCCTCGCCGTAAAGATAGCCGCCCGGACAATCTCGTCATAAAGTGGTTCCAGATCACGGCATGACACCAGCTGCTCATTCAACCTGTTGGACTGTTCATGTGTAACCCAGACCGAGGTCTTCGGCAACAGGGCAGTATTGTTTTGCGAAAACATCCAGAACCTTATGGGGGTCTTCCGGATTGATCCTGTCAGAGAGCTTCTGGGCAGTTTCGGTGTCAGCGATTTCAAGGAAAGCATTGTCATGCATGCGGTAAGTGATTTCCTTTTTCCGCAGTTTATGGGCGAGGAGGCTATGACCGTTCATGTAGAACTGCAGACGGAACGGGACCCATGTGGGGACACGCAGATAGCAGAGCCCAGCCCTTCTGTCTTTCCGGTTTTGTGGATGATTTCCTGAATCCGGTCATCTTTCCGGAAAGCTCGCAGCTTACGGATAAACTCGATTTCAATACCGTTTTCGTCTGCAATGCGTTGGGCGTTTGCACGAACCTGTTCCGTAAGGGGCTGAGAGAAATCTGGGAAATCAAAAATGCGGATGCTGTTGGCTTTCAGATAACCTGTCATGCCTTCGGCATGGCTCCATCCGGGGATATATCCCTGGATGATCATACGGTCATAACAAGTGATCGTACCATAAATCTTGTCAGCATATTTATCCGTAAGCAGCATGAACACATCCTCCGACATTTTTCTTTATTGTACTTGAAACGTGGAGGAATTGCAAAAAACTTTTCCGGCTTATCCGGGTTAGGAATTGATATAAACTATAATTAAATTGCAAATACAAATCATATTAAGCACATGTTTTAGCCTGTGGGAGAAATCTCACAGGCTTTTTTCATGTTTAAATTATGTCGCACACAATTTGCGAAAAAAACACGTCCTATTACGAAGCAGATATTTAACTATATCAAAAAAACAATGTGTTATAGTAGCCATAGCAGAGAACTCCTTTTTGGGTTTTGTTTTTGTTGTGGTGACTAAACTATAACACAAAAGGCAGTATCTCTGCTTTTTAGATATTTAGTTGTAACATATGTATTGTAATCCTATAAGTTTGTCGTGATGAAAATTAATTTTCCCCTTGCAAATGCAGTTCCAATGTGGTAAAATATCTCGCGGACAGGCAATCTGCCTGCATGGTATGGCAAGACAAAATTGCATAAGACAGTTCGTGACCATCCTGTCTTTAAACAAAACTAGGGATATAAAAACGGAAGGATTCTGCACAGGCTCCCTGTGGCGGAAAAGCCGTTTTTCTGTATGGGCACGTTCTGCGTGCTTTTTTTATTTCATAGGAACGACTGTGTTACCAGGAAATGATGTGGGCAGGCCCACTTTGTTCTTGCATCCGGAACTGATAAACAATGAGATTCATTGTGCATATTTATAGCTGCACAGAAAGGAAGTCCATGGAAGAT
>CAJTSE010000033.1 GCA_910578815.1 uncultured Acetatifactor sp.
GAACCCGTGTTACCGCCGTGAAAGGGCGATGTCTTAACCGCTTGACCATGGAGCCGCGCTATTTGCCTTTTCCCGGTTGTAAAAACTTCCTGTTCCAGACCTCAATCATTCTATCATACACTTAGCGGATATGCAAGTACTTTTTTTACCTGTATTGAAAGCGCCCGCCATTTCCGACAGGATCGGGGTTAAAGAGGGTTTGCAAATTACTTTGCAAACCCTTTCAGCCGGATCCGTTTCTCTGTCTGCTTGTCAAAGAGATACACGTTTTCATAAGGAATCGCAAATGTTAGTTTTGTATCTATCTCAGGAGATTCATGAGGTTCTACTTTCAAGATTGTCTTGATACCGTGAATGTCCACATAAACATTGGTATTGTCCCCCAAAAGCTCCGTTAGCTCGACTGCACAGGAAAGCTTATAAGCATTTTCCAAATCCTCGCTGCCCGCTAGCCTGATCGCTTCCGGACGGAAGCCCAAAACCAGCTCCTTACCCTCATACTTTTTCAGAACATCCTTATCCGCAATGGCTCCAAGATCAACAACGTTGCCTTTTATATCAAGCTTTCCGCCTTTTAACGTCGAATGGATAAAATTCATGGGAGGCTCTCCGATAAAGCCCGCTACAAACATATTCACCGGATTAAAATACAAATCATAAGGAGTTCCTACCTGCTGAATATACCCCTCCTTCATGACCACAATCCTGTCAGCCATGGTCATGGCCTCTGTCTGGTCATGTGTTACATAGATGGTGGTAGCGCCCGTTTCACGGTGAATCTGTGTAATCTCGGAACGCATGGTAACCCTCTGCTTGGCATCCAGATTGGACAGCGGCTCGTCCATAAGGAAAATATCTACCTTGCGGATAATAGCACGCCCAACTGCCACCCTCTGCCTCTGTCCGCCAGAAAGCGCTCTCGGCTTTCTGTCAAGATAATCCGTCAGTCCCAGGATCCCAGCAGTCTTTTTCACCTTCTGTTCAATCACGTCTTCATCTACCCCTTGAAGCGTCAGTCCGAATGCCAGATTGTCGTAAACCGACATATGGGGATAGAGCGCGTAGCTCTGAAATACCATTGCCACACCACGCTCACGGGGACCTTTTTCATTGGCCCTGACTCCGTCAATCAGGAAATCGCCCTTGCTGATGTTTTCAAGCCCTGCAATCATACGCAGCGTTGTGGACTTTCCACAGCCGGAGGATCCCACGAATACAATAAACTCACCCTTCTCGATCTCCAGGTTAAAGTCATGAACCGCGTGAAATCCATTCGGATAAATTTTGTTAATTCCTCTCAAAGTTAAATATGCCATAACTTTTGCTCCCACTTTTCCTTAATAGTTTCTATTTAAAAAATTCCAACGGCCCTAAATATCGTGACATACAGGAAAATCGTCACCGTACTGACCAAGCTGGTCCATACCACCAGCTGTCCCGCCAGTTCATCGTCTGCATTCATCTCCTTTGCCATAATGGCACTGGCAACCGCTACCGGCGTTGCAAAAACACCAATGTATGCAGCAAAATGTTCACCGGAAAGCTCCGGCAAGATGGTTAGATGCAATAAATACGCACCAGACAATCCCAACACGGGAACAACCACTGTACGCAGTAATGTACCAAAGATAATTTCCCGCCATAGCCTTGACACAGCCGAAAACTCAAATCTTCCTCCCAGTACCATCAAGGCAAAGGGTGTACAGACGGACTTGAGATTCTCTAACGCCTTATACAAGAACTGCACATTGCCGATTCTGAAATCAATATTCCAAAGAACCAGCAGCTCCCGCACGCCCAGAGTTAAAATCCCCAGAAATGTGGCAATAATCAACGGGTTTTTAACAATTCCCAGAAGTATCTTTCTGACATCCACCCGGCCCTTTTGACTGTTACCGTTGAAAATAGTAAGGGCAATCACACTTAAGACATTAAACAGGGGGACGCAAAATGCTGACATCACTCCTGCCGCGGCCGCACCTGCAGCTCCAAAAAGAGACTCCGCAAGAGGCAGGCCAATAATCGCATAGTTGGAGCGGACCATTGCCTGAATCAGCGAACCCCTCTTTGCACTATCCTTTGTAAACGCACAGACCACCATAATGGCAAGAAAAAACAATGCAATCACCATTACAACGCCGTACAATACAAACTTGATACTAATGCTCTTTAAGCTCTGTATTCCGTAGATATTATAATACAGCAGTGCCGGAATCAATACCCGGAAGGTCAGCCTGTTTCCGGTATCCAAAAACTCCCGGCCGAAAAGCCCCACTTTTTTTAGGAAGTATCCTAAGGCTATCATTAATACTATAGGCAAAACGGCATCTGCCGCAAAGACAAATGCGTCAATCATAATCTAAGTTTATCCAAAGGGAAATAGTCCCTCAAATAATTGTCGGTGGCCTTAACCATCCGTACAAACAATTCCCTGGCATCGGAAAGAGCAAGGCCCGAACACAGGGGCTGATTTACAAACGCTTCAAATATCTGACGAAAATCCCGGTTTTTAATACCGTTATAAGCATTTTCAATATTCTGCGCATTTCTAAGCACAAGCGCATTCACATCTCCAGGGAGGGGCTTTGCCACAATGGGCTTCACACTGTTACGTGAAAACACACAGTTCGTCTCTACAACTGAACCTGCAGGCATTCCCGCCATCTGCCCCACATTCAGGGTATTTGCATTGGAAACAATGGGCGGTATCAGCCCTAAAAGGGCCTTCATCAGCTCCACCACTTCCTCGTCACTCTTAACAACCTTTATTTCTTCCTCACCATCCGCAATACGTTGAGACTGATTAATCTTATTGATCCGATCCTGCTTCCGATAACCTACTGTAGTCAGATGATACAGCCAGCTCTCGGCATCTGCCTTATTCTTTAGATACCAGGAACGATCCATGAACTCCACAAGATGCCTGTCGCCTGCCGCCGCCAATACTCCAAAGCGCCGGAACAAATCCATTTTCACCTTGTTTCCATAGCGGAATGGATCCTCTCTGAAATCATCGGGCTCCACTCCCAAATGCTCACAATATCCCTTTTCATAAAATTTTTCAATAAACTCCGGCAGTACCGCTAACATGTCCCTGCCGTCATAATTTGCCTCAGTAATCCAGGTAAAATGGTTGACTCCGCAGGCATCAATCACCATCTCTCTGCGGACGGGCCTTGGCACACCCAGCACCTCATGAGCCACACAGCATAAAAACTCCTGGGCATGAAATACCTCATGGCAACAGCCAAAAGCCTTTATTTCCGGAAACACATCATAAAGAGTCTTGGTACAAGCCGTCATGGGATTGGTAAGATTGATCACCCACGCCTGCGGGCAATGAGCTTTTATTTCTCTGGCAAAGCCCTCGTAAATAGGCACCGTACGCATTGCACGCAGGATTCCTCCCGGCCCCACGGTATCGCCCACGGACTGATAAATTCCGTACTCTTCAGGCAGATGGACATCGCTCTCCATCTCGTCAAAGGTTCCCGGCAAAATGGAACAAGCTACAAAATCTGCTCCATCCAGCGCTTCACCAATTTCGGTATACACCCTGTAATCCCATTTTGACACGGTTTCGGGGGAGCGGTTGATCACCGCACCTATTCTTTGATTTAATTCTGCCGCGGAAACGTCAATATCATAAAGCGCAATTTCTCCGCAAAGCCCATCTGCCAATGCCAGATCCGTCATGAACACTCTGGCCCAGGCCTTGGAGCCGCCGCCCAAATAAGCTATTTTAATTTTTCGCATAATTACTTCCCCGATACCTTTGCATTTGCGTCATAAAAAACCTTTATAATCGTATTTTTAATTGTAACAAACAACATATCAAATCCGGTAAACAAAAGACCAAACAAAATCGGTTCTACCGGCACGGCTACCGTCTGCGCAGTCTCTACATCACCTACCAGCAGGGTGTTGATGACGTTGTAGGCCCAGATAATACAATACAACAGCACGCCGGCGTAAATGACATTTAAAAATATGGTCCAGAACTTCCGAAAGGGAATCAGCATCCATTTGTCGGCGGAGCCCTTCTGCGACTCAAAATAATGCAGCAGGTTGTTTACCAGCAAATCCATGGACAATCCCAGCCCCACCGCCAGTACAAACATCAAATCCAGCCCCGAAATATAAGTACCCAGTCCCCAGAGGAAAAAATAGCAGATGGCACCGCTGAACCAAAACTTTACAAATATCACCTTCAGCCAGGTGGGGATATTCAGCTTCCCTCTGGATTTATATTTCCGGATTTCCGCGTCGGAAACCTCCGGTGCGGATTCCGCGTTTACCAGCCTGTTCACCGCATCGGTTTTCAAATCATAATAATTCTCGGCAGCCGGCTTCCCGCTCTGCTTATCCTTCTGCTTTCTTGCCATAAACTAATTATTCATCCTCACCGGAAATATCAATCGCACCCATATCTCCATTCCCTTCCACGTCAATGGAGGTATTGATCTTTTTCAACAGCTTTGCATAAATCGGCAGGGTTGCCAATAGGACGGCACAAACCGCTACCAATATGATATGTGTGGTCACCGTACTCCGGGCTTCGGCAATAAACATGGTATTGTCAGCAATCACTACCGTATTCTCCGTCCGGGTAAGTGCCTCATTGATCCTGAACAGATACACGCTGTCAACAAACACCAGCAAAGCAAGCATCAGGAACAAGAGTATCAGCATGGGCTTATTTGCCTTCTGCCTCTTGGGGAAAGCCCGCAGGAAGCAGACAAACGCCAGAATGGAAAACAGCATGGCCGCAAACTCACACTGCCCCATATTCGGGGTATTGATTCTGGCCGTGGTATTTGATATGGACGTAAGCCGAAAGGAATAGGCAATAAAGGCCGCCGCCAGCGCCACCAGCGGTATGTTCTGGGGCCTGCGCTTCAGAGAAACGAAAAACTTACGAATAAATTCCTTCATCTGATACTTCTCCTTTAAATTGCATTAGTGGTTTCCTTATCAAAGAAATGCTTTTTCTTAAAGGAAACATTCACGGTATCTCCCGCTTTATAACTGCACCACTCGCGGAATTTACAGGTAATCTTATGAGTACCGAGATTACCGCTGACAAGTGTAGTCTGGCCCAGATTTTCATTGGTAAATACTTTCACCGGAATATTTCCGCCCTGAACAATGTCCTCTGGACGAACACCAAGAACAACCGTCTTATCCTTATATCCCGCAAGAAGCTCCTTCTCCCGGTCATTCAAATCCAAAACAAAATCGCTGCAGACCGCCCGCCCGTCCTTAATCACCACATCAAATAAATTGATGGGAGGCAGGCCGATAAAGCTGGCCACAAATATATTTGCAGGAGTATCATACAATTCCAAGGGAGTACCAATCTGCTGGACATGCCCCATGGACATACATACGATCCTGTCCGCTAATGTAAGCGCCTCTGTCTGGTCATGAGTCACGTAAAGCATGGTAGCCTTCAGACGCTTGTGGAGCAGCAATATTTCACGACGTGTCGCCCCGCGTAGCTTGGCATCCAGATTGGAAAGCGGCTCATCAAACAGAAATACCTTCGGCGTGCGGACGATGGCACGCCCCATGGCAACCCTCTGACGCTGACCACCGGAGAGCTGGTTTGGCTTCTTGTTAAGCTGATCTGTAAGATCCAATATTTCTGCAGCCGCCATCACCTTTTGATGGATCACGTTTTTATCTTCTTTTCTCAACATAAGAGAAAATGCCATATTTTCATAAATGGTCATGTGGGCATAAAGGGCATAATCCTGAAACACCATAGCGATGTCTCTGTCCTTGGGCGGCATCTGGGTCACGTCTCTGCCGTCAATGATCAAATGACCCGCAGAAATGTCTTCCAGGCCTGCCACCATACGCAAAGTCGTGGACTTTCCGCATCCGGAAGGTCCAACCAAAACGATCAGCTCCCCGTCCTTCACATCCAGATTGAAATCATATACGGCCTGAACCTTGTTGTCATATATTTTATCAAGATGCTGTAATTTAAGTTCACTCATGACTTGCTCCCTTTTGCTTTTTTTCAAGTTCAGCCTGATACCTGGTAAGCGTGGTACTCTTACTGATATTGATCACTGCCGCCGCACAGCAAAGCACTGCGGAGATAATCAAATAGACACACACACGGGTAAACTGCCCATTCCCCATCACTCTTTGTTCCATCTCGCTCAGTGTAACCGTTGCCCCCTTAGCAGCTCTGGGCAGAATAAAAATGCGGACAATCTGTCCCAATCCCAGAACCAGCAGAACATAGGAATAATTCATTTTATAACTTTTGACTCCCTCGGAAGAGAGAAACGCCGCCAGCATAAACAGCAGATTGTACACCACGGAAATGCCTATGATAAGCTTGTAATAATAGTTTCCCACATCGGATTTATAAATACTGACAAAGTAAAATGCGTTAAAAACAATCGCAAGCAGCGCCAGATTTGCTGACAGCTTGTTCTTGGTAAAGCGCAGACGGTCTTTTTTTATAACGGCATCATTTTCAAAATTCATGCTTTTACTTCCTTTCCGCTGCCAATCAGACGCTTTTCTTCCTTCATCACGTTTAGTTTCAACATCAAATTTACAACCAGAAGCACCGTAGCAGCCATCAGGATGCCAAATACCACATAACCTGCGTCAAACCAAAAGGTTGACTCTGTATAAAGTGACTTCCACATTTCTGCATGAGCCTTCAGCGCTTCAAAATCCATCTGTAAAAACTGTGCCTTAAAGGCTGATATTTTCATAACCGCCCAGACTGTGGCTGCTATATTACACACCACACAGAGCGCGGTCGCAAAGAAATTCCCGACATAATACTTTCTGCGGGAATGGGTATTCATTAAAAACAAAACCAAGGAAACCAAAATCAGGCCGATCCCCACCCTGGTCAGTTCACTGTTAAAGGGCTGCATATCATAATAGATCCTGGAACCCTTCACTGTAGTCATCTCCAGATTGGCCGGATCCCTTATAGTTAAATACAAACTGTCATAAAGGTCCGTCAAAAGGCCCAAAGAATAAATAAATACCAGTGCGGAAGCAGCCAGCACTACATAACATACAATTCGCTGAAATACCATCTGTTTTTTATACATAAAAAACCTTCCTTGATTTTGCAATGCCGCGCAAAATCAACCTCACCGGTCAATTCGGATATTAGTTTATTTCGCGCGGCCTTGCTTTTAGTCAATGATCCTCACTGGGATCTTAGTTGTTGCTGTTGTAGAACTGAACAAGATACTGCCAAGCAGTTTCTTTTAACTGCAGATATTGCGCACCGCTCCAGGTATTGCTTACGGTAGCAACAGTCTCGTCTGCAGAGGAAGTTCCCTCACCTGAGAAACCACCAACGATAATGTCAACAAACAGGTTCTGCTGATCCTTGCTCTGTCCGAAACGGCCGCTTGCGCCCAGCTCGGAGAAGCCGGCAATGGTATCGTTCTCAGTCTTGGTATTAGGCAGAACGGTAGGAACAGAGGTATACCACATATTGTCCGCCAGTGCAAGCTCAGGATGCTTGATGGTGCCCAGCGCAATCGCGTTGGAAATATATCCTGCGCCTTCTTTTCCTACTTCATGAGTACACTGATACTCAAAGGCCTGGCTCTTTACGAAGCTTAAGGTAGAGCCAAGGAACTGACGAGCATAGTTGGTATAGTTACCCTTTGCCTTCTCCCAAAGCTCTGCATAAGTTGCATCGGAAATCTTAGGCATTTCCTCACCGTTGAACATAAAGGTCTCGGTGCTTCTGAATGCAGCAGGGCCGTAAGACATCAGAATCTGGCCTTCAGGGCTGAATGCGTAGTCGATCAGCTTCAATGCAGCGTAAAGCTTGTCTGTATCCTCACCCACGCCTGCTTTGGAAATTGCCCAACCGTCCGTCTTAACGGAACGCCAGGACTCGGTAAATCTCATAAATTGCTCGCCCGTGCCGTCATCCCAGCGTGCAACGGGAACCATTACTGCCATATACTTCTCGCCTTCCTGCAGCTTGGTCTCATTGTAAACCGTCTGGGTCTGGTTGTAATCGTAGTGCATAAAGCCAAGGTCATTCTCCAGCATGGTCTCGGTCTTCTCTTCGGAACTGTCAATGAAAGACTTGGAGATCAGACCTTCCTGAGCCATTGCGTTCATTCTCTCAAGTGCAGTGTAAGTTGCAGCCTCCTGACGAGCGTCATGAAGCTTACCGTCGTTACCCACAAAGAGGTAATCCTGTCTGGATTCCAGACCACGGACACCAAACAGGGTGCCGGCAAAACGGAACATATCTACACGTCTCTGGTTGTTTGCATCCTCACGGGAGAAGAGACCCTGAATGGTGTCCGTACCGTTAAGGGTAGGCGCATTGGAAACCACGCAGCGCAGCAGAGCTACCAGCTCGTCCGCATCCCATGCCGCATTCTGTCCGCAGAACAGATTGGAACGGGTGGTCCCGTAATATCCGCCGTAAGCCTGATCAATGTAGTCACGCAGCATATTAACCGCATCTACACCGCTCATGGAGCCGGCATCGTTCATCTTCTGTACGATATTGCCTGCAGCGTCATAATCCTTGGTAACCTTCTCCACGGACTTGCCGTCTGCCGTAACCACTTCTACCTCAACCTTTCCGGAAGTAGGCATATAGGGCTGATAAACAGGAGCCGTGGTAGTTCCGCTCTTGTCAGCGGTAAAAGCACCCTCGCCGTCCAAAAGCTTCTGTACCCAGTCAACTCTCATCAGAGGCATACGCTCGATGTCGTTTACACCGTCAAAATAAGGTGAGAAATAAATCGCCCCTGTAGCAGTGTCGCCTGTAATGGACAGGCGGACAATGGGATTTGCCTCAAGATATGCCTTAAAGTTAGGCATGCTGTCAATATACTGATTCAGATCAACTACCATTCCCGCTACGCCGGCCTCTGTCAGCTTGCTTGCGGTACCGCTGACCATATCCACCTGATCCAGCTGTTCTTTCCAGTAGTCCCATTCTTTTGCCGCACTGTTGCCCTGATATTTGTTTTCGAATACCATGCCCAGCACGTTCTGAACCTCAACCCAGGTGGGCTTTAAATCGCCAGCATTGTAAGTGTTGCCATCTGCCAGAGTAATTCCTTCTCCAGCCACTTCGGGATCAAAGAACAATCCTGTCTTGGAGTTGTTGTAGCCTGTTGCCATACGAAGTACGGTGCCTTCTGCAAAGGTAAGCTCCGGTGCGGAAGTGTTTGTATCGCCGCCCTCGTTACCGGCCTGGCTGTCACCGCCGTTGTTTGCTTCGCTGTTACCTGCGCCCCCGTCGTCACTGGCTGCGGGAGTGCTGTTGCTGGGCTGGTCACTGCTACTGCCATTATCGTTTCCGCCGTTGCCGCAGCCCGACAGAAGCATTGCAGTGGCAAGCGAAACCGCCAGCAATGAAGTAAGTTTCTTCTTTTTCATTTTTTTCCTCCTTTTTCTATATCAACCGCATTATAATGCGCGATTGAACAATGCAATACATGCCCTATTTTACTCCGCCTGCATTGACGCCCTTAGCGAAGTACTTCTGAATAAAGGGATAAATAATCAATATGGGCACAATGGAACAAACGATCAGGGCGTAAATTACCGAGTCGGAAGCATAAATCTCGTTCCAGCCCGTCATGGCCTCCGGATCTGTAAACTCTTCCAGCCGCAGACGGATAAACACCTGCAGGGGATGCTCATTGGTATTCGAAATCATCTGTCTTGCCCAGAAATATCCGTTCCAGCGGGAAATTCCGAAGAACAGCGCCACCGTAGCAATGATGGACTTACTCATGGGTATGTAGACCCTCCAGAGGACCTGCATTTCCGTAGCGCCGTCCACAATAGCGGCTTCCTCAATCTCCGAGGGAACACCCTCAAATGAGTTTCTAAGCAGTATAATATTCATGGCAGCCATACCCATGGCGATGACCACCAGCCATTTATCGTCCATAATGCCAACGGCATTGAAGACTCTCTTGGTATCCAGATAATTCAGGTACTGGGGTACAAGACCCGCACTGAACCACATGGTAAACACAAGGAAGAAGTTAAAGCCCTTACGGAACAGCAGCCGCTTTTTTGACAGTGCATAAGCTCCCAGTATGGAGATGCCCAGCGCCCAGATCGTTCCGTAAAAGGTTAAAAACAGAGTATTTGTATAGGCATTCCAAAACATATTATTGTTGAACATTCTGGAAAAGGCTTCAAACTGTATATCCTTGGGGAGAAGCAACAATTCGTTATACTCCACCACATGCCTGCCGCTTACGGAAGCAGAAAGGGTGTATACAAAAGGATAGAGACAGCAGATTGCAAATATGGTCAACAGTGTATAGCTTATGATTTTAAATATTAATTCCGATATTTCAAGTTTTCTCTTCATACTTTTTTAAACCAGCCCCTTTAATAAAGTGATACGTTGGATGCCTTCCGGGCGATGGTATTCGCACCGATGACCAGAAGCATTCCGATTACGTTGTTCATCATTTCCGCCGCAGAGGCCAGCCCCTGCATGGTCCCCGCAATACCGTACCGCTGTGAGAAGGTGGACACCACGTCCGCCGTCATATAAGTATTGGGGTTGTACAACAGCAGGACCTTTTCATACCCCACGTTCAACAGGGAGCCGATCCTGGTAATCAGCATGATGACAATGGTGGACAAAATACATGGCAGCACCACATATTTCATCTGCGCCAGCTTGCCCGCCCCGTCAATCTGCGCCGCCTCGTAACTGGTGGGCGCTATGGCTATAATGGCTGCGAAGAACACGATACTGTCATATCCAGCACCCTCCCAGATGCCGCTGATCTGGTAAATTGCCCGGAAGAAAGCCGGGTCGTTCAGCAAACCCGCGTAGGCCGCCTCTTCACTGATCAGCCCGATCTGCTGAAGCAGCTGAGAAAGAATACCCACACCGGAGGTCAGGGAGCCCTGCTTTACAAGCATGGTCACCATGGAAGTCATAACAACCGTTGACATGAACTTAGGAAGGTACGTCACCACCTGACATACGCTGCGGGCAATGTTTGAACGTATCTCATTGAAGAACAGGGCGATAATGATCGGCATAGGAAAGCCGAAGCACAGCCCGTAAAAGCTTAACAGGAAAGTGTTGCGGAAGGCTCTCCAGAATTCCGTGGAAAGTCCGGTCCCCCCCACCAGCAGATTCCGGAAATGAGAAAATCCCAGGTAATACTGATCCGCCACCGGTTTCACCGAATCCGTAATCTTAAAGCACCCCAGCAGCTCGTACATGGGGAAGTAACGCCAGAACAGGAATACCAGAATCATCGGTACCAGCATCAGGTACAGCCGCCAATCCTTTAAAATCATCCTGCCCACATTCAGCCAGTGATGCTTTTCCACATCATCCCTGACAATCTGCTCCGGGTTTTCAATATAGGTTCCGCTTTCCTCGTCAAAAATCAAATAGTCACAAGCGCCCCGCTGCATCCTTCAAACCTCCTATAAATTCTCTTTTCTTCTCTCTGCTTCCGTGCGGATCAAATAGTTCCTCTGATCCTCAAAAAGCCCGTCCATCTTTCGGGAAATCAGCACTACCACCACCGCATATAACAGCGAAAGGGAGTCTGCCATAAAAAATGTACCGACGGAGCCCGGCGTACCTCCGAAGAACAGGCTCACAAGCCATCTTCCCAACTGTGCGCCGCAAAACGCCGCCACCACAAAAAGAAGCGTATAATATGCTTTGGTTCTCACCTTCTCCTTACCCACTGTTTTAAAAAGCAAGAGAGCAATCAGCGCAAAGCAGTTGCCGATACAGTATGCTGCAAACTGTTCCGTTCCGGCCCCCTGAGCCAGACAATAAATAAAACCTCCTGCCACAGCATGAAGTGCTGCAAAACCTCCCCAACGCATCATGACAATACATAAAACAGCCACCAGCTGAGACAGTGTGTAAAGCTCACCGGAAAACCATCTTGACGCCGCCATCACCGTAATATATTCAAATACGGAAAGAATGACCAGCCAGATCACAAGATCAATAGCCCTGTACTGCTTAAACGAAATATTCTTCATATTGTAATATGTTCTCCGACGGCTACAGCAAAGCCGCCCGTTTTCGTATATAATTTGGACACTTTTAATCAACTTTCCACAATTCGAAAGTACCCTTGATTTTAATTATACCACTTTTTTGAACAAATTCAATCTTTTTTTATTAAAATTGCATAATTCTACACGAGCCGACCTTATCCGCCATCTCTAAGCCAGTCCGAAAACCATTCCAATCCCGTGAACCAGAAAAGCAATTACCCAGGCTATCGTACACTGAGCAATTACGATTCCGGCCGCTGCTTTTATTCCACCCATTTCCCGTTTTACCGTTGCAACGGCCGCTACACACGGCGTATAAAGCAATGTAAAAACAAGAAACACAACTGCCGTAAACGGTGTAAACAATGTATTCAGCAAAGATACCTTTCCGCCCAAAAGCACTGTCAAAGTAGAAACCATATTTTCCTTGGCGGTAAATCCGGTGATCAATGCTGTGGAAACTCTCCAGTCCCCGAACCCCAGAGGGGCAAAGATCGGAGCCACCAGGCCTCCCAGCATGGCCAGCAGGCTTTCCTCCGCAGAAGCGGCAACATTCAGCCTAAGATCAAAAGTTTGCAAAAACCAAATTACAATAGAAGCCGCAAATATAATTGTAAAAGCTTTTCTGATAAATCCTTTTGCTTTTTCCACAATCAGCTGCAGCACGCTTTTAGCGGAAGGAATCCGATAGTTGGGAAGCTCCATGACAAAGGGCACCGGCTCACCCTTATATTTGGTCTTCTTCAAGAACATGGCGTATAATACGGCGCACAGAATTCCGAATACGTACAGCCCCACCATCACTAATGCCTGATACCCTCTCGCGAAAAAGGCACCGACCATCATGGAGTAGACCGGCAGCTTTGCGGTACAGCTCATAAAGGGTGTCAGCAGGATGGTCATCTTACGATCCCGCTCACTGGAAAGCGTCCTGGTGGACATAATGGCCGGAACGGAGCAGCCGAAGCCGATCAGCATGGGAACTATGCTCCTGCCGGAAAGCCCGATCCTGCGCAACAGTCTATCCATCACAAATGCCACTCTTGCCATGTACCCCGTATCCTCCAGGATAGATAGAAAGAAAAACAGCGTCACAATCGTAGGCAGGAAGCTTAAAACACTGCCCACACCGCTGCAGATACCGTCAATCACAAGGGAATGCACCACCGGATTCACCCTGACAGCCGCAAGCAATCTATCCAAAAGTGTCACGATTGACTCTACTCCCATGGTCATCAGATCGGAAAGTGCCGCCCCGATCAGGCTGAAAGTCATGGAAAAGATAAGCGCCATAATACCGATAAAACAGGGAATCGCCGTATATTTACCCGTAAGCACCCGGTCTATGGCCATACTGCGCTTATGCTCCCTGCTTTCATAGGGACGTACCACGGTCTTAGCACACAGAGACTCAATAAAGGAAAATCTCATGTCCGCAAGAGCCGCCTCCCTGTCCATCTCCGTTTCCGTCTCCATGACGGATACCAGATGCTCAAAAACCGCTTCTTTTTCCGGCGAAAGACAAAGTTTTTCGGCAATCAGACGGTCATGCTCCACCATCTTCGTGGCCGCAAACCGGACCGGCAGTCCTTTTTCCTTCGCGTCTGCTTCCAAGGTATGTATTGCCGCATGTATACATCGGTGCACTGCCCCAACGGAATCATTTTCATCCCCGCTTGCCGGGCAAAAATCCACCCGTCCGGGGAGTACCCGATGCCTTGCCACATGGAGCGCATGGTCAATCAGTTCCTCAATTCCTTCGTTTTTGGCCGCGGAAATAGGCACAACGGGAATGCCCAGGATTTCTTCCAGCTCGTTTACCCGCACGGAGCCTCCGTTTGCCCTGACTTCATCCATCATATTAACCGCCAGCACCATGGGAATCTCCAGTTCCATGAGCTGCATGGTAAGATATAGATTACGCTCCATATTGGTAGCATCAATGATATTGATAATTCCGTTGGGCCGGGTGTTCAACAGAAAATCCCTGGTAACAATTTCTTCACTGGAATAAGGAGATAAAGAATAAATTCCCGGCAGATCCGTCACCGTAGCTTCCTGATGATTCCGAATCACGCCGTCCTTGCGGTCCACCGTCACTCCGGGGAAATTCCCCACATGCTGATTGGAGCCGGTAAGCTGGTTAAACAAAGTTGTCTTACCACAGTTCTGATTGCCGGCCAGCGCAAACTTTAAGCTTTCTCCCTTTGGAATTTCACGGGCTCCCTCTTCAATACGGCGTCCCGGCGCTCTGCCCAGCTCACCCACGCCAGGATGAGCCACCGGCGCCATTCTCTGTTCCGTTTTAGGCGTTTCCTGCTTTGTATGGATTTCTTCAATCTCTATCTTTCGTGCTTCCTCAAGCCGTAACGTCAGCTCATAGCCCCTCAGCTCAATCTGAACCGGATCTCCCATGGGCGCGATTTTTTGAAGCGTAATCTCTGTCTGCGGTGTCAGCCCCATATCCAGCAAATGATGCCGTAATGTGCCGTTTCCTCCTACCGAACGAATATAAGCACTCTGTTTCGGCTTTAGTTCATCCATTGTCATTGCAATTCACCTCGCCTTTATCGTTTCGGGCTGTGTCACCAACCCTGCTGTCATAAAGTCCCTGCTTCTCCGTCATTCTTCTTCCGCTGCGGCCTCCGCCTGCACACGTTTTTTCTGAATCAGCCGTACGACCAGATGATAAATCCCCCTGATCACTGAAAACACAAAAAACATACAGAAAAATCCAAACACGCCAAAAACAATATCCGCAAATTCCATGACTCCCGTATTCGTAACCCGCTGCCCAATCTCAATAGCAAAGGTAATCACGATAATCAGGGTGAATACATAAAACCAACTGATCACCATAGTATGATTATGTTTTACCAGCCACTTGAAAATCGGATGTATCACAAAGATCATTGCCATTCCCAGCGCCCCGATAATCAAGAAATGCAGTTCCTTATCGGAAAAATTGTACTCATAGGCATCATTCAGCTTTAACAGCCAGCTGTGCACCTCCGCTATCATTTCCACGATCCAGTATAAAAATCTACTCATATCTTAAGTATCTCCCATTCTTACTCAAACACCTTCTGCGCGAAGTTATAGAATCCAAGATACCAAATGTTAAAATCATGGCCGCCGCTAAGCTCCTGCCACATATAGTTCTCTCCGTCCACAAATCTGTCGCTTAACTGAGAAAGCTCCTTTGCCGCTGCAGAAGAACTCTGATAAGCTATGGTATCATTGATTCCGCATATATTGTAAAAATATTTAATATCCTCATCAGGAAATACTTCGTCTATCGTCTTAACAATATCGGCCCCCGCATATGAAGTTGGCGCCGCGGAAAATGCCCCGAAATAACTTATTATGTCCAGGCATTCGCACATGCCGATATTAATCGTCTGCATACCGCCCATAGACAGACCCGCCATGGCTCTGTGTTCTCTGTATGCCTTCATATCATAATCATCTTCATCAGAGCGCCCATACGTCGCATAATTGCTTTCAATATAGGGAATCAGATCATTTCGCAGCTCCTGCCCAAACACATAAAAGGCATTGTAATCAGAACTTTTATTTGCAAAATCCGCACCCGAACGTCCGTTAGGGGTCACCACAATAAACGGCTCAATATCTCCGTTATAGATGAGGTTGTCCATGATGTGCTTTACCTTGGAGCCGTTGCCGGTCATGCCCCACTCATTTTCATCCCCGCCGATGCCGTGCATTAAATAAAGAACATTATACTGTTTTTCTTCATCATAACCATACGGAAGATAAACGTTGGCATATTTTTCAATTTCAGAGCCGTCTCCAAAATAGTCATGGGTTATATAAGAAATCTTTTCAATGCTTCCAGCTTCCTGAAATCTCTGCGCACTGTACTTTGGCGGAATGACTTCGCTGATTTCCGCCGTCGGCGTTCTCTCACCCGTCTGTGGATCCGGGGAAGGATCCGCCTCCTGCTCCATTGACGCAGTCTCCTGCCGGATTGCCTCCGCAATCATATCCTCCTGTGTATTATCCTGCATACTTTCACCCTCCGCTTTTTCCTGTCCCTGCGAATCCGTGCCCTCTGTGGATTCCGGTGAGCTTTCACTGTTACTTAAGCCGCCCTCCGCCGGTTTCGGCCCTGACTGACAGCCGGCAGCGGCCAGCAGCAGCGTCGTCAGCAAAAGGGATACCGCAAATTTTTTACCGTTCATATGTCTCTACCTCCATTCTCCAGGTCATATTATACAAAATAACCCCGCAAATTACAATAAGGACACTCCTGCCAGTTTACACGGAAAACAAAAGCGCCGCTTCATCATCTGCTTCGATGACTTTGCGGTGCCTTCGCTTGATATGTTTCTTATTTGCCTTTTCAGAATATCACAGCCTGCTCTTCCATGTCCTTCTCGCCCTGCGGCTGTGCTGCGTTTATCTGCCCTTCCCTTACTTGCTCTTCCTTTATCTGCTCTTCCTCCTGCAGCTGCTCTTCTTTTTCTTCCTCGTCCTCCGTCAGCGTCCTGTCTACATCATTTCTCTGATCTATCAGATCCTTCACTTCCTCCGCCAGCGCCTGAGATGCTTCATCCAGCCTGCCCTGTCTTGCCTCGCCAAGAGCAGCGGCGGCAGCGGACTGTGCCATGCCGTCTTTCGTTCTCTGCAAATCCCTTAAGGGGCTATTTGCCATATGCTGTAGTCTAATATCCCTGGTATCGCGCAGAACCTCCAGCCCAAGGCTCCTGAAATCCCTCACATCCTCCAGGCTCTTCCCAATTCCGCTCTGAAAATCTTCCATCATCTCCGTGATTTGCTCATCCGTAAAGGCTTCCGGATCGTCCAGCGCCGCTTTTATGTCTGCGCATTTTTGCAGAACGCTGCGGGTTATGGAATCAGCCGTATCAACATACCAGCTTCCGGACGCCTTCAGATTGTCCATCATTTCCTCCACACGCCACTCCCGATTCATGGATGAGGACATAAAATGCGCCGTCGAATTTTTGATTACATCGCCCACGGAATTCCCTGCAGGGGATGCGCCTGCGTCGCCGCCGGCTTCCAACCCTTCGCCGCCTTCCCGCTGTTCCTCCGCCTTTTCCGCTTCCTCCATGGTCTTCAGCAGCGTTGCCAGCTCCCGGTTGTTATTGTCGATCTCATCCTGATACCCGGCCGACTTCATAGCCATCTGCCGGGCTTCCGCCGCCAGCCTCTGACTTTCCTCCGCCTGAAGCTGCTTCTGGTCCTCCAGAGCCGCTTTCAGCTTCTCCCGTTCCTCGACGGTTTCATTTATCATCGCCAAATTAGCAGAACTTACATTGCTTCTGTCAAACCCGGTATAAGAAGTATTATATCCCTCTATCTGCTTTTCGATTTCATTCAGATTCTCGCGGCAGCTGTCCCTGATTTCCTTAGACAGCCGCATCTGCTCCTGCTGGCGAAGCAGTTTTCTCTCTCCCCTGACGCTCTGTGAATTCCCGGCATCCGTTTCTGCCTGCACCGTCTGCTGCCTGCTTAAACTCCTTCCCTTCTGGGAAATCGTCACCCTGCACTCAGGGCCGAACATATTGTTAGTCTCTGTCTTAACCTGATTTACGCCTGAAACGCCGTTTCTCTGAATGCCCCTTTCTGCCGCCAGGCCTGCGGCATTGACTGTAATTGCCTTCACCTGCATACTTTACTTCCTCCATTCCATTGAGTCTTACTGCAATTCCTTTTGCTCGGTATACATATTCTTCTTATATTATATCGGCTGATCTCCCGTATTTCCTAAGCTGTCATCCCGTTGTATCGCAATAGCGCCTTTCTTATGCCTGCTAATACTTACCACTTATCTTTACCCATTCAAATCCGCATTGATATGAACTTTGTCTCATTAAGCATTTCCACAAAGACCTCTTCATCCACATCCGAAATTTTACAGTCCCCAAGCTCTTCCAGACACCGGTATAATATTTCCCTGTGCCCCTTTTCCGCCAGGCATTCCAACATTTCCGGACCGGAGGCAGCATCCTTGATCATTTTGCACTCTTCGTCCCTTGGACAGGCTGTTTCCATTTTTCCGTATCACATCTCATACCATTTGCAAATCCCGCTGTCTGATACCCCATGATAGCATATGGATCCATTTATGTCAATTTTGACCAAAAGCGAATCCGCTTACCCTTTACAGTAAGCGGATTAAAGCAATTAATGTAAAAATATGATTAATCTTCTAATGTTTCAATCACAAACTCCACATTTCCGGCAGCTCCAGCGGCAATGCTGTACTTGGGAAAGCACACAACTACCTTGCCATCCTCTCGAACATAGAAATCGGTGCTTTCATCCACTGTAGTAAATCCTCCTTCGTCAGGCGCAAAAAATAAGGTGGAGCCATCGGTGCTTTTACTCTCATCAATCTGCCTTTGAATGGAGGCATTGCAGACGGAAACCCAATCTTCGCCCAGAAAATCACCCAACACCAATTCGCGATTCCTGGCAAAATCCAAATTATAGTAATAGCGCTCTTCCTGGGAAGTTACCCAGCCCTCAGCAAAATACATGATAAAAGAAACCCGTTCTTCTGTCTGACTCATAATTTCATAATGAATGATAACATCCATTTCCCGACTGCCCCACTCGTCCTCGGTACCGCCAGTGGCAAAAAATGCTTCACGGTATTCATCCCAGTCCCGCTGTGCCTTGGCCAGATGTCGGTCAACCTTCTCTTGAATAGCAGTATTCACTTTCTCAGCCAACATGCTCTCAGCCTCCACCTCAGGGACAGAAATGCTATAATCAATACTGTCTTCGGTTTTGTCGTAATTCGCAAAGGTCAGCACCCGGAATAACCCTCCCAGCACCGGTACATTTGCAGCAGCCTTGGCCAGAACAGGCGACAGATTCAGTCCTGCCAGCATCACGCAGAAACAGGCTGCAATCGCCGTCCAGCGACGAATCCTCCGGTTGCGGCGGCTTTGATATTGAGCCTTACCGTTCCGAATACCCGTAAGAACACGGTCTGACAGCTGTGGGGGAATTGTTGTGTTGTCATAAAGTTCCTTGGCATGTTTGAATTCATTCATATAATTTCTCCTTCCATTTGAATGCGTAGTTTCTTCAAACCGGCATATAAACGACTTTTCACTGTACTCAAATTCTGCCCTGTAATCCGACTGATATCTTTCAGGGGCAGTTCTTCATAAAACCGCAGTTTGATAACCGTCCCCACTTCCGGCGGCAGTGCTTCTACCCTCCGGGCCAATGTATCGTCTGCAGGCTCCGGATCTTCCTGGGAAAGTTCCAGGTTCTCAGGCAGCGGAACCACTCTCGCCCGCTGGCGAAAGGCGTCATTACAGGTATTCAGCAGAATGCGGTAAAACCAGGAACGGACTGCTCCGGTATCCCGAAGGCTGCCCTGCCGCTCCAGAGCGCGGCAGACAGCGGTTTGAACAGCGTCCAAAGCCTCGTCAGTGTTTTTCAAAATACTGTAGGCCAGCCGATAAAATCCAGCTTGATTTTCAATAAGATACTGTGTCAAAATTTCTTGTTTCGTCACATCGATGTTCCTTTCTGCTCGTTTCTAAGGATCCTAAGTTTCAACGCCGCTCCTCCCGGCCAGAGAAAAGCACCGTTTGTATAATAGGTAAACGGTAGATAGTGGGTACCTATACAAAACTGGAGCAAACCTGTATGATAGA
>CAJTSE010000034.1 GCA_910578815.1 uncultured Acetatifactor sp.
TGCGAATTTTATAAAATTTAAATAAATTGTTGGCGCCCGTTTGCCAGTGCCATTGGTCCGCAAATCCCATGTCTGCCCTGCCCCTATATTTTACAATTCCTCCGCTAGCGTCTGCTGTGTATGAATTAAAACACATAAAATAAGCATCATCCGCGCTTCCGGCCGCAAGAGCATTATTTACAGTCATTCCCCCATCAATTTTTAGGGCACTTCCTACTTCAACCAGCCCTCTGCTTTTGCTCCCTTCCGGATTTAATCGTAAAGTACCAACGCCGCCTTCGGTAATTGCTTCAATTTCTGACGCTGTAATTGAAATGTTTTGATATGTACCTTTTTCCCTTACACTTAATCCTCTTCGACCCGTTAAATCTCCTGATGGTTGAGGTATATTAACTGTTAAATTCCCTGACATTGTATCGCCAGATTTGGCAACGGCGCCAATGGATTCCGGAGTAATGTCTTCTGGATCAACGCCTGAACCGCCTTCTTCCAGCGCTATTACCACATCATCCCCGGCCTGATTGGTTGTAAAGGATCCTTTTTCTACACCGCCTTGGGTAATCCTAATAAGAGCATTACCTAAAATGGGCTTATCGGATAAATCATTATAGCTTCCGCTGAAAGCAACCGCTTTTAAATCGGAAAACCACTTTTTTGCTTTCCCCCAAAGAGTTGGAGTTGAATCACCGCTATTTAAATTGTCTCTGGTTGGAGCCTTAGTAAATTGTGGGTTATTCCAAGCAGATTTTTCTGCGGCGGTCACATGGATGTCAGTATCGGCAGCGTGAGATTCAAACTCATTCTTGTTTGCCTTTGTCCCAATAGCGTCATTCAGCGCATCCACAACATCCTCATTCTGCTCCAAAGCGTCCGCGATCTCTTTTAAGGTATCCAGCGCTCCAGGCGCGCCATCGACCAGAGCGGCGATCTTCTCATCTGTGTACCCGTTAGCGGACGCATAAGCCATATCAATCAAAGCACGGATAGCGGCGGCTTCTGCAGTAAATTTAGAGTCAATAATGCCTTCCTGCGCCATCGCGCGATCCGTTTCCGCAGATATGGCATCCGAATTTGCTTTCTCGGCTGACTTTGCCCTGGACACTTCCGCGGATATAGCCCCCGCGTTAGTTGCCTCAGCAGCTTTTGCACGTTCTGACTCGGCCTTCAGGTCTCTCCCCAGTTGCTCCCCTTTAAGATCAAGCTCCCGAAAGTTGCCGTTAAATACATCAACATCATAATTTTCTGTCTGTTCAGGATATTTCATGCTTCCTCCTATAATATACCGCTCTCTTCGCCGGTATAGATTTCCCCGACTATATAATAATCTGCTAATAGTTCATAATACCCTCTGCATTTTGCCGTACTGATAAACCCGCCTGTAAGATCGGTAGTAATAGATTCGATTGCCGCCACAAAATTTCCATGGCTCTTTTCCGGATTATCTATTTCTGCCCAATTTCCGGCCTTCTCATCTCCTGCAATATATTTTGCCTTAATGATCTGTTGCAACTGATAATATTCAAGAATACGGTCAGCTGCTTTCTTTGCCGATTCAAAATTTAATAATGTACCGGAAAAGGTCTTTGTATTGCGCAATTCCCCGCTCTTTAACTTCTCAACACCGGAAATGGCCGCCATTTCCACACTGACATATTTTTGCCCGGATATAACGACCTCCGTCCCGCCCTGCATGGGCATCTTGAGAATTATATAATATGGCATCTGCTTCAATATCTGCCCTGCATTGACTGTCAGGTTAATAGCCGGGTCTGAAAACTGAATCCGGTGAATCCCCTCTCCATAAATACCTTTCGTAATTTCGCTTACTGTATCCTCCAGCGTCCAGGTTTTATATTTTACGCTGATGTCTGATACATAACGATCCGTTTCCAACGTGGTTTCAAATTTTCTCCCCCGGCGAATCTTAGAACGGATCGCTTTGCTGCTCTTGCGGATTGAGAGACCCGTCTGCATGGATGTACTTACAATACTGCCACAGGCGAAAAGCACCTCCCGCAACGCCTTTTTGCAGGTCTGTACAGCCAGCGTGCCGTATAGCGGCGTATCTGCAGTTTCTGCATCAACCGTATAATTCTTTATTCCTGCAGCATCCATAATCTCTGCTATGACCGCGCCGGCCTTTTCCCCGTTGTATATCCGCCCGTCCAAAAAGTCCGTGTTGTCCAGCATTCCTTTTAAGTCCACCGCCTTCATCTTACACACATGTTCGGAAGTGCTGCTGGAATCCAGAAAAAACATACCCACAGGTATTTTTTCGCCTTCAACAATCTCATACGCCAGCATGTCCTGCCTGCGCTGGAAAGTCTTGTGCATTCCTTCCGGATTTCCGGGATTAAATTCATTATATTTGTCTACAAAATCAAAGGTGAGCGTATCCGTTGCAATTTTGTCGCTGATCGGGTCCGTATCGTTTACCACTTTCCCTGCTTTTATCGTATTGCTGTCCCATATGATACTCGTTCCGTATTTAATGTACTGAAGCTTTACATTGTGCCAGGGAATGGCTTTCAAAAACACAATCTTTATTTTCCCGTAGTCCTCTACCTGATGCTTACAAAAGTATACCAGTGCATCAGGGTAAAACTTTCTTTTTGATATAAGTCTTCCCTCCAGGTCATACCAGAATATTTCCAGCTCCACCGGATAAGTTTCCTGAAATGTTAAGGTCAGTCCGACACTGGTATGCTTATCCGTAAACTTGACTACAATGGATTGTTCTTCCCGAAACACTCCCGTTTCATCCGACTGCCCTTTTGAAAAAAACACCAGCCCCTCCGGATCTTCCGGGAATTCTTCCCGACTGCCGTCAAGTAAAAAGAAATTATGTTCCAGCGTTCCGTATACCGGCGCGGTCACATTGTCCTTGATCCGGCTAAGGTCCGCAAAAGAAGCGTTATCCTTCGATTCTTCCTTTGCATCCTGAAGCGCCGTTAAATCATACAAATTGTAATCTACAATAAATTCCGTTCTCATCTTCTCGGCACCTTTGCTGGAGACTTTGCAATAAATTTACAGGTAAATCCTGTAAATACTGCCTCGTTGTCCAAAATTTTACTGTACTCATCTGCAACACCGGATATATAACAACGGAAGCTGTAATAGCCATCCTTTATTGGCAATGATATATCGTGGAATTCCACGGGCTCCGTTATCTTTTCAAAAAAAGCTTCATAGTCAGTTTCGCCGAAATCTTCGCTGCTTCCCGCGGTGAGCGTATAATTAAAGTACACTCCAATCAGTTCCCGGTGAAATTCTCCATCCTCTGTACGTTGTGCAAATTTATCTAAAAAATCTGCCGTCCGTTTCAGGGAAATCATCGGAATATCAAAATACACCCCGTCAATAACGATTCCTTTATCAAACTTCATTATGTCGCCCCCAGTACATCAATGTCATATCCCTGCCGATTCAGTTCGGACAAAATATCCGGTATGGATACTCTGGCAAAGGTCTCGCCGTCATAATTAAGGTTAATATTCACAGGGACCTTCCGGCTGCCGCCGATCCTGTCCGCCAGCATATCCATCCATTCCGTATTGTTATCCAAAGGCAGTACGGCCTCCCTTCCGGCTTCTCCGATGTTTGCAACCGTGGATGCTGTAACAATACCTCCTGTGGCCAGCCTTGGCAGTTCCAGCGGCTTTATATCAAACCCGAAGTGTCTGCCCCACCCTGACGGCAGCGGAATCCAATCAGGAATATCAATGCTGATAAAATTCAGCCCTGATATGATACCGTTTACAAAACCTTCAACAATGTCAATACCCAGATTAATAATCCCCTTGAATATACTGACAAGGCCATCCCAGGCCCGTTCCCAGTCTCCCGTAAACACCCCGGCTATAAATTCCACTATACCGTCCAGAATATCTATTATATGTCCGGCCTTTATGAAGAAATAGTCCACCACCGAAGAAATCCGGCCCATAATATACTGGATAGTAGGCTTTATTGCCATGGTCCATAAGAGTTCAAATACCCTGCCGATGGCGGTCAGAATGTTGTTGATCTTATCGCCCTTTTCGATAAAAAGCTCTGACAGCTTTGTAAATGCCTTTTTAATATTGTCAATAGCCCAAAGGAATATCTCACCCGCAAAGCTGCCTATAGGCACTAAAATATCATTCCAGATATAATCAAGTGACGGCTTTATCGTCTCGATCACAGTGCCCAAAGCAGTAAAGGCTGAAGCCAGCATACTAATAGTGTGCGGAAGGGCTTCGTTAATCGTCCAGGTGCCGATCGGCCCCAGAACATCTGTTAAAAACCAAAGCATTCCGTCATAGAGATACCCTGCAAAGGGCTCGCAGGCTTTTTTCAGCTCTTCCAGAGAAGCCGCCAGCGGCTCAAAGTCAAGTCCTTCCTTCCATTCGTCAAAGGCCGTCATGAAGGGCTGCAGTATATCAAGAAGCCCCTGTACCTGAGAAGCAAATTCCTGTATGCCGCCGTCAATCTCTGCCGTTTCAAAGGCATCTGCTCCGGTGACTTCGTCCCCTGCGCCTTCGTCTCCCGTTCCGCTGCTGTTATCCGGCAAAACATTAACATCATCAAAGGCCGCCAGCGCCCCCTTCGCCGCCTGGCCTGCCTTCTCCACAGATTTTGCATAATCAACGACCTGCTTTTTGGCACGCGTATAGGTACTTTTCCCGCTGATTGCGGCAAAAAACTGTCCCACCGTGTCAACCGCTTTGTTCAGCCAGCCGATCAGCTGTGTAATGTACGGGATAACCGCTGTAACAACAGGCTCAAATGCTGCTGCCAAGCCGTTTTTCAAGGTAGCCAGTTCGGACTTCATAGCAGACATGGCGCCATTATAGTCTGCGGAATAATGGACAAGGTTTTGAAATCCCTCACCCATAGCCGATACCATGGCGTTAAAAGCCTTGCTGATCTGATTAAATATCATCAGTGAAAGCATAAGGCCCTTTAATCTGCCGCCCATCTTACCAAGCATACCGGAAGACTTTTTACTGTGCTTATCAATAGTGCTGAAGCACTTTTTGGCAGAATCTCCTGCCTTTTTAAACCCACCGGACAGGATATTAGTATCCTTATTAACAGCACGGACATCGCCTGAGCTAACAGGAAGGCGGATCCTCTTTCCTGCCTTTTCGACATTGCCAAGCCCGGACTGATACTTCTTTATTTCCGCATTGATCTCCTTAAGTCTGGCCACGGTGTTGTCATACTCTTTGTATCCATACCCCAGCCCGGCGCTTTTCAACTCGGTAAGCCTCTGCTGCAGGGCTGCCTGTTCCTGCTGTGCATCGACCATGCGCTGGTCGGCAACCACGGCAGATTCCTTGAGGCTTATCAATCTCTGGGTCTCTGCCTCCTGTGCCGCCAGTTCTTTTTGCTTTTCTTCCTCAAGCCCCTGCTGCCTTCTCGCGGCTTCTTCCTGTGCCTTAGCCCGTCTTTCCTGCAAGGCAAGTTCTTCGGCAGTCAGCTTTTTTCTGCCTGCCAGAATATCATTGATTTCAGCCTCTATCGTCGCCTGATCCGCGATGCCTCCCGGATGATAATCTTCCGGCTCGTTGACAGGCCCATCAAAGGAAACCTCTGTGGCCTCGGACAGCTTCTTTTTTTCTGCCAGGATTTTGTCAATACGCCTTTCGGCTTCTTCAAGCTCTTCGGCAGACATTTTAAACTTTGCCGGCTCTTTAGAAACTTTCTTTACTTTTTCTCCGGCTTTCTCTGCCTTTTCGCCTATTTTTTCAAACTCATCCTGCGTTCGCTTCAGGTCTGTATTGTCAACCTCAGTATGTACCCGGATACTGGTATCATATTTAGCCCTTATTTCACCCCTTTTACGCTTTCCGTCTTAAACGATTGAATTCGCTTATCGCCTGATCCATGGCTTCCTGATCCAGTCCGTTCTCTTCTGCAGCTCCTTCCTTTTCAATCCGATACATGGCCTTTGCCTTCATGATCTCATCCTTTTCCTTTTTGCTCATATTAGCGGTTATCTCTTTCTGCCGAATTTCAACCACCTTAGTAAAAGCACACTCATCAAGATTTGAAAGAAGCCCCATGAATTCCCAGAAATGCAGGCTTTCTTGCTTTAAGTCTATCCCGTACTGTCTGCGGAAAGCGGCATGAATGCGCCAGCTGTCCACATCAAAATCCATAACATCTACCTTTTTGTCCTTTCGGCTGGGCATATGGTCATTATTCCACCCGTTTAACAGCCAGGTAACTGCTTCCATGATCTTCCCACAGTCCCTGGGAAAGTCCTCCACAAAAAGAAGAGAAATCACCTGATACAGTTTTTCCCTATCGCTCAAGTCATTGTCTATAAGACACTGCGATAGCTGTATTCCCGTTGACAGATCTGTATAAACGGCATAACCGTTCCACTTTTCCGGCAGATCATCCAGTAATATGTTAAACATCTGCTTATCTCTGTTTGTGCCCGTGCCCTCTGTTACGGTTATACTTTTGGGATATGGTCTCCTGGCGTTTAATGGAATACTCCCTGAAAATCGGCTCCAGCTGTTCAAAAAACTCTGCAATCAGATAACCGTTTGGAACAATACCGTCCCCAAAAACCTTTTGACAGGTATCTTCCCCAAATAGCCCATCAATGGCTCCCATAATCTCCAGCATCTTCTCCTTAACCAGGCCAAGCTGCTCTTCCTTGGAAAGCCCCTTTGATTCTTCTGCCTTCAGTGTAGCGTGTATTCCTTCCAGCTTCTCGATCAGGCCATAAAATCTGTCAATAAAATTGTGATCCTCCACATGGGCAACGATATGATCTCCATTATCGTTTACTTCAATTTTGATGCCCTCGCTTACTCTGATTTTTGCATCCATGATAAGCACACTCCTTTCTCGGCTTTTAATCCTGCTCTGTAAAGGTACAGGTGGAAATATCAAATGTACCGTGAATATCGTCTCCGCACTGTGTCACAGTGGCGACATTATGCACATAATCACCGCCATCACCACCACTTGAGCTGACGGATACCGTACAAGGCACTTTGATCGCTTTATACACGCCAGTCCCACCGGCAACCGAATCTTTCAGCCTTAACCGGACAAAGGATGTTCTCGCACTTGCCCCCGTGGGCAGCCTGTCCACCATATCATCCAGCCACTTCTGAACATCATCGTCCTCGCAGTCCTCCTTATCTACCTCAAACTTGCGCTGATAGGACTTAATCGTGTTGGAATCGCTGCTCATGTTAATGTAATGCTTTGATTCCTCCGTAGGATTCATTTCTTCCGTCAGGGACGAGATGCCGTCGCCCAGCAGGCAATATTTTGTGACTTCTCCATTCATGGATGTGTCAATAAAATGTCTCAGATCCTCTCTCATTTCCTGCTCTCCTTTTCATACTTAATTGATATTGTCAACTGATATACGCCGTCTGACGTTCCCGGCGTACTGCCGATACGAAACGGCGTTGTAACGCTTACACTGCGCACAACTGCGCCACATATTTCAGGGAAATTCCCATTTTGATTCTGTTCCGCAACCCACGCTTCCAGCAGTTCGCCCCATTCCACATTCCCCCTGCGGTCGCTTCTGGTCTGGCTGGGAAGTCTTGCCATAAGCGTATAATGCTCTGTAGATGTGACTTTTCCGCTGATGGATGTCCTTTTGTTGATGATCGGCTCCTTTGCCAGGGAGTATGTCTCCGCCTCTGCCGGCAGAATATCCGTCTCAATCGCCTTCATCTTCCCATAATCCACCGGATCAAACTTCTTTAACCATGTAATAATCGCATTTGATACCGTTGTCATTTTGCAGCTTCCTTTCTCGCTCCCTTTTCAATTTCATCAAGTCCTCCATCCTGCAGCATACGTTCTACCCAATGATCTCCCCGCAGATTTCCATTTCCATAATTCAACCTGCGGTCTGTAGGAAGCTTTTGAACTTCCTTCCGGGAGCGCCAGCCGTTCTCTGTTTTAAAGCCTGCACAGTGCAGTAGAGGATCCTCATAAACAATTCCCTCCCACACATAATGAGCGTAGGGCTCTGCTTCTCCACCCCATACAACGTCTGTGCCGTCCTCCACATGACCGCTGGTTTTTAAAACGCCTTCGTCCAAAGGTACATAAGGGTCAGACAGTCTCAATACTTCATTTGCAATAAACTGCTGCACGCGCCCCCGCTCTTCCAAGCCAAGGGTATTTATGCAGTCTCCCAGGTTGAATGTGCATTCAAAATTGTACCGCACTACTCCACCACCGCCTTAATGTTCTTAAGAAATCCTCTATTTCGGTTGTCTGACACCTCCGTCACGGTCCCGCAATATTGGAAATCCTTCCGCAGGTCACTGATGCGGTAATCCTTACCGATTTCCCTGTCCGCTTCCCCAAGTACCAGCACGTCCTGTCCATCCTTCGAATTCAACGTCCAATAACCGGACTTGTTTTCCAATGCCTGAAATGCTATGGGATCAAGATATTCCGCATTTCCATACTTGCGCTGAAAATCAACCGTGACAGATTCCACGCGCTTTTCGCTCATCACTCCGCCCGATATAGACGTTTTGACTTTATTGTGAGACCACTGTACCCCTCGAATGACCGTGAACTGCCACCGATCCAGTTCTGCTGCCTCATCGTAAAAATGGTTATACACCGTCATAACATCCGTAAACAGACTCATAACACACCCGCCAATCCTGTGCCGCTCAATCCCTGACGAACAACTGTATCCAGTTCTGTCTGCCTTTCAGATTCCGTTGTCACAGTATAGGATTCGGAATACCCGTCATTGCTGACGGAGGAAAGACCACTTCCGACGCTGCTGCTTTGCTGCAGATACAGTTTATTGATCAGCCCACATGTTGTAAACATCACCGACTCATATACATGTTTCTGGAAGTCCGTTGCATGATTCGCGCTGTAACTGCTCATGAACTGCCCTGCCCTTCCGTGGGTAAGATAGTCAATTCTTTTTTCTGCTTGCGCTGCCAGCTTGTCAAACTCATTCTTGGATACCTTATCAAAAAGGGAGCTGTAATACTCCCATGTAACATAAGACATATTATCAGCCCCCTTCCCTGGCTATTTTGCTACAGGCGCCTCAGATTCGGAAGCCTTATGCCCTTCGGCATCTTCCGATGCAGTAATATTCTGCTCAATATCATGCTCACCGGCGTCAGCTTTACCTTTCTTCTCATACTTCCTTAACGCTTTCTTCAGCCGCGCATTTTCCGCCGCCAGGTCAGCGTTTTCCCTTTTCAGCCGCGCATTTTCCGCCGCCAGGTCCATGCCATTCTGCTTTACTCCCATTCCGATCTTTCTCATACTGCCATCCCCCTTATGTATAAGACATATAAATTCCGGCCCGCTTGTTTTTGTAGCCGTCCACCATACCATACTTGCGGTACTTGGAAATATCAGCGTCTGCATCCGCATTGCTGGAAGCAGGAATAATATTACTGGCCGTATGCTTATCAAACTTTATAATTGCCGGCTTATGTACAATCATAAAATTGATATTTCTGGCTTCGGCCTGGGTCTGCTCATAATAATTTGCAATGTCTGCCGCACTGGGGCTGGGCACTTCAGAATACGTGCTGCCGCTCATCGTATAATAGTGTTTGCCGCTCACCGGCGCTGCATCCTCGGTCCTGACATAACTTGCGGTGCCCTTACGGTAATGCCCTAGTTCTTCTCCGGGGGCCTTTCCGTCCAGCAAATCAATAGACGTATAAAACCGCGCCTGCGGAACGGTCTTTTTGACAGCAAATTGTGCCAGAATCTCTCTGGACTTAGTAGTATCAAGGGCCATAACGCTGTTAAGCAGTGTTGAAGTAGCATACAGAATCCTGCCCTCCTGGGGAACTTCGTCCTCGTCCATTCTGCTCCACGCGGTAAGCAGCGCATCCAGAAACTGTCCTGCATTTGTGATCGTATCCTTTGACTTGGAGATATTCTCCAGGGATGCAAGTGTGGCAAAGGTAAACGCATCCGCTTCCGGCGCAACCTTCTCGCGCATCAGCGTAGCCCCTGCCATGCCGAACGCAAGATTTCTGGATTCCTCGTTGTCCATAACATCCACGCTGATTTTCGTGCCCCTGTCATAGTTAAATTTGGCCGTTACCCATTTCAGATCCACCGCGCCGGTGGTGTAGCCGCTGTTACGGTCATAATCGCCCAGACCTGTAACGGAAATCTGGGGATAAATAATCTCGTTGGCATTTGCTCCCGCTCTGCTCATCTGCGGGTCGGATGTCAGGTCTGCTGATACGGATGCCCGGCGATAGACCTCATCCAACAGCGATACATAATTTTTTGCTAAAGCGATTGTGTTAGGCATTACTTATTTCCTCCTTCATCTTTGATAGGCGGCAGTCCCATAACTGCTCGCATCTGCGCATCGTCTGCGCTGCCGCTTGATCTGTTTACCCGTCCGGGGAAACTTCCGGAGCCGATAACCTCAGCTTCTGCCTCCCCGAACAGCATCTTACTGTCTTCCGCCTCGGCAAGGGTTTTCAACGCCGCCGTTATGTCTTCCTTGCGATTCTTTGAAGCCCTCAACGTCTCCACATCCAGCAGGGCGGTGATTGCCTTCGCGTTTTTCCCGTTTACTGCGGAAATGGCTTCCTTCAGATCATCGTTAAAATTCCGCTCTTCAATCTCCTTCTGGTAGGCCGCATCCTTTGCCTTGATACTTTCCTCCAGCTCGGTAATCTTAAGCTTCATTCCGCTGACGTCCGCACCCTTAAACTCATCAAGGTCCTTTTTCAGCTGCTGAATGGTACTGTCCTGTTCTTTTACTTTGTCCTGCTCTGCTTTCAGACCGTCCTGTGCTGTTTTCAACTGTACGTTTGCAGGGTCAAGCTCCTTGTGATGTATGTCCAGTACGGAATCAATCTGCTCCTTGGAAAGCCCCAGCGCTTCCAGTTCCTCTCTCTTCATAGTTTTCTCCTTTAACGATGATTTTTTTAACGTGGGAGTATCACCCACAGAATCGCAGGAGCCGGATTTGAACCGGCGTTCTCCGCCTAAGGAGGGCGGCAAGATTCCAAGCTTCTCCATCCTGCTGTAAGATAACAAAAAAAGAGCCGTACCGGAATCATATTACAGATTCCAGTTTCGGCTCTTGGCTCTTTGTTGATATATTCACTTCTGTCTTGCAGCCTTTACAATAGGCTGGAAAATTTATAAGTACCGTGTCGCTGTACTTTTTAATAAAGTGAGGATAACCACACTTCGGACACTTCTGCCAATATGACCGTTTCCTTACTAACACCCCCTTATTTTGTGGGCTGCATTAGATTCATCACGTACATATTGTAGCATAGTATTATCAAGAAAACAATAGGGAATCGAACAAATTTTCTCAACCTTTATTTTTTGCACTGTTGCCAAAGGGGCTTATATATACCGTCCTTAACATCCTGCCTATGTTGATTGTAATATTCTTTTTCCTCAAGGTATTCTTTCAATGTCATTCCTTTTCTGACAAACGGATATTCCAGCATAATCGGATTCCAGTTATCTATCACATCATCTAATCCCAGGCTGTCATTCGCCATATACTTTCATCCCCTCTCTGGAAAATTCTTTGATTACAAGATCCCGATAAAAAATCTCTTTATCTAAAGAATATTTTCCTATATCTGACTTATCGCCATAATTCTGCATAAATTCTTGCGCCTCTTTTTCATATCTTATATAGGGAATCTCATTACAATGTTTGCCATTATTCTCTACAAGATAAATTATACCATCATTTCGCACAGATGCAACTATTGGAAGCTGCTGTTCTGACATCATCAGCTCGACATCTGGAAGAGATAATTCCGTTGCCGTATTGTGATTATGGATAAAAGCATACTTTTGATCCTTGTGTTCCTTTAAATAGTCCCAAAGTATTTTTCCTCCTACCTGTGACGATTCGCCATCTGTATGCGGACACTCAATGGCTCCATTTTCCAGATTAACAAGACGCATGTGCTCCCACCCTGTTTCACTCCCCTCCCTTGCAACATCTAATGCCGCTTTACTCAATCCGTCATTTATTTCTTTTGCATAGCCATTCAGCTCAATTTTATAGTTCTTATTTTCGTCAAAGTGAACCTGTAACCCTGGCGTATTCGAACGTGCCACTTTCTCATATGTATATCGCTTCCATGCTTCCGTCTTCGTCAGGTCAGACGTGCCGCACTCATACCGCAGGCGGTTAATATCCGGCTTTACCCCGCACTTTTTGCAAAATGCTTCATACTCTCCTATCCTGCTCTTTATTTTGGACGACACTGTTTTTGCGTCCAGGCCCAGCGCCTCCAAGGCCTCCCGCTCTCGCTTCAGGGCACGGATATTCCGCTCCATAGACCGCATCTTCTGACTCATGCCGTAATAGTCATAGGTCTTCCCGTTGACCGTTACTGATTCCGGCTCCGGGTCTTCTTTTGGCAGAGATGATACCCCCTCAAACCATACATGATGCTTGTGACGGCAGTTATAGCCGTTCAACCCCAATGGGTCATTCTCCTTAGCGCCGTCCGCGCTGTACCCAGTGGCATACCACAGAGACATGATCCTGTCCTGGCCGATCCGGTGCGCTTCTCCGGAATAGTCTGTACCATCCTTTATAAAGTAAACCTTACCCTGCCACTGCTCATGATTGGCATGTCCTGTCCCTGTATTTCTGGCACCCCAGTGTTTGGAAACATATACAAGGTTTTCGCCGGTATTCTGTATATTGGCATCCATGATCCGCGCCGAAATCTGGTGGGCTCCCGTTCTCACCGCTGCCTTGACCGCCGTGTCAAGCTGCATACTGTAGCCGGAAGCAAAATCAACCGTCCGCAGTCCGCTTTCTGCCAGACTGTGAACGGTGTCATAAATTACCTGTTCCCGGCTGAAAGCACCGGTACATACTTTTATCATCGCTTTGTCAAGCTCTCTCCGGTAAAGGCTCTCAACGGATTCATACCCTGACATGGTTTTAAAGCCTGTAGATTGCGCCAGGCTTTTCATGGTGTCTGCTGTCTGCTTTCCCACTGCGTCCACAATCTGAGGAAGAAAAGAACGATCTGTCAGTTCCTTTCCCGCCTGTTTCCATACCCGGAGATCATCCAGATAAGACAGATCGGCCGCCTCTTTTAAAAGTTTCTTATCTATTTTTCCTACCGTGCTTATAATCCCCTGCAGCAACTTCCTGACCGTCTTTTTATGGTCCAGAGTGTTCTTTGCCACAGCCTTCCGGTATTCCGGATCTGCACGCAGCAGTTTCATGGCCTCTTTGCGTATCCGTGCCGGACTGAAGCCTAATTCATAAAGCTGCTGGGCCTCAATCTCTGCGGTGCGCGAATAGGCCATTGTCTCCCGAATTCTGTTTGCTACATCTTTAATAACTTCATGCTCCAGATATTGAAATAAAGGAGACAAAGCACTGCCAATGATCTCTTCCTGTTCTGTTGTAAGCATCAGTCTTCCTCTTCGTCGTCAGGATCATCATGATCCGACTGATTTACCAATTCTTTAGCACAATCCTCACTAAGCGCATAGGCATCCATGAGATACCATATTTTGAGCTGCGATATTTCAAAGGACAGCGCATCATTACGCTTTCTTTCGCGCTCGGCTTCCCTGTCCGTAATATAAGAATCATCATAGTCAATCGTGACTTCTCCGTCTACATTCCAGCTGCTGCCCAGGAATGTGTTCGAATACCACAGCACTGCCTTTACAATGTCCTGAATATACTGCGATGCTTCAAATCTTTGCCGGTTAAGGTCCTGCATCTGGTCCTGCCTGTTACCGATGTACTCCGTGGCTGTTGTGATCCGCCCGTTTTCGAAGGTATATTTCTTCGTGCCGTAACCAAAAGACATTGAAAGCAGCGATAGCAGCAGTTCAAACACCTTTGTGATCTGCTCCACCCTGATCTCCGGATTATACTCGTGGTATACATCATCCCGATCCGGCAGTTTCTCACCAAGCAGTACAAATAATTTCTTAATCTGCTCGTTTGGTGTAATCGGATGGCCGTTCTTGTCGAACTTACAAAGCATCTCATTGATAAGCACCAGCTTTTCGCCTTTGTCAAGATCGCCAAACAGAATATTATAGCAAAGGTCCAAGCCTTCAAACACAGGAATTGAATTCAAAACCTTGGGAAATCCATATCCCTCCATATTGTCAAGGTTATTGACCTCTGCCGTACGCATCACAGCAAATGGTTTAATATCTCCCAGATTCACTACAATCTGCTGATCCTCCAGTTCTTTCCCCATATTGTCAAACACATGTGTATCAGAGGTATATTTTCCCTGCTCATCCACCCGGAAAATCACAAGCGTTGTGCGCTTCTTACCGTTTACCAGACTTGAACCAGAGAAAGCAGCCTCTGTTATCACATCATTTTCTACTGTGAGCGGTATGTAACAGTCTGCATCCACATAATTCAGCTTTATTTCTCCACCCTTTGTCTCTCCGTTTGAAAGAAACTGCACATTGTCAACCCGGACATAACATGCAGCCGTGCCATTTGCAGATACCTTCTCCAGCTGGCGGCGGTACATGGTATCAAAATTACTCCCCACAAACACATTTTTGATATATTCGCATTGCTCATCAGAGCCGGAATTGATCTCCACCACTTCACAAAGATTCGCATCATCATTGCAGCACCGCTTTGCAAAGTTCATCCGATGCAGACGATAATCCTCCCCCTGGACTGTCTTCCGCCTGTGGAACTCCATTTCCCTGTTTGCATACCAATCATCACACAATTTAATCACTTCCTGCGCTTCTGTGTTGATCGTATAGCCTTCCTTCTGCAAATACTCCTTTACACAATTCTCCCTTACCGTTTCCTCCTATCTGTCCAGATCAATATATTCTATGAAATCCAACAGGCAGTAGCAAAACGCGTCCCACCAGTCATTACAGTTTCCTATATTCTTATCCTCCGGCCTGTCAGGATGATCCTCATCCCACCGCAGGGACGCTATTGCCTTTCGCACCTGTGTGCAACGCCTGTTTATCTTCAAACGGCCAGTATTAAATAACAGGTCTATCGTCCGGGGCCTTTCGGAAACCTCATTCTTGCGGCACCCCGCAATATTTCTCCAGGGAAGCTCTGATTCACGTGCCGCACTCCTTAAGCTGTTTATCATGGTTGTACTTGCGCTGTCTGGGAAAATCCAGTCCACCCGCCCGTATCTTTCTATCGCCGCTTTGTAGAACTCAACAAACTTATCGCAAATTGCCTTCGCGTCTATATCCTTAGTCAAAGGCAATCCGTCCTCTTCCAGCAGACGGAAATCATGGTAACCGTTCAGGTAACCAGTAAGGCAGAATGTCGTCTTTGAGCCATTGCCCCCGAAGTCTATCCCCATGGTAATCTTGCTGAAAGATACTTTAAGTCTTCCTGCCCTGTCAAATATCTCTGAATCATCGTACAGGTATGGCGTATCATCCTCTGCAAAGTAGCGGAAAATAATCCCACTGGCAAGCACCCAGAGGCCCCGAATGAATCGGTCATAAAACACACCCCTGAACTGCCGCTCATATTCCTCCAAAATCTCCGGTGCCAGACTTGGATTATCTGTCATTTGAAAATGAATCCTGATGAGATTCCTGCTCTTTAAGCAGTTGATCCACTCCACTTTAAAATAATGGTCCGGCCCTTCCGGGTTACAGTTAAACCAGAATTTCGAGCCCTTTACGGAGCATCGCGCCGTTGCCTGATTGACAAAGCTCTCTGGCATCAGCGCTACCTCATCAAAGAACACGCCGGCAAGAGTAATACCCTGGATCAGGTCCTGGCTGCTCTCATCCTTGCCTCCAAACAAATAAAACTCATTTTCATGAATTCCTCTGGAAATCCTTATCCTATGCTCCGAGCGATGCTCATCTACTTTATAGCCCAGCGAAATAAGCATCCTCTTAAGCTGTACAAGGACATTCCTCTGCAGGGACTGAATGGTCTTCCCGCACATGGCAAAGTTTTCCTCGTTAAAGGTCTGCATTGCCCACATCACAAAGGATAAGGACATGACGGTTGTCTTTCCGCTTCTGATTGCTCCGTCACAGATGATCCCCTTCTTGGATGCGTATTTGCTTCCGGGAAGCCACCACATCAGCACAGCCTTTTGTTTGACCGTAAATGGACTAAACTTGAACGCTGTCTTCTGTCTCAATGATCTCACCGGCCCCTTCTATAACAGTCTCCGCCTGATCCAGCATGGCGTCCATAAAGCTGCTTTGTCCATCCTCATTCACAACAGCTTCAGGATCAGTCACTCGCCTCCTGTCAAATTCAGCCTTATATCTGTCCTCTGGGTGCATGAGAAAGTACTTTGACAGCCATTCAAAAGCCTTCTGCTGGTCTGCAAGCTTTATGGAAACACCCGCTTTTCCTTGCTTTACCTCCCGTATCAGCTGGGTATCCACTTGGCTTGACTCGTTCAGGCGCACCACATTCACGTCACCCTTTGCCCCCGGATCATGCCCAAAGGAGATATACTCCCCCATATCGGAAAAGGCAATCCGCATCTGCAGCTCCACAATATCCTCCGCTTCGGCAACGATCATCTGGCGCTTGATCTCCTTGAGACGTTCGATTTCTGCCCTGACATTGGTATTCCTTAGCAGTTTACATCCATTTACCATAGCTACATTATATCTGCACCCATATGCCTTCTGATAACTCTGCGCCGCATTAAATGTCCTGATGTAATAGATGCAGAACATTTGTTGTTCCGGGGTTAAGTCTCCGTTCCGCAGCGTCTCCTTTGTGCCGTCTTCGATCTGTTTCCGGGGAAGGTGTGCACCCTCTTTATTTTGTGTGCGCCCTTTTTTATCTTTGGGTGCACCCTCTTTTCTGTCCCAGCCATACCGCTTTTTCCAGCTCTTAACCGTGTTGATCGTGGTGCCGTACTTCTCCGCTATGTCCTTATATTTCATCCCGGCCATGTAGTCGGCCTCTGCCTTCTGGTAGTTCTCCCTTATCTCACCCCGTTTCCTAAAATAAAAAAAGAGCCGGCGCATGGAATGATCCATGTGTTGGCTCTTGGCTCTTTAATATTAAATCACTTTATCATTTGCTTTTAATCAAACTATTTCATGTTTTTTCTCAATCCTCAATGTGAAATATTTTATAATGTGGATAATCAGCACCTATAAATCGCAAAACTCTTCTTACACTCATTGTATAATTTTTTACAGCTTTTCTTAATCTTTCTAGATAAATCCCGTCCAATTCAGGCATATCTTCAAATGCACGGCCTAGTAATACTTCGCTACTCTTTAAATCGTCGAGTGCTCCTGCTGGAATCAAACTGCGCATTTCTCTCTGTGATTGATTCAATATATCTCTGATATATTCCATTGGAAGTATTTTTTCCGGGCTCTTTAGCATCATTTGCTGAGAACGCAATAAATCCAACATCTCTTCAAATATTTCCATATTTTCATCTGACTCTTTACTCCTTTTCCCATTATCATCCTCTACAACTTTAATGGATTCAAATGCTTTCTGCATTTCAGGCCAAAAAGTATTAAAAACTTTTTCCAGCCTTGCCTCATCAAGCCCATTATCTTCTATAGAAGTGTTAATGGATTTGAACAGCTTAAATACATCATTTTTTTCAACATTTGCCATTTGAAATTGCAATATTGGGCTATTTGATATATCTGAAGGTTTTAACTTAAAAAGCAAAGGGCAGACTTTAGCTTTATCAATAGCTTTGGATAAAGCACCTGCTTCAAAATTTAACCATTGCGATTGAAGATTATCTTTTGTTACACACAAAATGCCAAAAGATGCTGTTTCCAACTCTTTTGCAATATCCGTGCTCCACCTTGCACCCTTGTCAATATCTTCTGATGAAAAATATGGTTGTACATCCTGTATTACACAAGGTATCCATTCTTTTAATATTTTAGCAACTTCAAAACTCGTCTCTCCAGACCAACTAATAAATACCTTCATTCGTCGTTCTCCTTTGTGATTAAATAACCTATAAATAGTATAATCCCCCTTTTCATAATGCGCAACTATTTTATAATAATATATTTCTAGGTATTTCCGAATTATCCCATAAATATTCACATAAAGACACCCTTGCAGCTTTTACGGCGTATCCACTGACTACCTTTTGGGCCTCACCGACGTCCCTGATCCGGCAGATAAGCCCCGGCTGCTCTGCAAAGGCTATCCTCTCAGCCGATTCCTGCGGCTGCTGGATAAACTGTCTACGCTGGACCGGGCCTTTCTTGGCTATGTCCTGCGACTGCTGGAAAGAGTGTGCGGGACGAAGTAGTGTTGTTTTCCTCCCTGGTACCCGGCAGGGGCCGGGGAGGATTCTTAAGTAGTCTTTTCATGATAATATAAACAATGCAGACCAGCGCATACTTCACCCCCCTATTGGGCATTCAACAATATCGAATGGACTTCTTTTATCATCGTCTGCCCCACAATACACATCAACGCCTTCTGACACCAGTTTCATTTTTTTACACCCTGTCCTTTGTAATCCCTCTGGGAATTCCTGAATCAGCGGTTCGCCCCATATGTCTGTAAGGCTGGATTCTTCGTCAAAAACAAATAATTGTTCTGTGGCGCTTTCTCGCAAGCGGCAAATACTTCCTGAATCCATTCATCCGGCACC
>CAJTSE010000035.1 GCA_910578815.1 uncultured Acetatifactor sp.
ACGGCGGACAGCCTTGAGGAACTGGAGTGGCGCACCAATGAAATGAAAAAGCTGATGCTCTCCCAGGACATGGAGGCGGTCTCCTGCCACTTCAGGGAGGAACAGGCGCTGCTCTCCGCCCTGCCGCTGGTATCGCTGGAGAAAAAGCTGTTTGAGCGCTCCAAGCGCAACATCCTGACAGGCAGCGTGGCAGGCTGTTATCCCTTTACCTCCTTTGAGATGTGTGACGACAACGGCATCCTTCTGGGGGTAAACAAGCATAACAACTCCCTGATTATCGTGGATATATTTAACTCCCGCGTCTACAAGAACGCAAACATGGCTATCCTCGGCACCTCCGGCGCGGGCAAGACCTTCACCATGCAGCTCATGGCGCTGCGGATGCGCCGCAGGAACATACAGGTATTCATCATTGCTCCCTTAAAGGGGCATGAGTTCCACCGCGCCTGCAGCAACATCGGCGGGGAGTTCATCCAGATCTCCCCCGCCTCCAGAAACTGCATCAACATCATGGAGATCAGGAAGGTGGATTCCTCCGCCAATGACATCCTGGACGGTCCGCAGACGGAAAAATCGGAGCTGGCGGCAAAAATACAGCGGCTCCATATCTTCTTTTCCCTGCTGATCCCGGACATGACACATGAGGAACGGCAGCTTCTGGACGAGGCGCTGATACAGACCTACAACCAGAAGGGCATCACTCACAATAACGAGAGCCTGCCTGATCCGGACTGCCCGGAAAGATACCGGGAAATGCCGGTGCTGGAGGATGTCTTCAACATCCTGAAGGGAAACCCTGACACCAAGCGCCTTGCGAACATTATGAACCGGCTGGTGCATGGCTCCGCTTCCACCTTCAACCAGCAGACCAATGTGAACCTTGACAACAAATATACGGTGCTGGATATTTCCGAGCTGACCGGCGACCTGCTGACAGTGGGCATGTTTGTTGCGCTGGACTATGTATGGGATAAGGCAAAGGAGAACCGGACTGTGGAAAAAGCCATCTTCATTGACGAGACATGGCAGCTCATCGGCGCGGCGTCCAACCGCCTTGCGGCAGAGTTCGTGCTGGAGATTTTCAAGATCATCCGTGGGTACGGCGGCTCCGCCATCTGCGCCACACAGGACTTAAACGACTTCTTTGCGCTGGAGGACGGCAAATACGGCAAGGGCATTATCAATAATTCCAAGACCAAGATTGTCCTGAACCTTGAGGACGAGGAGGCCATGCGCGTGCAGTCCATCCTGCACCTGTCCGAAGCGGAAACAATGGCGGTTACCCACTTTGAGCGGGGCAACGGCTTAATCTCCACCAACAACAATAACGTCACCGTGGAGTTTAAGGCATCGGAACTGGAGAAGGAACTGATTACCACGGACCGCAATGAGCTGAAAAAGCTGCTGGAAAAGGAAAGGCAGCGCAGGCAGATGGGCGAGGCTGTCTAATGCGTACACTTTACATACGGTTTACGCAAAGAGGACGCATGACTACTGACAGCAGGCTGGTATAAGTATGCTTTAAGTATGGTTTACGCAAAGACTGTCTGTTTCCTGCCTCACCCGCCGTTTTGTAAGTACGGTTTATGTAAAGATTACTTACAGTTTCTTCCTATTATAATACAACCATTACCTGCGGCGAAAACCATGATGCCGCAGGAACAAAGGAGGCTGTCCCATGCAGCACAGAAACCAACAGCAGGAAAGCCACCTGCCGGAGATCATCCGGCTTCTTTCCACATACCGCGCCCTCAGCCGCTTGCAGCTTGAGGCGCTTTACCCGGAACTACCGCAGCAGAAGCTGCTCCTGCTCCTTAAAAAGCTGGAAAAGACCGGGCGGCTTACCCTTGTGCCGGAAAGGAATCTTGTCCTGCACACCGGAGACAGTGTTCCAAACCCTTCCACCCTTGCCGCCTTCTGGGTGCTTTTAGACTTCCGGGAGGACATTACCTACCATACAGCCAGTGATTTTCCGGTAACACTGACCTTTTACACCCAGTCGGATGCCTATGATGTCATCCACATACCGGAGGAAAAAGAGATGCTTATGAACCATGCGCTTTCCGCATACAAGGAGGATTCGCCCCGCCGCATAGCCGTCGTGGATGACGCGGGGCAGATACCGCTCCTTGACTTTCCCGGCATTGCCGCTTTCTGTACGGTCACGCCCGGCGGGAAGGTGCAGTATTACAGAAAACAAGGAGTTACAGATACTTAATGGACCGAAACACTTTATCATCCCGCCTTGCGCGGATCGGGGATGAACTCCCCCGGCTGTCAAACACCTTAAATGCCATGGCAGTCAACACCGGCAGTTACGGAAAAAACTATGAGGAGCTGAGTCTGGATGCCGCCAGACGCGCGGAACGGATTGCCTGTTCCCTGCGCAACCTCATCTATGCCGCAGACCTTGTGCCGAAGCCCGTCCTCATGGATGTGACAGCCAAAATACACGGCATTTCCATAAAGCATACGCAGGACTGCGTGGAGATCACCCTGCCCGGCCTGATGCCGAAGCGGAACAAACGGGTCAATACCACTTTCCTGACCGATCCGCTATATGCGATGCTTGAGGCTTACACAAAAGAACATGTTCTCCCGCACTTTAAGGAATGTGTGGTCTGCTTCTCCCATGTGTTCGACAAGAACCTTTCCGACAGGCGGGTAAGGGACTACGACAACCTTGAGTGCAAGCAGCTCTTAGATACCGTGGCAGGCTTCCTGATGACCGATGACAGCGGGCTGTTCTGCGACGCCTACCACACCACGGGTTTTGGGGAGCGGGACTGCACCATCCTCGCCGTCATGGAAAAAAGCTGCTTCCCCGGATGGCTGAAAGAGCGGGAGGACAGGGAGAAACGCATATCGGATTTTTAGGCGGTTTTTCAAAAGAAAATCCGACTACGGTAAAATTTCCGCCGGACCGCCTGTTTACAGGCAGAAAATCAGCCGCCCGCCTGCCCGGTTTTACCGGAGATGCAGGCGTGTACGGTAAAAATTTGGAAAGGAGGCTCACCGATGGATACTTCGACCAGCGCATACCGGCTGATGGAGCTTATTGCCATTTCCGGGGAGTGCAGCCCCCGCGTGCTGGCGCATCTGCACCTGAGTACCAGCTATGGGGAAAAGCTCATCACCCGGCTCAAGAAAGAAGGCTGTATCAAAGCCCACTATAAGGACGGGCTGCGGGGATACAGGCTGACAGGCAGGGGGAAAAAGCTCCTTCTGGGAGAAAACCCCGCCCGTTTCTCCTTTTACCTCTCCGGCAGCTCCGACACCAACCGCCCCCGCAGCGACTTCCCAAGGAGACTGCGACTTCAGCAGGCATCCATTGCCTATGCCATGCTCCAGAGTGCCGGCGTGGAGATATACCGGGACAGGAAGGCACCACTGTTCCAGCCGGGAACCACCCAGAAAACGCCCTGCAGTATGACGCTGCCCGCCTTCTACCATTCCCGTGAGGTCAAGGAGCTTGGGGCGGAGGCCGTAAAAATCAACAATTCCAGAACCACCGGCATCCTGCTTGCCCCGGAGTGCATCTACGCCGTTTTCTGCACAGGCGGCGCACTGATGAAATGGGAATACCGGACGGAACTGAAGGTAAAGGCGCTGCTTGCCTACCATACCAGCCGGGGAATCCTCTCCGGCATGGGAGGCGGCTCCCGTTACCATCCGGATACCCCCATCAAGGCACTCATTATCGGGGAAGGTATGGACACGGCGCTGAAACTTATGGAAAGCACGGGCGGTTTCCAGAAAAGCTACTTTTATCTAGATTCCAGCTTCGACTATTTCCATTACATACCGGATGACGCCGCAGGAATCACCATGATACGGCTGCTCTGCTCCCCTGCCCTGCAAAAGGCGCTGAAGGAACTGCTCCTGTCAGACCTGCAGGCACCCTGCCCCGATTACGGGCTGGAACATGATGCCGTATCGGACGGGCTGCCGCTGCTGCTCGCCTTTGACTTTGACATGCTGCGGCTCGCAAGGTTCCGCACCGCCCTGTCCTTCCACGGACTTACGGGCAGCCTGATCTGCTTTGACTTCCAGAAACCGGTGCTGCAGCAATATTTCGGGGAGTCAGTACCCATTGACACCATAGACTTAGAAAAATTTGAAGGGAGGTTCCTACACTGAAACTGACAGAAAACAGAAAGAAACAACTGACGCTGCTCGTCGCCCTGCCCGCGCTGCTTCTGGCGCTTGGCTACGCAGGCGGCTATGTATCCCAGTTCATCATCAACTACCGGATCTGGACTTCATCCGGAGGGACGCCGGGGAACGGCACTTCACCAGCATTTCCCGACGGTTCACTTGGCGCCTGTTTCCGGACGCTGACCGTATTCCCATACAGTCTGTACGGGATCGCCCTCTGCATCGGCATCCTCGGACTGTTGATTTTCATGGTGATGCGGATGGGCTTTGGCAGGAAAGGCACCTACGACAAGGAACGGAACCTGACCTACTCGGATCAGGGAACCTACGGCACCTCCGGATTTATGACGGATACGGAGATGCGCGGGGTGCTGGAGGTGGTTTCAGACATTGCAGGGAACCGGGGCGTCATCTTGGGAAAGCTGTACGGAAAAGCAGTCTGCCTGCCAGAAAAGACGCGGATGAACCGCAACGTGGCAGTCTTTGGCGCCAGCGGCAGCATGAAAAGCCGCGCCTATGCGAGAAATGTGGTGTTCCAGTGCGTCAAACGCGGGGAGAGCCTCATCATCACCGATCCGAAATCAGAGCTTTACGCGGATATGTGCCTCTACCTTGAGGAAAACGGCTATACCGTGCGGGTGTTCAACCTCATCAACCCTGAAAATTCCGACAGTTGGAACTGCCTTGCGGAGATTGAAGGACAGGAGATCATGGCGCAGCTCTTTTCCGATGTCATCATCAGAAACACCGGCTCCCCGAAAGGCGACCATTTCTGGGACAACTCGGAGATGAACCTGTTGAAAGCCCTTGTGCTGTATGTGGACCAGGGATTCCCGCCGGAGGGAAAGAACATCGGACAGGTCTATAAGCTGCTGACCATGAACTCCGAGAAGGAACTGAACAGCCTCTTTGACCTGCTCCCGGTCACCCACCCGGCAAAGGCGCCCTATAACATCTTCAGCCAGGCGTCCGACACGGTGCGCAGCGGCGTCATCATCGGGCTTGGCACAAGGCTGCAGGTATTCCAGAATAAGCTGATCCGTCAGATCACCAGCTGCAACGAGATCAGCCTGACGCAGCCGGGCTATGAGAAGTGCGCCTATTTCTGCATTACCTCGGATCAGGATTCTACCTTTGACTTCCTCTCCTCCCTGTTCATGTCCTTCGTGTTCATCAAACTGGTGAGATACGCGGACAAATACGGGGATGGCGGGAAACTGCCCGTTCCGGTGCATATCCTTGCAGACGAGCTTGCCAACGGCGGCTGTACCATTGCCGACCTGACCAAGAAGATCAGCACCATCCGCTCCAGACAGCTCTCCATAAGCTGCATCTTCCAGAACCTGCCCCAGATGCAGAACCGCTATCCGTTAAACCAGTGGCAGGAGATCATCGGCAACTGCGACACCCAGCTTTTTCTTGGATGCACCGATGAGCTGACGGCGGAGTTCATCTCAAACCGTACTGGTGAGGTCAGCGTGGCAGTATCCAGCCAGGCAAAGCAGCTCAATACCTGGCGGGTATCCGATTACACGCCGGAATACCGGGAAACCCACTCCGTCGGGAAACGGAAGCTGATGACGGCTGATGAGGTGCTGCGCCTTCCGCTGGATGAAGCACTGATTATCCTGCGGGGGCAGAAAGTGCTGAAGGTAGGGAAATATGACTATACCCTCCACCCTGAGAGTCGGAAATTAAAGGAAAGCCGTGCCAGCGGCCATATCCCGGAATGGCGCAGGCTGCCTGAGACGGAGGAACCGGACTTCTCTAAGCTGATGACGCCAAAACAGAAACCAAAGGCGCCCAGAAAGAAAACGGCACCAGAAAAGCCCGCTTTAGGGAATCCTTATCCGGAAACGCCGGCCATCCCTCCCACGCCTCCTCACCAATGTGGGGATTATGAGATTGTAATGACGGACAAGAAATCCATCATGTCCTGAAGTGATCCACCTGCCGCTTTACCGGCAGCAAACCAGTCAAATATTCCTTACGGAATATTAAACTCTCGCGGCATTCGTCAAATACTCATGCAAGCATGGTGCTTGACTCATTGCACGCGGAAATATAAAGGAGATTAAACTATGCCCAGAAAAGCAAAAACTGAAGAAACTGTCGTAACAGAAGAAAACATCCTCCATGAAAATGACATGGAAACGGAAAGTGTACCTGAGACGGAGGGAACCGGAATGGATGAGGAAAATCCCGATACCCTGAGCGTGGATGCGGGTACAGACTTTTCCGCTGCCGAAGAAAGCGCAGAGACTTCCACACCTGCAGAACCTCTTTCCACGGATGAGGAATCCGCAGGGGAAGATACCAGTATGGAGGAAACCCTTCCGGAAGAAACTGCCGTCCCTGATGAGCCGGTCAGCAAAGAGACCATTCCCGATGGGGAGGACACAGATCCTGCGGCGGAAACTGCAGGCCCGCCTGAAACACCATCCGCCAAACCCGCATCCAAGCCTGCCAGAAAGAGGGCAAAAGCCTCGGCAGCAAAGGCGGAAACACCGGATACACCCGTAAAGAAAACCACTCCGTCTTCCATCCTTACCCTGAGCGCCGATGCGGAAGTGGAAACTCCCGAAAGCCGGGAAGATACCATCTGGCATGAGCTGCAGAACGCTTACCGTACCCGGAAAATCCTGACCGGAACTTTAGGCGGCATCGAGAAGATGGAGGGCGGCGGCACCATTGCCGTTGTCTATTACAAGGAGATGCGCATTGTAATCCCCCTTGCTGAAATGATGATTAACCTTGTGGAAGATGCGGCGCACGATTATGGCGAACTGGTGCAGCGCCAGAACAAGATACTGGGGAACATGCTTGGATGTGAGATTGACTTCATCATCAAGGGACTTGACAATGCCAGCCGCAGCGTGGTGGCAAGCCGGAAGGATGCCATGTATAAAAAGCGGCAGATTTTTTACCTTCCGAATGCCAATGGAAACTCCCGCGTGTGCGAAGACCGCATCGTACAGGCGAGAGTCATTGCCGTCGCAGAAAAGGTGGTCCGCGTGGAGATTTTCGGTACGGAATGTTCCATCCTCGCCCGCGACCTGTCATGGGACTGGATGGGCGACGCCACCGAGCGCTTCCATGTGGGCGAGCAGATCCTTGTCCGCATCCTGAGCGTCAAGCTCCACTCCCTCGAAGACATCTCCGTGAAGGCAGATGTCAAGAGCGTAAACGGAAACACCAGCAAGGAAAATTTAAGCAAGTGCAAGATTCAGGGCAAATATGCCGGAACGGTCACGGACATCCATAAAGGCACTGTCTTCGTCCGCCTCCACATCGGCGTCAACGCAGTCGCCCATAGCTGCTACGATAACCGCCTTCCTGGAAAGAAGGATGAAGTGAGCTTCGTGGTAACGCGGATTGATTCGGACCGAAATGTGGCGGTGGGGTTGATCTCGCGGATTATTAAGCAGAATATCTGATAAAAAGAGCGGGCGGCATTTTTCCTCTATGCCACCTGCTCTTCCTTTACCTAATCTGCACTTCAGAGGTTTGTTGTTCATTTGCTATTTCAACACGTTTGCATATAAATTTTATTTGTTTCTTATAAGCAAATAGAAATAGTATTACTAAAAATATCATTGACATCCACTTCCAATTTGAGGAAATCCATTTTATTTTCCAAATAGAAATTCGTACTATTGATATTACAATCAATAGTAGAGAACTCGTCAACAAAGCCCTGAAGTAATTATTTGTCTCAGATAATACATCTATTTTTGAATCTATCTTTACTGCTTTAAAATAATCAGGATATGGTGCCTCACGGATAAATTTGCATTTTTTCAAAATAGGCTTCACGATTAATGAGCTTATTCTATTGATTACAAATCCCATAAAATAATAAACAATGATTTCTTCACCAATGTTTTCTATTGGCAATGTTATCCCTAGTAATAATTTCAAAGACGTTCCAAAAAACACGCCCGGTAATAAATTGGTCATAATTTGATAAGTACCTAGTTTTTCGATAAAATTGTTCATATAATACCCCCATAATCTTCCGGTAATATAATAGGTGACACCTTATTAAAAGCAACAGAAACCGCTTCCATGAATCCTTTACGCCTGTTAGAAAAGAGTAAGCGTTCTGATAGGGAGCTATTAAAGCCAAACTCTCCAACATTACTTAATAAAGTGGATTGACGTAAATTATAATTTTTTTCCACTGTCAAAGCTTGTTTAGAAAACCAGAGTTCTATTTGTTTATTTATCTGCATCATACAATATAAAATTTGTTTATTTGATGATTTTTTCCAAATACATGTATTGGCTATTACAAAATCGCATAGTGCTATTTCTTGTAAAGAACACAATTGATAGACTTCATCAATATGTGCGGTTATAAATGTTCCATTCAGTCCATCGTTGGTCATACAATAAAAAAACGTTTTGGGCAAATCAGTTCTTTTCTGGGTTGCCATCCATTCTGTTGCCGTTATATTGGCAACAGAATGGATATATTGTAATCTTGCAGACATATGATTTCTATCCACAAAAATCTTGGGATCAGAACTTACAATCCATCTCACCCAGTTTCACCCCTTGTGTTCTATTATTTGATTTATATCCATATGCACTGTTAGGTATGGACACTACGCCATTTTTCGTATTTAATGCAGGACTATAATGTTCGTTTTCCATGTATTCCACTAACTTATCAGAACCACCACTAGTAGCTCCAGACCCCGTATTATCAGATATAAGATAAGTCTTGCTATAAGAATCCTTTAGCACATCAAATATCTCTACTGCATTATCCAGTTTTCCATGATGGGGAAGTTGAATTAAATCATAATTATCGAGGTAATGTAAGTAAGCTGGCGATGCATCTCCACATAACAGAATCGTTTCCGCATTATCCAGTTTATATTTAAGCTGCACGCTTGCAGCATTCATTACAGTTTCCCCATCTATTTTTGTTACATTATCACTCTCTATAGCCTGTGCAACAACTGCCGCAAACTCATCTTCTGTTGGACCAACAATACTTCCTGATAACACTTTTGTACCAACAGTAGCATTTTTTATTGAAAACCCATACCCTTGAGCTTTTTCGATAATATTTTTTATATTATCAAAAGTTTCAAGGATATGTTGTTTTGTTGCGGGTAATGTCCGGCGTCCATCATCGAGCAATTCCAACACCTTTCTTGCGCTTTTCAAATACAAAGAAGAGTAGACCGTGACATCATACCCATTACTATGTAGGTACTCCATCAAGCTTTCTACCCCATCAGTATGATCACTATCGTTATGTGAAATAACAATATATACTTGGGAAATCAAAGTATTTTTGCGCAGGAATTTTTCAACCTCACTTGCATGCTGATTATGTCCACAATCATATACTACCAAAGAAGTGCTATCATACAATAATATACAATCTCCAAAACGTGTATCCATGTCTCCATTATAATGACTTAGTGCTTTCAATCTCATAATATATTCCTCCCTACTATTCAATATTATCTTTTACACTTCCGTTCGGCTTTGACCGCAGGTACGTGGTTCCATTGGGATTCTTGACTGCCACATAGTTCTGATAGCCGGGGTTCCCTTTCCCCACCTGCTGAATAGCCTGTTCAAGCTTTATCTTTCTTCCTGATTCAATGTTCACAAATTCCGTGTTTAATCCTGTTTTTGATTCCTTCGATACTTTTAACTTCATCATTTCCTCCTCGATTTTGGCTGCACTTAAGAAAGCAGCCTTTTTTACTGCAGTTGCAAAATCTATTAAAACCAAGAATGACCTGCTTGGGAATTAGTCGAACTTCTGTTTCGGATTGAAAATCAGAACAATAGATGATAGAATAATTTTCATACATACGATGATCACCTATGGTCATTAACAATTTTTAGCTGAAGTTGCCGCTTCAGCTATTTTAATTGCCACATTCTCTCTTTCCAATCTTTCATCATTTTTTGTTTATACCACCTCCTCGCACTCCCAACTCTTTATACAGTAAATCCAAGCTCTTTGTTACCCCTCTGCTAATCAGACCAATATCCAAAGCCTGGACAAGTCCATTGACTTCACGCCCTTTTTTGGCATATATCTTATTTGCCTTTCTAAATAAATACTTTAATTTCTCATATCCATTAGAGCCTTGAGGTTCTATATCGGAGCTTAGTTTTAAAAAACGCCTTATTCCCTCCTTGTCAATCAAGAACCAATCCTCTATTGATTTTTCGGCCTTAATGTGGAGCACTCTATGTGCCCCATCATCTTTAAGAAGTTTTTCCACTTCTTTCCAATTAATTTTGGGTTTTTGTACATAACCAAATACATCTGTATCATAGCATAGTGCAACCGTTATTTGATATCCTTCTACTTTAGGCAGAACCTCTTTCAAAAAAATTCGATTCACTTCTTTTTTGTATCCACCTATTCCATCTATGCTTCTATAAATCACTTTATGTTCGAGCTTTTTATCTACATGACATTCTCTTATGTATTTTATGAGAGCCTTATAAAACTCCACCTCTGTTTGTCCCTCAACAAACAATACCAAGCACTTATTCAACTGCATCACACTCCAGATATCCTTCAATTTCGCTTTCGTTATCGGCCAGCATAGAGAAAATATAATCTCCCATACCCATGTCAAGAGAGTCTGCATCATCCTCAAGCGTTTTCTCTTTGTTTTTCTTAAATCCGTGGAATTCGGCCATCCCACCGTCTCGGTGTATTCCGACATAAATGCTGCCTAAATCCATAAAGCTGATTATATATGGAGAATGACTTGTAATTATTACTTTACAATCATCCAATAAATCGGAAATTATCTGTAAGTATGTCCGGAATAAAGATGGATGAATGGAGTTCTCAGGCTCTTCAATAGCTATCAAGGATATATTTCTTTCCTCTAAACTTGCCATTATAATTTTAGTCAAAATCATAAATACCCTTTTCGCTCCATCAGACATTGCTTCAAAGTCAATAAGCCTGCATAAATTTTTATCACGAACAAACAGCAAATATATACTATCCGAAACTATAAATGGTATATCATCAGGTACGACTATAGTTCCTTCACTAGAAATCTGAATTTCCTTAACAATTACATCTTCAATGTCAGGAAATAAACTTTTATAGGCATCTAATAGTAAATCAAATTTTCCTGGATTGATTTGTTTTAATTTTGCAATCACTCTCGGTAAACTACGCGAATCAATAAAATATTCTGAACTTCCTTTGCTTATAATAGGATTTGGCATATAAAACTCTTTAGGATCAAGATTATTTTCCATATACAGCTTTAAATCATTCAATCTTTTAATAATTTCTATATAATACAGCTGATCAAACGCTTTTAGCTTATTAACAACCAATTCCACATTACCTATCTGGGTAGGCGTGGCACATCTTCCAGTTTCTGAACTCTTATAGAAGGCTTCCCGCCCCTGCCTATTAATAAGTTGGTTATATTTTTTTCCTTTTTCATCGATCTTTACTTTTAGATATTCATTATTAATACTTGCTTCATCCTCTTTTGTTCGCAACCATCCAAAAGTAAAACCATAAATAATACGATATTTAACAGTCCCAATTATAGTAGTCATTTCGATTTCATATTGAAAGTCCTTATCCTGAGAAGCCCTATTGATTGGCATGGCATTATCTGACCTCATGAGATTTTGTCTCTGCTCCTCATTGCACTTCATAAAGTCAATGCCAAAGTCAATGCCGGACAACACATTAGACTTACCAAAATTATTCAACGCAACTAATGAAGTAATTTTGCTAAATGCAATATTAACATTACTCAAATTTTTAAAGCCATCCAATGCAATTCTTTGTATTTTCATAGGTATTCTACCCTTTCTATTATTTATCAATATAATACCACCTTTCTAAAAAAATGCAATACTTTTTTTCGTTTTATTTAAAATTATTCTCATTTATCCTTTTTTAATACATTATGCGCAATATTTTTTGTCATTTTCAATTTTATTTTCCTATTTCATTTTTAGAAATCTTTATATAAAATATTTTACATTAACACGAAACTGATTTTTTTACCATCTGGCACAACATTGGCACAGAACTTTCACAAACTGGCACAGCTTTGCGATTTACACGGTAAATCCCCTATGTTAAAATGAGTATCGTGAAAAATCATACACAGGCAGCCGCTTCGTACCCCATACGCAGCCCTGCCGCAGAGAAACGCAGGCAAGAAGTCCCACCCCGGCTTCCCGTCTGCGTTTTCTATTGAGTAGTCTCGGAAACTCACTGAAGATGCAACAGAAAAACAGGCCATATAAACG
>CAJTSE010000036.1 GCA_910578815.1 uncultured Acetatifactor sp.
CGGTCAGATACTGCCGCCCATAGCATACCTAATTTTGAAATCGTTACAGATTAAAAGTTATTTTTGGACAGTTCCTAAATCCGTATTTAAGGCAAAAGGCATGAGCGGCAAGCACCTGACCGGCACGGTCATTTACGGTTACTTGTGGGACGAAAAGCGGGAACACTGGATTGTGGACGAAGAAGCCGCTGACGTGGTGCGCCGGATATTCGCTATGACCCTGGACGGATACGGCCCCTATCAGATTGCGAACCGGCTGTCACAGGAAAAGATTGAAATACCTTCCCTGCACCTGTCCCATTACGGGGAGGGCGTGAATCAATCCAAGACGTTTAGAGACCCTTATGGCTGGGGTTCTTCCACTATCGTCAATATCCTGAAAAAGCGTGAGTATTTAGGCCACACCATCAACTTCAAGACCCGCAAGCATTTCAAGGACAAGAAAAGCCACTACGTTGACGAAAATGAATGGGTAATCTTTGAGGACACCCACGCCGCCATTATCGACCCGGAAACCTTTGAGAATGTGCAGAGAATCCGCTCCAACGTGAAGCGTTACCCGGACGGCTGGGGAGAAGCCGCCCCGCTTACCGGCCTGCTCTACTGCGCCGACTGCGGCGGCAAGATGTACGTCCACCGCACCAACAACGGCAAGCGTATCTCACAATATACCTGCTCCCAATATAGCAAGGTTCCGGTTGGCGTCCTCTGCTCCACGCAGCACCGAATCAACGAAAGCGCCGTCCTGACACTGGTTTCCGATATGCTCCGGGCGATTGCGGAGTATTCCAGAAATGACCGGGCAGAGTTTATCAAAGCGGTTCAGGAAACCCAGGCCGAGCAGCAGGCCAGCGACATCACCAGAAAGCGGAAACGGCTGGCGGCGGCACAGAAACGGGCCGGGGAACTGGAAAAACTGATATGCAAGATTTATGAGGACAATGTGCTGGGCAAGCTGCCGGACGCAAGATATGCCGCCCTGGACGCACAGTACGCAAAGGAGCAGGAATCCCTTTCCGGCGAGATTGCCGAACTGGAAAAGGCAATCGCCGGATATGAGCAGAGCCGGAAATCAGCGGAGAAATTTATCGCCCTTGTTGACAAGTACGAGAATTTTGACAACCTGACTACCACCATGCTGAATGAGTTTGTGGAGAAAATCCTTGTCCATGAGCGTGACCGGAAAGGCAGCATTGAAACCACGCAGGAGGTTGAGATTTACTTCAATTTTGTCGGGAGGTACATACCGCCCCACTTCGGGGAAGTGAACCTCACGCCGGAGGAACTGGAAGCCCTGCGGAAGAAAGAGGAACGCAAGGACAAGCTGCACCAGGCATATCTCCGGCGCAAGGCCAACGGGACACAGAAACGGTACGAGGATAAAATCAAGGCAAAGAAAAAGGCTGAAATCGAGGCGAAGAAAGCCGCTATTCGTGCCGAGGATATGGAAAAAGGCGTGTTTATCCCGGCCAGCAGCCTGCCAAAGAAAGAACCCCAAAAAGCACCAATGCCAGCCAGAGCCGCTATGTAGGCGGCTGGCATACCACAGAAAAGGCAAGGAGGCATACACATGAATGGACTGACTTATACAAAAGTTGGAGATTACTATCTCCCGAATCTGGTATTAAAAGAACAGCCGGACACGCCAATCGGCAGGTATGGACGCATGAGGCTCCGCTATCTGAAAGAACACCGGAAAGGGCTGTATACCAGCCTGCTCCTGACAGAAAAACTCTATCCCCATTTGTTGGAGATTGACAAGGCCGCCAATGAGCGAATGGATATTCTTATGTCGCAGCTGATGAAGGCTGCCGGTGTGACCGAGGAACTGAAAGCAGCCGACCAGATGAAATGGGTGGGGCTGGCAAATAACTGTAAGGCGCAGGCAGAGGAAATCATTCTGCATGAACTGATTTACAATTAAACAGGGAACAACAAAGGGAGGCAGAAGAAAGGTATCATTCCGCCTCTCTTTGTCTGGCGCTGATAAAATCATGTTTCTGTATTATCCAGGCCGGAATTACCGTCATTTTTCTTCAGCGAAGAAATCCATGTTTCGATTGCCCTGGCAAGAATAAGCTGCTGCTCAAGGACTGCCATTCCGTTTTCAGGAACGTCCGGTATATTTTCCTTCGCAAGAAAGTTTTCTTCCAGATAGGATTTTAATTGCTTGATATTGTTCTCAATATTTGCCAGACATACATTCTGTTTTTCCTGTGAGAGGCTGTCCAGGTTTACAATCACAGCATTAAAATCCAGATAAATGTTAATGGACTTTGCAGCAATTTCCAGCATAAGTTTTTCAAATTCCTGCTCCCCCTGCCGGGTTAATGAATAGACAGCTTTTTCCGGCATTTTTCCCTCTTTCTCAATACGACTTTTGATGAATCCTTTTTCTTCCAGTTGAAGGACTTTTTTATAAATTGAGGGAGTGCTGATTTTTACCCATTTGGATATGTTACGGTACTCAACCAGTTTTTGAATATCGTAGGCGCTTAAAGATTCCCTTTTTAAAATTCCCAGTACAATTAGGTCGATTGTGGCCATATTCGTTCTCCTTTAATACTTGACAGATACTATAAATTATAGTAATATATTCTCTGTTGCGCAACTATTATAATTTATAGTAATATAAATAATAGTATCGGTCAAACGAAAGGAGAAAACGACATGAGCGAGCAAAGAAAGAAAATGGAACTTCTGGGGGCTGTGCCAATACCAAAGGCTCTTTTGGCGCTGGGACTGCCAACTATGATAGGTATGCTGATTAACGCACTTTATAATCTGGCAGATACCTATTTTGTCGGTGGATTAGGTACGGATCAGATGGGGGCGGTTACGGTAGCTTTTCCTTTAGGGCAGATTGTTGTCGGCCTGGGGCTGCTTTTCGGGAACGGGGCGGCGGCATATCTTTCCAGGCTGTTGGGGCGAGGGGATAAAGATACCGCTGATAAGGTAGCCAGTACAGCTTTATACAGCAGCGTATTGATTGGAGCGATTGTCATTATAGGCTCCGTCATATTTCTGAAACCCATATTGAATCAGATAGGCGCATTGGAAAGCGTTATGCCTTATGCGATTACCTATACCAGCATTTACATCACGTTTTCCATTTTTAATGTTTTCAATGTCACCATGAATAATATCGTGTCCAGTGAGGGAGCCGCAAAGACAGCCATGTGCGCGTTGATGGCCGGCGCTGTCCTGAATGTGATATTAGACCCTATTTTTATCTATGTCCTGAATCTCGGAGTTGCCGGCGCGGCCATTGCGACCGCTATTTCTCAGGTGATTTCCACGGTGGTTTACCTGTGCTATATCTTCCGGAAAAAGAGCATATTCCATTTTCGTATGAAAGACTGTTGTTTTTCAAAGGAAATAATGTCTGAAATTTTGAAGATAGGGATTCCCACATTACTCTTTCAGGTTCTGACCAGTATGTCTATCAGTATGATAAACAATGGGGCAAAAGAATATGGCGGCTCTGCCCTTGCCGCCATGGGGCCGCTTACAAAAATTATGTCTATGGGAACCTTGATTGTTTTCGGTTTCTTGAAAGGATTTCAGCCAATCGCCGGATTCAGCTACGGAGCAAAAAAGTTTGACCGCTTGTATGAAGCGATTAAAACCTCTGTTCTGTGGTCAACCATATTCTGTGTGGTTTTTGGTTTGATAGTCGCTATATTCCCGTCACAGATTATGGCATTGTTTACAAAAGGAGATACCGAAATGATTCGGATTGGCGCAGCAGCGTTACGGGCAAATGGTCTGTCATTTATCCTTTTTGGATTTTATACTGTGTACTCCTTCTTATTTCTTGTAATGGGAAAAGCAAAAGAGGGCTGCTTTCTTGGCGCTTGCCGACAGGGAATCTGCTTTGTGCCGGTTATCTGGTTCCTGCCAGGGATTTTAGGATTAAACGGTGTCATTTACGCCCAACCGGTTGCTGATGTTCTGGTCGCCATTATCACTGTCTTTATGGCTTTGAATCTTCATAAAAAACTGTCCGTTGAAGAATCCCGTATGGCTTTGCAATCAGGAACAGCGGAAAAATAAGAACTGTCATAAATGGGTAAGGTATGCTGATTTCTAAAACCAGACGCAAGCCGCAGAGTAGGAATTGGTATCAAGAAAGTGTGATGTAATGAAAAATAAATCCTTATGGATTCACTGTCCGGCTTGTGGAGGTAAGGCAAGGATGAAGGTGTATGGGGATACGGTACTCTTAAATTTTCCGCTTTTCTGCCCGAAATGCAGGAAAGAAATCAAAATCAATGTAGTACAGCTAAAAATGACGTTAAGTAAAGAGCCAGACGCATAAAGCGGAGGCACTGGGACAGCCGGGAGTTTGACGAGTACATAGTCCTCACCGAAGGGCGCTCCTGCTACTACCAGACACCGGAACAGTGGGTATGCAGGAAAGAAACCATGCTGGAGATTAAGGCCGCCCTTGCGCTCTGTACCGAGGCACAGCGCCGCCGGTTCCTGCTCTACGCATTGGAGGGTTTGAGCTATGCCGAGATTGCCGGGCTTTGCCGCTGCTCCAAAGCTGCCATACAGGACAGCATTGAGGCGGTACGGAAGAAAATCAAAAAATTTTTCTGATACAGACCCTACGATTGACCGATTTCGGGCTAACCAGTGAAGGGAACTTTTTCCCTATCACATTTCCGGGGAGGACAGGCAGGAAGCCGCTGCCTGTCCTCTCCGCATTTTAGGAGGTCAGCCATGAAAACAATCAATCTAAGGTACTGTTATCCCTACTACACCGGGGACGTGTTTGTGGAGGTATCGGAGGAAGTGGCCGAGGTCATGGTGCAGTCTGTCCGGGAGATGTACAACTATGACCGCCGGACACGTTACCACAAAGCATTTTACTCCCTGGGCTGCGTATGCCAACAGAGCGTTGGAGGCTACTGGCAGACCGGAACGGATTGACCATCGCGCCTACGAGCGTCAGGGCATTGACAAGATACCTTCCATCCATCTGGGAGTTGCTGCCAGCCAGATGGAGCGGAAAGGCATTGCCACGGAGAAGGGAAACATCAACCGCCAGATTGCCGCCGATAATAAGCTGCTGAAGGAGATTAAAGCACGGATTACCCGGCTCTATAAATGGACGAAAGAGCAGGCGGGGAAACCGGAAGGAAAAGACAGTATCATGGCGCAGCTTTACGAGGCGCAGCTGTCAGTGGGGAAACCCGGCTCCCGGTATGGGAAGATAAGGAACCTAAAAGAAAGCGCCGCCCTGTTCAATTTCCTGAACGGCAACCACATCATTTCTATGGAGCAGCTTTATGAAAAAGTGGCCGCCATGAACAAAGATTACTATTCTCTGCGTGGGAAGATTGTCACCGCCGAGCGACGTATCAAAGTGCTGGACGAACATATCTCAATGTGGGAGAAATACGAGAGGAACAAAGGAACCCGCCGCCAGTTCGACAAGATGAAGCCGGGGAAGCAAAAGGAACAGTTTGAGCAGAAGCACAGTGCGGAACTGGCGTTATATGAGGCCGCCGTCCGGTATCTGGAAAAGCTGAAAGCCACCGGCGAAGAAGTCACCCCGAAGAAATGGCAGGCCGAGGCTGACCGCCTGAAAGCGGAGAAATCGGTACAGTACCAGAAAATGAAATCCATGCGGGAGGACATCAAGGCGGTGGAGAACCTGAAAAAGACAGCGGAACAGTTGGCCAGGACGGAAAATGAACCGGCCAGAAAGAAGGAGGAACAGGAATTATGACACAGCAGTTTATCACCATGACAATCACCATCACCGTAAAGATACCCGTGCCGCCCACGCCGCCAGCGCCTGCGGGGGCGAAAGCGCCGGAGCCGGTTTTCCTTTTCAGGGAGGGGCAGCCGCCTTTGTGCCGCTGCAAGGTGAGATATGGGAAACAGGCGGCATGAGCGAATCCCGGCCATGGACTACCGGCAGTACCGCAGGGCGAGGCGGCTGGTGCGTGAGTGCTGCAACTACGACAACGGCCAGTGTATGGCGCTTGACGAGGGGGACGGGTGCGTCTGTGTCCAGAGCATTTCCCACTCCCTGCTCTGCCGCTGGTTCCGTGTGGCGGTGCTGCCCTTAGACCACCAGCTGGAAACGGCCCTTTACCACCGGCTGGAAAGCAGACGGTGCAGCGAGTGCGGCGCTCTTTTCCTGCCCGGCTCCAACCGGGCGAAATACTGTAGGGAATGTGCCGCCAGGGTGCGCCGGAGGAAGGAGGCAGAACGCCAGCGGAAAAGATACCATGATTCTACGCATTTAGGAACGGAAAAAGCCTTGTAAATCAAGCACTTTCGGAGCGTGTCGGAGGGGAGGCAATACTTTTTATCATTGACACCCCCAAAGCCCCCTTAAAATGCGTACAGAGGCTTAAAAAAGCTATTCAGAACAAAAGGAGCAACTAAATGACAGAGAACCGACGATTTTATTACCTCAAGCTGAAAGAGAATTTTTATAACAGCGAAACCATGGTCATCCTGGAGAGTATGCAGGACGGCCTTCTGTACTCCAATCTCCTGCTCAAGATGTATTTGATGTCGCTGAAAAGCAGCGGCGTACTCCTGCTGAATGACTACCTGCCCCATACCGTGCAGACCATAGCCACCTTTACCCGGCATCAGGTAGGCACGGTGGAGCGGGCTTTGAAGATATTCCAGGAGTTTGGGCTTGTGGAGATACTGACGGACGGAGCCTATTACATGAGCGACATCCAGCTGCTGATCGGCCAGTCGTCCAGCGAGGGGGAGCGGAAGAAAAAGGAGCGCATGAGGCTGAAACGCCAGAACCTGCTCCCGTCCGGGGAAGCGGACATTTGTCCGTCCAATGGCCGGGTGGACAAATGTCCGCCTATATTAGAGTATAGAGATAAAGAGATTAGAGATAAGAGTATAGAGAATAGAGAGGGCACAATCCGGCGCTGGGCGAACGCCGACAAAAAGAAAGAGGAACCGCCTGCCCGGAACCGGGATTACAGCGTAGAGGAAGGAGAAACCATATGATAGAGATTACCGCAGAAGTCCGGGCGGCCATTGACCGGGCCGCCGGGGATATGGAGCTTGCCGGGGACGAATACATAGAACCGGCTGACGGGCTTATCCACTGTAAGAAATGCCGTGGCAGCCGCCAGACTGTTGTGCCCAGGTTCGGAGGCTCCGGCTATTTCATGCCCCGCTGCCTCTGCCCCTGCCAGCAGAAGGCGCAGGAGGAACGGAAAGCCATGGAGGAACAGAGGGAACGCATGGAGCGTGTCAAACGCCGGAAGGCACAGGGGCTTCAGGACAGATACCTTTATGATTACACTTTCGCCAATGATAACGGCCAGAATCCCGTCATGGAGAAGGCACACGCCTATGTGGAGCATTGGAAGGAGGCATACCGGGACAATACCGGCCTTCTGCTCTTTGGTGACGTGGGAACCGGGAAATCCTTTTTTGCCGGCTGTATCGCCAATGCCCTGCTTGACCGTGACGTGCCGGTTCTGATGACAAATTTCCCGTCTATCCTGAACCGGCTGACCGGCGTGTTTGCCGAGGACAGGGCGGCCTTTATCGCCAGCCTGGACGATTACAGCCTGCTTGTCATTGATGATTTAGGCGTGGAGCGCAGTACCGAGTATGCCATGGAGCAGATGTTCACCGTCATTGACAGCCGGTATCGGAGTAAGAAGCCGCTGATTGTCACGACAAACCTGAAACTGGAAGAAATCAAGAACCCGCCAGACCTTGCCCACGCAAGGATTTATGACCGCATACTGGAACGGTGTGCGCCGGTTCTCTTTTCTGGTAAGAACTTCCGGGAGGAAGGAGCCAGGGCGACTAAAGCGGCGGCGAAGGAGATTGTGAGTAAGGGATTGCATAAACTGATTGCATGAAAAGGAGAATTTATGGGAAGCGAGAAAATCACAGAGGACACTACCACCACAACACCGGCTAAAGACGCTCCTGCACTGGTGAAGAAGATTGGCCGGACTACCTACATTGTGCGGGTTCATTTCAGCAAGACAAGTAGGGAAACCATGAGCGACAAAATTAAGCGTATGCTGAAAAATGAGATACAGCAGATGTAAAGAGATTACAATTTATGAGCCGGAAATATTCTATTGATTTCCGGCTCATTTTATATGTGCAAAGTTATGTAACAGATTTAAACCATTCTTCTGTCTTTTTATAATAATCAATAATATCGCTAATGCCATCTCTATTTATTTCTTCATACCAGTGTTCATGTCCGTTGGAAAAATCAAAAAAGCTAATTGCATTATCATAGTATTCAGAAAAGTCAGGATTAGTATTCATTTTTTTAATGCAGTCAGCAAATGAAAAGTCTTTAAAATCTGGTGAGATTCTCCAATACCTTGGCCAATCCAAAACCATCGGGCTAATAAATTTTGATTTAGGGTCATCGGTTTTGATGAAATCCCAAAATGGAATAAAGTAATCATTATATACCGGGTGATGGCTATTAAAACTTTTACCAAAAGAAATTCCTATCGCTTTACGTGCAGGTTCACCTCTTGCGGCCTCTACTAAGGGAGTACCGAAATATATTGATTTGTTGGAAGCCATCAATGCGAAGCCAGAAGAAACACAACCACGCAAAGGAATCCCCGCAATAATTGATTGGCAAAAAAAGTCCATACAAGTCTGTAAGAACGATAAATAGATTTGATGTTCTTGATAAAAAATGGGACAATAGGGAGTATCTTTTTCTCCCGACAATAAAGGGTAAGGTTCATATTTGGGAGTTGCCAGCCAATATGCCTCTCTGCGGCAAAGGTAATGAACATAAATTATAAATGTATCACTAAAATGACAAACATTAACGTGTCCATTTGCATTGGCAATATATTGTCCCTCTTTCCAGTCATCACTCATTCGTACAGGAACAGCCTTGCTAATATCAGGCGTATAAACTATATCAAGCAATTTGTTATATAATTCTAAAATTGTTTGATTACCGTGAGTGGTTACATAATTAGAGAATCCTAATATATCAAATAAAGCAATAGAATAAAATTGTTCTTGTTTGCTGGCTTCCTTGAGACGTTTTTCCATCTCTATTTGAGAAATACGCTCATGAGTTGGTTGGTTAACGGCTGGATTATCCATATTTTTTTCTCCTACAGTATCTATTGGTTGATGAATTATTATTTTATACTACTAGACAGTTAATATCAACCAGTTGCAGGAAAATGAAAAAATTTTCGATATATCATATGTGAATTGTTTGACCAGAAAGTAATGGATACACTACACAAATAGCCATGTACTTGTAAAATCGGGAGGTTTATGGTAGTATAGAGATACGAAAACAGAAGGGAAAGCAGGTGGGAAGATTGACAGTGACGGAACAGATAGACCAGAAACATCAGGAAGATTTACAGAGGCTAAGAGGCTTTCGCCTGCTTGATGATGATTTCCTCACAAAGTGTTTTGAGGGAGATACGGCAAGCATAGAACTGGTATTGCAGATTGTACTGGAAAAACCGGATTTAAAGGTGCTGGACGTCCGCACCCAGGTATTTGTGGAGAACCTGCTGAACCGATCAGTGCGGTTGGATATCCTGGCTACGGACAGCACAGGGGCAAAATTGAATGTGGAAGTACAGCGCTCCGACAAAGGAGCTGGGAGAAAAAGAGCAAGGTACAACTCAAGCATGATGGACGCAAACCTTTTAAAAAAAGGCGAGGACTTCGACAAACTACCGGAAACGTGGGTAATCTTTATCACAGAGAATGACGTAATGGGAAAAGGGCTGCCGCTCTATCCGATTGAGCGGTGCTTTTTAGGAACCGGGGAAAGATTTGAGGACGGTTCGCACATACTGTATGTAAATGGCGCTTACCGTGGAGATACGCCAATCGGGAAGTTAATGCATGACTTCTCCTGCACAGACGCAGCGGATATGTACTATGGGACACTGGCGGACAGGGTGAGATTTTTCAAAGAGAGCAAGGAGGGAATCGAGATTATGTGCCGTGCTATGGAAGATATGAGGAATCAGACATTAAAAGAAGGAATGATAAATGTTGCAAAGAAAATGCTGGAAGATGGGACAATAACGCTTGAAAAGATTGCGGAATTTGTTGGCCTTTCAGTTGATGAAGTGAGAAAATTGAAAACAGACCAGAATATGTAAAGGGCACTAATGAGCCAGGAATCTAAAAAACAGGTTCCTGGCTCTATTTGTTAGGGCATGGCCCTGTTCTCCATTGAGGAGTTTTTCGCTGATCCGAAAAA
>CAJTSE010000037.1 GCA_910578815.1 uncultured Acetatifactor sp.
GGTATCTGCCCGATGTTTGCAAACTCATCGAGTAAGCAGCGCACATGGACGGGCAATCTCCCATGATACACATCGTCCGCCCTGTCACAGAGCAGGTTAAAAAGCTGCGTATACATGATAGACACGATAAAATTAAATGTGTCGTCAGTATCGGAGATAATGACAAACAACGCTGTCTTTTCATCCCCGATCATATCAAGCCCCAACTCGTCATAGCTTGTCAGGTCACGCAGCTCCTTGATGTCAAAGGGGGCTAAACGTGCGCCACAGCTAATTAAAATGCTTTTCGCTGTCTTGCCAGAGACAAATCGTCAAGGACTTTTTAATCAATTTCACAAAAAATTCACAATTAGGGCAAAAAAATAGAGCCAGAAACCTTTATTTAAGATTCCTGGCTCTATGACAGTGCTTTATGCGTTTCGTTCTGCTTTCAGTTGATTAACTTCTTCAAGGGAAAGCCCTGAAATATTCGCAATTTCCTCAAGCAAGTATTTCCCCGCCTCCAACATTCGGAATACTGTCATCTTTTTTTCTTCCTGTATTCCTTCTTTCAGGGATTCATTTCTCATATCCTCCATGATGCGGCACATCTCACTCACTCCCTTCGGATTTTCTTTCAGATACCGTGTCCGGTCTGCCATCAGTTCAAAATTCATATCGGATGCTTGTGTACAATTAAAATCGTGCATGAGCTTTCCAAAATCGGATTCGCCCCGGTATTCCCCATTCACATATAAAATATGTTCTCCATCTTCAAAGGATTTATCCGTAGCAAGATTGATTCTCTCAATCGGATAGACCGGTTCACCTTTTCCGTAAAAATCTTTCTCGATAATGAAGATTGTATAGGTGTCCGGCAGTTCTTTAAATTCCTGCCCGGAATGGAGGTTCTCTACATCCATCACGCTGGAATGGTATCTTGCCCTGTGCGGGTCTGCCCCCTTTTCCTGTCTTTGGATTTCAAGATCGTATTTTTTCCCATCCGGGTCCGTCCCGTATGCGTCCAGGCAGATAGAGCGTGCCCCGGCCAGCCTTTTCATGTCCTTTTGTGTTTCGCAGTCAGTGATAATCAAATCCTGCTTACCCGTGATAATGCGTAACACAAATTCTGCTAATGGAATGTTATCTTTAAACAGGCAGCGCATAAAATCATCGTCGATAGGGCGTAAGTCACGCAGGCGCTGTAAATCCTCCTGGTGCTGTTGTTCCGTCGCTGTCAATATCCCCACCTGCCTTTCCTTTCGTTTTTGTAGTTCCATACTACCATAAACCTCCTGATTTTACAAGCCGGGAACCAGTGTAGTATTTCTGATTCCCCGGCGTCCCTCTGTTATCGTTTTATCCCATCTGCAGTATCTCATTTTTCAGCATACGCTTAATCTTGTCGCTCATGGTCTCCGTGCTGGTCTCACTGAAATGAATCCGCACGATATAGGTGGTGCGGCCTATCTTCTTCACCAGTGCGGGCGGGTTCTCTGCCCCAGCTGTGGTGCCTGCTACATTCTGGATATTTTTCTCACTGCTCATGGTATGATGCTCCTTTCCCGGACAGTCCCACGGTATGTATAGGAATTGTCCCTTGCTGCTGTTTTCAGGTTTCATTTCGGGGAGACAATCCCCCTCGCCGCCTCTTTGGTAGCCGCCGCCTTTTCCTCCCGGAAGTTCCTGCCGGAGAAAAGGACAGGGGCGCACCGCTCCATGATACGGTCATAGATTCTGGCGTGGGCCAGGTCGGGCGGGTTTTTGATCTCTTCCAGTTTCAGGTTGGTCGTGACGATCAGCGGCTTCCTGCTCCTGTACCGGCTGTCAATGACAAGGAACATCTGCTCCAGCGCATATTCGGTATTGCGTTCCACGCCCAGGTCGTCCAGAATCAAAAGGCTGTAATCGTCAAGGGCGGAGATAAACGCCGCCCGGTCCTCGGCAAACATCCCGGTCAGCCGGTTCAGGATAGAGGGGATATTCGTCATGAGCACCGGTACATCCTGGTCGATTAGGGCATTGGCAATACATCCGGCAAAGAAGGATTTTCCCGTCCCCACGTCACCGAAGAGCAGAAGGCCGGTATTCTCCCGGTATGCCTCCTTCCAGTTTTCCACATAAGCACGGGCTTTCTCCATGAGCGGGTTCTGCCCGTTGTCATTGGCAAAAGTGAAGTCATGGAGATAGCGGTCCTGCAGGCCCTGCGCCCTCCTGCGCCGGATGCTCTCCATGAGCGTCCTCTGTTCCTCGGCGGCCTTCCTCTGCTTTTCGGCCTCCTGCTGGCAGGGGCAGACACAGCGGGGCATGAGGTAGCTGTGCCGGAGCGGGTCGGGGAGGATGGTCTGCCGCCTCCCTCCGCATTTCTTACAGTGGATAAGGCCATCAGAATGGTCTATGTATTCGTCCTCCGATAATTCCGTATCTCCGGCGGTTTTGTCAATAAATGCCCGGACAGCCTCGTTGATCTCGATCATATGGTGTCTCCCTCCTTTACGGTGTAATCCCGGTTTCTTGCCGGTGGAGCCGCCCCTTTCCTGTCCGCATTGGCCCAGCGCCGGATTGTGGCGGCATGGCTTTTATATTCCCTCCCGGTGGATTCCATGTATTCCGACAAACGCTCTACATAGTCCTGCAGGACACTGTCTGAAAATTCATTCTGCAGCTCCGACATTTCTCTTTCTGCCAAAAAAACATTCCCATACTTTCCATAAGCGTGTGCGTCATTATCACACTCTCTATTCTCTATACTCTTATCTCTAATATCTAATCTCTTATCTCTAATCTCTGGTGGACAAATGTCCCCCCGGCTATATGGTGGACATTTGTCCGTCTGTCCGGATGGGAGCAGCTTCTGGCGTTTCAGGCGCATCCGCTCTTTCTTCTTCCGTTCGCCCTCGGTGGAGGACTGGCCGATCAAAAGCTGGATGTCTGCCATGTAATAAGCCCCGTCCGTCAGGATCTCCACAAAACCAAACTCGGTAAAGAGCTTCAATGCCCGCTCCACCGTGCCGATCTGGTGGCGGGTGAAGGTGGCTATGGTCTGGGGCGTGTGGGGCAGGCCGTCCCCAAGCATGAGGACGCCGTTATGTTTCAGCGACATCAGGTACATTTTCAGCAGCAGGTTGGAATACAAAAGCCCGTCCTGTGCGCTTTCCAGTATCACCATCTTCTCGGTGGTGAAAAAGTTCTCTTTCAGTTTCAGGTAATAATATTTTCTGTTGTCTGACATATCTGTTGCTCCTTTGGTCTCTGGATAGGGCTGTGAGGCCCGTATACGCCATTTAAGGCTGTTTTTGGGTGCCAGTGATAAAAAGGTATTGGTTACCCTCCGACACTCAAAAAAAGTGCTTGATTTATAAGGCTTTTTTCGTTCCTAAAGCGTGACATATGCGCCTCTGTTTCCGTTTGCGTTCGGCGGCATGTTTCCGCTTCATGCGGGCGGCGCAGTCCGGGCAGTATTTCGCCCGGTTGGAGCCGGGAAGGAAAAGCCTGGCGCAGACGGAACACTTCTTCCGTTCCAGCCGGTGGAAAAGGGCTGCTTCCAGCTCCCGGTCAAGGGGAAGGACGGCACAGCGGAACCATCGGCATAAAAGCGAATGGGAGATGCTCTGGACACAGACACACTCAAGGGCGATACACTGGCCGTTGTCATAGTTACAGCACTCATGCACCAGCTTCTTTGCCCGCCGGAACTGTCCGTAATCCATCACCGGGATTGGTTCAGCGCTTTTCTTTTTCATGGCGGCACCGGCACTCATGGCCGGCCTCCTGGCAATGGCACTGGCAGCCGGATTCATGGCCGCCGCTTTCATCACCGGTATGGCCGTGTCCGTGATGGCAGGAGCAGGAGCCGCCGCAGGCGTGGCGGTCATGGGGATTCTCCTTTCCCTCTGTACTTCTGCCCGGTACAGGCAGCACAGTCCGGCGTGGGATGTAAAAGTGGATATTGATATGCAAAAGAAAATGTCTCATAGCTGGTTACCCTCCTTCTTTCTGTTTCGATTCTGCTGTGACTTTTCAAGCTGGTCTGCGGCTTTGCGCAGGTTCTCAACCGCCCTGATCTGCTCCCTCATGGAACGCATCTCCTGATAGTGGATTTCTTTCTGTGCCGTCAGTTTTTCCGATTCTGCCCTCCACTTCTTCGGGGTGAGCACCTCCCCGCCGGATTTCAGTTTTTCCAGATACCGGGCGGCGGCTTCGTAAAGGGCAAGTTCCGTTTCACGCCTCTGCTCAAACTGTCCTTTCTTGCCCGGCTTCACTTTGTCAAGCTGGCGGCGGATGCCTTTGTGCTTCTCGTACTGCTCCCACATGGAGAGGTGTTCGTCCAGAACCTTGATGCGGCGTTCTGCGCTGACGATCTTCCCTCGCAGGTCATAGTAGCTTTTATTCATGGTGGAGATTTTCTCATGGAGCTGCCGCATGGTAGTGATGCCATTTCCCTGCAGGAGACTGTAAAGCGCCGCCTGTTCTTTCAGGTCTTTTATTTTCCCGTACCGGGAATCAGGGCTGTCCATTTCCTGCCGGGCCTGCCATAGCTGGAGCAGGATGCTCTCTTTCCCTTCCGGTTTCCCTGCCTGTTCCTTTGACCAGTTATAGAGCCGGGTAATGCGGGCTTTTATCTCTTTGAGCAGTCTGTTGTCGGCGGCAATCTGCCGGTTCAGGTTTCCCTTGCGGGTGGGGATTCCCCGCTTCTCCATCTGCGTGGCGGCCACGCCTAAATGGACGCTGGGGATTTTATCTACGCCCTGGCGCTTATAGCTGCGGTGGTCGATCCGCTCTGGCCTCCCGGCTGATTCCAGCGCCTTGTTTGCATACGCCGCCCATGCCTCCCGCCATTTCTCGGCGTTGCCCTTGTCATTCCAGTCGGTGGTGTCCTCCCGGTGGTTCTTATAGCCGCCTTTCCCGTCCGGGATTCTCTGTCCGTTCTTATCCAGGTCATAGACCTTGCGGCATTTTGCGCCCCACTCACCGGATTCTTCCAGCGGGCGGATGGTGAGCAGGATATGTACATGGGGGTTGCCGGTCCCCTTATCGTGGATGGCAAAGTCGGCGCACATACCGGAATCCACAAAGTTGTCCTTCACATAAGCCCGGACAAGTGCCAGCCGTTCTTCCGGCGATAATTCCACCGGCAGCGCCGCCTCGACCTCACGGGCAAGCTGGCTGTTCTTTGAAGTCCCAACCTGCTCCACGCTGTTCCAAAGGATGGAGCGGTCAGAAAATTCCGGCGGGGCATGGGCGGGCAGCATGATTTCCGAATGGATGATGCCGCCCTTTCTGGTATAGTCATGGGTCAGCCCGTCCCACTCATTGGTGAGTTTCGTGCCGCTCCGGTATGCGGCGGCAGCCACGGCAGACTTGCCTTTGCTGCGCTGGATGATCTTGATGGGGCAATGGAAGATTGCCACGGGTATTCGCCTCCTTCCGGGATGGGATATACAAGGCTCTGCCGGAAATGGCAGCCGCAGGGTGGGTGTCGTTTCCAACGGAGCGCACAAGGGGTTTGGGGAGTGTAGCTCCCCATCGCGTCCAGGGGACGCAATGCTCCCGGCAGGGCGCACGCACCGGAACGGTGCATAAGTGCGCCCTTGTAACCAAGGGACTTAGGAAACATCCCCGGATTTGCGTACATTTGCGGCGGCTTTCTCTGCCCCCGGCAGGCGGGAGAGCGCAAGCAGAAATGCCTTGACTTCCTCGCCGGTCATGGTGACAGTTGCCGGGAAAATGCTTTCCAGGATGGCCCCATGCTCGATCAGGCGGCGGGTCCTGGCACGGCGCTCCGTGTCCGTCTTTCTGTTTAGTAGAATCTTCTGGCGGTTCTGAAGCTGCTCAATTTCCCTCTGGACTTTCTGCTGTTCAGACTGTAGCTTTTTTTAATCCTTCATTTTCGTTTTCCCCTTTCCGCTTACCGCTCCGGCTGTTTTGGTTTCTTATCAGGATAGAGTTTCCCGGCGCATACGGCGGCATGGCTCCTGATCTTCACCTCGCCCCGGCCTTCGCTGGCCCTGGCATTCTTATATCCCTCGTCAGAGAGGAAAAAGCGGTATCTCTCTCCTGGGAAGCCCACCGGGCTGTCGCTGTTTAAAATCTCCACCGTTACCATGTGCCTTGTCCCCGGCAGGAACCGCTCCGTCCCGGCCAGGTCATGCCCCAGCAGGACCGGCTCCTTCGCCGCCCCCGCAAGCCTCCTGCGGATGGAATTGTCCCTCTCTGCGATAAAGGCGGCCCGGTTGTCAGCAATGAACCGGCTGCACTCCGGCTCTGCCAGTTTTTCCAGTTTCCTCACCGTGTTCTCCACGATCATCTTTGTCAGCAGGTCGTCCTTCCTTTCCAGAACCGGCACGATCTCTTTCAGCCCCGCAAGGGTTTCCTCCTTCGTGGGCGCTACATACTGGTAGAGCATTTCCAGCTCGCTTTTTGTAAAATTCATCCTTTCATTTCCTCCATTTCTTTTTCTCAAAATATCTCCGCATTCGCTTTAATCCGCTCTTAACGGTCTGCTGTACCACGGATACGCTCACGCCTTCCTCTGCGGCAATCTCAATCAGTTTTTTGCCAAGTATATAGCGGGCATGGATACGCCTTGCCTGGGTATCGGTCAGACTATTCATAGCTCCGGACAGATGTTCCAGTGTAGCAAGGAAAAGCTGTTCTTCCTCCTGTTCCAGCAGAATCTCCTCCGGGGATTTGGCGGTAAAATCAAAGGCACAGTTTTCAATCCCGTCCTCACAGTCAAGGGAATAGTACGCCTTGTGATACCAGATTTTGCGGGTGCGGTTGTTTTCCTCCCTCCGCATAAGCAGCAGAGCCTCGGCCACCTCGTCCGATACCTCAATCAATGTGTCCGTGGCAAAAAGCGGGTAATAATACTTTTTCAGGTTGATTGTTTTCATGGCTAATCTCTCCTAAAATGCGGAGAGGACAGGCAGCGGTTTCCTGCCTGTCCTCCCCGGTAATGTGATAGGGAAAAAGTTCCCTTCACTGGTTAGCCCGAAAACGGCCAATCGTAGGGTCTGTATCAGAAAAATTTTTTGATTTTCTTCCGTACCGCCTCAATGCTGTCCTGTATGGCAGCTTTGGAGCAGCGGCAAAGCCCGGCAATCTCGGCATAGCTCAAACCCTCCAATGCGTAGAGCAGGAACCGGCGGCGCTGTGCCTCGGTACAGAGCGCAAGGGCGGCCTTAATCTCCAGCATGGTTTCTTTCCTGCATACCCACTGTTCCGGTGTCTGGTAGTAGCAGGAGCGCCCTTCGGTGAGGACTATGTACTCGTCAAACTCCCGGCTGTCCCAGTGCCTCCGCTTCTCATGGGCAAGGTTTTCTTCCTTGTGGTCGGCTCTGTCCAGGTACTCGTATACTTCGACTGTGACCTCCACGGACAGGGCTTGTCCGTCTATGTTGATGGTGACTTTCATCTTCCTTTCCTCCGTTCAGATTTTTTGCAAAGATTTCTGAACGGAGTTGGGCGGGGAACGGCAGCCTGGACGGGCTGGCATTTGCTTTACCCATAGGCATATAAAAACACCCGGCTGTGTAATGCAATCGGGTGTAATGGAACTATGAACAGTATTTAATTGACTTGACAGTGCATACTTATGGGTAAAATATCCCCCGGCCAAGATCAGGCTTTTTTTGATAAGTCAATGACCGTCGGATTTTGTCGATACGGTATGTGCTTCATGGCGGCTACCTCCTTTAGCCGCCGCTTTTAACAGTGAAACCGCGTCATTCCTTGAGAAGATAAAAAGAAACGGCGGCTTTGATCTCTCAAAAGCCGCCGTGTATGAATAGGCGTGTGAAAATACCTCTGCTGTACGACGGCTTTTTTTCTTTTGCCGTCGTGCGGCAGAGCATTATTTAATATTCAATTCCATACTTCCTGTAAAATCTTCACATTCAATACCAATATAGTTGCTGCCACTTGACAATGTAATTGTTTCCTTATAAGTTCCGTCCGTTTCAATCAAGCTAACTGGGTTTTCGCTTCCTGAAATCCAAAATACTTTAGCAGTACCACTGTCAACCTTTAGGACGCACTCTACAGTTAATTCATTTCCCTGCTCTCTTTCAACGTCAACACCGCCAAACAGATATTCCGTTTTTGATAAGTCCTCATATTCGGCTGAATAAGTTCCGACGTAATTATCAATTCCTGTATTACGTTCCCCCTGCAAAGAAAATTCAGAAGTTAAAACAGTGTTTCCACCAATTTCATTTAGCACATCCATGATGTCTAAAGCAGTATTTTTTGGAGTGTCGCCTACAGTGTCAGAAGCCATATCAAGTATCTTTTCCGTTCCGTCGGATAACGCTTGATAAATGCTATTGCAACCGGAAAGCGATAAAGCACTCACACATATTAGAATGATACAAAGTATTCTTTTTCCTGTCATTGAATATCTCCTTTGCCTTTTATTTTTTGCGTTTTGCTCCTGTCATGTGCCAGAAGCAGCATAACCGCAGTTATAACAAGCATAATCAGAAGCACAACAACGCACCGGAAAATATTATATGTGCCGGTTTCCATGCCATTTTGATAATTGATAAAACCAAGTCCTATCGTAACCGGGTAAAGACAGGACAAACCATGACCGGAAGCAAAAGTCCCTATAAAACCATAAAAAAATGCAAAAGCTACGCCTGTCATAAATGCCCCTGCCTTTTGTCCTGTAAATACAATAATAGGAAGTACCGATATAAATACAAAGCAATTCATTCCAACCATTTGGATAAGCGATTTCATTATGCTGTTAAGAACAATTCCCTCATATCTGCAAAAAAGCGAAATGAGAGCAGTAAATAAAAGTTCCACGATCGCCAGAAAGACAGCAATCATTCCGCAGACAAATACCTTACCCAAAAGCAATCTTCGGAAAGATACCGGGATTGCCATTATATTTTTCAATGTGTCGTCTGTTCTTTCACGTTCGATCATATAACCCGCAATCAGTACGATTGTTGCCGGAAAGATAAGCGAAAAGCTGTTCCATATTACATTATCTGAAAAACTGGAAAATGTCGGCGTTCCCGGCGTACCAATCTCCATAAAACAGGTTAGTAAAACAACAGACAGCATAGTTGCAATTCCAATCCAGATAACAGAGTATCGTTTTAATTTCCAGAGTTCTGTTTTTATGAGCCTTGCCATTTCTTACACCTGCCCTTCCTGCTTTTTGTAGATTTTGATAATCGCAAAATAAGAGATACCTCCAAGAATAAAAACGGTAAATACTACAATTCCTAATTTCAGAAAGTAGGGCTGCCAGTTTTCAAAAGCAGTTGTTCCCTGCTCAATCATTCTTGAAGCCTGCCAACGATAAATAATAGGCGTTGGTAAAATACTGGTAAGCACTTTCATTACTTGATTTTCTGATGTGAATTGCCCTGTAAAAGCAAAGGAAAATCCAAACATTGTATAGAAGAATGTCAAAATAACTGCAAATACATAAGAGCGGTTAAATTTTACAATCGCAATTATAATCGGAAGTGTACCCGTGGCATATAGAATAGCTGTAATAACAGCAATTACAAGTTTGTTCCAAATATTGCCCAAATCAGTTCCGGCTATTATCCCGCCGATAATTGCAGAGAACAATGTTACACAAGTAAATAAAAGACTGATAAAGTATAATACTATGATTTTTGCAGTCGCAATTTCCCATGCCGAAACAGGAATAGCCATCAAATTTTTCAGAGTTGCATTATCTCTTTCCATGTAAAAGAGCATAGCCGCTATAATGCCAAGTATGCAGGGAAGCATGACAGGAACAGCTATACAAAAAAGCATATCATATAAGCCGTCAAAAGCGTTCAGATCGCCCACATTCCCTTTTAGCACAAGTGCTGTAAACGGGATAGGAAAAAGCAATGCAGAAAATATTACAAAAAGGATAAACTTTTTCCGTTTCAATTTCCAAAACTCACACTTTACAAGATCAAGCAATTCCTTCACCCCCTGTTACACGCTTGAAATAATCTTCAAGGCTTTCTTCGCAGACATAGG
>CAJTSE010000038.1 GCA_910578815.1 uncultured Acetatifactor sp.
ACAGGAGGAAGAACAGCTTTTCCTTGCCACACTGGAACATCTGTCCGAAGCTATGAATAGTCTGACGGACATACAGGCGAGGCGTATCCATGCCCGCTACATACTTGGCAAAAAACTGATTGAGATTGCCGCAGAAGAAGGCGTGAGCGTATCTGTGGTACAGCAGACCGTTAAGAGCGGCTTAAAGCGAATGCGGAACTATTTTGAGAAAAAGAAGTGGAGGGAATAAGGGAAATGAATTTTACCAAAAGCGAACTGGAAATGCTCTACCAGTATGCCGCACCAACGAAGGAAGAAACCCTTGCCGGGCTGAAAGAGATTGTGCCAGTTCTGGAAAGGAAGGACGATTTACTCTCAAAAGTGATTGTCGAGAATACCATACGGAAACTGGAAAAACTGGCAGAGCCGGAGTGCAGCCGATTTATTGCGGATAACCGGGCCGCCTTTATCGAAAAGCGGGATAATTCTATCCGCCAGAGGCTTGCCGCTGCTAAAGCCAGAAAGGGGGAGCCGGTTCTGCAGGGGCATGACCTGGCAGGCATGGAGAGGTTCCTGCCGGAAACAAGGCACATGGTAACGGTGGATATCCTGAACAGTGACAGCCCAGTGGGATTCCCCGGAGAGCGATACCGTTTTTTCCTTTCTGACGAAGGCTACAAAAGCGCCAGAGCCAGTGAGAAGCGGGGAGAAATCAAAATCAGGAACCATGCCGCTGTCATGGCCGGGAAACTCTACCCGGACAAGAAGCCACCGGCGCAGGAACGGTGAAGGCAACAAAAAAGAGGCTCCGCAAATCCAAATCTGCATTGCCCCTTTAGTCCGTATCTTCGTCTGGTACATACTCCATGATGTCCTCAATACGGCAGTTTAGAATTCGGCACAAGTTATTAAGAATCATGGTTTTGACAACCATGTTTTTCCGCAGCCGATGAAGCTGTGCTTTATCTATGCCGAAATCCTTGATTAGTCTGTACTGGCTTATCTCCCGCTCTTTGAGGGTAGACCAGAGCCGGTCATATTTAATCATGCTGTCAGCTCCCTTCCCTTGTATTTTAACTGTCAGCAAGCCTTAATCATATGGTGTGTGTATGCTCCCCTTTATATGCTAAATTGGAATATAAAAAGCGATTATCAGAGAATACAGACAGCAAAGGGGGAACGGAATCACTTCATGTAAAAACAGTAACAACAAATTTTTTATTACACGAGGCAACCGGAAACGGTTGTCTTTTTTGCCGCCCGAAGGAGGTGATTACAAATGCCAGATATAGACAAGCTGAAAAACCAGCAGGAAAAAGTAAAGACGGAAATCCGCCAGTTGGAGAACCGCCAGAAGATTCTCCTGAACCGGAAAACGGACGCAGAGCGGAAAGCCAGGACACGCCGCCTGATTGAGTATGGGGCAATTCTGGAAAGTATCTTCCCGGCCACTACCGCTATGACCGGCGAGGAAGTCAAGGCGTTTTTATCTGCTATTTCCCGCCTGCCAGAAGTCGTGCGGCTGCTGAAAAATGAATCTGACAGTCAGGATTTACAGCAGCTTTAAAAATCCAACGGCGCACTTATACACCGTTCCGGTGCGTGCGCCCTGCCGGGGGCATGGCGTCCGCTGGACGCAATGGGGAGTTACACTCCCCAAACCCCTTGTATGCTCCGCCGGAAAGGACACCCGCTCTGCGTCTGCCCTTTCCAGCGAAGCCAATCTATTCCCACCCGAAAGGAGGCGAACAACCATAGCCATCTTCCATATGCCCGTTCAGATTATCAAGCGCAGCAAGGCCAAGTCCGCCGTGGGCGCTGCCGCATACCGGAGCGGAACCAAAATGACCAACGAATGGGACGGGCTTACCCATGATTACACCCGGAAACGTGGCGTAGTCCACTCTGAAATCATATTACCACCCCATGCCCCGCCGGAATTTCAAGACCGCAGCACTCTCTGGAACAGTGTGGAGATGGTTGAAAAGACCCGTGACGCACAGCTTGCCCGTGAGATAGAGATTTCCCTGCCGGTAGAACTGAACCGGGAGGAACAGCTGCGGCTTGCCCGCTCTTTCATCAGCGATACCTTTGTCGCCGCCGGTATGTGTGCGGATTTCTCTATCCATGACAAGAAAGACGGAAATCCCCACTTCCATGTCATGCTCACCATCCGACCGCTAAAGGAAAACGGACAGTGGGGAGCGAAATGCCGGAAGGCCTACGAACTGGACGAAAACGGCCAGCGAATCCCCAACGGCAAAGGCGGCTGGAAGAACCACCGGGAAGACACCACCGACTGGAACGACAAGGGAAATGTAGAGAAGTGGAGGGCTGCCTGGGCAGCTTACGCCAACAGAGCGTTGGAGGCTGCGGGCAGGCCGGAACGGATTGACCACCGTTCCTACGAGCGTCAGGGCATTGACAAGATACCTTCCATCCATCTGGGAGTTGCCGCCAGCCAGATGGAACGGAAAGGCATTGCAACGGAGAAGGGGAACATCAACCGCCAGATTGCCGCCGACAATAAACTGCTGAAGGAAATCAAGGCACGGATTGCCCGGCTCTACAAATGGACAAAGGAGCAGGTGGGGAAACCGGAAGGAAAAGACAGTATCATGGCACAGCTTTACGAGGCCCAACTGTCAACAGGGAACCCTGACTCCCGGTATGGGAAGATAAAGAACCTGAAAGAAAGCGCCGCCCTGTTTAATTTCCTGAACAGCAACAACATCACTTCCATAGAGCAGCTTTATGAAAAGGTGGCCGCCATGAACAAAGATTACTATTCCCTGCGTGGGAAGATTGTCAACGCCGAGCGGCGTATCAAAGTGCTGAACGAACATCTTTCCATGTGGGAGAAATACGAGAGGAACAAAGGAACCCGCCGCCAGTTCGACAAGATGAAGCCGGGGAAGCAAAAGGAACAGTTTGAGCAGAAGCACAGTGCGGAACTGGCGTTATATGAGGCCGCCGTCCGGTATCTGGAAAAGCTGAAAGCCACCGGCGAAGAAGTCACCCCGAAGAAATGGCAGGCCGAGGCTGACCGCCTGAAAGCGGAGAAATCGGTACAGTACCAGAAAATGAAATCCATGCGGGAGGACATCAAGGCGGTGGAGAACCTGAAAAAGACAGCGGAACAGTTGGCCAGGACGGAAAATGAACCGGCCAGAAAGAAGGAGGAACAGGAATTATGACACAGCAGTTTATCACCATGACAATCACCATCACCGTAAAGATACCCGTGCCGCCCACGCCGCCAGCGCCTGCGGGGGCGAAAGCGCCGGAGCCGGTTTTCCTTTTCAGGGAGGGGCAGCCGCCTTTGTGCCGCTGCAAGGTGAGATATGGGAAACAGGCGGCATGAGCGAATCCCGGCCATGGACTACCGGCAGTACCGCAGGGCGAGGCGGCTGGTGCGTGAGTGCTGCAACTACGACAACGGCCAGTGTATGGCGCTTGACGAGGGGGACGGGTGCGTCTGTGTCCAGAGCATTTCCCACTCCCTGCTCTGCCGCTGGTTCCGTGTGGCGGTGCTGCCCTTAGACCACCAGCTGGAAACGGCCCTTTACCACCGGCTGGAAAGCAGACGGTGCAGCGAGTGCGGCGCTCTTTTCCTGCCCGGCTCCAACCGGGCGAAATACTGTAGGGAATGTGCCGCCAGGGTGCGCCGGAGGAAGGAGGCAGAACGCCAGCGGAAAAGATACCATGATTCTACGCATTTAGGAACGGAAAAAGCCTTGTAAATCAAGCACTTTCGGAGCGTGTCGGAGGGGAGGCAATACTTTTTATCATTGACACCCCCAAAGCCCCCTTAAAATGCGTACAGAGGCTTAAAAAAGCTATTCAGAACAAAAGGAGCAACTAAATGACAGAGAACCGACGATTTTATTACCTCAAGCTGAAAGAGAATTTTTATAACAGCGAAACCATGGTCATCCTGGAGAGTATGCAGGACGGCCTTCTGTACTCCAATCTCCTGCTCAAGATGTATTTGATGTCGCTGAAAAGCAGCGGCGTACTCCTGCTGAATGACTACCTGCCCCATACCGTGCAGACCATAGCCACCTTTACCCGGCATCAGGTAGGCACGGTGGAGCGGGCTTTGAAGATATTCCAGGAGTTTGGGCTTGTGGAGATACTGACGGACGGAGCCTATTACATGAGCGACATCCAGCTGCTGATCGGCCAGTCGTCCAGCGAGGGGGAGCGGAAGAAAAAGGAGCGCATGAGGCTGAAACGCCAGAACCTGCTCCCGTCCGGGGAAGCGGACATTTGTCCGTCCAATGGCCGGGTGGACAAATGTCCGCCTATATTAGAGTATAGAGATAAAGAGATTAGAGATAAGAGTATAGAGAATAGAGAGGGGGATATGACACACGCCTATGGGAGATACCGGAATGTGTTTCTATCTTCTGCGGAACTGGCAAAACTCCAGACGGAACTTCCCTCTCTTTGGGAACAGTACATTGAGCGGCTGTCCGAGTACATGGAATCCAGCGGAAAAGGATATAAAAACCATGCCGCCACAATCCGGCGCTGGGCGAACGCCGACAAAAAGAAAGAAGAACCGCCTGCCCGGAACCGGGATTACAGCGTGAAGGAAGGAGAAACCATATGATAGAGATTACTGCAGAAGTCCGGGCGGCCATAGACAGAGCCGCCGGGGATATGGAACTTGCCGGGGACGAATACATAGAACCGGCTGACGGGCTTATCCACTGTAAGAAATGCCGTGGCAGCCGCCAGACTGTTGTGCCCAGGTTCGGAGGCTCCGGCTATTTCATGCCCCGCTGCCTCTGCCCCTGCCAGCAGAAGGCGCAGGAGGAACGGAAAGCCATGGAGGAACAGAGGGAACGCATGGAGCGTGTCAAACGCCGGAAGGCACAGGGGCTTCAGGACAGATACCTTTATGATTACACTTTCGCCAATGATAACGGCCAGAATCCCGTCATGGAGAAGGCACACGCCTATGTGGAGCATTGGAAGGAGGCATACCGGGACAATACCGGCCTTCTGCTCTTTGGTGACGTGGGAACCGGGAAATCCTTTTTTGCCGGCTGTATCGCCAATGCCCTGCTTGACCGTGACGTGCCGGTTCTGATGACAAATTTCCCGTCTATCCTGAACCGGCTGACCGGCGTGTTTGCCGAGGACAGGGCGGCCTTTATCGCCAGCCTGGACGATTACAGCCTGCTTGTCATTGATGATTTAGGCGTGGAGCGCAGTACCGAGTATGCCATGGAGCAGATGTTCACCGTCATTGACAGCCGGTATCGGAGTAAGAAGCCGCTGATTGTCACGACAAACCTGAAACTGGAAGAAATCAAGAACCCGCCAGACCTTGCCCACGCAAGGATTTATGACCGCATACTGGAACGGTGTGCGCCGGTTCTCTTTTCCGGTAAGAACTTCCGGGAGGAAGGAGCCAGGGCGACCAAAGCGGCGGCGAAGGAGATTGTGAGGAAGGAATAGCATAAACTGATTGCATGAAAAGGAGGATTTATGGGCAGCGAGAAAATCACAGAGGACATTACCACCACGACACCGGCTAAGGACGCTCCCGCACTGGTGAAGAAGATTGGCCGGACTACCTACATTGTGCGGGTTCATTTCAGCAAGACCAGCAGGGAAACCATGAGCGACAAAATCAAGCGTATGCTGAAAAATGAGATACAGCAGATGTAAAAAAGCGATAATGGAAACAGACCGGGAATCAGATTTGCTCTGGCTCCCGGCTTGTAAAATCAGGAGGTTTATGATAGTATGGAGATACGAAAACAGAAGGGAAAGCAGAAGGGAAAGCAGGTGGGAAGATTGACAGTGACGGAACAGATAGACCAGAAAC
>CAJTSE010000039.1 GCA_910578815.1 uncultured Acetatifactor sp.
GGTGTACTGAGATCCACGGTCAGAATGGATGATGGCTCCCCTGAGCGCCGGGTAAGACCGGACCGCATTGGTAAGCGTACGCTCGCATAGTACGGCTTTCATGTTTGTATCCATTGCCATGCCCAGTACCGCAGCATCGAAACAGTCAAATATGGCGGATATATAGAGTTTCCCATCTCTTGCTTTGAGCTCGGTTATGTCCGTGATACATTTTTTGAGTGGTTCCCTGGATTTGAAATCCCTTTTCAGCAGGTCCTCAGATTTACGCGCCTCACGATCTGCTCTGGTGATCCCATTGGGTCTGTGTTTCGGACGATGGCTCAGCCCGATCTCTTCCATGATGCGGTAGACAGTGCGTTCACTGGGAATGCGGACACCTTCCGGCTGTTTTAAAAGAAGCGCCTGATACATACGGATTCGTCCGTAAGTGTCGTTGCATTCATCCTCAGACACAACTGTCCTCATGGCATCAGCTAACTGCTGGTATTTCCACGGACGGTCTTTGTCTGCCAGATATTTATAAAATCCCTGCCGCGTTACTTTCAGCATCCGGCAGTAGAAGGAAATCTTTCCCTTGATAACGCCGTCCTCGGTTTTTATGGCAAGGAACATCATTCTCTGCCTTTTGCAGACTTCCGACGGCTGGCGGCGAAAAAAGCGCTTGCCTCTTCGAGAAATTCGTTTTCCTCTTTCAGGCGGCGGATTTCCTTTTCCTGCTCCTTGACCTGCCTGCGTAGGAGCGCCAATTCTTCTGCAAGATTCATGGCAGTTTCCGGAGTATGTGAGCCGGAACCGACATTCAGCCTTCCCTCTCTGGCAGCCTTTGTCCACGCATATATAGTGTTTTCAGGGATACCTAACTCGGCTGCAGCTTTTGCACCGCCAAGTTCTTTTGCTAATTTTACGGCTTGGATTTTATATTCCATGTCGTATTTCCGTTGTTTTTTTGCCATTGTAGTTGCCTCCTTATTTCTCTTTGATTATACATCAAATCCTTGAGTATAAGGTGTCAACTAAAATGATACAACATCACTTTTGGGAGCAGGCAGCGGGGGTCATATGCACTGGCATCTTTTTCCCAGAAGAAAAGGTGACACCGAAACAGGGGGGCCTGTCTGGAAGCTAGGATCGGAACTGGTGGCAGATGAGGTTTTGCTGATTCGGCCCAAGCGATACACGATTATGCGCCTGGAACGGGAAATTCCGGCCGGCCGTGTGGAAGGCGGAGAAACAAAAGAAGATGCCGCCCGCCGGGAATGTATGGAAGAAACAGGTTGTATGGTGAAAAATTTCAAAGTTTTTCTCCGTCAAAAAAGGGATTCTCCTGGAAAGAAGCTATTAAAAAGAAAGGGAGACAGCATAAATGATAAGAGAAGGTGGGTTGCCGCCGGTTTCGCGGGCATATGCCGGATGCCCGCGAAACCGGCCGTCAGGATCTTACTTTTATCTTCTGTTCAGACGTTCGGAATCCTGAGTACCTGACCGATATTTAGAATGTCACTGCTTAAATTGTTTAGGCTTTTTATAGCGTCAACCGTTGTTCCGTATCTTTGTGCTAACAGCCACAGGGTATCTCCAGGGCGGACGGTATACTCGAAAGTAGGGGCGGGTGTGGCTCCAGCAGAAGGTATTTTGAGAATCTGACCAATGCTGAGATCATTGCTGGATAGGCCGTTTAAGTTTTTGATTGCATCAACCGTTGTATTATATCTTTGAGCCAGCAGCCATAGGGTATCTCCGGAGCGGACAACATATTCAAAATAGGACCCGCCTGAGGCTCCTGCCGTGGGAATCTTTAGTACCTGGCCGATATATAGATTATTGCTGGTCAACCCGTTCAGGTTTTTGATTGCATCAACTGTTGTATTATATCTCTGAGCCAGCAGCCAAAGGGTATCCCCGGAACGGACAACGTATTCTATCACCCCTGTGTCAGGGCTGGGTGGAATCACATTATCTACGCCCAGATACGTATTATACAGTGCCTGCCATGTGAGCGGTCCAACTACACCGTCAGGTGCAAGTTCTGCTGCCCTTTGGAATGCCATAACCGACTGCTGGGTTCCGCGCCCGAAATTTCCATCCTGGGACGGAGCAGGAATTGTAGGATCATACTCGGCGGCTACATTTAAAAGATATTGCAGGGTGATGACGTCCTGTCCGGAGGAACCTAGGCGCAGGACCGAAGAAGGAGGAATGGTTCCGATTCCTAAGGATGTTCCCTCACTGTCCAGTTCGGCAAGTCTGGTCACGGAGGTATACAAGTAGGAAAGTTTGTTCCAGGTGGACTTTCCTACTATCCCATCAGGTGTCAGGTTAAATATACTCTGAAACTTGGCGACTGCCGCACGTGTACTCTCGCCGAATACGCCTGCCGGATCCGTAATTGCCGGAATGGCAGGATAATTGCGCCGAATTCTCTGCAAATATGTCTGGATCGTCTGTACATCAAGTCCGGTGCTGCCCGTTTTAAGTGCAGTTCCGGGATAAGAAGATACAATTCCGGTAATGATATTGGTTTCTGCAATTTCTACATCCTTTGGGTAATAGGAACGCAGTATTTGCAGGGGGCTGAGCCCCTGATTGGCCAGCGTAACCGTTCCCCATTGTGATAATCCTGGACAGGTCGCGGTGGTTCCATTGCAGAAGGATGTGAAATAAGGTGCATTCTGCCCCTGCCTGCGGACATATTCATTAAAAATCTCATCCACGATTCGGCTGATGGATTCATATATATTTCGCCCATATATAAAATTTTGGTCGTAGGCAGTGCTGTTAGTTATATCAAAGTTGAAGCCGCGACTCCTATACCATTCGGTATAAACCCGGTTCAGCGCAAAGGTAATAATTGCGTAAATATTTGCTCTTAGTGACGATTCCGGCCATGTGGGATATATTTCACTACTGGCAGCATTCTTTACATAATCAGGGAAAGAGACCTGTACATTGGACGCGGATGTGCCCGGACTGCCCAGGTGTACCGTAATGGGGTTGGGAATGACTACCTGGCGGAGTACTCTGGATTCCGTAATGGGTCCTTCCTGATAACGGTTGCCCGTGGTGGAAACGGCGGGTGCACCGATCTGAATTTCCGTCACGGAAGGGGTGCGCTGCTGTTTCCGCATCGGAATAAATTCAATGGGCTGAATGGCCGTTTCGCCTTCCAGAATCGGAATGCCCACAATATGGACTGAATTAAAGCCGTTTGCAAGTGCAAGTACATTGTAGCTGATAAAAGGTGTTCCGGAAAAGTTTGGATCCAGGGATAAGGTCCGCTCCAGAGTTTCCAAAGAAATTTTCTCCGTTTCTCCGCTTTCATCTGTTGTTAATTCATATATTATTTTTTCCTGATGATCCATAATCCGAATCTGGACCCCGCTGAGCGGAAGGGCGTCGTGGGCTGTTCGTGCCTGTATGATCAAATAACCGATAGCCATGACCGTTAAATTCCTCCTTTAAGCTGTTTTGGGTAACTGTTTCTGTGACAGGCAGGGGATGCTGCCGTATCACTGCCGCATGATTTGCGGCATTATTCCCCTATATCTTATAAAGTATGAAATAAGGCGATTATAGTGACTGCATTCCCGCAAGTATTGAGGCAAAGTTCCGGGGGACAGGGACTTCCATTTTTTAGTGGCGGGCAGGTGGTAAAAGTGGTATAATTAAATAATAGGAGAAGCAATATGGAAGAAAACATTTGCGGAGAAATCAGGCTTTTGGACAATATTTTGCAGGCTGAGGATTTTGTGAGGCTGCGGATCGAAACTGGATTTGCAGAGATCCCGGTGGAACATGCAAGGAAGGCTTTGCAGAACGGACTAATTAATGTTTCCGCACTATATCGCGGTGAACTTGTGGGTATGGGGAGACTTGTGGGTGATGGGGCCATGTATTGGTATCTCCAGGAAATAATTGTTGTGCCTCAGTTCCAGGGGAAGGGTATTGGGAGAATGATTGTGAACCATCTGATTGAGTATGCAAGGGTAAATTCCACTGCCGGAAAATTTACAACAATCGGAGGAGTTTCCGCCAGAGGCAAGGAGCCGTTTTATGAGAAAATGGGATTTGAGATTATTCCAAACGGAATCAAAAAAATGCTGGAAATCCGATAAAATATCCTGTAGCAGGCCGCGGATACTGAAAAATAAGGACGGGGATTATGGAGGTACACATGAGGTTAGGCGAAGTCTGTTTATTGACTAATGATGTTGTGAAGCTGGCAGATTTTTATAAGGCTCTGATGGAGACGGATAATGGCAGTCAGGATGAGGTGCATCAGACAATTATCTCGGAAGAGACCATGTTGACGATTTATAATGACGGGTCAGTAAAAAACAATGATAATCAAAACATGTGCATTGCGTTTACCACGGATGATATGGAAAAAGAGTATGAAAAGGTTTCAGCTTTAGGCGCAGAAATTATTGAAAAGCCAACGAAACGTCCGTGGGGCGCCGTAAACATGAGCTTTTATGATCCGGACCGAAATATTGTCTATTTAAGGGAGTTTCCTGTGAACATTATTTCCATGGAAGTCACAGAGAAAAAAGTCCTCAGGCTTTTTTCGGAGCATGACGATTTTATGATTGATTTTTTGGGCGAGGATCAGATCTATTATACAAGATATAGCGAGAATGAAAAGATAGAAAAGGTGTGGGTGGCAGTTTTTGACGATCTTCCCATAGGCTGCATAGCATACCGTAAAAAGGCGGAGGGAACGGGTGAAGTAAAGCGGCTGTATCTAAAAGAAGAGTATCGAGGGAAAGGAATTTCGAAGGAGCTGCTGAAAACGCTGGAAGGTTATGCCAGGGGGCAGGGGTGCAGCACTTTGTTTTTGGATACCAGAATAACGCTTGAACCGGCGGTCTCCCTGTATCGTGCTTTTGGATTTAAAATAATTTTTCAACAGGGGCTTTATATCCAGATGGAGAAGGAACTTTGTTGAGTAAAATTTCAGAGATACTAATGATAAATGAAAATGATAGATATGAAAAAGGGCTGAATATGAATAAAATTGTGAGAGAAGCGACCAATGAAATTAAAACATTATCGGAAAACGTAGCAGAAGGGCAGCATATTGTAACTGGTGATATAAGACGACTGGCGGCACGCTTGTATAGAAAGATCGAGGATAAATCAATCGAGAATGTGCTGGGCTTATGCGAAGAATTATTGGAAGAGCATAGCTGGGCCTTTGGCGTCATTGCCTTTGACTGGGCATACAGGGTACGAGACCAGTATTCCGAAACCACATATGATACCTTTTATACGTGGTTAAAAAGGTATGTCCGGGGGTGGGGAGACTGTGATGATTTTTGCACACATGCTTTTGGCGAATGGCTGAGAAGATACAAATCCGCTTTTCAAAAGGTAACAGAGTGGACGAAGGATGAAGACTTTTGGGTTCGCCGTGCGTCTGCAGTGATATTAATTCCGGCTGTTTTGCATAAAGATTATGAAGGAATAGACCCTTTGATTATTTCTGACGCGCTTTTGACGGATGAGCATGATCTGGTGCAGAAGGGATATGGCTGGATGCTAAAGTGTTTATCCCAGGTGGACAGGGAAACGGTGAAAAATTATCTGATTCTGCACCATGGGGAGATGCCAAGAACTGCCTACCGTTATGCGCTGGAAAAGTTTGATCGGGAAACGAGAAAAGAATTAATGAGCTTTGTTGTGGTCAAGCATTTTTGTAACACTTGTGGCTAAAAAATATCAGATTTCTTT
>CAJTSE010000040.1 GCA_910578815.1 uncultured Acetatifactor sp.
AAGAAAGACCTTTTAAGGCTGTGGATTGTGCCTTGGCGGAGAGGGTCTGTGACTTGAGAGCTTCGTTTTGAGCAATAGCGGAGGCACGGGCTTGTTGGTTGGCTTCAATAACACCTTCTGTTGTAATTATCTGACCTTCCATTTGGTGCCCAAGTTGTGCAAAATGCTTTTCACCATCTGGAAGCTCATCAAACAATTTTTGCCAAGTTATTTCCCCTTTTGCAACGCTTTCAGACATTCTTTTGATTTTTTCAGTTAATTCTGTTACGTTAGATACATCTATTTTTGGTATCAGTTTATCTACATCAATCAACTGATTTTGGACAACTACTTTTTTGGGAAATAAATAACTCCATAAACTATCAACCTGTTTCTTGGCGTTACTTAAAGGAACTCCTTGATAAAGAATTAGATCATCAATATCAATTTTTCTTTGATTTTTTGCTTCAAAGATAGCATTAAATGATTTTCCGAAAACGCCTATTTTAGAAGTCCATTTATCAATATCACTGTTAAATGTCTTGAATATCATACTATTAATTATAGACTGTGGATGTCTATTTTTCATGTTGTGGAGACATGAATGGCAGGGTGGAGCCTGCTTGTATTATATGGTGAAATATGATAAAATGACTTTTATAATACGTATAATGGAGGAATAATTAGTGCTTTGTTATTGCAAAAAATGTGGCAGAATAATACTTTTTCTACTTGATAAAGACGAAAAAATATGTGATTGTTGCAAAAGTGAAGTATTCCCTATACCAGAACAATATTTAAGTTCTGAGTTTGCATTGAATGAAGATATGAAAGAAAATTTTGTAAATGAATACATTAAAGCATCACCAGAATTTGATCAATACCTTTTCGATCATAGAGATGAAATTTTGGCAAAGCAATCTGCTGAATTTAATGCCAAGCTAGAACATGGTAAAGCAATCCTTGAAGGCAGAGACAAGGGCAATAAATTCGGAGTGGAATGTCCTTACTGTCATGCAACCAATGTAAAAAGAATTACGACTACCTCCAAGGCTGTGCATACAGCAATATTCGGCATTTTCAGCATGGGAAGAAATGCAAAGAACTACCACTGCAATCACTGTAACTCGGATTTTTAATCTATAAAACCACGTCCTTTCTTTAAAATTTGTATATATAATACAAGCACACCAATAGGAGCGGATAACACTGCACATTTTTATTGTTGACCACGTTGCTGTTTACGGAACGATTTGCAGCAGCGGTCATCTGCCTGTTTTGTTCATATACAGCAGAAGGCAGTATCTTTTCTATGCTGCCGTCAATGTTTTCAAGATAAGTATTAAATTTCCGTACCAGATCATACATTTCATCACCGGGCTGCAAGGGACTGAGTTTTGTGCCATTTAACAGGATAAAATTATTTTGCGAATTACCTGTGAGCCTTAAGCCGTCTGCCAGGTTCCTGATCTGCTCCTGCGTGGCAACGGCCTCGCCTTCCTTTAGGATGGCGGGCACTTCATTTCTCTTAAGTCCTGCTCTTTGCACCAGCCGGAAATCGTCATCGAAGGAATGAGAGTCCACCGGTCCCTGTTTTAGGCCTGTATGGAAGCTTAAGAGGGTACTGTCAGCTTTTGCAAACGCAAGCTTTTGTGCGTTGCCGCCGCCACCGCTTATGATCGTTTTCTTTTTTGGTACTGCGGGTTCGGGAGCAGAGGGAGGTTCTGAAATGCCAGGGCTTTGTGCGGGCCTCGTTGTGCCTTCTGCGCCCTTGGCGGCTTCCTTTTGGGCTTCGATCTGGGCGTTGGCGCTTTCCCAGGCGGCATCTGCGATCTGCTGCTGTAAGCGGATATAGTTGTCCGTAAAGGCGGCGAGTACATCGGTCCGCATACCCAGTATGTCCGCTTCCCAGTTCTGGCCCAAAATCATGGCGGCAAGCTGGCTGTCCTGAGCTTCTTCATAGGCTGTGGAGATATGGTTCCATTGCTCCTTGTAATTCTCCAGGTCAGAAATCATGCTGTCAATGGCGGCCTTTTGACTGTCCCTCATTTCCTCAAGACCTGCAACGGATTTGTCGATTTCCGCCATCTGGATCTGGAGGCGGGTGTCTTCTACCTGGGTTTTTGCATCGCGGAGGGCCTGGGAATCCTGGACATAGTGCAGTCCCTGGTCTTCCGAATAGCGGAGGATGGTCCGTTGATGATAGGCCCGTTCCTGTTCGTAAAGGGCTTTCTGGAGATCCAGCTGTCTTTTTCGTTCTTCATTTGCGCCCTGGAGCAGTTCTTTTTGTTTTTCCAGGGAGTCGATCTGGGATTGGTACGCTGCCGTCATGCTGTCCTGATTGTCCCGCAGGGCATTGATTTCCCGGTCAATGCGTCTGGTGACGGCGCTTATGGCAGCGTCATGGGAGTTCTTTTGAACGTTTAAAAAGCTTTGCCAGGCGCTCCAGTACTTTTCCGGGCCGATGGTTCCGGAGGCAAGGGCAGTCTGCAGATAGGAGGACACGGTATGGCAGTATTCCCGAAAGGATAGTTTGCCTGCATTGAGGGCTGCCTCCTGAGCGGACAGAAAATGGTCAAGGGCTTCTTCTGCGGCGCGCGCGGCTTCCTCGGCGGCTCTTTCTGTGTCGTCCGCGGCGTTTTTGGCGTCGCGAGAGACGGCATTGGAGGCAGATCTGGAAATGCCCATAAAGGAAGAAAAATTGCCTTTGTAGGTGTCTATGGAGGCGTTCCAGAGTTTCGTGTATTTATCAAATACACTCTGCATTTCCTGCTCCGTGACGCCTGCACCTTCTGCTTTTGCCACGGCATCAGCAATGGCGGCGGAGGTGTTGCGGCCGAATGCGGCGGTTTCTTCATCCAGTTTGATGGCGGCATTGAGGGAAGCTTCCGCATGATCCCTGGTTGCCTGTTCTGCTTTCTTTTTCGCAAGAGCTTCGATCTCAGCGGCAGCCGCGTTGTTCAGCTTTTCCTTAAATTCTATCAGCTGCGTTTCGATCAGCCGGGCATAGGCTTCCTCGTTAAGAAGCAGCTGTCCGTTTTCCACTTCCAGCATGGCGATAAGATTTTCGTCTGCTGTCAGCAGGGATTGGAGCTGCTCCAGGCTGACAGTGCCGGTTTCATGATAGGCGGTCAGAAAGTCGGTGAGGGTCTGATAGGAGGACTGTAGGCGGTCAAGCTGGGTGTTCATGCCTGTGAATGCCATTTCTGCGGCATGTGTTTCTTGTATGATGTTCGTAAGGAGTTTTCCCAGGTCACTGTCCGGATTCAAGCCCATGTCAATCAATACGCTTTCGGCATAGGACTGTGAGATGCGGTGGATTTCTTCTTGAAGGGCCTGCAGGGAGTGCTCCTGGCCGGAAAGGGATTCCCAGTTGATGGTTTCGCCCATGTCTGCTGCGGCTTTGGTGATGGCCTGGATGGAGTCTAAGAGTTCAGAGGCAGTGTAGCTGCCGGATAGGAGAGCGGCGTATGCGTCATAGGCTGACTTGACGGAGGACTGGAAGGTGTCTAAAGAAGAGGCGGAGGCGGTAAGCTGTGCGAAAAGGGTTTTGGGATCATCCGCAGTTTCTTTGAGCTTTTGAATTTCTGCCTGCAGCTCTTCGAAGGTTAGATTCCCGGCATTTTCGATGGTATAAGCGATTCTTAAGTCTTCCGGGGAAAGGGTGTTCACTTGTGCCTGTCCAAAGGTGTCAACTAATTGATGATAGCTTTCGGATTGGATTAAACCTAGCGTCTGCAATAAAGCAGTCAACTGTGTTATTGTTAATCCATAAGACTCTGCTGCACTGGTTAATTCTCCATAGGCATCAAGCTGTTCTTTAGTTGCTGTATTTGGTGAAAAGCTTTCAATATCCTCGACAGAGAATGAATTAGTGCCGTCTGATAAGCCGTCTATGGAATCCAGCGCGCCAGAGACCCTATCCTTTATTCCATCTGTATTTGCTGCAAAACGAATCTGAAACAGCCATTCACCAAAGATTTGCTGCATTTCCGGATACATTGATTTGAAATAATCTGCAACGTCCTTATCGCCATTACTCATGGCCTGATCAAGAGCAGACTGCAGTGTCTGGGCATATACATGGGAGGCTTTTTGGATTTCTGCTTGATCTCCGGATAAAAAGGCGTTAGTATAGGCTTCTTTTGCCTTATTGATCAAAGCAAACCGTTCGTCATATTGATTATTGTCGGAATCATTTAAGATTTTCTCGTATAAAATATAGATGTCGTATGCTTCCTGATAGGATTCCAAGGATTTATACATAGCGTTTGCGATACGTTCGGCCTCTGCCTCAAAGGCATCGGATACATTAAAATGCCTAGCCAGTTCCTGTATTCCGAGCAGGTCATCATATATATCGTTTAAATTTCCATGAAGCACAAATGTGGAACCGGAGTTCTGCAGTCCGTATGTTTTGGCAATCAGGGAATCCAAGGCATCATTACCGGATTTTTTCAGCTCATAATGCGCATACTGCATGCTGGAAACCATTTTATCAATGTTGCTTGGCCCAGGTCTGGTAAGATTATTCCATGCTCCCGTGAGATCAAGATCTATCAGTCTGTCAAAAGCAGCTTCAATGTTTTCACCAAAAAGGAAATCCACAGCAGCTT
>CAJTSE010000041.1 GCA_910578815.1 uncultured Acetatifactor sp.
ATGGGGTAAAGAGGGGTAAAAGTCATCAAAGTATAACAGCGGCACAGGCGGCAATCTTAAATTGATGCCATAGGATTTTGGGTACTCGCAGGCGAAAGTCTTGAAGAATGGCTTAAAATCAAGGGATTTTGAGGTTTGGTGGGGTTCATCACGGAGGGTGGTGGACCCCAATTTTTTTGTTTTTGGATGCCGCTGATAGGATGGCGATTGGGGAAAAAATCGTACTATCAGGCAAAAGTATACTTTCACGCAAAAGTCAGGGGTTTCCGTGATAGTATAAAACGGAAAGGTAAAAAGGAGTAGGATATTGGCGGTTTTGGCTGAAAGGCGTATTAGCTTGGCGGAAAATGCTGTTGGAATATGGGGGATATGATACAAACACGGAAACCGCTCGGAGTTTTCGTGTTTGTATATGAGTTTCCGTGATAGTTTGGAGTTTTGCGTGATAATATAAGGCATATCTTATTGAATCATATCTATTTCATTTTGCGTTTTCCAAAATATTCAAGAAATATTTTTTAGTTTTAAGACCGCAGTAGTATTGACGGAGGTTTAAGACTGTGGTAGTATGTATGCGTGGCCACTACTACAGTCTTAAAAAAGGAGGTGCTGTTAAATGAACGTCAAGCTGTTCGATTCTGAACTGAAAGTGATGTCTGTCCTTTGGCGTGATGGCGATGTTCCGGCTAAGTATATCGCCAAGCTGCTTACCGAGGAATTGGGATGGAATGTAAACACAACCTATACCCTGATCAAGCGTTGTATTAAAAAAGGAGCGATTGAACGTTCTGATCCCGGTTTCATGTGCCATGCGCTCGTTCCGAAAGAGGAAGTCCAGGAGGCAGAGACAAATGAGCTGATTGACAAAGTGTATGACGGCTCCGTTGATAAGCTGTTTGCCGCTTTGCTGGGGAGGAAAAAGTTGAGCGCCGCACAAATTGAAAAGCTGAAACAGATTGTCAATGATCTGGAGTGAGGTGATGTGAATGAGTCTGTTGCAGATGAGTTTTACCGGGGGCATACTGATTTTAGCGGTCATCGTCATACGTGCTTTGGCAATCAATATGTTACCCAAAAAGGCTTTTAATGCACTTTGGTGGATATCAGTTGTGCGGCTGCTGATTCCCTTTTCTATCCCGTCTGCGTTTAGTGTGTATTCGCTGATGGGTAGTCATGCACCTGGCAATGGTTCACAGGCCATTCGCGTACTGCCGATTGGGGCATCCGGGCAGGCAGCGTCTATGCCGGACAGCATCACAAATGCGGTTTCCACATGGACGGTTGTATGGGCTGCTGGCGTGTTGGTCTGTGCGGTGTTTTTTAGTCTGGCATATTGGAAATGTCGGAAGGAGTTCCAGACATCCATTCCGGTGGGGAATGACTTCACTGAAAACTGGTTAAGCGTCCATCAGCAGGGGCGCAGGATTTCCATCCGGCAGTCTGGCCGGTTTTCTGCACCGCTTACATATGGCGTACTTCACCCGGTGATTTTGATGCCTACGTCTACAAAGTGGGAAAATACAGATTCATTGGCATATGTTCTGGCCCACGAATATGTGCATATCCGGCGTTTTGACAGCATCAGGAAATTGGTCTTGATCGTGGTGCTGTGCGTGCATTGGTTCAACCCGCTGGTATGGGTTATGTATATCCTTGCGAACAGGGATATTGAACTGTCATGTGATGAGGCGGTTGTCCGCTTTTTCGGCGAAAATACAAAAGCGGCCTATGCACGGGCATTGATCAGTATGGAGGAGACACGGAGCGGGTTGACCCCTCTGTGCAGTAGTTTTAGCAAAAATGCGATTGAAGAAAGGATAACTGCGATTATGAAGATTAAGAAAACTACAGTTTTTTCACTTGTTTTGGCAGGATTTATTGTTGTAGGAACTGCAACAGCGTTTGCCACTTCTGCAAATGCACAGCAGGCCGAATCTGTGGGGCAGGGCAGTGGGACAGAAATAGTAACCAAGCCGGATTCCATTCCGCAGGTTGACGACAGTTTTGGGATTTTTTTCAAGGACGGTGGAAGAACCGCGGGTGCTGACACAGAAGATATGAAAACGGCTGTCCCGGTGCAGTCAGATGATATTTATGGCGCACCTGTAGAAAAAACCAGTGCTTTGGCAGATGACCTGTCTGGAGACAATATTATCTACTTTAACACAGAAGAAGAGCGTGATGAACACTTCCGGGCATTGGAGGCAAATGTGGAGAAAGGCTTGGATCGCTATGCGGGATTTGAGGAAATGTATAAAGGCATAGATACCTCTGCGCCTGTGACGTATATTGTGAAGTAAAAATGCCGGGACGGGATAGCTTGTAATGAAGCAACCATGTAAAAGTAACCGCCGCTATGGTTCACTCCATATGCGGCGGTTTTCCGTTTTAACACATCGGCTTAGGTGTTGTCTTGCAGGGTATTGCAAAAGGGCTGTTGATGTCTCTTTTTCAGTTTCCTGATATGGCAGATGCCATTTATGAACATGACAAGATAGGATGACTGAGCTGTTCCGTACAATAGAAAGCTACTAAATAACATATTTGTTGGTGCTGTTTAAAAGAGTGGGATGCAGGAAAGCCAGTCAAGGTTCTCCTGCTGATTTTTTTGTGCAGCATGGCGGCTGGATGTCCAGCCCGTCCAAAAAGCCTGCGCCCCAATCGCACATGGCATCCAGCACCGGGATAATGCTCCTGCCAAATGGGGTGAGGGAGTACAGTGTCCGAGGCGGCTTGTCCGGGATGACTTCCCGGTGTAGCATCCCGCATTCTTCCAAATCATGTAACTGCTGCGACAGCATTTTGGGTGTCGCTTTCGGGATTATGCGCTGCAGCTCCATGTAGTGGAGCGGTTTTTCTATCAGGTACCAGAGGATGAGGGGCTTGTATTTCCCGCCGATCAAAAACAGCGTGGCCTCCACCGGGCAGTTAAACTGGTCTTTTGAATATTCCATTATCTGTATCCTCTCCTTTTTATAGCTACCCTTATGGGAAGTATCTACCCAAAAAGTGCATTCTTGCAGAATTTCTGTATCCTGCTAAAATTTAGGTCAACGGTTGACCAACACGTTCAGTATACAATAGAAAGAGAGGATTTGCCACTATGGATTTTATCAAAATTGCAAAGAAGCGTTCTTCCGTCCGGGGCTATAAGGACAGAAAGGTGGAGGAGGAAAAGCTGAAAAAGATACTGGAGGCCGCCCACGTTGCGCCGACTGCGGCCAACCTCCAGCCCGTCCGGCTGATTGTTGTGCAGAGCAGTGAGGGGCTTGCGAAGATCGGGAAAGGGGCGAACCTTTACGGAGCGCCGCTGGCGGTCATCGTCTGCGCCGACCACGGAAAGGCATGGGTGCGCCCGTTTGATAAGAAGCAGACCGCCGATATAGACGCCTCCATACTGACAGACCACATGATGCTGCAGGCAACGGAATTAGGGCTCGGCTCCGTGTGGATTTGCTATTTCAAGCCGGATGTTATCAGCAGGGAGTTTGGACTTCCTGAAAATCTGGAGCCGGTCAATATCCTTGCAGTCGGGTATTCGGACGAGGAAGCGGCAGACCCGGAGCGCCACTCACAGACCAGAATCCCGGTGGAAGAACTGGTTTCTTACGAAACGGTATAGACAGTTTTTTACAACTTAATACTGGCATCTGCAGGGCAGGGTGAGATTCCAAAACCGACAGTATAGTCTGGATAGAAGAAGATGAGAACGGGTCTTAAACCGGAAGCCGCCTGTCTATTATCTAAAGGCAGAATGAAAGCCTGTGCTGGCATGGCATTGCAGCGCAGGCCCTTTTTGTAGTTCAGCCTACATAAGATGCGTGTCGCTCCATTTCTTCATGTCTTTTAAGATTGGTATAAAACTTTTCCCCAGGTCAGTCAGGGAATACTCCACCTTCGGCGGCACTTCCTGATAGATATAGCGGGAGATGAAGCCGTCCTGTTCCAGTTCGCGGAGCTGCTTGGTAAGGGTGGACTGCGTGATGTCCCCAAGCCTCCGCCTCAGCTCCCCGAACCGCTGCACCTCATATTCCGCGATGTACCATAATATCGTTATCTTCCATTTCCCGCTTAAGATGTTCTGTACCCTGACCATAGCCGCGCATTGGGGCAGCGGTGCTTTCATGTTGCTCATGTGGTTCCCTCCTTTTGGCAGCATTATACGATATTTTTTCTATAAGTGCAAGGTACTATACTTTTTGATACTGGTATCAATTTTCGCACTATAAACGAAAAAAGACAGTACTTTTCTTTTCCGCGCCAGTTGCTATAATGTGATTCAAGAAAGGAGGCGGACGGGATAAACACATCAGTGGATATAGC
>CAJTSE010000042.1 GCA_910578815.1 uncultured Acetatifactor sp.
CGAAAGCTTTATCAAAAGCCTCCGCTTTTAATGGAATAAAAATTTTGAAAAGAGCTGCCGGCCAATCCCGGCAGCTTATTTTTACATAAACATATTGCTGGTTCCGACATACCGGACCCCGTCCTCAAACACACGTTTTCCGCCCATGGTCACAAGCTTTACGTCATTTAAGCACTTGATATCTTTGCTCAGGTCGCCGCCCACAACTAAAATATCCGCGTCAAGCCCTTCTTTTATCAGCCCTCTCTCCGCCTCGGCGCCAAGCACCTTCGCCGGGTTGGATGTAGCAGTCTGGATAGCCTGTACCGGAGTGATGCCGTACTCTACCATATACTGAAGTTCCCGGTTCAGCGGCAGGAACGGCGACTGGTACAGCACCATGTCCGTTCCGGCGATAACCGTCACGCCGGTATCGTAAAAGGCCTTGAAATTATCCCGGTAAGCCTTGTACGCCGGCTCAAAATACTGATAATCGTTAATCTCTTTCTGCATCACCGGGTCATTCACCGGCGCGCCTGCATGGCTTTCCATTTTCTCCCTGCAAATGTCATATAACAGCGTGTACGCCATAATGGTCGGCGTCCAGGCAATTCCCTTCTCCGCCATCTGCTTTGCGTGGTCAACGGTCATGAAGGTCGCATGCTCAATGGTGTCAAACCCTGCGTCGATGCACATCTGGATGCCCGGATTCGTTCCCGCGTGGACGCCGCACTTGATGCCTCTCCTGTGGCACTCATCCACCGCCGCGTCAAGCTCCTCCTGGGTAAACTCCGGGATGTGGGAGCGGTGCGTCGTGAGAATCTTCACCCAGTCCGCCCCGTCGCGCACCTGCCTGCGGATTTCCTTCCGGATCTCCCACGGCCCGTCCACTTCCGCCGCCTCATCCCACGCATGGCCGCCGGTCATGCACATCCCCGCGTCCGTGTGGGTAATCCTCGGCACTGTCACAAATCCCTTCTCCGCCGCCAGCTTTAAGTTCTTGCAGACCCCGCGGGCAGAGCACATATCCCGCACTGACGTAATGCCCCGCTCAAAAGCTGCCTGAGCGTGCTGCAGCGCATAGAGCATAATAAGCTGCGGCCCGTAGTTAAAGCTGTCGGGCTGGGAATAGTAATATCCCAGATGGGCGTGCATGTCGCAAAGCCCCGGCAGGATGGTGGCATCGCCGTAATCCTTTACCTCCTCCTCGGGGAATTCGGCAGTCAGCTCCTCCTTTGGGCCGATTTTCTTAATCTTTCCGTCTGCTCCTGTCAGGACAGCCTTGTCCTCAAGAACTGTCTTTCCGTCGCCTGTCATAAGATGGCTTGCACAAATAATCATATCTTTGTACCTCCTGAAAAATGTTGTATGAGCCAAAATGTATAAATATGGTATGCAAAATGCATTGATACACCAGGACGGCATCCCATCGCCCCTTTTACGTCCGAGTGAGGAAACAGGGCGATGGGATGCCTGGGTATAGCTGGGATTTATGTTTGCATTAGCATATTTTATATATTTTGGCTTGGGATGATTTGTGAATATTATAGCACTTTTTATTAGACTATGGTACGGAAATATTGAGATTGCATATTGCGGCATCCAACGGCCGATTTTGCGGAGCAAAACGGCCGCAATGCGAAGCTGATCGGCCACAGGCCGTTGCCTTTGTAAGCCGAATCCTCTCATAATGGGTCTATGCCTCATAAAGAGGTAAATAAACTCATTTGAAGGAGGATAATGAATGCTTGACTACAAAACAATCATTATCAAACGCTATGCGCTGAATCTGTCTGGCAGAGAGATTGCCAGACAGATTGGTGCAAGCAAGTCAGGAGTCAATGAATTCCTGAAAGCATTTGAGGAGTGTGACAGCATCAGCTACCCGCTCCCGAACGGCATCACCAACTATGGAATAGCTGAGTTAGTGTATGGAAATCCGCCAGGAAACAATGGTCGAAATCCCAACATTGAGTATCCTGATTACGGGGATGTGAACAGGCAGCTTTCCACCAGAAAGAACATGACTTTGGTGTTCCTCTGGAACAGGTACAAAAAGAAGTGCGAGGAAACTGGCAGGCGTTATTATCAATACCGCCAGTTCTGCGAACATTACTCTGAATGGTGTGCCGAAAATGCCGAAACCTTACACTTCGATGCCGTCATTGGGGAAAAGATGGAGGTTGACTTTGCCGGCAAAACATTTGAGATTACCGATCCGTTAACCGGTGAAATCTATACCGTCGTGGTATTTGTTGCCATTCTGCCCTATTCACAGTACATATACGCAGAGGGAATGCTTTCGGTAAAAGAGCCCCAGTGGATCGATGTAAATAACCATGCCCTGGACTACTTTGGCGGAGTGCCTGCGCTTGTGGTCTGCGATAACTGCAGGCAGGCCGTCATAGCAAACAGGGATTGGATCGCACCAGAACTGAATAAAGATTATGCCGAATGGGCGGAACATAACCAGACGGTTATCTTGCCTGCGAAGGTTCGTAAGCCAAAGTATAAGAGTTCTGTGGAAAACGCCGTGGGCATCCTTGAAAAGGGATTTTTCCACGAGATGGAGGAGCGGCAGTATTTCTCTCTGGAACAGTTCAATCAGGATCTATGGGTCTTCCTCGAACAGTTAAACCGGGAGCCTTTTAAGAAAAAGGAACACAACAGATACTTCTATTGGGAAGAAGAAAGACTGGAATTGATGCCGCTGCCCTCCGTGCATTACGAGTACACGGAGAGACGAATGGCAAAAGTATCAAGCGATTTCCATGTCCGCTTTGATAATGCTTATTATAGCGTAAATAAAGCATATGTGCACAAAGAAGTTCTCATAAAGGCGACAGCAGCCATTGTACGAATTTACAGTAAACAGGGTGAATTCCTGTGCGAGTGGCCCCGTGCAGAGTACAAGGGAAAATGGTCTACGAATCCCCACCATCTCCCCGCCAGCTATCAGGGATACGGACAGTGGAATGCAGCATTTTTTATCAATAAGGCAAGGCTTGTGGGCACATCGACCGAGGCGGTTATCCAGAACATCCTCAAGTGCCGTAAATATGAAGTCCAGACCTACCGTATGTGCCTTGGCGTACTCAACTTCGGCGGGAAATATGGGAAGCCTGTACTGGAGGAGTGCTGCCGTCGTGCCATTGACTGTGGGAAAACCACATATACGTTCATAAAAAACACCATTCCCGCAGTTGCGGATGAGATGGGAGCAGAAGTCCGAAAATGCAGCACTGCCCCTGAAGAAAAGGGCGGATACGCGATGAGCCCTGATTCGGCAGATATAAACAAACTTTTGTCCCGCAGCAGGGAGCTGGCAGACAGGCAGAGGGGAGGTGACCGGTAATGCTCACTGGAAACAGCCTTCTGAATATGCTCGTGGATGAATTAAACGAAATGGGGCTGCCAAATATGGCGGCTGAACTGGATAAACTCTATGCTGCCCCCGGATTCCTTGAGATGGACCGCCTTACGCTGATTTCGGAGCTTATATCTCCCGAATACAAGGATAAGATCAGTAAACGGATAAATAACCGCCTCCGCTCGGCAAAACTCATAGGATGCCCGGCAGAAATCGGGAATTGTACGGATTCCCAGGAAAGGGAATACTTACCTTCCGGGATTCCGCAGATGCTCTCCACACTGGATTTTATTCCAAAGGGGTTTAACATTTGTATACTCGGAGCGTCCGATACTGGCAAGACGTATCTGGCAAAAGCAATCGGCATAAAAGCATGTACGGATTACCGGGTGGGATATTTCCACTGTGAGGAACTGCTTGAAAACCTTTCGTCACAGAAACAGCTTGATTATGGTAAGTATAGTCGGAAACTGTCCGGACTGCTTAAACAGGATCTTTTGATACTTGATGACTTTCTTCTCCACACAATCGTAGATGAAGCAGAAATCAAGATCCTGTTTGCACTGCTGGAAGGAAGATCGGAGAAAAAGAAAAGCACCATCATCTGTTCTCAGAGGGCGCCGGAGAACTGGAAGCCAATGATCATGAACGATGAGATATCGGCAAACTCCATACTTAAAAGAGCAACCAAACATTACACAGTTATGATCAACAGGAGATAACCTGCATTAAACGGGTGGCCGTTTTGCTCCGCAAGGCGGCCGCTCTAAAACGCATCTGTGGACGCTGCGCTCCGCAGAATGCA
>CAJTSE010000043.1 GCA_910578815.1 uncultured Acetatifactor sp.
CAAAGGCTGAATCCGTGGAAAAACTGATGGAACAGATAAAGGCGGGAACAAGCCAACCTGTAAAAGTGCAGGAAGAAGGCAAGGGCGCACAGTTGGATCTGACCATATAGAAGGAGGAATTTTATCATGCGTATAGGAAATAACAATCAGGGAATCTGGCAGTTCTTATCAAATAAAAGTTTTCCGTTTGCAGGGAAACAGGGGAATGTAAGCAAGGGAAATGAAAAAGCAATAGCAGACCTGCTCTCCGGGCGCAGGAAAAATTCTTATGGCGTAGAAGGCATGAGGATAACAGGCAGGACAGATTGGAAAAGGGTCATTAACGTATCGGATGAAATGAAGCAGCACGTCTTTGAAGATGTGAAGAAGGAATTTTATAAATATGGCGGAATGTCTGGCGATAGTACTGCTGAAACAGATGCGTATTATGACAAGATACATTCTTATGTGAAAACGCTGAAAGCAAGTGATCGTTCTCCAGCCACATGGACGCTGAGCCAGCTTCATTTAGACCTTGCACACGCAGTAACTGCTGCGGTTAAGGAAAAAGTGCCGGGCTGGACGAATGGAAAGCCGATTCCGTCTGATGTACTGGATGAAATTTTTGCGGATGAGAGCATCACGGCAATGGTATCAGGCGAGGCAAAAGGGCTGGATATGAAGATATAATCTTTACACCCTATTCCGCAGAGGCGCAAAAACCATGCGCCCCTGCCGGGGATAATTTGGAAGGAGGTGAATGTCAGTATGAGATTTGACCGGGGAAGTTAGGCGGTATGTCTGCATGGAGGTAATGAACTGCTCGGACTTATCATGAGGGAGCAGAGGCGGCTCTGAACGACTGAGGGGCTGCCGTTAAAATAATTGATGACAATGGAGGATTTGAAAAATGAGCGTAAATGGAATAGGAACAACAGGATATCCGGCATGGCAGGGAGCAAGAAAAACACAGCAGAATACTGTAAGAAAGAATTTTGCAGAACAGATAAACAATGTGGCAAGCGCAAAGCCACATACATCTATTGTCTATATGAAAACGGATGATATGCTGTACTCTGGCGGTAACGGGACAGGGCTGTCTTTCTACATCAAATATGCGGAAGGCTCAACAGAGGATGATCCGACTGTGATTGCAAAAGGTGTTGATGAGAATGGGGATGAATTCGAGCAGACCATACATATCAACAAAATAAATCCCCGGAATGCTTCATTAGTGGAAATGACAGCATTGGAATCCTATATGGGTGTAGATAAGAATGGAGGGCTTACATCATTACCGCCTGAAACGGGAATGATGGGATTGCACGATAGGACAAATTTCATGGATATGTTCCAGAAACAAATCAGTGACATGAAGCTGTTGAGCCAGAAAAAAGCTGCGGCATATTACCAGTACAGTATGCAGGCGTATTGGGATTTCATGAACAAGAAATAAATTCCATCGGCTGTATATCCCCGATAAGCTACAGCCTGACAAGGCAGGGCAGGCATCCCCGGCGTTCCGGCAAAACAGAGAGAGGCGATTGAAATGGATATAACAGGAGTAGCAAAAAGCCATCATGCGGGCATCCCAAAGCCATCATCCAAGAAGGAATGGAAGCTGTCTGACTCCCTCCGGGAGCAGATAGCCGGATACGCCAGGGAGGATGCGGCGCAGGGCGTCTATATGGGGAATAAGTTCCTCGCCCTGCGGAAAAGCGAGGTCGCCAAAGTCGCGCCGGACAGGGCGGCGCTGATGGGGAAGGTCAGTCAGGAAATGGCGGACATGAAAACGATACGGGAGGCTGACAGGCGGTGGCTGTGCCTCCTGTTCGGGGAGCCGTATGAAGCTAAGTTCCAGTCCGAGGGGACGGGCTCCGCCGTCCATGTGTATGACGGGAACGGTGATGAGGTACTGACCTACACGGCGGGCGTGGGCTGGCATGAGAAGGAGTCGAAGGCGGAGACGCAGGTACACGGTGCTTTGAAGGCTGCCTACTATGATGCGTTCCGGGCGGCAAGGCAGGAGATAAATGCCGGAATTGTGGAAGTGCGGGGCGGCTTTGACGCGAGGGCATAGTAAGAGCAGTGTGTCGTTTTCTCTAGTTTTGTTAGATTGGGGAACAGGAAGAAAATATGGAGAGGTGCTATAAATGAAAAAGGTTGTGACTTGGGGATTAGTTTTATCATATATTGCTCTTTGCATTGCTATATGTGTCATGGGAATAAAAATATTTGATGGCAATTATGACATTGTGGCAGAAGGCTGCATAGCATTTATTTTTCTTTTGATTAGTTGCGGATGCAATATCTATAGGGCATTTAGCAATAGGTGTCCGCATTGTGGAAAAATACGATTGTCAAATGGCAAATACTGCGCTCATTGTGGGAAAGAGATTTGAATCCATCAAGTCAGCTATACTTACCCTGTTTCTATAGCATTAACTTCAAAATAAATCCTGAGATGCAAATTGGCAATACGGTACAGTGGGTAGAGGGAAGCACCACACGAAGAAAATTAACAATATACAAACGATAAAAGGGAACCGAGCAGAGCGTAGTTGTCATTTGTCTGGTTCCCTTGTTACATATTAGTACGGGGAGGCGGAAAATAAGGCCGGTCACTGGCCGGAGTGGAGTAAAGGAGGAGGCGGCAGATGGAAGTGATCAGATGCCCCAACCCCAAATGCAGGAGGCGCATTTTGGATGATGAGGGAACAGAGACGGAGTGGACGGTCCTTGAGATCAAATGCCAGCACTGCGGAAAACTGGTAAGGCTGCACTTCGGCCCGGAAGGGATAGAGGCTGGCATATATGAGAGGAAGAAACGGCGGAGATGATTCTGCTGTTTTTTTATGCATTCCGTGATTAAGGGGCGGCATTCCGGGTCATACTGGTAACAGGCAATGGAAATTTATGGAAATTTCCACCGATGGGACATTTTATGCAGGATGCATAACATGGCTTTGTCATCCAAAACAGGCTGTGGGAGGTATACGGTATGTGTATGGTCAAATGTCCCGCTTGCAAAGGACGGATCTGCGATTTAATTGCCACCGCGGGAGGGCGTGTAGTCTTAAAGGTGAAATGCCCGGAGTGCGGGAGGATAGTCAAATTGGAATGGCTACTACAGGTCACGGAGACAGTTAAATAAAACTTACTACCGAGCGAGTGGGACCAGGGGACATCGAGTCACGAATGGCCGGAGTGAAGCTAGAGACAATGAGCCTTAGCTTACTCCGGCCATTTTTCCGTTTTAAATCAATTTCATATCAAAAATAGAAGCGTTTCTGGCTTTACGAAGGCGTAAAGAAAGGAACGCTTTTATGTCTGAAAAAATCATCAGGATCAAGTCAGGAAACGAAGAATTCACAATGAGTGTTACAGAAGAGTCCTATGAGGCGTGGAAAGATAGTGCCTCGGAGGAAGCGGGCATGGCACGAGCAGGGAGCTGGCTCCCTGCACCCATGGCCGAATATCATATTTTTTCTGTATATACAGCAGCCTCAAGGGGGACTGCGGAATTTTTTTATTCGACACATTTCTATCTCTTTTCCCAACAAATCACAAAAGAATACAATGTTTTTATGACAGGCGCACCTGGAATTCTTCGGGTGCGCTTTTTTTGCGCTTTCGGCTGTAGGCATCAGCCGCCGTTCAGGGGCCGTGCGCCGCCCTGAATATTCTAACGCTTCGGAGCCACCGTTTTATCGCTTGAGAGCCATTTGATTT
>CAJTSE010000044.1 GCA_910578815.1 uncultured Acetatifactor sp.
GTAAGCGGCAAATAATCGGCGTCTTATAATTAGTCTCCTATTCTGGTAGTATTGTTCTAAAATACTATCAGACAGGAGGCTTTTGTTATGGATCCAAGAGTAATGGAACTACGTATAAAGAAATGGATTCCTGTGATTGAAGAGCAGGCAAAAAGTGGGATGAGCAAGAAGGAATGGTGTGTTATGCATGGCATTAACCGCACGTCCTTCTTTCGGTGGCAGAAACGGGTCAGGAAGTACCTCCTTGATCAATGTGAGGCTCAGCCCTCACAGCACCCATCATCTATCCCATCTAATAATGAAGTGTATTTTGTTGAACTTCCCTCTACACAGGATTTCCCTGCGCAAATGTCAGGACAACGGTGTGAGGAAACAGTCCAGACCTGCGGTACCCGCCCTTCCATCAGCATCCGGTGCGGGGGCTTCACCATAGATTTCAATGATGGTGTAGATGAAAAACAACTTTCCGTGGTATTGAGGGTGTTAAAATATGCTGACTGAAAATGGTTTTACCTTCTCAAAGCTCATTCTGGCAACAGGCAGATCCGATCTCCGCAAAGGGATTGACGGACTGGCCGCCATGGTGAGGTTAAAGTATGGCCTGAACCCATTAGAAAAAGATACCTTATTCTTGTTCTGTGGCACCAGACGCGACCGGCTCAAGGGACTCCTTTGGACCGGGGACAGATTCATTCTTTTGTATATCCGGCTGGCAGACGGATGCTTCCAGTGGCCAGGAACAGCACAGGAAGCCAGAAGCATTACCACAGAGGAATTTAAAAGGCTGATGGACGGTTTTTCCATTGATCCCTCTATTGGACCCAAACGGCTCCCTCCTGTAAACAACCCCAAAAGCAGACGGAAAAGAAAGTGATGGCATGGGGAATTCTCATGCCTTTATTTCATATACAAATAGGTATATTTTACAAACAATTCGCAACTACTGTATTGATATTTAAATAGGTATGCTTTATAATTAAAACTAAAAAGGAGGGATTCCCAATGTCATTAGTAAAGCTCAAAGACAAAAGAAGCGGTACGACCTATGTCTATGAATCAGAGTCGTATTGGGACAAGGAAAAGAAGCAGCCCAGGTCCCGCAGGAAGCTGATTGGGAAACTGGACGAGGAAACCGGCGAGATCATCCCTACCGGAAAAAGCGGGAGGAAGAAGAGTTCCGGCAGAAAGCAGGAAGAAAACGATTCCCCGGAACCAATCACAGAGCACATCCGGGTCATCGCCGAAAAAGATGAGCAGATCCGTCTGCTGAAAGCAGAGAACCGGGCATTGATCAAGGAAAAGCAGGAAGTTCTGAAAGCACTGGAGACGTTGTGCCAGAGGCTTTCAGACTGAATCATATCGGGAGGGAATACCATGAGGGCAGACAGGGATATTTTTATTGATCAGATCAGACAATTCGACACAGATACCCTGCTCTCCCTTGCTGTCTCCCTTTATGATGAACTGTCCCGGCTGAGGATGATCCAGCTTGAAAACGAAAGGATCAGCACTGAGGCGCACATCCAGTTTTCTGAATTAAACGAAAAATATGCTGCCATTGTCCGTGAAAACGAGGAATTAAAGAAACTCCTGGAAAAAGAAATCGAGAAAAACGTCCTGAAGACAAAATCCATCTTCGGCCGCAAAACAGAAGGTTTCCCCGCCCTGCTTGATGCTTTGGACAATCCGGGGGAAGAACTGGAAGATGAGAGCACGGCGGAGGATACCGGCCCTGCGAAGGACCGCAGAGCCCGGGCGATTGATTTGGAAAGCCATAAGGGCGGACAGACCACCAGGAGCGGGCGTACAAAAAAGAACCCCAGCCTGACAGATTCCCTTGAGAAACTGCCGCGGCAGATCCTATATGACCTGGATGTGGACGCACTGAATGAACAGTACGGCGAACACAACTGGAGAATCGCCCACTGGCACCAGCACAGACAACTCATGAAACTGGACACGCCTTACTATACACAGGTGGTTTATACACCTGTTATTTCTGCAGGCCTGGAACATGACCTGTTTACCATCCCATACATGAACCCTCTGATCGATAAAAGCGCCGTATCCTGCACCATCATGGCAGACATCCTTTACAGGAAGTTTGCACTGGGCCTGCCTTTTTACAGACAGGCGCGGGATTACCAGATGCAGGGCATCGCCCTGAACAAACAGACCATCATAAACTGGGCAGGCACGCTTGTACCGGAAATCTGTGAAGAGGTCTATGAATTCATGACGCAGCTGCTTGTGGGTTACAGGTATACCCAGTGCGATGAAACCTATATCCAGGTAAATAAAGATGGGTACGGTCCCGGACATAAGAGCTTTCTCTGGGTCCATACCAGCAGCGAACTGACAGACTGTCCCCCTGTCATTATCTTCTGCTATGAAGAAACACGGGGGACGGACCATCTGCGTCATTTTTTCCGGGAGTTCCTTGGCTATATCACTTGTGACGCCTATATTTCTTACCGGGTACTGGAAGAGGAAAGCGGCGGGGAGATCCTTACAACCGGCTGCTTCATGCATTGCCGGCGGTATTTTGCGGAAGCGTTTTTTGTACAGAATGTCGCTGCCATGAGTGACGATGAGCTTGCGGCACTTCCAGAGACCAGGGCGCTCCTGCTGATCCGCGGGATCTACCAGGAAGAGAAGAAACTGAAGGAATTAACTGCAGACGGACGGACCATTGCCAGGGAAGGGAACGTTGCGCCCAAAGTGAATGCCTTCTTTGAATATATCCATTTCCTGGAAGGATCGGACAATGTATTCTCAGACAGGATGAAAAAGGCCATTACTTATGCCCTCAACCAGGAGAAAAATCTGCGTCGGTTCCTCACGGACGGAAACATTCCCTGTGATAACGGGCATGTGGAACGGATCATCCGCAGCTACTCGGTTGGCCGGGCCAACTGGCTGTTTGCGGATACCATTCATGGAGCAAAGGTAAATGCTATCATGTATTCTATAGTAGAAACGGCGAAAGCAAACCAGGCGAATATCCTCATCTATCTCCAGTACCTGTTTGAGCAGATACCACTGCGCCGAATGGGAGGCGATAAAGATTTCATGGCTGATATGGTGCCCTGGTCAGAAGCCTACAGGACATATGAAGAGAAGAAACAGCAGCAGCGTCAGTCATTGTATGGACAGCTGTTTCCAGAGCCAGAGCGTCCAAGGACACCCCGGAAAAAAGACCGAAGCGCGGGAATGCCAGAGGGCAATGGTCTAACTGCATAATGAGCATGGAGCCCGGAAGCAGCTGCTTGTGGGCTAATGTTCTGTATCGAAGTCTCAAAAGAAACAAAAATCTCAGATACGATGGTACTTTTGCGACTATTTGATTATCAAGGTGCTCTAACTGTACGATATCATAGGCTGCGCTCCTTTTATAGACGCCGATTATTTGCCGCTTAC
>CAJTSE010000045.1 GCA_910578815.1 uncultured Acetatifactor sp.
ATAGTATAGATTGTTCAACTTTTTCTGTCCACACTTATATACTAACACCACCTGATTTACTGCACTTTGACAACTTCATATTTGTGTGTCAGACACATATCCGGTCGGCCGGAGAGCCGGAAAGCACCAGCCAGGATACGCCGTGCGATAAATATCCGTGGCTGTACTGCCCGTGGTGGGGCGGGATGCGATGAAACCGACCGGAGATAATGATACTTCCACGGCAGTGGCCCGCAAGAGCGGCGGGAAAATGCACACCCATGTTTGAGAGAGAATGTGGGCGGCTTTTATGATGCCTGCTTACCGGCAGGATGCCTGACACATTTAGAGATGAAATGATATTTCCTGAAATAGAACGTCATTTCATCTGACAGGGCAGTAGAAACCATGGGCTGGATGGCAGTTATTTTTGTTAGTAAAAAGCCATACAGGAGCCTTCCAGCTCATTCCTGTGCTGCCCTAAGGCACTTAACAATACTCAGGAGGCGTAAACGATGGAAAGAAGTGCAGAAGAATTGTTGATTTTTTTATTTGATGAGATTTTACCCAGACATGGAATGACGCTGCGGATAAGGCAGAAGGAGCTTTCATTGGAAATGCTGCGGGCGCTGCAGGAGAACAGGTTGGCTTTGTGCGAGGCGGAGGTGGGGACAGGAAAGACCCACGCCTATATCCTTGCTCTGGCAGTTTATAGCCTGTATTCCGGCAAAAAAGAGCCGGCAGTGATTTCCACCTCCACCATAGCGCTGCAGAAAGCATTGACAGAAGAATATATTCCGCAAATATCCGGGATCCTGATGGAGCATCATGTGATAGACAGGCCATTATCCTTTGTGGTGAGAAAAGGGAAAAAGCATTATGTCTGTGATTCCAGACTGGGTATATATGAGGCGTCCATTCAAAATTTGAACAGAGAAATAGATGCCGGACTGCTCTCGGAATTGGCAAAGCTGCAGGGACTGGAGGACAGCCGGATTGATCTGGACAATACGGCGCTGACGCCCTATGTGAAAGCCAGGATCAATGTGCTGCGCTGCAGCAGGTCATGTCCTTGTCTGGTTTTATGCAGATTTATGAATTTCCAGAAACGGTGCATGACGGAAAAATTTGACTTTCAGATTACTAACCACAATTATGTGCTGGCTGATTTGATCGGGCGGAAGCAGGGGAAAAGGCCGCTTTTCCCGGCATATGGGGCCATAGTGCTGGACGAGGCTCACAAACTGCTGGATGCCGCCAGACAGATGTACTGCACAGTATGGGATGAGCAGGAGGCGGAGCGGATCGTGAAGCTGAGCGCAGGCAACGTGAGAATGACTGGGATGGATGAACTGGCGGTGTTACAGGGCAGGACCAGGGAATACAGCCGGCAGATATTTGACAGGCTGGCGGGAGAGCTTTCTGGCAGCCATATCAGGGAAGAGAACAGGACGGAGATTGCGGTTGGTCCGGCAGAAAGAAGATATATGAAACATATGGCGGAGGCATTAGAACGCATCCCTTTTGTTTACCAGAAAAACGGGGGACAGGAAATGCGGGCCCAAGGGCTGAAAAGGCGCTGTCAGGGAGGATTTTACCCATTTTAAGAAGATGAACGGGCTTGCCTCCGCAGCGGCGGCAAGGATTTTGGAGACCAGCAAGCCGTCGCCCTTTGACTTTCAGAACAACGGGCTTATTTACATACCGGAGCGGATGCCGTTTCCCAATATCAGAGATGAGAGGTATATCCGGGCGGTCATGGAAGAGATCCTGCGGATCATATCGGCGGCCCATGGGCATACCCTCATTCTTTTTACATCCTACTGGCTTATGGAGAGAGCTTATTACGGGCTGAAGGACCGGCTTACCGCTTATCCGCTGTTCCTTATGGGCAGGGGCAGGCTGGATGCGATCAGGAGTTTCCGCAGGAGCGGCAACGGCGTACTGTTTGCCAGCGACAGCGCAGGGGAGGGGATTGACCTGGCCGGGGACATTCTTTCCTGCCTGATCATTGTCAAACTGCCTTTTCCGGTGCCGGATCCGGTTATGGAATACCAGAGAACGCAATATGAGGATTTTGATTCATACCGCAGGGACATCATCCTCCCGGAAATGCTGATCAAACTCAGGCAGTGGTTTGGCCGCGGCATCCGCAGGGAGGAAGATACGGCGGTATTTTCTATTCTGGACAGCAGGGCATCCCTGCGGGGGCGTTACAGGACGGAGATACTGAATACGCTGCCGTCCATGCCGGTGACGGGCAGGCTTGGGGACGTGGCGGATTTTATCATGAGGAAGAAGGCGGACAGCTACTTTATGGATAAGGAGCAGGAGCAATTTTGAAAGTAAACTTCCCAATATTGAAATTAGTGCCCGCCGAGGCGGGCATGGGGTATAAAAATGAAGATTGTTTTGACCATGGCGGCGCTGTAACAGGCGCCCCGTTTACTGCGTTTCTACTGGCCGGAGCTGTACTTGTCAGGACAGGGGAGTGTATGAGGGCAATGGAGTGACAGGAAAAACGGGCTTTGCCGGGTATGGGACAATCCCTGCCCGGCATAGAATGCAGAGAGGAAGGAAGAGGTCAGTTTTCATGGAAAAATCGCAGGGTGTGGGGACTGTGCAGAGCGCAAATATCCAGAGCACAGATATTATGGAAGTGAAAAGGGAAGAATTGCCGGATATTGACACAATTCAGATTGATAAAATGCAGCCCATAGAGAAAAAGTTGAGAAAATATATCTCTGGCAAGGAGGGCGATTTGTCAACCCACTTAAATGAGGGATATGTGGTAAGGGTACATTTCAGCATGGAGAATTATTCCGCAACAGATGCCTTGAAACAGTATCTAAAGCAGATTGCGGAACTGAAATATTAAAAAGGATTCGACAAATACGGAAAGTTATGGTATTCTAGAGGCAGGATTGAAAAAGCGGTTCCTGACTTTAGCACAATATTTGTGTGACTTCTTATTAGCGAATATAAAGTCAGGAGTGATGCAAATGAGCAGCAGGAATATTTATGAGACTGCCCTATATCTGCGGCTTTCTAAGGACGACGCAGACATTGATGGCGGTAAAAAAACAGAGAGCAATAGTATTGGGAGCCAAAGGGACATTTTAAGGTCATATGTTCAGAGCCATGAAGATCTGAGGATCTATGACATCTACATTGATGATGGCTATTCTGGCGCAAATTTTGTTGAGGTAAGATAACGTAACCTTTTTTGCAGAGGGCGTTATCTTAC
>CAJTSE010000046.1 GCA_910578815.1 uncultured Acetatifactor sp.
ATAAAAGTTTCTTTTGAAATTTCCTCTTGACAAAGGTCACTTCATAACAGGAGGAACTGTGGCTATGGATGCGATGACCAGCGGAAACATACAGGTTGACTCTGTTATAGAAATAAAATATGTTACCAAATTAAAAATAATAATTGAAGCACAGGAGCATGGGATATGCAGAATATCTGGGATGCTTGAAGATGGTATGAAAACGCAACAGATATTATCCTCTATGGAGGATATACCTATCTGTATTATCAGGGGTGAAGAAAACAGTGAAATTTTATTCCGTGGTATCGTTAAGAAAGCAACCGTGTATGTCGTAAATGGGGTTTGCCATGTAGATATAGTTGCCGTTACATTGAGTGAAAGATTAGACAGAATAAACCGACAACGTTCATTTCAGAATGTTATGATGACTTATGAACAAGTCATTACAAGGGTTATGGAACCGTATGGAAATTTAATGACACTCTGTGTAGAAGGAGCACAAGAAAGGATTAATACACCTATCCTTCAGTATGGTGATATATGCTCTAAATGACTTCTTAATCACGAGATTTTCTCATGGTTAGTGAAGAACCCATTTAGAGCATATTTCATGTAAGGAGGCAGACGCTATGACAAAAACCAAAATCACTCCATTATACGAGAGATTGAGCCGTGACGATGAATTGAACGGGGAATCCAATTCCATCAGCAACCAGAAATCCATGCTGGAAGATTACGCCCGCCGCAACGGTTTCCCCAACCCGACCCATTTCACGGACGATGGAATCTCCGGAACCCGGTTCGACCGCCCCGGATTTACCGCCATGATGGAGGAAGTGGAGGCCGGGAATGTGGAGGCAATCATCATCAAAGACATGAGCCGCCTGGGACGTGACTATCTCAAAGTCGGCCAGGTCATGGAAATCCTGCGGCAGAGAGGCGTCCGGCTGATCGCCATCAATGACGGAGTGGACAGCGCCAACGGAGAGAATGATTTTACCCCGTTCCTGAACATCATGTATGAATTTTACGCCAGAGATACCAGCCGCAAGATTAAGTCCGTATTCAAGGCAAAAGGCATGAGCGGCAAGCACCTGACCGGTACGGTCATTTACGGCTACTTGTGGGACGAAAAACGGGAACACTGGATTGTGGACGAAGAAGCCGCTGATGTGGTGCGCCGGATATTCGCTATGACTTTGGAGGGATATGGCCCTTACCAGATTGCGAATCGGCTGTCACAGGAAAAGATTGAGATACCATCCCTGCACCTGTCCCATTACGGAGAGGGCGTGAATCAATCCAAGACGTTTAAAGACCCTTATGGCTGGGGTTCTTCCACTATCGTCAATATCCTGAAAAAGCGTGAGTATTTAGGCCACACCATCAACTTCAAGACCCGCAAGCATTTCAAGGACAAGAAAAGCCACTACGTTGACGAAAATGAATGGGTAATCTTTGAGGACACCCACGCCGCCATTATCGACCCGGAAACCTTTGAGAATGTGCAGAGAATCCGCTCCAACGTGAAGCGTTACCCGGACGGCTGGGGAGAAGCCGCCCCGCTTACCGGCCTGCTCTACTGCGCCGACTGCGGCGGCAAGATGTACGTCCACCGCACCAACAACGGCAAGCGTATCTCACAATATACCTGCTCCCAATATAGCAAGGTTCCGGTTGGCGTCCTCTGCTCCACGCAGCACCGAATCAACGAAAGCGCCGTCCTGACACTGGTTTCCGATATGCTCCGGGCGATTGCGGAGTATTCCAGAAATGACCGGGCAGAGTTTATCAAAGCGGTTCAGGAAACCCAGGCCGAGCAGCAGGCCAGCGACATCACCAGAAAGCGGAAACGGCTGGCGGCGGCACAGAAACGGGCCGGGGAACTGGAAAAACTGATATGCAAGATTTATGAGGACAATGTGCTGGGCAAGCTGCCGGACGCAAGATATGCCGCCCTGGACGCACAGTACGCAAAGGAGCAGGAATCCCTTTCCGGCGAGATTGCCGAACTGGAAAAGGCAATCGCCGGATATGAGCAGAGCCGGAAATCAGCGGAGAAATTTATCGCCCTTGTTGACAAGTACGAGAATTTTGACAACCTGACTACCACCATGCTGAATGAGTTTGTGGAGAAAATCCTTGTCCATGAGCGTGACCGGAAAGGCAGCATTGAAACCACGCAGGAGGTTGAGATTTACTTCAATTTTGTCGGGAGGTACATACCGCCCCACTTCGGGGAAGTGAACCTCACGCCGGAGGAACTGGAAGCCCTGCGGAAGAAAGAGGAACGCAAGGACAAGCTGCACCAGGCATATCTCCGGCGCAAGGCCAACGGGACACAGAAACGGTACGAGGATAAAATCAAGGCAAAGAAAAAGGCTGAAATCGAGGCGAAGAAAGCCGCTATTCGTGCCGAGGATATGGAAAAAGGCGTGTTTATCCCGGCCAGCAGCCTGCCAAAGAAAGAACCCCAAAAAGCACCAATGCCAGCCAGAGCCGCTATGTAGGCGGCTGGCATACCACAGAAAAGGCAAGGAGGCATACACATGAATGGACTGACTTATACAAAAGTTGGAGATTACTATCTCCCGAATCTGGTATTAAAAGAACAGCCGGACACGCCAATCGGCAGGTATGGACGCATGAGGCTCCGCTATCTGAAAGAACACCGGAAAGGGCTGTATACCAGCCTGCTCCTGACGGAAAAACTCTATCCCCATTTGTTGGAGATTGACAAGACTGCCAATGAGCGAATGGATATTCTTATGCAGCAGCTGATGAAGGCCGCCGGTGTGACCGAGGAACTGAAAGCAGCCGACCAGATGAAATGGGTAGGGCTAGTATAACGTCCTCGAAGAGCGTGTGCAAAAGTCACACAGAGATTTCATCCAT
>CAJTSE010000047.1 GCA_910578815.1 uncultured Acetatifactor sp.
TAAGAAGTAAAGGAAAAAAGATAACCTTTAGCGTGCACGCTTTAGGCTGCTTTAGTAGCATACCGAACCTACCGGCTTTAGCCGGTAGTGGTTCAGTGAATTGTCAGGATATCTTAAAAAATGACTATCATTCCAACTGTAGCTGTAATGATTGGATATTTTGCAAACGTTAAACTAACCTTGACAAATGTGGGAAAACTTAACCATGGATTAAAAGAGGAAAGGATTAGTGAGTCCAATGAACAATTTAAAGGAAAAGAAACTCGATAACAAAGGTTTCTCCCTCGTGGAGTTAATCATCGTAATCGCCATCATGGCAGTGCTGATTGGTGTGCTGGCACCGCAGTACCTGAAGTATGTTGAAAGAGGAAGAGCATCTGCTGATATTGATAATGTTGATCAGATGATTTCAGCTGTTGTAACCTATTCAGCAGATCCAGTTTATGCAACAGCATCAGGTACTATTACAAGCGCAAGTGGTGCGGTTACAGCAAGCGGAACAGTAGGAACAGTAGGTGATATTGCAGATGCCATGGATAAGATGTCAATAAATATTCCATCAGGAAAATTTATGAAGAGCAATTCGTATCAGAATTGGGTAATCACTTTCGCGGCAGATGGAACAATTTCTTTTAGCGGAGCTGATGGTGCTGCATTGCAAACCGCATTAGGACGCTAATTAAGCACTTAATTTATCTTTGAAATAAAGTAATATAATCAAAAGCCAGAGACCAAAGACAAAATCTTTCTCTCTGGCTTTTTCATTCATAAATAGGATATTTTCCAGAACGCTACGCTACTCAATATATGCTTTCATATAAGAACAATATCTGACTACCACATCTGTAGATAAACTCTTTCAGAACAATTTTGTTCTGCTGAATTACAGCGCGGAACATATGAGAAATTTGCAAATCCGACTCAGCAATTTGCGTATCAAACCCAGCAGTCAATGTGCCGATCCAAACAACCCCGGCTCTGTGGTCAGCAATTTTTCCTACCAAGGAACTCCCTGAATCATTTCCAGTACTTTCCCATGAGTTCCTCCGTCTCCCCCATGCTCTTCCGGAACTCCTCCATGACATACCGTCTCGCATCCTCCAATGATACCCCAAGTTTTTGATAAGTCCGTATTGTCCCTATGATTTCGCCTTCCTCTCGTCCTTCCTCTCTGCCTTCCTCTCGTCCCTTTTGTCTGCCTTCTTTTCTACCTTCTTGTCTTCCTTCTTCCCGTCCCTCTTCTCTGCCTTCCTCTCTGCCTTCTTCTCGTCCCTGATAGATTAATATGTCATCCCTCGAAAACTGTGCCATTGTCATATCGCATACCTCCTTATCGTTCAACAAGTCAACAAATATCCCCCTGCTTTTCAGGAGCTCCAGATAGGCTGCAACCGTTGGTGCATTCCCCGGCAGCACATACCTTTCATCCTTCCCTGCACGCTGCACATATGTGATCCCATTTGCCGTCAGGGCATAGTCACGCATATCACCGGCATATGCCCCGAAACGCCCTGGTACAGTGTCCTGTTCTATATATGCCAGCATTTCCTCCAGCGTCATCCGGAAATCATACACATGCACCACCGCCTCCAAATCCGGTTCTGCTGCTGATTCCCCATATTTCTTGTCCACTGGTACATAGGAATCGCTCAGGCGGACATCATACTGCACCTCCCCCGGCAGGCACCCTGCGTTCCTCTCCAGGCCGGTCTGCAACAGGTACAGCTTCGGTACCGGAAAATACACTCGTTTCCTGCCGTACAGCAGTGGCTCGCTGTCTACCGTCGAGCGCAGCCCCGCCGTGATGTACTCCAGTAACCGGTATGAGATGTTCGGGCATACCGTCGCCTGGCTTTCTGCCATGAAGTAGAAAATCGAATCACAGACAAAGGCAAGGTCGTTCTCCTTGTTTCCAAACAGCACCGGCCGCACGTTGGCCGTGGTTATCTGCTCCCCCTCTACCCCCAGCAGGAAGGACGCCAGCCCCCTCCTGCGTTCCTCTGATGCATATACCGTCTTGAAAAAGGTATCCTTCGCCCGCCTGTTCACCGGCATGACTTCCTGCCTTTCCATCTGCCTGTCTTTCTTCTCCATTGTACCATGTCTCCCTTTTCAAGATTTTTTTATTCATTACTCCTGGACTGGCTGTTGTCCGTCTCATTTCCAGTACCTTCTCATGAGTTCTTCCGTCTCTTCCCAGTTTTTCCGGAACTCCTCCATGACATACCGTCCCGCATTCTCCAATGATATCCCCAGCTTTTGGCAGGTTCGTATTACCCCTATGATTTCGCCTTCCTCATGTCCTTCTTCTCGTCCCTGATAAATTAATATATCATCCCTCGAAAACTGCGCCATTGTCATATCGCATACCTACTTATCGTTCAACAAGTCAACAGATATCCCCTGCTTTTCAGGAGCTCCAGGTATCTGTCTAAACTGACATGGCATCTATAGACACTCAACTTCTTGAAGCCAGGCTCATTTGCAATGTCAGCAGAACGGACAGCAGGCAGTCTCCATTCATCCCCTGCCTATTCTACAAGTATTTCATATAGTATACCATGACACAAATGGGATTTCAACGAATTAATGCGCGGGAGTTTGACAGTTGAATATTAAGAAAAGTGCCTACAGGTATTGATATACCTGCATTTTTTGTGTCAATTTATTCGTTTTATTCTATTGCATTTTATTGCAATCTGTGGTATGATATAACACCAGTTTACAACTTTTGGATTTTTTTGAACCCTGATAAAACGTACCCCTCTA
>CAJTSE010000048.1 GCA_910578815.1 uncultured Acetatifactor sp.
CCCTTACAGCCAGTAAGGAATTATCCATCTTGTTGCTTAAGCTGTTAGAATGAGTGAGGCAATAGGTCTGGCCGAAACCTCCTGGAACTTTACGTCCGTTTTTAAGTCAGCCAACCAGCCCTCATTCGCAGCATTCGTTTTACGCAGGTTGAACCATCAGGCGTTCGTGTGATACACCCAGTAGATTGAATGGGCAATGAGTAAAACTGGCAAAAGACCATTGCTAATACTTTCCAAAGGAGTATCTGTTATGAACGCTGTTGGTATTGATGTTTCCAAAGGCAAGAGCACTGTCACAATCCGCAGGCCGGGCGATATTGTCATTATGCCGCCCCGCGACATCCCTCACACACAATCTGCAATCAATTCCCTTATTGAACAGATCAGAGCCCTTGACGGGGAAACGAAAGTCTGCATGGAACACACCGGCAGGTACTATGAGCCGGTTGCCACATGGCTTTCTGATGCCGGTATCTTTGTCAGCGCCGTAAATCCCATCCTCATCAAAGATTTTGGGGATGATTCCCTGCGCACTCCCAAGACCGACAAGGCCGATTCCAAAAAAATCGCCCGTTACACACTTGACCGCTGGGCAAAACTCAAGCAATATGGAAGCATGGACAAAACACGAAACCAATTAAAAACCATGAACCGTCAGTTCGGCTTCTTTATGGCACAGAAGACCGCCATGAAGAACAACCTCATTGCCCTGCTGGATCAGACCTACCCAGGCGCAAACAACTTCTTTGACAGTCCTGCCCGCAACGACGGCAGCCAGAAATGGGTGGACTTCGTCCATACCTACTGGCATGTGGACTGTGTACGCTCCAAGACGCTGAATACCTTTACGGAGCACTACCGGAACTGGTGTAAACGCAAGGGCTATAATTTCAGCGCGGCCAAAGCAGAGAAGATTTATCAATCCTCCTCTGACCTGATCGCCGTATTCCCAAAAGATGACAGCACGAAACTACTGATACGGCAAGCTGTGGCAATGTTGAATACCGCCTCTGAGACCGTGGAATCCCTCCGCCTGAAAATGGATGAGACTGCTTCTTCTCTGCCGGAATACACTGTCGTCATGGCAATGAACGGTGTCGGTCCTACCCTTGGTCCTCAACTTATGGCTGAGATCGGGGATGTGACACGGTTCACACACCGTGGCGCGCTGACTGCCTTTGCAGGCGTTGACCCTGGAAAAAATGATTCCGGACAGCACATCCAGAAAAGCGTACATACGACAAAGAAAGGTTCGCCAAGTCTGCGGAGGACCCTCTTCCAGATCATGGACGGGCTTATCAAGCGTTCACCCATTGATGACCCTGTTTACGCCTTCATGGACAAGAAACGAGCGCAGGGCAAGCCTTATTACGTCTACATGACTGCAGGTGCCAACAAGTTTCTCCGCATTTATTACGGGCGGGTAAAAGAATATCTTTCCACGCTTACGGAAAGCGAAAAACTTAAATAAATGCCATTGCTTTTTCATCAGGCCAGCGTTCTGCGGTGGTCTTTTTGTAATACCTATTTTTCAACCTGTATAAAATTTTCAAAGTTCATCAATTTCTGCTTGACTTTTTATTTGCAGACTGATTTCCCCGCTTTCCAAGCGGTTTCTGCTGTCAGACCTGCCTGCGGATACGACAGACCGCCGCATATGGCGAATGAAGACCATAGTGCGGCGGTCTTTGCTTAATCAATGGTATCTTTTCCAGCCTCGCCACAATTATTTCATCATGAAAACGCTTATTCCTTTCGTTTCATTAGACATAAAATCTCATTTTTCAAGCTAATCCACTATTTGATTTTTTCCATAAATGCTTTAAATTCTTCCAATGATTTAGATGGTACGAACTCAATTATTTCATACCGGGCAATTTTTTCTCGGAAAAATGGGTCTTGCTTCATAATCTGTTCTGCCTCCTGCTTTGTGGCACAATTACAAAGAATTATCCCGCCAGTTCGTGGATTCTTTCTTCCAGAACAAATAAATTTTTTTGCATTGTAGTTTTCTTCCAAATAACTAATATGCGCCGGTAACATTTTTTCAACTTCCAAAATTGGCTTGATATAAGTCAGATTAAAAATAAACATATTGTACCTC
>CAJTSE010000049.1 GCA_910578815.1 uncultured Acetatifactor sp.
GGAATAGGAGCCGGAAGCCAGGCCCTTTCCCCCTCATCCGGCGTCCGCATAGCCATTCAAAAACGCAACACAATGTCAATTCTGTCGCTTGGAATTAAAATTTTGCCATTTTGCGCAAAAATTCGTTTCCAAGTTCCTAACCCGGATAAACCGGAAAAGTTTTTTTGCATTTCCTCCAAATTTCAAGTACAATAGAGAAAAATATTGGAGGACGTATTCATGTTACTTACGGATAAATATGCTGACAAAATTAATGGCATCATCACTTGCAATGACCGTATGATTATCCAGGGGTATATACCTGGGTGGAGCTATGCCGAAGGCATGACCAGCTATTTAAAAGCCAACAACATCCGTATCTTTGACTTTGCAGATTTCTCTCAGCCCCTTACGGAACAGGTCCGTGCAAATGCCCGGCGTATTGCGGATGAAAACGGCATTGAAATTGAGTTCATCCGTAAACTACGTGCCTTCCGCAAAGACGACCGCATCCAGGAGATTATCCGGAAAACCGGAAAGTCCGAGGGGGTGATCCATATTTTTTCTGCCATGGAACAATGTAATACCTATAAACCGTGGCACGATAAAACAACCGGAAAAACATTCCTTAAATTTGACCAAAGCAAATGTCTCCATTATTACTTTTATTTTATAGATCAAGAACTGGGACTGTGTTACCTGCGGGTTCCTACCTGGGCTCCATTCCGTCTGCAGTTTTATATGAACGGCCATAATCTTCTGGCCTATAAGCTGCGGAAAAAGGGAATCACTTACCACATGCATGATAATGCCTTCCTTGACATTTCCGATGTCGAAACTGCCCAGAAACTATCTGACAGGATCAACCCGGAAGGTCTCCATAAAATCCTGGATGCTTTTGCAAAACGCTATTGTCCGGTTGCGGAGACACTTGGTCTGGGATATACATGGACAATCCAGCAGATTGAGTGTGCCACCGATATCATGTTCAAACAGGCCTGTGACCTGGAGCCCCTTTATGATGAGATTGTCCGGACGGCAATCTTTACGGTAAAGCCGGATAATATCGCTACATTCCTGGGTCAGCGCATTACCTATAACTGTAAAAAAGAAGTCGGCACAAACTATAACCAGCGTATTCTCGGTACGAGAATCAAACACCATATGGGTGATGTATCAATTAAAATGTATGATAAATTTGGCTGTGTCTTACGGATAGAAAGTACCTGCAATGACATCGGAGCTTTTCGGGTAAAACGGAAAGTGGAACACAGGGACGGCAGTTCCACGGAACAAAAAGCGCCTTTGAAAAAAAGTATTTACAGCCTGTATCAGTTATTCACAATCATGAAAGCCGCCAACTACCGGTATTTGGAATTCGTATCATCCTTTGACGACCACAGCGGCGGGAACAAGAATCTTACAAAAGCAACAGAGGCTGTTAAGGAGAAAGGCCGTTCCTACCGTGGGCTGAACTTCTTTTCCCCAAAAGACCTGCTGGTACTGGAAGTGATCAGCCGGGGCGAATACATGACCTTTGGAATGCAGGGAAAAGATATCCGCCGCCACCTGAAGGATATCAGTCCGTCTGCCATGTCCAGAATTTTTAAGCGGCTCCGTCTCCATGGGATTATTGAACGGGTTCAAGGAACTTATAAGTATTTTACAACAGCTTACGGCAAAGAGATCATTGCGGCAGGATTAACCGTTAGAAACCTTGTGCTTATACCAGCATTGGCATAAGTGTTTTTCTTACGCAGAAATTTTGCCATTTTGCGTCAAAAATCGTTTATAAGCGGCCTAAA
>CAJTSE010000050.1 GCA_910578815.1 uncultured Acetatifactor sp.
TTGCTACGAAAATAAAACTCGTAGCCAAGAACTGAACCTTGACAACAAATGTTTTCAACAATCATGGAAGCATCACGATAAAGCAGTCATATAAATGGCTGCCGTCAGTGAAATATTGGTATTACAAAAAATCAGGCTTGCGCTTCCACATGGTAGCCATGCTTCTCTAATTCACGTATGTATCGGGAAAGCTGTTTTTGTTCGCAGCTTTTACGTCTGGCTTCAAAACAGGATTCATCGAAAAGAGTGCCTTGCTTTAGCATGGTGTAAATAATTACAAGAAGTTTTCTTGCAAGGGCAATAATAGCTTTTTTAGCCCCTTTCTTCTGTTTGATTCTCCAATACCAGGCGGACAGATAGGTATTGCGTTTTCCGGCGATTACCCAGGCAATTTCACAAAGCATACTTTTTATGTAAGGATTGCCTTTCGTGACAGATGTGCTTTTCCGTTTCCCGGCGCTTTCATTATTGCCGGGGCACAGGCCTGCCCATGAACAGATATGCTCCGCGGTTTTGAACGGTTTCATATCAATGCCAATTTCAGCAATGATTGCGCAGGAGGCCGTTGTGCTGATTCCATAAATGCTGCTTAACTGCTCCACCTGCAAAGCAAATGGGGCCATGTCCGCCTCAAGACTCTTTTCGATTTCAGCAAGATGTTCTTTTAAGGAGTCATAATGGTCCATAAGAATCTTCAGGAAGGCTTTTTGATGTTCTGACAGGGTTCCGTTTACGGACATGAGGATTTCATCTATACGGTTTCTTGTCTTTGTTTTTAAGCAGGAATCCAAAGCAGACCGATCAATCTGTCCATGCTCAGTGAGATGCCGGATGATGTTCCTGCCGGAAGCGCCAAAAATATCAGAAATAAAAGAGGAAAGGCGAAAGCCAGAGCTTTGCAGGAACTTCTCAACTCTGTTTTTCTGGGATGTGATATCACGGATGACACTTTTACGGTAACGGTTTAAGTCACGGAACTCCCGGATTCTTTTTTCGGGAATAAAGCTGCCATTCAAAAGCCCGGCACGTAACAGGGTGGAAATCCATTCAGAATCCCGCATGTCTGTTTTCTTGCCAGGGACATTCTTCATATGGCGTGCGTTTACAACCAGCAAGGTAATATCACCGCCAAATGCTTCTTCCAGTATTTCGTAAATAGGCATCCAGTAAATACCTGTGCTTTCCATAGCGACATGATGGCAGTTTTGAGAAACGATCCAGTCCCGTAAAGCAATCATATCCGGGATTAATGTGGTAAACTCCCGGATTTCAGAGTTTGTCGGCTTACCCAAAGGACCAGTCAGGATACAGGCAACAATTTTATCTTTGTGGACATCCAGCCCGCAGGAAATTTCCAGAAGGTCTTTCATACAGAGCATCTCCTTTGCAATAGAATGGGCAGGAGATTTGCCCGAGGTGATACGGACTTTGCTACTCGTGCTAACCATAAAAGGCGCGACAATATGCTGTGCTCAAGGGCAAAACATTTACGTTGAAAAACGGGGTGCAGATCCTCCAAGGTGC
>CAJTSE010000051.1 GCA_910578815.1 uncultured Acetatifactor sp.
TATCAAGGAAAAATAGATAATTTAACGAAAAGGAAAGAATCTGGTAAAATGACTTGCAAAAATTGTAAAATTTATTATAATTTAGATACAACTAAAATGTTTTAATATTTACAAAAATAATATGCAGGCGGCGGAACTGCCTGTGATATGTTTTTGAAATAAAAGGAATTGATTAAGGAGACGGCGGGATTGGATACACAGTTAAAATTTAATGAGCCATGGATACTGCATAGGGCAGATCCATTCATATGCAGGCAGTGGAATGGAAAGTATTATTTTACAGCATCAGTGCCCGCATATGACAGGATTATACTCCGGTGCGCGGACACGCTTGCGGGGATTGCGGACGCGGAGGAAGTGACAGTATGGCAAAAGCATGAATCGGGCATTATGAGCGAAAATATCTGGGCGCCGGAACTTCATTATCTTGAGGGGAAGTGGTACATCTACTATGCAGGCGGGGAAAAGGATGATATATGGAAAATACGTCCATATGTGCTGGAATGTGCCGATGCGGATCCGATGACCGGCACATGGAACGAGCTTGGCATGATGCAGTGCGCCGATGATGACGAGTTTTCATTCAGGGCATTTTCGCTTGATGCCACAGTTTTTGAAGACAGTGGAAAACAGTATTATGTATGGGCAGAGAAAGTCGGTGTCGGAAAGCAGATATCCAACCTGTACATTGCGGAGATGGAAAAACCAAATAAGCTGAAAACGGTGCAGGTGCTTTTGACTACGCCTGATTATGACTGGGAGCGGGTCGGGTTCTGGGTAAACGAGGGGCCGGCGGTAATCAAGAGGAATGGGAAAATATTCCTTACTTATTCTGCAAGTGAGACGGGTGTACCGTATTGTATGGGCATGCTCACGGCAGACTGTGGTTCGGATCTGCTCGATCCCTTATCATGGAAAAAGGAGCGTCATCCGGTACTGGCGTCGGATCCTGCGCTGGAGATATACGGTCCGGGACACAATTCGTTTACGGTGGACGAACAGGGAAACGATATAATGGTTTATCATGCCCACAAGGAGAGCGTTATAGAGGGCGACCCGCTCTATAATCCCAACAGGCACACGATGCTGATGAAGGTCAGGTGGGAAAACGGCAGACCAGTGTTTGATTATAAGTAAATTGGAGGCATTTGTAAAATGGCAAAACTTTATATTAATGAGAAAAATAAAAAAGGGCACATTAATGCGGAAATTTACGGAAACTTTTCCGAGCATCTTGGAAGATGCATCTACGAAGGACTTTATGTCGGGGAAAATTCCGAGATACCTAACACGAACGGCATGAGAAATGATGTCGTGGCGGCGCTGAAAGAGATGAAGCTTCCGGTTCTTCGGTGGCCGGGGGGCTGCTTTGCGGACGAGTATCACTGGAAGGACGGAATAGGCCCGAAAGAAAACAGGAAAAAAATGATTAATACCCACTGGGGCGGTGTAACGGAGGACAACAGCTTTGGCACGCATGAGTTTTTTGAGCTGTGTGAGCAGATAGGCTG